>CAYQUO010000009.1:0-107192 GCA_964420835.1 uncultured Anaerolineaceae bacterium
CATGGCTGATCATCTCTCTCTTTTACCAGTTCTATGGATTTTTGATACAGTAACAGGACAGTTCAAATTGAACAACCCGGGAGGTGCAGGGGGAATCCCTCCTATTGCGCAGGAGGTTCAGGACCCACCGGCTCTGCGATCACAAAATAGCGGCCCCAATGGGGATCATCCTGCTGGCAGATGCAGGTTTGCAGGACAAGGTGGTGGCTGCCGGTGTAAACCTGTTTAAAGAGAGCATCCGCAGTGATTTGCCGGCCGGTTTCCAAGTTGATGAAGTCACTGTCCGGATCACACCCTTGCAAGGCCTGATACCGTTTTGTTTCCGTGACCTGGTACCCCTTGAAGGATCCGTCGCCATAAACCACATAGACGAGATCTCCGATGGACAGGTTGTAGAACAAGCGCCCGGCGGCATCGTTATGCGCCAAAAAACCGTACACGTTGAACAAGGCGGCTCTGGAAAATTGTGTGACAACATCCTCCTGAACCGATACGTACCCCATTTCGCCTTCCGGCTGTTGTTGGACCCGTAATTGAAAAAATCCACCGGCATAAATGCCACGAACCTGATGGCTGTTGCCGTTCCGCAGCGGAAGTGAAAAAAGTTCCAGGTCCAGTTGTTCCCTGTGCGCCAAGCGGTGGCTGGTGGGGGCATAGGTTGTAATACCCCTTGGATTCTTTTCCCCGGAAACCTCATCAAGGGCTTTTTTTTCACCGGTATTCGTTTCAGAAAGGGATGCGTGAACCGGCCCTTCCAAAGCCGGTTGCGAATCCGCGCGGCGTGCATCGACCGGGGTGACCTCTGCCGTCCCGGGAGGGGTATGGGAGTTGCGGATGGGGAGCAAGCCGAAGGTAAAAACGCTTACCGCCAGCATGGCAACGATACCCGCGAAGATGGGTTTGAGTTGAACCTTAAAAAGCATCCCGGCACATTCCTGCCTGGAAAATGTGGCCCCCGGTGGCCGCGGAGGGTTGGCGCTGTTTTGCCACCATTGAGGGAGGCCCAATTACCCGGCGAACTGGGTGTAATTCCGTTTGGGACGAAGGAGGATTCGGGGCGATGGCTCTCCGGGGTATGACGGGTTGGCCCGGAACGACCGATGAATCGGCCGACACGTTTTCAACAAGCAAACCCTCCACGGTTAATTTTACAATGCGATGTTTGGAAGTCAATTCTCCCGGACAGATTGATAATGGATTGTAAACCGGGGGAAAACCGGACATTCGGGTTTAAAATCAGGAGGGATGAGGCTTGGCAGGTTCGGAAAACCGGCCTCACAAAATCCTTAGGAGGTGGAGATCAGCCGGGCAGGCTTACCAGGGGGGATTGTTCCATGGACATGGACCAACTTGTTGAGAATGAACGACTGCGATGACATTCCGACCTATGAGCGGATCTACCGGGTGGTTCGGCAGATCCCTTATGGGCGTGTGACGACGTATGGGACCGTGGCCGACCTGGCGGGCGGGGTGACCGCACGAATGGTCGGTTTTGCCTTAGCCGCCCTGCCCGCTGAAAATGATGTGCCATGGCAGCGGGTGATCAACTACAAGGGCAAGATCAGCCCACGGGGCTTTGGTTTTGGAAGTGCCATACAGCGCATGCTGCTGGAAGAGGAGGGCGTTGAATTCGACCTGAACGGCAAGGTCGACATAGAGCGGTTTGGCTGGAGCCTGGGTGGGTGATGAGTTCCAAGCGAATACCACCCAACGCCTGAGACAACCGGTGTGAAGGTGGCAATGGTTGTTGCCACAAATGATCCTGATTTCCCTTAACGTCCGCCAAATGCACCTCACAAATATCCCGGGTGGTTGAGACTACTTGGCAAGGATCTGAGCGAGGAACTGCCGGGTGCGTTGGTGGCGGGGCTTCTCGAACAGCCATTCCGGTTTGCCGTGTTCGATGATCCGGCCGCCATCCATGAAGATGACCTCATCCGCGGCTGCACGGGCGAAACCCATCTCGTGGGTGACCACAACCATGGTAATGCCATCCCTGGCCAGCATCAACATCACGTCGAGGACTTCCTTGATCATCTCGGGGTCGAGGGCGCTGGTGGGCTCATCGAAAAGCAGGATCTTGGGATCCATGGCGAGCGCACGGGCGATGGCGACACGCTGCTGCTGCCCGCCGGATAGTTGTTGGGGGTAGGCGTTGGCTTTTTCGGCGATGCCCACCCGCTCCAACTGGCGCATGGCGTTGGCTTCGGCCTCCTCCCTGCTGCGTTTGCGTACGATTCGCTGGGCGAGGGTGATGTTTTCGAGGACGGTGAGGTGCTGGTACAGGTTGAAATGTTGGAAGACCATACCGATCTCAGAGCGAATGCGGTTGAGCGATTTTTGTTCCCCGGTGACAGCCTCACCATCCACCCAGACCTCACCGCAGGTGGGGGATTCCAGGCGGTTGATGCAGCGCAGGAGGGTGGATTTTCCCGAGCCGCTGGGCCCGATTATGACAATGACCCGCCCACGCGGGATGGTGAGGTTTACCCCATCCAGGGCTTCCACAGTGCCGAATGCTTTGCGCAGATTGTCAATGCGGATAATGTCAGTGGCTACGTTCATTTTTGCGGTAACTCCTTTCGAGAGCCTTGACCAGGAGAGAAAGAACGACCGTCATGGTCAGGTAGAGGGTGGCGAGGGTTGTGTAAGCCTCAGGAAAGCGGAAGGACTGCCCGGCATAGAGGCGGGCCACCTGGGTGATGTCGCGCACGGCCAGGACGGAAACCAGGGATGAATCCTTGAGCATGGCGATAAAGTCGTTCCCCAAGGCGGGGAGAACATTCCGGATGGCCTGGGGGAGGATGATGTGCCACATGGCCTGGGCGTAGCTCATGCCCTGGGAGCGGGCAGCCTCCATTTGTCCGCTGCCGACCGACTGGATGCCGGCCCGGAAGATCTCTGCCTGGAAGGCGCCATAGGTGGTGGAAAGGGCAATGATGGCGCGCACGTTCATGGGGATGTTTTTTATGACCAGGGCGACAAGCGGTTTGCCCAGGGTTACGGCACCGATGCTGATCAACCAGGCACCGAGGAGATTGATGCCTTCAACAGCCAGGGGGACCAGGACAAGGGCGATAAAGAAGATTAATACCAGCATTGGAACGCCGCGGATCACTTCCACATACAAGGTGGCCAGATTGCGCAGCACCACGTTGTTGGAGATGCGCCAGAGCCCGGTGACCAAACCGAGGAGAAGGGCAAAACCGTAGGCGGCCAGGGAGGTGGTGATGGTAACGCTAAGGCCGACCTTGATGATTGAAAAGGCTTCGGAATAGCTTGGATTGCTGAGAATGGTGAAGGCCATTCCGATGCCAAAAAGGATGAGAACGACAAACCACCAGGGGAATGTTTCCAGTTTCTTTTTCAAGCCCGGCCCGAGCAGTGTTTTACCGGGTGAAGTATCCATGAGAGGATAGGCATCTTCCTCCATTTTGAGAGTGCTCCCTTTCGATCTTATTCCAGTTCGGAACTGACCGGGAGGCTTGCCGGTTTGGTTCGCCTCCCGGTCCATTGCTTCGATGATCCGGTTTACTCGGGGATGAAGCCAGGTCCAAAGAATTTGAGGTTCAGAGCGTCCATGGTGCCGTCCTCTTTCATGGCTGCAATGGCCCGATTGAACGGCCCGACCAGGGTGCTCCCCTTGGTGAATGCAAACCCCAGGGCGTCACTGCTGATGGAGGGACCCACGAACCCCAGTTTGTCTGCGTTCTCCCCCATATACCCCATTCCAGCCACCTCATCGATGATGACCGTATCAACATCCTGGGAAATGAGGGCCTGGACGGCGAAGGGGAAGGTCTCGAAAGCCTTCAGGCGGGATTCCGGCAGCAGACCTTTGGCCGTTTCGTAATTGGTGGTGTTGGCCTGGGTTCCCATGATCAGGTCCGGCTGGGCGATAAAGGATTCGATGCTGTCGAAGCGGGATTCACCTTTGCGGACAAGGAGGCGCTGTTCGATGCTGATGTAGCCATCCGAGAAGTCCACGATCTTGGCCCGGTCTTCGGTGATGGTGATGCCGTCACCAGCCACGTCATACTGGCCGTCGGCAACAGCCTGGATCATGGTCTCCCAGGCGGCCTCCACAAACACGGGCGTGCAATGAAGGCGGGTGCAGATGGCGTTTATGGCGTCATAATCCCAGCCGGCGCCCTGGCCGGTCTTGGGTGATATGTAGTTGAACGGCTGGTAAGCGTTCTCGACGGCCACGGTGAAGGAGCGGCAGTCGAGGTCGACCAGGGCATCTTCGGCGGTTCCGAGGCAGCCTTCCGGCTGAGCGGTGGGCATAGGGGTGGCAGCAGGTGCACATGCGGCCAGGAGCAATGTGCCAAGAAGGACGACAAGTGTTGCCAGGGTTACAGTTCTCATTTCTTATTCTCCGATTAATCTGTGTTGTTGATGGTGGTGCACAGGGCACGACGACAGGCGGCAGTCCGGCCCACCGAACAGCGGCGGGTTTTTCTGCGTATATGGGGGTGAAGTTTAGAGCCTTCTTCTCACACCTCCGGCCGGGCTGCTTAAGCCAGTCCCTGGTTCGCGTGGCCTGCGCATGGGCAAACAAAAAGGCCTTCCTTTTCGGAAGGCCTTTCACGCTCTTGTTTCTCTCTGGTACTACCTGCCAAGCGGAAAACCCCAACCTTCCAAAAAGGTGGGCAGTGTGTTGATTCGCTTAGCACCGAGATTGGTAGACATACTCACAGTGGCGCTTTTATATCATGCAGGGAGTCATCTGTCAAGGAAATTGAAAGGTGGATTTCCAGGCTGTGCAACAGCCTTGCGGCCTTCTTTTCAATTTGGCAGAACCGGGTGGGCGTTATAGGGTCGCGGAAAGGCCCCCGGTTGTGCTACCGGGCTGGAGGGCAAAGGCGGGAGGTTGGAAAAACCCGGGAAAATGCCAGCCTGAAGGCCGCCGTGCAGGCTGGCCCGCAGGGACTGTTCGTCCCAGCCGAACGGGCCCAACACGGAGGAGGCCGCCCGCAAGAGGAGAACCTCGTAACGGTCCAGGTCCAGGGCGGGCAGGCGCGGCGGGTGCGGCATATCCCAGGCGAAGACCCCCGGTTTGCCGGCCGTAATGAGCAGGGAAATGCGCTGACCGGGGCGCACCCGCCTGCCGGCAGCCTGCAACTGCATGGCAGCCCGGGCGGAGGCCGAAGGGGTGCGATACTCCTCCGGCCTGCGGGTGAGTTTCTGGCGGACAACGAGTTCTTCGGCAGGAGGGCGGCCCTGCCGGAGGTCGGCGAGCTGGCGGCGCAGGCAGACCAGGGCGGCAGGCAACGCCAGGCGGGGGTCGGGGGCGGACGCCAGCAGGTTCAGCAGTTCCAGCTGGCAGCGGGCGATCCAGGTTGGGGTGTCGCGCCGGCGGGCCTCGATGCCGCGGATCTTGAGCGAGCCATCCTGGAAGGCGCCGAAGTAACGACTGGCCACCGGCCGACGTCCATCCACACGCGAAGGCAGGAAAGCCAGCCAGCGGTAGATGCCCTCCAGGCCCAATGGCAGGCCGGTGCGCTGCTGGATTTCCTCCAGGAGCGGCTGGAGATCGGCGGGGGTGTTCCTGCCGGGCTGACGCACCCAGAGGGCGTCCACGTACATGTGCAGGACCTCGAACCCGAAGTCTTCGGCGGCTTCCTTTGCCCGCAGCAGCGCCTCGCGCCCATAAGCGGTGACAGCCTGGTGTGCCTCAATGCGGCCGAAACGGGCGTTCTTGTAGCCGAGGTAACCAAAGCAGGTGACGAGCAGCCACTTGAGAGCGGCAGCCTGCCGGCGGCAGGTCTCACGGCGCGGGTCCCAACGCGGCAGGCTGGAAGCCCGACGCTTGAGGGCAACCCGGCGTTCCAGCAACGGCAAGAGCGACTGCGGCACGATGCCGGGCGGAGCCTTGAGGACGCCAAAATCCAGGCCCGGGACGGGGGTGGAGGGGCCATCCACCCCCACGGTCTCGGCGGAGAGGTTGAAGCGCACCATGATGGCCGGGTACATGGAAACGAAATCAAGTTCGGCCACATCCCGGTAAACACCGGGTGGCGGCTGATACACAAGGCCGCCCTGGTCGGCGGAAAAGAGGGCGGCAACCGGCTTGACCTTTTCCGTTTGCTGTTTTTGCCAGGGGACAAGGGTGCGCTGGCGCAGGGCGGTGAGTATTTGCACAGCAGAGATGCCCGAACCGGGGGAGAGCCGGCTGGCCATTTGCACCGGCATGCAGGTGATGCGGGCCGTTTCGAGAGCGCCCTGCAGGTCGTAGTCGTCCCAGAGCATGGCGTTGCGGCAGTCGATGTGCCAGCGGCCGAAGAGGTGCACCTGCTGGCCGCGATGGACGACCTGGCCATAGGAGAAGTAGCTGCGTTCGCGGAAGAAGACCGGCTGGCGGGACGCGTCGCGGCTGAGCGGAAGCAGCAGCCCCTGCCGGCGGGACTGCCCGAGGAGCCATGGCAGCAGCCAGGTATCGCCCCAGCGGGTGAGCAGGAGGTCGGGGTCGGTGCGCCGCAGGATGGCCTGCAGGTTGAGGAGAAGGGGCCGGGCCGGGTCCAGGTCCAGGAGGCAGGCATGTTTGCCAGAGCGGACCTCCAGAGCGCGGGGTGTGCCATGCGCGGGGTCGCAATCGGGGGTGAGCCTGAGGATGCGCAGGGGCAGGTCTTCCGCGCCTGCATCGGGGGAGGCGCCCAGGGGAGTGACGGACTGCAGGAGGGCGCCTGCGGCCTCGACAGAACAGCGGCCGAGGATGCCCACGCCGTGGGCGGCCGCGAAACGCAGGGCGATGGGGATGTCGGCATCGGCGTAGGAAAGGGCGGGGAACTGCCGGCTGACCTGCCGGAAGAGCGCCGGCTGATCAGTGGGGCGCTGCACCTGCACGGAGAGCACGGGGACCTGCCTGCCGAGGAAGACATCAAACCGCTCCGCGCGGCCGAGTTGGAGGGGAACCGGCTGCCCCTTCAACCAGCGCTCAAGGGCGTGCAGGGCGGCTTCTTCGCCGCCGACATAGAACGTGACCGGGAAAGGCCGGTGCAGGCGAAGGCGGGTGCCGTCATCCGCGAGGAGCCAAAGCACCACCCCCTCGCCGGCGTCCTCGTAGAGGTCAAGGATCCAGCCGCTGTGCTCAGCCATCGGAGGGAACCCGGGCCTCGAGCGCTTCCAGGCGCTGCTGCAGGCGGCGGATCTGCTTGTGGTCCTCCAGCAGCATGGCCAGGAGGAAGGTTTCAAACGGCAGGGCGTGGGCTGCGTAGGAGGCGGCCGCCAGGTGCTGATGGGCGGAGGCGAACAATTCGTCGAGGGCCTCCTGGTCGGTTCGACGCAGGGCACGGCGGAAGCGGTTGAAGGCTTCCTGTTCCTGGTTGAAGACCTGGGTGATGGAGGGGAGGGTGCGTCCCATGGGGCATCTCCGCGATCAAAACAGGGCCGGCTGTGGGGTGGGTGGCGGGGGCAGAACCCCGGCATGGGTGACCTGGCTGGCGGCTTCAAGGAGGGGCGGAAGGAGGGTTTCGCCGCGGCCGGCGCGCACCCACACGGCGCAAGGAGCGGAATAACCGAGCAGTGACAGCCGGGCCGCGCAGGAGGTCAGCACCCTATGCCGCTCGAAAAGGGGGACACTTTCATCCAGGAAGGTGGAGAGCATATCGAGCACCAGAATCGGCAAGCCACCGGCGGGCTGATCGAGGAGGCTGGCCACCTGGTAACAGGTGAAGGCCCGGCCGAGATGGACATTCTGCAGGGCCTGTTCCATGGACAGAGGGCCGCGGCGCAGCGGGCGGGCAAGCCGGTAGGCGTTGAAGACGTTGCCGCCGTCCAGTACGAAAAGGGGGCCGCTGCGAGCCAGCAGCGCAACCGTTTCAAAGAGGTCGGGCAGTACCTGGCTGGAGGCGATCAGCAGCGAGTAGCCGCCGGTGGTGGGGGAAGGGATGATGTTCATGCCCTGAGCATACTCCCGGCAAGCCGGTGATGCCATCCCATGGCGGGGGTGAAAAAAGGGTGAGAAAGGGGGTAACCCGCGAGGGGGAGGGCCTTTCAGCGCCAGGAGCGGAAGTCCCAGCCTGAGAGAGCCTGGCGGAGTTCGGCCTTGGAGCGCAGGTTGAACTTGGTCAGCAGGTTGTGCAGGTGGGTTTTGACGGTTTCGGGCGAAATGCCCAGGCGGCTGGCGATCTGGCGGTTGGTGCAACTGAGGCAGGTGAGGGCGGCGATCTCCTGTTCGCGCGGCGAAAGGGAACTCCAGCGGGCCAGGCTGTGTTCGGCTTCCTGGCGGGCAGCCAGTGCGTCTTGCAGCAGGGCGGCGGCCACCTCGCCGGGCAGGCGCTGCTCCCGGGCTGCCAATGAAAGGAGCAGGTCGCGGTAGGGTGCCTCAAGGTCCAGGCGGATGGGGTCGGCCTGCGGAGGGGCGCCAGGACGGCGCAAGAAAATGTTCCAGGGTTTCACAGAAAACCTCCGGCTGCATGTACAGCCACCCCAAGTATAATAGAAAATACGTTCTAATACAAGGGGTTGGAGGAAATTCCGGGAGAAATCCCGGTGATTATTTGATGTGGGTTGACGCCGGAAAGGGAAATTATGGGATAATCAACTGACAGCAGAAAGGAGTACAACCATGGACCTGTATACACCCAAGCCGGAACACCGTTTTACCTTTGGGCTCTGGACGGTGGGCAATACCGGACGCGACCCGTTTGGGGACCCGGTGCGGCCGGCCATGTCGCCGGTTGAGATCGTACACCTGCTGGCAGAAACCGGTGCCTACGGGGTCAATTTTCATGACAATGACCTTGTCCCGTTTGGGGCCGATGCGGCGCAGCGAAAAATAATTCTGAAAGATTTTAAAAAAGCGCTGGCGGATACGGGGCTGTGCGTTCCCATGGCTACGACGAACCTGTTCGCCCACCCGGTGTTCAAGGATGGGGCCTTCACCGCCAATGACCCAAAGGTGCGGGCCTTTGCGCTGCAGAAGACCATGCAGGCGATGGACCTGGGGGTGGAGTTGGGAGCCCGGGTGTACGTGTTCTGGGGAGGGCGTGAAGGGGTGGATGCTGACGGTACAAAAGATCCGCTGGAAAGCATTAAGCGCTTTCGGGAGGCGCTGAACTTCCTGTGCGATTACGCGCTGGACCAGGGTTATGACCTGCGCTTTGGGCTGGAAGCAAAGCCGAATGAACCGCGGGGAGACCTGTTCTTTCCGACCACGGGCGCGTACCTGGGATTTATTGAGACACTGGATCACCCGGAAATGGTCGGGGTGAACCCGGAAATGGCCCACGAGCACATGGCAGGTTTAAACTTTCTGCACAGCGTGGCGCAAGCCTGGGAAGCCGGAAAACTGTTCCATATTGACCTGAATGACCAGAACTATGCCCGCTTCGACCAGGACTGGCGCTTTGGGATGCAGAACATCAAGCAGAGTTTCTTCCTGGTGAAGTTCCTGGAGGATGTTGGATATGATGGCAGCAGGCATTTTGATGCCCATGCCATGCGGACCGAGGACCGGAAAGGTGTGAAGGATTTCGCCCGTGGCTGCATGCGAACCTACCTGATCCTGAAAGAAAAGGCAAAACGCTGGAATGCGGATGCGGAGGTGCTGGGGCTGCTGGAGAAGATCCATGCCGATGATGGATCTACAGCGGCCTTCGTTGGGAAGTATGAGCGCCGAAAGGCGGAGGCCCTGCTAAGGCATGTGTTCGATGTTGACCAGTTGGCAGCCAGGGGAATGGAATATGAAAAACTGGACCAGTTGACGAACGAGATCCTGATGGGCGTACGCTGAGCACCGGGGATATGACAATATCAGAACAACAACCTGGATTGCACGTGGGGAGGGATTCCTTTGAATAGTGGTTATTTCCTGGGAATTGATGTTTCCACAACGAGCGTTAAGGCATTGTTGATCGATGAGGCGGGAAGGGTTGTGGACATTGCCTCCAAGGAACAGGATTTTCAAACCCCACGGCCGTTATGGACCGAACAGGAGCCAGAGATCTGGTGGCAGAACACCATAGCCGCCATCCGACGGGTGATCGGGGCGGCAAAGATCCGTCCGGACGAAATTCGGGCGCTGGGGCTGACCGGTCAGATGCACGGGCTGGTGTTGCTGGACCGGGACGGGCAGGTGCTGAGGCCGGCCATCCTGTGGAATGATCAACGCACGGGAGAGCAATGCCGGGAGATCGAGGAACGCATCGGCAGGAAGGAATTGATCCACCTGACCGGCAACGTTGCGCTGCCCGGTTTCACGGCACCAAAACTGCTGTGGGTGGCCGAGAACGAGCCTGATATTTATGACAGGATCGCCCATGTGCTGTTGCCGAAGGACTATGTGCGATACAGGTTAACGGGTGCCTTTGCCAGTGACTGCTCGGATGCAGCCGGGACACTGCTGCTGGACATCCACCGCCGGGATTGGTCGGATACTGTTTGTGAACGACTGGGGGTGGCAAGGGAATGGCTGCCGCGGGTTCATGAAGGACCGGAGATCAGTGGAGAAGTTGCCGCCGGGGTGGCGGAGACTGTTGGTTTGCACAAGGGAACGCTGGTGGCAGCCGGGGGAGGTGACCAGGCCGCCCAGGCGGTGGGTGTGGGTGCGGTGGAAGAAGGTGTGTGGGCGCTGACGCTGGGAACCTCCGGGATCATCTTTGCGCCAACCACAAGACCGCCGGTGGGAACGGAGGGCAGCCTACACCTGTTCTGCCACGCTGTTCCGCAAATGTGGCATGCCATGGGAGTGACCCTCTCGGCTGGCGGTTCGTTAAAGTGGCTTAGGGATGTATTGGCACCGGGAACCGATTACGATGAATTGTTGGACTCTGTGGAAAGTGCCGCCGCCGGTTCTGAGGGATTGTTGTTCCTGCCGTACCTAACCGGGGAACGGACGCCGCATGCCGACCCGCTGGCAAGGGGGGCTTTTGTTGGGTTGACGCTTCGGCATGGGAAGGCACACCTGGTGCGCGCCGTGCTGGAGGGGGTGGGTTACGGCCTGCGGGACAGCCTGGAGTTGATCCGGTCTGTCGGAGGCCTGAAGTTGAAGCAATTAAGGGCATCGGGTGGGGGTACGCGGAATGCCACCTGGAGGCAGATCCTGGCGGATATTTTAGGCCAGGAGTTGACGGGGGTGGATGTGGTGGAGGGGGCGGCCTATGGAGCGGCTCTGCTGGCGGGAGTTTGTGCAGGCAATTGGCCGGATGTGCGGGATGCCTGTGAACGATGTGTTCGCACAACCAGCAGAACAAACCCCAACAAGGGGGATGCGGATTACTACGAGCGGGGTTATGAAGTATACAAAGGTTTGTATGCGAACCTGAAGGGAACATTTGAAGCCGAAGCAGGATTGTAAACCCTGCCGAATTGCAGAGTGACGGGATGGTTTGTAATCCGACTTATACCATATACCACTTTTACAAATAACCCAAATAAATCGAAAAAAAAACCAGAATTGACGAAAATTATCGGGAAAGGGTATTGAATTTCCTGAAAATTGATGTAAAATGTTCGTAACTGGCAAAAATTAAGATATTTTTAATCCAATATCAAGCAATTATTGTTCTTATACCAGTGATTTTCATCGCCTATACCATGTACCACATTGATGAGTTGCCCCAAAAAAAGACGAAAAATAACGACAAGTGGTCTACATGCGGTGAGATTGTAAAACCACTTTACATTCAAATTCAGGAATATATTGCCGATTTGATCCTGACCGGACAATTACCGCCTGAGACAAAGATCCATTCAGAGAGGGATTTCAGCGATGAACTGGGTGTGAGCCGGATGACCGTCCGCAAGGCGCTGACCGAACTGGTGAATGAAGGCCTGTTGGAACGGCGGCATGGTTCGGGTACATATGTGGCCAAGCCCAGACTGACCTTTGAATCGGGAGATCTGCTGAACACAATGGCCACACTGGCTGCGAATAACATGGTCCCAGCCAGCCAATTGCTGGAATTTGGTCAAGTGCCAGCCAGCAGGCGACTTTCAGAACAACTGGAGGTGGAAATTGGGCACGCTTTGTACCGGGTGTCCATTTTGCGTTTTGCAAACCGTGTTCCAGTCCTCCTGGAAAGAAGTTTTTTCCCCTGCAGCCGATGCCCGAACCTTGAGGAGTGGGACCTGGAAAAAACCAACATCTATGACCTGTTAACCGGCGTTTATGATGTTCAAATTGGACGGATCTCACAAACGGTTGAGGCCGTGGCGGCGAATGAAAGTGTGGCGGCCCAATTTCGTGTTGAGGAAGGTTTTCCGTTATTGATGGTTTCGCGAACGATCTACAACCAGGAGGATCAAAAACCAGTCAGTTATTCGCAGGATTTTCTGCGAAGTGATTATGCACGCATTCATGCCAACATTGAATTGGGTAAACAGGGTTGATGGTCCATCCCTGCCATTTGCCCGCCATGCGTGATCAGTGCAGAAAAGGAGGTGCGTATTCGAGACATAAACCCGGTTTTCAATTGCAATTTGTCACATCCATTTTATTTCAAACATTTTTTAAGGAGGAAATATGGCTGAAATGAGCAATACAGCAGAAGCGGGCGACCGCAAGCTTTATGCCCGCAAGAGTTCCGGCCTGGTACGGACAATTGGTATTTTTGGCGCCATGGTGTTTGGCGTCCACTGTATCAGTTTGTCATCCTCTGGTCTCATCCCATTTTCATGGGTGGCCGGTGTGTGGCCGGGAAGCAGCATTATCGGCGTGTTGACCGTGGCCATGTTCTTTTGCCTGTTCCATGCCTATACCTACTCGGCGATCGGGGCGACCATGCCCAGGTCGGCGGCGGACTATACACTCGGCAGCCGGACCCTGAGCGCCCCACTGGCGTTTGCAGCCAGCTGGACGCTGGTCATCTTCTCTGCCATGGTGGCCGGATCCCTAATTGCCTGGATCCCGGAAACTGCCGTACCGACCCTGTTCCGCACGATGGGGATCGTCTTAAACAACCCGGCAATGGTTTCATTTGCCGACTGGTCGTCCACAACAACCGGCATCATCCTGATCGGGACGATCGGCACCCTGATCACCTTTGGGACGATGATCCTGCCAACGCGCACGATCCTGCGAATTCTGGAAGTTGGGTTCTTCCTTGGTCTGCTGGCCTGGGCGGTAATCTACTTCCAACTGGTCTCAGCGCCGGCAGGCAGCTTTGCACCAGCCTGGGACAAGTTCATGGGCGCCGGCAGTTACGAACAGCGCATCCAACTGGCCATTGACAACGGAATGGTGATCAACCCGAACGTGGCTTTGATGACCCTGGCCGGTTTGATCATGGGCTTTTGGGTCTTCTACGGGTACTACATTCCCACCTTCTTCGCTGGTGAAGTAAAACAAGCGGATACAACACTGCTGGCCGGATCCTGGTCTTCCCTGCTGGTCACCTGGGCGATCTTTGTTGTGGCTGCCGTGTTCCTTCAGCGCCTTGTGCCGTTGGAATGGCTGGCGGCGGAAAGTTACCTGAGCAACATTGGCTATGAAGGCGGGGCAATGCCGTGGATCATCTTCTACGCTGCGATCCTTAAACCGAGTTTCCCGCTGCTGTTGATCGTCACGGTCGGGTGGATCTATACGCTGATCAACCTTGCACAAACCTACTTCTTCTATTGCAGCCGGATCATTTTCGCCTGGTCTTTTGACCGGTTGATCCCCGAGAAGGTGTGCTACATTCACCCGACCCTGCGCAGCCCGATCATAGCCATCCTTATCATCTCGCTAATTGCCGAGATCGGAGTGATCGACGCCGCTGCCGGTGGTGTGATGGGAGCCCAGCTGAACTTTGTGTTCTTTGCCGTATGTACGCAACTGGTGCCTGTAACGGCCATCACCTTCTTCCCCTTCGTCAAGCCGGACCTGTTCGAGAATTCCAGCGGTTTTGTCCGGCGCAAGATCGGCAAGGTGCCGGTGATCACTATTGTTGGCGGCATTACCCTGGCCTACCTGGTCTGGATGCTGATCGCCTCGTTCCTCTTCCCGGCAGTTGGAGGGCGCATTGGCGTTGGAACCCTGGGGACATTGTTCGGATTCCTGTTGAGCGGTATCGCCGTCTTCTACATTGCACGAGCCTACCGCCTGAAGAAAGAAGGAATCGACATCAACTGGACTTTCCAGTCGATTCCACCTGTATAATCTCAGTTCGGAATGCAACCGGGGGGAGATACTCTCTCCTCCCGGTTTGTTATTATTCATCATTATTGGGATAATAAAAATAACCCTTTGGAGGCAATTCGATGAAATTTGGCAAAATGTTCTCGGGCGGCAAGCTGGTAAGGATTTTATACGGTTCCGACTTCCATGGATCAAACGCCGTGTATCGCAAATTTCTTTCAGCGGCGCTGCAGTACAAGGCCAATGTTTTGGTCGTTGGGGGGGATGTTACCGGCAAGGCGATGGTGCCGGTGATCCACCAGGGACAGGGTCACTATATTGGTTATCTGTTTGGAAGAAAGGAAGAGGCCACCACGCCGGAGGAACTGGAAAAATTGGAAACCGTGATCAGCAATGTTGGCTTCTATCCCATTGTCCTGGAGAAGGACGAAGCCGCTGACCTGGAGGCGAATTCGGACAAGATGTCGGCCCGTTTTGAGCAGGAAATGAACCAGCGGGTCCGTGAATGGCTGGAACTGGCGGTTGACAAGCTGGCCGCCAACAAGATGGAAATGTACTTTATGCCAGGAAATGACGACCTGCGGTCCATTGACCCGATCATTGATGAATACGAGGGTGTTCATAACCCTGACATGAAACATTTCATGATTGCCGGGGAATATGAACTGGTAGGATTATCGTATGCTAATATAACCCCCTGGCTATGTGTGCGCGATATTGAAGAAGATGCCTTAACCGCCAAATTGGGGGAATTGCAGAAGATGATCGTTAACCCGGACAAGACGATTGCCGTTTTGCACGTTCCACCGATTTCATCGGGGCTGGATACCTGCCCGGAGTTGGACAAGAACCTGAAAATTGTCACCGAAGGCGGGCAGGTGGTGATGAAATCCGCCGGGTCGACAGCGGTAAAGACGTTCATTGAGGAGGTGCAACCGATGTTGACGCTGCACGGGCATATTCATGAATCCGCCGGACACACGCGCATTGGGAAAACCCTTGCAATTAATGCTGGAAGTGAGTATGCTGAAGGGATCTTAAAGGCGGCGATCATTAACCTGGAAGACGGCAAGGTGAAGGGTCACCTGCTGATCTCGGGTTGATCCCTGCCTCTGGAGTATGAATGATGAGTTCAGACAAGATCCTTGAAGATTTTTATGAAGAGCGCACACGAATCCTTGAAGTGCTAAAACAACCAGAGAACAGGCATGTCATTTTGCGCCTGATTGGAGCATTGGCCTTTCGCACCCATTGCACCCAATTCGGTTTCCTGCAGGACAAACTGGGGCGGGTTTTTACAGATATTGATTTTGCCTCGTACCCCAGGTATTTCAAGGATATCCAGCGTATATTCCGCGAACTGGGTTACGAAGAGGACAAGACCGTGACCCAATTGTTCGGGGATTCGCGAATGTTGTTTCATGATCCTGCCTTTGGCCGGCATATTGACATCTTCTTCAACGAATTAAAGTTCTCGCATTCCGTGAACTTCGTTAATCGGCTGGAGGTTGATGATTGGACCCTGCCGCTGGCCGAATTGGTGTTGGAGAAAATGCAGATCTTCCAGATCAACGAAAAAGATTTGATTGATACCATCATGCTGCTGAGGGAGCACCCGGTAGGCGACAGTGACGACGAAACGGTGAACGCGGGCATCATTGCCCGTACGCTGGCAAGCGATTGGGGGTATTGGCGGACGGTGACAGGCAACCTGAAACTGACCGATGAAATGCTTCAAAAGTACCAGGAGTTGTCTGTTGAAGACCGCACGATCGTGCATGAAAGGATCGAGGAGTTGAAAAAACGGATCGAATCCGAGCCTAAGACCTTGAAGTGGAAGGCCCGGGCGGCCATTGGAGAAAAAAAGAAGTGGTACCGAGATGTTGAAGAACTGATGGACCGATAGACTTATCAAATATTAAAAGAGGTATAAGGAAATGAAATCACCGCTTGAATTCATCGTACCCTGGGTTAAAGATTCAGAACCATACAGTGCCAAGCATATGGATGTTGCCTGGGAGAACCCGGAGATCATCCGATTAATGTCCAACGAAAACCTGATTGCGCCGGCCGAATCGGTGATGGATGCCATCGTGGAGGCTGCCAGGATGGGAAACTTTTACCCGGGTTCTGGGCCTGAACTGCGCAAGAGGCTGGGCGAGAAGGCAGGATTGACGGCTGAAAACGTGGTGCTGGGAAATGGAAGCACGGACATTATTGACATGGTGGTTCAGACATTCATCGCGCCGGGGGATGAAGCCTTGATGGCGATGCCCACCTTCCCGATGTACGAAGCCCGGGTTAAGATCCATGGTGGGAAGGCTGTGCAAGTGCCAATGACGCCGGATTTCGAATGGGATATTGAAGCCATGCTGAAAGCGGTGACGGCACGCACAAAACTATTATTCGTTTGTTCGCCCAACAACCCTTCCGGCAACCAGATACCGATGGAACAACTGGAACGGCTGCTTGAACTGGGCATCCCCACCTTTTTCGATGAAGCCTATTATGAGTTGGAGAACGATGTTAAGACACGCGCCGGCATGCTGAAGAAATATCCACACATGGTGATCAACCGGACGATGTCCAAGGCTTTTGGACTGGCTGGTTTTCGGCTTGGATACCTGTTGTGCAGTGAAGAACTGGCAGGCTACATTAACCGGGTGAAAATGCCCTTTAATGTCAGTTTGATCGCCCTGGCAGCCGGACTGGCCAGCCTGAAGGATGAAGCCGACCAGCGAAGGAAGCGTGAAAATATTATTGAAGGCAGGAATTACATCACCGATGAGGTGAACAAGATTCCCGGCTTGAAGGCATATCCCTCGGAAGGCAATTTTGTGCTCATTAACGCCGGGGTGCTGAAAAAAACCGCCACTGAAATCCGGGATTGGATGAAGGAACGCGGGTTGTTCATACGGCCGATGACCGCCCACCACATGGGCGAAGGTTTCATCCGGGTGACCATTGGGACACCGCCGCAAAACCAGTTGTTCATCAAGTTGTTAAAACAGTATGTTGAAGAAAACCGCAAGGGTTGATGAGGAGAACTGATGCGGAAAAAATATATCATTGCCCACGACACCGGCACAGGGGGTGACAAGGCGATCCTGAGTGACCTGAATGGGAAGGTGCTCAGATCCGTATATAGCCCATACGGAATCTCCTATCCACAGTCGGAATGGGTGGAGCAGGACCCGGACGAGTTATGGCAAACGGTTGCAGCGACCACGAAACAGGTCATTCAGGAAGGTGGCATCGACCCGGCCGAGATCCTGGGGGTGGGCATTTCAGCGCAGATGTGGAACACGCTCCCTGTGGATGAAAAGGGAAAACCCCTGATGCCGATGATGAGCTGGCTGGACCTGCGCAGCGTGAAGCAGGCGAACACCCTGGCGGAAGGGGACCTTCCGAAGTTCTTTTATGAGAATACCGGCAACATGCCCACGGCCAAGGATGGTGTGCCAAGGATTCTCTGGCTGAAGGAGGAACGTCCCGAGATATGGAAACGGACAGCCTGCCTGTTCGACTGCAAAGAATATATTGTTTTTCAGTTAACAGGCCGGATGGTGACGGATTATGTTGGAGCGTCCGCCTATTTCCTGTTCAATCCACACCGGCGGACCTGGTCAAACGAGGTGTGCGAGAAACTGGGGATACCCTTGGAGATGCTGCCCCCGGCACTTCCGTGTACCGATGTCATCGGTGAAATAACACCCGAAGCCGCAAAACTGACCGGCCTACTGCCGGGGACGCCGGTGGTGAATTGTGCCGGCGATGTGGCAGTGGCACAATCCGGAGCGGGCGCGAACCGCGAGGGCAGGGTGCACCTGTGCATTGGCACCGCCACCTGGATCGGGGTATCCACATCCACCTTTCGCAATCACCCGGAAAAACCTCTTTGGGGGTTGTGCCATATTGACCCGCAAAAGTACATCATTGCCGGTGAGATGGAAACCGGAGGCGGAGCCTTGATGTGGTTCCGCGATGTGCTTTGCCGGGAGGAGAGGGAACAATCGGTGCACATCAACCGCTCGACCTATGACCTGATCAGCGACATGGCAGCCGCAGCACCGGTGGGTTCGGACAAGCTCATTTTTCTGCCCTGGCTCTCCGGTGAACGGGCGCCGATCCTGGACCATTATGCACGCGGTGGATTTGTTGGGTTGAACATGAGCCATAATAAAGGGCACATGGCACGAGCGGTAATGGAGGGGGTGGCCTACCATCTGCGCTGGATCGGCGAGGAGATGGAAGGGGTTGGTTTTAACATTGATGGGTTCAACGGGATCGGTGGGGGCTGCAACAGCGCGATTTGGGTTCAAATCATTGCCGATGTTACGGGAAAACCCTTCAGGGTTGTGCGAAACCACCTGGAGGCGGGCGCTTCGGGGGCGGCACTGGCAGTGGCGGTCGGCATGGGCGTCCACCCGGACATGGATTCAGTGGATGACCTAGTGGAGATAGACAGGGTTGTGGAGCCAAACCCGGAAAACCATGCCCGCTACGGCGATTTTTACCGGGAATACCGGGAATTGTATAAGGTTCTGTCTCCCATCTATCGCAGGATGTATGATATTTGAAGACCATCCTCGATGAAGCAAGGTTGCACAGGCGCAGCCTGCTGGCGAACGTGGCCAGTGTGGGAGGGTTGCTGGTTCTTCTCTCCAGCGTTTTGTTGCCATTGTTTTTTCCCAGGCTGAGTTCCCTGGCCACCTTCCTGATGATTGCCGGATTGCTGTGTTCCATGCTGGGGATTTTTTATGCGAACCGCTGGGTGCGGAAGCCAAGGCCGGAGGACAGCCTGGGAAAGGCGTTAAAAGGGTTAAGTGACGGATACCGGCTTTACCATTACCCCAGGTTGCTGGCGGACCATGTATTGCTGGGCCCGAACGGGCTGACGGTGATCGAGACGGTAAACCTGGAGGGCCAGTTTTCCTATAAAAACGGACGGTGGTCGGAACGGATGGGTTTCGGCCGGGCTCTTCGTTATATCGTCGAGGAACACCTGGGAAACCCCGGGCACAGCGCAAGTGATGCAGCATCTTCGCTGCATCACTTGTTGTCGCCGCTGATTAATTCAGAAACCCAGTTGATGATACAGCCCATGGTGATCTTTACGCACCCCCGGGCGCACGTTGAACTGGAGGATGTTTCACCGGTGCCGGTGGTTAAGTTGGACAAACTGCGCAGCAAGGTGACGACTGGAAAACAGCGCCTGATGGACGAGGATTACCAGGCCATTAAAACATTTCTTGATCAGAAGACGGTTGGATGATTGGTGGGGAATGTTCTTAACGTCTCACCCCCAGCGGCGGCTGGGGGTGGGAACAAAGGAGTGCGTTGCGGGCAATGATGCCATTCAGATGGGGCAATTAACGGCAATAGCGTTTGCCCGGCGGAAAACCCTTATCCTCATTGTAGCCTGATATTTCCATTTTCCACGTTGCATTTTCTTAACAATTTCATTGGTCTAGGCAAACCCTTATATCCTGCAAGCAGGAGCCCCGGATTTTGAACATTTTCGGACGCCGAATTGTTGAGCGAGCAATCGGCGATCCAGCGGGGATCAATCTTTTAATAAAGAAACCATGACCTGTGGGTAATCGGTAAAAAGACCGCTGGCGCCGGCCTCGATAAAGCGCGTCATGTCTTCGGCCTCGTTGACCGTCCAGATGAAGACATCATACCCGGCGCGACGAACCCTGCCAATGACATCCAGGTCTGGGAGATAATCCATTCCCGGGTTAAATGCCCTGGCACCGGTGGCTTTAAGGAGGGCAAGCGGGTCGTTCACAACCTCTTCGACCAGGGCGGCCGTATACAACCTGGGGTTGAGGTTCTTCACCTGGTTTAAATATTTATGCTGGAACGAGGAGATGAGGACGTTGGGATCCATACCCAGTTCCGCAATCAACTTGAGGACCTTTTTGACGATGACGTTATCGCCGGGTTTTCCGGTGAGGTCCTTGATCTCTATGTTCACGCGCCAGTTGCGCTCATAGGTGAAACGGAGGGCTTCCTGAAGGGTTGGGATTTGTGCACCCAAATAGCGGCGGATGTCTTCGTGGGTGACCTGTTCTGCGGCAATTTGCCCGTAAGGATCATTTTTCACATACCAACTGCCAAAATCCAGGCGGGCCAGTTCGGTAACATTGAATTTGTGGACTTCCCAGGGTGAACGTTCCGGGAAGACGGTTGCAGCATTGGAAGTGCGCTGCAGGGTATCATCATGGATGACCACGGGCACGCCATCTGCGCTCATGGCTACATCCAGTTCCCAAAGGTCGGCAGCAACACACCACCCCCGCTCAGCAGCTTGGAGGGTGTTTTCGGGAGCCAATGAGCTTGCCCCACGATGAGCAATGACCAATGGTTTGCCAAAGGGTAGGTTCATGGTTGTCCTCCTGTAATGTGGTTACCTGCCATTATGATATCACATCCTGTTTTAAAGGCCATTCCACCTTTGGATTCCAGGCTGGATTAACCAACCTGTTATAATGCAAGCATGACGAAAAATTACCTGATCGATATGGATGGTGTTCTGATCCGAGGTTCAATGATGATCCAGGGGGCTGATTTGTTCCTCCAAAGGCTCATCAAGGCCAAGGCCAGGTACATTGTCCTGACCAACAACCCGCGCAGCACACCGCGCGATCTGGCGCACAACCTTCAAGGGCTGGGTTTGCCGATCGAGGAAGAAGCCATCTTTACCTCGGCGATGGCCACTGCCCGTTTTTTACAGGCACAGCGGCCGAATGGGAAAGCCTATGTCATCGGCGATATCGGGCTGACCTCGGCGATCCACAATGCCGGATATATTATTACCGATTTGGAGCCGGATTATGTTGTGCTGGGGGAGACCGGCGCGTACAACCTGAACCAGTTGACGAAGGCCATCCAGTTGATCGCAGCGGGCGCGCGCTTCATTGCAACTAACCCGGACCCTTCAGGGCCGGGGGTTGAGGGAATCGAGCCGGCCTGCGGGGCGGTGGCGGCGCTCATCCAGCGGGCCACCAGCGTAAACCCATTTTTTATAGGCAAACCCAACCCCTTGATGATGCGCATGGCGATGAATCACCTGGGGGTGCATTCAGAAAACACGGTGATGATCGGAGACCGGATGGATACGGATATTGTGGCGGGGGTACAGTCGGGCCTGGAAACCATCCTTGTGCTCTCGGGGATCACCCGGGAGGAAGACGTGGATCGCTACCCCTACCTGCCGAGTCGGATCGTACCTTCGGTGGCCGAGATCCACATCGAATGATGTGAGCTAATCCTCCTGTTTGATGGCAAAGGCATCGAAATCCCGGGCGATGGTGGTGTTCGGAAAGACCTCCTGCGCCTCGGTGAGGACATCCTTTTCACGATAGCGCCGGGAGATATGGGTAAGGATCAGCCTGCGAACGCCTGCCTGGCGGGCCAGTTCGGCAGCTTGGCGGGCGGTGAGATGGGAGAACTGGCGGGCGAGTTCAGCCTCCTCTTCAAGGTAAGTGGCTTCAATAACGAGGGCATCAACCGAACGGCAGGTTTCCAGCAACGAAGGAGCATCTCCGGTATCGCCCACCACGGCGAGGCGCAGACCGGGGCGAAATTCCCCGAGCACCTGGTCCGCTGCGATGCAGCGCCCATCCGGCAATACAACCGACTCGCCGGCAGCCAATTGCCTGCGCCATGGGCCGGGAGGTATTTCCAGCCTTTCAGCGTTTTCGGGTAAAAACGGCCGGCGGCCTTTTTGCTCAAAGAGGTAGCCAAGAGAATCCGGCCCCCGGTGGGAAACCGGGAAGGCGGAAATCGAGAGATCTCCGACTTCCCAGAAGAAACCCGGGGAGAGGGGAATGAGGTGGATGGGCATGGGCGGGGTTGTCCCGCGCAGTACAACCCCGAAGATCAGGTCGTAGATGCGCTCCAGGGCAGCGGGCGCTCCGAAGATCTTCATTTCCTCCATGGTTTCCCACCGCATCAGGGTCGAGACAAGGCCGGCAAGCCCCAGAATGTGGTCGAGGTGACCATGAGTAATGAGGACATGGTTTAAACGCTTGAACCCGATACCTGCCTGAAGGATCTGTCGTTGGGTTCCTTCCCCGCAGTCGATTAAAAACCGGTGTTCATCGTGCTTAACGACAAGGGCGGGCAGGTTTCGCTTGACGGAAGGAGCGGAGGCGGATGTGCCAAGAAATATCAGTTCGAACAAGAAAAGCACCTTTCAGCCCGGTCGATAATCCAAATGTGGGGTGACCGGTCAAGCGGAATTGTAGCATAACTGAAGCATGCCGGAGCCAGTGTGCAGACAAAGGGATTGCCGCATTTGTGGCGGGAATCATTTTTATCGAAAGGAAAAATCAGCAGGCTGCCAACCGGCAGCCTGCTGGCCATGCCCCAGGAGGGATTCGAACTCTCAACCTCGGCCTTAGGAGAGCCTCGCTCTATCCGTTTGAGCTACTGGGGCGTGATGGAAAAATTATAGCATTTGCCGGGAAGGAGAACAAGTGCAGAAAAAGAAACATGAGCAGCCCCATTGTTCCGTGCAATTGACCCATAACCATCCTGCAAAGGGCAGGAGCCGCCCCAGGGCGGCAGAGCATCACATCACAGGGATACACCGGGTACCCCTTACAGGCCATATGCCTTTGCAGCGGCATACGCCTTCTGAGCCGTTCGACAGCAAACCTGCTGCTATTCGAATGTTGGCACAGGGCTGCTCATGCAATACCATCATAGCAGATTTGGCATGCGAAATCAATCATCACCGGATGATTTAAGGATTGGACTTGTTCATTGCCGGATCTTCATGCCAGGAGTTGTTCCAGCAATTCCAGGGCTTGTGGCACAGTCTTCCGGCCAAATCCTACACGAAAATGATGACCACCCTCTTCGTAGAGGCTGCCGGGAAGGAGAAGAACCCCTTTTTGTTCGACGGCGCGCCGGCAGAATTCTTCGACAGGCATGCCCAGGCAGGCAGGGAAGGCAATGGGCCCTGCAATGGGAGGCTGCCAATCAAAGAAACCAGGGTGACGGGAGAAGAAGGAGTTGAGTTGCACCAGGTTCCGGCGGACAAGCCCAAGGTTGCGGGAAAGAATTGTTTCACGATTGCGAAGGGCAATCGAGGCGAGGAATTCGGAAGGGGCACTGTTGCAGATGGACGTATAGTCCTTAAATATAGCCAGGCGGGAGTAAAGTTGTGCATCCCGGGTGACCAGCCAGCCGATGCGCAAACCGGCCAACCCAAAAGCCTTGGACATGACGCCCAGGCTGGCACCCCGCTCATCCAGTTCACAAAGGGCGGGCAGGCGGTCTGCCGGGTCGTATTCCAGGAAGCGGTAGACTTCGTCGGAAAAAAGGAGAAAGCCGTGTTGCCGGGAGAGGTTCACCAGGTCTTGAAACTGGTTCTTTGGCATAAGCCAGCCGGTGGGGTTATGGGGGAAATTGACAACCACCAGGCGGGTTTCCCGCCGGAGAAGAGAGCAAAGTTCGTCCATATCGAGCGCCCAACCATGGGATGGATCCCCACGCCAGAGGGTGACCTTGCAGCCGATCGCTTTGGGGATCTCCGAAAGCGATTGATAGCAGGGTGAATGGATGATCACATGGTCTCCCGCTTTTAACACAACGTTCATAAAATTGAAGATGCCTTCTTCGGCACCGGTGTGGACAAGGACCTGGTCCGGTGTGATGCCCTGGTACAGGGAGGCGATCTCTGACCGCAGCCCGGGGTCGCCCCGGGACTCGGTATAACCCAGCCACAAACGCTGCAGGTCCCCGGCTGCTCCCGGTTCGAGGGCAAGCAGGTCTTTTACGCTCAGGCTTTCACAATCCGAACTGCAGAGCAGCCAGGGAGTGGTGAATTCATACCTGGCAAAATAGCGTTCAAGGCGAAATGGGGTTACCTGCATGGTGCCTCCCGTATCGGTTGCTGCTGGTTTGAAATGCCCCGGAAACCACCATGGTTCCTGCAGTGAACATGGAGGGTAGCACGGCGGGTAAGGTCTCTTCCGGGAAAGTCTCGGGGGATGCCGCCCGGTCCATTGGTTATGTCAGAGGGCATAGAGGATGCGCCTGTCGCTGCTCATTTCCAGGTAAAGGTCATCCACCTGCTTGCGGCTTCTGGCCATGAAATTGAAGGTGATGGCGATATACCGGCCTTGATGGCTGAAGCGTGTTCTCACCGGTTGCTGGTCGTCCGGGGGGACGTGCCTGCCCACCAGGAGGACCATATCTTCCAGGAAACCATCGTCGTTGCGGCCGATGATCTTGAGAGGAAAATGGCAGGGGAACTGCAGGGTATCCTTTGTTTGGTCAATCTCGTCCATGGGCGTTCCGGGTTCCACGGGGTTGATTGCGCGGGGAGCGCTTCCGAGGGCGGGGTATTTCCTTCTTCCACCAACCCAGATCGGGCGGAGGCAGTTGGGGGGCAGGCTGATCCTCCGTAAATGGCTCCTCGTCGGTCAGCCGTGCGTTGATGTAGCGCAAGAGGATGCGCAGGGAGGCGATGGTGGGCGCTGCCAGCACCACGCCAAGGACACCTGCTACAGCCGCGCCGGCGACGATCCCGAGGATGACTACCATGGGTGGCAGGTTGACACTGCGCCCAATGATGCGCGGAATTAGGTAGTTCAAGTCGAACTGGGTGAAGATGATGTGACAGGCCAGAACGACCAGCAGGAACGCCCAGGGAGGGATGGGCAACCAGGTGGAGCCGAGAAATATGGCCAGGGAACCGGCTGTCACGAGCCAGATGCCATGGCCAACCGAAGGCAGGAATTCCATGAGGCCGGCGAATATCCCCATAAGGAGGGGCATGGGCAAGCCGATGATGAGAGCCTCGATGGTTATGATGCCGGCCACGACGAAGGAGAGCAGGATCTGTCCACGAAAAAAGGAGGACCAGACAGTGTTGAGATCGTTCCGCAGGCGGATGAAATCAGGTTGAAATTCAACTGAAACCAGGTGCACGAGCCAGGCATTGATGGCATCACTGTCTTTAATCAGGTAAATGGAAATGATGACGATGAAAATGATCCAGACCAGGGAGGAAAGGATGGATTTGATTACATCGAGGGTTGTGTTGAAGGCGGGCTGAAGCAGGCTGCGCAGGGTTTGACCAAACTGGCCGGTGATGCTGCCCAGGTCGATGACCTCGCCGGCGACCTGGACCTGCCTCCCCGAAAGCTGGCGCAATTGCATTAGGAACAGTTCCAGGTCCTGCGACAGGATACGGACCTGGTCCACCAGTAAAGGAATAAAAATCCAGATCACGGCTGCGAAAAGAAGGAATAACAGGAGGTAGAGTATCAAAATTGCCGTAACCCGGGAAAGGCGAAGACGCCGTTGCATGATGCCAACCAGGGGGGAAAGGATGAAGGCGATGATGATGGCCAGAATGAGTGGAGGGATGGCCACACTGAACTTGTAGAGCAGGTAGATCGCAGACCCAAGGATGAGGATGGTGATGATGAGCTTGGTTTGTCGCGACCATTTGTGATGATGACGAGAGGAGGGAGTGGTCATGAGGAAATTGTACCGGATTATTGGACAAACGACAGGTATTCTGCGAGGTTTGTTGTTTTTTGTCCAGACCTCAGGCGGAAAATGAATCCTGGAAATGGGGTATTGACAATGGGAAAAGTCGTAATATAATGATTAATAAGATAAATAATATCTGATAAGTGCTATTAGGGTTGTTGAGATCATACGTTTTGCAGGGTTATGGCAACAGCCAACATCCATTATTGTTATGAAGAGGAGTTAATCAGATGAAGACAAAATTGGCAATTCGGAACATCCTGGTTAGTGGTGTCATCCTTGCCCTGGCGGCCGGGTGTGCATCTACCCCCAACATCATCCCGGTAACCGGTTCTGAAAAAATCCCGGCGGCCGAGCAAAACACGCCAGTTGTTGAGAACGTGGAGCAGGGACAGGCAGCGAGCGATGAAAACACTGCTGAGGCAGATACCAGCCAGCAAGTGGAACCCTCGCCCATGCCCGCTGCCGTGGAGCACATCCATGTTCCATCCACTGCGGAAGGAAAGCCGCAGGTCATCCATGACCAGATATCCCAAGCCACGGCAGCCCAAAAACAAGCCAATGGCGGCGATGAATTCCCCCGGAACCGTTTTGAGCGGCCATTTGACCAGGAAATGGGTTACCTGCCCTACCTGGACATCGTGGAAGCCGACCTGGTGCGGAATGAGGACTTCTTTTACTTCACGATCCAGACCGTTGAAAGCGTCAGCCAGTCACCGGAACCACCCATGACCGGCATCGAACTGGACCTAAACCTGGACGGGCGGGGAGATTACCTGCTTCTCGCACGAGGGCCCTATACTCCAGAGTGGGGGCAGGACGGGGTTGAGGTGTGGCAGGATACGGATGATTCTGTGGGCAGTGTCACTCCCGTGTTGAATGACAACCCGACTGGCAGCGGGAACGGCTACGACACGAAGATCTTTGAGGCCGGGCTTGGGGATGACCCGGATGTTGCCTGGGTGCGACTTAACCCGGACGACAACACGAAGATCGAGTTTGCGCTTCTTTCAACCGCCCTGTTCCCCAAGGGACAGATCTTTTTGTGGGGCGCATTTACTGATGGGTTGATCAAAGACCCGGGAGCATTTGACTACAACGACCGGTTCTCCCGGGAAGAGGCTGGATCAGCCTGGAAGGCGGACAAGGATTACCCGGTTAAATCGCTGTACGCCGTGGATTCAACCTGCCGGGCTCCATCGGGTTATGAATCCAGAGGTGGCGAGCCGGGTGTTTGTTACATTGCCCCCCCTCCAGTAGAGGAAAAGGGCGCCCCGCCAGCTCCCTCGGCTCCATCGACAAAACCCCCGATCCTTACTTGAAATACCAGTGGCATTGCCTAACTCCACTGTTACCCAAGTGGTTATCCATTGACCCCCGAATCAACGGGGGTCAATTATTTGTGTGAACTTTCGGCTGTGATACACTAATGGCGCATGGATGCTCTCAACCTTTTCATTATTCGTGAGGTGGCGATGTGGCAGGGCAGTTGATCCTCGGGGTGATCCTGGCAGCGCTGGTCTCCCATACTGCCAGACTGGCAAGGTCCCTTTCGCGTTCCGGGGCCCTGGCTGCATTCATGCTTGGATCGGTCGTTTTTGGGCTGGGGGGATTACGCTGGGCTGTCCTGCTGCTTTGTTTTTTCATTACCTCGAGCGGCCTTTCCAGCCTTTTTAGAAGACGCAAGTCAGGCCTGGAGGAAAAATACGCCAAGGGGGCACAACGCGATGCCCGGCAAGTTTTTGCCAACGGCGGTATTTCGGGTCTGTTCGTGCTGGCACACCTGGCCTGGCCACAATCCTGGTGGCCCTGGCTGGCCTTTGCCGGCAGCCTGGCGGCGGCAAATGCCGATACCTGGGCGACCGAGATCGGCGTACTGGCAGGAAGAAAGCCCCGGTTGATCACGACAATGAAACCAGTTGAGATGGGCACATCCGGGGGCATCTCGCTGGCAGGCACACTGGCCGCGCTTGCCGGAGCCGTGTTCATTGCCGTTCCGGCTGCCCTGCTTCTGCCGGGCGGCCCGGTGACGTGGCAGGCAGGCAGCAGGTTGTTTTTGACCATATTGCTATCCCTGGGGGGATTAGCGGGCAGCCTTGTGGATTCCCTGCTGGGGGCAACCTGGCAGGGAATTTACTTCTGCCCGGCCTGCGGAAAGGAAACCGAAAAACACCCCTTGCATGGATGCGGATCGACAACCAGGTTGCTGAGGGGAAAGACCTGGGTGGACAACGACCTGGTGAACCTGGCCTGTACATTCACCGGCGGGGTGATCGGGGTGATGATCGGCTTTCTTCATTGAAACCAAATTCAAATACGAAAATGAGCGCCTTCAGGGTATTCATCCTTAATGGAGCACTTACCTCCTGTTTGTACTGGATGGTCTTCATGGCTGCTGACCTGTACCGCTACACGGTGGCCGGATTGGATGCGTTGCAGCTGGTGTTGGTTGGAACCACGCTGGAAGCGGCCACCTTTCTGTTCGAATCACCCACCGGCATGGTCGCAGACCTTTACGGGAGACGCTTGTCGGTTGTCATTGGCACAGGATTGGTAGGGGCCGGTTTCATCCTGGAGGGCAGCATTCCGTCTTTTTTGCCCATCCTTCTTGCCCAAGTGATCTGGGGGGTCGGATACACTTTCACAACAGGGGCGCTGCAAGCCTGGTTGACAGATGAGATCGGGGAGGAGGCAGCAGGAGCAGCTTTCCTGCGGGAAGCCCAGTTTGGACAGCTGGGTTCCCTTTGCGGTATCGCTTTGGGGGCTGGATTGGGATCCATCCAACTGCAGATCCCCATGATCCTCGGAGGGGCATTATTCCTTTTTTGGACGGTTTGCCTGTTAATGATCATGCCAGAAGATGGATTTCAAAGGGTTCCCCGGCACGGTAAAAACCTGGCTGGTGGCATGATCCAGGTCTTTCGTGCAGGGATAACCCAGGTCCGCCAGCGGGTATCTTTACGCTGGCTAGTGCTTTTGGGATTCTTCTTTGGATTGTACTCCGAAGGATATGACCGGCTGTGGCAGGCATTCATGCGTGACAGCTTCAATTTCCCCCTTTTCCATCCAGTAGTCTGGTTCGGCGTGGTGACCGGCCTTGGAATGCTTTTCGGTGCAGCGGCAAACCGCCTTATTGAAGTGCATGTTGATACTTCAAGGCTGCCTTTGGTTGCCCGGACGTTGGCCTGTGTTACGGCGGGTATGCTGATCAGCCTGTTCGTCTTTGCCGGATCAGGCAGCCTCGTCATGGCAGTGATGGCGAACCTGATCTTTCGTATTCTGCGCAGTACGGTGCAACCTTTGTTCACCACGTGGATGAACCGTGGCTTGGATCCAAGTGTCAGGGCGACGGTACTCTCCATGAGCAGCCAGGTCGATGCACTGGGACAAATGACAAGCGGTCCATTGGTCGGATGGCTTGCCCGGCGCACTTCGTTGCGGGTGGGAATGTATTCGGCTGTCCTGCTGCTCTCACCAGCATTGGGTGTCCTTGGGAAGATGATGAAAATGTTTCAGGCAAAAGGGGAAGGAGCAAGAACAGACAATTAATTCACCTTCCAAACATGCACGACCGGTTTGGCGTCATCCGCGAAATACTCCAGAAGGTAAAGCAATCCATTCCCCCGGTCGAAGCTGAGGTCGCCGACCTTGTAGCGCCGCTGAACACCGCTGCCAATAAGATCCGTTTCGATGCCGGCTGGATTCAGGAACAGGTTTTCTTCTATATCCAGCCAGGCATATGGCTGGGGCTCCCAGGGTTGCAGCTGCCCGGTTGCCACCCGGGCGATTTGTGCGGTGTCATAAAGAATAAACCGTGCAACTGAGGCACTGCCCCACCAACCACGCTCAGAGGTGTGCCCCGGGCATTCATGCAGGTCTGAATCCGGGCAGTAACCACCATCGGCGGTGCGGCAAATGGGAAACTGGCCAACAAAATCCTGGTCGATGCATGGGAGCCCGGGGCCTGCAGGGTTGATAAACCCATACCAGCTTTTTTGGCCGATGCTCTTATTGCCGGCAAATAGAAGGGCTTCCCTGCCATTGGAGGTGGTAAGCCAGGCTGCGCCTTCCCACTCGTCGTTATGCTGATATCCATCCATGGCACGGGTGATTTCATCCATCTCCCGTGAACTTTCATACAAAAGGAGAGGAACAGCATCCAGGCGGGCATTATTTTTCGCCGGGCGACCCCCCTCATCCCAGGGACGGTAGGCAAAAAGGGAAGGCCCCATCCCCGACCAGCCGCCGTCCTTAAAACGACCGGTGCCGAGGGGATATCCATCAACAAATTTTTCCGCCCAGCCACCGGGTATCTCCAGCATGTATCCATTAACGCTGTACGGAGACTGACCATCAATAAACCAGACCCCCTGCATTTCCGGTTTCGACAGGTCCGGGTTGAACCAGGCATGGGAGGCAACGTTGGTGTTCTCATCCTCCTGGAAGTGAGCCCCCCAAGCCAGGTGAATCTTCGGTCCCATATCGTCCCGGTTCAAGTATTGCATGCCTGCCCGGGGTATTTCCTCGAGGGTGGTGAAAAAACCTTCCGCCACATTGCCAAACTCCTGCAGGAATTCTGCGGTGTTCAGCGCATTAATGTCCTTGGTGGCCACAGGCCGGGGAATGCTGACTTCGGCGACCTGGTTGCCATTGGGCAGTTCACCATAGGGCATCCGGGAATGGCCCATGATAAAGAGGGAACCGGGGGTTCCATCCTCCGGACCCATGGGGTCGCCGTCCGGATTATAGGTCATTGCCTCACCGCCATAGGCAAACGTGAAAGGGCGCTCTCCGGCGTCAGGGAGGCGGATGGCACCCAGGTAGGCAAAATTATCCGGCTGAATGCTGTTGGTGGATGGAGGCGGGGGTGCAACAGGGAGAGTGGACTGTTGAGGGTTTTCCGGGTGTGGAAGATTGCTCTCAAAACCCGGTGCTGTCATTTCTGTTTCCCTAGTAACACCAGGAATTGTACAAGAGAGCGACATAAAAATCATCATCAACAGAACTGGGAGTAATTTCGTTCTCATTTTTCCTCCAGAGGACCGGGAAACTGGTTGCGCTTATGGTTAGCATGTAGAGTGGATTTGCCGCCCGGTTGAATCAGGCGAGACCATACATACGAGGGGAAAACCCTATTCCGCCCCGCAGAGGGGAATTTCCCCTGGATTGGTGCCCGCATTGAGCGGCAGACCAAAATACGGACTGGGATCCAGTGTGTTGGCGATCTCCAGTTCATTTTTAAACCTGCCACCCCCATCGTCCAGGACGATGGAGAAATGCAGGTGAACGCCCACCGGCTGATCCGGATCGCCGGAATAGTTGCCCTGATAACCCAGGAATGTTCCGGCGGTTACAGGCATTTCGCTGGTTCCGGCTGGGAAGTCGGAAGCAATGTAGGAGGATCCGGTCACATCCGCCATGTGTGTATAGTACGTCCAAACCTGCCTGGCAGGTTGCAATGGATCGCTGGGGATGCGGATGATGAGGCTGGATTTCCATGCGGGCAGCCGGGTGAGGTAGCCATCAGCCACGGCATACACCGGTGTGACGCCGGGTTGTGTGCCGGCAAAAATGTCAATACCCTGGTGCCGGTGACCAAACCGGAATGAATCCCCCCAGAGGAAGCCCACCAGGCCGTCGGTGGGGAAGAGGAAGGGGGCATTCGGACAGCGTTGAAGAGCGGCCATCTTCCATTCAGGGTGAAGGCCGGGGTTGCGAATCCATTGGATGGTTTGAAGGGAGCGAACACTGTTTCCCGGACGCCGCAAGAGGTGGTAGCCGCCAACGATTGCCAGGATGGCCATGGTTGACAACAGAAATTTCAGCCAGCGCCTGGAGGATCTTTTCATCAATACAGGATGTTTGTACACAATCGAAATCGCCTTTACAGGTCACGAAGAGCAGGGGGCATATCCAAAGAAACCAGCCGGGAGAGCACCAACCCGAGCGCGAGATGCTGGAGCGTGATTTCTACTGGATTAAGAGGGTTTCAACGCGAACATTTTCCTCCCCAAAGAGTTCCACAAGGCGCTTGTGAACCTCGGGGTTATAACCGGTTGTTTCATTGGGGAACTCGATTACAAACCATTCCTGATTTTCACAGGTCACGAAAGAGAAGTGGTCCCGGCCCGGGCAGCTGCGCAGGAGGCCGTGGGCATGCCGCAGGCGCCGAATATCCCTTTCCCTGTTCCCGGAGGGTTGAATGGTGATTGAGATCATACGGGGCGCTTCTTCGTCCTTACGGGTGGAAATTGGGCGGCCGATGCTGGCAGGTGGAACGAGATAACTGAGCGGCGGTAAAGAAGCAGGTTTATCGGATTGGTAAGATTGCGCCTGCCCGGTTTCTTTCAGGATGGGAGGGAAAACCTTGTTGTTTGACAACGGAAGGGTTGCTTCCGGCAGAGGGGTGGGGTCGGGGGCAGATGGTGGAGCGGGCGAGGCCGCCTGGGGTTCCCAAAACCCTTCGGGTTCTTCTGTGCAGGGTTCAAAATCCGGGGCATAACCGTGCGGATCGTGGAGGGTCGTGTTGGGCTCCTGGCCAGTGCCGGCGGGCTGGGGTGTTGGTGTCTCCGGACAGGGTTCCGAAGCACCCGGTTGAACGGGCTGCAAACTTTCCAGCGAAACAGAATCCACCAGTATCTTGGGATCGCCGTTCTCATTGTCCACTGAACCGCTTACGACCAATACAACATCCGGTGAAAACAGCGTGGAAACCTTTTCCCAGGTGCGGGGAAAAATGACCAGTTCAAGGTTACCCTGAATATCCTCCAGGGTGGCAAAGCCCATCATGCTGCCATTGCGGGTTTGGTGCGGCCTGAACCGAACGACCATTCCCGCGACAACCACCTTCTCCTTTTTATTAGCCTCAGCCAGTTGACCTGAATAGTGTGTTACCCTATCGCGGAGTTGGGGGAGATAGGGGCTGATGGGGTGATCGCTGATGTAAAGGCCGATGATCTCACGTTCCCATTCCAACTGCTGGCGGTTGTCTGCCTGATGGACCTGGGGCAGGTCGATGGCATCCTGAATGCCGGCTGAACCATCAAAAAAGGTCATTTGCCCGGAAAGGGCAGCCCGGTGGTGGGAGGCGCTAATGGAAAGAATGGAATCGAGTGCCTGAAGAATGGCAAAGCGGGAGCCAAAGGCATCCAGGGCGCCCACTTTAACCAAAAATTCCAGAGAGCGCCGGCCAACCTGGCGAAGGTCCACCCGGGAAGCAAAGTCATTCAGGCTTTTGAATGGCCTGTCTCCCCGAGCCTGGAGGATGAGATCAACCGGGTTGCGCCCAACATTTTTAACCGCCCCGAGGCCGAAACGAATGGCACACCTTCTTCCCGGGCGTTCTTCGATATTAAAGTTCCAGCCACTGGTATTTACGTCGGGAGGCAGAACCTCGATCCCAAGGCTTCGGCACTCCGATACATAATAGGCGATCTTGGCGGTATCGTTCTTGGTGACCGAAAGGAGGGCGGTCATGTACTCCACCGTAAAGTGGGTTTTTAAATAGGCTGTTTGAACGGCAATGATGCCGTAATCGGCGGCGTGGCTTTTATTAAAGCCGTAACGGGCAAAGTTCTCCCAGTCCTCGAAAATGAGCGTGGCAGTTTCGCGGTTGACTTGTTTGCCGCAACAGCCTTCTATGAACTTTTGGCGGTGTTTAAGCAATGAATCCGCTTTCTTTTTGGCAATGGCCTTCCGCAGGTCGTCAGCCTCACTTGCGGTGTAGTCGGCCATTTCCATTGCGGCGAACATGATCTGTTCCTGATAGATGGGGATGCCAAAGGTCTCACGGAAAATTGGTTCCAGGCTGGGGTGGCGATATGTGATTGCCTCCTCACCGTGCATGCGGCGGATATACGAGGGGATGAAATCGATGGGGCCGGGACGGAAGAGGGCAACCATGGCGATGATATGTTCGAGCCGGGTTGGCTTCATTTGGATAATATTGCGGGTCATCCCGTTGCCTTCCAGTTGGAACACCCCGGCAGTGTGCCCCCGGCCGAGAAACTTGTATGTTTCCGGGTCATCAAGCGGTATGTTCTGCAGATCGAACCTGGTTCCATGCCGTTTTTCAATCAGTTCACAGGCAAGGGACATGATGGTGAGGGTGGCGAGGCCGAGAAAGTCGACCTTGAGCAGGCCAAGCGAATCGACCACCGACATTTCGAACTGGGAGACCGAGGGTATGGGATTCTCCTCGGAGCCGCTGGTGGGCCGATGAAGCGGGGCATATTCGATGATGGGCTTGTCGGCGATGATGACACCGGCAGCATGGGTGCCGGCGTTACGGACAACGCCCTCCAGGTTGGTGGCTGTGTCAATCAGTTGGCGCAGGTAGTCTTCGCTCTCATAGGCAGCCTTAAATTCGGGCACGGTTTCAAGGGTATCCTGTAGCGTCACCGGTTTCCCGGGGATGTTGGGGATCATTTTGGAAATTCTGTCCACTTCGCTGAGGGGGATGTCCAGTACCCTGCCCACATCGCGGATGGCCGCGCGGGCGCCGAGGGTGCCAAAAGTGATGATCTGGGATACCTTGTCGTGTCCGTACTTGTTTGCACAGTATTCGAGGACCTCTGCCCGGCGGTCATCTTGAAAGTCGAGATCGATATCCGGCATGGAAACACGATCGGGATTTAAGAAACGCTCAAAGAGAAGCCCGTGCTCCAGCGGTTCGACAATGGTGATCTTCAATGTATAGGCTGCCAGGGAGCCGGCGGCAGAGCCCCTGGCGTTGTACCAGATGCCCTTCTCCCGGGCAAATCGGCACAGGTCCCAAACGATGAGAAAATACGCGTCAAACCCCATTTGGTGGATGATCTTTAACTCGTAATCGAGCCGCTGTTGGACTGCGGGGTCGGCGACGCGGTGCCCATAGCGCTCTTGAAGGCCCGCATCACAAAGATGACGAAGGTATCCATCGGTTGTCTGCCCGGCGGGCACCTCAAATTCCGGCAAATGGTATCCCTCGGTATCGAGAACAACATTGCAACGTTCCGCAACCAGCAGCGTGTTGGTCAATGCGTCAGGGATGGGTGAGAAAAGGGCTTTCATCTCCCCGGGAGACCGAAGGTGGTAGGTGGGATCGGTCATGCGAAACCGGTCGGGGTCGGAGATCAAGGAGCCGGTTTGGATGGCCAACAGGATGTCCTGGTAACGCGAATCAGCCTGGTCAATGTAATGAACATCGTTGGTGGCCAGGAATTGAGCCCGGTAATGGGCAGCCAGGTCGTGGAGGTGACGATTGACCTGGCGCAATTCGGGCACTTCGTGGTCCTGCAACTCGAAATAGAAACGCTCGGGTCCGAAAACCTGATAATACCAATCCAGCATCCTTTGGGCTGTCTCGAGGTTGTTTTCTTTAAGCGCCCGCGGAATTTCCGCTGACATGCAACCTGTTGTGGCGATGAGCCCATCGGCGTGTGCAGCCAGAAAGTCATGGTCAATTCGTGGATGGTAATAGTAACCATCCAGTTGAGCTGCGGTGGCGATCTTAAGGAGGTTCTGATACCCCGTCTGGTTCTCAGCCAGCAGCAATAAATGAGAGGAGGTTTTATCCAGGCGAGGGTCCCTGTCCTGCATGCCACGGGCGGCCAGGTATGCTTCCAATCCAATAATGGGCTTGACGCCCGTCTCTTTGGCCGCCTTGTAGAACTCGACGACACCAAACATGGTTCCGTGATCGGTGATGGCGATGGCGGGCATGTTCATTTCCCTGGCCCGTGCGACCAGTTTTGAGATCTTGCTGAAACCATCCAAGAGAGAATACTCGGTGTGGACGTGCAGGTGGGCAAAGGTCATTTAATTCCTCTTGAATAACAATAAATCATCGAACTCAACCATTTTGCCTTGCTGCCGGTCAACCAGCAGCAAGGCAGGCAAAACCTATATTCCGTCGATGACTCCTTCATTAACCACCCAGCGCAACAGAGAAGCCAGGGTAGCGTGGGTTTGATTAAGTGGAACATCCCTCCAGGACACCTGCTGCTCCCGAATGGCTGCGCGCAGGCGCAGGGTGGGGGCATCCGGTGAGGGTGCCAGAGCAACCGAACAGGGGTAACGGCCATCGGAATAGAGCAGGCAGAGGTTTGGCGGGCTGAGGTGCGGGTGGGCATCTTCCGGGCTGGAAGTCAGGTCTACTGCAAGCACGGCCCTGTTGTCGAAGAACTCGCGATTGGCATCGTCGAGGAGGGATTGGACCGTATTAAAGCATCGCCCCCAAAATTTTCGGCGTTCCTCCAAGTTCATTTTGTTGCCCGAAAATCCTCCCATTGAAGACCTGAACCTCCGAATTAAACACAGGTTGTACCGGAGATTATAGTATTAAGCCTGGAAAATGGGGCCGTAATGAGGCTGAAAAACCAAAACTCTAATCTTGCAGTTCTGTTCCACCTGCGCCGAAGGAGACCAGAAAATACGGTGTGGAACCAGGGCTTGGGGCTAGCCCTTCAACGGCTGCAAACCGGATGGGCTGATGGGACAGGGCGTCGTATTTGTGTGCATGGGAAACCGGGCAGGGCGGGGAAGAAGGACATGAGGAGAACCTGGCGCAAGGATTTCCTTGACGGGAATTTGAGAGCCCGGGGAAGCCGGAGCAAAAAACCCCACCAGCGAGGGGGGCAACCTCTCAGGGGATGGCTGTATCCGGCAATGGATGCTTTAACGGACCAGCCTGGACAGGCGCTTGAACCGTTCGCTGCCCGCCTCACGGAGCATTTGGAAGATGAACATCTCGCTGCAGCCGATGATGCCGCCTGCCTGCCGCATGAGTTCCAAGGCAAGGCTGTGGTTCTCCGAGGACCGGGAACAGAGGGCGTCCGCGGCCAGGAAAACCCGCCTGCCGGCGGAGAGCAGGTCGAGAGCGGTCTGGAAAACGCAGACGTGGGTTTCCATGCCGCACAAGAGGATATCGCGGGCCCCCGTAGCCAGAAGGGCTTTTTTGAAAGCCGGTTCACCCCAGCAGGAGAAAGCCATTTTTTCGATCGGCTGGATATCGGCAAGAACCTCGCCGAGGTCGGTGACCGTGGAGCCCAGCCCCCGGGGGTTTTGCTCGGTAAGAAGGGTGGGGAAATTCAATTCCCGGGCCAAGGAGACAAGGGCCTTGGTACCTTTGACAACCCGAGTCAGGGCCTCGGCCGGCATGGCGTTGGAAAGTTTTTCCTGAATGTCGATGACGACAAGGGCAGAAAGGGAAGGGGATGGGACCATGTGGGAAATATTCATTGGTTCACCTCGGGCAGGGCAAATACTTGGGCATTCCGCCCTGCATCTTCAATTTATTCTATCATGCTGAGCCCCGGCAACCCGGCTGGTGGCAAGCGATCAATATCGGCAGGCTGTAGGTTAACATTAACCAAAGTTTGGGGTTTTAACGGCGCAAAGGACGGCCAAAGTCACTATAATCACAGCATGCAAGCGGAGACCATACAAAAACTGTTGGAGATCAACCGGAGTTTTTACCGCTGTCATGCGGCATCTTTTGCCTCGACGCGGAGACGGGTTCAGCCCGGGGTGTACAAGGCTTTGAAGATGATCCCGCGGGAAGGCAGCTGGCTGGACCTGGGCTGCGGAACGGGAGTAATGGCACTTGAGATGCGCCGCCTTGGCTTTCAGGGCCTTTATGTGGGGGTTGATTCCAGCATTGAACTGCTCGAAGATGCCATTCAAGCCAGCGGTGACGGCCGGCAATCCGGGTTGAGAGCCGTCTTTTGCCAGGGCGATCTTTCAGAACCCGGTTGGGCTGGGGAGCTAAAAGCGCAGGCAATGCGCTTTTCAAGTTCCGAAGCAGCCAGTTTTCAGGCCGTGTTGGCTTTTGCGGTACTGCACCACCTGCCAGGCAGCGAACTGCGCAAGAGTGTACTGGTGGAGATCCGCACCTTGTTGAACAAAAATGGCCTGTTGATCCATTCCAACTGGCAGTTCAAAAACAGCCCTCGACTGGCCAGGCGGGTTCAACCCTGGCTCCTGGCAGGGTTGAAGGATGGGGATGTGGATCCCGGGGATGCGCTGCTGGATTGGCGCGGGGCAACCCCGGGAGAAGCGGAGCCGGCAACCGGGTTGCGTTACGTTCACCTGTTTAATCGGACGGAATTGGCGGAACTTGCCCGTGAGACCGGCTTTGAGCAGGTGATGGAGTATGAATCGGACGGGCATGGGGGCAGGCTTGGGTTGTACCAGGTTTGGCGTCCAAAATAAAACCGGGTGGCACCCGGCACCGCCGATGGGATTGGGACGAGGGTTTCTCACCCGATATTAATCCATTTCAGATAAACTTCAGTTAGAATCTCCGGCAGGCTTGGAGGTGAAACACGGCAAATGGCTGCAAAAACGCGCCCGCCCATGCAGGATGTCCCCGTTAATCAGCCTTCGCGTCGGAACGGTTTCAAATTCGTTGTCGGCGGCTTTCTGATCGTTGCAGCCATTCTTTACCTGGCAATCTCTTCATTGGCTCAACCAGGCGGTACTCAATATTTTCTAACCGTGGACGAGTTGATCTCGCGGCCGGAACTGGTGAACATGCCGGTGCGGGTTTCGGGGGTTGTCCTGGGCGACACCATCCAATACGATCCGGCGACCCTTGACATACGGTTTACAATCGCCAACATCCCTGCGGACAATAAGGAGGTTGAACGGCTTGGCGGACTGGCAAAAGTGTTGCATGATGCAGCCCTGGACAACAACCTGACACAGGTGAAGGTTGTTTACAATGGCCCCAAGCCGGACCTGTTGAAAAATGAAGCCCAGGCGATCCTGACGGGCAAATTGGATGCCGGGGGGGTGTTTTACGCAGAGGAACTTCTATTGAAGTGCCCAACCCGCTACGAGGAGGCTGTGCCGCTGCAGGCTGGCTCAGGATAGATCTCCATGCTCGCTGAAATGGGATCCGGGATACTTGGCCTGGCCTTCCTGATCTCCCTGTATGGGTGCGTTGCTTCGCTCGTTGGGGTGCTGCGCCCATCAATTCGATGGGCAGAAAGCGCAAGGGCGGCCATTTTCCTTACATTCCCACTAATCAGCCTGGCTTCAACTGCACTGATCTATCTCCTGGTTAATCGTCATTACGAGGTTCAATATGTTTATGGCGTTACCAGTAATTTGATGCCGTTGTACCTGAAGATCACGGCGCTGTGGGGAGGGCAGGCTGGCTCCCTGCTGTTTTGGTGTTGGATCCTCTCGGGATTCGCCTTTATTACCATGCTGCGGCGTTGGGAGATGGATCGTCAATTGTTCCCCTGGGTGGCTGCCACCTGCCTGCTTACAGGCACTTTTTTTATTGGCCTGGTCCTTTTTGTTGAGAACCCATTTCAGCGTTTCTGGATCATGCCAAATGGTGGGGCAACCGTGGCCTTGTTCCGCCCCACTGGCGGCGAATTGCCCACCATCCGGGATGGGATGGGGTTAAATCCCCTGCTGCGCCACCCGGGGATGGTTCTGCACCCGCCGTTTTTATACCTGGGTTTTGCAGCCTTTGTTACACCTTTTGCTTATGCCACTGCAACACTGGCAACCGGCGGCAAGGATGACCGCTGGATCCGCTTGACGCGACGATGGACACTGGCAGCCTGGCTGTTCCTTTCGCTTGGGCTGATCCTGGGCAGCCGATGGGCCTACGATGTGCTTGGCTGGGGAGGCTACTGGAATTGGGATCCGGTGGAGATCGCCGCCCTGATGCCATGGCTAAGCGGCACAGCCTACCTGCACTCTGTGATGATCCAGGAAAAACGGGGCATGTTCAAACGCTGGAACATTGTTCTGATCATTCTGACCTATGCCCTGGTGATCTTTGGCACTTTTCTCACCCGGTCGGGAATCCTCAGTTCCGTCCATGCATTCGCCCAAAGTTCCATCGGCCCGCTGTTTTTCGGTTTTATCAGCCTTGCCTTCATTGGCAGCCTGGGCCTGCTTCTTTACCGGTGGAACGACCTGGCTGCAGACCGGAAAGAACCAATGACTTCCTGGTTCTCCAGGGAGGCGCTTTTCCTTTTGAACAATGTTCTGTTCCTCGGGATCCTTTTTGTGTGCTTTTTGGGTGTTCTTTACCCGGTCATTTCTGAGTTGGTCACCGGCCAAAAGGTGACCGTGGGGCCGCCATATTATGAAAGGGCAGCCGGACCCATGTTCGCTGCACTCCTTGTGTTGATGGGGATCGTACCACTCTCCTCCTGGGGGCATTCAACGCTGCGCACGATTGGCAGGACGGTATGGAAACCGCTTGTGGTTGCTTTAGCCTTCCTGGTCGTCCTGGCCTTGGTTTTTACCCATGAATGGAAAGCTCTGCTGGCCTTCTTTGCCACGCTGCTGGCTGCGAGTGTGACCCTGTATGAATTTGGGAGGGCCATCCTGACCCGCAGCAGATTAAAGGGAGAATCCGTTTTTCGGTCAGCATGGAAACTGGCAGGGCGAAACCGACGGCGCTATGGAGGATATATCATTCACCTTGGTGTTGTTATGATGGCGCTGGGCATTATTGGGATCGAGCTCTTCCAGACCCAGACACAGGGCAGGTTGAAGCCGGGAGATTCGCTTCCGGTCGCGAATTATGAGGTCGTGTTCAAGGGTCTCAATGAATTTGATACCAATGATGGCCGTAACATAGTCCGGGCGGTGGTCGAAGTTCGGAATGAAGGGAGGCTGTTGACGGAACTGTACCCGCGACGAGATTTCTATTACGATGCGGGGCAATCCATGACGATCCCGGGCACCCGTTCCACATTGAAAGATGACCTTTACGTGGTGCTGGCGGATTGGCAGCCCATCTCCATCGAAGGCGCCACTTTTAAGGCGTATCACAACCCACTAGTGAACTGGTTGTGGCTCGGCGGGATGGTGTTCATCCTGGGAACGCTTGTGGCAGCCTGGCCGGAGGTGAACTTAAGAAAGGAGGCAGAACAGTATTTGGACAGGGAAAGCGAGCCTGCCAAGGCTTGATTGCACATTAACATCCAATTGCCGTGCAAGCGGATAGGGGGGCCGGTTGTGTGTTGAAGGCAAATCCGCCCAGCCATACCGCCATGAAGGATGAAGCCGTTTGTGTTCCAGCTTCACGGGTTCTAAGGGATTGGCTCAGCCAGGCGTGCCGTGGTCAGGATGGCGGTTCTGGCAATATCAAAGGCGTAGGGCTGGTTGATATGTTCAACCGTGTCGGATGGGCGATGATAATAGGGATTCCCATCCACGCCAACACAGCCGCCGGGCAGGTTGTCATCGAAGAAATTTTCGATGATGGAGGTTACACCAACCCCCTTCTGCCAGAAGGTGGTATGGTCTGAACGATCGGTGGCTCCCGTGGTGAGCAGGTCATAGGAAAATGCGATGTTGTTTTCCTGGGCGGTGCTCATGAAAGACGCAGCGGTGGATGAAGCAGCCGGCAACGTCCCGGCGTGAAGTTCCAGACACCGGTCTCCATTGGAATCGTAACCGAACATGTCCAGGTTAAGGCCGCCAATGACCCCCTGCAGGTCGTGATCCGCAACATAGGCACGGCTGCCAGCCAACCCGCTCTCTTCACCGGTAAAATAGATCATGCGGATTGTTCTTGCGAAGTCATAATCCTTCAACAGGCGGATGGACTCGAACAGCGTGGCAACACCGGTGCCATTATCATTGGCGCCAGGAGCGTACTCCATGGCATTGCCCTCCTTCACCACGATGCTGTCAAGGTGAGCGGAAAGGATGACCACCTCCTGGGGGCGGGTTGTGCCGGGAAGGGTAACGATCAGGTTCTTCCATGTATAGGTGCGTTCTGCGTCGGTGTATGGATATTCATCGATCTCCACCTGTCCGGCCGGAACCCACTGCAGGACCTGTTCAAGCGTATACTCAAAGGCTCGGGCATTCGGCTGTCCGGTGAACATGGCGTAGTTGTAGCGGGTTTGGATCGTTACTGGTTCACCCCCCACGGTGACCGGTTCTTCGCCGGAAAGGCGGCGAATCCACCCCACCCAGGATTCTGAATCCAGGCGGCCCGGCAGATCATTTATGCTCGGGCGAATGCGGAAACCGCCGGGCAATTGCCGTACCGGAAAGTTGCAGGCAATCAGGATGAACAGCAACAAGGATGTGAGACAAAGAATAAGGTTTTTTCGATTTTGCATCGGAAGTAGCCTACCATAAAAATGAGAATTGTCAACGAAGCACCAACCAATAGAACCATAAGCGCCATCCAGGCGATCCTGGTGGCGGGATTGTGGTTGTTAACGACCACCCAGTTGGCGGTTGCCCAAAGCGGGAACCCGCCGGCTGCCCAGGCAACCCCGGTCGTGGTCAGTGACGATGAAGTCAACCGGCTGGCCAGTCGAATGTACTGCCCGGTGTGTGAAAATGTTCCCCTGGACGTATGCCCAACCCAGGCCTGTGCCCAATGGCGTGAACTGATCCGCGAAAAACTGGCCCTGGGATGGGATGACCAGGCGGTTATTGCCTATTTTGCCGACCAATACGGCGACCGGGTCCTGGCCGAACCTCCGCTGAGGGGATTGAATTGGCTGGTGTACATCCTGCCGGTGCTTGCGCTTGTGATCGCATTGATGCGTGTTGGGAGGATGTTTTCTGCAGCAAGGCAGGCGGAAAGATCGCCCTTGCGAAGAACCGGGCCTGCCGGGGAGATGGAAGATGCCTACCTGAAGCGCATCGAAGATGAGATCCGGCGGTATGAAGAACGATGAGGCCATGAGCACAGACGACCTTCCTTTAAAGCAAGCCCCGGTGAGGGAAAGCAGGCACACGGCATGGATGGCTGGCGCTTTTCTAACCCTGCTCGCTTTTTTGGCCATATTGGCCTGGGCGCTCAGGAACGAACAAAAAGGGCCGATCCAGGTGGGACAGCCGGCGCCGGACTTCAGCATGACCTTATATGACGGGGGGGTGTTCGATACATCGCAAACAGCGGAAAAGGTGCTGTTGATCAATTTCTGGGCTTCGTGGTGCAAACCGTGCGAACAGGAGGCTGCAGAACTTGAAGAAGCCTGGAGAACTTTTCGGGATGAGGAAGGGGTGATCTTCCTGGGCGTGGATTACGTTGATACCGAATCGGAAGCAAGGGCGTACCTTGAAAAATTCCACATCACCTACCCGAACGGCCCCGACCTGCGAACCAACATCTCGCAGTTGTATCGAACAACCGGCGTCCCGGAGACCTATATCATCGACAGGGACGGGCACCTGGCTTTCATTAAAGTTGGACCGTTTAACTCACTTGCCGAGATCCATGCCGTCCTGGCCCCATTGGTGGAACAATGACCGGGAAGACCCTGATCCAAATTAAGCAGGCACCATGGCGCATAGATGATGGAGACGGTTTATGAGCCTGGGGTCGTTGCTGTTACTGCTGTCATTAGCTGTTGTTGCTCTTCCGTTCCTCCTGCGCCCATTCCTGGAAAGTTTTGAAAATGAGAGCGAGCCCTTTGCAGGGACGCCCGGGGAGGATCATCCTGAAGGGGAATTGCTGTCTCAAAAAATGCAGGTATTGAAGGCCATTCAGGAGTTTGATTTCGATTTTGCCCTTGGCAAGATCCCACCGGAGGAGTATTCAAGCCAGCGGAGTGCCCTGATTCACCTGGGGGCAACAATCCTGCGGCGGATTGATGAACGCAGTGCGGAAGGTCCGAAAAAGGAACCTGCCGCGGGCGGAGAAAACCGGGCAGGGAAATCCAGTCGCCGAAGGGAGCAGCAGGATGATGACCTGGAGGAACTGATTGCAGCCCGCAGACGGGCACGAGCAGGCCGTTCGCCCGGCTTCTGCCCCCACTGCGGAAAACCGATGGAAAAAACCGATCGTTATTGCTCCGGATGTGGAAGAACAGCGGTTGAGTGATTTGTACATGATCCGAAAGCCAAGCCTTCCTTCCCTTTTTGCGTTATTGATGAGCCTTTCCCTGGCCGGTTGCCAACTATCCATGACCGGTGACGTGACGCCGCCTCCAGGAGCAGTCCAAAGGCCCATGCCTGTTTTAGGCACACAGGGGCCCATTCTGCCGATCGTGGCACCCGATCCACGCTCCGGGGAGGCGATTTATCATTCAAAATGTGCCTCCTGCCATGGGATGATGGGGCACGGTGATGGCCCCCTGGCCCCTGATCTGCCCATCCCGCCTGCGGCATTGGGGGACCTGGCGGTTGCTTCCGGGGCACGACCAGCGGACTGGTTTGCCATTGTCAGCAATGGACATTTGGAGAGGTTGATGCCGGGTTTCAGCGTGACTTTATCTGAAAGGGAACGATGGGATGTGGTCAGTTATGCAATGAGCCTGGGAACTCCAGAATCCCTGCTGGCAGAGGGTGAACACCTTTATTCGGATCATTGTGCAGAATGCCATGGTGAAAGCGGAGCCGGTGATGGTGTTCGGGCGGCAGGTTTGGAAACCCAACCCAGGGATTGGAGAGAGCCCTCCACTTTAACATGGCTTTCGCTGGATGAACTGCGCCGGGTTTCGACGAATGGTGTTCCGCCTTCCATGCCGGCTTTTGGTGACAGCCTGAAGGGCGAGCAGTTGCTGGCGGTAAGCGCCTATATTCGCCGCCTCGGTTATGCGACCCCATCAGAAACGATGGTTGAATTGCCAACCCTGGCAGAGAAACCTGAAAGCGGGGCGAAATGGCTAACCGTTAAAGGGGCGGCACAGACACCAGATGGTGTTCGTGCGCCGGCAGGGTTGCCAGCCTTCCTGGAAGGATATGACGGTTTCCAACTGACCTGGAACAGCGCAACAACCTTGGATGAGGAGGGCCAATTTACATTTACCGATGTGCCACTTGCCGCCGGGCGCATTTACTTTGCCCGGGTGGATTACCAGGGCCTCTCTTTTTATTCCAATGCCATCCGCCCGGATGAGATCAATGCCCTTGAAATTGAGCGCCTGATGGTGCTTATTTACCCTGCCTCGAACGATCCTTCCCGCCTGTATATCGAACGGCTGCACGTGTTTTTCGACTATGTTGACCAGGATTCTTTGCAGGTGGTGCAGATGTTCAATATCGCGAACCCTGATCCGTTGGTCATCATCCCGGAGGCTGGATCGGGAGTTTTGAATTTTCACCTGCCGCCTGGAGCAAGCAACCTGCAATTTCAAGATGAGGATGCCGGAAACCGCTATATCCTGACCGAGGATGGGTTCATGGATACCGGAAGCATCCCGCCTGCTCCCAAAAAGCACCAGGTGATTTTCGGTTTTAATCTCCCATATCAGAAAAAACTGGATTTTGCCCTGCCGCTTGAACTCCCTGTTGGATCCATCCTTGTGGCGGTGCCTGCAAATGGCGTCCAAGTGATCAGTGATCAATTAATGGAAAGTGGCACCCGGGTGATCGAGGGGGGAACCCTTAGACTTTACGAAGGCGGTCGCCTGAGGGCAGGGGAAACATTGAAGATGGTGTTATCCAACCTGCCAGGCAGCAGTTGGAGCATGCTGCGGGAAAACAACGACAGCACAATTGCCGGGATACTGGTCTTGTTCATTGTGCTGCTTTTTGGCGGGACCTGGCTGCAAAGAAAGTGGAAGCGATGGAAAGAAGCCGGTAACTCCGGCAGGTCCAGTGTTGAGCTCATGGATGCCATCCTGGCCCTGGATGACCAATACCAGGCTGGAAAACTGCAGGAAGATGGGTACCTGGTCCGCAGAAGCGGTTTAAAAACCCAACTGAGAAACGCCCTGGACCGGGAAAACAAGTCTTTGCAAGAGAACAAGCATTGAAATGATCGAGGTAAAGGGGCTGGTCAAACGTTTTGGAAGCCGGTATGGACTGCACGGCGTGGACCTGTTTGTGGAACAGGGGGAGTTCGCCGTTGTGCTGGGGCCAAACGGGGCGGGTAAAACCACATTGCTTCGCATCCTTGCCGGCCTATCCCGCCCCACGTGCGGATTTGTTGTCATTGGTGGACACAGGCTGCCGGAAGGAGCGGTTGGAATACGGCGACGACTGGGAGTGGTCACCCATCAGCCGATGCTTTACGGCGACCTGACGCTGGTTGAAAACCTGAAATTCCACGGCCGGATGTTTGAGGTTGACGACCTGGACGGGAGGATTCGGGAAGTAATGGACCTGGTGGGTTTAACAACCTACCGGAATGAACTGGTGAGGACCCTGTCCAAAGGCTTGATGCAGCGCCTGACGATTGGCAGGGCAATTCTTCACCGACCGGACCTGATGCTGCTGGATGAACCCCATTCCAGCCTGGACCAGGAGGCCTGCAGAATCCTTGATGATGTTTTGCTGCAGGCTTCGGCCCAGGGGCACACCATATTGTTGGCAACGCATGACCTTGAGCGGGCTGCGAATCTTGGCAGCATTTTTCATGTGCTTTCGAACGGTGGCATCTGTTCCTCCACCCCTGGCGGTGTTCGGATAGGACTGGGTGGACTGGTTCGGTTCTACCAGGATGCGCTGGCAGGGACGAAAGTAAACAGGGATCCAGATGCAGGGGAATAAAGGTGTAACACCCTATTTGAAGGCGGTTTTTCAGATCGCCTGGAAAGACCTGAAAGTGGAGTGGCATAGCCGGGAAGTTATCCCGGCCATGCTGATCTTCGCCCTGCTGATGTTGTTGATCTTCAACTTTGCCCTGGAACTCGAGCCCGGAAAACAATTCTCACTTGCAGCCGGGATCATTTGGGTAACGCTGATCTTTTCCGGGTCGATGGGCTTTAGCCGTTCCATCGGCATGGAATTGGACCAGGGTTGCCTGGATGGACTGTTGCTGTTGCCCATTGACAGGACGGCCATCTATTTGGGCAAGGTCTTGTCGGGTTGGCTCTTTATGCTCTTTACGGCCGCGATCATCCTGCCGGCTTATGGGATCCTGTTCAATGCCCCAATGCTCTTCAGACCGGGAGTCCTGTTCGTGGTCATCCTGGGAAGCCTGGGCTATTCGTTGGTGGGAACACAGTTCTCTGTAATGGCAGCCCAAGCCCGGACGCGCGACATTCTGCTGCCCATCCTGCTCTTCCCGGTGGCCATCCCGCTTTTGCTGGCAGCCGTCAAGGCCAGTGCCGGGATGTTGCAGGGAAGATCCATTCCGGAATTGCGCACCTGGTTCAACCTGTTGGTTGTTTACGATATTGTATTCCTGGTGCTGGGTTTCATGCTGTTCGATCAACTGGTTGAGGATTGAGGGTGGGGGAAACCTCCGCTTCCGTGGCGTGGAGAACTTCGCGGTTGGGCGTAAACAGCGGTACAATTTCCCGGGAAGCAATGGAGAGGCCAACAAAACAGATGGAGCGAAACAGGTTCCTTACAGTGCTGGATATTTTCACCGCAGTCCTGGTTGTTGCGGCGGCCATTCTGGTTCTGTTCTTCACACCAGTGGAGGCAGTGATGGGACCCGTACAGAAGGTGTTCTACTTCCATGTCGCCTCGGGGTGGGTGGGAATGGCGGGCTTCCTTCTGGCAGCGGTTGGCGGTGGTGTGTACCTGAAGACCCGCAGCCTGATCTGGGACCGGGTTCAGACTTCGGCTGTTGAAATTGGATTGGTGTTCATGCTGGTGACCATAGTGAGCGGGTCGATCTGGGCACGGCCGATTTGGAACACCTGGTGGACATGGGATCCAAGGCTGACAACAGCCACGATCATGGAGCTGCTCTATGGAGCGTACCTGCTCCTGCGCCAGGGGATTGACGAGCCCGAAAAAAGGGCGCGCTTTGCGTCCGTTTATGCCATCGTTGGGTTTGTCAGTGTGCCGCTTACTTTCATCTCCATTCGGATTTTCCGAACGATCCACCCGGTAGTGATCGGAAGAGGCGGAGGGGGAGCGGGGGGAACTTTTGGCATGAGCCCGGGAATGTTGCATGCGTTCCTTTTCAGCCTGTTCGCTTTTACGGTCCTTTTTATTGACCTGCTATGGCATCGATTTCGATTGGGTGAGCTGGAAGAGAAGGTCGTATCCTTCAACCGGGATGCGGATACCAGCCAGGAGCAACATGGGTGAGCCTGCGGATACAATGGGTTACATGATCGCCGGATATGTGGTCATTTTTGGGGCGATCCTCGTTTACATAGGCTCCCTGGGATACCGCTGGCGAAGGCATTGCCGGGAGATCCACCGTCGTACACAACAAAAAAAGTGAAGCATTCCTGCACCAGGTGGTAATGCAAGTGCCAGGAAGGAGTACTATGGCTCCAACCTGTGGCTTGAAATGGATGGGTGGCCAGTTGCTTCAGCAACAAACGCTTTCAACGCGCACGCCTTGAACCTGCCTCAATACCTGGCCAGGGCAATTGTTAGCCATTCCACAGCCTCCAAACCCAAGGGGATAACTCACAAACATAATATGACGGTTGACACTGGAATCAGCCTGAAGAAAATGCTAATAATATACTGGACGAACGTACATCATAATCCCTCTGGAAATCAAATAAAGATCCAAGGAGATATGAATGCCACCCAAGGGAAGAATCAAAATTAAGGAGTATTACTGCAAGGCTTGCGGGCTGTGTATTGAGGCTTGCCCCCAAGGTGTGATCGCTCTTTCCCGGGAACGAATTAATGCCAAGGGATATCACCCGGCGGAACTGGCAGCCGAGGGCTGTACTGGCTGTGGGATTTGCTCAATCGTCTGCCCGGAAGCAGCCATTGAGGTTTACCGCCTGGTTGCAGGCGGGGAAAAAGCGGCCACGGAATCCATGTCGACGGAGGGGGCATGAGCAGGGAACTGATCAAAGGGAATGCAGCCATTGCAGAGGCAGCTGTTAGAGCGGGCCTGGATGTGTACTTTGGCTACCCGATCACCCCTCAGACGGAACTTCTGGAATATTTATCCAGACGCATGCCGGAACTTGGGCGTGGCTTCGTGCAGGCGGAAAGCGAACTGGGGGCGATCAACATGGTATATGGAGCCGCCTGCACTGGAGCAAGGGTGATGACATCCTCTTCAAGCCCGGGGGTCAGCCTGATGATGGAGGGAATCTCCTATATCGCCGGCACGGAGTTGCCGGCAGTGCTTGTGGATGTGATGCGGGGAGGGCCGGGCCTGGGGAACATTGCACCCTCGCAGCAGGACTACAACCAGGTGGTCCATGGCGGGGGGCATGGGGATTACTACCCGATTGTCCTGGCGCCATCAACGGTGCAGGAATGCATTGACCTGACCTGCCTGGCATTCGACATCGCGGAACGCTACCGGTCCATCTGCATTGTGCTTGTGGATGGCAACCTGGGCCAAATGATGGAGCCGGCCGAACTGCCAACGATGAAACCCCAGAAAACAGAGTTCCCGGATTGGGCCACGCGTGGAGCGTCAGGGCGGGAAAGGCGAATTCACACCTCCATATACCTGAACCCGGTTGAACAGGAAAAGACGAACCTGCGAATCTTGAAGCGCTGGATGGAGGCAAAAAAGAACGAGGTTCGGTACAAGGAATATTACCTGGATGATGCAGAATGGGTGGTTGTTGCGTTTGGAACAAGCGGGCGAAGCGCTTCATCGGCCATTAAGGCTGCCCGAGCAGAAGGCTTGAAAGTTGGCCTTCTGCGCCCGATCAGCCTGGCGCCCTTCCCGGAACAGGTATTGATTGATGTGTCACAAAAGGTTCAGGGAATCCTGGTTGTCGAAATGAACAACGGCCAGATGCTTGACGATGTGCTCTCCATCGTTCAGGGCAGGGTGCCCGTGGAATTTTATGGCAGGCCGGGCGGGAATGTTCCCATGCCAGACGAGGTGTTGCGGGAAATTCGGAGAATGATGCATGAAGGCCTGCCCCTGGATGGACACCCCCGTGACCGCTGGCTGGAGCGCCTGATTGTGGAAAAAACAGGAGCATAAAACAGAATGGGTGATCTTACGGAAGCGCTTGTTTACGATCGGCCATGCACGTATACCGATGTTGTAACGCACTATTGCCCCGGGTGCACTCATGGGGTGGCACACCGCCTTGTGGCTGAAGTGATTGAAGAAATGAGCCTACGGGATCGGATCATTGGTGTTGCTTCGGTTGGCTGCTCTGTGTTTATTTATAACTATTTTGATATTGACTTTGTACAGGCTCCACACGGAAGGGCGCCGGCGATGGCGACCGGTGTAAAAAGGGCATTGCCGGACCGGGTTGTTTTCACCTACCAGGGAGACGGAGACCTGGCGTCCATTGGGATGGGTGAGATCGTGGCGGCCGCGACCAGGGGGGAGAATATCACGGTGATCTTTCTGAACAACGCCAATTACGGGATGACCGGCGGCCAGATGGCACCAACAACACTTCCGGGGCAGAAGACAAGTTCCACCCAAGCCGGGCGGGATGTGGAAACAGCCGGATACCCTGTGCGGGTTTCTGAAATGCTGGCCACGCTGCAGGGCGCCAGTTATATTGTGCGCCGCAGCCTGCATGACCCCAGGAATATCCGGATGGCGAAGAAAGCCGTGCGGATGGCCTTTGAAGCCCAGGTGCGGGGATTGGGCTTTTCCATGGTTGAGTTGCTTTCCACCTGCCCCACCAACTGGGAAATGGACCCCATCCAGGCCATGAAGTGGGTGGAAGAAAAAATGGTGCCTTACTATCCCATTGGGGATTACAAGGTGAATCCGGCGTTGAAGGACCTGCGGTTTTAAGAAGGAGAGCCATGCAAAACGAGATCATGATGGCGGGTTTTGGCGGGCAAGGGGTGTTGTTCGCCGGCCAGGTGCTTGCCTATGCAGCCATGGACGAAGGGAAGGAAGTGACCTGGATCCCTTCCTATGGACCGGAAATGCGCGGTGGCACGGCCAATTGCACGGTGATCATTTCAGATGAAGAGATCGGCTCACCCGTGGTGGACAATCCAGGTATCGTCATCGTAATGAACCGGCCTTCCATGGATAAATGTGAGCCGATGGTGAAGGAAGGGGGCTGGCTCTTTGTAAATACGTCCATTGTTGATCGACCGGCAAAACGCCAGGATATTCGAATTGTGGAGGTGCCCGCCAACCAGATCGCTGAAGGGCTGGGGGACAAGCGAATGGCAAACATGGTGATGGTCGGATTGATGCTGGGGAAGACCGGGATATTGGCAATAGAGGCTGTGAACAAAACGATGGAAGCGCACCTGCCGGCGCGGCACCGTAATTTGCTTAAGGCGAACACAGAGGCACTGAAAAAAGGCGAAGCCCTGGCAAAGTGACAGGGATGGCCAATGCAGAAAAGCTGGGTGGCCGGACGTTGAAATCTCCGGCGGTCTTTACTCGGATGGTTCCTGATGGAAAGCCATCCGAACTTCAGGGCGGGCGATGTATTTCAGCGCAAATATCCCCAGGGCGGTGAGGAGGGGAAAAGCCAGAACCAGGGCAAGACAGCCTGACAATGCCGCTACATAACCCCGCCGACCGCCTTGTTGCAACCCCCAGGCGCCCAGAAAACAACCCGAAGCGATGAGGCAGCACCAGGCGAATACGAATCCGAGTGTGGCGGGTTTTCCAACCAATATCAGGGTTACACCTGCCAGTGTGAAAAGGGCTCCCCCCAGGATAAAGATCTTATCCAGCCAGAGCATTCTTTGCAGAACGTATGATCCTGCAACTGGTGGCGGTGCTTCAGAATCTCCCGCCAAGGAGGCCAAGGCATCTGCCGCAGCCTGGCGAACACCCATATCGGGATCTGTCAACAGGGGTTTCAACACACCCGGGTCAGGCAAATTGGCGCTGTCGATCAGAAGTTCGACAGCCGAGCCCCGCACAAGCGGATCGGCATGGGCCAGGCAGGATATCAGAAAATCGAAGCCTCGGGGGTCTCCAAGTTGTTGCAAGGCTGAAGCAGCCTCCAGGCGGGAAAGAAGGTCTTCGGATGTAATAAGCGCGGCAAGTCCCTCCAGGTCACGCTGCAAGTACAGCCTGCTGACAATGCGGGTGCGATAAGCGGTCATGGTTTTCAAGAAATTATAAGATGGTTTTCAACATTGTTGACCGGTTTGGATCCTTCCACGAGCGGCAACCCGGCCAGGACCTCCAGCAGTTCCCAGGGACTGGGAAGGATGATATCCGCCCCCGCCCGGCGTAGTTCCCTTTCCGTACCAAAACCACACAATACCCCTGCGGTTTGTGCTCCGGCGGCACGACCGGCACGGATGTCGACGGTTGTATCGCCGACCATGAGGCAATGTCCCGGCGGCACGCCGAGTTGGTTGGCCGCCCATAAGATGGGATCCGGGAAGGGCTTGGTGTAACGGCAGGTCTGTGCCGTGGCAACGGCCTTGAAAAGAGGTGAAAGGCCAAATTGGTCGAGGAATGCCCGGGAGCCTGCTGCGCCGCGTGAACTGACGATGGCCATGGGAAAACGGCCGGATAGGCGGAAAAGGGCTTCGTGAACCCGGGGTACCAGCCAATACTGTTTTGCCACTTTGTCCGTTTTACTCCTCATTGCAGCCAGCAGCCGCGCAATATCATCGTCCAGGTCCAGGCGGTCCAACACATGATAAGCGAGGTTTCCTGGAGATTCCAGGCTCATGACCAGCCAACGTGCAAGGGGGAGCAGGTCTTTCCCGTGGTGAAGGAACCGTAATGGTGAAAGCATACGGGAGACCTTTTTCACCAGGACATCATCTGTGTCGCTTAATGTGCCGTCGATATCAAAGCAAAGTGCCCTGATGCGGTGGGTGTCAAGGGCCATTGGAAAAGGTTTGGTTGTGTTGGGTGAACTTCATTGTTGAACCACTCAATTCCAGGCGAGCACCAGGAATGCGGCAGCCGTAGCGAACAGGCTGAGGAAGAAACAGGCGGTGAGGGCCAAAACGAGAAGGGACAGGATTTGCGGTTTTCCCATGGGTTAATTATTGTACACAAAATTAATGGCGTAGAGTGCATCCTGGTAGCCGGGGTGGGCTTCAACGGCTTTATTAAACTTCCCGAGGGCTTCCTCTTTGTTCCCCTGGCGGTAGGCTGCCCATCCACGCCATAAGAGGGCTTCCTCCGAGTTGGGGGTGACTTTGAGGGCATAATCCGCCAGGGCGATGAGGTCGTCATTACGCCCGGAGTGGAAATAAGCAAGAAAAGGTCCAAACTGGTAGCGCAACATGCGCTGGGGCAGGCCGAGGTCTCTTGCCGTGTCATAGGCAATGGCGGCCTCGGTGTATCTTTCGAAGTAGACCAAATTGCTTCCCAGGTTGAACCAAGGGAAGGGGTTCCTGGGGTCAGCGTCAGTCTCAGACTGTGCAAGTTGCAGGGCGTGCCTCCTGTTGGCATCCTGGTTCAGATCCTCCCCAAGAAGGGAATGAACGAGGGCTTCCTTTTCGGGGGGATAGACCAGGATGTATACATAATTGAAAGACTGCCAATTCTTTCCCAGATCCGATTCTTTAACGATGCGATCGGCTCCCACGAAAGAATCCTGGGCAATGTAGGTGCCGGCGGTTTGGTCATATCCGGTCAGGACCAGGTAATGGCCTGACCAGCGGTCGTCATTTGCCCAGTACGAAGTGTCCAAAATAAAGGTTTCTTCGATCATCACCGGCATCCCCACGGCGAGGAAGCGTTTCAGGATCCCGGGTGTGCCACCCACCCGGAACAAGGCGTTCATTCCGGAATACTGGTGGGTAAAATCCACCAGTTCATCCACGTTGACATTGCGGTCCGAACGGATGGTCTTGATCCGGTTCGAAATATCGAACTGGTCGCCTTCCCAGCCATAAAAATTCAGATACATGGAAAGGGCAGCCGGACCGCAGTTATTCCAGTCCTGCAGTTCAAAATGGGGAGAGGGAAGTTGAATGTGGACGGGCAGGGGAGTGGCAGATGGGGTTGGCAACTGGGAGGGGAGGGCGGTGGCGACAACCATGCCGCTTTTTGGGGGCAATGGATCCTGGTGGATCTCAACAGATCGCAGTGCGGTATCGGAATGCAGGGATGCTTTTTTCCCGGCAGGGAGCAGCCCGATGGGATGAATCAGAGTTCTGAGGGTGGTAAAGGCTGTATCCATCCGCCAGGCTGCTTGCCGATGGATGCCCGGCATGCCAAAGACGAGGCCGGCCAAAGCCACAAGAGAAAACAACAGGAGCAAAAGAAAAGCCGGCAGCCTTCGCCGGCGGCGAAAATCAATCCTTTTTCTGCGCTGGAACATGGCGGAATTGTACCATTGAAGAAATGGACGCCGACTAAATTAGGACTGAAACGGTAAAATTATTTGATTTGTTGTTATAATTCAGGCCGTGAAATATTATTTGTGGACTGAAGGCTGCCAGATGAACGTGGCTGATTCCCGGCGGGTGGCTTCCTCGCTGGAGCGGCTGGGATACCGCCATACGCGCACAGCGGAAGATGCGGATGTGATCGTGCTGAACACCTGTGTTGTCAGGCAGTCGGCCGAGGACAAGGCTTATGGGCGGCTTTCCTCACTGAAACCGCTAAAGGAAAAAAACCCGGGCCTGGTGATCAACCTGATGGGCTGCCTGGTGGGGGTGCGGGGGAACCAGCGGCTGCGGGAGCGGTTCCCTTATGTGGATGTCTTTTCCCCCCCATCTGACCCCGGTCCGTTGGTGAGCCATTTGACCCAGGGAGAGGATCGCGCGGCGGTGGACAGGGATACTGCACGCCGGTTTGCCTGGATGGACGGGGACCTGCCCCTGCCCGTGCACCAGCAGCACAAACTTGTCTCCGCTTTCATCCCCGTAATTTATGGGTGTTCATTCGCCTGCACTTATTGCATTATCCCTTACCGGCGCGGCGTGGAGAAAAGCCGGCCGTCCGGGGAGATCGTAGCCGAGGCGCAGTCACTGGCCGGGCAGGGAGTGAGGGAGATCACCTTATTGGGGCAGATTGTAGACCGCTACGGGCTTGACCAGCCGGGTTATCCTGACCTGGCCGGTCTGCTGGAACAATTGCATGCAATCGAAGGGCTGGCGAGAATCCGGTTCCTGACCTCGCACCCAAACTGGATGACCGACAGGCTGCTGGACGCAGTAGCCGGACTGCCCAAGGTGATGCCGCATATCGAGTGCCCTTCGCAGGCGGGTGATGACACCATTCTGGAAAACATGCACAGGGGCTATACCGACCGGGATTACCGGGCGTTGGTTGCCAAGATCCGCCGGCGGGTCCCGGGCGTGTCGATCGCCACGGACATCATTGTGGGCTTCCCGGGTGAAAGTGAAGAACAGTTCATGAACACCTACCGCCAATTGGAAGATTTGAGGCTGGATGTGGCCCACCTGGCCAGGTATTCCCCCCGGGCGGGAACCGTCTCTGAGCGGCGGATGACCGATGACGTACCCGAGCGGGAGAAGTGGCGGCGTTTCAGGATGCTTGAGGATCTGCAGAGCAGGATTGCAGCCGGGATCCATTCCACCTACCTGGAAAGAACCGTGGATGTATTGTTCGAAGGGAAAAACAAGCACCGCTGGCAGGGGCGTACACCGACCAACAAACTGGTCTTTGTTGAATCAGAGCGCGATTTGCATGGACAGGTTTTGCCGGTACGAATCCAGTGGGCGGGGCCCTGGTCGATGCTTGGAGTATTGGTAGATCAACAGCCGGGGGAAAAACCAATTTAATCCATGGGGGTTTTCCAGCGGAAATTTCCGCCTGAATATCCACCAATAGAATAGTGGTATGATTATTTCCGCATTTTTCACATGAAGGCGAGATCCGCAGTTCGGTCCACTTTTACGGCGTTACGCTATCCAAACTACCGGTTGTGGTTTTATGGCCAGTTGTTTTCGCTTGTTGGTACATGGATGCAATCTACCGCTGAGGGATTCCTGCTATTCGAGTTAACCAATTCGGCAGCCTACCTTGGGTACTTAAGTTTTATTAACGGGGTGCCCGCATGGCTTTTCACACTATATGGGGGAGTTGTCGCTGACCGCATTTCCCGGCGCACCCTGCTGGTGGTTACGCAATCCGCCATGATGCTGCTGGCGTTCGTCCTGGCGGTATTAAACTTTACCGGGGCAGTCCGGCCCTGGCAAATTCTGATCCTGTCCTTTTTACTGGGGGTGGCCAATTCATTCGACGCCCCGGCACGACAGTCATTCACGATTGAATTGGTGGAACGTGAGCATCTTGGAAATGCCATTTCCCTGAACGCAGCCATGTTCACGAGCGCGAACATCGCTGGCCCGGCATTCGGCGGTTTGCTGTATGCCTGGGTTGGGCCGGGATGGTGTTTCCTGCTGAACGGGTCATCCTTTATTGCCGTGATTGTTGCCCTTTTAATGATGCGGCTGGCCCCATTAACGCCACAGGTGCGTTCCAAGGTATTCGATGGGATACGTGAGTGTGTATCCTATCTTCAACACACGCCGCTGGTTGTCCTATTGCTGACCACGGTGGGCATGGTGTCCTTTTTTGCCTTTTCCCTGCTGAGCTTGATCCCTGCCTGGGCGGTGAATATTATGGGGGGTGATTCCCGCACCAGCGGGTTTCTGTTGGCGGCGCGGGGTGTGGGTGCATTGGGGGGTGCCCTGGTGCTGGCGACCTTCTCGGGGCGCAATTACCGGGGGCGCATCTGGCTGAGTGCCAGTTTCATCATGGCTTGCGGGCTGTTCGGTTTTTCGCTGGCCAGGGGATTTGTCTCATCCCTCTTGCTGATGGCGGTTGTGGGCTGGTGCATGATCTCGCTGGTTAACAACAGCAACGCCTTGATTCAACTGCATATCCCGGACGAGCTTCGCGGCCGGGTGATGGGGATTTATACTTTGGTGTTCATTGGCAGTGTGCCGTTGGGTTCCCTGTTCTGCGGGTGGGTGGCGGAATACCTGGGTGAACCGGTCGCCGTGCAGATCAACGCGGGCATCCTTCTGCTTTACTCCTTATGGGTGCTCCTGTGGCACCCGGAGATTCGTCGACTATAAGGAAATTTACCTGTGACTTCAAACAGGTGATTTGCGGATTTTTGCATACCGGGCGTATCCTTCTGGATGCATCCCTTGCTTCCATTAGAGAAATTTTCCACCGGGAGGGGTGAGCGCAGCAGGTACAGCATGTCCGTTGTGATATAATCGGAGTCGATCGCGGGCGTCGCCAAGTGGTAAGGCATCAGCCTTCCAAGCTGACATCGCCGGTTCGAGTCCGGTCGCCCGCTTTTTTTATTTGGCCCGGTTCACCGGTCTTTGGAGCAGGTTTAACCCCTGGAAGAAAATCCCCAATTGGGCCAGCAGAAGCCAAACCAACACAGCGCTGACAACCCATCCGGCAAGCCGGATGCTTCGAATTAAGTTCCCCCTGATCGATGCAAGAGAATCCCTTGCCTGGTTGATCATCCCCTGGTAGTTTCCCATTATCTGTTGGGCATCATGGAGATCCGCCTTGATCTGCAACAGGTCGGTGGAGAGCGTGGTTAGTTCGCCCTGAAGAGCGCCAATATCCGTGGAGGCGTCTTTGAGGCTGGACTGAACTTCGCTGAGCCTGGCGGGAACCGTTTCGAGGCTTGTGGCCACGCCGGTGATGCTTTCCTCGAGCGAGGTTTCGGGGGCATAACGGGCACCCAGAAGCGGAACCTTGGAGATCAGCCCCAGGGTGTCGTCGACCAGGCGCGCGCTGGATTGTACGGTGACCAGGCTGTCATGGGTTTGGGAGATCAGGCTGGCGATCTGTCCCCCTATAAGGTCTCCTACGGCTCCCGTCATCTCTGATGTGGAATGCAATGCTTCTCCCGTGCTGGCAAGGGCCTCCCCGGCGGCGGCGAAGGTGGACACGCTCTTTTCGAGGGAGCCATCCAGGATCTCGATCAGGTCGGTAGTGGATTGAAGGAAGGCATCCATTAATTCGACCGCCTGGGTGGTTGAGCGGGTTATGCCGGGCAAAGTCGTCCAGGTGAGGTACAACCCGCCCAGGGCGATAAGGACACCGAAGATCGATGTAAAGATCAACATAAACGCAGAATACCGTTCGGCAATTCGTTTCATTGTGCCTCCAAGAAGAATTGATGTTCCCTGAACAGCAGACGTTAAACTTGTCCGGCTTCCAGGATAAAGGATCGGCCATCGACCAGTTGCCGGAGTCCACCGACATCCTTTTTGCACAGCGGGACCTCGCCTGGCTCGCGGCCATAGACCCTTGGGGTATGAGGCGAGCCAGGTGGTGGACACAGAACAGGAGGGTACGCTTCCTGATCATAAGGCGGGTTGAAGTGCCCGGTGATGCACTTGACAGGGTTATCTTTTTCGGCGGCATCAAAGCCGGCCAATTTGTCCAGGGCTATAAGCCCTTGGGGCTTGAGGTTTCCCTTTCCCTGGTGGGATTATACAGCGTTCGCCATTCCTGTGTGGAGTGGCGCCAAATGCAGAGAACGAGGGGGGAAAAACCTGCCTTATGCTGCAGGGAAGGTATTAATGGCAACCCCGGGGTCCCGGCATTCCGTAATCCTGCACAACAGAGGTGTGGGATTGGTCCTTTTATGGGATTTGGATGTTCCGGGTGGTTCTGAACAGCTATATCGTGTTGATTCGTATTCATCCCCGTGTTAGAATAGTACAGCAACAGGAGGTGGCCGGGATGCCCAGGATGGTGGAAGTTACGATCGACAGTGTGCGTGTTAGCCTGACAAACCAGCAGCGGATTGTTGTGCTGCGCGAAAAAGATGCTGACCGCTACCTGCCCATCTGGATTGGACCTTATGAAGCCGAGGCGATCACCATCTCCTTGCAGGAGGTGGAGGTCGCACGCCCGCAAACCCACGATCTCCTAAAGAACCTTTTATCGGCATTGAATGCACGGTTGACAAGGGTGGAAATTGTTGGTTTGCATGAAGATGTCTTTTATGCCAGCCTGGTGCTTGAAATCCAGGGGAATGCCATAACAATCCCTGTGGATAGCCGGCCCTCTGATGCCATTGCCCTGGCCGTACGGGCCCATGCCCCCATCTTTGTCTCACGGGATGTAATGGAAGCAGCTAGTATTGCGCCGGAGACGGAAACCAACGAGGATGCTTCTTCCGAAAAAGCACCCCTGGCTGCAACCCTGGATGAAAATCCACCCCGGGGCGATGCACCAGAGGAGAGGTTATCAGTATTCGAAGACTTCCTCAAGAAACTGGACAAGGAGCCACCTTCTGAAACCCCGCCAGGGGAGGAAGATGACGAGAGCCCGGACCCCGGGAAAAAAAAGAAGTGAGCCATCGTTTTTTGTAGAAGGCGAAAAACCTGTTTCACGACTTAATCCACGCTGTAATTCTGCCAACGGTTCCTCTCAATGACTGACCAAATACCCACGGCTGAAAACCGCATACAGGAACTGAAGGTTCAGCCCCACAGCCGGGAGGCCGAAGAGGCTGTGCTGGGTGCCGTCCTCATCAACCCGGAATCGTATTACGACCTGGCAAATTTTCTGATGGCGGACGATTTTTTCATTGTCCGAAACCGCTGGGTTTGGGAGGCATTTAATCACCTGCACGAGAAACGCCTGCCCATGGATTTTATTACGGTCTGTGAAGAACTGGACCGCCAGGGGCACCTTGATGAGGTGGGTGGCCAGGCATATGTAATGACCCTGATAAACCAGACGCCGACATCCCTGCATGCCGAGGCTTACGGCCGGGTGATCGAAGAATCCGCCATTCGGCGCAGGATGCTTGCCTCGGCCAATGAGATGGCAAAACTGGCTTACGACCAACAGCAAACGTTGGATACGATCCTTGGTGAAGCGGAGAAGGCGGTATTTGGGCTGAGCGAACGGCGCACCCGGCGTGATTTGGAGCCGATCAAAAAGGTGCTCAGTGATGTGTATGATCGGCTCGAACAACTTTCAAGCCAGGATGAGGAAATCTATGGCGTGCCAACGGGGTTGATCGACCTGGACAGGCTGCTGGGAGGGATGCAGAAATCCGATCTCCTGATTGTGGCAGGGCGACCGGGTTCCGGGAAGACGGGCTTCCTGCTTTCGGTGGCCAAGAACGCAGCTCAAAGACACCACAAGCATGTGGCGATATTTTCACTGGAGATGTCCAATGAACAACTGGCGCAGCGCCTGATCGCCCAGGAGACCGGCATTGATACACAACGGCTGCGAAGCGGCCGGCTGGGCGAGGATGAATGGCCTTTGTTCACCCATGCCATCGAGGTGTTGAGTGACACTGTGATCTTCCTGGATGATACACCCGCCATTACACCGATACAGTTGCGCACCAAGTGCCGCCGCCTCCACATGGAGCACCAACTGGACCTTGTGCTGGTGGATTACATCCAGTTGATGAGCAGCGACAACCGCACAGATAACCGGGTGCAGGAAGTGTCTTACATTTCCCGGAACCTGAAAGTGCTGGCGCGTGAATTGAACGTGCCGGTGCTGGCGGCTGCGCAGTTATCGCGGGCGGTGGAACAACGAACCGACAAGATTCCGGTGCTTTCCGACCTGCGCGAATCCGGGTCGCTGGAACAGGATGCCGATGTGGTGATGTTCATCCACCGTCCGGATGCAATGGATAAGGATGTGGCGAAACAGAACATCGCCGAGATCATGGTGGCAAAACATCGAAACGGCCCAACCCATTCGGGAATTGAGCTGGTGTTTTTAAACAGCCTGGCACGCTTTGACAACGCAGCCACCATCCAGGTGCCAAGGTAAGGGGTTCCGGTGAGCCCATTCAACGGTTTCCCATCCGGAAAAACCACGCAAGTCCCCATCCCGGTGGCCTTCTTTCATGATCTTCTGCCACAAATCGATCATCTGGACGAATTGAAGATCACGCTTTATGCCATCTGGCTGCTCAACCTGCAGGAAGGCAACCTGCGCTTCCTGCGGCGCAGAGACCTGAAGGTTGATTCGCAGTTATTAAACACCCTAAGGACGGACGGGGAGAGTGCCGGAAAAGCCCTTGCCGATGGCCTGGAGCGGGCATGGTTAAGGGGTACGTTGCTCAAGGCCAGCCCTCCAAACGGGGGAGAGGAGGAGGAGGTTTATTTCCTCAATACGGCAAGGGGACGGGCTGCACAGAAAGCCCTGCTGGAGGGCCGGTTGGAACTGCCGACAGGAAGTGGCAACCTTGCAGGATTTGTGGTTGATCGACCGAATATTTTCCGGCTCTACGAGGAAAATATTGGCCCCCTGACCCCCCTGATCGCAGACAGCCTGCGCCAGGCAGAAACAGATTACCCGGTTGAATGGATCGAGAATGCAATGCGAATTGCCGTGGAGAACAATGTTCGGCGTTGGAGGTATGTGGAGGCGATCCTGAAATCCTGGAAGAAAGGAAAAGCCCATGGAGAAGGCAAGCAAGGTGCTGAAACAGACCGCAAGCGGTATCTTGAAGGGGAATTCTCCCGCTTCATCGAACGCTGAGCAGCCTTTTCTGCAGACCTCCGCAGGCGACCCGAATTGCCCAACCTGCGGCGGGGTTGGGTACCTTCGCCAGGATTTGCCCGTCGGTCACCCGGATTTTGGGCGCCTGGTGCCGTGCAGTTGCCGCGGCTCAATGCAGGATGGGGCGGAGTTCCGTCACCTCTATCGATTGAGCAACCTGGAGCCCTTTTCCGACCTGACCTTTGAACGGTTTCAACCAAGAGGGCATGCCGGCCTGGGAGATGAGCAGATCCGTTCGTTGGAAGCCGCTTTCAGCCAGGCACAACTCTTTGCCCGCCAGCTTGAGGGATGGCTGTTGTTAACAGGTGGTTACGGGTGTGGTAAAACCCACCTGGCGGCAGCAGTGGCAAATTCGGTGGTGGCAATGGGCATCCCAACCATCTTCCTGACCGTGCCGGACCTGCTGGACTGGCTGCGGGCTTCCTTTGGAGAGGTGGAAGGGAATTTTGAGGAACGATTTGAAAACATACGCAATGTACGGCTGCTGGTGCTGGACGATTTGGGAACACAGAACACGACACCATGGGCTGGCGAGAAGCTATATCAACTGATCAATCACCGCTATGTCAATCGCCTGCCGACGGTGCTGACAACGAATGTGGACATGCGGGAGATCGATGGAAGGATTGGCTCCCGGCTGCAGGATACGGCATTGGTTACGAGGGTGCAGATCAACGCCCCGGATTATCGTCGCTCAACAGAGGATACGAGCCATCCCCATCTTTCCTCGCTGCATCTCCATGCCGGGCGGACGTTCGGCAGTTTTTCCCTACGGGAGCGGGAAAAGATCCCTGCAGAGGACAAGGCCAGCCTGGAGCGGGCCTTCCAGGCGGCACACCGTTTTGCCGAAGACCCGAAAGGTTGGATTGTTCTCCTGGGCGCCTATGGGTGTGGAAAGACACACCTGGCTGCAGCAATCGGCAATTATCGCCATGCAATGGGCGAATCCCCGCTTTTTGTCGTGGTGCCGGACCTGCTTGACCACCTGCGGGCGACCTTTGCGCCCAACAGCCCGGTTACCTATGATTCCCTGTTCGACCAGGTTCGAAGTGCGCGCTTGTTGATTCTGGATGACCTGGGAACACAAAGCGCATCCCCATGGGCCAGAGAAAAGTTGTTCCAGATATTCAATCACCGCTACGTGGCTGAACTGCCGACGGTGATCACCACCTCAACGGCGATCGAAGAGATCGACCCAAGGATTCGCAGCCGCATGCTGGACAAGCGTGTCTGTGACATTCATTACATTGGTACACCACCATATCGGATTGAAACATACCAGAAGAGGGGAAAAACCAGGCCGGAACGCAGGACTGCCGGGCTGGGCTGAATGAATTAATGCTCTGCAAATCGAAAACCGGGATGAAGGCAAAAGGGGGCGGGAGCCGCAAGGGGCTTTAGTTGTTCACGGCGCCCTGGCTGACCCAATCCCGCAGGGTTTTCATCTGATCCGAAGAAAGTTTATTGCCGGTCATGGGCATGCGCCCATTTTCAATCAGCTGGATGAGAAGGCTGGCGGCGGGGTCGCCGGGGATTACGCTGGGCCCGCTGGTTCCACCGGCCATCACACCTTCATAAGAGGTCAGGTCGAGGCTTCCAACCGGTCTGCCAGTGACATGGCAGGATGTGCAGGCTTGTTCCAGGATGGGTTGCACATCTTTGGTGAAGCTGACCGAGCCCGCCACCTGATGCTCAGACAGGGGTTCTGCGCCCGGGGCTTGCTCTTCGTTGCCTGGGGCAACAGGAGGGGCTTCGGTGGTTAATGGTGTTGACGGGGTTGCTTCGGAAGTTGTTGAGTTACAGGCTGCCAGGAGCGATATGCCGGCGAGAAAACCCACAGCCAAAAGCAAGGTGTTTATTTTCATTGACGTGTACCTCTCAGAAAGAAACCTCGATGAAACCTGGAAAAACTATCGCTTAATATGACAATTATAGTCGAATATACCAGTGGATCCATTGCATGTCAATGGATGCTTTTAACCGTAACAGTGAGGTTGCAGCCAGCCGGCAATAATGGCTTTTCTGCCGTGAAAAGGATGGCGCTTGACACCAAGCGGATGTGGGCATACAATCAGCCTACAATTCAATAAGGGCTATTGGGTGCCTGAACCCCCGGATGGGCAGGCATAATGGCGAAACCGGTTCAAGTCCGGTGCTGTCCCGCAACTGTTCGGATCTCCAATCCAAGCCAGGACGCCCACCCAATGGTCAGTTCTCGATCACTTCGCGGATGGAGGTGAGAACTCCGAACGAACATACGTCCATGAAAAACCTGCCGCGAGACAGGTTTTTTTCTGCATATAAGGAGCGCTATTGTCCAACCCGAACAGTATGGGTGAATGAATGGCCATGGATGACCCAAATACTGAGGGTCACCATCAATATTATTGGAGGGTGATATGCAAAAGAAAAAAATCCATCAACTTGTACTTCTCCTTTTTGCCGGGATGTTGGCCCTGTCCTCTGCAGCCTGCAGTTCCGGGCTGGCCGGGGGGGCTTCGGGCGGGATGACCCTGACCGATGGATTGGGGAGGGAAGTGACACTGGAGAAACCTGCCCAAAGGATTGTTTCCCTGGCGCCATCGAATACGGAGATCCTTTTTGCCGTTGGTGCCGGCTCGCAGGTTGTTGGCCGGGACGACTTTTCCAATTTCCCGGAGGGGGCACTGGAGTTGCCCTCGATAGGCTGGTTGACGGGTGCCCCCAACCTGGAACAGATCTCAGCCCTTAAACCGGACCTGGTCCTGGTCTCGGAACTGACCGCCGCCGAGCAGGTGGATGCGATTGCCAACCTGGGCCTGACCGTGTATTACCTGCAAAACCCGGATGACCTGGAGGGGCTCTATGCCAACCTTGAGACCGTTGCACGGTTGACAGGGCATGAGGACAAAACCGCAGAGATTGTGACTGCGTTAAAAACGAGGGCCGAAAATGTGGAAAACAGGGTGGCCAAAGCAGACTCAAAACCGCTGGTATTTTATGAACTGGATGGAACCGACCCAGCCAAACCGTGGACAGCCGGGCCTGGAACATATATTAACTTTTTGATTGAGAAGGTGCAGGCAACCAACCTGGGTGCCGGATTAAGTGGAGAATGGGTCCAGATCAGCCAGGAGGAGATCCTGATGCGGGATCCGGATATTATCCTGCTGGGAGATTCGATTTTTGGCATGACCCCTGAACAGGTGACTGCCCGTCCGGGCTGGTCGCAATTGCAAGCCGCACGCAATGGAAAAATCCTCCCATTCAATGATGACCTGGTCAGCAGGCCCGGGCCAAGATTGATCGAGGGTTTTGAAGCGCTGGCACAAACAATTCACCCAGAATTGTATCCCTGACCGAAGATGAAAGGTTCCACTGGTCGCGGGCTATTCTTAAGTGGTTTGCTGCTGCTTGCGGCTGTGCTGATCAGCATAGCCACGGGCAGTGTGGTCATCCCCATTAAAGACCTCTTGAGGTTGCTGCAGATTCGGATTTCCGGCAACGGCATTCCGCCAGAACTCTCCATGACAAAAACAATCATTGACAGCCTGCGGATGCCGCGAACAGTCCTGATGGGGATGGCAGGGGCAGCACTGGCAGGAAGCGGGGCCGCCTACCAGGGGCTGTTCCGCAACCCACTTGCAGACCCCTACCTGATTGGAGTTGCCTCGGGGGCGGGGCTGGGTGCAGTGATCGCCATGAGCCTTCCGTGGTCATACAGCCTGCTTGGGATGTATGCCACCCCCATGCTGGCCTTTATGAGCGCCTTGGCGACCGTATGGCTGGTGTACCAGTTGGCAAAGGTGGGAAGAACTGTACCAACAACAAACCTGATCCTGGCCGGGGTGGCAGTGGGTGGTTTCACCTCTGCCGTGACATCGTTCCTGATGTTGAACACCCATGGTGAGGTGCGGCGGGCTTTGGTGTGGCTTTTGGGAGGCGCCTCGCTCAGCGGCTGGCAGCCTGTGCTGGCCGCACTTCCATACATCATACTGGGGACGGGTTTCCTTATGTTAATGGGCCACCCGCTGAATGTACTGCAATTTGGGGATGAGCAAGCCATGCAAATGGGGTTGTCAACCGTAACCTACCGCCGGTGGATCATCCTGGCTGCTTCACTGGCTACCGCAGCCGCAATCAGTTTTGCGGGGGTCATCGGTTTTGTGGGATTGATTGTTCCCCACGCGATTCGTCTCCTGGCGGGAGGGGATTACCGGCGGCTTCTGCCACTGGCTGTGGTCAATGGAGCTTCCCTGTTGATCCTGGCGGATGTGTTGGGGCGTGTGTTGATGCCGCCCCAGGAGATCCCGGTTGGGATCCTGACCTCTTTGGCTGGAGCGCCATTCTTCCTTTGGCTGCTGAGAAAGGCCAAACAACAATACTTCTGGTGAGCATATGTTAAAAATCGAATCCCTCTCGGCAGGGTATGGAAGCCGAATTGTATTGAAGGAGATCAGTTTCGATCTGCCGGCTGGAAGGATTCTTGGGGTGATCGGCCCCAATGGAGCCGGAAAGTCCACCTTGATCAGGGCCTTGAGCGGCGTGCTGCCACTTGGATCTGGCAGGGTGTGGGTGGATGGTGAAGAAGTGAGCCGTATGAACCCGATCCAGAGGGCTCGCCGCATCGCGGTTGTGCCGCAGGCGCTCCAACTTCCACCGGCTTATACGGCATGGGAAACGGTGGCTCTCGGCAGAACCGCACACCTCAACTGGCTTGGCCAGGTTTCGGAAGTTGATGAGGAAATCGTCCGCCAATCCATGGAAAGGACACGAACTCTCGAGCTTGCAGAACGCCGGGTTGGGGAGCTTTCAGGGGGTGAGCAACAACGCATTTTGCTGGCAAGGGCTTTGGCGCAGGCCGCCCCGGTCCTGTTGTTGGATGAACCCACGGCCCACCTTGACCTGCGCTACCAGGTGAATTTGCTGGAGGAGATTCGCCGCCTTGCACACCGGGACGGACTGACGGCCTTGCTGATCCTGCACGACTTGAACCTGGTGGCCCGATTTGCTGACGAGGTGGCCTTGCTGGATGAGGGGAGATGGGCTTTGCAGGGACCACCTGAATTTGTGCTGACTTCAACCTGGCTCAGCCATATCTACCAGGTACCTCTTGAAGTGATCCCTTCATGGGGAGGGGGAGGGTCACCAGTGATCGTCCCCAGGCGGATCCAGTAGGTTGAAAATCATCATGCGTGTTGTGACGACCGATCAATTGTCGAGGTGCCCATGGGCTCGATCTGAAATCATGGTGGCGTATCATGACCTGGAATGGGGCACCCCGGTTCATGATGACCGCAGGCTGTTCGAGTTCCTGGTCCTGGAGGGCGCACAGGCTGGACTGAGCTGGGAAGGCATCCTGCGTAAACGGGAAGCCTACCGGGCAGCGTTTGCCGGATTTGACCCCGCACAGGTTGCTGGTTTTGGAGACAAGGAATTGAAGGAATTGCTGTTAAATCCCGGGATCGTTCGCAATCGGTTGAAATGTTCCTCTGCAATACAAAATGCAAATGCCTTCCTGCGACTTCAGGAACTGGAGGGAAGTTTTCATGATTATTTGTGGCACTGGACGGGGGGGAGAACAGTGCACAACCATCACCGAAGAAAAGAGGAGGTTCCTGCATCGACGGAACTATCGGTGAGGATCAGCAAGGATCTACGGAAAAGGGGGTTTTTATTTGTTGGCCCGGTCATCATTTACTCATTTTTGCAGGCCGTGGGGGTGATAAATGATCACCTGGTGGGCTGTTTTCGCCACGGGCAATTAATTGCCAGCCAGGAATGATGTGCTTTCTACCTGTTAAAAATCTGACATCCCTCACGTGACAAAACCACGAAGGTGCGGTATAAAAGGTGGGTTTAATTTCAACTAAATGGAATGCACTCTCCTCGAAGGAGGACATATATGACGGATATTCTCATCCTGGCAGGGTTGTTGCTTTGCAGTGTACAAGCCGTAAGAGTGAAGTACCTGCTATCTTCTGCAATCTGGCTGGCAGGTGCAAGTGCCGCCACGGCGATCCTGCTCTACCGTTTGGGAGCCCACGAGATCGCAGTGATCGAACTGAGTGTTGGAGCCGGCCTGGTGACCGTGTTGTTCGTTTTCGCCATCAGCATTGCGGGGGAGGAAGCCTTGCCTGATCTTGTCTCCATCCCGCGCTGGCTTTCCATCCTGGTGATCATCACGGCCATGGGTTTGTTTGCCTGGATGAGCCTTCCGGCCTTTAATATTACCCCTCCCGGGGCAAAGGAACTGGGTTTGACCAGCATCCTGTGGCAGAACAGGGGCCTGGATGTTCTTCTGCAGATCGTATTTGTGTTCTCGGGTGTCCTGGGAGTGATCGGTCTTCTTGGGAATGAGATGCCAACCATGCGCGAGGAGGGCGGCTCATGAATGGTTCCTTGTCGACAATCGTTCTCCTGTCGATCGTGTGTTTGGTTGGGATTGGTTTTTACGCGCTTCTGGTCCTGCGCAACATGATCAAAGTGATCGTTGCCCTGCAGTTGATGGTGAAGGGCACCATGCTGGCGATGACGCTGGCAGGAAAAATGACCGGCCAGGTGGCCTTGGGACAGTCGCTTGCACTCACTGTGATCATCGCAGATACCATTGTTGCAGTTATTGGCCTTTCACTTGCAGTCCAGGTTCGCCATCATTTTGGGACACTGGACGTGAATTCACTTACCAACCTGCGGAGGTAGTCCATGGCAGCCATTTTTATCTCCCTGAGCATTGGCCTGCCATGGCTGGGGGCATTGCTGGTATGGTGGACCGGCAATTCACGCCCGCGAACCCAGCATGCCCTGGCTATTGGATTTTCCGTTGCAGCCGGACTGGCTTCGCTGGCCCTGCTGCCATTTTCCGGTGACCGGGTCAGTCTCGTCCTGCCGGTGGGCGGCGGGTTTGGCGAATTCACATTTGTACCGGATGGTTTGGGTTTGTTCCTGGCGGCCATAGCAACCATTATCGGCTGCCTGGCGGTGATCTTCTCGGTTGATTACATGCACGGCGATTCACAACTGGGGCGCTATTATTCCATGATGTTGTTTTTTATTGGCGCCATGGCCGGCCTGGTGCTCACCAGCAACCTCCTGTTGATGTTCGTTTTCTGGGAGATTACGGCTTTGTGTTCCTATGCCCTGATCGCCTTTAATTGTGATGATCCAAAGGCGGTCTATGGCGGGATCAAGGCACTAATCATGACACAGTTGGGTGGGATTGGTCTCCTCGGTGGAGCCCTGCTGATTCACAGTCAGACCGGAAGTTACGACCTGAACGTATTCCTTGAAAACGCCTCGAGCCTGCCGGGTGGGATCCTGAGCCTGGCGGCATTCGGATTCCTGGTTGCAGCGGCAGCCAAGTCGGCACAGTTCCCATTCCAAACCTGGCTTCCAGATGCAATGGAAGCTCCCACTCCCATAAGCGCCCTGATTCACGCAGCGACGATGGTAAACGCGGGGGTTTATCTCCTGGCACGTTTTTACCCGGCTTTCCAGGCGGTGCCCGGCTGGAAGTTGGCTGTGATGTTGGTGGGAATGGTGACGACATTGATGGCAGCGGTCATGGCGCTGGTATCCCATGACATCAAGCGGGTGCTGGCGTATTCGACCGTCAGCCAACTGGGCTACATGGTGTATGCCGTGGGCGCGGGCGGGGTATTTGCCAGCCAATTCCACCTGTTGAGCCATTCGATCTTCAAAGCACTGCTATTTCTGGCAGCAGGTTCGATCATCCACAGCACGGGAACCCGTGACATGCGGGAGATGGGCGGCCTGGGAAAACAAATGCCCCTGGTGCGAACAGTTTTTGTCATCGGTTCACTGGCACTGGCAGGAATCCCCATCCTCAACGGCTTTTGGAGCAAGGAACTGGTATTGGAAGCCGGCCTGCATGGCGGACCAGCGTGGGTGTATGGGATCATGGTGCTCGCAGCCGGACTTACTGCACTTTACACATTCCGTTGTGTTTGGCTGGTGTTCCATGAAGAACCGCGGGGAAAATTGCACGGACATGATGCCGGGGCCGCGATGAAGACTGCCCTTGTGCCCCTGGCGGCAGGGGCACTGGCCAGTTGGCTGCTGGCGGGGCCTTTTGCCCACCTGCTGGCAACCACTTTGCCGTTCCACGACATCCACGACGCGACAACCCTGGAGATCCTGGCCGAGGTGATCACTGCGCCGGCCACACTGCTGGCGCTGGGAGCGATCCTGATCGGCCTGGCAGCCTGGTGGTGGCGGAAGCCGCTGGCAGGCCTTTCGAGGGTGTTCGGTGTTGCTGGCAAGGCGGCCTCCAAAAGTTTTGGCTTTGAGGCAATGAACGCCGGAATGGTGAATGCCACCCGGGCTGTTGCCGGAGGGTTGCGTGTAATGCAAACAGGCTTGTTGAACTGGAACATCTTTGCCATCCTCATTGGACTGGTCGCGGTCATGATCCTGATCTCGGTGGGAGGCTGACCTTGAACGAAACCACGGCACTTGCACTGACGATCGCCATCCCGCTGCTTTCTTCCCCGGTCATTTATCTCGTTGGACGCCTGGTGTCAAGAACGGGCGGCTTGAAAGGAAGAGCGAATCCGGCAGCCTGGCTGGCAGTGGCCGCCTTGCTGGCCGCATTCATACCGCTTGGAAAGGTAGGTACTGCTGTTCTTTCCGGGGAGACTGCCGCCTTTCAATTCCAGGGAATTACCATGGCCATGGATGGCCTGGGGCTGTTGCTGGCGACAGTAGTCCTTGTTCTGGGCCTGATGGTCGCCATCTTCTCGATGGTGTACATGGCTGCTGAGCCGAACGAGGAAAAATATTATGCCCTGTTGGTGGCAATGGCTGGCAGCATTGTGGGCCTGGGTTCGGCAACCGACCTGTTCAACCTATGGGCATGGTTCGAGGCGATGGCAATCACCTCTTACACCCTGGTGGCCTTCTATCGCTCGCAAAAAGATGCGCTGGAGGCCGGCGTAAAATACCTGGTGCAGAGCGCCTCGGGTTCCGTCCTTGTGCTGCTGGGAATAGCCATGGTTTTTGCCCAGACCGGAACACTTGAACTTTCGACCATTAGGGCAGTCATCAGCCAGCCGACCCCGCTCCTATGGCTTGCCTGCGCCCTGTTCCTGGTGGGTTTTGGGGTTAAGGCTGCGTTGGTTCCCATGCACACCTGGCTGCCGGATGCGCATTCGCAGGCGCCAAGTGGGATTAGCGCCATGCTTTCCGGCGTTGTCATCGAAGCCGGCCTTGTGGCTTTGTTGCGGGTGGCGGGAAGCCTGATCGCGACCAGCCACAGTTGGGGAACCTTGTTGCTGGGGTTTGGAGCATTGAATATGATCGTAGGCAACCTGATGGCCTTGCAACAAAAACAGGTAAAACGGCTGTTGGCCTATTCCAGCGTGGCTCACATGGGATATATCGTATTCGGCCTCGGGATCGCCGTACAGTTTGCTGCCGTTGGCGCGGCGGCCGGAGCATTCTTCCATATTCTGACACATGCCCTGATGAAAGGCCTGGCGTTCCTTTCTGCAGGTGTATTTTTGTACGTATTGCACCTGGAAAAGCATGATCACAATCCGCTGGTGGTGGAGGACTTGAATGGCGCCTCAAGGCGTTACCCGCTGCCCGCATTCACTTTCAGCCTGGCTGTTTTGGCCCTGGGTGGACTGCCGCCATTGGCCGGCTTCATGTCCAAGTGGCAGATCCTGGCGGCTGGTGTGGGAACAGGAGATACGGCCATACTCGTATTGGTGATCTTCGCGGCCTTCAATAGCGTTCTATCGCTGGGATACTATGCCCCAATGGTAAACCGCATCTATCGCAGTGAGCCCTCAGCGCTCGTGAATCAGGGCGCCCCCTCACGGTGGAGTTTCTCGCTTCCGTTGGTCGTGATGTCATTGGCCATTTTGGTGCTTGGCGTATGGCCTTCACTTTCGGGTTTTCTTACCAATCCTGCCGCTTCCGCCTGGCTGGCAAGCGTTGTCCGATAGGCAAGCCTGGAGAAAATAACGAATGGAAATCATCCTGACCCCCCCTGTTGCCTTCCTGATCTATATCCCGCTGGTATTAGTGCTTGTCGGTTTTGGCAAATTGCTGGCCGGCCCGGAAGAATCCAGCCCGGAAAAATCCAGCGTATATGGATCTGGCGAGGCAGCACCATCCAATGCTGCTTCGCCGGGTTACAGGCCGTTCTTTTTGATCGCTTTCTTCTTTGCCATGCTTCATCTGGGGATGCTTGTGCTGGGAACAACCGACCTGTCCTTGTTCTCCGGCACCTTTCTCATTGGCCTTGGAATGGCATTGATCGCGCTGATCCTTGGCTGAACTTTTACAGGTATATTTGCAGAAAACAAGGAGTGTGAACATATGACCGATTGGCTGGATTCGTCCTGGCAGAAGATTCTTAATAAGATACGAGCCTGGGCGCGCATTAATTCGCCGTGGGCAATTCATTTCAATAGCGGGTCGTGCAACGGTTGCGATATTGAGATCCTGGCAACCCTGACGCCGCGTTATGATGTGGAACGGTTCGGCATCAAATTGCAGGGAAGCCCGAGGCATGCTGATGTGTTGATCTGTACTGGCCCGGTGACATTGCAAGCCCGCGACCGGCTGGTTCGCATCTACGAACAGATGCCGCTTCCCAAATTTGTTGTTGCCGTGGGTTCCTGCGGATTGGCTGGCGGAGTCTTCCATGGCTGCTACAATGTGGTTGGTGCCATCGATGAGGTCATACCGGTGGATGTCTATGTCCCGGGCTGCCCGCCCCGCCCCGAGGCCATCATCTATGGTGTTGTACAATTGCTCAAGAGCCTGCAGGGTGAAAAAGTGGATCTGCCCAATCTGAAGCAAAAACCGCTTGCCCGAATCCCGGTGTCGGAAGAAGGGAAGGCCTGATGGATACCGCAACTGCGCTTCAATCAGCTGAAAACATCCTGAAACCGCTGGCTGAAGGGTTTTCCCGGCCGGAAGAGAACCGTTTGGATGTAAGCATGAAGGTGAAAAATCTGAAAGAGTCCGTACGGTTGCTCACGGCTGCCCGCTGGGGTTACCTGGGGGCGATCGTAGGATTGGATAACGCCACGCCTTCGACAACCGGCGAGGATGCGGATACTGCAACAGCAGGCGCAGGCCACCTTGAAGTGATTTACTTATTCTTTGAAGGTGCCGCCGTCGCCGCCTTGCGGGTGGCAGTTCCCTATAAAAATGCAACCGTGCCAACCGTTTGTGATATTGTTCCCTCGGCAACGCTTTATGAGAGGGAATTGATGGAATTGTTCGGCATAACCGTTGAAGGCACACCTGATCCTTCCCGGCTGGTGCTCCCGGATGAATGGCCTGATGGAGTTTACCCGCTGCGGAAATCGTTTACCGGTAAGAAGGCCTCATAAGCGAGGCGAAAAGTGGAGGATAGGATGGAAAAAAGAGAAACTGGCGGCAAGTTCGTTGTCCCAATTGGGCCACAACATCCAGCATTGAAGGAACCCGGGCACTTTGAATTCACAGTCGATGGCGAGATCGTCACCGGGGCGTCCATTCGCCTGGGGTATGTCCACCGGGGGGTGGAGAAGGCGGCCGAGAGCCGGAACTGGGCACAGAATATTTACCTGCTGGAGCGGATTTGCGGCATCTGTTCGCATGTGCATGCCATGGCTTACACCCTGGCTGTTGAAAAGCTTGCGGGTGTAACGGCCCCTCCCAGAGCACAGGCCATACGCACACTGGTGGGTGAACTTGAGCGCATACACAGCCACTACCTGTGGCTGGGGGTGGCAGCCCACGAAGGCGGTTTTGACACCCTGTTCATGTATACATGGCGTGACCGTGAGGTTGTGATGGACCTGCTGGAGGATATCAGCGGGAACCGGGTGAACTATTCCGCCAACATCCTGGGCGGGGTTAAGATTGACCTGGACGACGTGAAGATCGAAGCCATCCGCAAAGGGATGGACTACCTGGAAGAGCGCACGAAGTATTACCTGGATGTCGTCACCACTGACAGCACGTTCCTTGGAAGGACGAGCGGAGTGGGCATAATGACACATGAACAGGCCGAAACGCTGGGGGCAGTTGGCCCAACCGGACGGGCTTCCGGTGTCCGCAGGGATGTTCGGGTGGACTCCCCTTACGCTGCTTACCAGGCATTTCCGGCCAGGCTGATCACTGATGAGCGCGGTGACCTGCAGGCCCGTTTCGTTGTTCGCCTGAATGAATTGATGGATGCCTACCGCATCATCCGCGACGTAATCGACCACTTGCCAACGGGCGAGCTAAGCGTGCGGATGCCGCGGAGGATTCCCGCTGGAGAGACCGTCAGCCGTGTGGAAGCCCCGCGGGGCGAACTGGTGTATTTTGTGCGTTCCGGCGGCGGAGAGATGCCTGAACGGGTAAAAGCCCGCACACCGAGCCTGTGCAACTGGGGGTCCGTTTCATCCGTGGCCGTTGGCCACAAACTGGCGGATATGCCCATGCTCCTGGTCGGAATCGACCCCTGTTTTTCCTGCAATGACCGGCGGGTGACAATCCGCCGACCGGGAGAAACCCAGGAATGGACCTGGGAACAATTGCGCATGTATGGAGTGGCTGCATACCGATGAACATCACCTTCCCCCCTGTCCTGGCCTTGCTGATCTTCCCTGGTGGGCTGGCTTTGCTCGGCGGTGGCTTGCTGTATGAATGGATTGACCGGAAACTTGTGGCCCGATTTCAGAACCGGATTGGCCCCCGCTGGTTCCAACCTCTGGCTGATGTGTTCAAACTGCTGGCGAAAGAGGAGATCACGCCATTTGGGGTGCATCCCGGGCTCTTTAAATTTTTACCTGTTGTAGCGTTGGCGGCTGCATTAACGGCGGCATTGTATGTTCCGCTGGCTGGTTTTATACCGGCATATTCCTACAAAGGCGACCTGATCGTCACCCTTTACCTGTTGAGCGCCATGACACTCTGCCTGGGACTGGCGGGCGCCAACACGGTGAACCGTTTCTCTGTGATCGGGGCCACCCGGACACTCACCCAATTGTTCTCATACGAGGCGCCCTTCCTACTTGCCATGCTTGGCCCGGCGATCGTTGCCGGCAGTTGGCAGATCAGTGAGATCAACGAGTATAGTCGAACACACCTGTGGATCATCGTCCCCCAGTTCATTGGCTTTCTTGTGGCGCTGGTGGGATTGATGGGCAAGTTGGAATTGCCGCCTTTTGACGCCCCAGAGGCTGAAACGGAGATCGTTTCGGGGGCGCTGACGGAATACAGCGGACGTGGATTGGCCCTGTTTCGGCTTGGCAAGGACATTGAGCTGGTGATCGGCCTGACGCTTGTGGCGGCATTTTACCTGGGCGGCTTGTCCAGCCCACTGGATTTTCTGTTGAAAACCCTGGCCCTGCTGGTGATCATGGCCGGCCTGCAGTCGCTGTTTGCCCGCCTGAGGATCGATCAAACCGTGGGTTTGTGGTGGCAGATCGGGGCATTGCTGGCGCTGTTACAGTTATTGGTAAATATTGTCTGGCGGCTGATGACCGCATGAGGAAATGTATATGAAAATAGGAGCCATGTTTAAGGATGTTGCCAGCTCGCTATTTAAGAAACCGGCAACCCGACTTTATCCATATGTAAAAAAGGAAACCCCCAACAAACTTCGCGGCGCGCTGGTGTGGAACCCGGAAAAGTGCACTGGCTGCATGCTTTGCATCAAGGATTGCCCGGCCGAAGCCATTGAACTAATTGTCCTGGACAAGGCAAACAAGCGTTTTGTGATGCGATACAACGCTGACAAGTGTGTATATTGCTCACAGTGCGTTGTCAATTGCCGCTTTGATTGCCTGAGCATGTCCGGCGATCAATGGGAACTGGCATCCGTATCGAAGGAACCTTTTGAAGTCTATTACGGGCGGGATGAAGATGTCCAATTTCTCCTGGAGCAGGCTGCCAAGGATGGCGTTGAGCAGTCCTGTCCAAACGGGTAAACCGGAACGCCTGGTGATCCTCGGTATTGGCAGCGAACTGAACGGGGATGATGCAGCGGGGGTGGAGGTGGTACGGCGGTTGCAGAAAACGCTGCCATATTCCGAGAACATTCTGCTGATTGATGCGGGTGTGGCTCCTGAGAGCTTTGGCGGACCGATCAGGAGGTTCGCCCCGGACCACATTCTGATCATCGATGCCGCTGAAACTGGGGATTTGCCCGGGACGATCTCCTTCCACACATTGGATGAGGCTGAAGGCATTAGTGCCTTTACCCATGGCCTGCCACCAACCGTTTTTGGTCGGTACATTCAAAATGACCTGAACTGCACGGTGAGCCTGCTTCTCATCCAATCGGAAAATGTGGAATTTGACACCCGCATGGGAGCAATTGTGAATAAGGCAGTTGACCATGTTGCCAAAGAACTGGCAAAGAACCTTGCCGGAATGCATGAAAGAGGTTAAACGAACCTTGCATTCAAAGCCCATTGCCCAAGGCTTGACTTGTCATCCCATGTAAGTTATGGTATATTTAAAACGCCCGAGCGAACAACCCAGGTGGAAATCACTCCCAAAGGAGGATTTTTTTTTATCGCTCCACACAACACCCCAGGCGGTGTAGCACAATGCGGGCAATTACAAAGAAAAACAAGGAAATGCCATGTCAACCTCATTCCTGACGAAAGACGGGTTTCTCAAGTTGCAGGAGGAGTTGGAGTTCCTCCGTACAACCAAGCGGCAGGAGATCGCTGAACGGCTGCACGAAGCCATGGAAGGCGGCGAGTTAATTGAGAACGCGGAGTATGAAGCCGCCAAGAATGAACAAGCCTTTGTTGAAGGGAGAATTAAAGATATTGAAGTGCTCCTGGCGACTGCGAAGGTGGTTGACGAAAGCCAGAAAGTTGCCGGCAGCGTCCAGGTGGGTTCGAAGGTCACAATTAAAGAAGAAGGCGGAAAACCGGAGACATACATCATCGTGGGGGCCGCGGAAGCGATGCCCAGTGAAGGCAAAATATCCAATGAGTCGCCACTTGGCAAGGCGTTGATCAACCATGGCAAGGGTGAAAAAGTTCATGTTGAAGCGCCTGCCGGCTCCTTTGTGGTTGAGATCATAAAGGTAGCCTAAAAACGGGACGAACCATCCAGTCCCGCCCCGGTAGCGCAATGGGCGGGACTGTTTTTTTCAAGAAAGGTGCATGACCATGGAATTATCTGAACTTGAACGGGTACGCCTGGAGAAGCTGGAGCGGTTACGGAAGGCGGGAATTGAGCCATATCCCACCAGGGCTGCTCCCACCATGCAGGTGCTGGATGCAATTCGGTTGTTTGAAGAAACCGAAGCAGGAAAACAGGAGACCCCCGTTCAGGTTGTTTTGGCAGGAAGGCTGCGGTCCATGCGAGTTATGGGCAAATTGATCTTTGCGCACCTGGAAGATGGCACAGGACGCATCCAGCTCTTTCTGCGGGTGAACGAACTCGGCGAGGAGATGTTGAAGCGTTTTCGAGAGGACCTGGACCTGGGCGATTTTATCCAGGCTGAAGGCAGCCTGATGCGCACCCGCACCGGCGAGATCAGCCTTTTGCTTAGCAATTATGCGCTGCTGGCAAAAGCCATTACTCCGTTGCCGGCAGCAAAGGACGAGGTGGTGGACGGGAAGGTTGTTCGTCATGCCACATTGAACGACCCCGAACTGCGTTTCCGCCAGAGATATGCCGACCTGGCCGTTAACCCGGAGGTGCGGGAGGTGTTTCGAACAAGAGCGGGGGTTATCCGGGCAATCCGCACATACCTGGACGGACGGGGTTTTCTTGAAGTGGAAACACCCATTCTGCAGCCGATTTACGGTGGGGCGGCAGCCAGGCCGTTTACGACCTACCATAACCAACTGAAACAACAACTATACCTGCGGATCTCTTTCGAACTGTACCTGAAACGTTTGCTGGTGGGAATGCTCGACCGGGTGTATGAGATCGGCCGGGATTTCCGTAATGAGGGTGTTTCCTTTAAACACAACCCTGAATTCACGCAGATGGAATTCTATTGGGCATATGCCGATTACCTGCAGGTGATGGAACTGACCGAAGAAATGATCCGCTTTGTCGCCCGGCAGGTTCTTGGGCGCACCAGCATCACATTTGAAGGGAGCGAGATCGACCTTGCCAAGCCCTGGCGGCGATTGGAACTGCGCCAGGGGCTGCTGGAAACTACGGGGATCGATATCAATGCCTGTCCGGACGAGGCTTCTCTTGCCAAAGCGATGCAGGCGCGCGGGATGCAGGTGAAACCCGGAACGCAGCGCGGGAAATTGATCGACGGGCTGCTGGGCGATTACCTGGAACCAACCCTTGTACAGCCGACCTTTTTGTACGATTACCCGCGCGATATATCCCCATTGGCGAAATCCAAACCAGGTGACCCGACGACCGTGGAACGATTTGAAGGCTTTATGGGCGGGATGGAACTGTGCAATGCATTCACCGAGTTGAACGACCCGTTCGACCAGGAAGCCCGGTTCCTGGAAATGGACCGGGATTACCTTGAGGATGATGAGGAACGCCACCCGATGGACGAGGATTACCTGCGGGCAATGCGTTATGGCATGCCGCCCACCGGTGGGTTTGGCATGGGCATTGACAGGCTGGTAATGCTGATGACCGGGCGGAGGTCAATACGCGAGGTGATCCTATTCCCCCATCTGAGGGAAAAAAGCGGGGAAGGCTCTGTTTTGGACGGTGATGCGGGGGAATAACACAGGGCGAAAAAAACCGGTATCAATAAACAAGTCCGGAAGGAATGGCCTTTCCGGACTTGCTGTATCAGCCTGGCCTAAGTCTGGTCAGGATGCGACCCCTTTCAACGTGAGTTGCCTGGCAAAGTGGCAGGCGCAATAATGGCCTGGTTTTACTTCCTCCCATTCCGGCCGGGTGGTGGAACAGATCTCCTGCGCATATTTGCAGCGGGGATGGAATGAGCAGCCGGATGGGGGGTCGATCGGACTGGGGATCTCACCGGTCAGTTCTATGGGCTTCATGACCTGATCCGGATCGGCGACCGGGATAGCCGACATGAGCGCTTCGGTGTAGGGGTGCTTGGGGTGGTAAAAAAGTTCTTCGGTTTCAGCCATTTCGAACAAGCGACCCAGGTACATCACCCCGACCCGATTACAAATGTGCTCAACCACGCTGAGGTCGTGTGCAATGAACAGATAGGTCAGGTTTAATTCATCCTGCAGGTCTTTTAACAAGTTGAGAATTTGGGCCTGGATCGAAACATCAAGGGCAGAAACCGGTTCATCACAGACGATGAAATCCGGGCGGAGGACCAGGGCCCGGGCAATGCCAATGCGCTGGCGTTGACCGCCGCTGAAGGCGTGCGGGTAGCGGCGCAGGTGTTCAATGCTCAACTGGCAGCGCAGGGCGGTTTCGCTTACCTTCCGGGTGACCTCTTCGCCCCGGGCGGAACGGGTTGCCACCAAGGGCTCGGCGATAATGTCGCGCACCGTCATACGGGGATTTAGGGAAGAGTATGGGTCCTGGAAGATCATTTGGGCATGTTTGCGCATCTCCCATAATTCCTTTGGTTTCAGGCTGGTGATATCCACCCTGCCTTCGCCGGGAAGGTGGTAGCAAACCTGCCCCGAGGTGACTTCGTACGCACGCAGGATCAAACGGCCGGTGGTCGTTTTCCCGGAACCGCTTTCGCCCACCAGCCCAAAAGTCTCCCCGCGATAAATGTAAAAACTCACATCATCCACCGCCTTGACTTCCTTTTTCGTGACGCCGAAGGCTCCGCGGCGGATGGGGAAGTACTTGCGCAGATGGTGAACTTCGATCAGTTTGGTTTTATTATCAACCATTCAAACTCTCCAGGGTATTGTTGTGGGTTGGCCTACTTGGGTGGATAGAGATGGCAGGCAACCGAGTGGTTGTTCCCAAGGTGGGTCATTACGGGCACCACCTTTTCACAGGTTCCCTTGATGATCCGGCTGCAGCGGGGGTGAAAATGGCAGCCACTTGGACGTTCAAAGGGGCTGGGAACACTGCCCTCGATGGCCACCAGGCGTTTGCGGGTTTTCCCGGTTATGCGGGGAATTGCCTGCAGAAGGTCCACGGTGTAGGGATGTTTTGGGTCATGGAAGATGGCTTTTACGGGACCGCTTTCCACGATCCTGCCGAGGTACATGATGAAAATTTCATCGGCGATCTGGGCGATGACGCCCAGGTTATGGGTGATGAACATAATGCTGGAGCCGTAATCCTGGCGGAGGTCGCGCATCAGTTCCAGCATTTGGGCCTGGATGGTGACATCGAGGGATGTGGTTGGCTCATCAGCGATGAGCATGGAAGGATTGCAGATGAGAGCCATGGCGATCATGGCACGCTGCCGCATGCCACCAGAGAACTCATGGGGATACTGATTTACCCGGGTGGACGCATTGGGAATGCCGACCCGTTCCAGCATCTGGATGGCGAGTTCGCGGGCATCCTTTTTTGAAATTTTTTCATGGACCATGGCGGCTTCGCTGATCTGATCGCCAAGCGTATGGTAGGAGGAAAACGAGGTCATCGGTTCCTGGAAGATCATGGAGATCTCCCCCCAACGGATCTGCTGGAGGAGATCACTGTTGGCGTCGATCTTGGTCAAATCCAGTATGTGTTCCTGCCCATTCGGAGATCCGACTTTTGTCCGGAGGAGAATTTCCCCCTCGTCGATCCGGCCGGGGGCCGGAATGATGCGCAGGATGCTCCGGGCGGTGATGCTTTTGCCGCAGCCGCTTTCGCCCACCACGCCGATCACCCTGCCCTTTTTGATGCTCATATCAATGCCATCCAGGGCTTGAACAGTGCCCTCGTCAAGCGGGAAGGTTACTTTTAAACCGCTGATGCGGATCAGTTCATCCGATTCCAGTTGCATGGGTTACCTCATTATTGTGAATAGGGGTCGGCGGCATCGCGCATCCCATCACCGACCAGGCTAAAGGCAAGGACGCTGACCACGACAAAAATGGCCGGATAGAAAAGCCACGGTTGCTGCATGATGGCTTGAACGTTCTGTGACGCCTGCAGAAGCACCCCCCAACTGACGACCGGTTCGCGCAGCCCCAGGCCAATAAAACTGAGGGTGGTTTCGCCGAGGATCATGGCCGGGAAGGATACTGTGAGGTCGACGATGATGTAAGACAAGAAGGCGGGCAGCATGTGCCGCCAGATGATGCGCGCATTGCTGCTGCCGGAAATTTTGGCGGCGAAAACGAAATCCTCCTCGCGCATGGAGATCAGTTTGCCCCGCACCCGCCGGGCCAGGGTGGTCCAGGTCAGGAAACCCAGGATGACGGTGACGGCGAAATAAACCCGCAGCGGAGACCACTCTTTTGGCAGAATGGCCGCCAGTGACATCCATAACGGGAGGGTGGGGATGGAGCGGATGAACTCGATTAACCGTTGGAGGATATTGTCAAAAATCCCACCAAAATACCCCGAGATGCCACCCAAAGAAAGGCCGACTATGAATGAGATGAAGACACCCAGCAGACCGATGGAGAGCGAGGTGCGGGTGCCGTACATGATGCGGGAGAAAACATCCCTGCCCAGGTTGTCCGTGCCGAAAAGGTGAACAAACCCTTCGGTGCCGGTGGTGAAGAGGTGGAGATCGGTCTTAAACAATCCCCACAATTTGTATGGTTCCCCCCTGGAGAAAAACTTGATTTTGTATGATACGTCCGTATCCTCAGTGGGGATGAGCTGCATGGTTTCAATATCGAATTTGGTTTCAATTCTATAAACAAACGGGCCGACAAAATCACCCTCCAGGTTGGTGTACCTGATTTTTTGCGGGCGCCCGAAAAGATAACTGGAATCGCGCGATTGAGAACCATAGGGTGCCACGAATTCACAGAAGATCATAATGAACAAAAAGATGCCCAATACAAGAGAACCGATGATGGCAGCACGATGCCGGCGGAACTTCCACCACATCAGTTGCAATTGGGTGGCGGTGTAAAAGGCCTCCTTTTTCTGATCCTTGTTGTTCAATTGAATGGCTGGTTTTCTGTTGTTCTCCAGGGGAGTGTTTTTGTCGGTCATCGGGCACCTCCCCCAAAGCGGATGCGGGGATCCAAGGCGGCCAGGAGCAGGTCGGAGATGAAGGTGCCGATGATAGTCAGGGAGGAGTAGATGAGGAGGACCGTTCCGGAGAGATAGATATCCTGGTTTTGCAGGGATTGAAGGAATACGGGGCCAATATCCGGGAGGGACAACACGGTGGCGGTGATGGGAGAGCCGGAAACGATGGTGGCCAGTTCCCAGCCGATGGTGCTGATGACGGGGTTCAGGGCGGCCCGCACCGGGTATTTCCAGATCAGGCGGGTTTCAGGCACGCCCTTGGCCCGTGCCACGGTGACGTAGAGCTGGTTCTTTTCGTCCAGCATGGTGGCGCGCATGGTACGGATGGTTGTGGCCGCCCCGGAAGCGCCCAGCACTACGATGGCCGGCCACATGTGCTTGAACAGGTCCACCACTTTCCCGTACGACCAGGGAGCGTTACGGTATTCAAGCGAGTACATCCCGCCCACACTGGTGTTGAAATACATCACGGAAATATATAAAAGGATGAGAGCGAACAGAAAGGCCGGGGTTGCCATGCCCAGGTAGCCCAAAACCGTAAAGAAATAATCCCCGACTGAATATTGGCGCATCGCAGAATAGATGCCCAACGGAATGGCGATGATGTAGGACAGGCCGATGGTCACCACCGACAGGACAACGGTAAACACGATCCGATCTCCCAGCACCTCGGTCACCGGCAGGCGGAAGGTAAGGGACCAGCCGAAGTCGCCGCGGGTGATGATTCCGGTTATCCAGTTGAAGTAACGTTCAGGCCAAGGGCGGTCAAGGCCGAGCATATGACGGTAAAGTTCGACCTGGTCGGAGGTGACCAGGGCGCCGGATTGCCGCAGGTCGTACACATATCGCTCGGCGAAGTCACCCGGGGGTAGTTCGAGGATGACGAACACGATCAGCGACAGGGCGGCCAACATCAGGATCATGACCAGCAGGCGGTTTAGTACAAATCTTGCCATGTTCTCCCTTTCAATAACAAACATTTGTCAGGGGGGGGTCAGCCCCCCTGACAAATGATGAAAACTTACCTGCACTCTATTGTTTGATGTACCACTGGTCCGGCCGGGCCGGATATTCCCGGTAGAACTCAAAAGCGGAATACTCCAGCGGGTGGAAGTTGCCGACCCGGTTGCGGATGATGAACACGGAAGGAGCCGGGCCCATGATGCCGATTTCATACATGTTGCGGCTGTGAATGTCGCCGATCTCCTGTCCGACCTTGATGTACTCCTCGGTGCCGGGTTTCAATGACTTGAACTGTTCGGTCAGTTCATAGAGCCGTTTGATGTCTTCCGGAGGTTCCTCCCCACGGGCGCCCTTGGACTTCCACCATTCCAGGTAGGAGAGGCCGCATTGCGGTTCAAGGACGGGATCTCCGAATGGCGGATAGAAGCGGTACTGGTTGGCCAGGAAGGCGGATTCGATGGTGCCGCCGCTGGTGAAGGAGGCCAGGTCAATGTCATTGTTGGCTGCCAGGGAGCGATAGGCTTCGGTGGAGATCTCCTTGAGTTCCATCTTTACGCCCACGGCTTCCCAGTAACTCTTGAGCAGGTTCATAACCGTGGCTGGTGTGCCCTGGATGGCATAGTTGGCGAAGATCACCAGGCGTTTGCCGCTTGGCAACAAACGCCAGCCTTCTGAATCCTTCTTGTCCAGGCCGAGTTCATCCAGCATCTGGTTGGCCTTGTCGGGGTCATACTCGGTGGCATAGGTGTACCATTCCGGCTTGGCGAAACTGGCGGATGGATGGATGGGAACGCTGGTGCTGATCAATTCACATTGACCATAGCAGTTCACCTTGCTGAACTCGGCGCGGTCGAGGGCGATGGACATGGCATAACTGAAGTCGGGATTGGAGAACAGTTTGCGCAGTTCCGGGTCCTTGTGGGTGCAGTTGAAGGCGACGTTATACCCATCGCTGGCTGACTTGGGGATGTAAACCTTGTAATCGCCTTTTGCTTCGTTCTCTTTGAAGACCGGAAGCGATTGAAAGGAAAGGGTTTGCGCCTTCTGGTCCACTTCCCCATTAATCACCTTCAGTTCGAGCACTTGCTTGTCCTGGGAGTAGGATTCACGACTGCGGTCAACATAAGGCAACTGCTGCCCGGATGTATCCACAACGTGGTAATACGGGTTGGCAACTGCCAGTTGATAGTCGGGGGTCTCGTCCAACACGAGCCACGCTTCCAAGCGCGGCACTTCCTTCCAGCGGTGGACGCTGTCCTGCCATTCACCGTGCCAGGTGAAGAAATATTCCACCCAGGAGGGGAAACCAGCAGCTTTGGCTTCTTCGTTGATATTGGGATTGTACTTGATGTGCTTGGATTCCAGGACGTGCCTTGGAGCGGCGGTGACGATGTGCGAGCGAGCCATCCAGGACATCATCCCGGGGGCCGGGGCGGCGGTGATGAATTTCACGGTTGTATCATCGATCTTCTCAACCTTCATCGGCTCTCCGCCAAACGTCCAATAGGATGGATTTTCCGGTGTGAGCTCCTTGTTCATGACGATATCATCCCACCAGAAGAGCACGTCATCGGCGGTGAAGGGATGTCCATCAGACCATTTATGCCCCTTGCGCAGATAGAAGGTGAACTCGGTCATGTCATCGTTCATTTCGTAGTCTTTGGCCACATTGGGGATGGGGGTTTGGAGGTCATCCCCGTATCGAATAAACGTGGCATGGCGCCAGCTGAGGTATTCGGAGTTGCCGCTTTCGGGGCCGAGGGACAGGCCTTGCAGTTCGCCGCCGTATTTGCCGATCTCATCATAGGGGATGGTGACGAGGGGCTCCTCTGGCAGACGCAAATTTACATCGGTCGGAACATCCGGGAATATGGCCGTGTACAACGGGTCAATTTCCGTTCGACCGGAGAACACCATTTTGCCGCCGGTGAGGTCTTCAAATTCCTTAACCTCATACTGGTTCGGGTACTTGCCGGGAGAAACCCCCTGCATGTTGGCCATTGTTACCGCCGGCGGTTTGCCGCCCTCGGCTGGAGCAGCGGGTTCGGCTGGAGCAGCGGGTTCGGCTGGGGCGGGAATCTCCGGCAGGGGGGTGGGCGCCGGGGCACAGGATGCCACCATCGCTATAATGACGAAGATGGAGGCAAAAAGGAATAATACTTTTGCAGATTTCATTTCTCACTCCTTCTTGGGTTGGATTTGATCTGGAACTTCCTGCTTGCTCGTGAAGACACAATTTTGATAATCTTTACCTTGGCAACCTCCTTTCTGGCCACATCACCAATGTGGAATGTGGTGAACATATCTGTAACGAGGCAATAGTTAAGAGGTTCGTCCGGTCGAGCAGGACTGAAGCTGGCGGTTAATTTTCGCCACAATCTGCAAGTATTCAGTTTTTAATTAGTGGTATTAACCACAAGAGTATTACCATAATAGTGGAATACGCTTCACTTGTCAATAGGCATCGCTTGAAGGTAATGAACGATTCCACCGCCTTGACAATTGTAACCGATTCTCCTATACTGGAATAGGTTATGTTGTTAATACCACTTGTTAATTGATGAAATGCCGCAAATCACCATACATTAAGGGTTGGACCATAAATTGAAGCCAGTGATCGTAGTTTTTGACGTTGATGGGGTCCTTGTCAACCCAATCGGGTACCGGCTGGGTTTTCAGAAAACAATCTGTCATTACCTGGAGCAGATGGCATTGGAATGCAACTTCCCGGCAGAGGAGATATCCGAGATGTTTGAGGCCCACTCTGCCAATAGTGAGTGGGATATGGTGCCGATCGGCCTGGTGATCATCCTGGAAACGGCGCTAAGCCAGATCGGGTGTAAACAGGTTCCTTCCACACTGGAGGAAACGCTCCATTTAATCCGGGAAAACAACAAACAGAAGATCGAGGCTGATTTTGCTGCCATTTTGGACCGCATCGGCCCGACCTTTAAGGGTGCCGTGGTGCCATCACAGGGATTGCTGAAAGCGCTTGAAGGGCCTTCCAGCAACCTCCTGCCGACGCTGGCCGGGACGAAACTGATCCGCAGCCTGCTGGGGAACACACGCGATTTTGACCGCTGTTTGCCGAACCGGACGTTTGAGAACTTTGTCCACGGCGCTGACTTTGAGAAGTATTTTGGGCCAGCCGTCATTCAGGGGCTTGGCCCATCCCTGCTGGAGCAGGATATTCCCCTGTTATCTCCGGAGGCTTGTGAGAAATTACGGAACCTGCACCGACATAAAGGGTTCCGCTTTTCGGCAGTGACATACAGGCCGTCCCTGGCTCCCCTCGGCGTGAACACCAAAGCAAGGGGGTACCCTCCCGAGGCAGAGATGGCCCTGGCCAGCGTTGGCGTGGACTTTATGACCGTAATGGGTTTTGGGCGGGTACGTTACCTGGCCCACCGGATGCAGGTGCCGGCGGAAGGCCTGACCAAGCCATCGCCGATACAGGCACTTGCGGGAATCGCGGCCTCGTGGAACCAGGATGAATGGCCGGCAATGGTTTGGGCATATCATACAGCCAATGGCAAGGGTCTGAGCGGAGAGGCTGGCCCCCGGACGAACGAACGACTGCTTCCAAATGCATTCCAGCTGCACGTGTTCGAGGATACCATTGGCGGGATCCTGGCGGTTCAATCGGTGGCCAGAATCCTGACCAGCCTGGGTTACGAGGTGGAGTTGTACATTTGGGGTATTGCCCAAAACCAGGCAAAGACCTCTGCATTGCGAAAAGCCGGGGCACAGGTCTTCCCTGATGTTAACAAAGCGGTTGACCATTTCGTCAAATTATATGAAAATAATTGATAATGTTGCTGTATGTGCTGTGCCGGGGTTTTGGACTGGAATACCATAATCCGTTTACAAGGCTTGTTTGACCGGAGATGACATGTCAAATGTCAGGTTGCCCATTCATGAACAATTGCGTAAATACATTATTGATAAGATTTCTTCCGGTGAATGGCCGGCAGGTTTTCAACTTCCCTCAGAACGTGAGATCAGCAGTAATTTTCAGGTAAGCCGGGTGACCGTGCGCCAGGCGATGAACAACCTGGCAAATGAGGGGTTGATCCGCAGAGTGCAGGGGCAGGGAACCTTTGTATCGGAGCCGAGAATTGAAGTATTGGAGGGGGAACTGATCAGCATCACAACGCAAATGGAAAAACAGGGGGTCGAACCGGAAACCGTCGTAATAAAACTCCAAAAGGACACCCTGGACCTGGCTGAATCCCAGGAAATGGGATACCCGATCGGCGAATCGGTTTACGTGATCCAACGCATCCGCAAAGCAAATGGTGTGAACATCGTGCTCGAGAACACCAAAATGCCGTGCCGAAAGGTACCTGACATTGATCAATATGACCTGGAGAAAAACTCCGTTTTTTCACTGATGGCGGATGTGTACCAGTTCGAGGAATTGCTTGTTCACCAGCGGATTGAAGCAGATACAGCCACCAAAGAGGAAGCAGAACTTCTCGAGGTGGAACCCGGGTCGCCGATTATCTGTGTGAAAAGGGTGGTGCGGGATCCGTCCAATGAGGTGGTCGAGTACGCCCTGGATATTTATCCGGCGAGCCGGATACGGTTCGTCTACAACGGTGCGATCAACCTGAAGGTGAGCCAGCAGAGGTTTCGCGAACCCTCCATGCCATCCGTTGAGACCCGATAGAGGAAAAAACAGGCGAAAAAAACCGGTTGACTGATTCCAGCCAACCGGTTTGATGAAATCCGCCGGGCGAAAAATTTACGCCTGGTTCTTTACCTCCTGGTACACCTCGCGAAAGGCGTGGATGAATTTCTGGTTATCCCCTGGCTGGCCGACGGTGACCCGGAAAAACCCCTTCCCTATCAAGTTTCCGTAAACGGGCCTGACAAAGATGCCCTTTTTGATCATCCGGGCACGAATCTCGGCGCCCGTTAGACCAAGAGAGTCAGCGTCGATGAGAATGAAGTTGCCTTCGGAGGGGTAAGCCCAGATGCCGGGAAGGCTGTTCAATTCTTTGCGGATATATTCCCTTCCCTGGATTACAACCTGGCGTTTATGTTCAAGGTCGGCTTCGTCATTCAATTGTGCGAGAGCTCCAGCCAGGGTGAGGAGGCTGACATTCCAGGGGATTTTTATCCGGTTGAGAAAACCGGCGAGTTCCTCGCTGCAAAAGAGGTACCCCAGACGCAAGCCGGCGACTCCGAATGCCTTGGAAAAGGTGCGGTTCACCATGAGGTTGGGATATTTAAGCACCAGGTCGGCATTTGTCCGCGGATGCTCCATCAGTTCATAATATGCCTCGTCGAAGAAGGTGGGGATACCGGTTTCCAGAACCCGAATGAGGTCTTCGCGGGAGGTGAGAGTGCCTGAGGGATTGTTGGGGGAACAGATGAACATCAGTTTCGTGCGCTGTGTCACCGACTCCAGCATCCGGTTGATATTGAAATCATAATGGGTGTGGGTTGGGATTTTGACCGGCACACCACCATTAACCCGAACACGTGCTTCGTACATGGCAAAGCTCGGGTCGGGCATTATTGCCTCTTCGCCCGGGGCTACAAAGGAACGAATGACAATGTCGATCAGGTCTGTGGAGCCGTTGCCGAGGACAACATTGTCAGCCTGCAATCCGGCTTTTTGCGCCAGTTTTTTGCGCAGGTCAGGCCCTGAGCCAGGGTAGTAGTTCCCCTGGCGGGCGGCCTGGAGAATGGCCTGGATCACTTTTTCGCCCGGGGGAACAAGGTTCTCATTGGACATCAGGCGGAGGATCTCCGGGTTCTCCCAAGCCTCATCCATGTGGCGGGCACTGTATGGTTCTGCGGTCTGCAGCCATGGGACCAAGTAGTCGGTGGTTGGTTTCATGATTATTATTTTCTCCGTGTTTTATCAGGCTTCCTTCTTTGCCTGCGGGTTGAGTGAATCGACGATTTTTCGAGCCACGGCGGGGTTGTCGCCCATGATGCCGTCGGTCTTCAGGTCAATGACCTGTTTTATCTCAGCCGGGGTAAAGGGATTCCAAGTCCACAAGGCGATGCCCGCCTGGTGAAGGCCGTCGGCATGCCCGGGTTTAATGGTGTGAAAATCTGACAACAGGATGGGCGAGTTGACTTCAGCCGCCTGCTGTATGGCGTCCTGAAGGTCGAATGGAGAGTCATCCGGCAGGCGCTCGCGAGTGATGAGCAGTTCAGGGCAGAGGCGGCGGGCGGCGGCAGCGGCTTGGGGAAAATATGAGGAGATGCTGGCCCATTCAAAGGCCTTGTATTTTTTAAACAGTTCCATTAACTTCTCTGCAATAATGACTGACCGGGCAGCCTCACCGCCTTTGATCTCGAAACAGACGAGGATGCCGGCGTCCTTTGCCAGTTGGAAGGTCTCCTCTGTCGTCGGGATGCGGGTTCCCGGCACCTTGGGCTGGAAGTGAAAGCCGGCGTCCAGGCTTTGCAATTCCTCCAGGGTGTGATCATGCACAAAACCGGTTCCATTGGTGGTGCGTTCAAGGCGGTGGTCATGGATCATCACCAGTTGCCCATCGCGGGTGAGGTTGATGTCAACCTCAAGCATGTCCGCGCCGGCTTCAATTGCCTTCTGGTAGGCAAGGAGGGTGTTTTCAGGGGCAACAAGGGAGTAGCCGCGATGGGCAATGACGAGGGGTTTTTGAGGGCAGATCCAGCGGTTCATTTGCATGCTCCAATAATTCAGTTTGAGGGGCAAAGCTGGTTGACCAGTTTTACTGCCAGGACGGGATCATCGCCCATGACGCCATCGGCTCCCGTTTTAATTGCCGGGACGATCTCCTCTTCCACCGTGGTGGGCCAGGCCCAGAGGGCAATGCCAGCTTCACGGAAGTGTTGCAACAAATCCGGATAGAGATAGCGGTAATGGATCTGGAGCACATTGGCCCCCAGATCGGTTGCCTGGCGGAGCGCCTCGTTGATATCCGGCTCAACGTCATCCGGGATCCGCTCCGGGGCGAGCATCAACTGGGGCGCCAGTTCCCGGGCTTTCGCCAGGGATTCATGGAAGTAGGAGGACATGAAAGCCCATTCGAAGGCATCCGCCTTGCGAAAGGCTTCAACCAGGCGGGTCGAAATCTGGGTGCCACGCATGGGGTTGCCTCCTTTGACCTCGAAGCACATGAACATACCGGTCTTTTTGGCGAACGCCAGGGCTTCCTCGAGGGTTGGGATCTTCTCACCCGCAAACCTGGGGTGAAACCAGGAGCCTGCATCCGCCTTGCGGATTTCCTCCAGGGTGTAGTCGTGTACCATTCCCTTGAGATCGGTCGTTCGGCCAAGAAACCAGTCGTGGACGATGACGAGATGGCCGTCCCTGGTAATATTCACATCCGTTTCGATCATCTCCGCACCGGCTTCATGTGCCAGTTCGTAGGCGGTCAGGGTATTTTCAGGAGCCGCGACACCGTGGCCGCGATGAGCGATGATCAATGGGCGTTTTGGTCTGATCCATGGATTGAACAATATGCACCTCCGGTTATTTTGAGGTAAAAAACAGGTTTTATAATGGTATTAACCACCTTACCTATTATAAATGCATCAGATGGAATGTCAAGATGCAGGGCTGCCGAAAGCGAACCTGTTTGCAGGAGTATGAATGACGAGCCCGGCGCCTGAGGTTTTCGAGGATAAAAAAACCATTAAGGCACCGTATAATAGATTGTTGATTATTGGGGGCCTTAAAACCAGTAATTAATTGCATTGGGTTTTGTTTGCCTTGACGAGGGTGAGCATGAAATCATTGATCATGGATGGCGTGGATGTCACGAAAGACCTGCTGGTGTTTGCAAGGGACCTGATTCAGATAAAAAGCTATTCAGGGCAGGAAGAACAGATCGCCCGGTTTATTGCCAGAAAAATGGGAAACCTGGATTTTGATGAGGTCCAAATCGATCGTTTTGGGAATGTACTGGGCCGGATGGGCGATGGCGTGAAGAGACTGCTCTTCGATTCCCACATGGACACTGTGGAGGTTACGGATGAGGCACTTTGGGATGTGCCACCTTTCAGCGGGGAGATTGTTGATGGGTATTTATGGGGGCGTGGTTCTGCGGACATGAAATCAAGTATTGCGGCATCCATCTACGCGGCAGCCATTGCGAAAAGCAATGGAATGCTTGAAGGCAGAACAATTTATGTTTCTTGCACAGTGGATGAAGAATATTGTGATGGTGAAGCCCTGGGCCTTATGCTGAAAGAACTCCATGTGGACCCCGATTATGCTGTGATATGCGAACCATCCTCGAACATGATCGTGCTTGGTCATAAGGGAAAAGCCCAGGTCATCATCCAAACCCGGGGCATCTCCGCACACGGCTCTGCGCCGGAAAATGGCGTAAACGCCATTTACGAGATGGCCGAGATCATCCAGCGGGTAGAACGCACGAACCAGGAACTCATGCGCAGGGGAGGCAGCACAGGAACCCTGGTAATGTCACAAATCTCCAGCACCAGTGTGTCCTTGAATGCCGTGCCGTCTGCCTGCCAGGCGTATCTGGACCGGCGCATGGGTGTGGGCGAAACCGAAGAGATGATCCGTGAAGAGATGGATCATCTTGTTGAGGGAAAAAATGCCTCATGGGAAATTGGCACCCTTTATCGGCGTACCTGGAGGGACGAGCCTTTGGTGTATCGTCCGTTCCATCCGGCCTGGAAGATCGATGTGGGTCATCCGCTTACCCGGATGTTGAGCGAGGCATATAGCGGGTGTTTCGGGAAGCCTCCCGAGAGTTATGAGTATTGGGATTTCAGCACGAACGCCGTTGCACTGATCCGGGCAGGCATCCCGACCATAGGGTTCGGGCCCGGGGAACACAAACTGGCCCACATGCGTAACGAGAAATGCGCGATCGACCAGATTGTGGATGCCTGTGAGGTCTATAAACGGCTGATCAGCCTCCTGTGATGGCGGAGGGGCTCGAACCCACGAACCTTCGCGGAGCACCCCTGAAGGGGCGGGAGGTGAACGGAAGGAAAAATCCTGCCGTTTGGCAGGATCTGGATGGTGGGCGCGGAGGGGCTCGAACCCACGAACCTTCGCGGAGCACCCCTGAAGGGGCGGGAGGTGAACGGAAGGAAAAATCCTGCCGTTTGGCAGGATCTGGATGGTGGGCGCGGAGGGGCTCGAACCCACGAACCTCACGGATGTGAACCGTGCGCTCTAACCAACTGAGCTACGCGCCCGAGTATGTTCTGATTATAGCAGATGGACAGGCCTTGTGCAAGCAATGCAGGGTGGAATGCAATCAAGGCAGGGATTTGAAAACCATCACGATGCCATAACCCGGCGAGTTCAGTTATGTAAGGAACGTTTCTTGCACCTTCGAGATCTATTGAAAGAGGATTGATCTGTCACAATACATCCTGTTGAAATTAACCGGAATGGAATTGCAAAATCGATTTGATGACTGTACAATGGATTATCAGGTCATTGCCGGGAGATTTGAATGCGAAGGGAACAGACCATGAATAGACGAATCCTTACCCTTGTCAACCTAATTGCCATTTGCCTGGCAACGGCATCCTGCGGGATTCTGCCAGAGATCCAGGATTCCTCGGAAGCAAAATACCTGGTGGCGACGAACGAAGCATTGGAGCAGACCCTGTCTGCGCTGGAAGCCCAGGGCACCAAACAGGCTGAACAAGCCGAACTGGATGCGCTGGCACAGGCCATGGCGGAAACGCCAACGCCGCTGGTGATCACGGCAACCTCTGAGCCCACTCTCCCTCCAACGCCTACACTTCCAGCGGAAGATACCCCGACCCCGCTGCCACCGACACCGGATGCGGTCATGTTGACCAACCAAATGCAGGCTCGAATACGGGCGGCCAATGTGCTGGCATTTGATCTTCCGGATGAGGATGGGCGGTTGCTGCCCCGGATGGGGCATGTGCTGGATGGCATGGGATTCTCGGGTGGGCTGGTTGTGAATGCCGGCGACTCACTGGGCACCTTCGACAGGCACCTGCGCAATTCCACCTGGGACCTGGTGATCCTCAGCGTTGAAAGCAGACAAACGGTGCAATTGGGCAAGTTGGGCCTAGCGGAGCCACTTATGAATCACGTCAGCAACGGTGGGGCGCTGATCGTTGAAACCTGGAACCTGGACGAAGACCAGTCTTCCACAGCCGGTTTTCTGATGAGCCTGTGCAATGCCCGGGTGGAGAAAGACTGGCACCGGCCGGAAGGCACCTACAATCCCATGTTATTCGCCATCCAGGCACGAGACCAGGACAGCCCGATCTTCAACAAGCCGAACCGGATCAACCTGCCTATTGGCCCGACTGTTTTTTGGAAAGGGGATGCCGGGGACCTGATCGCTGTGCAACCGGATGGTGGTTCCCAGATCCTTGCCGGGCTTGCCGGGAGCAACATCCATAACTATGGGTATATCACCTCCTGCAACAAGGGCAAGTTCATCCTGCAGACCTTCTCAAGCCATGATTATCCTCTTTTTGAAACGGTGCACCTGTACCAGAATTACATCGATTATGTGCTGACAAATCGATTTAATGAAATCGCTGACTGACCCCTTCGAAGGAAGTCTGAAAAACAGGATGGAATCGCCCCCCACGCACTGGACAGCGGGGGGGCATTATTTTAAGATGCCGGATGTCACGCTGGCTTTACATTATTCAGAAAGTTCGATGTAGATGCGCTTGTTAATACGCCCTTTGCTCTTGTAATCCGTTACCCGAACCTTGCCGACTTCACTTGTATTGGCTACATGGGTGCCACCATCCGCCTGCAGATCGAGCCCCACCAACTCCACCGTACGAACCTCGGGGATGCTGGCAGGCAGGAGATTGATTTTGGTTCGGATCAGGTCCGGGATTTGGAAGGCCTCCTCGCGCGGCAGAATGGCCACCCTGACCGGACGGGCTTGCAGCACCTCCTGGTTGACGGATTGCTCAATAACGCTTACCAGGTCACTGTGGAGGGTCTCGAATTCAAAATCCATGCGACCTTTTAATGGCTCCATGTCGCCACCGGTGACCAGGGCGTTGTAATCCCTATTAACAACCCCGCAGAGGATGTGCAGGGCGGTATGCGTGCGCATGAGGCGGTAACGGTGCTCCCAATCGATTCTCCCTGATACAGTAGTTCCAGGTAATGGCAACGGGTGCGGGCCTTCCAGGCGATGCCAGATTTCCCCTCCCTTTTTTTGCACCCGGGTCACCTGCCATGCCTTTCCGGGCGAGGTGAGGGTGCCAGTGTCACAGGGTTGCCCGCCGCCGCCAGGGTAGAAGGCACTCCTGTCCAGGCGGACCGCCTGTTCCACGGCATCCACCTCCCATACGGCGGCATCGAATTCCTTGACATAGCTGTCTGTTTGATACAAGAGATCGGTCATCATTTGCCTCATTTGGTTACGACAATTGCGGACATCTCGAGCACAAGCGCTTCTGCTGTGGAAAGCCGGAACAGCACCGGACCAAAACTCCGCTCACGGGGTTTGCCATCCTGGACCACGGCTTGAATGGCATTCAACAGCCATGCTCCGGCCTTTTCTGGGTCGGCATCCTGGTAAGGCAGGGACGCAAGAAAGGGGAAATGATCCATGGCGGCCGGGACGGCTATTTCCAAATTCTGATCTCCGGTTGCCGGCGGTGTGATGAGCCCGGTTATCGAGGTGATTTCACCTTGGGTGTAAGAAATTTCACTTTGAATGAAGACGTCATCACTATCGTAGCGGGAGCAACGGTATTCCAGGGCATCCGGTGAGGCTGACGTGTCTTCGGCAAGGAGACAATTAAAGCCTTTTTTCCAGAGGGAATTTAAAACCGTTTGCAGCGGAAGGCCCGGTATGGGCTGCAATTCAACAGCCGGACCCGGGGTCGCGGTGAAACCCGGTAAACGGGTACTGTCAACCGTTTTGGTGGGCAGGGAGGGCGCCGGTTGAGGCGTGGAAAGGGCGCTTGATGGTTCCCATTGGAAGTACTCATCTTCCGGCCAGGTGAACAAGCCGATCTCATCCAGTTTTGTTCCCAGACCGGCAACGAGCCGCTGAGGGGGGTTGGTCATCCCCTGATAGTAGAGGGAGTACCTGGTATCTTCCTTGACCAGGAATACCAGGTCGAGGTTTCCCAGCCAAGCCGGTTTTTCCAGTTGCATGCCGGGAAGCCCGAGGCGGTATGGCTCGCCGTCCACCTGTGAGACCCAGTATTCCTTGCCCGTCCAAAGGAGGAAATGCCGCCCGTCATCCGCTCCGCTGACAACGTCTCCGATCCCGGAGAGGGGGGTTAGTTCGGCATCCTGCGGATTGAACAGATGCTGGTTCCCCTGGTCATCCTTGAAGACCAGGAGGCTGCCATCCCTCTGAAAATAAACGTGTTCCATGTCCCAGTTTTCCGGAATATCATTAAGCGGATTGACGTTGGCAGTGGGAACATCCACCTTATACAGGTGGTGCCCGCTGCCGGAGTGCTTTTTGGGGATGATGGCGTAAAAGGTTTTTCCGTCCTCCAGCCAATGAATCATAACCTGGCCTGGAGCGGCGCCGAATTGGCCACTGGCGCCCTTGTAGGTGATCAGGTTGGTGTTGATCACCCCGGACTCAAAATCAATCAGAATAATTGACGAAGGGGTGACAATTGCTGCATGGTCACCGTCCGGTGCAAATACGGTTTTCCCCGGCACCGGATCGATTGGCAAGACAAATAGAACTTCGCCGCCAATATTGCTGACGATAATAAAACCAAGCACACGGGGGTCTTGCCCTCCGGCGGGCTGTACCGCCTCCAGGACAACAGCCGATCGTGAAGGCAGGGGCATGGCATCGCCCATTTCGGCATCCCAGCCCTCAGTGGCGGCAGCCCAGAAAGGTTCACTGACCAGCACCCTGGGGGAACCGCCCTTCGCAGGATGGAGCCATGCCTTCCCCTCGCTGACCGTTACAGCATCCACCGGCGGCGGGTAAACGGAATAGGGGTAACCAGGTATCTGGAGTATTGGAACACCGACCGATGAGAGGGAATACAGGCCGGCATCTTTGACCGTCCAGGCGATTTTCCATTTTGGATCAAAGTTCGGCGCCGGTTTATACGTGGGTGTAGGCTGGCTGGTCGGGCTTGGCACCGGGGTTGAGGTGGCGGTGGGCTGCAGGACAAAACGGGTTGCCCTGGTTTCGGTGGGGACGATTTCCCTGGCAGGCAATACTGTTGGGGCAGGTGCCGGCGGGGCCAGGTAGTATCGGTAAAAATAGTAGCCAGTGCCCCCAAGAAGGCCGGAGATCACCAGGATGGAAAGGATGACCAGGCAGCCCTTTAGGAGACGTTTTAAGGACCCTGGAGACTTCGTTTTTGCTCCTTCCTGCTCCTGAAGGTTATCGGATGGTGGAGGCGCCGAAAGCTCTTGTACAGTTGCCATGAAGGGCGGGGGAGCAGACGATGAATCCTCCTGCGGTTGAGAGGGAGTGGGAACAGGAACCCGGAGCCTTTTCAGGGCATTTAGGGCTGCCTCACTGCCGGGAATGGCAGCCAGGCACTTGCGGAGGACTTCGGCGCGCTGGGTGTCGTTGTCCATGGTCTCCACGAGCCACATCCAGGCTGTCTCGTTGGAAGGATCTTCGCGCAGGAGCCGGACCAAAAGGCTGCGGGCTGACAGGCGTTGTCCGGATCGGACCAGATTAATTGCTGTGTTCAGAGATTCTTCATCCATGGGTGAACCTGTATGGCAATTGTATTGGTGTCACAATATAATGTATCACAAAATTTTACCAATCGTCGCAGATGTTGGGTTGACACCATGCTGAAAAATGCGGTATCCTTAATGACGGGAGTGGATGAGTCCTGGTGGGCTCCCCGGTCTTCAAAACCGGTGACGGGCCGTTCAGCGGGCCGTGGTGGGTTCGACTCCCATCCATTCCCGCCTTTTAATGGTTTGAAGAGGTTCTTTTTATGGATATGAACACATGGGATCCTACGGGTGTAATCGATGCGCTGGTTGGGCGCATTTTTCGAATTGAGGATATCACGCATGGCGGGCCACAACAGGGATTTTTGGTGCGCTATCGCGGACACCTGGTCGATGCGGATAGCGCCGGGGCATATGAGCGCCTGGCAGAGTGGCTGAAACCGCACAACATGACCCCTCTTTTCCGGCAGGAGGGGGACCGGCAGGTCATCCTGCTGGTCCAGGGCGTCTTAAACCCCAAGCCTTCCAATCCGATGATCAACCTGGTGCTGTTCATCCTGACCTTGTTCAGCGTCCTGTTGACCGGAGCATTGTATGGGATGTCCGAGGGGGACCTGCCAAAGGAGCCATTGCAAATGGCATTGGCCCTACTGAACCGCGGCTGGCCCTTTGCGCTCAGCCTGCTGGCGATTCTGGCTTCCCATGAATTTGGCCATTACCTGATGGGCCGGCACCACAAAGTACATGTTACCCTGCCATATTTCATCCCGCTTCCTTTCAGCCTGATCGGAACGATGGGCGCATTTATCAACATGAAAACCCCGCCAAGGAACCGGCGCCAACTGCTGGACATTGGCCTGGCCGGTCCCCTGGCCGGTCTGGCCGTCACCATACCGGTTCTTTTCCTTGGCCTTCACCTATCGCCCCAGACCACCCTTCCGTCGTTGGGAGCGAATGGGGCTGCGACCGGGATGGAAGGCAATTCACTGCTCTACCTGCTTTCCAAGTATCTGGTATTTGGCCGGTTGCTGCCGGCGCCTGTTACCTATGGGGGAATGGCGCCAATCGTTTACTGGGTGGGGTATTTCTTCTCCGGACGGCCTTACCCTGCCGGAGGAGCCGACGTGCTCCTGGGGCCCGTGGCCTGGGCAGCGTGGGTGGGGTTGCTGATGACGGGGTTGAATCTCATCCCTGCAGGGCAGTTGGACGGGGGACACATCCTCTACGTTCTGCTTGGAGAAAAGCGCGCCAAACGGATCCTGCCGTTCATCCTGGTGGCTTTGATGCTGCTGGGGATCTTTTGGTTTGGATGGTTCCTGTGGGCTGCGCTGATCTTCTTCCTTGGACGGGCCCACGCAGAGCCGATGGACCAGATCACCCAACTGGATGGGAAGCGCAAGCTGGCGGCTGCGCTGGGATTGCTGGTGTTTATCCTGACCTTTACGCCTGTGCCGCTGAGCTAGGCAGCCAAGTATTCAATGTATCGATTTCAAGCCCCTCCAGGGTGAGGTATCGGCCCATCACCTGCACGGTCAGGCAGGAATGCACCGGAAGCACAAAGAGCAGGTCGCCAATGTGCAGCCTGCCGAGCGTGTCCATGGGCAGATGGACGATGCCGTGCTCCTGGGAGAGGCCTCTCACGTAGGCACCCTTAATGGGAGCGCCCCAGCGGCCACCCTCCGGCATGGCGATACGGCCATAAACCTGCCGATCGCCATCCATCAGATAGTCCTTGCTCAGGTGGATCGCTCCTCCGTAGATAACCGCCTCGGAGCGGGCAGGGTGCAAGGCGACCACCGGGCAGGCCAGGGCGATGGCGACCTGTTGCCAGGAACAGGAGCCGATCTGTTGTTGGGTTGAATCATAAAAAATGAAATTGCCAGGGCGAATCTCGTCCACGGGGCCCAGGTTGCAGAGGTTGCAGCCGGGAGTGTCGCCGACCGAGATCTCCAAGGGGCCAATGCCGGCACCGGCCAGGGCTTGCCGGACACTGATGATCCTGGCGACACTTTCCTGATAGACCTGGCACACCTGGGCAGCACCGCGAGCCAGGTAGGTGTGCCCTGCGTGGGTGAGCAGGCCCCGAAGACGAAGATGTGATACGGCCTGGACTTCGGTTGCCAATTGCAGGATAACGGCAGGATCGTTCCAGTCCAGCCCGGTGCGGCCGGCGCCCGTGTCCACCTTGATCCAGGCATCGACGGGATGGGCCAGGTGGCCCGCCAGGAAATGAACGGATTCCATTGATTCCACGAGCAGGCCCAGGTGAATGCTGCCGGCCAGTTCATTGATTGCGTTGATCTCTCGCACGTTGAGCGGAAATGCGATGGTAATATCCTGCCAGCCATGGGCGGCGAAATACATTGCCATTTCCACGGAGGAAACGGTGATGGAGGTGACCCCTTCCGGGCGGAACCATTCACCGATCAGGGCGGACTGGTGGGTTTTAAAATGCGGACGAAAGCGAACCCCTTGTGAACGTGCCTTGCAAGCCATTTGCCGGATGTTGAATCGGGCTGCGCTCTCATCCAGGAGCAGTGTGGGTTTCATAATGGTGTTCATCTGGAGCATTATGCCTCTTTTTATTCCAAGTGTTGGTATGGTTTGTATGAATGATCACAGTGGGGAATTACTTGTCCCGCCAACAGAAAAAAGACAAATCCGGGTGACATTCGTGTAAATTTATGTTATTATCTGTTATATGAGGGTTTTGACAAGGCCCATCTTTCCGATTATACTTTCCCAAAGACGAATCAATACCGTTTGGGTGGAATGAAAGGATGAATTTGTCTGTTTCCATCCAGGATGATTACATTTTTATGGATTGCTCATGACAGACCTATTAAATGTCCAAGGGCTGGAAACGCGGTTTAAAACGCGTGAAGGTACTGTACACGCGGTCAATGGGGTATCCTTTGATTTAAAAGAAGGCGAAACCCTTGGCATCGTGGGAGAAAGCGGATGCGGAAAATCCGTATCCGTTCTTTCCATGCTTCGGTTGATCCCATCGCCTCCGGGCAAAGTTGAAGCCGGAACAGCGATGTACCAGGGAAGGGATCTATTAACCTTAAGCGATGACGAGATCCGTGAGATCCGCGGTGCCCAGATCAGCATGGTCTTCCAGGATCCAATGACCTCCTTTAACCCGGTGTTGACCATTGGCCGCCAGGTGGCGGAACCGTTGGAGATCCACAATGGCGCCACACGCGCACAATCCGAGAAGCGGGCGATCGAAATCCTTTCCCTGGTGGGTATTCCCAACCCGAAGGACCGGTTGAACGATTATCCACACCAATTCTCCGGCGGGATGCGCCAACGGGTGATGATCGCCATGGCACTCATCTGCAACCCGCAGGTCCTCATCGCTGACGAACCGACCACCGCGCTCGATGTGACCATCCAGGCACAGATCGTTGAACTGGTCAAACGGCTCCAGGACGAACTGGGGATGGCGATCATCTGGATCACCCACGACCTGGGCGTTATTGCCGGCCTGGCTGACCGGGTGAACGTGATGTATGGCGGTTACATCATCGAGGAAGCCCCATGCAAGGAATTGTACGCAAACCCCTCACACCCTTACACAATCGGGCTGATGAACAGCCTGCCGAGGCTGGATGAGAGCGGTTACCGGCGGCTGGAATCCATCGATGGTTTGCCTCCGGTCCTGCTGGAAAAACCGGGCTACTGTCCATTTGCGCCACGCTGCACGATGGCGGTGGAACGGTGCTGGAAGGAAAACCCCGTCCTGACCCCTGTTAATGACGGACACAAGGCAGCCTGCTGGGTGGATACAAAGACTGGGAGGGAACGCAAATGACATCCGGGGAGATCCTCCTGCAGGTTGAACACTTGGTCAAACATTTTCCAATCACCCGCGGCATCCTCATCCAACGCCAGGTTGGGGCGGTACATGCCGTGGATGACATCAGTTTTCACATTTTCAAGGGTGAAACGCTGGGATTGGTGGGCGAATCCGGCTGTGGGAAGTCCACTGCGGGTCGGACGATCCTGCAATTATATCGCCCGACATCCGGCAGTGTGATCTATGAAGGGCGTGATCTGACCAAACTTAACGGAGAAGAACTGCGCAAGACGCGCCGCCGGATGCAGATGATCTTCCAGGACCCTTATGCCAGTTTGAACCCGCGCATGACAGTGGGGGAGATCATTGGCGAGCCCATGATCATCCACCGAACCCACCACGGCAGGGAAAAGGACGAACGGGTGGCTTACCTGCTTGAGATGGTTGGATTGAATCCCGGTTTTTCAAACCGGTATCCGCATGAATTTTCCGGCGGCCAGCGCCAACGGATCGGTGTTGCCAGGGCACTGGCGCTGGACCCGGCATTAATTATTTGCGATGAACCGATCTCGGCGCTGGATGTTTCCATTCAAGCCCAGGTGGTAAACCTTCTCGAGGACCTGCAGCGAGACCTGGGTCTGACATACCTGTTCATCGCCCACGACCTTTCGATGGTGCGGCATATCAGCGACCGGGTTGCCGTGATGTACCTTGGGATAATCGTTGAACTGGCTGACCGGGCCGAACTCTACGGCAACCCCTTGCACCCATACACCAAGGCACTGCTTTCCGCCGTACCCATCCCGGACCCTGTGGCGGAAGAGAAACGCCAGCGGATCATCCTTACAGGGGACGTGCCTTCCCCCGTGAACCCGCCCTCCGGGTGCCGGTTTCGCACCCGCTGTCCCATTGCAGTGGAGATCTGTGCACAAAAGAAACCCGAGTTCCGCATGGTTTCCCCAGGCCATTATGTGGCCTGCCATCTGGTATAGTTGATTTCTAATTAAGGAGGTGATGCCTTCATAATCGGCAAAAACAAGAAAACAGAAATTCATATTCACCAAACCAAAACCCCTTATTACATGGAGGAGATATGCGTACAAGACTATTGTTTCTCGTTAGCGTGTTGATCGTGGCCAGCATGATGCTGACCGCATGCCAGCCTGCCCAGGAAGTGGTCAAGACCGTGATCGTTGAGAAGGAAGGCGAAACCGTCGTTGTGACCGCCGTCCCTGAAGAAGCACCGCCGGCGAAAAAATCCATCACCCTTAATCTTGGGCCGGGAGACGTTCCCACACTTGACCCGTCCTTGGCGACCGACACCAGTTCGATCCAAATATTGTGGGAGACCATGATGGGCCTTACCCGCCAGGACGAAGTGACCAACGCGGTGGAGCCTGCGCTGGCAACGAGTTGGGATATCAGCGAGGATGGGACCGTCTATACCTTCCATCTGCGCGATGACATCTCGTGGGTCAAGTACGATTGGGCTACCGAGCAGGTCGTCCAAGTGAAGGACTGCGAGGACAACCCCCGCATGGTGACTGCAAAAGATATTGAATATGGCATGCTGCGGACCCTTGCACCGGCTACTGGATCCAATTACGCCTACGTGCTTGCCTTTGCCGTTGCCGGGGCTGCGGATTACAACGATGGGAAGTCCGAGGACCCGGCCAGCGTTGGCGTCAAGGTCATTGACGATTACACCCTGGAAATTACTTTTCTTGAACCTGCAGCCTACAATGCGGCGATTGCCGGAATGTGGGTGGCCTACCCCGAGCCGAGCTGGCTGATCGACGGGGACGACTGCACCGAGGGCCAGGGCGACCGCTGGACTGAGACCGGCTTCAACCAGGGCTTTGGGCCCTACGCCCTCAAGGAATGGATCCATGACAGCACCATCACCTTGGTGAAGAATCCCTTCTGGCCGGCCGACATCGCCTCCGCCCCGCAGGCGAAGATTGAGGAAGTCACCTTTACCATGCTGGATGACACGGCCTCCTTTGCCAACTACGAAACCGGCGAATCCGATGCAGCGGCCGTTCCGCTGGCTGATATTGACCGGGTAAAGGCAGATCCGGTCTTGTCCAAGGAGCTGGTCATTGCCCCCAACCTTTGCTCCTATTTTTACGGGTTTAACACCAAGGCGCCGGTGGTGGATGATGTACGCGTCCGCCGTGCGCTATCGATGGCCGTTGATCGCCAGGCGTTGATCGACAATGTCCTCAAGGGTGAGCAGGTGCCCGCCCAGTGGTTCTCCCGCCCCGGCCTGGCCGGTGCCCCGACCTTGGAAGACCACCCCAACCTGGGCATCAAGACCGACATCCCGGCTGCCAAGGCTGAACTCCAGTCCTACCTGGACGAGAAAGGCGTTACCGCCGATTCCCTTGACCTGACCCTGATGTTCAACACCAGTTCGGGCCATCAGAAGATTGCCGAGGCCATCCAGCAGATGTGGAAGGACAACCTGGGGCTGAACGTGAAACTGGTCAACCAGGAATGGGCGGTATTCCTGCAGACCGTCCGCAGTGATGAGACGCCACAGATCTGGCGCCTGGGCTGGTGCCCGGACTACTCGGATGCCAACAACTTCATCCGTGAGGTGATGGCGGTGAATGGCTCTTCCAACCCGGACAAGAACGCGGATGGTATTCCGGATGGAGGCATCAACTGGAAGAACGATGAATTTGAAGCCCTGGTACTCGAAGCCGCGCGTGAGCTGGACCCGGTCAAGCGCGTTGATCTATATGCGGAGGCCGAGACGCTGCTGGTGGACACCTATGCTGCCATCATTCCGATCTACTGGTACACCCGTGTGACCGTCACCAAGCCGTACGTGACCCGCACCTTCGGTTCCGCAGGGCAGGAATCGGTGGACAAGTGGGACATCGACATGGCTGCAAAGACAGCCAAGTAGGCAACTTATCTGCAACAAACCTGAGGGAGGAGACCTGTTCTCCTCCCTCAAAACACCGGCAGGTTTGCTGCCTGGAGGTGACCGATGGGTCGATATATCGCCCGTAGATTAATCTATCTGTTCGCCGTTCTCTTTGTCGTTTCCGTAATCACGTTTGCGTTGATGCATGCTGTTCCCGGCGGTCCTTTTACCAGGGAAAAGGCGCTGCCGAAAGAGATCATCAAGAACCTGGAAAAAAAATATCACCTGGATGAACCCTATGTACAACAGTACCTGCGATACGTGAAAGGGGTGTTCATCCCGGAATTCAGCAAGACAAAATTTTCCAACAACCTGGAAGACGATGCGTTATTTAAATTCAAGATCGGCGGCGTGTATGTTAAATGGATGAATTATGGTCCATCGTATGCTTCACGCAGCCGCACTGTCAACGACATCTTCCGCCAACAGCTCCCGGTTTCCATACAACTGGGGCTGATGGCGTTAATTGTTGCCGTAGTACTCGGCATACCCTTGGGGATCATTGCGGCACTAAAACAGAATACGATCATTGATTACATCAGCATGAGCATATCGATCTTTGGGGTTTCCGTGCCGGTAATCATCCTGGGGCCTGTGTTCGTCTGGCTGTTTGCGGTGACCCTGAAATGGTTCCCGGCCACCGGCTGGGGCTCCAAACCTCCCTACCTGCTGGGATTCCTGCCGACGTCCCTGGGGTGGAATTACTTTAAATACGCCGTACTGCCGCCGATTGCGCTTGGGCTGGCCAGTTCGGCGCTGATCGCCCGGCTGACGCGTGCCAGCCTGCTGCAGGTGGTCCGTGAGGATTACATACGAACAGCCCGCGCCAAAGGCCTGAAGGAAAGGCTTGTCATCACCCGCCATGCCTTAAAGAATTCCCTCATCCCGGTGGTGACCATCCTGGGGCCCATGTTCGCGGCATTGGTAACCGGGACCTTTGTCACCGAGACCGTTTTCGGCATCCCGGGAATGGGGAAATATTTTGTCATCAGCATCACCAACCGCGATTACCCGGTCATCATGGGAACAATATTGTTGTATGCGGTTTTTCTGGTGATTGCCAACCTGGTCGTCGACATCATGTATGCCTATCTGGACCCGCGGATACGCTACGAGTAACCGAGGAGAAACCCGTATGACAGCTCAGTTGAACGTTAAGGCAAAAACATTATCCGGCGGTCAGGCGCTGACGCAAAAACCCGAAAGCCTGTGGAAGGATGCATTGCGGAGGCTTGTGCGCAACCGGGCAGCGGTCATTGGCGGCATCCTGATCATAATCCTTTATTTTTTTGCCATCTTTGCTGGAATGCTGACTCCGTACACTTATGACGAACAGGTCCTTACCGATAACAATAAGGTGCCGCAGTGGTTGGTTCGAATTTTTCCGGGAATGGAATCCTATGCAGAAACCAGTGAGAATTATTTGTTGGGAGCCGACTACGTTGGCCGTGACCTGTTCAGCAGGATCGTATATGGGGCGCGGGTGTCGCTGACGGTGGCGATCATCGGGCCACTGATCAGCCTGATCCTTGGAGTTACCTATGGGAGCATTTCGGGCTTTTTTGGCGGCACGCTTGACAACCTCATGATGCGGCTGGTCGACGTCCTGTATGCCTTCCCCACGCTTCTGTTCGTGATCCTGCTGATGGCTTTTTTCCGTTCCACCTTCTCCAAACCCGACCCCGGAACATTCAGTTACATGGTCAGCCAGTTGGACACGAAGATGGGCGGCATGTTGTTCATTTTCATCGGCATCGGTTTGACGGCATGGGAGACCATGGCCCGTTTGACGCGCGGGCAGGTGCTTTCGGTGAGGGAAAAGGAATTTATTGAAGCAGCCCGAACCATCGGAGCGACCAACGGCCGCATCATGTTCCGGCACATCCTGCCGAACGTGGTCGGGCCGCTGGTGGTGGCTGAAACCCTGGCCATCCCCGGTTACATCAGCACAGAGGCTTTCCTGTCCTACATCGGCCTTGGTGTGAACCCACCCACGCCCTCCTGGGGGGCAATGATCTCTGACGGAGCCCAGGTAGTGCGCACCTACCCCAACCAGACGCTTTTTCCGGCGCTTGCCCTGGCGATCACCATGTTTGCCTTTAACTTCCTGGGCGACGGCCTGCGGGATGCGCTGGACCCGCGGCTGCGGGGCACCCAGTAGGCCATTTGTCCGTTGATGATTGGCATGGATCACCTGGAGGGAAATTTTCCTCCAGGTGTTGTTTTCGGGTGGATGGTTGAACAATTCGTTTATAATCTAACCACCAATTCTCAAAGGACCTACACAATGCTCATGCGAAGAATGACCTTTTCCACGGTTCTGTTGCTATTGCTGGCTGCCTGCTCCCCCAAAACGGCCGCCACTGACGTTCTCCCGGAGATGCCAGCCCCTCCCACGGCTGTGCCAAGCCCCACTGCAGAACCGCCGCGGACAATGGTCATCTGCCTGGGTGAAGAACCACAAACCCTTTATCCTTATGGGGGCAGTTCGCGGAGCATGTGGGGGGTGTTGGAATCGATTTACGATGGACCGTTTGACACCCGGGGATTCTCCGTGCAGCCGGTGATCCTGCAGCGTCTGCCTTCGTTGAACAATGGCGACGCAGCCATCCAGGCGGTGACGGTTCAACAGGGTGACGTGGTGCAATCCGTGGATGGCAGTATTGTGAACCTCGAAGCCGGCGTACCGGTATACCCCTCCGGCTGCCGGGATGTAACTTGTTCCGTATCCTGGGACGGCAACAGCCCCTTGCAGATGGACCAGGTTAGCGCCGCCTTCCGCCTGCTGCCTGACCTGAAATGGTCTGACGGCGAGCCATTAACGGCAGCGGATTCGATCTACTCGTTCAACCTCTCTTCCAACCCGGCCACCCCTGTATCGCGGGAGGTCCTTTACAGGACGGAAAGTTACAAGGCACTGGATGACCTGACCGTGCTGTGGAAGGGGATCCCCGGCTATTTGCCCCATGTGTTCGAGACCAATTTCTGGATGCCACTGCCGGAGCATGCCTGGAAGGGACTGGATGCGAAGGAATTGTTGACCGCACCGCTTGCCACCGACACGCCCCTGGGCTGGGGGCCGTATATTGTGGAAGAGTGGATAAAGGGCGATCATATTACGCTGGGAAGGAACCCGACTTATTTTCGGGCGGCAGAGGGCTTGCCGAAATATGAAAAACTGGTCTACCGTTTCTTGGGAGAAGCCGGCGATAATAACCTCGCCGGGCTGCTGGCTGGAGAGTGTGACGTGGTGGACCAGACGACGCTGTTGGATGAGCAACTGGAACCGGTGATGGAGATGCAGCGGGATGGCAAGTTGAAAGCCTATATCGGACAGGGACCTGAATTTGAATTGCTTGCCTTTGGTATTCGACCGTCGTCCTATGATGATACCTACAATCCATACGGCGTCGACCGGCCTGACATTCTTGGGGATGTGCGGACCCGGCAGGCGGTGGCCGCCTGCATTGACCGGGCCGGGTTTGTGAAGAAACCCCTGATGGACCAGACTTCCGTACCGGGTGGTTTTTTTCCACCTTCCCATCCGCTCTTCCTGGCGGACCTTGCACCACAGCCTTATGATCCGGAAACCGGCATTCGCCTCCTGGAGGAAACCGGCTGGCTGGATACGGACAATGACCCCTCCACCCCAAGAAGGGCGGCCGGGGTGGTGAACGTCCCTGATGGGACGCTGTTAACGCTTACGTACTACACCAGCCAGGCTCCGCTTAGGGTGGAATTTGCCCAAAAAGCCGCCCAAACCCTCTCCCAGTGCGGTTTCCAGGTGAACGTTGAAACCCTTTCCTCTGCCGACCTTTACAAGGCGGGGCCAGATGGGGTTTTGTTTGGGCGGAACTTTGACCTGGCCCAGTTCGCCTGGGAGATCGGGAGAAGCACCCCCTGCTGGATCTTTGAAAGCAACCAGGTCCCAACACAGGGAAAAAACTGGCTGGGGGTGAACGTCAGCGGCTACATGAATCCAGCCTACGACGCCGCCTGTGAGACAGCCCGCCTGGCCAGGCCGGAGGATGCAGACTACCGACAGAAACAGGATGCTGTTCAGCGACTGTTCGCACAAGAACTTCCGGTGCTCCCACTGTATTTTCGCATGCACATGACGGTCTCCCGACCGGATTTCTGCGGCCTGGAGGTGGATGTGACCTCCCGCAGCCCGTTGTGGAACCTGGAAAATTTCGCTTATGGCAAGGAGTGCGGCGATTAATTTAGGTACGGCTTGCATTCCTCATCAACCGGTTCAGGCAACCTACCACAACAACTGCAACTTCCGTTGGCAATTACCCCGCTGCGGCCGCTGCGGGAACGGCCCGGTTATCCATTTGGAATATAATTTGGCGGGAAGGTTTTCTTCACATCCCCAAAAACCCCAACTGAAAGGGAGACGATTCTGATGACAGCAGTACCGGATTTGTGCATTCGGAATGCACGCCTGCGACGATGTGGGGATGAACGCTTCGATATTGCCGTTTCCGGAGACAGGATCACCTCGGTTGAGCCCAGGGTGCTGGGAAAGGGCAGGGTGGAGTTGGACGCCGGAGGAAGCCTGGTTACCATGCCGTTTGCCAACCCTCATCTCAATTTATACAAGGTTTACACCCTGCCCATGATGGACGAACTGGCGCTGCAATACTACCATGAGGCGTGCATGGGCCGGGCGATGAACGCTGTGGAAGTGGCGGCAAAGGTGAAGAACCAATATGATCGCCAATGGATCACCCCAAATGCCAGGCGGGCGGACACCCTGCCCAGGAGATCGTTTTAACCGGGTGGTATAATTTCAAACATCCTTGTTCCTGGAGTGTGAATGACAGTTGTTCCTGATTTTCAATCGATGATCCTGAACCTGCAGGATTACTGGTCAAGATGGGGCTGCCTGATCTGGCAGCCTTATTACACCCAGGTCGGTGCCGGAACGATGAACCCGGCAACCTTCCTCCGGGTACTGGGCCCTGAACCCTGGAACGTGGCTTATGTTGAACCTTCCATCCGTCCGGACGACGGCCGTTACGGCGAGAATCC
>CAYQUO010000010.1:0-105954 GCA_964420835.1 uncultured Anaerolineaceae bacterium
TCACCTTTTGAGGTATTCTTTGATCAGTCTGTTGCACTTAAAAGTTGAATCCACATCTGTTAATAATGAGGTCCTAATACGATTTAATAAATAGGTCTGTGACCTGGTTCACAACAACGTCTTGGTGGTTGGATTGATGAATGCCCCCGAACAGATCAATAACCTTGATCCCTATTTTGATTTCACACTGACAGAAAGTTGTTACAACAAAGGGCGGTGTGAAAAAGCGCTGCCTGTTAGGCAATAATGGAAAACCGGTTCTAATGGTGGAAAATGTTGAGGAATGGGGTTCATCGCAAGCATGCTGCCACCTGGCACGAGACTTAGGTTTTTTGGCTATCCAAAAAACGTTGGCTCTGGATGCCTATCATGAGGTTTTTTTCATGAAAAGGACTTGAGGAGATGGGTTTGTACTAACGGTTAATACACTTCGTCGATCAGGAGCGTTTTCGTGCCGGCATCCGCGAGCAGTTTATAGGTGAAGGTGCCTTCGCTTTCAGCGCCGTTCTGTAATGTGTAATGGAGTGTAGCCAAAACTTCTGCGGGGTTTTTATCCCAGGCTTGGAGATAGGCGGAAACCACATCCACACGTTGAACATTTTTCCAGTAGTTTTCATAAACCGTGTAGGGATTGTTCCCGGCGACATTACAACATCCCTCCTGGAAGTGGGTTGAGAGCATGCCCCAGGCTTGCTCGTATAAGCCGGCGTTCAAGTATTGGTAATATTGAAGGATGAACTGTTCGGGGTTGGGGAAATCTTCTCTCGGCCAGGGGGTATGGGTGGTGGTTGGTTGTGCGGTTGAGGCAAATGCATCTTCCAATTGACCCGTCAACGGCTGGGCAGCTGCGTATTCGGAAATTCCTGTTAAGGTGGTTTGAAATTGATCCGTATCTCTCATTTGGGCATATACCGTACCGGCGCCCATGGTCAGGTAAAGACTGGTTTGGTCAAACGATTGGTTGTTTACAAAGGAAAAAAGGAAGTAAGAGCCCAAAGCAGCAGCGATCAGAAAAAATGGGATAAATGCGTATAGGAATATCTTTTTCCAATCAATTTCCGGATGTTGCGCTGCATCCTTGGTTTTGCGTGTGATGTATGAACCACTGATTGATGTAATGCCACCATTGCTATTAATAATGATGAGGTCATTAAGGAAATATTCCTGCCAGTTCCAAGGTTGTGGAGCCCCGGCCAGGACAGTGACCCTGTGGGTGCTGGATTCACCTGGCGGTAGAATAAAATTTCCAGGGTCCACTGAGAGCCAATTCACTTGCGGTAAAAGAAATCCCGTCAATTGTCCGCCGCCGATATTGCTGATTTGCAGGTTGATCTCCCTGTCGTTTTCATTATCTGCTTTGTTCGCCGTATCTGGATCAATAAATACCCCAAAGTCGATATGAGATTGGGAGACATTTAATATTGGACGTTTGCTGGAAAATTCAGTCATTGCTTAAGGGGTTTCTCAGCCCGTTAATTAGTATAACAAATTGCCTGTTTCGCTTCACCAGTCATTCGGTGCCGTGGGGTAATGTCTTTTTGCAACCGGAAAGCATTCTTGCATTTTCGAGCATAGCCGGTTCTTGCATGGAGGTCCGTTCCACAGACCAACCGACATTATTTTATGTAGATTATGCCAACAATAAAAAACTTTGTGTCAACCACTCTTGCATCCGGGAGTGATCAGGGTACGAACCCATCTGTGAATGTGCATCCTTCCTGAATGCCATTCGAAGGTATCAGATCTTTCGGATTGGTTTTTGCCCTCTGGATTCATTCAAAATGAGGGAAGTCATAACGACACCGCCGCCAATTAATAACCTTGGCAGGTTCGTGGATTCACCAAAAATTATTAGGGATACGGCTACTGCCAAAGGTACTTTTAGGTCATTAAATATTGCCAGGGTGCCTGTATTCACCTTTCTGGCTCCATAATTCCAAAGGAAAAAACCTATTCCGGAAGCAATAATGCCCAGGTAAATTAGGGCTCCCCACGCTTGATGATCAATTGTGAGCGATCTCCAATTTGTGAAGAGACTTGTCGCAAAACCCGTCAGCAGTACGCCTCCGAGATAGGGAATGGACATAATCTTCCAATCTTTTAATTCCGGCTGCTCTGACAACACCTTCTTGTAAAGCACCTGCCCCAGGGCGAAGCTAACATTTGACCCTTGAACAAGCAGGAATCCTGTAAACCATCTGCTTTCAATGGGTTTGCCATATTGCACGAACCCTGTCCCTGCCACGGCCAGGGCTGCCAGCAGGAAGGTTAAAGGGTCAAATCGGCGGTTGAACAGGTCATCAATGATCGTGACGTAGATCGGTGTGAAGATCGTGAAAAGTGCCACCTCGTATGCCTGCAGATATCGGAATGCCTGGATATAGGTTGCGTACATCAGGCCGAACTGCAACGCGCCGATGATCGCCAGCGAAATCCGAATTTTCCCTGGGATCCGTTGTGGGCGAAGGAACGGTAAAAAAACCAGGAATGATAGCAATAGGCGCATGAATGCGACAAAATTGGCATCGAGCCCGGAAAGGGAGTCCTTTATGATCCCAAAGGAAAAAGCCCAAAGAATGGATACAAGTGTTAGCGCAAGCATTTTTTTACCGGATTAATGTTGTTGGGTGAAGTCTACCACAGGCGTTTAACATGGTGGATTAACCATGAAAAAATTATTGGTTCACTGGCTCCGGTTGCGTTGGATTGTATCATTTGCATGGGGCATAAATATTTGCAACCAACGTGCACGGATTGACCGGTGACTTTCTTTATGGCATAATTGTTTCCGTTAAAGACGATGATGGAAAAGAGTACACTGGGTGTTATCTGTCAGCGAACCCACAACGAGTGCAAGGTGGGGCAGGTAAACCGGTGGAAAATCCTTCCGGAGTTGCGACCTGAACACAGGGCTCTCCCTGTCAGTAAGTGATCCGGTTTCGCTGACCGTTATCTCAAGCGACGGTTTCTTGATGGCTTAAGGCACCGGGCAGAGGGCTTGCCGCATAGGCATGAAACAGGGTGGTACCACGGGTCATTCCCGTCCCTGGTGGGATGGGATTTTTTATTTGAGTGTGGAGGTTGATGGATGTTCGATCAGGTTTCTCCAAAATTGGATATTGTGAAAATGGAAGAAGGGATCCTTGATTTTTGGAAAAAGCATGATATTTTCCATAAATCGGTGGAACGTCGCAAGGGTTGCAGGGAATATGTTTTTTATGAAGGCCCTCCAACTGCCAATGGGAAACCTGGTGTCCATCATGTACTGGCTAGAGCCTTTAAAGATATTTTCCCCCGTTACCGTACGATGGCAGGCTACCATGCAACCCGCAGGGGCGGATGGGATACCCATGGGCTGCCAGTGGAGATTGAAGTTGAAAGATCCTTGGGGTTCACCAACAAACAGCAGATCGAGGATTTTGGGATCGACAAATTCAACCAGCTTTGCCGCGAATCCGCCTTCACGTACATTAAGGAATGGGAGCGGATGACGGACCGTATGGCCTACTGGGTTGATTTGGACACAGCCTATATTACCTATAAAAATGACTATATTGAATCCGTTTGGTGGATACTGAAACAATTCTGGGAGAAGGACTTGCTCTACCAGGGATTTAAGGTTGTTCCATATTGCCCCCGTTGTGGAACACCTCTTTCTGACCATGAAGTCGCCCTGGGATATGATGAGGCGGAAGACCCCTCCATATTCGTTCGCATGAAACTGGTCGATGAGCCGAATACTTCTCTTCTGGTGTGGACGACCACCCCTTGGACGCTTCCCGGAAACGTTGCGGTTGCAGTTCATCCTGATTTGGATTATGTAAAAGTGGAACATAATCCTTCAGTCGGTGGAAAGGAAAAACTGATCCTGGCTGAAGCCTTGATTCAGGCGGTTTTTCAGGAGGAACCGGTTGTTGTCTTGGAGCGTTTCAAGGGTAAGGAATTGAAGGGGAAGAAGTATGTTCCGCTTTATTCATTTCTTCCCTTGGAGAAACCCGCTCACCGGGTAGTTCTTGCCGATTATGTCACTACTGAAGATGGCTCCGGCCTTGTCCATATCGCGCCTGCTTTTGGTGCCGAGGACATGCAAACCTCCCAGGTGGAGGATCTGCCTGTATTAATGACGGTACAACCGGATGGCACCTTTATTCCAGAGGTTAAGCCGTGGAGCGGCATTTTTGTCAAGGATGCTGATCAACACATCATTCAGGAATTGGAAGACCGTGGCTTAATGTTTCGCTCTGGAAAATTCACCCACACTTACCCATTCTGCTGGCGTTGCACTACTCCGTTGCTCTACTATGCGCGCCCTACTTGGTACGTCCGTACCAGCCGCTACAAGGACCTCCTGGTTGGGATTAACGAGCACATTAATTGGTATCCTGGTCACATTAAAAATGGCCGCTTCGGGAATTGGTTGTCAAACAATGTTGATTGGGCTCTTGGGCGAGAACGTTATTGGGGGACGCCGTTGCCTGTCTGGGAGTGTGATACCTGCCACAGACAGGAGTGCCTGGGATCGCGACAGGAACTGGGCCAGCGTAGTGGCATTGACCAGTCCGGGCTTGACCTGCATCGTCCTTATGTCGATGGCGTTACCTACTCCTGCCCGTCTTGCGCTGGAACCATGAAGCGTGTCCCGGAGTTGATTGATGTCTGGTTCGATTCAGGGGCAATGCCGGTCGCCCAGTGGCATTATCCATTTGAGAACCAGAAGGAGTTTAAAGGGCAGTTCCCGGCGGATTATATCTGCGAGGCGGTGGACCAAACCCGCGGCTGGTTCTACTCGCTTCATGCCATCAGCACCCTGCTTTTTGAACAGGAATGCTTTCGTAATGTTATCTGTCTTGGCTTGGTGTTGGATGGAGAAGGTCAAAAGATGTCAAAATCGAAAGGCAATATTGTTGCCCCCTCGGACGTGATCGATGTGCACGGCGCGGATGCCATGCGATGGTATCTTTATACAGCCAGCCCACCCGGTCAGGAACGCCGTTTCTCGGTTGACCTGGTGGCCGAAGTGGTTAGAAATTTCACCTTAACCTTATGGAACACATATTCGTTTTTTGTGACCTACGCCAACCTGGACGGTTGGACACCCCAACCAATAGAGCAAGTTCAATATAGTCCACTGGATCGGTGGCTTCGCTCGGCTCTAAATTCCCTTGTTCGTGAGGTCACACAGGCATTGGAGAGCTATGACGTTCTCGGGGCAACCAGGCCGATAGAAGTGTTTGTGGACCACCTTTCGAACTGGTACCTGCGCAGGTCCAGGCGGCGGTTCTGGAAGAGCGGCTCGGATTCCGACAAACAAGCGGCTTATGCCACCCTTTACGAAGCCTTGACAACGGTTGCCCGCTTGCTGGCTCCTTCCATGCCATTTATTTCAGAAACGATCTACCAAAATCTTGAGGCCAGTATTAATCCTGAGACGCAGCTCTCGGTTCACATGAGCGATTGGCCGGTAGTTAATGCTTCCCTGATCGATGACCAACTGAATAAAGACATGCTTCTGGTGATGAAGCTTGCCTCCCTTGGTCATGCCGCCCGCAACAAGGCAAACCGTAAAGTTCGTCAACCATTGGCTGAAGTTGCTTTTTCCGTTGCCAGTGCGGATGAACGGAAAGCCGTTTTCAGTTACCAGGATTTGCTAGCCGATGAACTTAACGTGAAGAAGGTGCGTGCCCTGGATACTGCCAGTGAGGCTGTGGATTATGGGCTAAATCCCCTTCCTAGGCAGTTGGGTCAAAAATACGGAGGGCGGTTTCCTGCCATTCGCCAGGCTTTATTGGCCCTCGAGCCTCAACCGGCTGCTCTCAAACTGCTTGCCGGTGAAAACCTGGAGGTTTTGGTCGAAGGCCAGCCGTATTCGATCCTTCCGGAGGAGGTCGAGGTCAGGATTCAAGCCCATGCCGGGTTATCTGTGGCTGCCGATGGAGCTTACCTGGCTGCCCTTGTTACCGATCTTACGCCGGAACTGGTTCAGGAGGGGTTATCTCGTGAGTTTGTTCGCCGGGTGCAGGATTTGCGTAAAACGGCCAACTTGGACATTGCAGATCGCATTGAGGTTTATTGTGATTGCAGTGCTGGGTTAAACGATGCTGTAAAGCATTTCAGTGATTATATTAGCGGCGAGATTTTGGCTGTTAAACTTCATTTTGTTAATGAGATACCTATCGATCTGTCGACAGGTATTGATCAGTTTGACGGCGAGACGATGAAGGTGGGCATACGGAAAATGTCCAATTGACTTCCATGCCCGGCGGGAATAATGCACTCCATGGCAAACCGGGTTAATGATTATTCCAGATCAACGGTTTCAGGTGATAGGTAAAGGACTTGGTTGATGGTTGCCAATTTTCAATACAGGAAAAATCGAGAATAGGACAAATTCCTTCCGGCTCCGGAAGTTATCTGTTGGTTTTTCATCTTGCCCGCAGCGAGTTGATCAGGATTGGAAAACTGGGTGAATTCTGGTTTTCCGGAGGGTATTATTTTTATTCTGGGTCTGCTTTTGGCCCGGGAGGACTTCAATCTCGCATACAACGGCACCTTCGAATGCTTAAACCAAAGAAGTGGCATGTGGATTGGTTGCGCCCCAGGGTTGTCATTCGCGGTGTCTGGATCACACAACATCCATTATCCTTGGAATGTGCCTGGGTTGGCGAGTTGCAAAAGTTGGGGATGCTCGGTCTCGTCCCCGGGTTTGGCTCTTCCGATTGTACGTCGGGTTGTCCGGCGCACCTGCTGTATCACAAGCAATCCATCCCCCATAGGGTCATTCACCGCGCTCTCCTTAACAGTTTGCCGGTTCCTTTGCTTTCAGGGGTGATCTATATTAGGTTGCCGGAATTGAAAATCGATTACAATCATGGGCGATCACAACGAGAGGTTTTGGGATGAGGAAATTCTGGCACCAATTCGGTCTTTTATTTACGATTGCGCAGGTCATCGTTATCCTGGACCAGTTGACCAAGTCCTATATCCGGAATAACCTTGGTTTTGGTGAAATTTGGTCTCCATGGCCATGGCTCACCCCCTATGCCCGTATTGTCAACTGGAACAATACCGGTGTGGCTTTCGGGCTTTTCCAGGGGATGAATGAGGTTTTTAAAGTACTGGCTTTAATTGTTGCTCTGGTTATTGTCTATTATTTTCCCAGAGTCCCGCGTGAAGATTGGCCGCTTCGGATTGCCATGGGAATGCAATTAGGCGGCGCTTTGGGGAACCTTATCGACCGATTGGTTTATGATTCGGTGACCGATTTCATCTCCCTGGGTGATTTTCCTGTGTTTAATGTAGCGGATTCCAGCATTACAGTTGGTGTGATCGTTTTATTGATTGGGGTTTGGTTGCAGGATAAAAAGGGCAGGAAACGAGGAATTTCCCCTTCGCACTACTCCACTGAAAATAACCCGGACGATGTGGTGTGAACGGGAGTGAATACACGTTCGTCATAACAGATCCAAATCCCATCCGGCTGGATAAATATCTTGTTTCAAGGTTTCCATCGTATTCAAGAACGCGTATCCAAGGCCTCATCCGTTCCGGGTGTGTTCAGGTCCAGGAGCAGATTGTAACAAAAACCGGTTTCATGGTCGAACCTGGCTGGAATATTCAAATCAACATTCCACATTCTGAACCATCCGTGCTGACCCCCGAGCCTATCCCGCTTGATGTGATCTATGAGGACCAGGATCTCATGGTCATTAATAAACCAGCCGGGATGGTGGTTCATACCGCAGCAGGACACATGCATGGAACACTTACACACGCTGCTTTGGCTCATGCTCCGGAGATTGAAGGAGTAGGTGGCGTGCAAAGGCCAGGGGTCGTCCACCGCCTGGACAAGGATACATCCGGGTTGATCCTTATGGCAAAGAATGACCGTTCTCACCGTTGGTTGCAATACCAGTTTCGGTCGCGACAAGTTGAGAAAACATACCTTGCTCTTGTGGATGGTGCACCCCCAACCCCGGCAGGCAGAATTGAAGCACCAATAGGGCGGGACCAGGCCCACAGGAAACGAATGGCGATCGTGCCGGCAACACGGGGTCGTGATGCAGTGACTGAATATCTGACCTTGCAACGTTATGAGAAACATACCTTGCTGGAAGTTCATCCCCTCACTGGCAGGACCCATCAGATACGACTCCACCTGGCTTTTCTTCATTGCCCTGTAGTCGGTGATAGGTTGTATGGTCATAAAAAAAGTTCCATGATCATTCAACGGCATTTTTTACATGCTTTCCGCATCAGTTTGTTGGTTCCTGGTGAGAATACCAAACAAACTTTTGAGGCTCCACTGCCCCAGGAACTTCAGGAAATTCTCAACGATTTACAATGATTTGGTTGGAATAATAAGGGATGTGAAAATGGAGGAGAAATGGGATACATTGACCTGCGCTCGGACACGGTAACTAAACCTACCCCCGCCATGATTTCGGCGATGGCAAAGGCTGACCTTGGCGATGATGTTTATTCGGAAGACCCAACCGTGAACAGGCTTCAGGAAATGGCTGCTGAAAGAATGGGCAAGGAGGCAGGCTTGTTTGTCCCTTCAGGCACCATGGGCAACCTGGTTGCCGTGCTTGCCCATTGCAATCGCGGTGATGAGGTCATTATGGGCGACAAGGCTCACACCTTCTTGTACGAAGCAGGGGGCGTATCGGTGCTTGGCTCTGTAATGGTGCGTACTGTTGTGAATCAGCCTGATGGTACGATTCGCCTTGAAGATATCGAGGCGGCAATAAGGCCAGATGATGTGCATCATCCGATTTCCCGCCTCATCATATTGGAAAACACTCAAAACCGATGCGGGGGGGTGGTTCTTTCGGCAGAGTACACCCGGCAGGTCGCTGAAATAGCCCAAAAAAATTCCTTATTGCTCCATCTTGATGGGGCAAGGATTTTTAATGCCGCAGTCACTTTGGGGTTGTCTGCAGGCGAATTGGCAGAACCTGCAGATTCAGTCACCTTTTGCCTAAGCAAGGCACTCTGCGCCCCGGTTGGTTCCGTCCTTTGTGGTAGCAAAATGTTTATCAAAAAAGCTCATCGAATCCGAAAGATGTTGGGTGGTGGGATGAGGCAGGCTGGTGTTCTTGCAGCGGCGGGTATCGTTTCCCTGCAAACGATGACTGAACGCCTGGCGGAAGATCACGCCCGGGCTCGGATGCTTGCGCAAGGATTGTCCGGGATCAAGGGAGTAATTCTTGAAACTCCAGTTCCAACTACAAATATGGTTTTTCTCACCTTCAATAATTCAATTCCATTAACCGGAATTCAAATTGTTGAACGACTGAAAGAGTTGGGGACCTTGGTGGGACTCGTGGGAGAGCGAAAAATCCGCCTCGTTACACATTATTGGATCTCAGACGAGGACGTTACCAGGGTGATCAATTCCTTCGCTGTTGCGTTGAGAGGATAATACAGTGTATTTTATGTTTTTAGCGTGATTTTTGTTTCAGTTCTCTTCAGCCACATTGATTCCCGGGGTTCGACCTGGTCTCTGCCCCGATTTTTTGCAACATACAGGCGCTGGTCAGCGAGATTAATGAGAGAATGAATATCCCTTACTTCATCCGGAAAAACTGCAATTCCCTGGCTAATCGTCGGTGCCGGGATGTTCTTATTATGTCTGTCGCGCATGTTGAACGTGGTGATCAATTTGCGAATCCGTTCTGCAACCTGGAATCCCTGCACGCCATCGGCTTTAACAAGCAGGATTGAGAATTCTTCTCCACCCCATCGCCCCACGATATCCCTGCCCTTAATATTCGCTTTAATCACCTCAATGAGGTGTTTTAAAACCTCATCACCAACCAGGTGTCCATATTCGTCGTTGTATTTCTTGAAATAGTCAATATCCAGCATGATCAAACAGATCGATTCCCCCGTTTCGACAGTCTGTGCCGCCTCCTTTTCTAGCAACTCAAGAAAAGACCCATGATTGTACGCCCCCGTTAGGCTGTCCAGGCAGGCTTGTTGAGTGACTTCTTCGTGATGCCTGGCATTATAGATGGCCATTGCAGCGTGCTGGGCAAGATTTTGCAGCAGTTCAAGATCGCTTTGGCCAAATTGGGCAGGTTTATATGAGGCAACTGCCACCATACCAAGCAGTTCGCCGCCTGATTCCAATGGAGTGCCCATCCAACTGCGGCTCAAGCGATCCTTTCCAATGGTGGTCATATTGATTCCTATGCTGGGAGCTTCCTTAATTGCGTCTTTCATTAGGATCGAATTGCGATTGATCACCACCCAGCCTGCTAGGGAGTGATCTGTTGTAATGGTGGTGGTGGGATAGAATTCGCCATCATCGTACAGAAGCTCAAGGCGAATTCTCTCATCATCCAACAATCCAACATAATAGGTGTCGGCATCGATGGTCTTTTGAATGGCGTTTGATAGAAGGGATACAACCTGGTGGATTTCAAGCGAGGAAGCTACGCTTCGGGCAACATTGTTGATTACTGCCAGCCTATTCATTTGATGTCGAATGATCGTTTTGAATAGCTGAAAGGTTTCAATAATCACAACACCAAAAAAAATGATCAGCGCAACCTTGCTGACAGCCTCCCGGAATTCATAATTGGCACCAATGGCTGCCGGCCAATCCTCACAGAACAACGCTGAAACAAGAAGGATCAAGTATGCCTGTCCGCGCCCGGCGAGAATTGTTGCTGTGATGATTGATGTGCCAATGAGTGAATATACTATGCCGGGCATCGGCTTTGGTTCCACGGAAAAGACCAAATACAAGCCAACGCAATTTACAATGGTGATAAACCAGATCCAGGTGGGTTGGTTTTCAATCCTGGGTATGACCCAGAAGAAGCTGGAGATGATGTAAGCAATACCTAGAAATCCAAGGAGTAAATGACGGATGCCACCGCCATCAATCAGGTTGAAACCCTCATAAATCAACCCCATACACAGGATTAGGGCTCCCAACAGTACAGGGATTACCAGGACCTGGTAATTCATAAGGATATTGCTGATTTGGTTGCTTTTCATAATTGCATTTTAATGCAATCCTCATTTTTGGCAGTTTACAATGGAATAACACTTCTTCCAAAATATCGTGCAAGATGCCAAAATTAAAAAGAATAATTGCGGTTCAGGACAAAGGGAATTTCATACAATGTCCAGAATCGCCTGAAACCATACCCTTCCAGTGATAATCCCCATTCATTGTCTATTCGTTTTAGCCTAACATCTTGCAAACATTTTCGGGTTTTCAGTTCAAATTTTCAATCTGATATAATGAATCCAAAAGATCAGTCATCCAATGTGCCATTTTATTTTTGCCGGTCAGCGGAGGGCGTAATGAACGATTTTGTTACCGTGAAACAGATTGACCAGGCTGTTGATGTGATACGCAGTCGGGTGCAAACCATGCCTGAAGTTGGCTTGATCCTCGGCTCCGGTCTGGGAGACCTCGGCGATCAGACGGATTTATCAACGATTATTCCATACAATGAGATCCCACATTGGCCTGTAACCACCGTGCAGGGTCACCGTGGCAGACTTGTTTATGGAAAATTGGCTGAGAAAATGGTCATGATATTACAGGGAAGGTCCCATTACTACGAAGGAGTTCCGATGGACCATGTTACCCTGCCAGTGCGAATTATGAATCGCCTGGGGTTGAAATACTTGTTGGTTACAAATGCTGCAGGGGCGCTCAATCCCGATTACCAGCCTGGTGACTTGATGATGATTACGGATCATATCTCTTTGATCGCCATGGCTGGAAATAATCCGCTTCGAGGGCCTAATTTGAGCGAATTCGGTGAGCGCTTCCCGGATATGAGCAGATGTTATGACAGGGAATTGATATCTATCGCCCGTCAGGAGGCGAAAAAGAATGCCATTTTTCTTCATGAAGGGGTGTATGTTGGTTTGTCTGGCCCTTCTTTTGAGACACCTGCCGACCTTCGCTTTCTCCGATTGATAGGGGCTGATGCGGTTGGCATGTCAACAGTGCCTGAGGTAATTGTTGCCCGCCATGGCAATATGCGGGTTCTTGGAATTTCCGGAATTGCCAACAAAGCCAACCTGGATGGATCGACAATTACAACCCATGAAGAAGTTTTACAGGCGGGAAACACAATGGTCCCAAAATTCAAGGCGCTCATTACTGGAGTGTTGAAGAATTTACCTTAATTTTATTTGGCTGATATTTTCTACTGTATATTTTTCCTGCGTGCCTAAGTAATGGGTGATACGCTCTTGTTTTTACAAAAATATGAGATATGGATTTACATCCTATTGGGAGGTTTGTGCTTTGTCTATTCTCGAAAAGTATTACTTACCTGGAGGGAATGGCGGTCAGCGATATATGGACTGGAAAAGGATATAGCTCTGCATAGGTTGAGCTCGTTTTTAACACTTTTCATTCTTTTGGTTTTCCTGATGGTTGCAGAATTTATTATCGTATCTTTCATTATCCCCATTACACCATCTCTAAATCTGTTGGCTACTCCCACGCTGGATCTTCTTGCCACCGATATGGGGAGTGCTCCTCCAACCACAATACCTCCCGGGGACGAATTCAGTGGGGTGGCAACAGCACCTGTTGTCACGACATCCGAGGGGTGCATTCCGGGTATCCTTGAGTGGATATCACCTCTCCCGGGTGAACGGGTCGGCGGCACGATTGAACTGATTGCCACGATTGAATTTGCGAATATTGGTTTTTACAAGTACGAATATAGCCCGGTGGGAGGCAACGAGTGGGTGACAATTGCAGCCGACAACAAGCGTAAAACAAAAGAAGTTCTTGGCGGTTGGGATACCTCGGTGCTGTTACCGGGTGATTATAAGTTGCGGCTGCTCGTCATGGATAACCAAAACCAGCCCATGCCACCTTGTGAAATTCCAATTCAAATTGCAGCGCAGTAAAAGCGAGGTGAAAATTTGCCAGAAATTGAGATTCGGCCAGTCAAACAGGATGATTTGAAGGTTCTCTCAAGGTTGGATCATTCCTATTACACCACCCGTGTTTGGCAAATGGACCAAGACAAGGAGGAAGGAGGCATCTCCATCCGCTTGCGCGAAGCGAAATTACCCCGTGCAGTTCGGGTCGATTTTCCTTATCCACCGATGGATCCAAACCAAGACAGCAAATCTTATTCCCCCATGATAGTGTCGCTGATTGATGGTGAGGTGGTTGGATATATCCGGTTGCTAACGGAGTTAAAACCGGGCGCTGTATGGGTGCGTCACCTTGCGGTGGAACCTCATTTCAGAAGAAAAGGGATAGGGTCGGCTTTAATACTGGCAGGCCGCGACTGGGCGGCACGTCAACGCTACAATCAGGTGTTTTTCGAAGTACAGGCAAAGAATCACCCAATGATCAAGATGATGGAGAAACTGGGAATTACTCTATGTGGCTACAACGATCGCTATTATCCGGATCAAAGCATCGCATTGTTTTATTCCCATTCATTACGATAACGGGACAGGATTGAGGCGAATAGCATGATGACCTGGCAGATGGGAGCTTTAAGTTTCTTCAGGACCATTTCACAGATCCTTACAGCAGGGATTGCCATTACTGCCTTTTCGCTTCTGTTATTTGCGTTGCCCCTTAATCTGAAGGATCGCGTTGTTCGGTTGTTTGCTGTAATTATGTTGTGGGTGGTTGTTGTCTTTTCCTCTGAAGCGATTGGGGGCGTACTTGAACAAGAGTATGTTGCTGAGGTCTTTTTAAAACTTCATTGGGTTGGAATTATTATGATGCCAGCGAGTTATCTGCATTTTTCGGATGTATTGCTGGCCATGACGGGGAAACCATCCCGGTGGAAACGGCTTTGGGTCGTCCGGCTGGGCTATCTGGCATCCATTGGATTTTTAATAACCCTCGGCATGGGCGAGTTTGTGGGGAAGGTGGTTGTAACCTTGCAACCGGCACCTCATTTGGCTCGCACACTGATTACGGATGTTTTCACCGTTTACTATCTCATTTTTATGGGTATGAGTTGGTATAACTTTGCCCGGGTTTTTCTGCGGACAACAACTTCCACCAGTCGAAGAAGAATGGGCTATCTCATCTTTGGGGCGCTCGCGCCTGCGTTTGGCTCGTTTCCTTACCTTCTCTACGGCTCGGATTTTGCATCCCGGCATACTCTCCTTTTTTGGGTATTGTCTGCTCTGGCCAACCTGTTGGTTGGTGCCATGATCGTGGTCATGGCATATTCCATTGCGTTCTTTGGAGTCTCCTGGCCAGATCGAGTGGTCAAACGCCGTTTGTTCAAATGGATTATGCGGGGTCCAATTACAGCAATCATTACCTTGGGTGTCACAACGGTCGTGCACAGGATAGGCGTAGCTCTGGGAACCGGGAACACCGCACTGGTTCCCATTATTATGACCGCCACCATCGTCCTCTCCGAGTATCTTATTACCGTTTTTAGCCCTTTCTGGGAGATGTTTCTATTTTATCGCTCAGAATCAAAAGAAATGACATTTGTTGACACGCTTGAAACCCGATTGATCACCCATAGCGACATGGTTCAATTCCTTGAGGTTATCCTGGCAGCCATTTGCGATCGGATCCAATCTCTGGGGGCTTACCTGGCCGTATTTGATGGCAATGGACTTGATACCATTGTTAGAGTTGGCAAGGCGAGGGGGATTGATCTGGGTAAGGCTGAGAGGTTACTATCCTCTTTGCAACTAACAGCGGAAAATAGTGAACTATTGGAGTGGGGTGGCGATGTAATTTTCCCTGTCTGGGCGAGTGAAGAGACGCAAAATAGAAAATTACTGGCTATCATTGGTGTAATCCGCAATGGTGGATTCCCTCTTGATAATGAGGATTTAATGGCACTAAAGTCTTTAGCCGATCGGGTTGCCATTGGATTGCGTGATAGACAACTTCAGCAATCCATTTTCCAATCCTTCCAGAACATCTCGCCCGGTTTGGATCTGGTCAGCCAGGTCCGTGTGGCCAGTCGATATGACGGCCTGGGACAACTTGAATCATCGCTGCCAGCCCCAACAAGAGATATATCCCAATGGGTTAAGGATGCCTTGGTGCATTATTGGGGTGGGCCAAAGTTAACCGAAAGTCCACTCCTGCGATTGAAGATAGTTGAAGAAACCGTCGGCCAACATGAAGGGAACCAAACCAATGCCTTGCGGGCAATTCTCAGGGAGGCTATTGATAAGGTCCGTCCGGATGGGGAGAGAAGATACACCGGTGATTGGATACTGTATAATATCCTTCGAATGAAATTTCTCGAAGGTAAAAAAGTCCGTGAAGTGGCCTTTCAGTTGGCGATGTCTGAAGCGGATTTATATCGTAAACAACGTATAGCGATTGAAGAGGTCGCCAAGGCCATATACGATATGGAGATCCAGGTAACGAATTCCAGCGCCAATAGAGGTGCTGGGCACGGATAGTCCCTCAGTTGGTTATCCACGTTTGACGAAGGAGGAAGAGTTGTCTGAGGGTGGCTGGGAAGAGCAGTCAAAAATTGAAGGAATCGAATCGGAATTGGATGAAAATTGGTGGGCTTCAATTTTATCCGAGGGGGAAGATTATCCTGAAATCAACCAAAACGTGCCTAAACGGGAATCTTTCTTTCAAGGCTTGTTGCCTGTCGATTGGGAATTGGTCAGGCGTCTTTACGAAAATGATGAGGTGGTATGCTTGCAGGTTTTTGGTTTCAACCGCGGTGGATTGCTCGTTCATGGAACTGGCATACAAGGTTTCGTTCCAATTTCTCATATTATTGATTTCCCACCCAATGCTTCTGAGGACGTAAAACGGAAATGCCTGACCGGGTATGTCGGTAAATTATTGAATTTAAAAGTAATCGAGTGTGAACCCTCAATGGAACGGGTTGTGCTCTCAATGAGAGCAGCCTGTGCCGGGGAGGGAACGAGAAAGCAGTTATTAAGAATCTTGTCCGTTGGTGAAGTACTCCAGGGAGTTGTAACCAACATTACCGATTTCGGTGTGTTTGTGGACTTGGGCGGTGTTGAAGGGCTTATTCACGTATCTGAACTGTCGTGGGGACGGGTTCAACATGCCTCTGAGATTGTAACCATTGGGCAAACCATTCGAACACAGGTTCTTCAAGTTTGTGAAGAGAGTGCCAGGGTTGCACTTAGTCTTAAAAGGCTGATACCGAATCCCTGGGAAACTCTCCAGCATAAGGTCAAGCCCGGTGATATTATCCGTGCCACAATTACAACGATTATTCGTTATGGTGCCTTTGCCAGGTTGCCTGAAGGTGTAGAGGGTTTGATACATAGTTCTTCCATCCATTTACCGCCCGGAACAAATGAAATTTCACAATTTATTTCGCCCGGCCAAAATGTCGAAGTCGAAGTTTTGCATTTGGATATTGAGCGCCGGAGGTTGGGCTTGGGTTTGGTTAGAAGTGAATGAATCTTCATAAGAAGAATAGTCCCATGGATGTTTCTAAAAAACCCGCATCCGATGCATCCTCAAATAAGGACGCCCAAAAACCGGCCGACAAAGTCGCAGAGATCTGGATGCAATTTTCCCGCTATGGGCGGGATTTCCTGGGAATTTTCTTTGTTGCTTTTGGTTTAATCACCCTGTTTGGCCTGGCTGGTTTCAGCCAGGGGTTGTTTATTGCTTATTGGAGCCAAATTCTGGCAGTAGCCTTTGGATGGACGAAGTGGATCATTCCACTCCTGCTCCTGGGCGCAGGATTGGTAATTCTCTTTCGGCATTTGCAGTTGATTCAAAAACTGACCTTAAAGAAGGTCTTGTCGCTGGAGTTCCTGTTCTTTTTGCTCGTTATGGTTCTGGCTATCTTAGGTGGCAGGATGCTCCAGCGAGCCGAAGGGGGTCAGGACGGCGGGGTTATTGGCTGGGGATTGGCCACCTTGCTCGAATATATTATTCCATATCCCTGGTCTTTCCTCCTTTTATTAATCGTGGTGGTTGCTGTTTTGGCAGACCTTTCAGGCGGCTTGCCTTTAATTATGCATGCCTTTGAAGCATGGTTGGGACAGGACATAAAATCAGTCAGGTTTGATGGTGAGAAACCCAAACCGTTGGCGATGGGTTTTATTAATACCACTCCCTCAGCCAGAAAATCATCCGCTCAATTGTCACATGCAGTGGCCAATATCAACCAGCGAAATGATCGATTGCCTCCTATGAACCTTCTTACACAGGAACATTCCGATAATCCTGATGAGGATGACATTCACGCAACCGCGGGTTTGATTGAACAAACCTTGTTGGAATTTGGGATCCCCTCAAGAGTTGTGGGTTTTCGCGTCGGCCCGACGGTAACCCAGTTTGCCATTGAGCCGGGGTTTATCGAAAAAACAGGGCCAGATGGCCAAGTGACCCAGCAAAAGGTGCGTGTGGCTCAGATCTCCGCGCTTAGGCGCGACCTGGCACTGGCTCTCTCTGCTGAACGTCTGCGTGTTGAAGCTCCGGTGCCTGGGCACACCTTTGTTGGTATTGAAGTCCCCAATCAGCATCTTTCTCTTGTTCGTTTGCGTGGTCTCTTGGAATCGGATGCATTTCATAACCTGGGATCTCCTCTCGCGATTGCCATTGGCCGGAATGTGTCCGGGCAGCCTTTGGTGGCTGATTTGGCGAAAATGCCTCATCTTCTCATTGCTGGCACGACCGGGTCCGGGAAAAGTGTGGCGATCGCCGCGATAGCCATCGGTTTGGTGATGAACAATACACCTGAGGAGTTAAGATTGGCGATGCTCGACCCCAAAATGGTCGAACTGATCCGTTTCAATGGTTTGCCTCATTTGTTGGGCAGGGTTGAAACCGAACAGGAACGCATGCTTGCAGTACTGCGTTGGGCTTTGGTCGAAATGGATAACCGGTATCGGCTCCTTGAAACATCTCATTCCCGTGATCTTGATTCCTATAATCGCAAGGCCCAAAAGCGCAAACTGCCAACACTTCCCAGGATTGTTATTTTTATTGATGAACTTGCTGATCTAATGATGCAATCTCCCGACCAAACTGAATCCAGCCTTGTCCGGCTGGCGCAAATGGCGCGAGCCACCGGAATTCACCTGGTTGTTGCCACGCAGCGCCCAAGCACGGATGTGGTTACCGGTTTGATCAAGGCGAATTTTCCAGCCCGTTTATCCTTTGCGGTCGCATCCTCGATTGATTCACGGGTTATTCTGGATGCAGTCGGAGCTGAAACTCTGCTTGGTAGGGGAGATCTTCTGTTCCTTGATCCGGAGATGGGCTCGCCTCAGCGTGCCCAGGGGGTGATTGTGACCGATCACGAAATAGAACGAGTTATTCATTACTGGCAAAAGATGATTCCGCAGGAGGGTGCTGTTGAATCACCATGGACTGAACTGATCGAAGAAATCGGTGATGATGGCAATGACCACCTGCTTAAACAAGCCATCGATGTGGTTCGCAGCACACAGCGGGCCAGTGCGTCACTGATACAACGCCGTCTGCGGATTGGATATCCACGGGCTGCCCGGCTGATTGATGAGATGGAAAATCTTGGGGTCGTTGGGCCGGCGCAGGGTGCAGGTCGTGAACGTGAGGTCCTCTGGTCCCCGGATGATGTGGACTTGGGAGACGAATCCGATCTGGCGGAGGATTGATTGTCTCCAAACTTGACAATCCATCTGGTGTGGGATAGCATTGCATTTCATTTTTCATCGAAACAATGAGGAAGGTCGTGGAATCGACGGTAAAAAAATCAAAATCCCTGGAAGAACATTTTAGGGAATGGTTCAAAGGCATCTTTCAAATAGCAGCCTCTTTTTTGATCCGTTTGGGTGTTCTGCCGAACTACATCACGCTTCTGGGATTGATCGGTCATCTGCTTTCGGGATATCTTGTGATTTATGGCTCTTTAACTTGGGCGGGTGTCATGCTCTTGTTAATGGCTCCATTGGATTACCTTGATGGCACCATGGCCCGGCTGAAGAATGAATCAACCCGTTTCGGTGCCCTGATTGATTCGGTAACTGACCGGTATTCTGAATTTGTGATATTGGGTAGCATTCTTTTTTATTTTATAGGCCGTCAGGACCGCATTTCCTGTGTTGGGGTCTACCTTGCGTTGATTGGTTCCATTATGGTTTCCTATGTGAGGTCACGGGGCGAAGCCCTTGGGTTCGACATGAAGGTGGGCGTACTTACACGCATCGAACGTTATCTGGTCCTTATTCCGGGTTTGCTTTTTCAACGGCCGGAAATTTCAGCCTGGATTATCGCCTTTTTGGGAAACTACACTGCCTTGCAGAGGATTGTTCACGTTCGAAAAACCGTTAGGCAACAGGAAGAACGACCGGAAAAGGAGTGATCATTTATGCCACAGGGGTTTAGCATCGGTCCACTGAACATTCATTTTTATGGAATACTCATTATGGTTGGGGCGATAGCAGCTGCTTGGGTTGCTGCTCGGGAAGCCAGGCGGAGGGGAATTAACCCGGAATTGGTTTGGGATTGCCTGCCCTGGGCTTTAATCGGCGGTGTCATTGGCGCCCGCTTATGGCACGTATTCACTCCCCCAACTTCCAATGTTGCAATGGGACTCACAACCCATTTTTATCTGACCCATCCCTTGGAGATCCTGGCGGTATGGAAAGGGGGACTGGGCATTCCAGGCGGGGTAATTGGTGGCGCTCTCGCTTTGGAGATTTATGCACGCAGGAAAGGGATGTCCTTTGCCATTTTTGGTGACATGGTCGCTCCGGGCCTTGCGCTTGCCCAAGCCATTGGCAGGTGGGGCAACTTTGTAAACCAGGAGGTTTATGGTGCTCCTTCCAACCTCCCGTGGGCGATTTTTATCGAACCACAATATCGAATTAAAGGTTTCGCAGATATTGCTTACTATCACCCCTTGTTTCTTTATGAATCAATCTGGAACCTTTTGAATATGGGGTTTCTATTATGGATGGGGCGAAGATATGCACGGCAACTGAAAACAGGAGACCTCTTTATTTTCTATGTGTTTGTTTATTCAATTGGAAGATTCTTTTTGGAATATCTTCGCTTGGACCCATCACATGTTGCCGGGATTAATTTCAACCAAATGATTATGGCATTGCTTGCTGTTGGTTCTGCTCTTCTCCTTTACCGCCGTCATGCTTCGGGGAAAGAAGCCCCCTCATCGGATTAGCCAAATACAATTTCTGTTTATAGTTTGAATGGTATGGCATGTTGCATGAAACCTTGGAACAGGACGTCCTTTCCGTATCTTGCCGGCTCCGGTTAGACACCCCTGTTTGGTTTTTTCAGGGCAACAGGCTTGGGTTTCCCCAAATGTCTTTTCCCAGTTGATTTCGGGTTGTGAGGTAAATCCCCGGATGTGGCAAGGCAACGATTGCTGAACGGGGCGAGCTCCAATAGTATTGGAGGATGTTATTACCAATTCATTATAAATGGCTCCCAATCCTCGTTATCGATGAGGTATCGCTTGAATAAATAGGAAGCGGAGGTGGGAGGTTCTTTGGGGGGTCTTAATAGCTGCATGTGGGTATCATCCAAACGGCGTCCACCTTTTTTGTGATTGCAGTAGGAACAGGCGGTGACGACATTTGTCCAAGTGTGTTTTCCGCCGAGATGACGCGGTTGGATATGGTCGATTGTAAGCACTGTTGTCATCTTCCCGCAATATTGGCAGGTAAAGTTGTCTCTCCTGAAGATTTCTCGCCGGGTGAGCCTTATTTGAGGCCTGGGCCGGTGAATCATCGTTTGCAGCCGGATAACAGAGGGTCGAGGGTAGGTGTTATTGATTGTGTGGATTTCGCCCCTTCCGTTTAAGACCAGGCGGGCTCTTTCGGTTAGAATCAGACCAATGGCGCGCCGCAATTCGCATACATTGATCGGTTCATAGTTGGCGTTAAGAACCAGGACCAACTCTAACATATCACCACCACTTCGCAGAATTATAGCACGTCTTCAACGTTAGGAAAAATTCTTTTCAGGGATTGTTGTTACCATGCCCATGATTAAGTTTGTCCGGTGTAACAATCAACCGTTGCCTTTTTCATGCTTGTTGAGGGTAGAAAAAAATAAGTATCCATTATTTAACCGTTATAATTATTTGACACATTTGAGCGGAGGGACGTATGAACATCGAAGACCAGGTTCTTTACCTGATGCAAGGCACCGAGTATGGAGATGATAACCTTCGGCAATCCATGGCAGACGAACTCCGCCAGCGATTAATTGAAGCCCAAAAAGCAAAGCGTCCGCTGAAAGTTTACTGCGGCTATGACCCGCGTAAGGCGGATCTCCATCTCGGACATACCGTTACCATGCGGAAGCTTCGGCAATTCCAGGAGCTCGGTCACGAGGTGACCTTCCTGATTGGTGATTACACCTCCCTGATTGGAGACCCATCTGACAAGGATATTCTCCGCCCGCGATTAACCGCAGAAGAGGTGGCTGAAAATGGCCGCACGTATGCAGAGCAGGCGTTTCGCATCCTGGATGCGAAAAACACCCTGATTCGATATAACTCGGCTTGGTTGTCAAAAATAACCTTTGCCGAACTGATACAACTTGCTTCCAATTTTACCGTTCAGCAGTTCATGAACCGGGAAAATTTCCGCCAACGCTGGGAAAAAGGGGATGCCATCTATCTTCACGAAACCTTCTATGCCATCATGCAGGGATATGATGCCTATGCCATGCATACAGACGTCCAGGTTGGCGGGACTGATCAGCTTTTCAATATTATGACTGCCGCTCGAAAGGTCATGACCTTCTTGGGAGAGAAACCGAATATTGCCATTATTCTTGGTATATTGCCGGGCACCGATGGGGTAATAAAAATGAGTAAATCTCTCGGGAATCATATTCCAATTAATACGGATGCTTTCGATCTCTATGGAAAGGTGATGAGCATTCCAGATGCGGTCATGCCTGTTTATTCCAGGTTGGTAACTCGATGGTTGCCGAATGAAATTGAGAGAATGGAATCAGATCTGCAACAGGGTTCTCTTCATCCTCGAGATGCGAAAATGCAACTTGCAAAGGAGATTACTGCATCCCTTTACACCGATGAAGATGCAATGCAGGCGGAAGAGAAATTCATTCGAACCTTTCAGGAAAGGGACATACCCCGGGAGGTTGCGGATTACCATATTAAAGGGGAAACTACACTGGTGGAACTGATTGTTAATACAGGTTTGGCTAAAAGCAGGAATGATGCCAAGCGTTTGGTGGAGCAAAAAGGGGTGCGTCTGGATGGCAGGCTATTGGAAGACCCCTTTGCCAACCCGCCCCGGGCAGGAATTCTTCAAGCCGGCAAGCGTCGTTTTATCCGCATTGTTGAATAGAATGATTTTCAGGAATTCGAACACCATCAACACTGGTCAGGGCATCAAGGTACTTTTTAGCATTGTGGTGCCGGCTTCCAAAGCCAATACTGGGTTGGCTTCTTCTAATACCAGTGCAATCGCCAGCGGGGTTCCCTCCCATGTGGGTAATGTTCCCCCAATGTACCAGGTTACCTCATCCTGGCTTCGTTTGCCAGTGCCAACACTTTGCCATATGGGAAGATTGGGGTTCTGTAACGTCTTTGCCGCTTCCCGAACGCCGGTTTCTGGCAAGGCGGGCCTGGCATTTGAAGCCGGAAGGACAACCCAGCCATGATCGGGTGAGTGGATGGACAGCGCTATTCGAGGTGCTGGCAGCATCCCATCCGTGCTCATGGCTCCGGCAGCACTCGCCATTTGAAGCGGGCTTACCCATACTTCACCCTCGCCCAAAATCAACCCCATTGCATCTGAATGATTGGATATGGTTTGAGGTTTTGCAACATCCAGTTGGATATCCGGCGCTTCCGTAAAACCTAATTTTTCATAGAGTAATGGAAGTGTGGTTCCAGCCTGATCCACGCCAAGAGTATATTGCCCGTTTGGGCATCCATGGCCCACCAGCACACCCCAATCGGGTGGGGATTCTGGGGGAATGGTGCATTCCCATTTTTTATCATGGTAAAGAATTCCAGTGGCATTTGGTAGTGGAGGCAATGACCCGGTCTCCATCACTTCTGCCAGAAGGAATGGACCCAGGGTTGTGCCTGGTGGGTAAAGGCCGATCGCAGCCCGATTGATCAGGGGTTTGCCTGGGTCGGATTGAAGTTCCAGCCCTTTATCAGTCAACTCGTTTGCATTAAATGCCGGTTCAGATACCATGGCTAAAATCTCCCCGGTTTGGGCATTCATCAGTACCAGGGCGCCTGTTTGACCTAGGAACAATTGATTGGCTAATCCCTGCAGGTGCAGGTCTATACTGAGACGAACATCCATTCCTGGGGGGGGTTGAGAGTAAAAGAGGAATGATTGGATCACCACTGAAGTCGGAAGCCCTTCCAAGCCTCGCAGGTATGGGTCAAAAGCATTTTCGAGGCCTGCCTGACCAAAACGAGAATTCGTGTAGCCAACCACAGGGCTAAGATCGGGGAACAGGATTATTCTTTCATAGGAACCCGCTGACCCCTCGCTGACAACAATGGGGGTGTTGTTCCGATCAAGAAAAGACCCGCGTTTAACATAAAGATCGTTGATTGTTCGGCGCGGATTGTCATATCGAGATAAAAGATCATCTGATCGAACAATCGACCACCATCCAGTTACAATTCCACATAACCCAAAACCAATGAACAGGATGGAACTGATTAATTGGATGGGAAAAGGATTTTGAGTTGTAGGGATATTTTCATCTGGTTGAGCGCTAATTCGAACAAGAAGACCGAGTGCAAAATAAGAAGACAATAAAGAGGAACCGCCGTAGGAAACGAATGGTAATGTAAGTCCGGTCAGGGGCAGGAGCCGGATGTTCCCACCAATGATCAGTAAACTTTGCAATCCAAGGTGCGTTGCCAAGCCGGATGCCAGATATCGATGGTAAGGGTTGGACGAACGCAGTGATGCAATTAAACTCCTGTTTAATATAATGCATATGATGATCAAAATGCCAATGGCCCCGACAAGGCCTGTCTCCTCTGTGATCGCGGAAAAAATGAAATCCGAATGGGATACCGGAACGACAGAAGGGTTCCCCATTCCCGGTCCACTGCCAAGGAATTTTCCAGATGCTATGGCAATGATTGATTGGACGATCTGGTAGGATCGTCCGCTTGGGTCCAGCCACGGGTTTACCCATGCTGCCATCCGTAATTGAATAACATCAAAAATAAAATAACCGGCAATCCCGGAAAGAATAACAATCAATCCGGAAATCAGCAGAATGCTGTGTTTTCCTGTTGCTGTATATAAAAGTACCGAATAAACCAGAACCAGTAAACTTGCAGTTCCCAAGTCTCGTTGGGCGATTAATAGGATCACTGCAATTCCTACCACAACCACTGTTGGAAGTAAAAATTGAGATATCTTCATTTGGTTGACGGCTTTATCGGCCAGGTAGGCTGCAAGATAGACGATGAGAAGCACCCGTAATAATTCTGAGGGTTGCAGGAAGATGCCTCCCCACCCCAACCATAACCGTGGGCCTTCCCCGCCTGGATAGGTGCCAAGGAAGAAAGTGAACAAAGTTAATAATAATGCGGCCAGAAGCCATACATATTTGTACTGTTTCAGATGGCCAGGAAGGTTGGGCAAACGCAAGGTAAACCAAAACGCGGCCGCGCTAACGATTAGCCATATGGCTTGCTTCATGCCAAGTACAGGATCCAAGCGCCAGCAGGTCAATGCTCCCCATCCGGAAAGCAGTGCACAGCACGGTAGAAGGATAGGGTCTGCATCTGGCAGTTCTTTGCTTGAGAATCGAAATAAAAGAGAAAAACAAATCACCCACGTTGAAAAGATGATCCAGTGGTTCCATTTGAGTTGGACTTCCCAGGAATGCAACCTTACAGCAGGGGAAAGAGTCAGGATTAGGGAATATGTAAATAAAAATGCGAACGCCATAATGAAAAGGCGGCGTTGTAATTTTATGGGCGGCAGATGCGATGACAGCAGGTAGGAATTCACTTCAGGTGTTTCTCAATAATTGGCGCGAGTTTTTTACGAAGTTGCAATGAAATGGATTGTTTTTGTGTCACAATTGCATACTCCAGGGCTTGGTGGCAATCGCAATGGAATGGCTGGTCAAGGATCTCCGCTAGATTGAGTATCGCGGAATGGATGATTTCAGTGTTTTTTTCCAGTGTTCGTATAACCATGCGGACGTCTACCGGCTCTTCAGTCTCATGCCAGACATCATAATCAGTGATATGAGCAACGGAAACGTAACACAAGCCAGCCTCTCTGGCCAGGAAAGCCTCCGGGCAGGTTGTCATGCCAATAACATCCATCCCCCAGGATCGAAAAACCTTGGATTCTGCTTTAGTGGAAAACCTTGGGCCCTCGATGGTTATCATAGTCCCGCCCGAGTGTACATTTGCATTGCTTTTTACAAGAGCCATATTCACACGCTTTGACAACTCAGGGCAAAAGGGGGTTGCTGAGCTGATATGGGCAACCATCCCTGTGCTGAAGAAAGTGCGTTCACGCTGGCGAGTAAAATCGAATAACTGGTCAGGGATGATAATGTGTCCAGGTGCCAGGTCTTCCCTTAGCGATCCACAGGCATTAACACTCACGACCCGGGAAACCCCAAGTTTTTTCAAGGCGTAAATATTGGCCCGGTTGTTGATCTCTGTTGGCGGAAGGATATGTCCAATGCCATGCCGGGCCAGAAAGGCAACCTTCCTGTTATGAATTAAACCGACGATGATAGGCGAGGAAGGATTACCGAAAGGGGTTCGGATTTCCAAAGTTTCCTGATTGCGCAATCCATTGAATTGGTAAAGTCCGGTTCCGCCAATGATGGCTAATTCAGGTTCTGTTGTCATTTTATTCTCCCGTATGTTAACCGGTAAACGATCTTATACATAAATGTCAATCTTCAATGAAAGTGATTTGTAATTGTTCGAACCCACAACGGATCTCATCCCCGCTGAAAATGACGCTGGGGCTGGAAATCCTTTCTTCATTTATAAATGTCCCATTTGTGGATTGGATATCCTCCAACCACCATTGTTTGTGGTGAAAACTGATCCGGGCATGTCGATTGGATACTGTATCGCTCTCGAGCACAACATCACAGGCAGGATCGCGGCCGATCAATATTTCTTTTTGGGTAAATTCCAGGTGTTTTTCTCCACCATCGGTATGGAAGAGTGCTATCTTGGGGAAGCGTCTCATACGGATTAACTGTGAGTGCAGAGAGATCTCCTTCCATATGGCATAAAGGCTCCAGCCTAGAAAGGTGTAAAGCGCCATGGAAAGAATGATTCGGAGTGCGAAAACGAGAACTGCGCTCACACCTATCCTTCTCCTTTTTGGTCAGCGTTTCGGAGGATTTTTCCTGTTTCGTCTGCTGGTTCTTGATAATAGACAAATGAAACACCAGCGAGATAGATCACGTCGCCTGGTCGAAGAACCTGTTTGGTGATACGTTGACCATTGACGAAAGTGCCCCCGGTTGAATCCAGGTCAATAAGAATGTGCCGGGAATGCCTGGCGATGATTTGTGCATGTCGTCGGGATGTGCGCGGGTCATCCAAAACAAGATCGTTATCCGGGTTTCTGCCAATGGAAACAGTGGAGCCCAATATCGGGAATGCTTCTCCGTATTCGTTGATTAGGTAGGTGGAAATTGAGGCCTGGTCAGGAGATTTAAATTCCACCTTACCCACAGGTAACGCAGCTGTGTCTGTTACCCTTGGTTGAATGCTTTCTTTTTTGGTGCGAACAATGACCGTGTCTTCATCAAGATTTGGATCCGGATCGATATGGATGACAGGGGGAAGGATAAATTGAACCCCCTGTTCTACTGCAGCCTCCTGAAGCGAATTGGCAAGGTTGGTCAACAAGTCTTGTCTGCTCGCCCAATAATTTGCGTTTTTGGGGGAAATCATGATGTAGTAGTGGTGTGGTGCGATCAGATCAGTGCTCGTTTCTTGTTCCATGGCACCCACAAGCAGTTGGACAAGTAGTCTTCCCAGTTGTAACTGATTTTCATCCAAGGGTGATGCCTGCGAGGCTCCTTCGATGAAAGATTGCAGTTTGGCTTCTATCTGATCAAGAAAGAACTTCATATCGTATAATTATACTAAAGGTGCCTATGGCAAGCCTGAAGGGATTTGAGGAATTGCCCCATACGGCGGATCATGCCGTCAGGGTATGGGCGGAAACACTGGTTGAATTGTTTGTGGAGGCAGCAAGAGCATTCTATTCAATAACGGTCAATGAATCTGCCGGCTCAACGGGTCATGTGATTAATGAATTCATCCTTGAAGCTGATGACGATGTTGGTTTGCTTGTTAATTTCTTAAATGAATTGAATTATTTACTTTTCCATGGATTTATTGCCCGGATTTATCACCTGAAGATGGGCAACAATCACCTGTTTGCCCGGCTTGAGGGAGGCACTACCAATCAGGTGAAGAAGGAAGTCAAGGCGGTTACGTATCATGACCTGGCAATTAAACAACAACCTGAAGGTTATGAAGTGACCGTGGTTTTTGATGTATGATTGAAAAACAGTATGGATATCTTTTCACGGTTGCAGAATGTGTCGGAATTTGAATGGCTGATTCCCGGAGAAAACCAGGGGGTTGAAGCACACTTACCAATCAGGCTTTTTGCCTCCAGGAAGATCCTCGATGCGATAAAGGATGACAAATCGCTTGACCAGGCAGCCAACGCAGCAAGGTTGCCTGGTCTGGTTGGTGAAGTTATCGTAATGCCCGATGTTCATCAGGGATATGGTTTTCCGATTGGTGGAGTTGCGGCATCGAGTTACCCCGACGGGGTGGTTTCACCGGGTGCAATTGGATATGATATCAATTGTGGCGTTCGTTTGCTCAGTTCCGGTATTGAGTTGGGTGAAGCCAAACCATATTTGGATTCTCTTGCAGACGCTTTATACCATTCTTGTCCGAGTGGTATGGGAAGCCGGGGGGGGATTCGATTAACCAATAGCGAGTTGGAGCAAGTCTGTCACCAGGGATTGCGTTGGGCAGCCCGGAAGGGGTATGCCAGCGAACAGGATATCCGACGCACCGAGGATGGTGGCTCAATTGAAGGGGCGGATATTCGACATGTCAGCAAACGCGCCTTGGAACGGGGCAGTACTCAACTTGGAACCTTGGGGTCGGGGAATCACTTTGTGGAAATTGCCGTTGTAGAGCGCGTGTTCGATCAATCAGCCGGGGATATTATGGGTATTCGAAAAGGTTGCCTGACCTTGTCGATTCATTGCGGGTCGCGGGGCTTGGGCCACCAGATATGCACTGATTATGTACAAACTTACCAGTCGTTGGTTCATCGCCTCCAGATTCGCCTTCCGGATAGAGAATTGGTATATGCCCCGATGGATACACCGGAAGGCAGTGCCTATCTGGCTGCCATGAACGCAGCCGCGAACTTCGCTTTTGTGAACAGGCAATTGTTGGCCGCACAAGCGCGCAAGGCTTTCGAACAGGCCCTTCGGGGCAAGGTTGCAAAGCCGGACTTGTTTCAGGTCTATGATCTGGCCCATAACATGGGGAAAATAGAAATGCATTCAGTTGGTGGTCAACTCCGCAAAGTTTGTGTCCATCGCAAAGGTGCCACCCGCGCCTTTGGTCCGAACTCTCCCGGTTTGCCTGCCGAATACTCCTCAATTGGCCAGCCGGTATTGATTCCAGGCTCCATGGGAACAGCTTCATGGGTGTTGGCTGGAACCACGACTAGTATGGAACGGGCGTTTGGCTCATCCTGTCATGGAGCCGGAAGGTTGCTAAGCCGAAGTCAGGCGAAACGCCACGTCAGGGGGGATATCCTTCGTTCCTCCTTGCAATCCCAAGGCATATATATTCGTACTGGGTCCTTATCTGGTCTTGCAGAAGAAGCGCCCTCAGCATACAAGGATGTGGACGAAGTTGTTCAAGTCGTCACAGGTGTTGGTATTGCCAAAAAAGTTGCCCGGCTCCGTCCCTTGGTTGTAATTAAGGGTTAGTCATTTTTTCTTCAACGCTGATTGGGCTGACCATGGCGCCTGTAAGAGCAACCAGGTCCTTTGCTTGTAGCCGGATGTTCAAGCCCCGTTGACCGCCTGAGATGTGGATCCACTCATATTTTTCAATGTTGGAATCCAGGAATATTTGAAAACCCCGGTTCATCAACGCCAGGGGCGAAATACCTCCGACCTGCAATTTTGTAATCCTTTCCGCTTCCTTTTGGCTGGCAATTTGAACCTTTTTTTCACCTGCCAGGCTTGCAATGGCTTTCAGGTCAGCTTCCCGGTTCCCGGGGATGACCGCCAGGATTGGTTTTCCGGCTTTTTCCCGGATAATTACGATGGTTTTAAAAACAACAGCTAGGTCTGCCCCAAGCAGGCGGGCGGTTTCCAGTGCTCCGACCTTGTCAACTGGTAATTCATAGGCTGTATACTGGACCTTTTTTACGGTGAGGAAACGGGTCACATTGTTAGTAGCCGGCATCCATTGTTAACCTTTTTTAGCGGGAGCTTTGCGGATGTAAATCGGATTTGAATAGATCCATCCGCGGTTTTTCCCCAAATGATCGATTTTTACCTCAACGCGGTATACACCCGGTTCGGTTACGATTTGTGTGATGAAACGCTTATCCCTCCAGGATTTAACCTCCTTGCCATTGTGGATAAGCGAACACAAACCATGTTGAGGGATCACAATTTGCAGTGTTACACCCATATGCATCAGGATTTCATCCCCCATGATAGCGGATCCTGCTTGGCCTTGCGCAGAAAACAAAAAACCTTTCGTTGGGTATGGAAGATCGTTCCCGATAAATGCATGTCCGCTTCTTAATGCATCCAGAACCATTTTGCGATCATTTTTCAAATTACCTGTAAGGGGCGAAGGGACGAGAATATGTGTGTTGATATTGGAAAAGTGGAATTGATAAGGGAAAATTGTCCTTCGAATGGGCCCCATCCGCATTGTCAGGGCATGTGCATCGGACCCTCCAACAGCAACCGTTCTCTGGTTCCTGCCAGTTAATTCATCCCATTTTTCAATTGTCCGTTGATCAGGTTGATGGGATATCGCCTGTGGAAAGAACGCATAAAATAGCGCCCCCAATTTGTTTTTGATGACGGTTTTTAATTCACTGAAACCATTCCATAACTCTATCCCATCAAATCCATTGATATCCCAGTCAAGCCAGGGTATCTCATCTTCATGAAAACTGGGCAAGGCTTGCTCAAATGGATGGGCGAGAATAGACAAACCACCCTCCCTGCGAATGGCGTTGATCAGCACTTGTGGATTGTATGAAAGAGGCGCAACTTCCTTGTCAAGACCCAGCACAAGCAAGTGGTTCTTCTGTGGAAAATTCGTTGGATCATGAACTTCTTCTCCTACAAGGAGCATCACGGTTTTATCCTCATTGTGGAAATAGCCTTCCAATCCCTTGACAAGGATATTGTGATCGGTCACGATGAGTACATCAACCCCGGCTTCCAGGGCAGATTCTGCAATCTGTTGATGCGTTCCCGTACCATCGGAATAAACAGTGTGGATGTGAATGTTGACAAGGAGCTCGTGTCGGGGTATGGTTGACGAATTCGTTGTAGAAACGGTATAATCGGTCATTGTTTACATTGTTCCAGGAGGACTATTGTGGATCTGCAAGGGTATTTTCACATTGCTCTCATTATAATTTCGATCGCATTGATTGTCAGCGTAATCCTGCAAAATAAAGGCGTGGGGTTGGGCGGTTTAACAGGTTCTGATAGTGGCAGCGTTTTTACAGCTCGCAGGGGTATCGAACGGACCTTGTTTTGGATTACCATCATTCTTAGCGTATTATTTTTCATCCTTACGATAATTACAGTATTAATTGGCAAACGTTGAGTTTTCATGGTTGTCGAACAAAATGAACTAGAGAGGGCGGTTCGCAGATGCGAAGTTCGCCCTCTTCAATATAATTGAGTAAATGAAAAAATTACGCTGGCAATTGATTATCATTTTCCTGACAGGGTTGGTTGTAGGCGTTCTCTTGCTTGGGGAACAACCCGGTGGTCTCAAGGAATTGACACCTGCTCCAGCCAGGGGCGGGGTTTATACTGAGGGTTTAATTGGTACTATGCAGCGTTTGAACCCACTTTTGGATTATTACAATCCAGTGGATCGCGATGTTGATCACCTGCTCTATTCAGGGCTGATCCGTTTTGACGACCAAGGTATGCCGCAACCAGATCTGGCAGAATCCTGGGGGGTTTCCAAGGATGGCACACTATATAACCTTTCCCTTCATAAGAATATCGTTTGGCATGATGGCGAACCCTTGACGACGGATGATATTGTTTTTACAGTCGGACTTCTTAAAAACGGTGGTGATTTTATTCCCGAGGACTTGCAAACTTTCTGGTCTGATGTGGAAGTGATTGCATTAAGTGAAGATACGCTTCAATTCAAACTCCCGGAAGCCTTCGCTCCCTTTTTGGATTACCTGAACTTTGGCATTCTTCCCCGCCATATTCTGGGGGATATTTCAATCGATCAGATGGTTGATTCTCAGTTCAACCTTCAACCGGTAGGGACGGGGCCATATATGTTCGACCGCATGTATGTCGAGAATGGCCAGATCACTGGCGTCGGGTTAAAATTGTTTGAATCCTATTTTGGTAATAAACCATTCATTGAACAGGTAATATTTCGATATCTACCCGACGATAATGCAGCATTTCAGGCTTACCTTGAAGAAAAAATTCAAGGTATAAGCGAGGTGAGCCGGGATCTGTTACCCCAGGTTCTCAACGAGCCTGGATTATCTCTCTATACCAGCCGAAAACCTGAATTGTCGATGGTCTTATTTAACCTCACCAATCCAGAGGTGGCATTTTTTCAGGATGTGTCAGTGCGAAAGGCTTTAATGACCGGCTTAAATCGGCAATGGCAAATAGATAACATCTTGGGCGGCCAGGCGATTCTTGCAGATGGCCCGGTCATGCCGGGATCCTGGGCGCACTATAACGGTTTGGAGCCGATTAAATACGATTCACAGGCAGCCGTTGAGATACTGAAACAAGCGGGATATGTATACCCGGCGGATTCAGAGCAGGTAAGGAAAAAAGAAGATACATCCCTCAAAATGACCCTGATATACCCGGAGACTGAGACACATAGGTTGATTGCTGAGAGCATCAAATCAGATTGGAGGCGACTGGGAGTCTTGGTGGATCTTGAACCACTCCCGTACGAGGAACTCATTAACGGCAGGCTGGCCCCAAGGTCTTATCAGGCAGCGTTGGTTGATCTGAACCTGGCACGTTCCCCGGACCCGGATCCATACCCATTTTGGGATCAGGCGCAGGCCACAGGAGGTCAGAACTATTCCCAATGGAATAATCGGATTGCCTCCGAATACCTGGAACAGGCCCGGGTTACTGCGGATGTTTCGGAACGGGCACGCCTTTATCGCAATTTTCAGGTTGTGTTTAACGACGAAATTCCTTCCTTGATGCTGTATTATCCGGTTTATTCCTATGCTGTTGATCAGGCTGTCAAAGGAGTTCAAGCCTGTCCTTTATATGACACAAGCGATCGTTTTTCCAATATCGCCGAATGGTATTTAATTGCCCGAGTGGTTGAATCACCTTCAGGGTAATCAATCAGGCTCGGTCATTTGGGATCCGGATGTAACCCTTATGGGGAAGTGTGCTTCAGGTGCTTCTGAGGCAATTCGACAAATAACCTTAATGCTTAAGGATTTACAACCATACTTGTTGTCGGAAACCTTGTATGGCCCTGGAAAACAAAGCCTGTCTCCAGGAAATTTGTTGTTGTGGTTTAATAATTCACAGCCCCTTTCAGACCAACCTGAATTGGATGATGAATTACGAGAGTTAACAAATCAATTCGATTACCTGCGAACCCGTTGGTTGTCCTTGTGGCAAAGAAAAGTTGCCCGGGAATTCGAGAATCGGATAAACCGATGGCAGGATTACATGGATGAAATGCTATCCGGCGAGAGGAGTATGGCAGTATATCGCTATCAGGTTCGGCATCGGGTGATTCTTCAGCTGTTAACCCGCGAATTATCCATGGAAATTACTGCTTCAACATTGACTGCGCTTGACGATAAACTTCAATTTGTTTCCACCCCGGATATATTTATTTGGCATCCAAAACTGGAAAGCGTATACCCGCTTGGTACCTATTGGTATTTGTATCGGAAATTAAACCCTGTATAGGAGCATAATGGCACCATTTTATACGCGCAAAGGGGACGATGGCTATACCGTTTTGTTTGGGAAAGGCCGCCATCCAAAGCATAATGCTCAACTTGAAGCACTTGGAGCAATTGATGAAGCCAATGCAGCACTTGGGGTTGCGCGCTCGCAATGCAAGGCAGAAGAACTTCCAGCCCTGATACTTCACGTCCAACGTGTACTATATGAATTAATGGGAGAAATAGCTGCGACTGGTGAAATGGCGGGAAAAATTCGGGTCATATCGGCTGACAAGGTTCTTTGGTTGGAAAATCAGACGGACATGCTTGTTGCCAAAGCCCCCACGCTGGATGCTTTCATTGTTCCTGGTGATAGTTCCTCTGCTGCCTTCCTTGACCTCGCTCGCACCGTCATCCGCCGCGCGGAAAGGCGCCTGGCTGCCCTGTTGCATTCCGGCGAAGTAAAAAATCCGGAAGTCCTCCGTTATCTTAATCGACTATCTTCGCTGTGTTTTGCCATGGAAGTCAGGGAGATACAAGCCTCTGGCAGGCAGCGACCAACCTTGGCCCGTGACCTTGCCTGACCCGAATATCACCTATTATGGTTTTCGGATTTCCACCGTCGCCAGTATATGATTGCATTAATTGCCTAACGGAGACTGGGATCAGATCGGCCAGATTGCCAACATATTAATAATGCTTAGACTGTTTGGGGGATGGAGGATAGATAAACAGGGATGGTTTCCCCTGTCTCTTTGAAACCCAGGTGGTGGTAAACAGCCAAAGACGCCCTGTTTGTGCTTTGAGTATTTACGGTTATATGGTAAATACCCATTCTATTAAGCTGATTAATGACATCAATTACCAGTTCGCTCCCCAATCCTTTCTTTTGAGCATTTGGGGCAACGGCAAGCCTGGCCAGATGAGCCCCTTGATATGTTCTTGAAGTTATTTGATAACCAACCACCTGTTCTTCAAATTTGGCAACCGATGCAATAAAACTGTCATGGAATGTTCGGCGGAAGCTGTTATGGGACAGGTTCCACAGTTGGGCGAAGGCCATATGATCGATCTCGCAGACTGCATCAAGGTCGTTATCCCGCATTGGCATTATTGAAATGCCACTTTTCAATTCATGCTTCAGGGACCTGGTTTCCTTCCTTTCGAGCACAACGATATCTTCAACATGATCAAACCGATTTTCTTCCAGGAGGTGGGAATACCAATCGGTAAAAGAAAGACTGACACAAGTTACTGGCTTATGTTGGTAGTGCTCGTTGACTTTGGCGAAAAGAGTCTCCCAGGCTTCAGAAATTTCCAAATCAGCCGTGGCAGTGAACAACCGAACCCAGGCTACACCAGGGGGATCTTCCTGGCAGGCCAGTGCAGCAATGATATGTTTTCCGCTCTCGATAAGCCAGAAGGGTGGAATACCAATCCAGTCCAGCGGATGGCACCAATCAAGATGACGGTGGGTAAAGAATTCATAATCGATGAGCGCACGAAGTTCGCTTGCATCCGTAGAGCCTGCAGGCCGCACCCCTATTGGGATTGGCATTTGTCTTCCTGCCTATCCCTTGAAAAACCGAAAAGGAATTCCGATTAGGCGTTTTAACATCTTTTCCCTTTTGGATAATTTGGGTGCATTGTTGAGCGCGGAATGCATGGACGTTAAAGCCCCTAACTGGTCTCCCCTTTTTATTTGAACCGAGGAAAGGCTTTTCAATGTCAATGCCTGCAATTCTGTTTCACCTAATTCTCTGAAGATTTCTACTGATTCTTGAAAGAGTTGTTCGGCTTTTTCCAAGCTGCCCAAGGCTTCCAGGGCTGAAGCCTGATTTGCCAACGACATTGCTTGTTTAAGGCGGTCACCAATCGAGATAAAGGTGACCTCAGTACCTTCGGCAGCAGCCAGCGCACCTTGAAAATCGCCAGCCTTCAGGAGAGCGACACTGCAATTATTTAATGCTTCGGCTGCAGCAACCGGGTCGCTTGACTCCAGGTCTTTCGCGATCATTTTGTACTTTTCGGCTGCATCAGCAAAATTTCCGGCATGATATGCAGCCTCGGCTTCTTTTTGTTTGGCGTTCATATTGTTATCAGTATGTGATCTCCAATAAACCTTCGGCTACTGTTCGCAACCTGTCAACAGGAAGCTCGCTTAAATGGATCGCCAGGTCAATAAATGGTCGGTTCACCGGTTTGCTGATAAAGTCTTGCAGCCCTGCTGGCAGTTCGGAAAAATTTGCCATGGCTTTATGCTGTTTATGCCAGGTTCCCAGTTTCCCGGTCTGGTCAAACACATCCTCCAGGCGTAGATCCAACCCCTTAAGGATCTCCTCAAGACGTGTAACCGGTATTTCCTTGTTTCCATTTTCATAGGATTGAAGTTGTTCAAGGGGGATGTTGCATTGTTCAGCGAATACCTTCTCATCTATGTTTTTGGTTGTCCGCTGTTGTCGTATCCTGGCACCGATGATCTTGTTCCGCAATGACTTTAACCGCCCAATTTCCTGGGTGATTGGTGACGTCTTTTCAAGAAGCGATTCCCGGCTCCAAAAATGAGATATGGGCACTTTTAAGGAATACGCCAGGATTTCCAATTCAGGAAGAGAAGGGGCATCCTCGCCATGTTCATAGTTGAGGTATTTTTCTGTACTGATTCCCAGGACTTCTGCACATTCTTCTGGTGTCCAACGGGCTGCCAATCTTGCATCGTACAATAGCGTTCCAAGAATCCGGTTTCGTAACACATAGGTTTGGGTTTTTTCGAACATTATCCCTCCTGAATCTCTTTTTGGTCTATCTCCTGCGAATACCAGCCTGGTTGGGTAAACTTGAACTGAATACTTCAGGGCCAAGCCGGAAACCGGCGACCTCCAGCCTGGGGGTAAATAATGGACGGATCCCCGTGGCCTTTAAATCACCAATCACTTTCCCGTCCTGGGTGATTCCGGTTTGCTCAAAGCGAAAGATTTCTGTCATGACAACCGTCGCGCCCTCCATGCCGGCAACCTCACTGATGGATGTTACTTTTCTGCTTCCATCCCTCATCCTGGCGATGTGGACAATAAGGTCGATTGCTGATGCGACCTGTTCTCGAATGGATTTCAGAGGCAGGTCCATTCCCGACATAAGGCACATGGTTTCAAGCCGGGATAAGGCGTCTCTAGGACTATTGGCATGCAAGGTAGTTAAAGAACCATCATGACCAGTGTTCATCGCCTGTAACATGTCCAAAGCCTCACCACCTCGAACCTCTCCAACAATAATCCTGTCTGGCCTCATCCGCAAGGAGTTTCTCACCAGGTCACGAATGACGACCGCATTCCTGCCTTCCACGTTAGGGGGTTTGGTTTCCATCCGAACAACATGACTTTGCTGTAATTGCAGTTCAGCCGCATCCTCGATTGTAATGATTCTCTCTGTTGTGGGAATAAAACTGGATAGTGCATTCAACAGGGTTGTTTTTCCGGATCCGGTTCCTCCGGAAATAATGATATTCAAACGGCTGATGATACAGGCCCTAAGGAATTCCGCCATCCCTCGGGTGATGCTTCCGATCGTCAGAAGTTCATTAATTTTCAGCCGGTCTTTGATGAACTTTCGGATTGTAATTGTTGGTCCGTCAATTGCTACCGGCGGAATAACTGCATTAACACGTGATCCATCCGGAAGACGGGCGTCAACTGTTGGACTGTCAGCGTCAATCCGCCTCCCAAGTGGCAGGATGATTCGGTCTATCAGTCTCAGCACCTGGTCGTCATTTTCAAAGGTGATATCCGTCTTGCTAACGATCCCTTGTTTTTCAATATAAACATTTAAATGGCCGTTCACCATTACTTCTGATATATCAGGTTCATTTAGCAATGCCTGGATGGGCCCAAAACCCAACAATTCGTCAATGATTTCATCGAACAATTGGTCCCGAACCTGGGATGGCAGTTGGAGTTTTGTGCTTAGATAGGCCTGGTCCAGCAATTGACTTACGAGCGCCTGTTTATTATGGTCATCAACAGGGCGGGATTCTAGCTCTCGTGAAATGTACCCAATCAGGTAATTCTTTAATTTCACAATTTCAGGATTTCGTGAGGTTCCACCAGTCGAATTGACCATACTTCCTCTATCCGTTTTCCTTCTCATCAACCGGCAGCATCCATACCAGTTGTGGCAGACCGATGATTATCATCTTTGTTTTATGAATGATGTTGTTGTCTGGGCCAAATACGGTAGCGTCTGTGAGAATAACAAACCCATCGCAATTTTCCAGTTCTTCCTTAATCCTCAAACTGGGACGCACATGGAATTTTCCGTGAATAGCCTCTTTGGTTGTCTGCACGATTACAGGGATCGGGTGTTTGGTGATTACATCGGTAAATATTTTGCCCTTGTCTTCATACGCATCGTACATCAATTTCCACCACCTTTCTCATTCGACAGGTTGTCTTCCACTGGCGGCATGAGATACCCCAACCCAGCACGGGTTACAATATGTTGTGGGCTGTGTGGATTCTCTTCCAATTTTTGCCTCAACCGGGCAATACTTACCCATAAGATCTCTTTATCATCTTTGTATTGTGGCCCCCAAATTGCGGTCAGCAGTTCTTCGGCTGACATCACCTGTCCGACATTATGGGCGAACTGAATAAGAAGCCGGTATTCTGTCGCGGACAAATACACTGGTTTGGACCCCTTCCAAACCTCTGCCTTTGCAAAATCGATTCTCAATTGCCCGTGGTCGAAAATGCGCGCCTGTGTGGATTTCTCGGATGTTGTCACCCTCCGTAATACCGCATGGACTCTCGCGACCAACTCAGTGGCCGAAAAAGGTTTTACAACATAGTCATCTGCGCCGGCATTTAAACCCTTAACCCTGTCATATTCTTCTCCTTTTGCGGTAAGCATGATGATGGGGATATTTGAGAATTGTCGAATACGTTCGCAGGTCTGAAAACCATCCAGTTTTGGCATCATAACATCGAGGATGACCAGGTTGGGGCGTTTTGAGGATATGATCTCAAGAGCCTCTTCCCCGTTGTCGGCGGTAATAATATCAAATCCTTCCGTTTCCAGGTTGGCTTTTAATAATTTTTGGTATAAAACTTCATCGTCAACAACTAGGATTGTAGTCATTCTGGACCTCCTTCAGTCAAGGCTGTGTTATTCAATCTAGGGGGATGGTTGGGTAAACAAATGATAAATGCCAGTCCTTCACCCAATTTCGAACTGGCTTGGATTGTTCCCGAGTGAGCCATGATTATCTGTTTACAAATGAATAATCCTAGTCCGGATCCATGGGAGGTAATCGTCTGGTCCTGGCCGCGGAAGAAACGATCAAAAATGAACGGAAGGGCATCCTCTGTAATGCCCGGGCCGTGATCCTGGTATTGGATCTTTGTGTCAGTTTCGTTTTGTTCAATTTGGATGAAAATATCCGCACCCGGCGCATACTTGATTGAATTGCTGACAAGATTTTCAAAAATTTGTGCAATGCGAAATGGGTCTGCCTCAATGGTTGTTGTACCAGGAGCAAGCTCGAAGCGGATTTTTAATGAAGGCGAATATAGCTTTGCCCGTGTGATCACATCAGCCAGAACGGAGTCCAGCCTCACAGGTTGATAATTGATGGTGAATTGTCCGGATTGCAAGCGGGCAGAATCGAGAAGATTATCAATTAACCTTTGAAGATTGTCTGTTTCCTGTTCAATGATTTGTAAGAATTCCTCCCTTGTAGCTGTTTTCCAGCGAGCGTCTTTCCGCAGGAGCGTAGTTGTATAGCCTTTGATAAACCCGAGAGGGGTGCGTAGCTCGTGGGAAATGTTTGAGATGAAATCCTCCTGGAGTTGCACCATTTGATGGCGGGTCTCCAACTCGTGGTCACGTTCTGCCAGTTGTTGGGTTTCTCCCAATAATGCCACCTGGTTGGCGATGAACCGAATCAACTTTTCATCCTCGTCACAATATTTTGGCCCGCCAAAACGAATGATTACAAGGGCACCGGTAATGCGATGACGGATGGTCAATGGCACTCCCAGGAGATACGGCCGCCTAAGCCGGTCATTCTCATCATCTCCTGGCAGGGATACAACCTGTCTTTTCCCATAAACTATCTGATTGGCAATATCCTCCCCCCAGGCGATATCAGTTTCAGCACTGCGCCCCCTTCCAACCGCTTTTGCATACGAAATTTCCAGGATATCCGATTTCTGGTTTAAACTGTAAACCACAATATTGTCAAATATAAATATCTTCCTCAACTGCCTGACGATCTCGTCCATGGCAGTTTTCCAGCTTTTAAAATGGGTAATGATGTTACTGATATTGAATAGGTGTTCTGGTTTGATGGTTTCAAAAGACGGGGTTGTAATCATCGTCATGGTAAATTGTTCGTAGAGGTCGATGGGAGGAGGAAGTAGAATTCGCTCCCTTTTCCTGCCTTTGATTTTACACTGATTGACGAGCCATGAGCCTCGATGATCTTTTTAACCAGGGAGAGGCCAAGCCCGGTTCCGCTGGTTTTCCGGTTCCTATCCGCATCCAATTGATGAAAAGGTTCGAAGATCTCATTGGTTTTGTTCTCAGGTATTCCAATTCCTGTGTCAATTATAGCCACCCGCACGAATGGGCCTTCAGTCCGGATTTCAATGTCAATATGACCGCCTTTTGGCGTAAATTTGCTGGCATTTTCCAAAAGGTGGGATATTACCCATTGGATTTTCGATTTATCAATTTTTACCCGGGGAAGCCCTGGTTGAATATGTTGGGTTATCACTTGTTCCTGCGCATTGAATTCATCTTTCATGCGGATAATGATCGCTTTTATGAATGGTTCCAAATCGGTATTCTCGAGCTGAAGGTCGATCTGGCCTTTCTCTGCCATGGAGAATTGGATAAGGTCTTCGATCAATTTTTCCAGTTGGTTGTACGATTTCTGTATTGTCATCAGGGCCAGCCGCTGGCCTTCAGATAGGGGGCCCAGGTCTCCGGCGATTAATAGGTCGATGTACCCACTGATATGTGCAAGAGGCGTGCGCAATTCATGGGAAATATTTGCAACAAAATTGGATTTTAATCGGTTTAGTTCTGAAAGTTGGTCGTAGGCTGCTGCCAGCTCTTTGGTCCTCTCCTCTACTCTGGCTTCCAATTGCTGGTTGGAGCGGAGAAGTGCGTTTCGCAGGGCGAGTACCTGTTCAGTGATCGCCTGGTCAAGGTCGTCTTTTGAAAGGCTGCCCATCTGGATGAGGATCTGTCCCAGTAATGGAACCGGTTTTCCTTCAGAACGGATTTGTTCTTGGAGATGCAGAGCTTTTTCAAGATCAAGAGGAGTGATCATCTCCCTGCTAATCAGGTACTCACCTAGGCGGCTTACCAATATTTCCGGCTTTAAGGATAACTGTTGAGGCATGTCTATATCAATCCACAGGACAATTATGTGATTTCCACACCCATCTTCCCCCAACCATGGTGGCTAGCGGCGTTATATGGTGTATTTCATGTTTCGGTATGGTAAATGGATCCACTGGCAGCAGGATCAGGTCAGCGTTGTAACCGGGTTCTATTCTGCCCTGGGTGGTTTCCCGGCTTGCAGCATAGGAGGCTCCGGTCGTGTATCCTTTTAGGGCGATTTCCAATGGTATTCTTTGCTCCGGGTGCCAGCCGCAATCATCTGGATATCCATCCTTGCGGCAACGTGTTGTGGCGGAATGCAAGCCCCAAAATGGATTTGGTGATTCCACTGGTGCATCTGATCCAAATGCCAGGATGACTCCGCCATCCAGTAACGACTTGTAAGCGTAACAGTACCGAGTTCTTTCGCCCAGGTAGTGGTCTGCCAGGGACATATCAGAGGTGGCATGAATGGGTTGCACAGAACCAATGATCTTGTGTCGTCTCAGAAGTGGCAGGTCGTTAGGGTGCAGTATCTGTACATGTTCGATCCTGTGCCGCAAGCCAATTAAATGATTGTTGTTTTCAAATGTTCGTAATTTCCCCAGGCCTTTCAATGCTTCATGGTTGGCCCTGTCCCCAATGGCGTGGATCGCCAGGCTAAAACCTGCAGTGCTGGTTTTCTGCCCAACCTCGTATATCTCTTCGCTGTTGAAGAACAGCATACCGAGGTTCTGTCCCTGTCCCTGGTATGGTTCGAATAGAGCAGCGGATTGAGGTCCAAGCGCTCCATCTGCAAAGATTTTTACCGGCCCTATCCACAGGGTCGTGTCACCAATTCCAGTTCTAAGCTCCTGCCGGATGGCATCGTCAAGGCTCTCGATGGGAATACTTTTTTGTACTCGAAGTTGCAACCTGTTGGTGTTATGAAGATGTCGCAAGGCTGAAAAACAGGTGGTAGAGTCAAAATCGTGGATGCATGTCAAGCCTGATTTCCAAAGGTGTACCTGGGCTTTTTCAATTGCGTCTGCGGTATCTTGGAGACTGGGAAGGGGAATGATCCGCGAAACCATTTCCATCGCCCCTTCGTACAGGATTCCGTTTGGTTTCCCTTGAAAATCCCTTCCGATCTGACCGTTCGTCGGGTTGGGTGTGTTTTCGTCAATCTTTGCAGAGTTCATCGCCGGTTGATTTACCCAGGCAGCATGTAGTGACTTTGCAGTCAGGTATACTGGGTTATCGGGGGCAGCATCGTTCAACTGTTCAATCGTTCCAAATCCATCGGCCCACGTATTTTGATTCCATCCATGCCCCAGGATCCATTTCCCTGGTTGAATTTCAGACGCTCTTGCTCTTACGCGTTCAAGGCATTCGTCCAATGTATCTGTTTCACAGGCAACTTGGTCGATGCCCAAGGCGTATCTTTCCAGGTGAAGGTGGGCATCTGTCAATCCCGGCCACAGTGTTCTGCCATCCAAGTCGATTTTCGTTGGGTTCCGCCCTGGTATTGAAAATATATCCTCATCTGAACCTGTAGCCAGGATCTGACCATCCTGGATGGCCACTGCCGTGGGGCGGGGTTTAGTGCCATCTATCGTATAAATATTGGCGTTGTGCAGGATCAGCAAAATTACTCCCTGACGATCTTTTCAATCAGGTCATTTAACTCTTCATCAGAGAAATAATGGATTACCACTGTTCCGCCGTTTTTCCCGTGTTTTAGTCTGACTTTGGTGCCCAGGTATCGGAAAAGCCGGTATTCAATGTCCTTTATTTCAGGTTCCGGCTCCCTATTGGGGCGAACGATATCCGGGCGGGTCCCTGATAATTTACGAACCAACTCCTCGGTTTGCCGGACGGATAGGCTTTGAGCAATAATGGTTTGGAGCGCAGCTGCCTGGGCGGGGGCGCTGTTCAATCCTAACAGTGCCCTGGCATGTCCTTCAGAGATCTTGCTCTCGGCTAAGGCAGTCTTAACGCTTTCAGTTAGTTTCAACAATCGCAGGGTGTTGGCTACAGTCGCCCGGTCCTTGCCGACTCGGGCTGCAATGTCTTCCTGGCTTAACCCGAAAGACTCCTGCAGGTGGAAATAGGCTTCTGCGGTTTCCAGGGCGGAAAGGTCAGCGCGCTGCAGATTCTCGATCAATGCAAGTTCCAGCCGTTGTTGTTCTGTTGCTTGCCGCACCAATACCGGGACGGTGGTCAACCCGGCCAGGGCGGCAGCCCGAAGCCTGCGTTCGCCGGCGATTAGAGTGTAGGTATTGGATTGGGAATGATACGTCACTACCAGTGGCTGCAGGATTCCATGTTCCCTGATCGATTGGGCAAGCTGCTCCAATTCCGCATCAGGCATGGAACGCCGCGGTTGCCTTGGGTTCGCTTCAATGCGTTCAACAGAAACATAAATTGCTCCGCTATCGCCTCCTGGAGCGTTCTCACCGGCTAATAATGCGTTTAATCCTTTTCCTAAACCGCCTTTTGGTGGCATTTTTCCTCATTGGGGTGCATTTCCAATTGAATGTGCAAACCATCCTGTTCAAGGATCTCGTGGGCAAGTGCCCGGTAGGCTATTCCGGCATTTGATTCGGGTGCATAGATCGAAATGGGTTGCCCATAGGAAGGAGCCTCGGCCAGGCGTACACTGCGGGGGATGACCGTGTTGAACACCTCCTTTGGGAAATACTTGCGCACTTCAGATACCACATCTGTTGCCAGTCGGGTCCTGCCGTCATACATCGTCAAAATGACGCCTCGGACATGGATTTCGGGGTTCAATGTGTTTTTTACCCGGTTTAGGGTTTGGGTCAACATGCCCAATCCTTCCAAGGCCAAATATTCACACTGAACGGGTATTAACACTCCATGTGAGGCTGCCATTATGCCGTTGATCGTTAACAGGCTTAAAGATGGCGGGCAGTCGATCAGGATATAGTCAAACCTGTCCAGGGCAGGTTGTAATGCATTCTGTAAACGTTTCTCGCGTTCTGGAAGTTCAATGAGTTCCACCTCGGCGCCAGCCAGGGAGGGAGAGGAGGGAAGCAAGGAAAGCTTAAACCTCGGATTGGTCAATATTTGTTGCCCTATCGGCATGGCGCCGATAAGGACTTCGTACGTCCCGGTCTTCACCTCCCTCTTTTCAATTCCCAGGCAGGAGGTGGCATTTGCCTGTGGATCCAGGTCAACAAGTAACACACGTTGTCCAAAATATCCTAAATAGGCGCCAATGTTAATGGCACAGGTTGTTTTTCCAACGCCACCTTTCTGGTTTACAAGGGTATAAATATGTGCCATGGTAATTAATTCTTCGAAAGGATCTCTATTTGGCAAGCCTCAACCTCAGATGCCGTTGGAACACCTGCCAAACCCCGCCTGGCAACAGAGAAAGATGCCAATTGAGTGGCGAACCTCGCTGCCTCCCAGGGATTCCGTGTTGCATACAAACGATACTGAAAAGCGGCGGCAAAAATGTCTCCAGCACCAAGAGGATCGACCTCCTTCATTTTTGGCGGTCGAAATCTCCTCAGGTCACCATTCCAATACAGGCGGGCGCCATCGGCTCCTTCAGTGACTGCCAGGATGGGGATTTTGGAAGCGATTTCATCGACACGCTCCTCATTTTCCTCAACGTCTTCAATGCTCATAATGGCCGCGGTTGCTTTGGGTAGATATTTCAGGGTATCTTCGTCCGGCCAGGGTTGAAAGGATATTCGTTTCCGGTTATCCCACTTCCTCATCCATCCCTGGGGCGTCATGCTTACCTGGGAATTGGGGAAAGCGGCGATCATTGAACGATCCACTTCATTCGCCAAAGGTCCCAGGTGAACAATGGGCGTTTGGCGCCATATGGGAGGGACGCAATCCATCCCGATTTCATCTGCCCGGTGGTGAAGGTATTGAATCCTTCCCCCAGGCTTTTGAATGTTCTCAAAGGTGGAGGTATTGGCTGATGGTTTAATGACCATGGGAATTCCATTGAGTTCCCCTATGGACAGATTTGGGTTGCAGGCAGTTACAATGCCCACCCGTAAACCCAATGCTTGGGCGGTTAGTGAGGCGTATGCCACAGTTCCCCCCAATACAAGCCCCGAAGGAGTGATATCCTGGGTGATATGACCAATTACCAGGTAGTCGATGGGTTCGATGGAAGTGGGAAGCTTCATGGAATTATTATAGTCCTCTACGGGATCTGAAAACGTTTCACAGTTCGGCTGCGCTGAGGCTTTGTGGCTTCTCATCTGGGTTGATTTCAACAGGTGAAGATCTGTCTTTGCTTTTGGAATATCCACAGAAGGGGCATACAGTCCACTGAATTTCCAATGGTCGTTTGCAGTTTGTACAGGTCCTTTTTAATTCCGTGTGGCAGGATGGGCAAAGGATCCATTCGTCAGAAACCAACCTGCCGCAACCTGTGCAGGCAGGTTTTTCCTCAATGGTTTGAAGTAGGGCTTCTTCTTCAAGTGAACGTTGATATTCCTCATTAAAGGTAGTGCTTGGGCGGAGGACAAGATAAATAAGGATCCCTGGCAGGAACAAGAAAACAGCCACAATAACTGCCAGGATTCTCATCAATGGATCACGGGTCCGTTGACGGATATCGCGATATGTCCAAAAGATCAGGCTCAGCCATAACGCGGCTAGGAATGCGCCTCCAAATGCGGTGCCGATGAGGATCAGGCTGCTTAGCGTTACAGGATCAAGGGTCATCTTGTTCTCCAGTCTTGAAATTATAGCATGGTTGCATTTCTAAGGGAGCAGTTTGTCCGGCAGATTGATTTTCACGAGGACTTGCTCTGCGGGAAAGTCGGGTATATATTGAACAGATACCGAGAAAGAGAATCATGGAGGCAGGATGGAAAATGGGAAAAGTCTTGCATACCGGATAGCAGATATGGCTCCCCGCGACAGACCGCGCGAACGGCTTCAAACCGACGGGGCCGAGAACCTTTCCACCCCGGAACTGATTGCTATCCTGCTTCGTACTGGCTCCATGGGGGAAAATGTCCTCCAGCTTGCAGGTAACTTGCTGGTGGAATTTGGCGGTCTGTCAGGGATCCATCAGGCTTCCTTTGATTTATTGTGCCGGTATCGCGGGATTGGACCGGCAAAGGCTGCCCAGATTAAGGCTGCCTTGGAACTAAGCGGACGAATGCACCTGGAAGGCTGGTCTCAAAGGCGAACCATTCACAGTCCTGCAGATGTAGCGGATATGGTGACCTATGAAATGGCTGGGCTCACCAATGAACAGTTGTGGGTGGTTGTACTGAATACCCGCTGTCAGGTAATTCATCGGGAAAAGGTCTACTCTGGTTCAGTAAATTCTTCTTATGTCCGTACTGCAGAGGTGTTTCGTCCTGCCATCCTGCGCAATGGGACTTCGATCATCGTCATACACAACCATCCCAGCGGTGATCCCACACCCAGTCCGGAGGATATTGCCCTCACGCGCGGCCTGGTTCAGGCTTCCAGGGTGTTGGATATTGAAATTCTTGACCACCTGGTTGTGGGAGGGCTGAAATATGTATCCATGAAGGAACGGCATTTGGGCTTCGCATAGGTGGTTTTGGCAAGTTGCATTTGACAGTTCTTTTTATTCATAGTATTATTGTCTGCACGGCGAGGTAGCTCAGTGGAAGAGCAGGGGACTCATAAGCCCTTGGTCGTGAGTTCAACCCTCACCCTCGCCACTCAAGACCTGCAATCTGGCAGGTCTTTTATTTCCAAAGAAGATCGCTTACCTTAATTAAAATGGCAACCGGCAGCTTTGGTAAACGCTGCCGGCGCCAATTCAAGGCTGTTGCTATAACTTATACCAGCAGGTCTTCGGGAGCCCGCATAACCTCGTTCTTCTTCCGGATCTCGTCTGGAACATTGAACTCCAGGTCCGCACCAACCATCTGGCGAACATAATCTTTTACCACGCTGTCCCAATAGTTCTTCCGGATGTAATACACTTTGGCACCACCGAGTTCGTGCTGGGTTTCTGGCCAGGGGTAGCTGGGTTGGGCCATTCCGAGCCCCCAACGCAGCCAGCCATTGTAACTCTCGTATGTCGCCCACCACTCCTTGTTGCCGAGAATTTCAAATCCGTAATAGGCTTTGGCATAGTACATGGCTGCCCCAATACGGCCGCCGCGCACCAGGGCCATCGTGTGCAGGCTGATGTTAATATCCTCATTCAGCAGCCTGCCATTGGCAAAACCGGCCCACAGACCGTCGATCAATCCCACCAGGTTATACGGGTCTTTTAAACGCTTGCGGTGCCAGCCAAGAACCTCGGAATATACACGGGCTCCGACTAGATCGTAAAAGTCATGGTCCACGTCCAGGAACCGCTTCAGGTAGGCAAGCATAACGGGGACTTCGTCAACGCGGGCTTCGCGTATGTAAAGGGTTTTGCCATCCTTCAATGGGAGCATGGCGCCTGGCCAGGGTTTCAATTTTAATGCTGGTCCTTGCAGGATAGCCTCAATCTCGCGAGCATCGATCTCAAGGACTTCCTGGGATGCTTTGGTGGGCAAATCATATTTCATTGAAGGAACTCCCTTTACTTGTAAGAAAACCCTTTCATGTTTTCTGCCGAGATTTTCGCTAGGCTTTCAACATGCTTCGGATCATAGGCGTCGCCAAATTTCGTCTTTGGCATGCTTTCCTTTTTCTTCATCAATTTCGCATATTCATCGTCATCGACAAATGCGACCGCCCGTCCAATGCTGGATTCGCCATCCACGAACCGCCAGGGGAAGAAGCCCACAGTAATCCGCCGGTTGAGGATCAGGTCGATCTCGCCGCCGAAACATTCTGCATGGATGATCCCGTCCGGGAACATGTCGATATGCATCTGCTGGTATTTGGAATCATCAAAACACTCGGCCAGCGGTTTTCCAAATTTCTTCTGGAACACAAAATCGGCCTGCTTTGCCTGCCGGGGCATCCAATTGCGGATGATCGTGTTCATTGGGTGATCAGCGCTGCCGCAATCCACCGCAATCCAGCGAAGTTTTTTCTTCTTTGACCACTCAATAAATTCTCGATCCGGTCCGGGGTGGCAAACCATGTAGCGTACCTCATCAGCGGTTGGGTGATCCCAACCAAAGTGGTGGTAGCCGGTATGGATGACAAGAATGTCACCCTGTTTCACTTCCACCCGCTCCTCGATCATTTTGCTGGTGTAAACGTCATAGTCACCGGTAACATCGCTCAGGTCAACAACTGCGGCTTCGTGTACTAGGAAGTCCATGTCCAAGGAAGCGATGTCCTTGCCCGGGGTGTAGAAATGGATCTCTCCATCCAGGTGTGTACCCAGATGGTTGGAGTGGGTGAGCAACTGCCCATTCGCACCATTTGGAGCCAGCCGCTTGAAATACTTGATCTGCAACGGCTCATAGGTTGGCCATGGGGGAGTCGCCTGCCCTAATGGAATGGTTAGGTCAATTATTTTCATAGCTCTCCTTTTTCACTTGAATAATTAGATTTTAACCACATAAGAATATTATTATTCTTGGATTAAACCATGCTTAGAATCAAAGCCATCAGAACACCGCCGGCCACCACGCTTCCCAACTGGCCAGCCACGTTCGCGCCCATCGCGTGCATTAACAGGTGGTTGTCAAAATCGTATTCCTGTGCTGTCTTTTGTACCACGCGTGCGGCCATTGGAAAGGCGCTGATTCCTGCAGAGCCAAGCAGCGGATTGAACTTTCCACCGGTGACCAGGTAGAGTAGCTTGGCAAAAAGGACGCCCCCGGTCATATCGAACACGAAAGCCAACAGCCCGAGTGCGATCACGCCAAATGTCTGCCATCTCACAAAACTTTCAGCCTGCATTGAGGCGCCAATTGCCAGCCCAAGAAACAGGGTGGTGATGTTGGCGATTTCGTTTTCGGAGCAGTTGGTCAGCCGTTCCACAACTCCGGATTCTCGCATCAGGTTCCCCAACATGATCGTGGCGATCAAGGCTGCGGCAGCCGGCGCAATCAGGCTGACCACAATCGTTACAGCGATTGGGAAGATGATCCGTACGGATTTGCTGACTTTCCGGTCAGAATACGGCATATGCACTTTTCGCTCTGCATCCGTGGTCAACACTTTCATGACCGGAGGTTGAATGATCGGGACCAGCGACATGTAGCTGTATGCCGCTACTGCGATTGGTGCCAGCAAACCCGGAGCGAGTGTTTTGGCTACAATAATGGAAGTTGGGCCGTCCATTGTCCCAATGGCGCCTATTGCACCGCCTTCCTGGATGCTGTAGCCAAGCAGAATCGCAACAAGCATGGTGATAAAGATTCCAATATGCCCCGCTGCACCAAGGAAAACCATTTTGGGGTTCTCAAACAAGGGACCAAAATCTGTCATTGCCCCGATCCCAATAAAGAGAAGCAGCGGGAACAATTCGGTTTCCACACCTGCTTTATACAATGTCATCAGAAAACCGTGCTCACCAAAAACAGCGGTTAGTGGCAGGTTTGTCAATACGGCACCGAAACCAATTGGCAAGAGCAGCAGAGGCTCATAATCCTTGGCGATTGCCAGGTACAGCAATACAACACCAATAGCAATCATCAAGAGATTTTGCCAGGTAAATGCCATTAAAGCGTCGCCAAGAAAGGATAAGTTTGAGAGGTTCATGCCTGATCCTTTATTCGAACCTGACGAGAACTTCGCCGTGTTGAACCTTCTGTCCTGCTGTCACATCCACGCTCGCGATTACGCCCTCCTTGGTTGACCGGATGGCGTTTTTCATCTTCATCGCTTCAAGGGTGCATACCTGTTGCCCAACAGTGACCTTTGTTCCAGGTTCAACATTGACCTCCAGGATTGTCCCGGGCATTGGGGCCACGATCACATTCCCCGAATCTGCAACAACTGCCGCAGGTTTTGGCCTCGCGACCGGAGCAGCTTTTACTACTGGAGGCGCTGCAGGTGTTTTGCTTTTTACTGGTTCTGGTCCGGTCGATTCGATGACCACATCATATTCTTTTCCATTTACAACAACCCGGACTGGTGAAGACATCAAATCACTGACTTCAACATCATAGGTTTTATCATTGACTGTCATTTTTTGTTTCATCATCGTCCCTCAGGATTTATTTTTTACTTTGAACTTTCTCGCGGGCAGCCAGTAAATTGGACGACCACCAGGCACTGCGATTCTCCAACAACGAGGATCCTAACCCGCTTTGTGTCAACTGGCGCATGTTAATGACTGCAGCGGCAATCACGGCTGCAATCTCCTCATCATCTGAGGATACTTTTGTTGCTGTTGGCGCTTGTGTTGCAGTCACTTCTGCTTTTTCTTTCTCGTCGCCCGGGAAGATCTTTTGCAGAACCACCAGAAGCAAATAAAAGATCGCTGCAACGATGAACAGAACAACCAACCCAACAATACTGACGTATAGACCCTGAACAAATGGAGTCAAACTGCACCTCCTATTGGTATTTGTGAATGAATTAAAGTGGCATGTTGCCGTGTTTCTTGGCCGGCAACTTGCTTTGCTTATCCCGTAAAAGTTCCAATGCGGCGATCAACCGTGGACGGGTTTCAGAGGGGATGATTACATCATCAATGTGTCCGCCTGCAGCAGCAGCGTATGGGTTGGCAAATTTCTCCCGGTATTCCGCCACCAGCCGTGCCCGTTCAGCCTTGGGATCTGCAGCCTCCTTGATCTCCTTGCGGAAGAGAATGTTAACAGCACCATCTGCGCCCATCACCGCAATCTCAGCATTCGGCCAGGCAAAGATGAGGTCGGCTCTCAGGTGTTTTGAACCCATTACAATAAACGCACCGCCATATCCCTTGCGGGTCACAACCGTAATCTTGGGCACTGTGGCTTCAGAGTAGGCAAATACGATCTTCGCTCCATGCCGGATGATGCCACGGTGTTCTGTTGATACTCCGGGGAGAAAACCGGGCGAATCGGAGAAAGTGATGATGGGCAGGTTGAATGCATCGCAGAAGCGGACGAATCGGGCAATTTTATCCGAGGCATCAATATCGATGCTGCCTGCCAGGTGGGTGGGTTGTTGTCCAACTACACCAACGGATTGGCCGTGAAGCCGGGCAAACCCAACCAGGGCATTACGGGCAAAATTGGCGTGCACCTCGAAGAAGGATCCAAGATCGAAGACCTTGTTGACCACATCATGCATTTCATAGGGTTCATTTGGATCTTCCGGTACGATCGTGTCCAATTCCCTGTCCATTCGGAACGGGTTGTCGTTCGTCTCAACCACCGGCGGTTGTTCCATGTTGTTGGAGGGAAGGTAACTCAGCAGTGTTCTTGCAGTGTTCAGCGCGTCATCTTCATTTTCTGCGGCGAAATGGGCCACGCCACTGACGCTGGAATGGGTGCTGGCTCCACCGAGGGTTTCGAAATCAACTTCCTCGCCTGTCACGGCTTTGATCACTTCCGGCCCGGTGATGAACATGTGGCTGATGTGTTTGGTCATGATGATGAAATCTGTGATGGCTGGTGAATACACATGGCCACCGGCGCATGGTCCCAATTCGACGCTGATCTGCGGGATGACACCGCTGGCGAGCGTATTGCGGTAGAACAATTCTCCAAAGGCCCACAGGCTCCAAATGCCTTCCTGGATGCGCGCCCCGCCGCCATCGCTCAGGCCAATCACCGGCACCCCGGCCTGCATGGCCATATCCATGAGGTTGGCCAGTTTAATGCCCGCCACTTCACTGAATGAACCACCCATTACGGTAAAGTCCTGTGCATACAGGCAAACCCGGCGTCCGTTAACCTTGGCAAACCCGGCGACCATGCCGTCCCCATAAAAACGGGCTTTGTCCATTCCATATTCCGTATGGCGGTGTATCATGAAGGGTTGAATTTCTTGGAATGAACCTGGATCTACGAATTTTTCAACCCGTTCACGTGCAGTTAACTTGCCTTTTGCATGTTGGGCTTCTATTCGGTCCTGTCCACCTCCTAGCGCCAGTTGTGAGCGCTTCTCCTTTAATGAGGCAAAGAGAACATCCTTTCCCTTTGCCTGTCCTTGGGGTTTCTTTTTTGTTTCCACAGGTTTTTTGCCTCCATCATATTGAAATATTGGTATTAAATTAAATATGGATACGAACTGTTTGCCAGGTTGTCTGCTCTAATTTTACAGGCATGTTTCACACATCTCAAGTGATGTTATTCGACTCACTGGTAACAATTTGTCACCATTAATTTATGCCATTTGTGCCAAAAACAATGCCGGACCTGTGAGCCCGGCATTGTTTATTTAGCCTTGATGTTTCGTTTATTTCACAATCCCCTTGTCCAGCATGGCAGTGTAGATCTTCTCTGCGGACAATGGAGGATTGGTAACCCTAGTCCCGGTGGCATTGTAAATGGCGTTCGCCAGGCATGCGATAGTTGGCACCATTGGGTGCTCACCAACCCCGCGGGCTCCCCATGGACCATCATCCTGGGCGGTTTCTACAATGTGGGCTTCAATTTTCTCGGGGACATCAGCCGTGGTCGCAATGCGGTAATCAACAAAACTTGGATTGCCCATCACTCCGTTGACGAGCTTTAACTCTTCAAAGATCGCCGAACTCATCCCCTGCACGAATCCGCCTTCGATCTGTGATTTCACCAGGTCCGGGTTGATCGCCTTTCCAACATCAAATGCTGATACTGCCTTTAGGATGGTGATTTGCCCGGTGTCAACATCGATCTCCAAGTCCACGGCCTGTGCGCCAGTCGTATAATGTACGACCGCTCTCTCCCCTTGGCCGGTTTCCTTGTCCAGCCCGGTCACGTAGGACGGCATGAAATTGCCGCTGCCAACGATCGGGCCGCCATACCAGCCATTGTAGTCCGGCTTCGGGATGCCGTACACCACAATGTCCTTCAACGAGATCGACTCCTCGGTTTTATAGGAAATGACATACCCATCCTTGATGTCCAGGTCTTCCGGTTTTTCATTCCAGGCTTCGGCAACCATATCCAGGATCTTTTGACGGGCATCCAGGGCCGCGTTCCGAACCGCATTCCCCATGCTCCAGGTCAGGCGGCTGGCAACGGTCTGCCATTCATAAGGGCTGTATTGGGTGTCGATCGGCCCCTTTACTTTGATGGATTCAAAGGGAACACCCAGTGTTTCTGCTGCGATCTGCGCCATGACGGTGAATGTTCCCTGGCCAAGTTCCTGGCCTCCGATCAGTACGGTTACCGAGGCATCTTCATTTAACTTGATTAATGAACTCGACCCGGCATTTGGGGGCATGGCTGGCGCCTTCCACATCACCGCGATGCCCTTCCCGCGTTTTTTATTGGGTGCGGTGGGTTTTTCCTTTACACCCCAGTCGATCTCCTTGGCCACTTTTTCAATGCAATCCTTGATGCCTGTTTTGTGCATGGTCATGCCGGTCAGCAGCTTGTCGCCTTCCTGCACCACGTTCATCTTCATGAACTCGACCGGGTCCATCCCTATCTTCTCAGCCAGCATATCCATTGCCTGCACAATACCGGTGTGAACTTCCGACATGCCAAACCCCCGGTAAGCCCCTCCAATCGGGTGGTTCGTATAGATGCACATACTGTCGATCTTGACGTTGGGGGCGTTGAACGGGCCGGAACCGGAGTATCCGCCGGCGCGTGTGATGTTCACCCCGTAATCGGTGTAACCGCCTCCATCCCAGTACATCTCGTTCTGGATAGCAAGCAGCTTCCCGTTCTTGTCGCATCCCACTTTGACCTTGGCCACCAGCCCTTGGCGTACAAAGTTGGTGAAGAACTCCTCTTCACGGGTCAGTCGCATCTTGACGGGATGGTTGCGCACCTTCATGGCTATCGCGACCGGAATGGCCTCCATTGTGACACCGGCTTTACAGCCGAACCCGCCGCCGATCAACGGAGCGATCACCCGGATTTTTCCCTCCGGTATCTGCAGGGTTTGGGCGATCAAGTTCCGCTGCGCAAAGGGCGATTGGGAAGACGCCCAAAGTGTAATATTGTCCTCATCATCCACCTTTGCGATCGCGATATGTGGTTCAATGGGCACATGCTGCACATGCGGCACCTTGAACGTGTGTTCAACAATGGCCGCACATTTGCTCCATGCTTCCTCAACATCACCTTTGCGAACCTTGAAGTGGTTGGCGATGTTCGTTCCCGGAACCGGGAAAATGAAATTGGGGACTTCGTAATCGCCCAGGTTTGGGTGTAATAGCGGGGCATCCTTTGATGCTCCGTAAACCGGTTCAAAAATACCCGGTAACTCCTCATATTCTACATCGATCAGGTCCAGCGCTTTTTCCGCGATGTCCTCGCTGACAGCCGCCACTCCCGCAACTGCCTCGCCAACGAACCGCACCCTGTCTCGTGCGAAAATAAAACGGTCTTTGAGGTAAAGCCCAACCATTCCTGGAAAATCTTCACCGGTCACAACCGTTTTTACGCCTGGCAGCGCCTTTGCCTTGCTGGTATCGATCTTTTTAATAATGGCATGTGGGTATGGGCTCCGTTTTACCCTCGCATGCAACAACGAAGCGCCAAATTGTACGTCATCGGTATAGACCGCTGCACCGGTGACTTTTTCACGGACATCGACACGCGGTTTCGAAATACCGACCACACTGGTGGTTTTTTCTTTGGATTTTTCCTTTGCCATGTCGAGCCTCCTTTACTTGGCCTCTGCGGCAGCTTTCACAGCGTTAATAATGCGCACGTAACCGGTACAACGGCACAGGTTTCCCACCAATGCCTCGGCGATCTCCTTCTCGGTGGGATGCGGTTTTCGTTTCAACAATGCATGCGCGGAGATGAGCATGCCCGGCGTGCAAAAACCACATTGCACACCTCCCTCGTCGATGATGGATTGCTGCAAGGTATTCAACTTGCCGTCCTTGGAAAGCCCTTCAACGGTGACAATGTTTGCCCCATTGCATTCGGCGGCCAATACCATGCAACTGTTCACCGGTTCGCCATTCATCAGCACGGTGCACGCACCGCATTCGCCTGCAGAGCAGCCGTTCTTGGTTCCGGTCAGCGCCAGCTTTTCCCGCAGCATCTGTAGAAGGGTCATGTGCCCTGGTACGTCCACCTGCTCAGGAGATCCATTAATGGTCAATACAATTCGATGAAAAGACATACTATACCTCCAATTTTCCCTAACTTTCCAGATATCCCTGCCGCTTGCTTAACTGGCCTTGGCCAGGATCTCCTGCAGGGCGCGCCGGGTCAGGTTGCGCACCATGTACTTCCTGTAGCGGGCGGACCCGCGAACGTCATCAATGGGGGTGCAGGCATCCATGGCTGCTTCCGCGGCTTCCAGGATGGTCGCTTCTCCGGCAGGTTTTTCAGCCAGGATCGCTTCCGCTTTCACCGGCACAAGTGGTACGGGGGCAACCGAAGCCAGTGCCAATCGGAACCGTTTACCGGATTTTGCGCTGTTGTCAGGGTAACACATCGCGGTAACACCCACAATCGAGAGATCACTGAGCTTGTTCCGGCCCAGTTTGATGTACCTGCCGGAATGTCCCTTGGGGGGCACAGGGAAGGAGATGGATGTCACAATCTCACCGGGTTGCAGGGTTGTTTGCCCCGGCCCTTTGAAGAAGGAGCTCAGGGGTTCAGTCCGCTCTCCCTTCACCCCATGAATATTAAGAACGCCCTGGTAAACAATGCAGGCACCTGTCGTGTCTCCGGCTGGTGAAGCATTGCAAATATTTCCCACGATTGTGGCCCGGGTGCGCAGTTGGTAACTGGCAACGGTCCGTGCTGCTTCAGCCAGCAGCGGGTAATGCTTGTTGACCTCGGCAGACGCTGCAACCTGGTTCATCGGAACCGCAGCACCAATTGTCAGGCCCTTGTTCGCATCAAAAGTAATCTTGTTCATCCCTGGCAAGCCTTTAACATCCACCAGGTATTGCAGCTTCCAGGCCCCATCGCGCAGGCGGACAAAGCAATCCGTCCCGCCCATGAAGGGTTTTGCCTGGCCGGCATGATCAGCCAGTAATTTGCAGGCTTCATCAAGTGAAGCGGGTACAACATAATCAAGTTCCGGTAATCCGGGATGAGGATTGATCATGAGTGACTTCCTCTCTAATGAAATAATTTAAACGGTTTCATTGCATACATCTTGGGTTTCTTGCTTTGAGGCTGGTGCATCGTTGCCAATCTCGCGGAAGATCGGCAGGACGTGTATTACATGAAAATATTCCTGTTCCACCTCCATTTCATTTGAATCATGAAAACATTACGCTGGCGAAAGAATTCCGGTAATAAATCCTAACACGCACGGTTTTGTTGGTCAAGTTCATTTATCACTACTTTGTTCGTGATTAGTATCCAATCCTTTGCCTCATTCCTCAAGGCCAGGGACCTCCACCTTGAAGCAAAAAGCAAACGTGATGACTCCCAAACAGATTGGCAGCCACCAATAGTCTTGGTACTCCAGCAGCCAGTTCTGGTTGTAAAGGGTCATCCCAAACAGCATGAAGACGATCGCCAGGCCAACCAGCCACCAACTGGAAACGCCGTATGGCGGCCGCGATTTGTCCTTTTCCGGCAGGGCCGCGCCTTTCGATCGGCCTTTCACCCTTCGCCTCTTAAGTGCCAACTGCCGCTCCAGCCGTTTCTTTTTTCCCCTCAGCATGGCGATCCGGGCATAAAAAATGAGAATGGATACTGCAACCGCGATCAACCCTGGAGAGAATTTCACTTCTTCCTCCTCAACCTGTTCTCAACAACGCGCTGAAAGTCCTGCTTGGTGGGTTTTAGTCCCACACCCAGCTCCCGGTACCTCGCCCGGGGTGTCAACTCCCCAAAGGCTGTTCGATGCCCTTCTGCTTGTTCGTCCTTCCGGCTCAGAACATAGACTGCGGTGTTTGGCAGGCGCACAATGCCGAAACGTTTTTCCGGCCTCCCCACGCAAGCCAGGAAGTACGCATCTCCATTTTCCCTCGGCGTGGGCAGGGTGATGTAAAAGATGCGGGTTTTTTTATCGAATTGGGTTTCATAATAGGTCAAACCAAGCGGTGAAACCCGTTTTGGCTCATCCATGCGGTCTCCCACATGATTCCACCAAAATTTTAAGAAGTCCACCCCCTTTTTTTCAACATATTCCATGAAACCGTTGGTCTGGCTGTGAAACAACAAGGGTATGGCTTCAAATGCAAAGTTGTAATTTTGACTCCGATTTTTTTCCATGGAGGTTGGTTGATCCTTCCGGTCAGAGGTTTGTTCTGGCCTTCATTTCGCGTCTTACAAAATCGGTAAAAGTGGTTGCCGGTCTGCAGAGGATGGTTTCCAGGGTCCTTGGGTTCCCAATCAGTCCGAATTGGTCATAATACTCGAACATTTTCAACAAGGTTTGGCGGGCATAGTCGTTCATCTTCCCGCCCTTTGCGCGTTTGCTCCAGTCACCTCGGTTCTGGCTAACGGCTCGAACGTCCCGGTTTAATTCCTTCCCCAGGATTCCGGCCACCTCATCCTGCGTCAGGGGTTCCGGGCCTGCCAGTTCATAGATCGCGTTTTCGTGGCCGCTGTTCTTAATGACCAGCCCGGCTGCCATTCCAACGTCCTCCAGGTCCACAATGCTGATCCGTGCCGAGGTCGAATACGGAATGCTATAGATCCCATATTGGACAATGAAATCCCAGCCGGCAAGGATGTTTTGCATATAGGCGCAGGGTTGCAGGATCGTAAAATCAATTCCTGCCTGGAATATGGCCTCCTCCACCCGCATTTTCTGCCAGTGGTGGGGCATCGCTTCTACCTGTGGATGTAGAACGGAATGATAAACCACCCTCCTTACGCCGTTCCTCTTTGCTGCCGCCAGCAGCCGTTTCCCGATTTCCAGTTCATCCGGGACGACATTGGGGCAGATCAGGTAGACCATCTCGACCTGTCGGGTGGCTTCCAGCATTGCCTTGTCATCCCGCAAATTGCCAATGAAGATTTCTTTGGCCTCACCTTTTTCCAGGACGCCCGCCTCTTCCTGGTTCCTTGCCAGGGCGCGTGCGTCAATGTGAAAGTGGGCAAGAGCCTTGAGGACTGCCCGGCCGGTCTTCCCTGCTGCTCCTGTGACGAGGATCATTTTCTACCCTTCGGTGTTGGTGCTGAAATTATACCAAACTGTCTTTTCCCGGGAAAACACTCCCCGATGCCGTGAAAGACATCGGGGAGGTTTGTTCCTCGGTTTTGGATCATTTTCAGGAACCGGCAAACGATCCAATACACTTCAAATGCTATTCAAGTACGTCGGTCGCCCGCACTTGTGGCGGTTTGAAGGTCACGAAGATCAGGTTGATGATTATACCGACAACTGCGCCAGTGGCGATCGCCGGCCAGCCGATCGGGAACACGCCCTGCAGCAGCGGGATTGGCAGGTTGCCGTTGTAACCGATGTTGCCGCCAATGCCGATCACCAGGATGATGGCGCCGATCGCCAACTGGCCCGGATCGTACAGGTCCACCTTCTCGGCCATCATCAATGCGATACCCTGCATGCCGATGACGCCATAGAGGTAGATCGCCAGTCCGCCGACCACGGCGGTCGGGATGCTGTTCACGGCATCCTTCAGTGGGCCGATGAAGCCAAGGATGACCGCAATGCAGCCGGCCGCCAACAATGACGGGCCGGAGTAGTTCCGGGTGATCACCATCAGCGAGTTGTTCTCGCCGTAGTTGGTGCCGGCGGTGGAGCCGAAGAGGCCGTTCACCAGGTCATCCAGGCCGTCCAGCATCAGGTTCAGGCCGATGTAGTTTTTCAGCTGGATGGGTTCGCGGCCCATTTCCTCGGCCAGGTGGTCAACGTACAGGCTGATCTGGTACAGGTGCGCCGTGGATTCGGGGATGGTGGCGATGGCCATGATGCCCACACCAACCAGCACGGTCACGGTTAATTCGTGGCCGAAGTTGGGGAAGGTGATCCGCGGTGCGGTAAACCAGGCGGTTTGGCCAATGCTGGCGAAATTAACCATGCCCAGCAAAGCTGCGAAGATGTAACCGACGATGGCTCCCAACAGCACGGGGAGCATGCCGATGAAGCCCTTGCCCTGCAGGTACACTGAAAGCAAAACGGTTGCCAGCAGGGTGATGACGGCTGCCAGCCACCATAAAAGTGTCTCGCGTGGTGCGGCTGCGGGGTCAACGCCGCAGCAGGTGCCGGAGGCCATGGTCAGGGCGGTGTAGCCCAGGCCCAGGCCGATGGTGCAGGCCACCGCGCCGGAGACGATCGGGGGCAGGTACTTGTCGATTGCTTTCTTGCCGCCCGAGACACGGATGATCAGGCCGGCGATGATGTTAAGGATGCCGGTGCAGATGAATCCCGCCTGGACGATCGAGATCGTCGCCGCAGACGCCGGTTGGCCAAATTCCAGCCCTGGCTCAAGTACGCCGATCACGGTGACTACCGCGGCGATATAGCTGAAGCTCGAACCGTAGTACAGGGGGATGTAGTTCCCCATCGAGAGCTTCGCTCCGATCAGGGCGATCACTGTACCAAGGCCGGTGATCGTCAAAACTGTCGATACATCAAAATGCATCAGCAGGGCGCACAGCACGGTGGCCGGGAACATGGTCAGCACGTGCTGGAAACCCAGCAGGATCATTTTCCCAAATGGGGGGGTATCCTGTGGGAGGTATCCAATTACTTTCGTCTCTGCCATTTGTATCTTCCATCCTTCCTTTGAAATTTTCAAAATTTGGTGCGAAGATCAACAGCTTGTATGGATCAGGCGGCCTTTTTTCAGGGTAACAGAGGATAATTCAGAAAGTTCATTCCCTTCAGTTGGGCAGCCTTTTCCAGATTGGAATACCTTGATCGCTTCTCTGTACCACCTCCTTTCAATGACTTCAAGTTGGATTGATTGGTATTGCTGTACACCTTTTTGTCAAGCGATGTTATAGGGTGAAGATCACCCTGTGCATCCCCGGAAGAGGAGTGAAAGGATTACCAGGACAGCAACTACCGGTAAGATGTACATCAGCATTCGAAATTCAGTCGTATTCTTAAAACCCGCCGCTACGTCTTTCGCTACGCCTTTGGCAAATTCGGCTTCCGAGATGGATTTATATTCGACCACCTTCCCGGATCCCTTTGCAGCCAGCCTCAATTCAAGGGCCCTGTCGAGGGCTTCAAATCCCTGTTTGATCATGCTCTTGCTCACACTGTCGATCATTCGCTGGCCAACGCTTGCCAGGGTTCCGCCAATATTGACCTCGCCGGTATATTTCATCAGGGTCGTCCCATCCCCCTGGTCTGTAAAATGCACCTTCCCAACGCCTTTGGCAAAACCGGGCGCACCGCGGCCATCAACGGTCAACGTGCAGCTTTCCGGCGGTTTTTCGTCGGAAAGCACCAGGTTGCCTGAGAATGTTCCGGAAACAGGTCCGATCCGCAGATTCATCGTGGCCTCGTAATGTTGGTCGTCGACCTTGTTCAGGGATTGGGCTCCCGGCAGGGCGCTGCCAAGAACATCCGGATCCAGGAACATGTTCCAGACTTCATTGCGGGGACCTTTAAAAATATGCTCGCCTTCAAGATTCATTGTGATTTGCTTGCTCCTTCTATTTTACTCATTTTATTTTAATCCGTCAAGCGGGTTGCTTGCGGGATTATTCTTTCTTTGTTTTCTTCACGGCTTCAAATACCCGGCTCGGGCTGAGGTTGGTTTCAAGGATTTCGATATTATAGGAGCTCAAAGCATCCTCGATGGCCTGGGCAAAGGCCGCCGGGGTCGGGATGGCGCCTGCCTCCCCAACACCTTTGATCCCCAGTGGATTCAAGGGTGTGGTTGTCACGAGGTGCCCGAGTTCCAGTTTTTCCGGCATGTCCGTCGCTTGTGGCATCAGGTAATCCATGAACGATGCACTGAGCAGCTGGCCGTTTTCGTCGTATGCCATCTTTTCGAAATACGAATTGCCGATTCCCATGGATATTCCCCCGTGCGCCTGTCCCTCGACGATCAGGGGGTTGATGGGGGTTCCGCAGTCGTGCACGAACACAAACTGCTTGATTTTCAATTGCATGGTTTCGGCGTCCATTTCAATGATCATCGCCACGGCACCGGCGCCGGTGGCTCCATACGGAGGTCCGTAGTATCCGGTTGCCTCCAGCCCGGGCTCAACACCAGGCTCAATGGTGCCCCGCATCGGGTTGGCATGTTTTGCCAGGTCACCGAGGCTTATGCGCTTTTTTGCATCACCCTTTACGGTCACGACCCCATCGTTAACTTCAAGTTGGTCCTCGGGAACTCCCAACGCCTTGCTGGCGGTCTTGAATATTTTCTCCCGGATCTTAACCGCGGCATTGTAAACCGCGGTCCCGGCCACGGCCGCGCCTCGGCTGGCGAAAGTCCCGGCCCCCCAGTGAAAGTGCCCGGAATCTCCCGTGATTACGTTAACATCCTCCAGTTTTACACCCAGTTGTTCGGCTGCAATTTGAGCAAACGCCGTGAAATGTCCCTGTCCCTGGGTGCTGATGGCAGTTGCCAGGTTGACCTTGCCGGTGGTGCCGATCGTGATCCGGCAGCCTTCATATGGTCCGACCGCGGTGCCCTCTGTGAAGGTGACGATCCCGATCCCCACATGCTTGCCTTCCTTCCGCAATTTCGGCTGGATCTCCTTGCGGAACTTGTCATACTGGACCATTTCCATGCATTTTTCCAGGTTGCCCTTGTAGTCACCGCAGTCAAGCACCCCTTCCACAAAATCCTGCCCGATGATGCCCGTGCGGACTGGAAAATCACCTGGTTCCAGCAGGTTCCGGCGGCGGATTTCAGCCGGGTCCATGTTTAACTCACGGGCGGCGAAATCCATCAGCCGTTCCATCACATACACACCTTCCGAGCGTCCAGCGCCCCGAACAGGCGTTACCACCATCTGGTTTGTAAAAACCATCTTGATCTCGGTGAAGAAACTCGGGACCTTGTAGTTGCTTACCGTATGGGTTTGGGTGTTCAATGGAACCGTCATCCCATAAGGGTCGTATGCTCCGGTGTTGTGATAAAACACATCCTTGACCCCCAGGATCGTTCCATCCCGGTTGATGGCGATCTCGGCATAATGGATCTGGTCGCGTTCCGAAGTTGTCGCCAGGAAATTCTCACGCCGATCCTCAATCCACTTGATCGGTCGATTCAATTTCATGGCGATCCACGGCAGTAGGACGTCATCTGCCTGGGAAGTCATGATCTTTGGGCCAAATCCGCCGCCAATAAAGGGGGTGATCACGCGTACCTGATTCTCAAAAAGGCCCAGCCGCGGTGCGATATTGTTTCGCAGGGGTATGGGTGCCTGTGAAGTCGCCCACACCGTCATCTCTTCCGCTCGTGGGTCCCATTGCACCACCAGGCCCCGGTTTTCCATTGCTGCACCGGCGTTGTGTTCAACAAGCAAACGGCGTTTGATCACAAGGTCCGCCTTGGCGGCGGCCTCGGCGTAATTGCCCCTTTCCTGGATCACGTCGGCAGCCAGGTTCGATTCCAGGTCGTCGTGAACAAGGGGCGCTCCCGGTTCGAGGGCTTTTTCAAGATCGCTGACAACCGGCAAAGGTTCCAGGTCAACAATGATGTCGTCAAATGCGTCTTCGGCGATGTAACGACTCTCTGCGATCACCACTGCCAGCGGCTCGCCTGAAAAGCGCACCTTGCCCTTGGCAATGGGTGGTAGTCCTTTCGCCTGGAAAATCGAACCCTTGATGGCGCTGGGCGGTGGAACTTGCAGCGGACCCGGCATCCAGTAATCCCCAAAATCCTCGGCAGTATAAACTGCCACCACGCCGGGGCGATTCTTGGCTGCCGAAATATCGATCTTTTTAATCCGCGCATGGGCATAATCACTCCGCAGGAAGGCTGCATGCAGCATCCCGGGGAGTTCGATGTCATCGATGAACTGCGCTGACCCTGTTAACAGTTGCGCATCTTCCAATCGCGTTATGGGTTGGCCAAAATATTTTCCTGCCACGGTTCACCTCACATCCTGTTCTCTAATGGGACGCCATCTTTTCAGATGCTGATTGGACGGCTTCAATGATTTTCTCGTATCCAGTGCACCTGCAGATGTTCCCGTCAATGGCTTCTCGGATCTGTTCGCGGGATGGCCTTGGGTTCTTTTTCAGGAATGGCACCAGGCTCATCAGGAATCCAGGTGTGCAATACCCGCATTGCAGGGCGTGTTTCTCATGAAAAGCCTCCTGCAAGGGGTGCATTTTCTCTTCCGTGCCAAGCGATTCAACGGTTTGAATATCGTGGCCGTTGGCCTGGACGGCGAACAACAGGCAGGAACGCACTGCTTCGCCGTCGAAGATGATCGTGCATGCTCCGCAGATGCCATGCTCACAGCCCACGTGCGTGCCTGTCAACCCAAGGTTGTGACGCAGGAAATCGCTCAGAAGCAAACGAGGTTCAACCTCCCGGGTATAACTTTTTCCGTTAACTGTGACAGTGATGCTTGTTAGGGCGCTCATCCTAACCTCCCTTCCTTGCCCGCTCAAAGGCATTGTTGAGTGATCGTTCAACCAACACCCTCGTCAACTGCCGTCGGTAGTCAGCAGTGGCATGAATATCGGTTGCGGGGTCTATTTCGGTATTGGTTACGGCATCTGCAACTTCCTTGAACGCCTCAGGTTTTAATTCCTGTCCGACGAGGATCTCCCGAGCCTTGCTGGATTGGAATGGAATGTCGCTAACGCTCATTAATACCATGCGTACGTCCTGGCAGTGTTTCTTGCTGTCCAATACCAGCACGGTCGCGACTGCCGCCTGTGCATATCCACCTCGTTGCCTGGATACCTGCTGGTAACTCGCTCCTGAATTGGCGGGCATGGGGGGCAAGGTCACCTCAACCAGCATTTCTTCCGGCTCCAGCACGGTCATAAACGGCCCGGTGAAAAACTCCCCGGCATTCACCCGCCGTTCTTTTCCCTTGCCTTTTACCAGCAGGCTGGCATTTAGCACGACCGAGATGGCTGGCAATTGGCCTGCCGGGTCGGCATGGGCGATGGCGCCTCCAAACGTGCCGCGGTTGCGGATCTGCTGGTGGGCGATGTTTGGGATCACCTCCGCCAATAATGGAAAGCGTTTCATCACTTCCGCATCGTTGTGCACGCTGGCAACACGGGTCATTGTGCCAATGTTTACACCACCGTCAGAGGTTGGCTTGATGTAAAAAAGTTCCGGCACATTGTTCAAATCGACCAGTGCCGCCGGGCGAGCCAGGCGGAAGTTCATGGATGCAACCAGGCTTTGGCCGCCCGCCAGGACTTTCCCCGAATAGCCGAGTTCTGCCAGCGTGTCCAGCGCCTGGCCGGTGTTCGTAGGTGCATAATAATCAAAAGGTATTGGCTTCATGAATGAATTGCCTCCTGTTTAAGATTCAGGCTTGACGGTTAACCATTGGAGGATCATTAATAGTGGGAACATCTCCTTGTACTGGCTTGGAGCAGGCAATGTTGGGTCACTCCTCTGGATGGGTTCCGGGGGTTGGGAAAAAAGCAGGGTGTTTTTTCAAACCTCGCATGCCCACAATTTTGGTTGATGGGGAGAATGGTGAAATCCAGTTAATTATAATGGAATTTTCTGTCAATGGAAGAGTGAGAATTGTTGTCAAGGAGACACCCGATTCATTGGTCGCCACCAAGCACAGGTCTCCAGGTGGGTTGATTGCATTCCTGGAGACCTGTGTTGGTTTGCCGGCTATTTGCCTTCCTTGAAGGCGACGAAGCGCCCCCACATGGATTCGGCTTCCATTGCCCGCTGCAGGTAGCAACCAATGTAATACCGGCCGCTCTTTGCGTTCAGCAGGTCACCGCCAAGGTTTTCGGCGTGGACAATTTCCTTGGAGAACAGGTTAAAGTGCATATCCTGGTAATAGTGTTCCAGTGGATACATCTCATCCCAAGTCTTGCCAAAATCTCGTTGCAGCTTGGAGTTCGCCTCGGCAAATGTCTTTGGATGCCAAAGCCGCATAATCGTGTTCATGGGGTGATCGGCGCTCACACAATCCACACCGATCCACTTGAGGTCCATTTTTACCGCCCATTCCGAAAAATCCGGTGAGGGGCCTGGGTGTTTCACCATGTACCGGAATTCATCTGAATCCTTGCTGTACCACCCCAGTTTGTTCCATCCCGTCTTGATCACCAGGATGTCCCCCTTGTGGATATCCACAACGTCGTGGATCATCTTGGGCGTGTAAACGCTTGAATCGCTGACCAATCCGGAAATGTCGGCGATCACTCCCGGGCCGACCCATTCCTCCAGCGGCACTTCGCCGATCGTTCGGCCATTGGGGAAGAAATGGATCTCCCCATCCATGTGTGTTGCCAGGTGGATGCTCGCGTTGCAAATGGAGCCATTCCTGCCCATGCCAAAATACTGGCCGCCAACCCGTTTGGAATACGTAATGCTTAGCGGGACGTAGTTCAACCATTGCGGTGTCTGGCAGGAGAATGGGACAGAAAGATCCAGCATCTCTGCTGAGTTCATGGCTTCATAGAATTCGTTTTCACTCATCCAGTCTGGCGCCACGTACGCACAAACCCTTGACCAGGCTGTCTCAACCTCCATAAACGGGATGGGCATGATCGCGATCCAGGCTCGTTTATTTTTCAGTTTGTCAATGTCTCCCACAATGCATTCCGCCATCACCAGGTGTTTCTTTGGCATGGTGATATGGGTCAGTTTGTAGTAATCATCAGGTGGGAACATCTCGTCCCATTTCTTGCCCGTTTCCTCTAGCAACTTCTTTTCCGCCAACTGGAAGTGGTTGTCGTGCATCCTGCGGATCGGCGTGTTCATCGGGTGTTCTGCACAGCCACAATCCACGCCAATGACCTTTAATTTCATCTCCAATGCCCATTTGTAGAATTCCATGGATGGGCCGGGGTGCCGAACGAGGAAGCCGAATTCCATGGATTCCACGCCTCCTTGGGCTTTCGGATTCCTGACCGGAGGCTGGTCCCAGGAGTATTTGTGGTAGCCGGTGTTGATGATGAGAATGTCGCCCGGTTTGACAGTGGCTTTCTTCTGGATCATTTCCGGGGTGATGATGCTGTAGTCGGATACCATATCGGAAATATCCACCACAACCCCAGGTCCGCAAAGGTCTTTCAATGGGATGTCTGCAATGGCTCTGCCACCGGAGTGGAATGCCGTTTCGCCGACCAGGTGGGTTCCAACGGTATTGCTCCAGTTCAGGATCTGCCCATTGGCACCCTGCCCGCCTCCGAATGCACCGGTCACCCGTTTAAAGTAGTGCACTTCCAGTGCTTTCTCGCCCGGCCAGGGTGGGGTGCGGATGCTGCATTTTTGGGTCAGGTCATAAAGTTTGGCTTCGGCCATCATCTTGATAAACTTATCTCGATCCATTTTTACCTCCATTTTTTATAATTTGGGATGTCTCTGCACGCAAACTAAAAACCGTATTTTTCGGCAAAAGCAACCAGCGCATCCTCAAATACTTTCATGGGAGCGCTTACAACGCCGGCACCCACTTGGCCCACGCCCGGGTCCTTGTGGGCTACTCCGGTGTTCACCCTTGGGGGCAGGTTCTTTTCAACCACTTTGCGGATGTCGATTCCCGTCGGTGTTCCCCTGAAATCCAACGCCGGGATCGTGAAATGCTTGTGCTCCGCATAGGTGATCTCGTACATATCCATCGTTGTGTCGGTGGCATCTTTTGGTGTGCCGCCGATGAATGTCACCAGGGCTGGTGCGGCTGCCATGGCAAACCCGCCAATACCGGCAGTTTCCGTGATCACGCTGTCGCCGATGTCCGGGCAGGCGTCTTCTTCCTTGAAGCCCGGGAAGTAGAGGGCTTTAACCTTGGGTGAAGGTGCGGTGAACCATTGATCTCCAAGGCCGCTGACCTTGATGCCAAAATCAGTGCCATTTCTGGACATGATCGTCACAATGGTGCTGCCTTCAACGTTGTGTCCGGCCATGGTCATCGACTTGCAGCCAGCCATAACCGGGTTGAGGATGCTCAGCGCATTCTCGCCCAGGAATTTGGTAATCTCAAAGGCTGTCTGCGTGTCTTTGGCTGTTTTGGCGATATACGGCGCCAGCTGCACGGTGTACAGAACAGAGGCGGCATCCAGGCGATTATGCCCATCATCGCCCATGTGCAATGCTTTCCCCAGCAACGAACGAAGGTCAATTCCTCCACTTTCTTCTATTGCTGCTTTGACTGTTGGACCAAGCACGGATTCCATCCATTTGATCTTTTCAATCACTTCGGGGGCGTACGCGCCCATGCGCATTACTTTGCCGCGGCCCTCGTTTAGATTTGAAAAACACTTGATGCCGAAGGTTTTATTCTCAACGATGTAGCAGGTCATCGAGGGGGAGATTACACCAGCCATTGGTCCTGTACATCCATGTTCATGGCAGGGGTCAAAGGTGATCTTTCCTGCCGCAAGCATTTTCTCGGCTTCTTCCGGCGTCTTGGCTTTTCCTTCGAACAGAAGTGCTCCAATCATGTTTCCGCGCATTGGACCGGACATTCGATCCCAGGTTACTGGCGGCCCGGCATGGATGAGCATATCCTCTTTCATCCCTGGCACTACTTCGAGTGCTTTTCCCATGCCGGTGATAACGGGTTGTGAATCGATGAAACGGTTTACTACTTGTTCATTTGCTTTTTCAATATCGATCATGATTACCTCCTGCTCTTTCTCCAGATAACCGTATTTGGGTTAAGCCTGCTTCTGCTTCATTCTCTCAAGGATGGAAGCCAGTTTTTCGTTTCCGGCAGCCGGAGGCTTCCAATCGACATGCACCGTTGGCGCACCCTGGGCTTTTAAGTCCTTGGCAAAGGATTCCAGGCCGATGTTTATGCCGGCCAAAGGTTTGCTCAACGTGGTCAGGTCAACTGGCTTTCCGGTGTATCCTGCCGGGGGCGATTCTCTATCTGCAAGTCCCTGCAGGATCCTCCCAGCATACCGCACCACGACCTCGTTCGATGGATCCACCCAGGCTCCGCCTTTCTTCATTTGTGCCACCTGGGAATTGAAATCCTGCGGGTCTTCGTCCGTTCCCGTTACCACTGCCACCACCTCAATATATCTGCCGGCTTTTTCAGCGATTGCTTTTGCTTTCGCCACTGCGGGGCCCAACTCACTTGCCGGGTCCGGATGGGATCCATATCCGATCACCACATCAAGCATGATCACCGCAACCTCAGGATCATTTGCTTCTTCCAGCAGTCGCCGAATGCGCAATTCGTTGTCCATCATCGGGTGCAGGCGTCCTACGGTGAACTCATCTTCTCCCAGGTCGATAATGCAGTGCTCCTGGCTGACCATGGAATTGGGCATTTTATTTTCCTTGTTGATCGGTGCATTCGCCAGTACCTTCGGAAGATAGTTTGCCAGCAGGTGTTGGGCTTCATAGGCCAACGTGCCCCCCGAGAAAAGACCGCGGAAGTATTTTTGTCCCTTGGCAAAACGATTCAGTTTCAGGTCAGCGTCGCTTTCAAGTTTTGGTGGGTTGTTGCTCAGTTCAACAGCCAGGCGGGCGGCATCGTCCAGCCCGGTGGCGAAGAACAGGTTCCCTTGGCGGGGGGTTGTGATTGCCCGGGCGATAAAATTGATCACCACCGGTTTGCCGGTTGTCCTTGCCATTTTGATCACCTCTTCCGCAACACGGGGTGATGGCGGTTTCGAGGTTAAGAGGATGACTTTCGTTTCCGGGTCTCGCGCCAGGGCGTCCACGGCTTCCAGGAAAGTCATGGCTCCCACCTTTTCAGAAAGGTCACGTCCACCCGTGCCAATGCCATGCGTGATACCGCTTCCAAGCTGGTGAATGCGGCAGGTTACCTGTTGCAATCCTGTTCCCGCAGCAGCCACAACGCCAATGGGTCCCTTGCGAATCTTGTTGGCGAAGCCCAGCCCCATCCCTCCAATCATGGCTGTCCCACAATCAGGCCCCATTACCAGTAATCCTTTTTCATGCGCTTCCTGTTTTAAACTGATCTCGTCCTCAACCGGCACATTGTCGCTAAACAGAAAAACATGGCGGCCTTGGCGCAGGGCATCCCGGGCAACGCTGGCTGCAAAACGCCCTGCAACCGAAACCAGCACCCAGCTTGCCTCGGGCAGGATCTCCAGGGCAGATTCAAGGCTTTTTGGCATGTATTCCTGGTCAAGACCGGATTTTCGCGCTGCCATTAGTTCATCGACTTTTGCAATGGCTTCTTCCCCGGTTTTTTTGTCACTGGCTTTAACGACGATCACGAGATCATCTGGCTGGGATGCTTTTACCTCATCAGAATCCAGGTGAATATGAGCGAGCAATTCTTTATTGGCTTCTGTGCCCATTACCACACCAGCATCTTCAATGCCCGGAAGCTCGGCAAGCGATCGCTGGAGTTGCATTAATTTGGCAGAGTCATAATACACTCCGCGTCTTACTTCAGTGACTAATGTAGACATGGCATCTCCTGATTAATTGATCTAATTCCGTGGGAATCCAAACGACCGTGTGAACTGGCCGAAAAGGTGTGTGCATTAACGCAATTGCTTGCGCTAGACCTGAATTGTGTCCAAAGGATAATGATTCAATTGCCATGGGAATGCTCTACTCTTGGCTTTTCGAGTATAGCACCTCGAAAAATCGATGTCAAATTACCTTTGACAGGAATTGAATGGACAAATTACATACGAACTGATCCACCAGAATTACAAACACCTGGTCTATGAGCGAAAAATCCCCCGCATTTCTTCTCAGGTTAACGGGGGATTTTCACAATCTCGCGGAAAACGATCAGATTATAGGTCTAAGGTCTCGGGCACGCGGAACGTGGCGTTTGCCTTTCGGACCTCTGGGCTGACCTTGAAGTTCAGGTCTTCGCCAATGACCTCTTTGCAGTAATCCTTCACGCCACTGTTCCACATGTCGTGGTTGAGGTAGAAGACCTTGGCGCCACCGATTTCGTGCTGGTACTGCGGCCAGGGCTTTGTGGGTTGAGCCATCTGCAAACCTGCCATGCGCCAGCCATTGTAACTTTCAAAGGTGGACCACCATTCCTGGCAGCCGAGGATCTCCAGGGCATAGTAGGTCTTGGCATAATACATCGGCCAGCCCACCCTTGCCTTGCGGGAAAATGCCAGGGTATGCAGGCTGATCGCCAGGTCCTTGTCCCAAACCCGCCCGTTGGCAAAACCAAGCCATTCACCATCGATCAATCCAACCAGTGTAAAGTGATCCTTAATCCTCTTCCGTGGAATTGCAAGGACTTCTGCATAAACGCGGACACCGACGATGTCATAGAAATCCTTCTCAACTTTCATTACCTTTTCCAGGTAGCCAAGCATGGGGGGGATGTCAGTATCTTTGACTGATCGAATGTACAGGATCCGGCCGTCTTTCAGAGTTATTTGCGCTTCCGGCCAGGGCGGAAGTTTCATGGGTGGTGCCTGCAACATGCCTTCTATGTCACGGACGTCCACCTTAAAATCTTCATAAGATACTGGGGCAGGGGGTTCTAGTCTCATAGTATCCTTTCCTTTTTTTGATTGAATTTATTAACACTAGAAGTAAATATAGTATAGCATCCGTGGAATATGAAGTCAACAAGTTATCAGACAACTTAATGAAATCAGGAGTTAAGTAATCCCGCCGGGGTTGCAAATGGCATTACTATGCAAGAATTTATCCAAAACCAAAGCCATTCCTGTCAGGGTATCCACACCGCTTGAATGTCCCATTTGTGCTATTTCTTGAATTATGCGCTCCTTGTCACCCACACCGGTCGTTAAAAGGTCGGCGATTTTTATAACCCTTTCATCGCCCTCGCCGCGGGTGGCTTGTTCTATGATGCTTGCACTTAGTTTGGTGGTCTTTCGCCGTGCCATCTCGATCAGGGTCTCATTCAACTCTTTCCGTGGGAGGGAAATGGACCCGATCTCAGGCCACCGGTTAAGAATTAATAAAGCCCCCGCCAGCAGGTCATCCCCGGATGGTGTCAGGCCGCGTCCTAATCCAATAATTCGGGAAGCCGCCTCGGAGAATGGATCAACCAAGCCGTTATCAAAACTTGCCAGTATGGTTTTGCTTGCGTTCCAAAATGGTTCCATCTCCCTTTCCAGGGTTCCTGGGTTGTCGATCGCAAGGAACCTTGCGAGGATGGGCGTCAAACCAGTCTCTCCCGTTTTGGCTTTAATCACCTCGCTGCATACAAACCGGATAAAGGGCTGTTGATCTTCAGCGTTCAGGTTTCCTTGGGGTTTGGGTGGTGTGTGCCAAATATGGCTGTCATTCCACGAAACCATTAACCCGATCGATGGAAAAACCAACTCTCCGGGCTTGGAGAAAGCGAACTCGCCCACTCTTAATTCATGGATGATTTCCAGTGGTTTGGCAAAATTCACGGTAATCGGACTACGGTAAGGCGACGGCGAGGTGAACACCACATGCCGGTCATCCACAAGCAGGAACACGCCATGCCTGATCACTCCAATAATGCTGATCTTGGAGCTTTCTCCAAGCAGCCTGCTTGCATCCTTCCCAATGGCTCTAATAGTGTGAAATGTCGAAAGACGGTTTGGCGCTTCTGGTTTTTCGTTCATGGTTTCTTGTGGTGTTTGTCTTTTGAATCCATTATAATCAATCAAACGAGGTAGCCATGAAGATACAGGTTGAATTTACCGGTTATACCAGACAATTACTTGGCAGGAAAACACTTGATATGCAATACCAGGAGGCCCCAACCTATTCCAGTATCATCCGCGAGTTGGCCAGCCGTTTCCCGCAACTTGTTGGGTTGTTGATCAATCAGGATCGACAAACCTTGATGAGCGGTAATTTGATCATACTGAATGGGAATATGGCGACCGCTGCTCTGGATATGGATGCTCATCCTCAGGATGGAGACCACCTGATAATTATGTCTCTGGTTACCGGAGGATAAAGAAATACCCAGGGGGATATTGCCGATTGGAGCGCCCCGCCTTATTCCACCAGGTAGGGCACCTCTGTGATGACGATATCGCTTCTGTTCAGTAACACTTTGCGCAAGGTATCTGCAGTCCGACTGTGAAGCATCCCTGTCCAGGCCTGTCTCGAAATAAATTGCGGGACGATGATGCTGATCACCTCATTTGGTTGACGTAAATGTTCGATCGATTCCACGTATTCCAATAATGGCTCGATGAAGAGACGATAAGGTGATTCTAAAATAACCAGCCGAACGCCATCTCCCCAAAGTTCCCATTTTTGTTGGATTTTTCTCGTTTCATCCGGATCAATGGATACGTGGACTGCGGTAATGTCATCAGAGAGATTTTTTGCATAACGCAGGGCTTCAAGGGTTCCCCGGTGTACTCCACCCACGGTCAGGATCACCCTGTGCCTTGCCATGCGTGGGGGAGCGCCGTACTTCTCCAGGGATAATTTTTTGGCAACCTGCTTGTAATGTCGATGAATGGACAGAAAGGCTGCCACCAGAACCGGGATGATGATTAGGACGATCCAGGCCCCCTCGCGAAATTTTGTAACGGCAAAGATCATGGCAACCATGGCTGTAACCAGGCTTCCCAGCCCGTTGATCGTCATTTTAATTTTCCATTTCGCATCATAATGCAGGCTTGAACCGGCTTCCTGAACCACCTCGCCGCTTTTTAATTTTCCGGATTTGTACCAGCGCCTGGCCATGCCCAGTTGGGATAAGGTAAAAGACAGGAATACACCGATCGCATACAACGGGATCAGCCTGGATACACTTGCCCCGAAAAGGATGATCAGAAGGGATGAAATAACAGCCAGCGCAATAATGCCCCGCGAGTAGACCAGGCGGCTCCCGCGGAAGGCAAGTTGCCTTGGCAGATACCCATCAATCCCCACCATCGCCCCCAGTCGGGGGAATCCTGCATAGGCTGTGTTTGCCGCCAGCACAAGGATAAGGCTCGTACCCCCAATTGCCGCAAGATAAAGCAGCGTCCTGCCCCCGAAAATGGTTCGGGTTAATTGCGAGATGATCGTCTCATGCTCTGATGGAATCCCGCCGATTTGATTGGCCAAAAAAGTTATGCCCAACAACAGTGATCCCAGAATGCAACCCATCCAGATAAGGGTTGTTCCTGCATTCTTGCTTCGCGGCTCTTTAAACGCGGTAATGCCATTGGAGATGGCTTCAACACCGGTTAAGGCTGTTGTCCCGTTTGAAAATGCTCTCAGGATCAGGAAAATGGTCAAAGGTTGTAGTGTTGTCTCGATCATTTCCGGTGGTGATTCAACAACCCCAAGTGTGCCGCTAAACATACGAATCAATCCCAGGATAACGGTAAGGTACATAATGCCGATAAAGTAATAGGTTGGTAAAGCGAACGCCAGCCCGGCCTCCCTCACACCGCGAAGGTTGATCACCATTACAAAGGCAACAAAACCTACAGCTAGGATGACCCTGGAATTGTACAGCGCAGGATATGCCGAAACGATTTGCGCAACGGCTGAGGATATTGAAACTGAAACGGTGAGGATATAGTCACTCAACAATGCTGCTGCGGCAACCAGGGCGGGTATTTCTCCCAGGTTGTCTCGTGCCACAATATAGGCACCCCCTCCCTCAGGGTAGGTATGGATTGTCTGCTCGTAAGAAAGAATAAGAATGGCCAGCAATCCGGCAATGGCTATTGCAAGCGGTGTTGCCAGGTAAAAAGCGGATACCCCCGCAACAGCTAGTATCGTCAACATTTCCTGCGGTCCGTAAGCCACCGACGACATGGCATCCGACGAGAATACCGCCAACCCGATCAATTTGCCGATTGTCTGGTGAGGAGCGTCCGCTGTGGAAAGTGGTCTTCCGATCATCAACCATTGGAAGGATTTTTTTGGCCTATAGCCGGTCTTCCTGTGCAGAATGCTGGTTCCATTCTCTCCGTCAATATCCATTACCTGGTTCCGATCTTTCTTTTGGCGTCGGCGACAAACGGGGTTTGCCTTCGATGAAATGGCTGCCTTTTTTCCTTAATCGCCCTTCTTCCACAGAAAAAACCCATTGAAAATGGGTTTCCTCCAATGCAGGTATTCTACGCCCTATTGGCCATAAGGGGAAGATGATTAATAATATATTGGGTTCTCCGCAACATCAAGAACAGTATCCTGGAAAGCCTGTGCAGCTGCCTTGCACGCAGGTTGATCGCCGGTTAGGATTACACCCATATAATTGGTCTCTGATGGTGGCGCTGTGTAATAAACTACCTTTACCTCTGCTGCTTTTAGGGCAGCGTCCAACCCCAGCGTGCCTTCCAATGGGGGGGCGATCAGGTAGGCGATGGGTTGGCCGACTGGGATCTTGCATATTCCGGCCAGGTAAGACCCTGTCTGCGAAATGACATGGGGGAAAAAGGCGATCGATGCATCCTCATTGGCCGAATACCAAAGAGCTTTTTCTTTTAGGTATGCAATCGCCGCATCTAATCCGGCTTTTGCATCTTCCGGAGAACGGGCTGCCAGTATGGCGATAATCTCACCCGATAGTAACCCGGAGGAATGTTTCGCCCCAGCGTAAAACGAATGCGCATAGACAACTTCCACGTCAGCCATCTTGGTTGCTTCGTCTATGGAAACATACGTTGCGTCATCATTGTCGGCGGTCAGTACTGCGAGCGATCGTTGCTCAGGCGCAAGGTTCAGCAGGTTTGCCAGCCCTTGGTGCACGTTCGGGATGACTCTTGCTGCCAGTGGCGTGGCTCGAATGGGGTCCAATAATCCCATGCTACCTCCTTATTGGGACATCATGCGCAATTGAATACCGGATGCCTGGTGCTTGATCATCTTTTGCGCCAGTTGGATCACGTAAGCCCCGGCTTCCAGCGGATTGGTCCCGCCATTTTCAAAGATGTTGCAAATAACATCCCGGTTTGCATCTGTGTCACCGGTTTTAGGTCGGTAAGCCATATAGGCGCTCATGCTGTCAGCCCGGCCCAGGCCAGGTCTTTCACCGATTAGCAGCACAAGTACTTCAGGGTGGAGCAGGTCCCCAATATCATTCATCACACCAACCCTGCAGTTCTTGATAAAAAAGGGTGTTCCCATTACAAAACCAGCCGTTTTTGCACCCTGCTCCAGAACGGGCAGTATCTTCTTGATATTTACTTCAATTGCCGTTGCACTTAAACCATCGCCAATGCAAACTTGCAGGGTGGGGTTTGGAACGCACCTTTCCTGGATTAAGGTTCTACCGGCCTCGGATAATGTTCTCCCAAGGTCCGGGCGGAGGAGGTATTCGTTTTTACCGCCACTGATTGCTGTTTCAACTGTAAATAACCCCAGTTCCTTCAGTAGATCCGGGTTCACTTCACGCATCAATGCATCCTGTGTTACTGCATGGTCGGCCTGGAATAACAGCCGCGAAAATGTCCTGTATCGTGGTCCCGCTCTTCCGGCGCCAATTCGGGCCGTTGTTGCACCCATCAACGCCGGCAGGGATTCAGGATGCCGCGCGTTTGGAATCTGGGGTTTCCTTCTTGCGGTTTCCGTGGTTGCGTCCGGCAGATCAATTTGAACATTATTGGTTTTTACCGCACCTTCTTTTCGGAAGGATGCGAGGGTGCTTTCTGCTTTGGGTTCTGCCCTTTTGCTGGTGACCAGGTTTCTCTGTTCCAGTTCTTTGATTACTGTATCGATAAGCTTGTTCAGTTCATGATCATCCATGCTTATCTCCGCACAAAAAATGTTGGATCGCCGGCGGCCTCGGTGAGAATGCCATCCCGCATCAGTCCCAGGTCTTCCATCCATTTCTCAAATTCAGGTGCCGGCCGCAGGTGAAAGACCTGTCTTAAGGACGCAGTATCATGGTACGAAGTGCTCTGATAGGAGAGCATTGAATCATCTGCCAGTGGCACTCCCATAAAATAATTGCACCCGGCGGCAGTAAGCAAAACAGCCAGGTTTTCGATGGCGTTTTGATCTGCCCGGGCATGGTTGGTATAGCAGGCATCACAACCCATCGGGATTCCGCTTAATTTACCCATGAAGTGATCTTCTAGTCCTGCTCTTTGAATCTGTCTCGCGTCGTACAGGTACTCAGGGCCGATGAACCCAACAACTGTATTAACCTGGTACGGATTGTAACGCCTAGCTAAACCATAGTTGCGGGCTTCTAGCGTCAACTGGTCCCAGCCGTAATGCGCATTTGCTGATAATGCCGATCCCTGCCCCGTCTCAAAATACAAAAAGTTCGGGCCTGCTGGCCAGCAATATTTTTGCGCCATTTCTGCCGCTTCATCCAGCATCCCGGCAGAGATCCCAAACGATTCATTCCCTTTTTCCGTCCCACAAATGGATTGGAACACCAATCCTACGGGCGCGCCTGATTGCATGCATTTCATTTGTGTGGTCACGTGGGCAAGAACACAGTTTTGCGTTGGAATCTCCCAGGTTTTAATAACGTCATAGGTCATTTCCAACAGGCGGGCAACCGAACCATAGGAATCGTCCGACGGGTTAATCCCGATCACCGCATCCCCCGACCCAAAGGACAGTCCTTCATAAATCTCGGCTCTAATTCCTTCTGGGGAATCGGTTGGATGGTTGGGTTGGTTTCGGCTCAGCAACGTACCTGGTTTGCCCATCGTATTCTGGCAATGCGCATTGACCTTGATTTTGCTTGCTGCAGTCACCAGGTCCAGGTTCGACATCAGTTTTGTAACGGCCGCCACCATCTCGGATGTTAAACCGCCTGAAATTCTACGTATTTCATCATTCCCATTCTGGTTGCTTAGCAGCCATTCCCGGAGTTCTCCAACAGTCCAATCCTTAATCTCCTGGTAGGTTGTTTCATTCACTCCGTCCTGGATGATGCGTGTCACTTCATCCTGTTCATATGGCACGGCTGGATTCTCTCGTACGATGGAAAGAGGAATCTCCGCCAATACAAAACGGGCGGCAGCACGCTCCACGGCGGTATCGGCGGCCACACCGGCCAGGCGGTCGCCGGATTTTTCTTCATTTGCCTTTCCCATCAACGTACGCAGGTCAGGAAATTCATAGGTTTTGCCGAAGAGTTTGGTTCTAAGCAACATTTTTTGATCCCCATTTATCAGTGGTAGAAGACAAGGGTTTTTACATTAACCGGAACCACCCGTCCATCCATGAGGGGGTTCCCAATATCAATGTAATCACCTTGCCGTAGTCCAACTTGGTCGATCACCACCAATGGCCTTGTGGGGGCTAATCCGTTGATGGTTTGCCCCAGCACTTGGGCATAATCCTTTTCGATCAAGATGATCAAGGGCCTTTGCTGGGGGATATTCAGATCGGCAAATTCGACCAAACTTTCTGCCAACCCTGTCAATTCATTATAGTCAAGCTGTTGTGTGAAATCAAATGCCAATGCAAAAGAATCACTGCCTGGATCAAGGTCCCAACCCTGAATGGATCTAAGAAAAACATCCGGCGGAATTTTTCTCAGTTGATTCAGTTGATCTTCGCCAATCCGCATGACCGGGATATTTTTCAGTGGGAGTTGTTGTTCGTCGGCCCAGATCGTGGAACCGGACAAGGTCACGGTTTGGGAGCTTGCTCCAAGCACGGTTGCTCGCATTGTTTCGGCTGGCGTTACTACTTCCTGGGAGCGCAGGATCGGGTTTTGCCGCAGGCTTTCTGCCAGAAGCGGGCCAACATCATCGTAAATGGTTGCGTCGGAAACCTTGTAAATCGGGATTGGGTTGTAAAAATGTTCTCCAATTCCTCCAGAGAACATAAGGACGGAACCGCTCCCGCTGACAGGCATGGGAGGGGTCAGGTACAACTTTTCCGAAAGGTTTGATATCCGCCCTTCCAGGAGTTCGGCCGTAAGCTCAGCCATCCGGTTGGTAAATCGTCGTAGGTCATCCAGTCCTGGCAGGTCGCCTACGGAAAGATTCATCTCCAGGTCCGCCAGGATGATTTTGGCGGGTTTGCTGATATATTGGATTGCACCGGTTCCATGATGGACCTCGAGTATTCTGCCACCAAAGTTCATCCCCGCAGTGGCAAGGACGTCAACTCCCCTGAAGAGTGCTGCATTTGCACTCCCTCCCCCAATATCGATATTTGTCACCCGGCAAAAATGGTTTTGGGCGTAACTTGGTGCACCTGCACCTTTGCCGGCGATGATGGATTCCAGGTTCGGGCCGGCAACCGTTACAACAAAATCACCTGCCAACCCTCCCAGGGCTTGTAGCAGGGTGTCGGCGTTCTTTTTCTTTGCGGCTTCACCCGTGATGATAACAGCACCGGTTTCCACCTGCTCAAATTGAACCCCGGCTGCTTGATATTGGGTTTGAAGCCACTTCGAAAGAGCATCTGCATCAATTGTGTCCCTGTCAAGAAGGGGTGTCATAATCAACGGCGATTGGTAAAGCACTGCCTTTTCTGAAATGGTAAACCGCGGAACCTGCCCATGATGGGCTGCATTTCCCAGGGATAACCTGGAAAGGACCATCTGGGTTGTGGTTGTACCGACGTCTATCCCTACGGAAATGATGACTCGGGGTTCATCTGTCATGGTTCTGGCTGTGCGAAGGTTGGGACACAAGATATTTTAATCGATTATGGACAATTAATTCTGCAGTTTGGTCATTCCATTAGATGCTCTGCCGTGAGTCTCATTGCAGGATGATTTGAATGTCTCTCGATTTTAATAACTCTATTTTACCCCAGCAGATCCAGTTGCATTTCCAGGTGTTGGCGATACTGGCGGGTGTATAGGCTGAAATATTTCCCGCGCAATTTTAACAACTCGGTATGGCTGCCGCTTTCTGCGATCTTCCCGTCTTCGATCACCAGAATTCGGTCAGCCCGGCGAATGGTGGATAAACGGTGGGCGATGATAAAACTCGTCCGGTCTCTCATCAACTCTTCCATCCCCTTTTGGATTAACATTTCAGTTAGGGTGTCCACCGAACTTGTTGCCTCATCCATGATGAAGATCTCTGGTTTCACCAGGATGGCTCTTGCCAGGCTGATCAACTGTTTTTGGCCTACCGATAATAGCCCGCCCCCTTCGCCCACATCTTCTTCGTATTTTTTCGGCATGTTTTGAATAAAATCATCCGCACCCGCTGATCTTGCAGCTACCTCCACCTCCTCATCACTGGCATCCAGCCTCCCATAGCGGATGTTTTCTCTTATGGTCCCAGAGAAAAGGTGCGGGGTTTGTAATACGATTCCAATTCTCGATTGTATCGCTTTCAAGGAATACTCACAGTAGTCGTGCCCGCCAATGGAGATTGAGCCTTCCTTTGGCTCGTAGAACCGGCACAGCAGGTTTACGATTGTGGTTTTTCCTCCGCCGGTCGGGCCTACAAGCGCGATTGTTTCCCCTCTTTTTACCTTAAGAGAAAAGCCATCCAAAATTGCAGGGTCGTCGTCGTAATTAAAGGTGACATTGTTGAATTCTATGTCCCCCGCGATGCTCCCCGGGTCATAGGCATTTGGCAGGTTGCGAATGTCCGGTTGTGTATCAACCAGGGAAAAGATGCGTTCTCCGGATGCGATTGAATGCTGCATTTCTGCAAATACCCGCGCCAGGTCCTGAATCGGCCACATCATGAAGGTTACATAAGATACGAATGCATGGATGTCACCAGGGGACATGCCTGTATTTGGGCGATAGCCGCTAAAGTACACGATGATTGCCAGCGCCGTTGCAGAGATGATCTGTACCACAGGCAGGAATAACGCGCTCAACCAGGCTGCTCGATAAGCAGCCCCGTACATTTGTTCGGTAAGTGCGCCAAACTCTTGCATGTTTTCGCGCTCCCTGCCAAGCGCTTTTACAACCTGTATCCCGCTGATAGTCTCATTGTAAGAAGCGGTAATTTTGGAATTGAATCGGCGCACCCGTCTGAATTCTCCGAGAATCCGTTTACGGAACTCAATGCCGATATACGTCAATATCGGAAAGGTGAGAACGACGATCAGGGCAAGTTTCCAATTGATTGCTAGCATGAATGCCAGGGATGTGACCATGCTTGTAACCGCCCAGGTTGAATCCAACAGGCCCCAGGTGATCAGGTCAGCCACGCGTTCTGTATCGGAGGTCACCCGGGCCATGATCCAGCCAACCGGCGTTTTGCTGTAGTAGCCCAGCGAAAGGTTCTGCAGGTGATCAAACATTAACTTGCGCAGATCATAACGGATCCTTTCCCCCAATCGGGTGACCAGGAAAATGAATAGAAATGTAAAGACCGCTTGCACTAACAGGAGTAGAGCATACAGGGTAAGGATCCTCACGGCTGTGGGGATGGATTGCCCAAGAATCCCCTTGTCGATCAGCAACTTACTCAGATAAGTGAAAACAGCATCCAGGGCGGCAACGATCATGATCGAAATCAGGAAACCGATCAGTGATTTCGAATGCGGTTCTGTCAGGCTCAATATGCGGGCCAGTGTGTGTCGGTCCAGCTTGGCCTGTTCGCCAAATTCCTCGTCTTCGTAGAACTCAACCGCCACGGTCGATTTCCTTTTTTAATTCTTCGTCCAAGCGTGTTTGGATCTCAAAAATGCGGCTGTAAAAGCCTTCCTCTTGCATCAATTGCTCGTGCCTGCCTTTTTGAACGATTCTCCCCTCGTCCATCACAAGAATTAGGTCAGCATCCATGATCCCCTGAACCCGGTGGGCGATGATAAAGGTGGTCCTCTCTTTCATCAGGTTTTGCAATGCTTCCCGGATCTCGGCTTCGGTTTCCAGGTCAACTGATGAGGTGGAGTCATCCAGGATTAGGATGCGCGGATTTTTTAGCAGTGTGCGTGCAATCGCCACACGTTGTTTTTGGCCTCCTGAAAGGGTAACACCCCTTTCGCCTACGAGCGTATCGTAGCCATCCTTGAATTCATTGATTACGTGATGAATGGCGGCCGCCCGGGCGGCAGTTTCGACTTCCGTCTTCGAAGTCTCTTTGTCTGTACCATAAGTGATGTTTTCACGGATGCTTCGTGAAAAGAGAAATGGCTCCTGCTCAACAATGCCGATTTGTTGTCGCAGCCAGCGCTTGGGATACATGCGAAGATCGATACCATCCAGTAGCACCTGGCCCCTTGTGGGGTCATAAAACCTTGGCAAAAGGTTTACCAGGGTTGTCTTCCCTGAACCGGTGGAGCCTAACAGCGCTATCACTTGGCCGGGTTCGCAGGTAAAACTGATATCCTCCAATGCCGGAGTCCCTTTTTCATATTCAAAATAAACCTTTCGGAATTCGATCTTGCCTTGTACATCATGGATTGTGAGTGGGTCGCCTTTGTCCAGCGACTCCCGGTTCTCTTTGATGATTTCCATCACCCTGCTCAAGGAAACAAATCCTGAGGATGCCTGGACGATCAGCCGCCCCAGGTTGCGCATGGGAAAGATGATCCAAACCACCAGGCCTACATAGGCCAGGTAACTCCCAACTGAGATCTGCCCCTGGATCGCCATAATGGCGGCAGCCAGGAACCCGCCTGTCATTTGCAGGCCGCACAGGATATCGGATACAGGCCAAAAAATGGAGTGGATGGTCAGGAGAATCCGGCCACGTCGGTATTTCTCAAGATTCTCCCGGTCGAATTTTTCAATTTCGAACCCTTGCCGTGCAAAGGCTTTAACAATTCGCACCCCCGAAAGGTTTTCCTGCAAGGTGGTGGTCAGGGCTGCATCCTGTTCCTGGTAGGCTTCATATGCCTTGGATACTTTTCGGAAGAACAATATTGAAACAATAACCACAACCGGGATCACAACGATCGAAAGGAGGGCCAGCCTCACGTTCAGCGTCATCAGGGCTGCAAAATTGACGGCAAATAGCAGTACAATCCGGCCTACCCCAATGGCCTGTTCAGAAAGAAATCGCCGGATGTTATCCACATCTGATGTGGCTCTTTGAACCAGTTCTCCGGTATCCGTGTTTTTGTGGTAACTGTATGGCAGTTGCTGGATGTGATCGAAAAGGTAATTCCTCAGCCGCTGTATCACTCCTTCAGCCGTTCGAGCTGCCAGCCGTCCGCTCAGGAACGTAAATCCGCCTTCAATGGCGGCCAATCCGATGAAACCAGCGGCGATCCAGCCGACCGGGATCACCGGATTTGGTTGCAACAAAACATGGTCCACAAAATATCGCAAGAGCAGATAGGTGGAAGTTTTTGCAATGGCGGCTAAACCCAATGCCAGGTTGGCAATCACATAAGCAATTCTGAAACCGGATAACATTTGCCAAAATCCGGCGATTTTGTTGCCGGTGGAAACTGACTTTAAATCAAATGAAAGTGCTCGCTCTGCGGTGGACATGGGGAGTTGGCCTGTTTGTTTGGATGACAATCCTTCATTATAAAACCGTCTCATTCGAAACGCAAATTCAAGCCTGGTTTTTGCAGAACGAAACAGTTGTCCCAATATAAGAGACAATGTCCCAAAAAAGAAAATCGTTTGTGGTAGGATTGGCCGCATTATCTATTTGGAGAAACCCTATGCAGAACGCACTGTACACGATTGATGGGGGGAAGATAGTTATCCGCCTGCACGGCAGGATTTGTGAAACCCCGGATGAACTCTTGTCAAGTGAACTTTTCCGCTTGGTGTTGAAGGCATGCCTGTTTGATCTCGAGCGGCGCAGTTCTCGGTACCTTGAAATTTTTCCGAATCAAACGGCAATGGGTGATTCAATGGTCCTGCTGATCGACACGCTGAAATTATTGTGCAAACTTCCTGCCGACCAGGCGCTCAAGGTCCTTCCCGAGTCTGCTTCCTTCATGAATGACCGATATCTCTTCAATGAGTTTATTGAGCATCTTTATAATTATTGGCGTAATCAACAGCGTTTTATTGTTTGTGAATCCGAAGTTGAATCACTGGATAAACGTCCTTACCGCACCTTTAATGATACGGTGGAACGCCTTACAAACCTCGTCCGTGGTGTTTATCGGGATATCCAGGAAAACATTACCGGTACCCACCCGAGGATCTATCGTCAAGTGCGCGCAGGTGCCGAGGTGGCCACCATTGCAACCCCCAAAGATTGTATATTCCCCGGCCCACTTTTTGATCAGTTGCGCCCAATATCGATGATTCGGCAGATTCTCATTTATCCCCCTCTCATTTTCACACCTCCCATGAACAAACGTTCAGGCACCTTCGACCGGGTTTTCTACAACCCCTTGGAACGGATGAAGATCCAACCGGAAAATTTTATCTGTTATCCAGCCAAGGTTGGGCCATTGGTCATTTTGATCTACTTTCACACACATTTTTTTGAGTTGGGGTTTTCCTTATGCAACCTCTTTGAACTGGCGGACGATTCCGATCTTCTATACCAACCGGATGCGATATTTGTGTACGGCGCTCCGGACTCAGCCTTTGAGGACATTAAAAACTCCCCGTCCATATTTTTTGAGGATGAACTCACGGGAATGCTGGTTGGCGCGGTGCCATCACACGATGCATTTGGATATTTTGGCTACCTGAAGAAAATGGTCCTCACGCTTCATAATATCCGCATGATGCGTCTTGGCCGTTTGCCTTTCCATGGGGCTCTTTTTAACATGGATATCCGTGACAGGGGGAATTTCACCATCCTGGTCATGGGCGATACCGGTGCCGGAAAGTCCGAGACCATCGATGCGCTTCAGGGTGTTGCCGGGGACGATCTGAAGGACCTGCTCATCATCGCTGATGATATGGGCTCTCTGGATTTTTCTCCGGATGGTGCGATTGTCGGCTATGGGACCGAAACCGGTGCCTTTGTCCGGCTCGACGATCTCCAGCCGGGGTATGCCTTTGGACAGATCGATCGCACCATCATAATGAATGCCCACCTGGTCAATGCGCGGGTCATCCTGCCGGTCACATCTTACGATAGGCTGATCCGTGGCTATCCGATCGATGCAGTTTTTTATGCCAATAATTATGAGGAAATCACCCCGCACACTCCGGTTGTACAGCCTTTCCAAACCGCGGCCCAGGCTCTGCAGGTCTTCCGCCAGGGCAGGGTCATGAGCAAGGGCACGACAACCTCCAATGGGATTGTCGAAACGTACTTTGCAAATATTTTTGGTCCGCCTCAATACCGTGAAATGCACGAGTCACTGGCCGGCCGCTTCTTCAATCAGTTCTTTGAACAAGGCATTATTGTCGGCCAGCTTCGAACACAACTTGGGATAGCCGGCATGGAACGAAAAGGTCCCCAGGTGGCTGCTCAAGCGTTATTAAATTATGTGAATAAATTGTAATAAGGGGTTTGGTTTATTGGTTTTATTTCACCAGGCTATATTACGCATGGATATTGAATGTCGGTATCAGTATGTTCGTTACCGAATATTTTAAAAGGTTATCTATGATCAATATCAACCATGCTCTTAATTAGAATGCCGGGTTGACGCTCCTTGTTTGCAAAATGAAGGGGAAACCCGAAAATAATCCTTTCTTATCGTATTCCATCGTAAAAAACATTATCAATCACGATCGACACCATGAACAGGCACTTTCCTCTGCTGCGTTCTTCCCACCAAACTCCGATAACGCGCTTTCCCTTCTTGTCGTCACCACTCCATAAGTGCTTGCCCTTGTATTCAACTACCAGGATGACGTTGTCGTCGTAAATCCAATTATTTTTCCGATGTTATAAGGCGGGTCAATATGGATGCATTTAACCATCCCGGCGTGGTATGGCATCGACGTTTTCAAAGCCGGCAGGTTGTCCCCCTGTATCTGCAGGTTGCCGTTTCCCTCCACGGCGGAGAGGTTCTCTCTGCACTGCAAGAGGTGAAAAGGCACCTTATTGTCCTGTTTTCCTACCGCTTCTTTTACAATCCAGTTCAATGTCGGCATTTCAAATTTATCCCCGGATGGTTTTTTTATTTGAGCCTTCAACGAAATTTACTGTATAAGATTGTTCAACAGGCGGAAATATTTCCGAAAATTCTATTGGATCTGGAATTATATTTCTGTGATACAATAATAGAACAAATATCCTATTTTATTAAAAGGAGAGTAATAATATGGATGAACAACTTTCGGATTTGGAAATCCTTTTTAACCAGGCTCGCCAGGAGGCCAGGCGCCCCCGCGGGGCGCAACTCGGAAATTCAAATGCTTTGAAGCACGGTTTTTATTCCCGTCGCTTCACTTCATTGGAACGTCGAGATCTTGCCGGTTGTTCCATCCTTGATCCGCTGAACGAAGCGGTCATGATCCGCGTTCTTCAGCGTCGCCTCTTTGAGATGTCCGAGCAGGTCCAGGATTTCGAAAAGATCCGTTTGCTTCTCAACACCGTTGCCAAGTCAACAATGGCCATCGATCGTTTGATCCGTACCAATTATTTTCTCTCCGGGAATAAGGATCCTGTACAGGAGTTGATTGGTCAGGCTTGTAATGAAGTGATCCAGGAACTCCGTGCATCTCCACCATCTTATCAAAAGCATTAAAGCGTTTGCCATTCGTTTGATATTCGTTCCGCGAAACGAATGTTTCCTTAAGGTCAGGTTCCTCATGATTTTTACGGGTACATTTCATCCTGTTAGCCTTAACGATGATGGGTTGCATTTACGGAATTCTCCAATCCTCTTCATGTTACACTTGTTTTTATGCCCGTATTTGCTGGAATGTATTATTTATGAATGAAGAATTTTGGATATTAAAGAAATGGAAAAATGGGAATGGCGAAATTGTTTTATGGCTCAATCCTTTCAGGGAATGTAAAGATACATTACTATAGGACGGGGGAGGAAAAGCCCGCCGTCGTTTTGCTTCATGGCATCACCGACGAAGCCCTTTGCTGGACTCGACTCGCCGTTGCTTTGGCTCCCGCTTGGGATGTGGTCATGCCCGATGCCCGCGGTCATGGATTATCGGACAAACCAGGCAAAGGATACGACCAAAAAACCCAGGCACAGGATGTGGCGGCTTTGATTCAGGGCTTGCAACTCGACCGCCCTGTATTGATTGGGCATTCCATGGGTGCTGACATGGTTGCCAGGGTTGCGGCTGATTATCCGCAGTTGGTACGCAGTATTGTCCTTGAGGACCCGCCCTGGCGCACCCCGGCTGAAATGACTGTTCAGAATCGAACCGCCTGGATGACCGATCACCTCTCGCGATTGCAACTGTATAAAAGATCATCCTTTGAAGAACTGTTAAGAATCAACCGGGAGCGGTATCCTTTGTGGGATGAAACGGAAAGGAAACACTGGGCCAGGGCGAAACAGCACGTTGACCCCAAAGTGCTGGAATACTTCGGCGAGAACTGGATGCCTCATCATGGAATGGTTGACCGCATCCATTGTCCGGTGCTGTTATTGACCGCTGACCCGGCTTTGGGGGGAATTGTTACAGAAGAGGTCTCCCGTCAACTATCCACCTTGTGGCAGGGGCATTGTTCAACCTCTCGTTTTCCGGGTGTCGGGCATCAAATTCACCGGGAATCCTTTGATTCCTTCTATCGGGACGTGAATAAGTTTCTCCTTGCAAGTCAACAAGGCAACGAGACATTTCGGGTGTGGTTAAATCGTATTTTCAAATATAAGACAAAACGCCGATGACCAGGAATACTTAACGGGCAAGGGTGTGGCGAAGATCGGTGCCTTTATGGAATAATCTCGGTGATTTTGGTGGGTGTTGAAAAAATGTCAGGGGACCATAATTACATACGCCGATACTGCAGCGAAGAAAAAGCAGTACACCGCAAATATGGTGAGTGGTTTATTGCTCAGGAACCTTAACAACCAATGAATGGATAGATAGCCGGTGATGCCTGCTGTGATGAAACCGGCAGCCAGCACCGGAAGGAAATGGGAAATGTTCTGAATCTGAATCATATCCTTGATGCTAAAAATTCCGGCGGCAAGCATGATCGGTATGGACATCAGAAATGAGAACCTTGCTGCATCCTTCCGAATGAACTTGCGAGCCATTCCTCCGAAGATCGTTGACCCCGAGCGTGAGATTCCAGGAAAGATCGCAAAAGCCTGTGCCAGCCCGATCCATAAAGCGTCCGACAATTTCAATTCACGCAATTCTCGTTGTTGTGGGAAGAGTTTTTCCGCCAGGATTAGGAGACAACCGGTAACAACAAGGAGGCAGCAGGTTGCCAATGGATTCCCAAACGCGGTTTCCACCAGGTTCTTCATCAACAAACCAATAAAACCAGCCGGGATGGTCGCGATGATGATGAATATTCCCAGTCGGGCATCCGTGTCGTTAAGCAGATCCCGTCTGCGTATTCCCTGCAAGAACCCGGCAAGGATGGCCGCCAGGTCTTTTCGAAAATAAATGATCACGGCTACCAATGTCCCCAGTTGAACCAGTACATCGAACGGGAAGGCTTCTTCTGGTGGGATCTGCCAGCCCAGCAACTCGGGCACGATCACTAAGTGGGCTGAACTGGAAATTGGCAGGAATTCCGTGATTCCCTGGACGATGCCAAGGAGGATGGATTGTAGGTATGTCATCTTGCCTCTCTGCTATGGGATTGTTGGGGCCTTGAGGTATATTGCTCGAAGAATTCGGCTGCGAATGTGGAAAAACGTCCTTCAAGGATTGCTGTTCTGGCTCCCTGTACAAGTCGTTGCAGGGTGAAGATGTTGTGGATGGACAACAGCGTGGATGCCAATAGTTCCTTGGCTGAGATCAAGTGTCGTATGTACGCCCGGCTGTAATGCATGCAGGTGCTGCAGGAGCATGTTGGATCAATAGGCCCGGGGTCACGGCTGTAAATGGCATTCAACAGGTTTCTTTTTCCGCTCAGGGTGATGGCAGTCTGGTGGCGGGCAAGGCGGGTGGGGAGCACGCAATCGAAAATATCGACCCCTCTGGCAATTCCGTTAATGATGTCCTCTGGTGCGCCTACCCCCATAAGGTATCTGGGTTTGTCCTCAGGAAGGGCGCCATTGACGATTTCAATCATTTCCTGCATCTCAGATTTGGTCTCACCGACCGAAAGCCCGCCGATTGCATTCCCCGGAAAATTCATGCTGGCGATGGTTTGAGCCGATTTCAGGCGCAGGTCTGCATGGATGCCTCCCTGCACGATGCCAAACAGCGCCTGGTCGTTTCGTCGTTTGGCTGCCAGGCATCGGGCTGCCCATTTGTGGGTGCGTTCCATGGCTTCCTGAACATACTTACGGTTGTATGGTTCGGCACACTCATCAAAAGCCATAATGATATCCGCGCCCAGTTTTTCCTGTGCTTCGATGGAAGCCTCAGGTGTCAAGCGCTTCAGCGACCCGTCAAGATGGTTCTTGAATGTTACACCGTCTTCATCCACCTTTCTCAATTCTGATAGCGAGAAGATTTGAAAACCACCCGAATCAGTGAGGATGGGTCGATCCCAATTCATAAAATTATGCAAACCTCCAAGAGAGGCAACTACATCGGCTCCAGGTCGGAGGAGCAAATGGTAAGTATTCGCGAGGATGAAATTCGTGCCCGTTTCTTTGAGCTGGGTGGTTGTTACGGCTTTGATTGCAGCCTGTGTACCAACAGGAGCAAATGCTGGTGTGATGATATCACCATGTGGTGTGTGAAATACTCCCGCTCTTGCCTGTTTGTCAGTTGCTTCGAGTAAAAAGGAAAACGTTTCTTGGGTCACAATGCACTCGCCATGCTCGGATAATAATTAATTATCGTAAGTTGATAAATTGCCTGCAAGGATTATCAGAAAACACTGCATTACACAGGATAATAAACATCTTGCCCATTTAATTGGTTAAGCCTGAAATAAATACGCCAGGATTATACACGTAATCAGCACTTGTCATCTCCTTGTCTGCCGGATATACTACCTGTCCTGAGGTTGTGACACAATTGTTGGAAGTCCACGTATTGCCTGCATATTTAATTTAGAGAACTCTCATGACAACAACCGTTCGGAAAAAGTGGCTGGTCTCAGAAAAGATACCGGAAGCAGTGGATACTGCACTTGGAGAGTATCCACCGGTTCTCCGTCAGTTGTTATGGAATCGGGGAATTGATGAATATCACCAAGCTGAAGTTTACCTGAACCGTGAAGGTTCTATGTATGACCCGTTTCTCATGACAGGAATGCATGATGCTGTTATGTTAATCAGCAGGAGCATAAAAAACCGGGAGCCGATTGCTGTTTATGGAGATTACGATGTGGACGGGGTTACAGCAACGGCCATCATGGTCCAAGTGCTGCGCTCCCTTGGAGGATTTGCATGGGGGTATATTCCCAACCGATTTGATGAGGGGTATGGTCTAAATTGCGATGCAATCAATTCCCTAAATAACAACGGTGTTAATCTTATTCTGACCGTGGATTGTGGGATAAGGTCTCCCATGGAAGTTCGTCATGCACATAAGCTCGGAATGAATGTGGTCATCACAGATCACCACGAACCCCTGTCCGAAATCCCCTTGAATTGCCCGGTAATTTGTCCAAAACAGGTTGGGGACCGGTATCCGGAGAAAAATCTGGCTGGAGTTGGGCTTGCCTATAAACTAACAGAAGCATTGATTGCAGAGAACGGTAACAAGGGAATAATTGCCGAAGATTGGTTGGATCTTGTCGCAATTGGCACAGTTGCGGATGTCGTGCCATTGACCGGAGAGAACAGGTCCTTGGTCAAGGCTGGTTTACAACGACTTCGTCAATGTCGAAGGCAGGGCCTCATTTCCCTGGCGGCGGTTGCAGGTATAAATTTAAGTGATTTAACTGCACAAAATATTGGTTACGTGATTGGACCGCGATTAAATGCTGCTGGCCGCATGGAATCGGCGTTGGATGCATATTCCCTGATTATGTCCGATGATCTGGAAATTGCCGGCAGCTTGGCCCAAAAGTTGGAGGATCAGAACCGGGCTAGACAGGAATTAACAAGGGCAATACAGGAACAGGTAGAACAAATTGCAAATGATGAGGATCAACTGCTCTTCGCAGCTGACCCGGCTTTTAATATGGGTATTGTTGGTCTTGTGGCATCCCGTTTGACAGACCAGTTCTATCGGCCTGCAGTGGTATGCAAGATTGACGAGAACTACTCTCGTGGTTCCTGCCGCAGTATCCCAGAGTTTCATATTACAAAAGCTCTTGATTCTTGTTCCGATCTTCTCGTGCGTCATGGCGGTCATTCAATGGCGGCTGGTTTTACAGTCGCCAACGATAACCTAATGGAGCTGGGAACTCGATTAAAAGAGGCGGCCAGGTCCTGCCTCACGGGACAGAACCTTTCCCCAACCCTCTACGCCGATATGGAGGTCTCTCTTCGTGATCTTCACCCGGTTTTGCTTAATGATATTCACATGGTTGAACCAACGGGCCTTGGAAATCATCCGGTAAATTTTGTTACAAGAGGGGTAAATGTTTCCCGCTCCCGTACTGTTGGCCATGATCATCAACATTTAAAGTTAACTTTATTTCAGGATGGTTTGTCATTTGACGCCATTGCTTTTCAACAGGGATACTGGAGCCAACAGCTTCCGAGCAAGATTGACATCCTCTACGCCTTTGAAAAGAACAGTTACCACGGGAACGTATCACTTCAATTGAATATCCGGGATCTGAAACCAGCCAATCGACAGGGTTGGGTTTAATCCACAAGGCGGTACTTAATTAACGTCCACAACGCGATAAAGGCATCTTTCATCTTGATTTTTTTACCCTCAGAGTATTCCCTAGGGTTGAAAGTGATGGGGACCTCAAAAATTCGATAGTTTCTTTTCAATATTTTTGCTGTAAATTCAGGTTCAAATTCAAAACCACGTGCGTGTAGTGGAATATTATAGATAATCTCTTTTCGAAAAACCTTGTAACCAGTCTCCATGTCGCTGAGAATATTGTTATATAGGAGATTGGTTAGGAAGGTGAGGATTTTATTGGCAACCATGTTCCAAAATAAAATTGGCCTTCTCGCCCCGCCTAAAAACCGGGAACCATATACAACATCTGCAATTCCTTCTTCCAAAGGTTTCAAGAGTGCAGGATAGTCGCGTGGATCATACTCAAGATCAGCGTCTTGAATTAGGATGATTTCACCGGTGGCTGCTGCGATCCCTGAACGGATGGCAGCACCTTTTCCCATGTTCTTCTGGTGAAAGATAACCTGAAAACCTGGCTTTTCCTGGTATTCAATTAAAATTTCCTTTGTGCCGTCCGAAGATCCATCGTCAACAAGGATTATTTCGTCAACACGTTCGGTGGCAAGCACACGACAGATGATTTCCCGGATGGTTCTTTTTTCATTGAAAACAGGAATGATTACACTTAATGACATAACCTCATTATAAAGGATGGATCTGCATCAAACAAGAAAAAAGCCAGAGGTCTTTTCCTCCTCTGGCTTTTTGTAAATACCGGCGATCATCCAACTTGAGGTTCGATCAGGCCATATGTCCCATCTCTTCGCTGGTAAAGTATATTGATTTTGTTTGTCGCGATATTATAGAAAATAAAGAAACTTTCATGTCCAAGAAGTTTCATTTGTTCTAGCGCCTCTTGTTCATCCATGGGGCTTAGCGTGAACTTCTTCCTTCGTACAATTGCTGGTATTTCCTCATTTTCCATAACATCTACTGGAAGAGGGGTAACTTCAGATGCGGGCGTTCCATCCCCGCGCCCTCTTTGTCTTTTTCCTTTAAATCTCTCGATTTGCCGGTGCAATTTCTCTACAGCGGCATCAATGGCACTAAACAAATCGTCAGCCCGTTCCTCTGCCCGCAGGATGTATCCACGACCACGTAATGTAAATTGCGCAACATTTCGATCTGATGAATTTCTTGATGTTTTTATGTGGGTTAGGTCAACTCGAATTTCATCTATGTCACTTATGTAACGATCAAGCTTGGATACTTTTTTTGAAATATAGTCATCTATCCTTTCTGTGATTTCGAGGTTTTTGCTGTAAATTTCTGCTTTGATTGTCATTGAATGCCTCCTCACTAGATTGGCTTGATGAAACCTGTGGATCCTGATTTTGTGGACGAATCATTTTGTGAAAAAACTGCCCTTGAAAGGGTAAGGCCATAGACAATTAATGCCCCAGCCTCGAGGGTTGCTTTGGCAGTTTCTCTCATTGTAGCACCAGAAGTTGCCACATCATCAATTAATAATATTTTTCTTCCATTTACTTTTTTTGGATCTGCCTGGAAAGCTGATTGAACATTTTCTGTCCGTTCATGACGGGATAAACCAATCTGGGTTTTTGTATTTTTTATACGCACTATTGCATTTGGTGAATAGTGTTTTCTATGATCAAGGCTTATTGGAAAAGCTAATAAAGCCGCCTGATTGTAACCTCGTTCTTTTAATCGAATTCTATTCAAAGGTACGGGTATTACCAAATCAATATCCCAACCGAGGTCTGACAGGTACTTTGACATTGGTCGGTAAAAAACATCTCCAAGAGCGATGTTGCTCTGATACTTAAGAGAGTGAATTGCCTTTTTCAATGGGCCTTGATGTATTCCGAAAGAACGTAGTGCCGTAAAAGGTGGCTGTTCCGATCCGCATTGAGTACACACTCCCCCACCTGGCAGAACGTCGCCGCAAACATTACAACAATTTTTCCCGATCACCTGAACATCGCTCTGGCATGTCTCGCACCACCGTGTTCCGAACACACCACACCCAACACAATAGGGCGGATATATCCAATCTAAGGTAATCCAGAAAAAATGATAGGTTTTACAGAGGGTATTATGAAGTTGTCCTCCCCGGGTCATTACAATTGCTCCAGGGGTCAGAACATACCTCTAAGTGCTGAGTGCCACAAACGCATGCCTGCCGGTGTTATTAATACAATAACAAGCGATGGGAAGATTAACAAACCCATTGGCACTAGCATTTTAATGGGTGCTTTGTGAGCTTCTTCTTCAGCCAGCTGCCGTCGACGGATACGCATCTGGTCAGATTGAATGCGAAGCACTTTTGCCAGGCTGACGCCAAGTGACTCGCTTTGAATTACTGCCGCCACAAAGCTTGACATTTCACTAATTCCCATACGGTCAGCCATGTCTCGTAAGGCTTCTTTACGTAATTTCCCCAATCGAATTTCTTGTATGACACGGGCAAAGCCAAAAGATAGTTCGCTTTGCCATTTTTCGCTCACTTTTTGCATGGCTGCATCAAAGCCCAGCCCGGCTTCAACACAAATTGTCAACAAATCGAGTGCATCCGGCATTGCCTTGCGGATGTCTTTTTGACGCCGTGATATTTTGCTTGACAACCAAAGTTGAGGGAAGAAAAAGCCAAGCAATCCGAACAGAAAAGCGGCCACCAAAATCCGGAGAAAAGGCCACTTGGTTTGCCCCACCATGAAAATTAAGAAAACCAAGCCGCCGAAGAACAACATGGCCAAAAATTGGGCAGCCAGAAGTATGGTGGGGTCCAATCTGGCAGGACTGCCTGCCAGTTCCAAACGCCTTTGGATGACAACCAAAGCGTTTTGTGGTGTAAAACGAGCTGCAACTGCACCCAAATATCGAGCAATTGGAAATATGACTCGTTCAGTGAATGGGAGTGATAGTTCAATTTTTTCCAGATTAATTTCTTCACCTGCTTGGCTATATTCCTCCAAGCGGGTTAATAGATCAGAATCATCAACTTTTTTTGGATTGCGAATGCCGATGTAGACAAGAAAGCCACCAATTGCCAGAAGAAGTACCACAACGATGAGGATAATAGTTATGATGCTCATAAGCTTATACCTCAATTTGTCCTATCTTGTTCATCGCGAAATACCCAAGAACAATCAGCAATGCCGATATTCCCAAGGCAATATATCCGCAAAAGCCGTTCTCCGGGTTAACAAATTCCATCATGTATTCACGATTTAATAAATAGAGAATGAGAATAACAATAAGAGGCATTAATGATAAGAAACGCCCTGAATACATTACTTGTGTTGTCAATACCCGGATTTCTCCCTTAATTCTCACACGCTCCCGGATGGTGTAAGAAATTGTATCCAAGATCTCAGCCAGGTTGCCGCCAACTTCTCTTTGGACATTCATGGCTGTTATGCAAAGATCAAGGTCAGGGCTTGGAATTCTCCGCAAAAGATTTGCCAAAGCCTTTTCCATTGGCACTCCAAGCTGCATCTCTTGAACAACCCGACGAAATTCATCGCAGATGGGAGGTGGAAGTTCCTTACTTACCGCTTCCATGGCCTGCATCGTAGAATATCCGGCACGCAGTCCATTTACCATAAGATTTAACATGTCTGGAAGTTGAAGGTCAAATTTAATGATTCGTTTGTTCTGTTGAAATTTTACATACACCCCCGGCAAGAATAATCCACCGCCAATTCCCAGTATGGCAAATATGACTGACCGGCCGCTAATTACATATGCAAAAAGACTTACGGCAAATGCTGAGATGATCAGCAGGGCGATATATTCTCCCGGCCTCATCTTTATATCAGCCCTGGCGAGCGATTTGGCTATTCTGTCAGCAAGAGAGGACCCTTCCACACGTCGATTTAGCCAATCAGTGAGTGGAGTTGTTGCAGCTTTCTGTTGGGCTTTTTGTTCCTCTCGATCAACGATTTGGCCAAGTCTTTCTTCAACAATATTTCTTTCGCTGGAGATCGACAGGGCAATCCCCACGATTAATATACCCAACGCGATAGCACCACCAATCCCAAGCAGGAGCAATAAATTCATGGGCTACTCCCCTTTAGGTAGGCTTCCCGTGTTTGAAAGGGATAACTCATCTTCTTCTATCGCCAATGCCAAATATGTTTGATGGAAGGACAATACCGGCGGTTTCTATTTTTTCCATGAACCTGGGACGTAATCCAGTTGGCCGCAACCTGCCAATGACTTTTCCATTATCAATACCAGTTTGTTCAAAAACAAAGATATCTGTCAAAGAGATGACGTCACCTTCCATTCCAGTTACTTCGGTAATGCTTGTAATCTTCCGGCTTCCATCCCGCAAACGTTCTTGGTGAACGATTAGATGGATAGCAGATGCGATTTGTTCGCGGATGGCACGTGATGGAAGGTCCATACCTGCCATCAGGGTCATTGTTTCTATACGTGAAAGTGTGTCACGCGGGCTATTGGAATGGGCGGTGGTCATTGAACCATCATGCCCTGTGTTCATTGCCTGAAGCATGTCCAGCGATGCTTCATCACGGATCTCTCCCACGATAATCCGATCTGGGCGCATTCGGAGGGCATTGATTACAAGTTGACGGATTGTAACCTCCCCCTTCCCTTCAATGTTTGGGGGGCGGGATTCAAGTGTTACTACATGCTCCTGTCTTAATTGAAGTTCTGCAGCATTCTCAACAGTGATAATGCGTTCATCAGCAGGTATATATCCAGATAGGACATTTAATAAAGTCGTTTTCCCCGAACCCGTACCTCCGGAAATGACAATATTAATTTTTGAGAGCACACAAGCTTTAAGAAATTCAATCGCTTCGGGTGTTACTGAACCATATTCGATTAATTGTGTTACCGTGATTGGAGTTTTTGTAAATTTTCGAATTGTAATTACCGGCCCCACCAAGGAAAGTGGTGGGATGATGGCATTTACCCTGGAGCCGTCAGGTAATCGAGCATCTACGTATGGACTGGATTCGTCAATCCGTCTGCCAAGCGGCGCAACAATTCGATCGATAATACGCATTACATGTTCGTGAGACTCAAAACTGGCTGGAACTCGGTAAAGTTTTCCCTTTCTTTCAACATAGATGTTGTTTGGCCCGTTCACCATGATTTCAGTTATTGTTTCTTCTTCCAGTAATGGTTGAAGAGGGCCAAGGCCAAGAATTTCCGCTGCTATTTGTTCAAATAGTCGTTTTTTTTCCGGGCCGGTTAGAACAATATTTTCTTCCCTGAGTATTTGGTCAAACAGGCCCTGAATTGTTTGACGGACTTCAGCAACCTGACTGACATCAGTAGTTGGGTCCAACGATTGTAAAAGTTTCGTTTGGACACGGTTCTTTAAATCTTGATGTAACCCCTGGTGTTGCTGCCTTGTTGGCAGGGGTTGTCTTGGTGGAGTTGAATTAGGTGTCGATTCCCCTAAATCGTGGGAGCCAAGAGAGCTGGTTTCTTTTATCCTTTGAAGAATTGACATAGAGAAATTCCCGAGTAAAAGTAACTATCAGGCGGGATTACCTTCTGTTTCCATTACAGATAGCTGGTTTCTGATCTGTTCCCCTAGGGAGATGACCGCTTTGCTAAATGGGTGGACTTTATTGTTCACAATTATTGGAATTCCATGATTGATGGATGAAGCCACCGAAATATCATCATAGGGTATCGTCGCCAAAATGGTTTGTTTTAAGCTGTTGCTAACCCGATCAGGAGATATGGATATTCTCCTGTCATATTGATTCATTATGAATAGAATTCTTTCCCTTTTGATTCCGATTGTATCTGCAAATTGAAGGAAAGATTGAGAATTTTTTATTGAGGGAATATCCTGGGTTGTTATCAATACAATCAAGTCAGCGATATCAAGGGTCGCAGCTACGGCTTCCGTTAAATAAGGGGTTGTGTCTACCACGATAAACGAATAAATTCGGCGAAGGAACTGAAGCAATCTGCTAAATTGATCACCGGAAACTTGACTGGTTATATCCAAAGTCGCAGGAGCGGCAAAGATCGATACTCCTGTCGCAGGGTGCTTAATTGCAACTTCCTCGACAACCTCATCGTCAATCTCATCAATCCGTTGAGCAAGGTCAAGAATGGTGTTTCTAACCTGGCTGCTCATAAAGATTGCAACATCGCCATTTTGTAGGTTGCCATCCACCAGGCAGGTCGATCCTTCGTTTTGTAATGTAATTGCCAGGTTTGTCGCTAAAGTGGTGCATCCGGTGCCGCCTTTTGGGCTGTATATTACAATCACTTTTCCTAATTGTTTATACTGTAAGGAACCTGTTAATGAAATTGGACCTAAAGCACCAGTTTTTTTAATTACATTGTTCAGCTTTTCACGTTCCTCGACAGCCACCGCCCCAGCTTTTTTTACAGCTGCGATTAATTCCTCTATTGATGGAGGTTTGGGGAGGAAATTACGTGCCCCTGCAACCATGGCTTCGCGCATATAGTTTGAATCAGTTTGAACAGACAGGATCACAACCTGTGTAGTCGGTAATTTTCTGCGAATTTCCTCAGTCGCCTTTATGCCATCCATATCCGGCATGTTAATATCCATAATGACAACATCAGGATTTAATTGGGTTGATAGCTCAATGCCTTCCTTCCCATTCCGAGCAGCTCCAACTACTTCAATAGTTTTTTCGAATTGTAAAAGTCGTTGAATGTTTTCTCGGGTTTCTGAGATGTCGTCTATGATTAATACTCGGATAGTTTCCTGGTCTGGCATTTTTTCTCCGGCGCACTATTATTGTATTGTTGAAGAGCGGCTGAACGAATGCATACTATTGTGCAATCAATGATCAGGGAGAGACTGAAGGAGATAAAGCATCCGTTCGAGGTTCAAAGCCATATGGCAACTTGGCTGGATAAGGTATGGCATATTGATCCATTATGAATTGGGTGGTTGCTGCCTCGGTGAGGATCTCTTGATGGTCACCTGCAGAACGCATGGCGAGGTTGATTTTTGCACCAGATTCCATTAACCAGTATAAAGTCACTGCATCTTGGGGTGTCACAACTACGGTGATAATATTGGGCTCATTTGTTTCCTGCTTCTCTGGCTGTGCGGCTTGATTTGATTCCGCTGTTGGGGTGGGTGCCGCAGAGGTTTGCGTTTTTTCCTTAGCGCTGCCTTCAAATTCTCCCACCCAAAGCACCAATGCATCCTGGACTAAAGTCTGAGTCACCAACCTTGGGCGTTGTTTTTCTGATGGTATCACGTAGACAGCTTGGTTCAGCGATGGGTCGAGTTCGGTTCTCCCTTGTGCCGAAACTTCACCTCCAGATGTTACGATAATTGTCTCGGTTGTTGATTCGCCTATGGTATTTTCAGTGCTGATTTTTGTTGTAGAGCCGGGTGCCAGAACCGAAGCGGTAAAATTGGGCAAGTGGGTTTGAAAGTCAGCATCCATGTCTGTGATGAGAAAGGCTCCAAGAATGTTGACATGATCACCTGAATGGAGCCCGTACGCGACCGAAGAAAATTTGGTGAGAGGAAGGGCTATCGCGACCATACCGGATGGTATTTGCACGGCTGAGGTGGAGCCCACAGGAATGTCTGTGAGTAATGTTGAGATGAGCGGAGTGCCTTGTGGAAGATCGATTTTTGAGCGAAGCCCAACAACAGAGTTGACATCGGTATAGAACAACCCATCGACCATTTCTGATTGTGGATAGGATATGGTTGTAAGCACATCCGCTGTTAATGGTGTATCCCTTTGGATGGGTTGTGCCAATATTACTATTTTTACCAGGGTTTCCCGTGGTTGGATGGTCGGTGTTAATTCTGTTTGTGTTTGTCTGCCTAACAATTGTTTTCGCAATAAAACACCGGCCAATACAAGTATGAACACGAGCATGATTGCCAATATAATCAGAATTCTTCCACTTCGACGCCGCCCAGAAGCCATGGTATCCTCCTTGCGTGTAGGTTCCCTCTAACCCGAATTAATTACCAATTAATTACCAGCGTTGCATTTTTAAGACCAAAGTATTTTAATTATACGGCACTTTTTAAAAGTTGAATGCAATTATTAGCGGATAAAAAGAATAAACTATGTTCCAAAAAAAAAGACCCTGAAATGCCAGGGTCTTTTTTTTTATTATTGTTACTTTAGATTGAGTTAACAATCTCGCTAAAGACATTGCCAATTGCGGGGCCAAGCAGGGCTAAAATAACAATCACAACAACTGCCACCAAGACAAGAATCAAAGCGTATTCTACAAGACCCTGGCCCTTTTCTTTCGGTGCAAATAACATTTGTTTTCACCTCCTTCCTCTGTAAGAATGTACTTCCAAATTACTAAGGCATATTATAAGGATTTTTATAATTGAGGCAAGAAAAATTGCATTACAAACACCTTACAGTGCGATCTAAAAAAACCCCCTACACTCATTGTTCATTAGAAGCAAGACAGTAAATAATTTTGACCGGATTGAAATATTGGCGAGGGTACAAAGCAAGTTGTCACCTGGAGGCATGCTCCAACAGTTACATGTTTATAATTCTGGTTGGTGCCGAAATGGAGGGCAGGTTCACGGTTTTCACCACCTATTACAGCATCGGATCTCGGCAAGGGCAGCAAACAATCGGAATTAATTCAACCGGAGGAACCGCGAATATATCCGGACAATGGATATTTTCACGGACGTCACTTTCTTTAGTAAGGTGTTGTTACCTCAATCTTTTCACGCTATAATGGAAAAAATCTTTGTTTCATTAATAACTCAATATATATATTTGGATGGACCAATCAACGAAAAGGAGGAGTAATGAACGATATTTTTAATCAAGTGACAAGTGATCAGGATTTTATTAAGAAAATTATTGGAAAAATTCCGGGTTTTAACGGTTATATTGAAAGGCAGAATCGTCGTGCATCCGATTACCTTCTGCGACAGGTTATTGCGGAGAGATATGAAGAACAATGGAAGCGGGTTTCTGCCGTTCAAAGGGAAATGATTTCTCAAGGTGACATTGTTAGCATTGATGATTTAGAAGCCGCAGCAGTCAAAATTCGTCAGTTTGTTGACCGTGTAAAAAATGCCGCTTACGGCTACGCCAGTTTTTTTGAAAACATAAAAGTGGGGGAAGATCAATTATCGAAAATATATGAATATGATTCTGCCCTTCTGCAAGGTATCGACGAGGTATCCCGGGCTGTTGATAATATTGAGGCATCACTTGGAACGGATGGTCTGCCTGCAGCAATACGCAACCTTGTCACAATCGCCGGAAATGCAGTGGAAGCATTTAATCGCAGGGCTGAAGTAATTCTTGGACAGGAAACTACACATTCGCAATAATGTTAACACGGAAAATAAGAAAGGGAAAAATATTATGGCCAGAATTTTTGATGTAGTCGAATACCCCAGCGAAATGACCGATGAATTGGTACATCGCTTTCCTGAGGCTGGCGTCGCAGACTTGCGTATTGGCTCACAGGTGATCGTTCGGCAAGCTCAAAAGGCGGTTTTTGTACGCGGCGGTCAAGCACTCGATGTTTTCAACCCTGGAACACATACAATTGTTACCGCGAACATTCCCAAACTGATTGATCTTATTGGCAAAGCTTTTAACGAACGAACTCCATTTGTCGCTGAGGTTTATTTTGTATCGATGAAAGAATTTGCCGATAGAAAATGGGGAACACCTCAACCAATTATTGTCCGAAACCCGGGAATGGGGCTTGGGGTTGCTCTTCTTCAGGGATTTGGCACTTATGCATTTCAGGTGGCTGACCCCCTTCAATTGATCAATCAGATCGTGGGAGCCAAGGCCTCTTTTACCATTTCAGAATTTGAGAATCGTCTAAAATCCATGCTCCTTTCTAAACTTCAGGATCTTCTCGGTGAAACAGCGGCCAATAAGAGTGTTGTAGAACTTATCGGGCTGACCGACGAACTAAGCGCTGGTGTTCGTGCAAAAGCCCAGGATGATTTTGCCGCTCTTGGATTAACCTTGAAATCTTTCTACATTGCCAACCTGAAACCTTCTGATAAATCAGCGGAAGAGCTACGCGCCATGGGCATGCTCGATATGGCGACATATACCCAATTACAAGCAGCCGATGCTCTAAGAGATGCAGCGCAAAATCCAAGCGGCGGCGCAGGGTTGACAGCCGGTATTGGTGCTGGAATGGGGATTGGGAATGTTCTAAGCCAGTCCATTAGTGGTATGGCCGGTGCTGCCTCTGGGACAGGAGCCGCTCCAAGCAGTAGCCCCCAGGTGATCCCTGACGTCATGACGCCCTCTGAAGCTGCGGCAATTATGCGGGTTTCTGAAGAAGATGTCATTGCTGCAATTACAGCTGGTGATTTAAAAGCGCGCAAGATTGGCTCGGCATATCGGATTAGCAAAGAAGCAATAGAGGCATTCCTTAAAGGTTGATCAACCAAATTCCATCAATTGATCATAGGCTAACCTGAATTATGGGTAGCCTATTTTTTTTTAAAATCACCGTTTCGAAATTATCCTGGTTCAAATGCGATTTTCAATAAATTGGACAATGATAGAATCTTACAAGGTATAAGTCAATGTAACCACCAAATTATATTTGGACACAAATTATGAAATTGTATGAATGCCAAGCAAAGACCATATTCAAACAATTTGGAATACCCATTCCAAAAGGTCGAATTGCGAGTAATGCCAGGTCTGCAAAGCGAATATCAGAGGAGTTGGGCGGTAAGGTTGTGATTAAAGCCCAGATATTAACAGGAGGCAGAGGAAAGGCGGGAGGCATTCAACCTGTTCAAACCCCGGAAGAAGCTTATGTTGTCACCTCAAAAATATTATCCATGAAAATTCATGGCCTGCCGGTAAAAAAAATACTAGTTGAAGAAATTGTTGATTTTTCACGGGAAATGTACCTTGGTTTGTTTGTTGACAGGACAGAGAAGCAGCATGTTATCCTGTCATCGAAAACAGGGGGAATCAATATAGAGAATAGAATAATGGATGATCCAAAGAGTCTTCACTATTTTCCTATCGACCTTTTACTTGGGCTTCAGGAATACAAAATTCGAGAAATTGCGATCTCTTTGGATATCCCCAAGGAATTGTGGATGCCATTTTCCACAATATGTTCAGGCTTATATAATGCTTATAAGAAAAACGATGCCATACTGGCGGAGATTAATCCTCTTGTTTTGACAACTGATAATCATTTAAAAGCTCTTGATGGGAAGATGACCATCGACGATAATGCGCTGTTCCGTCAACCCCAGTTCGTGGATTGCTGTGACATGGGAACTCAATCTGAATTTGAACAGCAAGCAAATAAAACCGGCCTCTCATTTTTCAGTTTACATGGGAATATTGGGTGTATGGTTAATGGAGCAGGCCTTGCTTTGGCGACCATGGACATGATTCAACAATTTGGAGGCATGCCTTCAAATTTCATGGATCTTGGTGGGGGCGCAGGAGTGGAAAAGGTGAAGGCTGGATTGCAAAGCATATTGACAAATCCGAGAGTCCGATCAGTATTAATTAATATTTTTGGTGGAATTACACGGTGTGATACAGTGGCAAGAGGTTTGGCGGATGCCATTGATGATATTAGACCAAATATTCCAATAGTTGCGAGGTTGGTTGGAACAAATATGTTGGAAGCAAAAAATATTCTTATCAATAAGCATTTAATTTGGGCAGACACACTGGTGGACGCAGTGCAAAATGCAATAGATGCTGCAAATGGATGATTGTCATGGGGATATTGATTAATTCGCAAACACGTGTACTTGTCCAAGGGATAACAGGAAAGGAAGGGGAATATCATACTAAGCGCATGATTCAGTATGGAACAAATATTGTTGCCGGTGTTACACCTGGCAAAGGAGGTGATTGGGTACAGGAGGGAAAAATCCCGGTTTTCGATTCTATAAGAAATGCGGTTGAAGCAACTGGTGCCAATTCATCCGTAATATTTGTTCCCGCATGTTATGCTGCCGATGCCATCCTTGAAGCTGCAGAATTTGGAATGCCATTAATTACCTGCATTACTGAAGGTATTCCAATACACGACATGGTACATATCCAAAGCTACCTGAAACCGAGAAACGTTCGACTATTGGGCCCGAACAGTCCGGGGATTCTCACACCAGGAGAGGCAAAAGTGGGAATTATTCCTGGAGAAATTACAATGCCAGGGCGTATAGGCGTGGTATCCCGGTCTGGTACTTTAACCTATGAAGTGCTTTATGCTTTGAAAAAAGCTGGCGAGGGTGTGTCCACTTGTGTCGGGATTGGCGGAGATATGATCCTTGGCACGGGTTTTGAAGAGGTATTATCCTTGTTTGAAGCAGATGCCAATACAGAAGCGGTTGTCTTAATTGGTGAGATAGGGGGAACACATGAAGAAAAAGCTGCAGAATTTATTGAACAATCGATGACTAAACCAGTGGTTGCTTACGTTGCAGGAAAAACAGCCCCAGTTGGACGTCGTATGGGGCACGCAGGGGCATTAGTGGAAATAGGATCTGGAAAGGCTGAAAACAAAATTAGTGCCTTAAAATCGGCTGGCGTTGTAATTGCAAGCCACCCGGAAGAAGTATCTGAATTGGTAGCCCGTTTATAACATTAAAAAAAACTGTACGACACTATTAGATGGTGTCGTACAGTGCATGGCAACAGGATAATTATTGCTTGTGGCTATCAATATATTTTACGGCATCATTAACTGATTTGATCGTCCTTGCATCTTCATCAGAGATGTTAATCCCAAATTTCTCGCAAAACCCGTCAATCAGAAAAAATTGATCCATTGAGTCAGCTTTAAGGTCCTCAATAAACTGGCTTTCTGGCGTAATTGAATTGGGATCCACTTTAAGAACATCTACAATAACGGCTTTTACGGCATCTAATGTATCACTCATCATAGCCTCCTAAGGATAAATATTCCATTACGTAAATTGTAATTTGTAAACAAGATATGTCAAGTGAAATTATAGGAAAATTGATATAAATATATGATGGATTATAAAGGTCTACAAAAACTAATCCGGTTAAAAGATACCCTCTCTGGTATACTCAAAAATAATTACAAATCGAAGTTGTTGATGAAAAAATCATCTTGAAGAAAAAAACCATTTCTGAAAGAAAAAAGGACCATATTCATATCAATTTGGAACTTGATGTGAATTCAGGAATCACCAATGGTCTTGAAAATTTCAGATTTATTCACGAGGCGTTACCAGAACGGGACCTTTCTTCAATTAAACTAACTCGACATTTCTTCAATAAAGAACTCTCAATACCCTTAATGATCTCTTCCATGACAGGTGGAACAGAAGAATCGCTTCCTATAAATCGCGCTTTGGCCCAAGCTGCCCAGGAATGTGGTGTTGCCCTTGGTTTGGGCTCACAAAGGGCAATGCTTGAAGAACCTGCAACAGCTTATACTTATAAGGTTCGGAGTTATGCTCCAGATATTTTACTTTTTGCCAATATTGGCGCTGTACAACTGAATCAAGGCGTAACTGCCAAAATGTGCCAAATGCTTGTTGATAGTGTTGAGGCTGATGGACTAATCCTGCATCTCAACGCCCTCCAGGAAGCCATCCAAAATGGAGGGAACACAAACTTTTCAGGATTGCTGGCTAAAATTGAAGAATTATGTAGATCAATCCACACCCCGGTTATTGTTAAAGAGGTTGGGTGGGGAATTTCAACAAAATCTGCCTGCCAATTACGGGATTGTGGAATAAGCGCAATCGATGTTGCAGGAGCTGGAGGGACATCCTGGTCTCAGGTTGAAATGCATCAAAATGAAAATAGCCCAAAAGCGATGGTAGCATCCTGTTTTCGTGATTGGGGCATTTCAACCGCTGATTCTATTCAGATGGTGAGGAAAGCCGCACCTGATATACCAATAATTGCATCAGGAGGATTGCACAACGGAGTTGAAATTGCCAAGTGCTTGTGCCTGGGAGCAAGTTTGGGGGGGATTGCACGACCCTTTTTTAAAGCAGCAGTTAATGGGGTTGAGGCAGTTATTTCTATGATCAATACGATCAAAGAACAAATGCGAATTGCCATGTTTTCAATTGGAGCTGGAAATATACAAGAGCTTACATCTGATAAGCTGATCGAAGCGAGAAAGTAAAATTATGCATTTGGAAAAGTATCAACGATTATTTCTCAATCCAATCGAAGAAGAACTGCATAAGTGGATTGACAATGATTTCGGAAGTTATTCACTTGGTTTGAAAGCAATCCTCGCATATCACCTTGGTTGGGAGGGGGAAAGGTCGAGGGCTGAAGTGTATGGGAAAAGGATTAGGCCATTGCTACTGCTCCTTTGTACAGAAGCCACAGGTGGCGATTGGCGATGTGCTTTGCCTGCGGCTGCTTCGGTTGAGTTGGCTCATAACTTTTCTCTCATACATGACGATATCCAAGACCAAAGTCAAACCCGACGGGGTCGTGAGACAGTATGGAAAAAATGGGGGGTGGCCCAGGCAATTAACGCTGGAGATCTTATGTTCACATTGGCAAACCGGGCAATGGTTGGTCTTCATGAGCTATTGGATGCAAGGATTGTCATGAAAATATTGGATTTATTTCTCACTACATGTGGCCGACTGACAAGTGGTCAGTATCTCGATATAGCTTATGAACAGCAGAGCGTTATTACAACCAAAGAATATTTCCAAATGGTATCCGGAAAAACCGCAGCATTATTATCTGCCTCAGCTGAAATTGGTGCAATAATTTCCGGTTCGTCTAGCAAACATCAACAGGCATTTAGAGACTTTGGTGAATATCTGGGACTTGCGTATCAATTGCATGATGATTACTTGGGAATTTGGGGCCAATCAACCAGGACAGGAAAATCCTCACAAAGTGATATCATCAATAAGAAGAAAACCTTCCCTATTCTTTATGGTTTGGAAACCAACCGGGAATTTGCACTTTATTGGAATAAACCAGGCCAAACTACAGAAGAAATTAACGAAATGACCAACCTCCTTGCAAAGCTCGGTGCCCAAGAAAAAACCATTAATAAAGAAGCAGAATATACAAGGAAAGCATTGGACGCGGTTAAGATGGGAGCAGTTAATAACGAAGCTTTTCTTGCGATAAAGGAATTGACAAACGTATTATTACAAAGAGATAATTGATTGGAGATCCAATGACCATTATTAATAATGAATATGAATCCATTTATAAAGTTGCCGAACTTTTTCTTGATACACGAATGGATCGTGAAAAGATAAGCAACTCGATTTCCCAGATACTGGAAGCGATTGGAGAAGATCCAACTCGGGAGGGGCTGTTAAGAACCCCAGGCAGAATATCCCGGATGTATGAAGAATTGTTAGCTGGCTACCGGGTTGATCCGATTACTCTCGTGAACGATGCAGTCTTTGATGTTGAATACGACGAAATGGTAATTGTCCGCGATATTGAGTTCTATAGTATGTGCGAACACCACTTGCTGCCGTTTATTGGACGATGTCATGTTGCTTATATCCCAAAAGGGAAAGTAATCGGATTATCAAAAATTCCGCGAATAGTTGATTTATTCGCCCGCCGACTACAGGTTCAAGAGCGTATGACACGGCAAATTGCTAATTTGATTTATGAATTATTAACACCCCAAGGGGTTGCGGTAGTTGCAGAAGGTTTGCACTTATGTTCAATGATGCGGGGTGTAAAAAAACACGATGCCAGGATGACAACTTCAACAATGTTGGGTACATTTAAAACTAACATGGCTACTCGCATGGAATTTCTCGACCATGTATCCCGAAGTTCAGAACCACTGCATTTTTAAAGATCGTTGATCAGATACCATAACATAATATTATTATTACTGAAATATTGTTCAGTATAATTATGTTGACTGCAAATTGTTTTCTTCCGGCCAAGACAGGTTGGTGTAACATTCTTTCTGTAAAATACCGAACCTTAACAAAAGTGGTGAGTCA
>CAYQUO010000011.1:0-97835 GCA_964420835.1 uncultured Anaerolineaceae bacterium
GACTGGAACTCTCTCTATTTTCTACCTTTTCTATGGACTTTTGTGACTGTAACAAATTCGCCTTCATCGCTTGACAGAAATCCCATTTTCTCTGTATAAAGATACTACGGGAGCCTGCACCAGGTGTCTGCGGCGGCAGTTGGTGCAATGGCCCATGAAAGGAGTGCCAAATGATGCGCAAGATATTCATCCCAGTTTTGATTCTTTTAACCGTGACCCTGGCCTGCAGCGTGGGAAACATCAAGAATCCCCTGAAGGAAACCCTGATCACGCCCACGGCCGAACCCACCAACACCCCGGTTCCGAAAGAACAAACACAAAGTTCCATCTACGATGACTTCACCAGTGTGGACCCTGCCTGGTCGGATGTTCACGTGGTGACGACCCAGGCACTGCCCGGCACCATGCGATCGAAGGTTAACACCAGTGCGGGGAAGATGGTCTTTGACATCCAGGATACCGAGACCTACATTTACAAGTTCTACAAACATCCAGCCAAGCCGGATGTGGTCATCGAAGCCCAGGTTCAGGGAGTGGGCCAGCAGATGAACGGCATGGCCCTGGTCTGCCGGGCGAAGAACGATTACAGCGCCTGGTACGAGTTCCGGGTGAACGGCCTGAGCCAGTATTTTATCTATCGATTCGACGTTGGCCAGCGGGAATCCGGCAAGAATCCCTACATCCTGCTGCAGCAGGGCGGCCTGCGAAGGGATCACTTCCAGCCGGTGCAGCAGAACGTCATCCGGGTCACCTGCAAGGGAAGCGACCTCCTCCTGCAGGTGAACGGCCACGATATTGCCTCGGCAACGGATGGCAACCTGCCGGATGCCGGGCTGGTGGGCATGGGCGCCATGTCCTCCACATTGCTGCCTGTATCCGTTCAATTCGATTACCTGTCATACGGGCAGCCGTAAAGACCCGGCTGTCATTAAAAAACAACGCTCCCGTACCCCCCACCCAACAGGGTGGGGTTTTTTTGCCCTCCCCCTGGTTTAATCTGATACAATCGGTCAGATTTAAACATGAATTCCTAGCCGGAGGTATTTCAATGAAAAAAGGGATGTTGTTGGTATTGCTGGCCTCCCTGGTTTTACCAGCCTGCAATGTATTCAATAAATCCGCCGACCAGGCAGGCGCAGCCAAACCCGGCGCGCCCCTGCCCCAGTCAGGGATGGAGATCATTCGGGGGGATTTTTCCTATTCAAATGATTTCGTCTTTGAAACCTATTATGTGGAACACGCCGCAGCCATCTGCGATATGACCGGTTTCATCCTGCGAGATATGGAATGGGAACTGCCGGTCGTTTCGCAGGTCCTCGGTTTCATGGAAGTGGACAAGGACAACAACCGTGGAAGTTACCGCCTGCAACTGCCGGTGCGGCCAGCCGGGGAGTTGAACGATGTGAACCCGGATGGGAAGAAGGAAACCGGCGTCCAGGTGTTTGCCGCCTGCTATTCCCCCAACCTCACCGGCGGCCCGTTCTCCGAGGGCGACGACCGGTCCATGGGCTGGCCCAGTTACATGGCATCCGTGAAGACCGACAGCGAGAACCAGGACGAGGTGATCGGAGGAAAACTTCTGGTTTGGGCACCGGACGGCGGCCAGATGTTCCCCAGTTCGTTTGGGGACGACGGCCTGTTGTTCACAAAGGACGACCCGGTGGCCTCCCTGCCCGCCGGTTATTCCATCGTTGACCTGGACAAAAAACCCTTCGAGGTTTCCCAGCCCGTGGAAGGGGACCTGCCTCTCTATGAACCGTCTGATGTGGCGCTGAAGGATTACTCCGCTCTTACCTACCGCGAAGCCTTCGACAAGATGTTCGAAAACATCCGCAAGGAATACGCCTTTAATGGCGTCGAAGGCAAGGAGCCGGACTGGGACAGCCTGTACGCCAAACTGAGCCCGCGGGTGGACCAGGCCCAGGCGGCCGGAGACGCAGAAGCCTTCTTCGCTGTGATCCAGGACTACACCTTCGCCTTTCATGACGGGCATGTGGGTGCGGGCAGTGAACTGGCCGATTGGGTGAACGCGGGAGCCACCGCCGGCGGCTACGGGCTGGCCATCCGCACCCTGGATGACGGCCGGGTGCTGGTCACCTACCTGACCCGGGGCGGCCCGGCCGAGAAAGCCGGCATTCAACTGGGCGCCGAGGTGACAGCCTTTAACGGCACACCCATCGCCAAGGCCATCGAGGCCGTCGAACCGCTCTCCGGGCCCTTCTCCACCGATTTCGGCCTGCGCTACCAGCAGGAGCGCTACCTGCTGCGCGCCCCGCTGGGAACCAATGCGGACATTTCCTACAGGAACCCGGGCGGGAGCCCCGCGGTGGCCAGCCTGACCGCCAGTGATGAACGGGACAGTTTTCGGGTAACCTCGCTGTACGCCGGTTACGACCCGATCTCCCTGCCGGTCGAGTACACCATTCTGGATTCAGGAATCGGGTATATTCGCATCAACTCGAACTACGATGACCTGGGGCTGGTCATCCGTATCTTTGAGCGGGCCCTGAACATCTTCGAATTAACCCAGGTTCCCGGAATCATCATTGACATGCGGGTGAACAGCGGCGGAGCCCCGCTTGGCCTGGCCGGGTTCCTGCATGACCAGGATATCATCATGGGGCAACTGGAATACTACAGCGAGAAGACCGGCCGGTTCGAGCCGGAAGGCCCTCCGGACAAGGTGTACCCCAATGTTGAGCAATACCGCTTCGACGGCATGGCACTGCTGGTGGGACAAGCCTGTTACAGCGCCTGCGAGATCGAAGCCTACGGTTTCAGCCAGGTGCCCGGGATGATCGTGGTCGGTGAGTACCCCACCGGCGGGGTGGAGGCGGAAGTATCCCGCGGCCAATACCTGCTCCCGGAGGGCATCCAGTTGCAGGTGCCCACCGGGCGCTACACCCTGCCGGATGGCAGCATCTTCCTGGAGGGGAAGGGCGTCCAGCCGACCTTGAAGGTGCCGATCGATGAGGCGAATGTGCTGAGCGGGGATGACGTGGTCCTTGCCGCCGCCCAGAAGGCGTTACTGGGATATTGATCCCCCGCTTCAACCAACATCCCCCGGGAGTAGGCAGACTGCTCCCGGTTTTTTTTTGGTTGTTTCATGAAACAGCGACGGGATGCCGGATGGGGTTTTTGCTGCAAACGCCCGGGAACACATCCCCGCAGGGGGGTTGCACCCTGCGGGGTCCACTTTACGGATGTCTGCCGGCGGAGGTTTTCCTCACAACATGGCTTAGGCGTTCAGGATGGGGGCTTTTTTGCCCGCCAGGCGCCAAACCTTTTTGCCAATGTCGATCAGGCTGACCGCCAGGATGATGCCCAGCACCGTGCGCACGCCCACCTCGAGCCCATGCTGAATGCCGGCTAATTCACCCGGGCTGATCTCCGACCCGGAAAGAGTTGATTGCGGCAGGCTTACGATCGAGGGGCCCATCAACATGACCACCAGCAGCATCACCCAGCCGGCTTTGAGGGCCAAATCGGCGATGTGCGTGCCGGCCTGCCAGCGGCGCTGGGTCAGCAGGACGATGGCCAGGATGATATCCAACCCCCACAGCAGCGTCATCAGCGGCAGGTAATGGAAGAAGGCATCCGTGAGCAGCGGGAAGTGCTGCCAGGGCCCGCCCCAGGAGGTTTTATAAACGACGATCAACTGCGGGAAGAAGTTGAAAACGGCGATGACGAGCAGCGTGAAGACGATGTCGGCGATCTGTTCGCCGGGCTTCACCCGGTCGGTGTCTTCCAGCGGTTTAAGGCTGCCGGGGTTCCAGCCCTTTTCATCCGGCCGCCGCCGGCTGCGGGCGTACTGGATGATGCCGAAAATGATGGTGATGATGCCCACAGCCTGGATGCCGGCCTGCATGATGCCGCTGATGCCTTCGAAAATTCCGGCCACCAGGTCCTTCATCTGCCTGGCGGATTGACTGAAAGTGAGCGCAAAGCCGACCGCGGTGACCACCAGAACAACGATGACGACCACCCTCAGCACCTGCAGGTAGGTGGGGAAGAGTTCCGGGCCCACCAGGTAACGTTCCGGCAGGTAGGAGGCGGCGGTCTTTGCGGGCGGTCCATATTCCCGGAGCATGGCGGAGACCATTTCCTCATCCGCCGGGCGGCCGGCCTGTTTGGCGCGATCTTCCAGCATGTCCTCGAGCAACGAGCGCAACTCGTCCTCGATCTCGGGGCGCATCTTCTCGGGCAGCCGGCGCCCAACATCGGCTACGTACAGGTCAATCAGTTTCATTCTTGCTCTCCTTGTATTATTCCAACAGGCGCCCCATGAGGGCGACCAGGTCTTCCCATTCCGCCTTCAGCCTGGGCAGCAGGCGCCGCCCCTCGGTGCTGATGACGTAATAGCGCCGCGGCCGGTCGGATTCGACCAGCCAGCGGGATTCCAGCAGGCCCTGGCTCTCCAGCCGCCGCAGCAGCGGGTAGAGCGTGCCCTGGTCGATCTCCAGGCCCTGCCCGGTGAGCAGTTTCATCAGCGAATAGCCGTACTGCTCCTCCTGCAGCCGGGCCAGCACCGCCAGCGAAAGCACGCCGCGGCGCAGTTCCAACAGGGTGTTTTCAAGGATCATTTCCTTTTCCATAATCACTCTCCTAATGATTACATAATACCATGTATCACACAGTATGTCAAGGGTTAATTATCTTATTTTTCTATTATTTATACTTATCCACTGCCTGTTGCGACATTGCTGGCGGAACAATTCCAACGCCATCAAAAACCGCAGGAGTGGCTGTACGTTTCAAATAATCACCTGCAACATTGCGAGGGCTGCACCCTTCACCGCCCGAAGAAAGCCCCCGGAAGGCAATGTAATCCCTTTGTTGCTTTTATAGGAAGGCATACACTTGAAACCTGGTTGGAATCTCTCTACAATAGGTTCATGAAAGCCTGGAGTTCTTCCTTAATAAGAAGATTGGCAGTCATCTTCCTTCTTACAGCCCTGGCGGGGTGCACTTCCCAGCCGGCGCAGGGGCCATCGCTGGAAGCGCCGGCCGGAATTGCCACGCAGACTGCGGCTGCCGCATCCCAACTGGAACAGGCCTATGAGCAGCAGCGACTGGACCTGGTGGAACACGGCGTGAAGGATTGGGGCGTGGAGGATGAGGCCGTCCTCGACGTGCTGCGGCGGGTGCCGCGCCACGAGTTCGTACCGGAAAACGTGCTTTCCATGGCCTACGAGAACCACCCCCTGCCCATCGGCTACGGGCAGACCATCTCGCAGCCCTACATCGTCGGCCTGATGACCGAATCCATCCAGGTTGGGAAGGGCGACACCGTGCTCGAGATTGGCAGCGGCTCCGGCTACCAGGCAGCCGTGCTGGCCGAACTGGTGGACCAGGTGTACACCATGGAGATCATCCCGCAGTTGGCGGAGCGCGCCGAGGCCACGCTGGAACGGCTGGGCTACACCAACATCAGCGTGCGCAACGCCGATGGCTACAACGGCTGGCCGGAACACGCCCCCTACGACGCCATCATGGTCACCGCCGCACCGGACCACGTGCCGCAGCCTTTGGTGCAACAGCTCAAGGTTGGCGGGCGCATGGTCATCCCGGTCGGCCCGGTGGCGGGAGCGCAGACCCTCTGGCTGATCAGGCGCACCAGCGAAACCGAGGTCAGCAGCAGGGGGTTGGGGGCGGTGGCCTTCGTGCCGCTTACCCGCAGCCCGTAGGGATCTTATTGGGGTACAGGGGTAGGAAGGCCAGCCAGGCCAGGGCGTAAAACCCCGCCCCCAGCCAGAAGACCAACCGAAACCCGGAGGCCAGCGCAAGCAGCACCGCCAGCACCGAGGCGATCACCGAGAAGGAGCCGTTCACCGCCCAGACCCAGGGCGTGAAGCCCGCAGAGCGCCCCTCAAGCAGGCGCAGGCCACCGGCAAAGGGCAGGCCCATCAGGTATCCCAGGGGGGCCAGGAAGAGCAGCACGAGCACAGCCCGGCCGGGCTGCGGCAATTGAAAGGCCAGGTTTTCCAGGGGGGGCAGCAGCAACGGCACGGCTGCCAGCAGGAACACCAGCAGAGCAAGCCCCGCCGGAAGCCGCCAGCGGGCCACGGCCATACTGCCCAGCCCGGAAAAGAACAGCAGGGCAAAAACCACCAGCGCCAGGGCGGTCACCGGGCGCCCGAAGAGCAGGATCAACCGCTGGGCAAGCGGCACCTCAACGAACAGGTAGGCCAGCCCCAGCGAGGCGAAATACACCAGCGCCCGCACCCGCAATGCCCGCTCACCGGCGGAGCTGGTGCGGGCAGCGTCGCGGCGCAAGAGCAGGGGGCCGAAAATGAGCAATACTGACAGCAGAACAACCAGCGCCAGCAGCAACAGGACAACGAAATACCCACTGCCGCCGAAAGGCTGCCAGGTGCTGCCCAGCGCAGCCAGTACGGCGGGAGCCTGGGCCCACCTGAAGAAGTGAAAGAAGAAAGGATGGTCGTCGGTCGCCGGGCGGACATCCACGGGCTCCTCGCGCCAGGCGGTTTGCGGATCCTCCAGGATGCGCCGGAACAGCCCGCTCAGCCGCTCGCCCGGCAGCACGTTGAAGCGGTTGCCCTCCCCGGGGGCCATCCCCGGGTAGTACACAGCGTCAAACCCCCGCTCCTCCAGGAAGGACTGAAAGGCCTTTAACTCGCCAGCCGAAAAAGGCTGCCGGCCGGCAAGGATGGTCACCGTGCGCATTGAACGAAAGGCGGCCAGGCGGCTGGACGGCTGCAGCCCGGACCGCTCCAGGGCGGCGGCCAGCATGCCAAAGGCGCGCGCCTCCTCGCCCGGCTGCGCCTGCAGCCAGCGCGTGACCACCAGCAGTCCGCCCGGCGAGAGCAGCGACAGGGCATCGGTGAAAGCCTCGGTGGTGTAGGTGTAGTTCTCGGTCAGGCTGTAAGCCCCCGAGGTCAGCGGGCGGAAGGGATCTGACAGGGCGACGTTGACCACATCGAACGGCCCATGGCCCGGCTGGCGGGCATAGGCGCGCCCGTTCTGCCGTACCAGGTGCAGCCGGTCACTGGTGTACAGACCGTAAGTGAAATTGCCATACTCCCCCTGCAGCGCCTCCACGATGAGCGGGTTGTCCTCCACGGCGGTTACACTTACAGCGCCGCAGCCCAGGGCCAGGGCGGCATCCATTCCCGTGCCGGCGTTCAGCACCAGCCAGCGCCCCCCGGGGCGCAGCCTGCAGGGAAGCCCGAGCGGCATGTCGTCCGCCAAAGCATGCGCTTCGGCAGAGAACGGATCGAGTGCGGTGATGGGCATTAGCGAATCGCCATCCAGCATCAAGGCTGCCTGCCCGGGCGGGCTGGCGGTGGAAGCGAGGCTGAGCCCCGGCAAGATGTGGATGGTGCTGCTCTCGACCACGTCGATGCGGCTGGCGGCATCCCAACGGGTGAGGGTGTGCCTGGCATCGTAGGCGTGCAGCAGAACCGGCAGTGACTTGTACGGGCTGAGCGTCAACTGGAACCAGGTCGGCCGGGCGGCCAGCAGTGCCGTACAGGCAGCCAGCATGGCTGCCAGGGCAACCCCGGCCGGTCCGGCGGCCGACGCCCCGGCGCCATTATGCCGTGCACCCCGGAAGAGGAAACACAACCCCCCGACAGCGCCTAAAATGGCGGCTGCCAGCACGGCCCCCTCAGCACCGAAAGCCTTCAAGATCGCCAGGCTGCCCAACGCCCCGGCGGCCGAACCGAGCAGGTTGGCGGCGTAGACCTGGTGCCCCGGCGGCCTGCCATGGCGGCCGGCAAAGGTCAGATCTCCGCCGGTCACCAGCCCGGCGGCCAGGAAGGGCAGGGAGGCGCAAAGGAAGTACGCGGCAAGATAGAGCACCTGCCTGCCATCCCAGGCGATCTGGAAGGAATCGAAGGGGATATGGTCAACGGCCAGGTAGCCGCCCACGGCCGCCAAACTGAAGCCGAGCGAGGCCCGTTCCGGCGGCAGGGGCCTGCCGCGCAGCGCCAGCAGCGAGCCGCTGGCGCCCACCCCCAGCAGGGCCAGGCTGATGGCCATGAAGGCGAAGTGATAGAACTGCTGGATGGCGAAGATGCGCACCAGCGCCAGTTGCAGGAGAAGGGCAGCAGCGGAGACCAGCCCGACGCCCAGCAATGAGGTCATGATCCCATTGTACGCAAGGGCGGGCGGGGTTTCAACCGGTTTTCGGGGTGGCCATTCCATGCCCCCGGCGGCTGGAAACCACAAAACGGAATATAATACCCCTTACCGGACATCCGTACAAGCCCCTCCGGAAACAGGAGCCCCCTGGCATGCGAATCCGCATCATCATCCCGATCACCGAACCGGCGGCGGTGGGCCCGACCCTGCAGGTCTACTCCGGGGCCGCCCGCCCGCAGACGCTGCTCAGCGCCGTGGGTGTTGAGCAGGGACCAGCGTCCATTGAGTGTTCCTACGAGGATGCCCTGGCCACCCCGCAGGTGATCGCCCGCATCGTACAGGCCGAACAAGACGGTGTTGATGCCGCCATCATCGACTGCATGAACGACCCCGGCCTCGAAGCCGCCCGCCAGGCGGTTTCCATCCCGGTGGTGGGGGTGGCACAATCATCCATGCTGCTGGCAGCCCTGCTGGCACAGCGTTTCTCCGTCATCGGCACGGACCCGCGCGACGCCGTGCCCAACGAGCGCCTGGCCCAGCGCTATGGCCTGGGCGAAAAGTACGCCTCCACCCGGGCGGTTTGCATCCCCGTCCTCGAACTGCAAAAAGACCCCGCCAGAGTTCTGGAAGCCCTGGTGGAAGCCTCGGTGACGGCGATCCGGCAGGATGGCGCCCATGCCATCGTTCTCGGCTGCACCGGCATGAAGGGCATGGCAGGCCGGCTGGGCAGGCGGCTAAAAGAGCAGGGGCTGGAGGCGCCCGTCATTGACCCCTCGCTGGCGGCCCTCAAGTGGGCAGAACTGCTTGTCGCCCTGAAACTGGCTCCCAGCCGGTTGAGTTATCCAAGGATCAGCCCGGCGGCATTGTCCCGCATTGAGCGGCTGCCGGCAATGGTGGGGGAGGAAACCGCCGGGAAACTGGATGGCATCCCGGATGTTCGAGTCCTGGTTCCGGTGGTTCGGGGTTTCCGCAAGGTAAACTGGCTTATAGAGACCGAAAAGGAATACCGCAGTTTCGCCCGGCCGGACACCCGGCTGCAGGCGGTCGGCATTCCCTCCGGGCCGGCCACGCTGGAGAACCTCTGCGACGAGGCGGCTGCCGTGCCCGGCATACTGCGCCTGCTGCGGCAGGCCGAATCGGAAGACGCCACAGCGGCCATCATCGACTGCATGGCCGACCCCGGCCTGGACGCGGCCCGCGAGGCTGCCTCCATCCCGGTAATCGGCCCGGAACAGGCCTCGGCCATCACCGCCTGCCTGCTCGGCAGGCGCTTCTCCATTCTCTCCACCACCGCCGACCTGGAGCCCACTTTCCGCCAGTTGGTGGAGGGTTACGGCCTGGGCGGACGGCTGGCATCGGTGCGCCCATCCGGCCTGAGCGTGGAGGAGGCTGAGAGCCAGCCGGAACGGGTGCTGCCGGCGCTGATCGACGCCGCCAGGGAAGCCGTGCAGACGGATGGCGCCCACGTGGTCTACCCCGGCTGCACGGGCATGATCGGCGCAGCAGCCACCGTGCAACAGGCCCTGGAGAACGAGGGCATCCGCGTGCCCGTGCTCGAACCGCCCGCCATAGCCGTGAAACTGGCGGAAGCCCTCAGCGACGTGCAACTGGCCCATAGTAAGATCACCTGGCCGAAGCCACCCAAAAAGGCGCTGCGCGGCTTTGAAGACCTGGAATTTAAGGAGTGACACCCCCCATGAACACGCTTGAGGCCATTGCCACCCGGCGCAGCATCCGCGCTTTTACTACCGAACCGCTGACCGAAGAGCAGATGGATGCCATCATCCGGGCTGCCGCCGCCGCCCCCAGCGGTGGAAATTCACAGATGTGGGCTTTCGTCTCCATCCGCGACCCGCGCCGCCTGGCAGCCCTGCGGGCCGTCTCTCCGGGCATCATTGCCGTGCCGGCTGCCATCGTCGTCATCTGCCTGGACTGCAACCGCAAAGCCACGCCCGAAGGCGACCTGGACGAGATGTGGGGCTACGACCTGGGCGCCGCCATGCAGAACATTTTACTTGCGGCGCACGAACTGGGGTTGGGCGGTTGTTCCATCGGTTCCTTTAACACGGCCGCTGTCAGCGCACTGCTCAACCTCCCGGAAGGGGTTGAGCCAAAACTGCTGATCTCGCTCGGCAGGCCAAGGTTTGTGCCCGCCGGCCCAAAAAAACGTCCCATCGAAGAGGTCCACATCAGGGAACGCTACGGAGGAACATGATGGACAGCGCACACTTTCAGGACGAGATGTTCAACCTGGCCGCCTTCATGGTGACCAGCGCCCGCGGGCTGTACGATGAGCCCAAAGATTACGGACCTTTCAGGCTGGTGGATTCCGCCGGCCGCCTGCTGGCCGCCCTCGAGGGTGCAGGCCTGCTGTCCGATCAGTTCCTCGCCACTCTGAAAACGCAATTGGACGAGGTGCGCGAGGGCAGCATGGACGACGAGCGCCAAAAGCAGGCCATCCAGGACATGGTGAACGCCATTGCTGGAGAAATGGGCCGGCGCCTGGCCGGCTGAAATGAGGTTTTTCCCGAACGTTCAAGTGGAAAGGAGAAAACATGCCATCACGAACACTTAAAGACCTGCAGGACTGCAGGGATTTCATCTGCGGGCTCAAACTGATGGGCACCGGCGGCGGTGGATCGGAAGCCGGAGGCATGGAGATGCTCTCGGCAGCCTTGGATGCCGGCCTGACGCTGAAATGGATCGATGTTGCCGACCTGGCAGAGGACGCCTTCAGTTGCACCGCCTATGGCTCGGGCTCCATCTCGGCCGAGACACCCGACACGCTGGCCGGGATCGAAGCGCTGGGCAAACGGCTGGGCCTGCCCGTGGTCCATGGGGATGACGCCCCGGATGCCGCCGTGCGCGAACTGGAGGCATACACCGGCGCCAGGGTGGGAGCCCTGGTGGCCATCGAACTGGGGGCCTCCAACACCCCGGCACCGTTGGTCACCGCCGCCCGCATGGGCATCCCCCTGGTGGATGGCGACTACAGCGGCCGCGCCGTTCCGCAGGACATGCAGACCACCTACTTCCTCAAGGGCATTCCCACCCACCCGGCAGCGATTGTTGACTGGTGGGGGAATGTTCTCATCCTCAAGCACGCCGCAAGCACCGAAATGGGCGAGGTCATCGGCAAGATGCTCAGTGTTGCCGCCCATGGCGTGGTGTACATTGCCTCCATGATCTTCTCGGCGAAGGACACCCGTGAACTGCTGGTGCCGGGCACACTGACAAAAAGCCTGGAACTGGGAAGGGCTGTCCGGGCTGCCCGCGAGGCCGGCCGTGACCCGGCGGCTGAAGCCATACGGATGCTGGAGGGCTGGGAACTCTTCCGCGGTGTTGTCAGCGCCAAGGAAAGCGGCGAGAAGGAAGGCACCTTTGTGGGCACCACGCACATTGAAGGCACCGGCAACTGGCAGGGCCACAAGATGGACGTCTGGTTCCTGAACGAGAACCACGTATCCTGGCTGGATGGAAAGCCGTACGTCTTTAGCCCGGACCTCATCATCCTGGCCAACCCGGAGACCGGCAACGGCTACACCAACACGGAGATCAAGGCCGGCGACCCGGTGGTGGCGATGGGGACAAAAGTGTACCCCGTTTTCCGAAGCGAAAAGGCGCTTAAACACTTTGCCCCGCGCTTCTGGGGCTTTGACATTGATTATGTGCCGATTGAAGAGGTAATGAAGGGCAGGTAGTTACGCGGTTGCATTTATTGGCATCTTTATAAATAAGGAGAACAGGCATGACGGGAGAATTCTTATCGCCCATCCTGGAGGAATCCAAACATTCGGTGGAAAAACACCTCGGACGGGACCTCTCCGGGATCACCCTTGACAGAGTGGTGCTGGGTTTGTTCTTTACGGGTGTGAAACTGTCCAACCAGGTGGGAGGGATCAGTTTTACCCCCATTAAAGAGATCCCTGAAGCAGTCTGCTGCCCGAGCTCGGCCCGAGCCATGCCCGGACCCGGCAAGTTGCGGGGCAGGAAGGTGGCCGGCATCCTGGACGACCTGGCTTCGGCAAACCCGTTGAAAAAGACGATTGCCGTTGCTACATTGAACGCCCTTTCAGAGACCTGCCGGCGGGCCGGCCTGTACCCGGACTGCGATTTCATCCTGGATGCCGACCCGCTGGATTCCATCACCATCCCGCAGGGCTCGTACACGCTCGTCGTCGGGGCGCTCCTGCCCTACATCAAGATGCTGAAAGGGAACAACCAGCCATACGGGATACTTGAACTGGACCCGCGAACCCTGAAACCGGAGGAGATGCCACACTACATCCCCCCTGAACAGGCCGGGGGGGAGATCCCCAAAGCGGATTTCCTGCTGATCACCGGAACGACCCTGATCAACAACACGCTGGAAGGCCTGCTGGAAAAACGCAAAGCCTCCGCCATTGTCGTAGTGGTGGGCCCGACGGCCAGCATGTACCCCGAAGCCTTCTTCAACCGGGGCGTGACCTGCCTGGGTGGCATTACGGTTACGAACCCGGACGGGATGCTGGATGTGATCAGTGAGGGCGGTTCAGGGTATCATTTTTACGGCAAATATGCCGAGAAAACGGTGATCAGGGAACACAGGCAGTAGAACGGCCATCGCCGGAATCCACGGTTTTGTGAACGGCATCGCCAAGAGGATATTGAAGGGGTTGCTGCAGCACAAACCGGGCGGGATCCCGCTTTTGCCTGTAAACAGCCCTTACTCCCACTCCGTGGGCTCATACCTTCTCAGGTGCTTGATTGCCGAGCGGGCTTTCTTCTGCCTCAGGCGGGCTGCCTTTGACGCCAGACCGGGGCGGGTCTTCTTCCTCGTTTTCGGTTCCACGGAGGCCCGGGCTGCCAGGGCGATGAAGCGCTGCAAGGCGTCCTGGCGGTTCTTCTCCTGGGTGCGGTACCGTTTCGCCTCGATGACCAGGATGCCCTCGGCCGTCGCACGGCGGCCGGCCAGCCGCAGCAGGCGTTCCTTTACCGCCCCCGGCAGGGAGGGCGAATTGTGGATATCGAAACTTAGTTGAACCCCGCTGGAGACCTTGTTCACGTTCTGGCCGCCAGGGCCGGAAGCACGAATGAAATCCAATTTTAGTTCGCTTTCGTCAACCCAAAGGGAGGGGGTGATTTCAACCATGGCTGAAGTATAAACCCGGCAACGCCGGAGAATGCACAAACAGCGGACGAACTAAACAGCCGGCAGTGGTCATCCTGGCCACGGTCGATGGTCCATGCACAACTTTCAGCCTTTCCCCTTTGCAGGCGGCGAATGACCTCCGTCAGACGCGGCGGGATTCCGGCTTTGCCAAGGCCGGAATCCCGAAGTGGAGGGATGATGATCGCTAATTCCTACAATTCAACTGCACCTGCCAGGGCCATCAGACGGGTGCAGGTAAAGGTTGTTGCAACAGGCGCAGCATGGCATCGACCACGATCGGGTCGAACTGGCTGCCGCTGCAGCGTTTCAACTCTCCGGCTGCCGCCGAACGGCTGACCGCCGCCTGGTAGATGCGCCCATCGGTCATGGTGGTGAAAGCATCCGCCACACAGATGATGCGCGCCCCCAGCGGGATGTTTTCACCGCCAAGGCCTTCCGGATACCCTGTGCCATTCACATGCTCGTGATGATATTGCACCAGAACGGCAGCCGGGCCCAGCCTTTCGGAGCGCCGCAGCAGGGCGGCTCCGAATGCGGAATGGCGCTTCATCATTTCCCATTCCTCGCCGGACAGCCGGCCGGGCTTGGTGGAGATCTCAACCGGCACAAGGACCTTGCCAACGTCGTGTAAAAAGGCGGCCAGGGCGATCAGGCGCACCTCCCGCTGCTGGCAGCCCAGTTCCCGAGCCAGGCGCCGCGACCAATACAACGTACGGCTGGAATGCCACACGGTTGAGGGCTCGCACTGGTCCACCGAGCGGGCCAGCTGGATGAGGGTGGAAATGTAACTTCGCTCCAGCGCCCGGGAGAGCGGCCCGGAAACAATATCCATGGACGCCAGGCGGGCAGGGCGCTCCTGGATCTTCTCCTTTCCCCCACAAGTGCGTATCAGGGGAACGGGCGGTGAATCAGGAATGTTCACCTGCACTTTCCCGGTCACGGGTCCAGGCCCAAGCGGGATAAGGCAGCTGTTCTCAGGTAGCAATTCAACTTCGATCACGATATTCCCTGCAAGTTTCCAATAATAATTTCGGTTGGCTGGCATGGCTTCATAATGTTTTCCAACGAGGAGGATGAACAGGGTTGTGGTTCAACGCTCGCGGCAAGGCGCCATTTCCACCACCCGGGGGCTTTCCACCGGCCGGGTAAGGGCGGAAGAGAAATCCTCAAGCGTTGTTGCACGGATCCCGCCCAGGCGTTGGCGGGCTTCCGCGGAAAAATTAAAACTTTCGCCACAATAACCAGCCTCCATGGCTCGCAGTGGGTCGCGCAGCAGGTCTTCCCGGAAGCGCCTGTTTACGATGGCGGCATGGAGAAGACGACAACTTTCAGCGAGCTGGGCGGTCATACCCGCCGAGGGCATGGGAAGAAATTCCTTGTTCAATTGGGCATTCAAAAGTAAAGTCATTTTAATCACCTCTCATAGGTCTGCCGGAATGCCTCTTCTTGTGGAGGGCGGCAGGGTTGTGACGGTGAACGGTGGCAGATAAAGTCGCTTGACATAATCCGTTGCCTTTCACCGGTTGTTGCAGGTCTGATGCCTGCAGGATATTCGACTTGGGCTGCAACCAGGCATGGCAATATTAAGGTGCGTATTATGGTCTCCCCAGCCAGCCGCAAACCCAATGCAGCGGCGAACGGGCATCCGTACGACCTGCAGAACCCCTACCAGGTTGTCTGTGATGTTATGGGATTAACCGCCGCCCAAACCGCCGGAAGCGCCAGGCTTGTAACCGCCGCCCAGGCCGCCGGAGGCGCCAGGCTTGTAACCACCGCCCAGGCCGCCGGAGGCGCCGGGCTTGTAACCGCCACCCAGGCCGCCAGAAGCGCCGGGTTTGTAGCCGCCACCCAGACCACCGGAGGCGCCGGGTTTCATGGAAGAGAAGAATGAAAACATATCAGGCTCCCTTTTGAATGGATCTGGTTTATCCGCCACCCAGTCCGCCGGAGGCGCCGGGTTTGTAACCGCCACCCAGTCCGCCAGAGGCGCCGGGTTTGTAACCGCCACCCAAGCCGCCGGAGGCGCCAGGTTTCATGGAAGAGAGGGACAAAGTCATTGTGAACTCCTTGTTGGTATTTAATGATGTTTTCTTATCAAGTGAGTCCTATTTTTGCATACGGCGGTACCAAAACAGGCATTAAAACGGTCACAAAAGGCACCAAAACCATCGCCTGAAGGACAGAATTAATTGCAATATTGCAAGGAATGAGCCATTTTTGCCCAGTTTCAGGAGAAACCGGGCGCTTTCAGGGAGAACAAGCGTTATGACTGTGCCGGGCGAACTGGTGAACCGGTGCACATTTCCAGGTATCTTTTCGGTTTTTTGGGTTACTGGAACAGCCAAGAATGGCAATGGGGTGGCTGGCAAACGGCAGAAGGGGCCGGCCGGCTCTTCCATTGACCGCATGGCCCGCGTTGCATTCTGACGGGTGAAACCCCGCCTAGTTCATCAGTTGGGCGAAAAGGTTTTGGGTTTGGGGGGAGGGTTCGGCGTTGATCTCGCGCTGCAGCACTTCGCAGCAACGGTTGTACTGGCGAACCAGGGCCGCCCGATTGCCCATGGCGGCATAGATGCGCAGGGAGAGTCGGTAGGCCGTCTCGAGGCAGTTGTCTTCCTCCAGGGCCCGGTTGGTGAACTCCAGGGCCAGGTCATAACTGGAGAGATCAAAATAGATCTCTGAAACCTGGAGGAGAATATTGAGGTGCACCTGGCGGAAACTCTCACGCAGCGGCAGCACCCAGGTTTCGCGAACCTCGGGCAGGTAGGGGCCTTTGTATAGTTTAAGGGCTTCGCGGAAATGCGATAGTTTCCCCAGCGATTCGGTTGTTTTCAGCGCCTGGGCATTCTCACGCAGAAAACTCTCAACATCAAATTCGTAGTCCAGGCGGTTGTTAAAGCGGTAGATCTCCTGGTCCAGCAGGATCACGTCCCTGCCAACAGCATGGCGCACGCGGTAGATGGTGTTCTTAAAGCGGAACTTGACCTCCTCAGGGGATGCGTCCGGCCAGAAGATGAGGGCGATCTCGTCACGGGTCATACCCTCGGGGTGGGAAAGGATGAGCAGGAAAAGATCGCGCGCCAGTTGAGTTTGCCACTCGGAGCTGGTCACCAGGTGGTCGTTAATATGCACCTGTGTACGGCCAAAAGCCCGGATGTGCAGGCGCGGCCGGGCAAATGGCAGGCTAGAACTGCGTTGTCGAACCTCACGGCGCAGGGAGGGGACAGCCTCCCGGCTGCGCTGCACACCTGCCAGCAGGGGGGCCAGTTGGGCGCCGATAAAATCGAGCCCCGCCAGGTGTTCCAATTGGGTTTGGAAGCGGGCAGCCAGAGCAAAGAGCGAGCGCGAAGGCTCGTCCACCTTGAGGGACGCCAGAACAATCAGCAGGTTCTCCAGCAACTGCTCCTTGTGCCCGAGGGTGCCGTTTGTCAGGGTGAGCAAAAGACGGGCCTTGTGGCCCTGCAGTTGATGGCCTTCCGACTCGAAGAAGGAGCAGGTTTCCTCAAGCGGTCCAAGGATTCCGGCAGGGTTGTTCTGGCGGATGAGGATGGCGGCATTTTGCAGGGTGCACAGGTGGGTTTCGAGAAGAGACTGATCCTGGCTGGCCAACGACATGGCGTTATTCACCACCTGCAGGGCTCGTTCATAATCCCCAGCCAGGCTGAGCAATTCTGCTTCCTGCAGGTCCAGGTAAACAAGCAGGAAGTTCTCCGGTATGTTGCGGGCGATCTGGTGGGCCTGCAGGTACACCGTGCGAGCCTCTTCCGGCGCCTCCAGTTCGAGGTAAATATCGCCAATGCCTGTAAGGGCGAACGCTTCCATGCGGGTGTGGCCGCCCTGGCGGGCATGGAAAAGGGCCTTGTCCAGGGCATCCAGGGCTGCCAGATGCTCGCCCAGACCATGGCGAAGAACGCCAAGATTGTTGTAAATATTTGCCAGCCAGATGGGGTTGTCGGTGCGCTGCCAGTAGTTCAGGGATTCCTGGTAATGTTCAAGTGACCGTTGAAAGTTGCCCAGGGATTCATTTACCAGGCCGATCTCCAGGTGGATCATGGCTTCTGTCTTCAAGTCGCGCACGGATTGTGCCGTGCGCAACGAGCGGGTGAGCCAACCAAGGGATTCGTTCAACTTTCCCTGGCGGTTCAGGCAAACACCAACCCCGCGCTGCACCTCGGCTTTAAGCCCCCGCAACGCCAGGTCCTTGTCAATCAAGGAAAGGCACTCCTCGGCATCCTGCAGGGAGGCTGGCAGGTTTCCGGCCATGCGGTGGATACTGGCCCTGCGGGAAAGGGTGCGGGCAAGGAACTCATAATCCTCGGGGAGTTTCATGGCGTTGATGGCCTGGTCATACAGCGTTGTGGCCAGGTCCAGGTCGCCGTTCATGGCCGCCACGTTGCCCTGCAGGCTGATCAGCGCCGGGCGGGTGCTGAGCAATTCGGTGGGCAAGGCATCCAGCCAGCTGGAAAGGGTGATAATGCGACCGGAACCAGTGAGCTCGTGCCCCGATCTCTCGATCAGTGAAACAAGTTCATCCAGCGTGCCCAGGCGTCGCAGGATGGCGTAAGCCGGCTCCCAGTCCTTCTGATCCAAATGCCATTGGGCAAGGGTGCGCTCAGCAATTTGTGATTCTGCAGGCAACTCGCGATAAGCCCGGGACTGCAGGAAATCCAGGAACAGGTGGTGATAGCGCACCCAGGTTCCGTTCTCCCCCACAGGGATGGCAAAGAGGTTCTGTTGCAGGATGACCTCCATCCACTCGTCGGCAGTCCTTTCCTTGAGCGGAAGGATGGTCCCCAGCACTTCCTGGTAGTGGGAGGCATTAAACTCTTCCAGCAGGGATGTGAGAAGCAGGAATCGTCGTAATTCGCCGGGTTGCCGGTCGATCAACTGCAGGAAATACTCGTCCAGGCCCACACCGGTGATGCGGTTAATGCGAGCCAAGCCCTCGCGCGCAGCAGGCGCCAGTTTATCGGAGAGGAGAATGCCGGTGATCCAGCCTTCCGTCTGTTTAACCAGTCTCTCGGCTGTCTCCACGGGCAGTTCGCTGCCATGGTTTTGCAGGTAAAAAGCGCGCACCTCATCCACGGAAAAGGCCAGTTCATCCAGGGAAAGGCCGGTTACATCCCCCTGGGCGACCAGGGCAGGCAGGGCAGGCAGTGGCAGGGTGGTGCGGGAGGAGAAGATAAAATGAACATTCTCGTCGACATGGCGCAGCAACTGACTGAGCAGCCGCATGATGGGGGCATTATCGGCAGCCAGGTGCAGGTCGTCCAGGATGAGCATGAAGTGCTCGCTGGTCGCCTCGAAGAGTTCGCCGGCCATGGCGGCAGCCAGACCGTCAATATCCAGTTGTCCGTCGGAAACGTTGTCCACCAGGCTGAGGGTTCGATTTCCAAAGAGAGGGAAGCGCTGCTGGATGGACTTGGTGAGGGTGGTGATGAAGTTCAGGATGCTGTAATCTTCAGGGGAGAGCGACAACCAGCAGACCGGCAACTCGGTGGACCTGGCCAGGTCCACCAGCAGGGAGGTTTTTCCATATCCTGCCGGGGCGGTTACCAACACCAGCCGCTTCTCAAGCATTTCCAGCAGGAGCGAAAGCAGGCGCGGGCGCGGGACAAAATCGCTGCGTTTGCGTGGAATGAGGATGCGGCTGGGAATACTTTTTCGTTCCATGCGTTAATGAACAGCCTGCCCGGCTGCCTGTTCAAATTCTGCTGCCCTGTCGCAATTATTATAGCCCGAATGGGGGTTGAATAAATCTAACAAAAATGCAAGGTGTAAACACCCTGCGGGGGTTACCAGCCTGGCCCGGGGATCAGGTGATGTTACGACGGACGATATCGGCGATGGACAACTCGTGGCGGGACTGCAGTTGTTCGTTCATCATCTGGATCTGCTTGCGTGGAGAGAAGAATACCTCGCTCCAGCCGTACCCGGCGCAGGCAGTATCGGCAACCCAGTTGCCGGCCTTGTCCCGGCCCCACCAAGCACGGTAGGCCTCCTCCAGGTCCGGGCGAATGTGCAGCACGGGGTCAGCGTAGTGGGCGGAGAAATAGTAATCCGGCGGCAGGGCGTTCAGGATGGTTTCAAAGGCATGCAGGCGTATCTTCAGACCGGGCTGGGACTCAAGCCTGGCCACGCGGGTCATCCCACGGATGGTGGTCAGCGGGCAGATCACCTCCACCTGCTGCAGGTTCCCAAAACGCTCGTAGATCTTGAGGATAACCTCCTTTATGACCAGGCCGCTGGCGATACTGTCTGCGACGAAAGCCAGGCTTATATTCTGATGCTGTGCTTTGTCCAGGTCCTTGTCCTTAAAGAGCGTCATCTCCACTTTGCGGTTATAAACCGGCACAGACCTGTCAAAAACATGGTGGGCGTCCAGGATGATCTCATCACAGTAAAAGCCATTCTGTTCAAACAGGGATTCGGCGACCTGGTATTTAAGCCCCTCACGGGCAATGGGAAAAATGGCGATGTTCTCCTGGCGCTTTCCGTGGATGGCGTCTTGCAGTGGAGGGGCGCTGGTGAGATCGCTGATGGCGGCACCAATGGTGTGAACCCGGTCCGCTCCCATGCAAAGCTGGCCTGGAAGTTCCAAGCCCCCGGAGGCACGGATCTCCTCTTCAGAGAGGCCGATCAACCTCAGCAGGTTGGCATCTGCTTTTAATTTTCGCAGGTAAATAAAGCGCGATGTTGCAGCGCTGTGATACAGCACCAATTCCAGGTCGGCAGCATCATCCAAATGCATCTTCCCCTGACGGTAGAAGCCGCTTCCTTGAGGTCCATTCTCAAAGGGAAGCGGCTTCTCCAGTTCCAGGTACCCATGTACCATGCTGGAATCATCTTCAACCAGTGAAAATTCATGCCGTGTCGTATCCATTTAACCTCCACATGATTAAGATTGTATCATTGCTCCGCGTTATAGTAAATTTGGAAGAGTCGGCCATTCGGTCAATTGGGTTCTTAAGATACCCTTGCACGATGCTCACAACTTCACCTCCTCCACCTGGCGGTACCAGGGCACGCTGCGCCCGAGGCGCGCCCTGGCCTTCCAGGCAAGAGGTTTGGCTGTATCCTGCAGGGTCGTCTTCAATTGGTTGATTCGGGAATGGACCAGGCTGGCAGATTGTTCCTCCAGCGGCGGTTTGCCAGCCTGCAACAGGTCTTGCAGGCGTTCCAGGTTATCCATCACCGTGGTATACAAGCCCCAGTCCCTGGCACACAAGGCTGCAATGTATGGAGCGTTGATCAATCCAGCATCGGCCGGGCCCAGGGGATGGTCATGAAGCAGGGCCAGTATATCCAGCACATCCTTCTCGTTCAGTTGGACGATTTGCAACTTGGAGAGCAGCAACTCCGCCAGTGGAAGGGTAAGTGGCTCGTTAGAAAGGCGGGCAGCCAGAGGCAGCCGATGGCACATCTCGAAATCGCCTACGAACACATCCACCTGGCGGTTGTTGCGACCGGGGTCCAGGAACAAACGGCGGGTTTTCCCGTTCATCAGGTTAAAGCGTTCATCTGCCTGGTACCCCATTTTTTTTAGAAAGGGATCCAGTTTTCTTCCTCCGGCGCTGTCGGTGACAAAATCCAGGTCGGCATATTCGCGCTGGAATGGCGGAACCCCCGCCGAGGGGCAGTGCAGGCGAATGGCCAAGCCTCCCATCAGGCGCAGGCAGATATGGCGTTCCTCGCCGGCCTGTACCAGGCGGCGGGCTTCAGCCTCAAGGTCCGGCAGAGTTTGTTCTACATTACTCAACCGGGATCTCCTTGTGCACCTGGTCGATATCAATACCCTGCTTTTTGCGGTAGGCTTTGAAGCCCCAATAGATCAGAAACGCAAGCAAGTACATCGCCAGCATATACAGAATCGAAGGGGTATTGCGAAAGCCGATGCCGTAAAGTTGCTGTGGATCGACCAGCCATTCATAAAGCAGGAAAGCCAGGAAGCCCCCGAAGATCACCCCCATGAAAGTAATGAGCGGGATACCCAGGATGCGGTACTTCGCCACCGGCGATGCGTTGTAGAGGTCCGGTTTTCGATAGGGAAGAAGGATGGCAGCAATGGTTGAGCCCAGGTAGGTTACGGCGATCACTAGGGTGGAATCCAACGTGAAGGAGCGGAAGCCGAAAACATCCCAGGCAAAAAGGGCTGAGATGATAATGCCGGGTATGACCATTAACAGCAGGGCCACCAGGGGGGTGCGGGTGCGCGCATCCACCTTTGCCACGCCCTCCGGAAGCAACCGGTCAAAGGCGGCGGCAAAGATCGCCCGGGTTGAGCTGAGGAAGACCGTTCCGGACCAGCCGAACCACCATAAACCCATGGCCAAAATGACAAGGAACTGCACCACCCGGCTGGTGCTCATGAACATTGCCAGCAGGGCCGGGTATGGCCAAATTGGCAAAGGCGGAGGTGAATCAACATATCCCCAGGCGTAGTTCCACCAGGCGCCGTTGGCCTTCATATAAAAATCCCAGGTAAGGGTTCGGTTGATGAGCAGGAAGAAAATGGCAGCCAGCACGGTGGTGATAACCAACGCCCCGGCCATGCCGAGCAGGTTCTTCTTGAAATCGGTTGCCCCACGCACCTCGCCATACAGTGTTGCGCCCCAGTTGGGCCAGAGGTTGAAAAATACAATGAACGGCATGGCCAGGAATATGGCGGAAAGGCCGCCGCCGTTCAACGGTGCGATCGCGCCCGCCTCCTCACCTGCCGCCAGGGTGGCCTGGTAGACATCCGCCTGCGCCCCAAAAAGCGCCTGGCCCTGGGTTGCCAGACCCTGCTGGAACGCCTGCGGACTGCCGAAGAGCAGGAAGCCGAACACCACCAACAGGCCGGCCATGCCAATAAAAAAACAGATGCGCTGGATACGGGCGTACCACTTCATGCCCAGGGCGATGTAGAAGGCAGCCACCAGGCAGACGATCACCGTGGTCAGGAAGAGGCCAAAGGAGGTCTGGCCAAACCAAAGGGCAGCCGGACGGGCACCCAAAATACCCAACAGAGGAGTGAGGATAATGTGCCGTAGCATATCGCCGTACAGAGGCACCCACAACCACAGGATGAACCACCATCCGGTGACAGCAAGCACGAATCCGATCCCGCCGCCCAGCACGCGGCTCTGCCAGATATAGTCGCCCCCTGAGCGGGGCATGATGGCGATCAGGCTGGCGTAAACGACCACCTCGGCGAGGATGAAAGCACCGCTGATGATCAGCGTGGGCATCAGGCCTCCCTCGAGAAAGTACATCTGGCTGAAGATGTACAAACCCAGCGTGATCAGGTTGATCGAGAAAGTGGCGTAAATGAAGGCATCCAGCACAGACCACGAGCGTACCAGCCCGGTCGCCTGCCGGACGAACAGTGATGCACCCGACTCATCCTTTTTCATGGTTCCTCCTTGGCATTGGCATGATCATCCATGGAATAAAACCTTATTGTATACCAAAATGGCTTTTCGGTTATCCGGTTGTGAGGATGTATTGTTTGATTTTTGCTTTCTTCAGTGTAACCAATGCACCCAACAGGCAGCCCTGCTCGTACATGCTGCCAGGGTTGATGCAAAGGGTGTTCCCCAGGCGGGTTACACCCCTGGCCTCGTGAATGTGCCCAAACAAGCCCAGCAACGGGCCGGCTTGTTCGATCGCCGAGCGGCAGGCCTTGCTGCCGGCGGGAACAAGCGAATTGCCGGCATAGCGCGGTCTCAGGTCAGCGGTTAGTTCGGGGGCATCGTCCAGGGTGGAGGCATAGGGTGGAACATGGAAGTTGAAAACAGCGTTGCGCGCATCCCTCAGGCGGCTGATCATGGCCGCGTAACGCTCGGACAGTTGCTCCTCGGTTTCTTCTCGGGAAGTATGCCAGGGGGTGATGTTGCTCCACCCGGAACTGATCATCTGGTGGTCTGCGTCCAGGTCCACCACCTGGCCCTCGGCAAGACATACCGTCTTTGAGGAACGGACCAGGTCATCGATCTCGAACATATCATCGTTGCCCGGGGCGACGAAGCAGCGGGTCCGCCCGTTTTTCAGTTTTTCGTCTGCGAAGGTCAGCCACCCTTCCAGCGTCGTCAGCACCTGGCGACGGAAGAGGGTGCTTACCAGTTCCGGTGTGGATTCCAGTTCCTGCATCTCCTCGGGGGTTGTCCGGTACGGGTAATAGCCGCGGCTGCGGATGCGCTTTTCCATCTCCAGCACCTCTTCTTCGCCCTCGAGGGTGGATTCCTGCTGTAAAAGGATTACCCGCCAGGTGTTTCCAGCCTGGCGGACGATGGGCACCACCGCCTTGCCGGTGAGGTCACCACCGAGCACCAGCACATCCGCCTTGTAGAATTCACCGGCGTTGATGAATTTTTTCCAACAGATGTCGGAACCATGGATGTCGGTTGCAAAAAAGAGGGTTGTCACGATTGGGCCAGCCTATAACATTAGTGGTCAATTCTACCCCATACAACCCTTTCGTACAACCAACCGTTGCGTTTAAATCCTCTTCGGGGTTTGGAACGAAGGTTGGCCGTCGGGCCGTATCAAGGCGGATTCCTTGACAACAATTGGCAGTTTCGCTATACTTTGGATTATCAATATTGAATGATCCTTCGGGGCAGGGTGAGGAGGTGCATCCTCCAATTCCCGATCGGTGGTAATAACCCACGAGCGCACTCGCGCACGACCCGGTGCAATTCCGGGGTCGACGGTACAGTCCGGACGAAAGAAGGGTGTCAACCTTCAACACTGCAGGCATGCAGCCCCATCCACCCCGAGGAGTTACGCCGTCTCCCGGGGTTTTTTCATTCCCGGGGACAAGGGAGCGGAAACCATCGAACAATCGAAAGCCACCCGGCTTGAATCACCCCCCTTCACTGCGGGGCTGGCCCTGCGTGGGCTGCATCTACTTAAACAGCACGGCCGTTGGCTCATCCCTGCATCCATCCTTCTTGGTGTGCTGGCCTGGGAGGCGCTGGTTCGGGCGGCCGGTCTGCCGGCCTTCATACTGCCGTCGCCCCTGGCGGTGGGCCGGCGCTTTGTACAAGCCGCCGGCGAAGGAACCCTGCTGCGGCACTCCGTTTACACCCTCAGCGAAGTCCTGCTTGGATTGCTGGCCGGCAGCCTGCTGGCCTCGCTGCTGGGCTACTTCCTTGCCCGCTTCCATTGGCTGGAACGCCTGATCTCTCCGTACCTGGTGGCCAGCCAGGCCATCCCGGTGGTGGCCATCGCCCCGCTTCTTGTCATCTGGTTCGGCCCGGGGATGCTCTCCAAGGTGCTGATCTGCGGGCTGATCGTATTCTTCCCCGTCCTGGTGAACACGGTCGTCGGCCTGCGGGCGGTGCCGGATAACCTGCGTGACGTTATGCGTTCGATGAAGGCCTCCCGCCTGCAAACCTTGCGCTACCTGGAGCTGCCAGCCGCCCTCCCGGTGCTGCTCGGCGGCCTGCGCATTGGCGCCACACTTTCGGTGATCGGCGCCGTGGTTGGCGAATTTGTCGGTTCCGACCGCGGGTTGGGTTTTCTGATCAACGTGGCCCGGGGGCAATACGACACCGCGCTCGTATTTGTGGCCATTCTGAGCCTAATCCTGATGGCCCTGGCGCTGTACGGCGCCGTCATCTTGCTGGAGCGCCGGCTGCTGGCCTGGCAACGGCGCCCGGTCATTCCCTCTTCCGTACAGGAGCCCACATGAACACCTTTGGTAAATTCACCTGTTTTCTCCTTGCCCTTGGCCTGCTGCTGGCAGGCTGCCAGTCAACCACTCCGGCGGCCACCGCCACACCGGAAATGGGTGACATCCGGTTGCCGGTCGGTTACATTCCCAATGTCCAGTTCGCCCCGTTCTATATGTCCATGGACAAAGGGTACTTCGCCCGGCAGAATCTCAACGTCAGCCTGGATTATTCCATGGAAACCGATGCCGTAGCCCTGGTGGGCGCCGGCCAGATTCCCTTCGCGATCGTCTCGGGCGAGCAGGTGTTGCTCGGCCGCGCCCAGGGACTGCCAATTGTTTACGTGCTCACCTGGTACCAGAATTACCCGGTGGGCATTGCCGCCCTGGCCGAGCAGCACATCCGCCAGCCCTCCGATCTGAGGGGCAGGAAGATCGGGCTGCCCGGACTGTTCGGTGCCAGTTACATCGGCCTGCGGGCCCTGCTGGAAGCCGGCAACCTGCTGGAATCGGATGTGGTGCTGGATTCCATCGGCTTCAACCAGGTCGAAGCGCTGGCTGCCGGTCACGATGAAGCCGTGGTGATCTACGTGGCCAATGAACCGGTTCAATTGCAAGCCCGGGGCTACAAGATCGACCTGCTCAAGGTTTCCGATCACATGCAGTTGGTGGGCAACGGTTTGATCACCAACGAAAAGACCCTGAAGGAGGACCCGGAACTGGTGAGGCGCATGGTTACCGCCACGCTGGAGGGCATCAGGCAAACCGCGGCGGACCCGGGCGAAGCCTTCGAAATCAGCAAGAAATACGTTGAGAACCTGGACCAGGCCGATCAGGCAATCCAACAGCAGGTCCTGTCCACCTCGACCACTCTTTACGGTGAAGACAAAATGGGCGCCTCTGACCCGGATGCCTGGCAGAACATGCAGAACATCCTGCTGGATATGTCCCTGCTCAAGGAACCCCTGGCCCTGGAGAAAGCCTACAACAATGAGTACCTGCCAAAATAACCGGTGATGAAGATCGCTCCATTCCTGCAGATTGAACAGTTGGAAATGACCTTTCCCGGTGAGGATGGGGGCCTGACGGCGTTAAAAGACCTGACCCTCTCCCTAGCATCACAGGAGTTCGTTTGCGTATTAGGCCCCTCCGGCAGCGGGAAGAGCACGTTGCTGCGCGTGCTGGCCGGCCTGTTGGAGCCGACCAGTGGAACGGTGCACTTTGCCCCCACCAATGGCAGCGGCCGGCCGCCGCGCATCAGCCTGGTTTTTCAACAGGCCAACCTGATGCCCTGGCGCACAGCCATTGAGAACATCACCCTACCGTTGGAGTTGAAGGGGGTGGAACTGCCGGAAGCCCGCTCCCGGGCCAGGGAGTGGATCTCCCGCACCGGTTTGCAGGGCTTTGAGAACGCCTGGCCGCAGGACATTTCCGGTGGAATGGCCCAGCGGGTGGCCCTGGCCAGGGCGCTGATCCAGGACCCCGACCTGTTGCTGCTGGATGAACCCTTCGGCGCCCTGGATGCCCTCACCCGTGAGCGTATGGGCGTTGAACTGCTGCGGCTGTGGCAAGCCGAGCGCAAGACAGTCCTGATGGTAACGCACTCCATCGCCGAGGCTCTGCTGCTTTCCGACCGGGTGCTGGTGCTCACGCCGCGCCCGGGGCACATCGGCGGTGAACTGCGCGTACCGCTGAAGAGACCCCGCCGGGAAGAGATGCGCTACACTCCCGAGTTTGGGCGCCTGGCCCGGCGACTACGTTCCGCGATCGCAGAGACAGTGTAGCAGGTGCCCGGAGCGAACCAACCGCCCAGGCATGCCCAATCCCTTATCCGAATTTTGGCCAGCGGAGAAGGATATTTTCAGTCAACAGACGGGCGTTCACATTGGCGTTAAGCCGTTCCAAGCCCCGCTCAAGGTCGGCTGTGCAAGCGCGAGCCCCGGCCAGCCCAATGCCTGACGCCAGCTGCCGGATCTCCTGTTCGTGCTGCCGGTGGAGCAGAGGTGTTCCGGCACCTCCGGCAACCAGGAACACATCCCGCCAAAAGGACAACCAGATCTCAAAGACCTGCCGTACCAATTCCCTGTCCTTGTAAATGCCATCAACATAGGTTAAGCGCGACCGCCGGTTGGAGGCCAAGAGGGAAAGAAGGTCGGTGGTTCGGCGGTCATATTCCTCCAGGGCTTCCGGGTGATGATGCAGGTGAAGCGCCCACCCGGTGCGGCCAGCGGAAAGCGCAGCCAGGCGGACCGCCTCCTGCTGCGGGATGTGCCAGCGCTCCTGGAGCGCGGCTGCCAGCCCGGTCACCGGTGCCGGGCGCAACCGCAGTACTTCGCAGCGGCTGACGATGGTAGGGAAGAGCATTTCAGGGGAATCGGCGGTCAGCATCAACACCGCTTTCGGGGGCGCTTCTTCGAGCGTCTTCAGGAGAGCGTTCTGTGCACCTGCCGAAGCTTCGTGGAAGCGCAACAAAAGCGCCACACGCCATTTTGCCGAGTGGGGCGTCAGGGCCAGGTTGCGCAGCAGTTCGCGCACCATATCCACCTTCAGGGTGCCGCCAACGGTTTCGGCCTGCACAACCGAAAGGTCGGGCAGTTGCATGCGGGCTGTGCCCCGGCAAGCCGGGCATTCCCCGCAATATTCACCTTCCGCCGGCGGGCGGGTGCAATTGAGCGTCTGCGCCAGGGCCAGCGCCAATGTACGACGGCCAACCCCGGGCGGCCCACTGAACAGGTAGGCCTGGGCCTGCCGCCCGTTCACAAGTTGCCGCTTCAGCAGTTCAACCGCCCAATCGTGGCCGTACACATCCCAATTCATTGCATGGATTGTAGCAGGGGTGTGAAGATCAGACAACACAAAAATGCATCCCCGGCATGTGCAACACCGCCGGCTGGAAGCCGGACGGTGCGCATCCTCCGGGTTTATACCGCTCCGCTGCGGAGCAACTCCTTGAGGCGGGGGTGGCCGGCATAAACCCCGTGATACTTCTCCGGAAGCACGGCTGCAATGCGGCACATGATCTCATCCGTGGCACGTTTCAACCAGGTTTCCCGGTCGGCCCTCTCCAGCGGCGGCAGGCTGAAGGCAGGCCCAAACTGCCCGACGATATGCGGCCGCCTGAGCGCCATCAACTTGGCCATCGAATCCTCCGTGCCGGCCAGCCCCACCGGGAGAATGGGCACATTGCTCTTCAATGCCAGCAGTGCCGCTCCGGCCTTTCCCTCCTTCAAGGCTCCAGTCCCGCTGCGGGTGCCCTCCGGGGAGATGCCCAGCGCCTTTCCTTCGTTAAGTACAGCCAGCGCTTTGTTAAAAGCGGCAAAATCCGCCTTGGTTCGATCGATCCAGATCCCTTCCGCCGATTCGGTAAACCAGCGGAGGAAAGGGTAATCCTTGTACTTGTCGGTCACCAGGGCGGTAATATCATCCCTTTTGGGCATCATAAAGAGCACAGGGATGTCCAACCGGCTCAGGTGGTTGGTCACCACGATGACCCCGCCCTTCTCTGGAACGTGCTCCGCTCCCCGGAATTCAAGGCTGGTAAGGTGCTTCATTAACCAGCGAACCAGCCGCTGCAATTTATCCCGTTTCACAACCAGGGCTGGGGCAGTCAAGGCTCAGGCCTCCCCCGTTTCTGCAGGCGCAGCCGGTGAAGCGCCTTCCCGGCGGCCTCGCAGCCACTCATACACGGCAGGAAGAAAGGAGACAAAGACGATGGCCAATATTACCAGGGAAAAATTCTTCTGAATAAAGGGCACATTTCCAAAATAGTAGCCGGCTGCCAGGAATATGGCCGGCCAGACAATCCCGCCGATGACATTGTAGGCAATGAAATAGCCATAGCGCATTCGCCCGATACCAGCAACGAAGGGAGCGAATGTGCGAATGATGGGGATAAAGCGTGCCAGGAAGATGGTTTTCCCGCCATGCTTTTCATAAAACCGATGCGTCCGTTCCAGGTGTTCCTTTTTTATCAGCCGGTAGTTCCCAGAGTACACTTTGTCGCCGATGTAATGGCCAATCCAGTAATTGGCTGTATCGCCGAGGATCGCTGCGACGACAATAATGCCGTAGAGAACCAATGGATTGAGCGAACCGAGGGCAGCAATGGCCCCGGCGGCAAAGATGAGCGAATCGCCTGGCAAGAACGGGGTGACCACCAGGCCGGTCTCAATAAAGATGACCACGAAAAACACCAGGTAGGTCCACACTCCGGCCCATGCGATGATGGTATTCAGGTAATGGTCCATGTGCAGGACAAAATCTATGGCGAACTTGATGAGATCCATTCAGAAAACCCCATACCCTTTCTTCGATCCGAAACGGATGCTATTATAACCCGGATTTCGTGGCGACATCCTCCGCTGATTCCGGGGGTTTAGTCAACGGTATTACAGCAGGCTGCAGAAACCGGTTTGCACGGGCCATGACAACCAGGATGGCTAGCAAAAGGACCAGCAATGCCGCCGGGGCGGCCCGCCCCAGCGAACGGGCGAACGGCAGTTCCGCAGAGGCATCAAATGGCACAATGCCGGCGAACCCGCTCAGCAGGCTGAGGCCATTCCATGAACCATGCAACACAATGGCCAGTCCATAGCTCATCGCCAATTGGAAATACTTGCGTTCGCTCCATGCCAATGCCAACCCCCAACCGACCAGCGCCGAGCAGGCGATGTGCAGGGCGACAGTGCCGGCACGGCCAGCCGCCAAAAGCAGCCAGGCCTCTCCGGCGGGGGTGGCCAGCATCCCCAGGCTTTCCAGAAAGGCGAAGGTGGCTCCGCTGAGCGCACCGGCCAATAAGCCCTCCATTGGGGACAACTTCCGCCAGGCAAGCAGCCAAACTGCCAGGGGCTTTAAAAGTTCCTCCAAGACCGGGATGATGCCAGCAACCAGCGCAAGTGTGACGAAGATGACCGCCGGGTTGGCAGCCAGTGGTGTCAACAGTTCCTGCAATTGCTGCGGGTCAAATTCAGAGGTTTGTGAAAACCGGCGGCTCAGTTCCCGGATGGCTTCGAGCGCTCCTGGCTGCATGGAGAGGCCTATTCCCCCCAGGGCCAACCCCATTAAGATGACCAGGAACTCGACCAACAGGATCAACGCCGGGGTCAGCAACAAACCAATGGCGACGACCCCCCACACCCTGCCGGCGCTGCCCAGGGACAGGCCTCGCAGGGCCAACAGGAGCAACCCCAGCACAGGCAGGATAACCGCCAGTACCTGCAGCGGGGGCAAAAAGAACAGGCTGAGAGTTACATTGCGCGATATACCATACCCAACCGCCAGCAGCAGCAGCCAAACAACCAGCATGACGGGCAAAATCCTTCTGGAAGCCAGGGCTGGCATTTGGATGTCCGGCTGGTTAAGCAGCCTGCGCAGGGAAAAGAAACCGGAAGGCGCCAGCAGCACACACACGGCCAGCGCCGTCCAAGCAAGGGAGAAGAAGGACATTGCCTCCAGCCGGCCAGCGGGACCGGCAACCAGGGACATGATCCCCGTCATGGCCAGGGCGACTGCAGATCCCATGTAGAAGAGAATCCCAAGGCCGCTGAGAAGGAACATCCCCAGAGCCGGCAGGTGAAGATCGCCCTGATGACGCACTACTTTTCCTCGATGATCACATCCTTAAGGATGTCCGCGTTGGTCATCCGGTTGAGCACATCCTGGCCGTTGACCACCTGGCCGAAGATCGTAAAAACACCATTGATATCCGGAATTTCCTTCAGGGTGATAAAGAAAATGCTCCCACCACTGTTCGGGCCCTGGTTGAACAACCCGACCACGCCCGGCTTGTCAAACTTCAGGTCGTTCCCCTCCAGGTCGTAAAAGAAGCCGGGGTTGCCCAAACCGGTTTGGGTTGGATCCCCTGAAAAAACTGCCGCCCCCTCCTGAACGGTGAACACATTCTCCCGGTACCAGCCATCGCGGGCCAGGAAGATGAAATTGTTGACAGTTACCGGCGCCCTGGCGGGGAACAATTGAATTGCCACATCACCACGGGTCGTTTTCAACGTGGCAACATATTGGCCTGCCGGGTTGATCGAGAAAGGCGGGCACTCCTTGTATTGGATCTTTATCAGTTTGACATAGGATTCCAGCGCCGGCAGGGATTTTTGTCCAAAATACACCTGACCATTGATGAACAGGAACGGCGTCCCCTGGATGCCGGATTTTAGAGCGCTCTGATATGCGGCTTCCACCTTGTCCAGGGTATCCTGTGCGAACATATCCGCTGTGAACTGGTCCACATCCAACCCCAACTTTTCGGCGGCAGTCTGCAGCCAGGATTTGAAGGCGTCCTCATCCAATTGGTTCCAGGTATTCTGGTTTGAAAAAATGTAGGACTTCATTTCGAAAAATTTCCCCTGCCTGCCGGCTGCTTCGGCTGCCTGGGTAGCCAGGCGGGAGAGGGGATGACCAGAAAGAGGAAAATGCCGATACGCCAAACGGACATCGTCCGGGTACTTCTCATGGAGTTGAGCCAGCACGGGCTCAAGCCTGGCGCAGTATGGTCATTGAAAGTCGCTGTATTCCAGGATGGTAATGGGGGCATCGGGCTTGCCCTCAGTCCAATCCTCCTCACTGACCGGCGGGACGAGCGCCTGCAGGGTTGGATCCACCGGCGGTGAAACGCTTAAGGAACTGCAGGTGGGGAGATCCAACCGGATGGGTTCCGATGTGGGCCCAGGCTGGGCAACCACCGTGGATTGGGCGCCGCAGGCTGACAGGGCGAGGACCGCCAATAAACAAAATGCAACCATGGGGTTTCGCATCAATTGTTCCTTTTTCATATGACAGTAATCTTCTTTCTTTAATGTATAGAACCCTGATTATTGGGAGATGTTCTTCCTTAAATGGGCAAGTATTACCTGGCGCAGTTCTTGCTGCACCTTTTCGGGCGGCTGTCCGGCATCGATCACCCGCCAGCGGGCCGGTTCATTTCGGGCCATCTCCAAATACCCCTGGCGTACACGCTTGTGGAAGTCCAGGTCATAATCGTCCAGGCGGTTCCATTCGCCATGGGAGGAAAGCCGCCGCTGCAACCCGGTTTCGGCATCCACATCCAGCAGCACGGTCAGATCCGGCCACAAGCCGCCGGTGACAAAATCGAGCAACTGGTGCAGGGTGGCCCGGTTGATGCCATGGCCGTAACCCTGGTATGCCAGCGTGGAATCGGCATAACGGTCCAAAAGTACGTGCCTGCCAAGGTTCAGTTGCGGGCGGACCACTTCTTCAACGATCTGCGCCCGGGCCGAACAGAAAAGCAGGATCTCGGTGCGGGGGTGCATTTCCTTGTTGCGCAGGTTCATCAGCACCTCGCGCACCTGGTTTCCGATGTCAGTGCCGCCCGGTTCGCGGGCGGCCAGCAGGTCAAATCCCTGCTGTTTCAGGTACTCCACCAGCGGTTGAACCTGGGACGTCTTCCCGCTTCCATCGGGGCCTTCAAGGGTAATGAACATGGGCTTGCCCTGGTTATTTTGGGTCACTCGCGGTAAATACGCACGCGTCGGCGGGGGTCCCGGCCATAAGAGTGGGAGATCAGGTCGGCCTGGCGGGCCATCTCGTGCTGCAAGCGACGGATGGTTGCCGTGGCCGGAGGCAGGTCAACCCAGCGCTGCCCGTTCAGGACGGATTGAATGGCCTTCTGGGTCTGGGCGGAAAGCGCTTCCCAATTCTCGGAAGGCCCCTGCATGTCCAGGTTGAACAGTTCGGCCAGCGACTGTTCCATCTGGTTGATGGTGTTGGCCCGCAGGACGTAGATGGGCAGGCCGCGCTCTTCGGCTTCCAGGATGGGCTGTTGACGGTTACGATAATAGGAGCGCAGCGTCATCAGCACCTGTGCATCCTCCTGTTCGCGCACCACCAGCACGGGAACTCCCAGGCGTTTTGCTGCCTGCACCAACCGGTTGCGGGCGACACCGTAGGCAAAGATGCGCACGGTTTGACCCCGCCGGGGAGCATCGACCGCGGGGAATACAGCCGTTGTATCGTAATCCCCTGTGGGAGATCGCTGCAACGTCGGCTCCATCGACTGCCCAGGCCGCTGGTCGTCATATGCCTGGTTGCCATTCCCGGCAGCCCGCCTTAAGCCCTGGGCAGCCGGCCTCCCCCTTGCCATCGCCTGGGCGGGCGGTTTTCGAACCTGGATCGCCCCTTTTTCGTCGCGGGTGCGCATCTCGGGAACCAATGGGTAGCCGCGCACCAGTGCATCCACCGAGGCAGCCACATCCGGGTGAACCGCCAGGGTATCCCTTTCCTGGATCTCGACCAGGACATCGAAGGTGGGTGGGGAACGCCTTTCCAGCACGGTCTTCTGGGTTCCGCGCCGGCGGGCTTCTTCGTCCGAAAGGGTCACCGATTCGATGCCGCCGATCAGGTCGGAGAGCGTCGGGTTGAGGAGCAGGTTTTCCAGCGTTCTCCCGTGAGCAGTGCCGATAAGTTGAACCCCGCGCTCGGCAATGGTGCGGGCGGCAGCCGCCTCCAGCTCGCGACCGATCTCGTCGATGACAATGACCTCCGGGTTATGGTTCTCGACCGCTTCGATCATCACCTCATGCTGCAGGGAGGGCATTGCCACCTGCATGCGGCGGGCATGTCCCACCGCCGGGTGCGGAACATCGCCATCGCCACCGATCTCATTCGAGGTGTCAACGATAACCACGCGCTGCTTTTCCGCCAGCACCCGGGCAGCCTCGCGAAGCATGGTGGTCTTGCCAATGCCCGGCTTGCCAAGTATCAGCAGGCTCTTGCCGGATTCCACCAGGTCCTGGATGATATCCAGGGTGCCATAAACCGCCCGCCCCACCCGGCAGGTCAATCCCACAATGTGTCCCCGCCGGTTGCGGATGCCGGAAATGCGGTGCAGGGTGCGTTCCAGCCCCGCCCGGTTGTCGGCATCAAAGTCGCCGATGCGGCTGGTCACGTAATCGATATCCTCGTGTTGAGTTTCGATGTCACTTAGTTGGACCTCGCCATCCACAAAGCGGGCAACCGGCAGCCGTCCAAGGTCCATCACGATCTCCAACAGGTTGTCGGAATTATCGGCCTTAACGACCGCCGAGGCGATCTTTGGCGGGAGCACATCCAGCAGCGCCTGCAAATCGTCCGTAATTCTGCGTTGTGTCATAATGTCCAAGTTCTACCAGGAGGATATTAAACCCGGATTAATTAACCTCCCCGGTATTCCTTACCTCCCTTTGATATGCCAAGCGATACGGGCTCGGCGGGTTTTTGGGTTGGGAATGCCGCCGAGGACGGACCGTGGTAATTTTCAAGTGCGCCGTGCCGGAGGGGCACGGCAGCCCGCTGCAGGCGGGCAAGGTGGCGAACCATCAGCGCCTGCATCGGTCCGGCATGTGCTTCAATGGATTCCAAGGCGGAGTCCACCCATGACTGGTAGGAACGAACCGCCAGGTAAACCGGCCGGCGGTGGGTCGGGTTCAGTTTTTGTGCCAGGCTGTTGAATACAGCAAGGCTGTCTTCCAACGCGGGGTGCACAAGGGGCTGCATTAAGATCCCGTGTGGGCCGTGGAGCGTTTCCATATAAGCCAGGATCTCCCCATCCTGCCGGTAGATCCATCCGAAAAATCGCCTGGGCGGGAAAGCCTCGGCGCTCTGCACCAGTGGTGGCACCAACGACTGGTAAAGAGAACGCACGGGGATCTCATCCACGGGAGAAGCAAGGCTCCAGTTGCCACGTGGCGGCTTTTCGGGCCCGGGCAGGGCGGCCAGCTTCCACACCCGCTGACGTGCATACACGACAAAGCCCGTCTTCCGCAGGGCTTGAAAAACCGGGTTGGCTTCATCGAGTTCGGCCAGCACCCGCAGGGCACCCCATTCCCCTGCCTGGCAGGCCAGCCCATCCAGGAGAACCGGCAACATTGGGGATTGGCTGGCGCTCTCCGGCAAGAGGAAGGCCAGGCGTGCCGTTTGCTGCATGGGCGTGTATTGCATCTGCCCAAATACGGCCACACCGTTCCCGCGGATCACACCGGTGAAGACCCCCATTTCGGGGTGCAGGTAGGCCAGCATGGCCCATGGCCCCGCCGGGTTGCCCCGTGTCAGTCCGAGCGCATTGTCCAGGCAGAGCGCCTGCTCCCGGTATCGGTAAAGGGTCAGCAGGTCGATCCAGGCAAGTGGCTTAATGTCGATAAGGCGTTCTCCAATCGGCCGCCGGAAAATCCCGACGTCCAATTCCATTCTACCACGCAGGAGAACCGGCTTCAATGCAGGCGCGCCAAAGGGCCCGAACGCCCGGATCGGTACAGCATCGAACGGCCTGAATTTGTTGTGCACCAATACCAAGAAAAGGCTACTTGCTCCTGCTGATCAAAGCAAAGTAAACCCCCAGGCCGGCACCCCCCAGGATCAGCAGACCGCCAAGGACCGCCAGGAACGGTGAACGCCCTTTTTGATCCGCATCGATCGGGGCTGCCGAAGAACTTAACTGGGCGCCAAAATCGATCACAGTCCGGTCGCCGGCATTCAACCGTAACGGATAGTTGGTATTGGTGGTCGGGTTGTACCCCTGGGGGGCAGCCACGCTGATGTTGTAATCCCCCTCCAGAACATTCTCAAAGCACAGCGGGACAATGTCGGAGGTGTCCGGGTCGCGTTCGCTGGTGGTTTTGCCGCCGAGGGAAATGTCGCCGGAGCGGTTGCTGATGCTGATCTCACCACCAGCGATGGGGTTTTCGTCGGGGTCGGCGAGCGAGTTGCCGTTGATGTCTTCAAAAAGAACGATGCAAATGGTCCCGCTGCCAGGGGGGAGTGTTGGCGTGGGGGTGAGGAGGGCCTGGCCTTCCGCCGGTGTGGGAGTGGCGGTCGGCTCCTCGGCGATCCCCAATAGCAGTTGCTTCCCCTCCTGAAGGTGGCATTCCTCGTCCAGGTTGTTGAGGCGCCTCAGTTGGTTGACCTCGATGCCTGTAAGCAGCGAGATGCTGAGGCAGGAATCTCCGCTTTTAACCACGTACATGATCCGTCCGTCGGGGCCCGGGGTGGGTGTCATATAATACAATTGCGGAGGCGGGATGGCGGATGCCGGCATGGCCATTGCCAGGACCAGTAGCGACAACATCGTTAAAACAGCCAGGGAAATGAACGTTCTCATCATGTGTGATAAAAATTATAACATTGATAGTTCAATCGCCCGTCTCAACCCAGTTGGGATGACCGCTGACGTGCCTGCAGGAGGGTTCCCTCGGCAGCCGAACGGTTGGCATCGTTCAAGCCGCCCAGCATCAGCGCAAGTTCATCCCGGCGGCGATCTCCCTCCAACACTTCGACGGTCGTGACGGTACGGCCCTCGCTGACGATCTTCTGGATGTTCAGGTGCTGATCACCAAAAGCAGCCAGTTGCGGCAGGTGGGTCACACAAAATACCTGGTGCCTGCGGCCCAGCTGCCAGAGCTTCTCCCCGACCACCGAGCCAATCCTCCCACCGATGCCCTGGTCGATCTCGTCAAAGATCAGGGTTGGCAGGGGGTCCGCCTGCACGAGCACGTTTTTTAACGCCAGCATCAGTCGGGAGGTTTCACCACCGGAAGCGATCTTCACCAGCGGTTTGAACCCTTCACCGGGGTTGGGGGCAATCAGGAATTCAACCCGGTCCAGCCCGGTTGAGTCGAAAGCCACCGGCTGCCCTTCGTTGCCCGGCACACCCCGGGGGTCAGGCTCCTGCCTGATCTCCACCTTAAAGCGCGCTCCCGCCATGCTTAAGTCTGCCAGCTCGGTTTCCACAGCCGCGGCCAGGGATACAGCCGCCTGCCTGCGGATTTCTGCCAGGGCGCGACCATGAACGCCCAACGACTCCAATCGGGAGCGCTCCTCCTCCTCCAGCCTGGCGATCCGCTCACCGGCATGGGTGATGGATTCCAGTTTTTGACGGGCTTCCAGGCCAAAAGCCAGGGCCGCTTCCACGCTGCCGCCGTATTTGCGCTTGAGACCGTGGATCAGTTCCAGCCGTTCCTCCAGTTCCTGCAGCCGGTGCGGGTCAAACTCCAAGGTCTCCTGGTAATCCTGCAGCGACAGGGTCACTTCGCCGAGGCTGTCCATCAGCCCGGAAACCTGGGCGGACAGGCTTTCCTGGGATGGATCGAGCCGGCTGATCGAAGCCAAAGCCTGGGCCACCTGCACCAGCAGATCGGAAACGGAGGGGGATTCCGGTTGCCCACCCTCCAGCAGCAAAAGGGCCTGCTGGGTCAACGAGGCAAGGTTCTCGGCGTTGGCCAGCCGGTTCCGTTCGCGCTGCAGGGTTTCTTCTTCGCCCGGCTGCAAATGGGCGGCTTCGATCTCCCGGACCTGGAAGGCCAGTAATTCACTGCGCCTGGCCGCATCCTGCTCATCCTGCCGCAGGGCTGCCAGTTCCCGGCGCAGGGCAGTGAAGGCTGTGAACTCCTTATGGTAGGCCGCAACCGCCTCTTCGTCTGCAGCGTAGCGATCCAGCAGGGCAAGGTGGGAGCGGACGACCAACAGGGAGAGGTGCTCGGTCTGGCCGTGAATGTCCACTAGGTAACTGCCGACCTCGCGCAGCAGGCTGACCGGCACGCTGCGCCCGTTGATCCGGGCAATGTTGCGCCCTTCGCGGCGAATCTCCCGGGAGAGGGTCAGCCGGGCCGGGTCGTCATCCAGTTCCCCGCGCCGCAGGATCTCCAGGATGGGCGCCCGGTTGTCCTCCGGGATGAGAAAAGAGGCTTCGACGATGGCGCGTTCCGCTCCGGCCCGGATGGCTGTCACTTCGGCCCGGCCGCCAATGACGGCGGTGATCGCATCCAGGATGATGGACTTGCCGGCACCGGTTTCACCGGTGAAGGTGACCAGGCCGGCAGAGGGCGAAAGGTCCAGGCTCTGAATGATGGCGAAGTTCTCAATATGCAGGTCGGTCAGCATAACTCATTAAGTTGAAAACATCAGCGGCCAAGGCGGATGCCGCTAAGCCGGTAATACACCGTTGTGGTGACAATAAAGGCATAAACGCTCTGCCAGATCACCGGGAACAGGAATCCAACCATTCTGCCGCCCAGGCCAAGCACCGGCAGCAGGTTGATCAGCACGAGGGGCAGGGCCCCTGCGGCAACGGCAATGGCCGTCCAGCGGAACAACCCGGGCGATCGGTGCCTGTGGGTTGCCTGCCGGATTGCCCCGGCGATGATCCCGCCAACCGCCGGAGCGATCAGCAGGGTAATAAACCCAAAGAAGCCTAGGGAGGACACCAGGGAAATCAGCAGGCTGCCCAGGAAGGAGAGTAGCAACCCAATGCCGATGGCCAGGGGATAGTCCATCCAGGTGGCTGTTTTGAAGACCTTTTGCTGGCTGCGGAGGCATTCCTTGCAGCGATAACCCGTTTCGGTAAGGACAGCGCATTCGGTGCAAATATATTTTTCACAGCGGTTGCAGCGCAGGCGGGTTGCCCTCTGGGGATGATTGGCGCAATAGGTTAACGGGGGCTCAGGTGCGGTCATTCGGGGTCTCCAGTGGACGGGTTGCGTTCCATGTAGCGGGCAAGGTTGCGATAAAAATAGCGTTGATCCTCAAAGCGGACAAAAGAAACCACGTGGTCTCCGGCGGCGATCTGCACGGAATCCCCTGCCAGCATGCTCATTGGCAAATGGCCGTCCACGCTCAGCACCGCCTCGTGGTTCATTTCCACCTGCATCGTCACCCGGGCTCCCTCCGGGAGGATGACCGCCTGGTCCATGGAAAGATGCGGTGCGACAGCAACGACAAGAATATTGCGCAGTTCCGGGGAGAGCACCGGTCCGCCAGCAGCCATGGCATAGGCAGTTGAGCCGGTGGCAGTGGCAGCGATCAATCCATCCGCCACATAATGTGCCAGGAGCCTTTCATCCACAAAGGCGGAAACCCGTATGGGCCGTACAAACTGCCCGCGGCAAACAACAACCTCGTTCAGCGCCTCCCATTGCCCCTTTGGGCGGTTGTTCCGAATATGCTCCACGTGCAGCATCATACGGTCTTCTAGCCAGTAGTCACCAGAAAGCAGGCGGGGAAGGTACTCCTGCCAGCCGTTCTTGCGGACCTCAATGAGGAAACCAAACCTGCCCAGGTTGATTCCCAGCACGGGCACTCCGGCAGGTGCACACAGGTTCCCCGCCCTCAACATGGACCCATCACCGCCCAGCATGACCAGCAGATCCAGTTGGCCAGCCTGGATGCGCTGCCGAAGGGTTCCATCCTGAAAGGAGGCGCACATCTCCACCGGCTTGTTGTGGCTGGCAAAGGAGGCCGCCACCCTGGCTGCCTGGTATTCAGCGCCTTCCATGTTGGGATGGAAGGCGATGGCTATCCTTTCGGGTGGTTTTTCAGGAATTCGCATGGCTTCAATTATAGCCGTGATTGCTGCGCCGAAGCCGGTTAATTTACAGACGCTGGTCGCAATAAGAACGAAAACCACAACCTGAACAGCGTGCTTTTGAATTGTGGGAGCGGTCTGCCCGCCCCCTCCGTTCGCAATTTCTCATTTCCACCAACAGATCGAGCAGGCGGTTTTCAAGTTCCGGTGTGTAATCCACCTCAAAGGTGCGGTTGCGGTATTGCAGGATCCCATTGGGCGGACGACGGTCCCGGGTGCGCTGAATCAGCAGGCAGTAGGCCGCCAATTGCATTATGTGGCTTTCATGGGGGGTGGTGGGTGCAAAACCGGATTTAACCTCGACTGGGATCCACGCCCCGCCATGCTGGATGATATAGTCGGGTTTTCCCGTGAGCCCGAGTACGGGGTCGAAGAGCGGTTTTTCCAGCCGTTTCCAGGCGCCGGTGTCACTGTAGACCACCCTGCCGGCGGGCAGGCCTGATGCCTTGCGCTGGCGGGCTGCCAGCCAGAACAATGCCAGGGAAACGATCACCAGCAGAATAACCGGTAGGATCTTCATTTTACTATTATCACCCACCGTGACTGGTCACTGAAAAATGGCAGCCGTGGCGTTGACCGCCAGCAGAACGACCGCGGCCAGCAAGAGCACCCAGGCAACCATGCGAAGTCCCATCGAAACGATGACCCTTCCTCCGTGCTGCCGGTGAAAGGAAGAGCCCGTGTCCATTTCAGCCTGGTTCTCCGGTTCAACACCCTGTTTCCGGTACCACCAGGCGCGGCGGCAATAAAGGTAACTTCCCAGTTCGGAGGCGCGGATGGCCCGCAAATCACTCTCCGTCCGGCCCCAACCGGGTTTCAACCGACTGCAGTGCCTGCATTAATTTCTCTTCGCGCAGGCTGAGGGTCAGGTCTGCCCGGGTGCGCTCCACGATTCCCCGCACCAAGTCGGTCTGCCGGCGCAGGCCATTGGTGACCGCATCGGGGTAATCCATCGTCACCAGAAGCGCATAGATCTCATCCATGATCGAAAGCAGCCGCTCGGCTGCCGGGGAATAGCCGTGCCGCAACAGGTCCAGGCACCTTCGGCGAAGTTCCCCGGGAACCTCCGCCAGTCCGTTCAGGTAGGTTGCCGTTTCGGCACCCAGATCGCCAGGGAAGGGAAGCCGGCTTTCCTGGATGAGGGCACAGGTGATGGACGCCTCGCAATATTCCTTGATGGCGTCCTGGGTGTATCCGGAATGATACAGGTCGTGGAACCCTTCCAGTTCCTGGCGCAAAGTTGCCAGCAGGTTGCCAGCCTGGTCCAGGTGGTCCTGCGCTGCCTTTGGCTCATTGCGGTGGATGGCGCGGATGGCATGGGCGGAGTGTCGGGTCAACTGGCGGGCATGCGTCAACGCCTGGTCGCGCGCCCGGGTACGGGCTTCGAACTCCTGGTGCGATCCCTCGGCCAGCCTGCTGATGTCCTCGGCGAATTGTTTGCTCACTTGCCCTCGGGCGGGTGAATGCTTCGGAAGAGGTCATTCGCCAGCGGTGAATCACCCGGAACAGGGATCTCACCGAAGGAAGCCTCGTAGCGGGCGATATTCTCGGTCAAAGCCCGCAGGAAGAGTTTGGCGCCAATCGGTGACATGAGTATCCGGGAGAGCACCCGGCCTTCCATCTGACCAGGAAGCATGCGCGCAAAATCGATCGTCATTTCCGCCGGTGAATGGCTGACCCTCACCAGGTTCACGTACACCGGCTCCAGGTCGGATGGCAGTTGAAGCATGGCCTGTTGAGGCCTGTTCTGAGTATCAGGCATGGCACAATACTAGAACGGGATCTCCCCTTCTTCTCCGGGGGATTCCTCAACCTCGACCCCGCTGCTGAGATCACCCTCAGCCCGCGGGGAGAGAAAACGGACAGTATTGGCGGATACCTCGAACGAAGCCCGTGCCTGTCCGCTCTGGTCGGTCCAAACCCGCGGGCCTCCGCTTCCCTGGTCAGGTGTCAGGCGCCCTTCGACCAAGACCTTGCTGCCTTTTTTCAGGTATGTGTTGCAGGTTTCCGCAAGTTTGCCCCAGGCAGAGACGCGGAACCAAATGGTCTCTTTAACCTGTTGACCCTGGGAATTGGTATATTGACGGCTGGATGCCACCGAGAAACTGGTCACCGCCTGACCCGCCGGGGTATAGCGCATCTCCGGGTCCCGGCCAACATTTCCAACAATGATGATGGTGTGGTACATGCGAGTCCTCCTTCACAGACTCCAAAAATGGCCTTGCATTGGTACCATTGTACACGAAACAAAGTTATTCGGCGTCAAGCAAATCCTGGCTGTGCGCAATTGCACGGATGAACAACAAAGTCGCCGGTATACGGTTTTAACTGGGTGTGGAAGTCATCCGACGGGTGGGTGCCAGCGTCGGCAACGGGTCACCGGCTGCGGCATCCGCACCCAGTTCATACACCTCCAGGTCGCTGAAGGTGACCGTCAGGGGTGTGCTTCCTGCCGTGCGGGCAAGCACCCCCACCTGACCGGATTGCCAGACCGGATCTATTGCGCTGAACTGGTAGACATCATTAATGAACACGCGTATCTCCCGACCGTTGGCCCAAACCCCCAGTCGAATCGGTTGCAGCGCCCCGGGGCGGGCCTGTCCACTGGGGGTCCAGTCCTGCAGAACCACCAGGGTGTAATTCCGGATCCGCTCCAGGCGGACGCGCCCGTTGCAGGAGATCAACAGGCGGTAACCATCGGTGGGGCTGGAGGCGCGAACGAGGAAACCGTACAAGTCGTCACCGCGGCACAGGCTGGGCTCTGCCGTGATCTCCATGTAGGCATCGGAGACAATCTGACGGTTGTTCAGGCTGGCCAGCAACATCTTCGGCCTGGAAACCGCAAGTGTCAACCCGCCGTCCACAACCGTTATAGTCCCTCCTTCATCCCGCCCGGTGTGCCAAAGGCTTGCATCCTGGAAACGGTCTGAATAGACCAGCCTGCCGATGCCCGGCCTCAGGTTGGGTGTCGGCTGCAGGGTCGGCACAACCGGCGGCAGCGGGGTCGTCGTAGGTGGGAACCACTGGATTGTTGCCGTGGGTGTCAATGTCACGGTGGGGGTAAAGGTGGGCAGCGGGGTGGGAGCACGGAACAGGGAAGAACAGCCTGCCAGCCAGATACCAGCCAGGGCCATTAACAGGGGGAGGGTGCTCCTACTCATCAGAATTGACAGGCAACCTTACAACCTGGGACCTCTCCGCCCCGACAGAGGCAAGACTGACAGGAACGCCGGTTATTTTTTCCAGGTATCGGATGTAAGACCGGGCGGCCTCCGGCAGGTCCATCCACTCACGCGCAGCACTGATATCCTCCTGCCAGCCTGGGAGCGTTTCGTACACTGCTGTGAACGGTTCCAGGGCAGCCGGCCCGTGCGGGAGGTCGGCATACTCCTTTCCGCCATCGCGGTAGGCCATGCAAACCTTGATCTCCGGCAAGCCGCTCAAAACATCCAGCTTGGTCAGCGCCAGCCTGGTCACACCATTGACCCTTACGGCGTAACGCAGGAGGACGCCATCCAGCCAGCCCACCCGGCGGGGACGCCCGGTTGTGGTGCCGAATTCGTCCCAGGGGTTCGAACCTGTCCCGCGCAGGCGGACAGCCATTTCATCAAAAACTTCGCTGGGGAAGGGGCCTGCCCCCACCCTGGATTGGAAGGCCTTGGTAACGCCAATGACGCTGGTTTGGTTTTGTGGCCCAAGCCCCAAACCGACCAGCGCCCCGCTGGCAATGGGGTTGGAACTGGTAACAAAGGGGTAGGTGCCAAAATCCAGGTCAAGCAGGGTGCCCTGTGCACCTTCAGCCAGAACCCGTTTCCCCGCCTTGAGGGCACCGGTAACCTCCCGGCTGACATCGGTGATGTACGGGGTGAGGTGTTCGGCGTATTCCAAGTACTCATCCGCCAGAACCCGGGCATCCAGTTCCCCGCCGCCATACACCCCTGCCAGCCAGCGGTTCGTTTCCTGAATATGTTCCAGGAAACGCTTCCGGAAGCCCTTCAGGTCCAGCATCTCTCCGGCTCTCAGTCCGCGCCGGGCAGCCCGGTCGGTATAAGCCGGCCCGATGCCACGGCCGGTGGTGCCGATCTGCCCGCCGCCGCGCGCTTTCTCCTGGGCCAGGTCGAGCGCCTTGTGGGCGGGTGTGATGAGGTGGGCAGCAAAGGAAATACGCAGGCGCCGTTCATTCACCTCGATACCGCTCCGGCGCAGAGTGTCCATCTCTTCCAGCAGGGTGGCAGGGTTGACCACCATGCCATTGCCCAACACCCCGACCGTTTGTGGATGAATCATCCCCGAGGGCAACAGGTGTAATTTGAAAGTCCTCTCGCCCACCGTTACGGTATGGCCGGCGTTGTCCCCCCCGTTGTAACGGGCCACCATGGCTGCTCCTTCTGAAAGCAGGTCCACAACCCTGCCCTTTCCCTCGTCCCCCCACTGTGTCCCGATGATGATGTCCAGCGGCATGCGTTCCTCCCAATCCGTAGGTGAATAGCACCCATTTGATTATACACTTCAACGAGGGAGGATGATGGAGAAACCATCATGCCCCGGCGCATCTGCTTGACAAATTAAGAATCGAAAGGATATACTGGTTTTGTTATGTTCAAGTCGGCTGGGCAGAAATTTAAAACAGGGGGCCCATGTACCTGAGACAGGCTGCCCCCAGGAGGATTCGAATGGGGATCTGGATCCTTCCGGTCCTTGTGGCAATCCTGTTTCTGGCCGCGTTCTGGGGGGAATTCTGGCAATTCATGGCCTTTTGGTACTTCGTTGCCGCCGAGGTATTTGACTTTCAGAAGGTTTGGCCGGTCAGTTATGAAATGCTAAGGGGTGTGGCGGTCATCCTGTTCAATGCCTGCCTTGGGTTTCTGCCGGTCTTTATCATCGGTTTGTTCCTGGTCTCTGCGCAAGCCATTCTTCCGGTCAACAGCCTGAAGGATGTTTACCGCACCGCCTGGCATCTCGTGTTGCACATTCTGCACAGCCATGGACCGGCACTGTTCATTCGCGACGGCCACCTGATGGAGATGCCGGAGGACCGGCGAAAGCATGGCCCTGGAATCGTCGGTATCGATTTCAACAGCGCCGCCGTCCTTGAGTCGCGCCTCCTTCCGCCGGGGATCAACAGTTTTCTTTTCGATCTGGTCGACGGGCTCTTCATCCGGCTTGGCCTTTATGACCCACGCCAATCGCCGCGGGTTTGCGGGCCAGGGATCATATTTACGCGCCGCCGGGAGCGGATTCGGGCAGCCGTGGACCTGCGCAAACAGATCCGTTTTGAAAAGGGAGTGGAAGCATATACAAGGGATGGGATCAAGGTTTCCGCCAACATCTGGTCCAAATTTTCGATCGGCGAGGAGCCGGAGGTGATCCAGGTGGCATACATTGGAGAGCGGAGAGCAGAAAACCTGCGGGTCATCCATCTTGCGCCGGCAGTTGGGGCGGGGCGCTGTCGAATTACCGCCATTGTGGATGACCTGGACAACGCTGACCGTAGGGAGATCCACCATTTTGCCAGGACAGCGGAGCGCCTGTCACAGGTGAAAGCCTATGCGCATTTAAGCAAACCAGATTCCAGACCGACCTTTGATCCGCAGCGCGTCTTCGCAGCCGTTTTCAGCCAGGCCCGTGATGACCACAATGAAATGCTTCCCTGGTTATCCCTGCCGAACCGGGTGGCGACCGACCTTTTTCGCGAGATCATCAGCAAGGTCAATTTTGACGATCTTTATGCCGCTGACGGTACAGGCGAATTTGCCCTGGCGGGCATCAAAGATCAACTACGCAAGGCGATGGTCGCCCTTGGCCTGCTTTCCTACCGGGTCATTATTCCCTCAAACCAACAACCACTGATCGAGGCGACCGAGTACGAAGAAGCCGACCTGCGAACAACCAACATTCAACTGCTGCGGGCTTCCAAGGTTCTGCGGGACCGCGGGATCAAGGTGATCTCCGCCGGTTTTGGAGATCTCAGCGCTGCAGACCATGTCTTTCAGCAGCGACTGGAAGCGTGGAGGGCCAGCTGGCAGCGCGATACGGACATCGTCCGCGGTCGTTTTGAGCATGAAGCCATGAACATTCGCTCGGCGGCCCAGGCACAAGCCCAGCAGGATTTGTATGATGCCTTCTCCCGCGTCTACCAGGATACTGCATTAAGCCGTGAAGCGATTGCCATCCACGCTTTCCAGGCCCTGGAACGAGCGGCTGCCGACCCGGCAACACGGGCCATGCTCTCCACTCCCACAATCCAAATTATGCAATCTTTACATCACCTCATCCTGCCGGAAGATTATGAACCACCCCAGGAGCAATAGGAAATGAAACTCCTTGCCCAGTTCATCGGCAGCGCCTGGGATACCGTTCAGCAGTTGTTTTGGGGAATGGCAGAACCAAGGCGGCAGGAACCCAACAATCCCGATGAGTACTCTGAAAAGATACACCTTGCACTCCAAAACAACCAGGAGGTAGTGCAATCCATTATGGGATTGCTGCGCCTGACCGGCGCATTGATCACGATGGTGGGGATCGTGTTCGCAGCCGGGCATTTGCTGGAATCGGTGGACGCGCCCTCCATCGCTGCAAGGATAAAAGAAACCAACCTTTTCTTTAGTGATCTCAACCCCGGGCTGCTCACACTGATCATCCGCTTCGTCCACCCGGCCAACCTGCGCTACATCATCGCCCCGCTCGCCGGTGTGCTGATGATCCTGCTCTCCGCCGGCAACCTGGTGCGTGACCTGTACAACCTTCCAAATCTCAGGCAGGGTTTTCACTATGTTAAATCCTCCATGTTCGGGCTGGGGTACCCGGTGTTGAACATCCATCGCGGCCAGGCCGATCCGGCGGCAAAGGATCTTTGCCTGATAAGGGATGTTGGCGGTCCGGGTTACCTGATCATCCAGCCCGGGAACGTGGTCGTTTTACGTACGCTTAGGGATTTCAGCAGCGTTGAGGTATCATCCAGCCATTTCCTGGCACCCTTTGAGCGGATCGCCCAAATTGCCAACCTGGACGAGCAGCATGGCTATGCGGAAGAATTGTCCACCCTCACCCGTGACGGCATCCGCATCACCTTGCAGGACATCCATTTTCGTTATCATATCCTGCAGGCTGATGAAACCGGGCGGCGGAGAAAACGCTCGATGGATGACCCGTATCCCTATTCCAGGGAAGCCATGGTCAGTATTGCCGCCAATCTTGCCGTAGCCGAAGATGGGCAGGAATCGTGGCGTTCGGCCGTAAAAAGAACTGTCCTCGAACAGATCATCACTTATGTCAATGCGCACGACCTGGATCACCTCACCGCGCCCCGCCGGGAAGGCCAGGACCCCCGTGCACGCATGCACGAGGAACTGATGGTAAACCCGGAGACTCGCAGTTCACTGAGCGATCTCGGGGCCGAACTGTTATGGGTGGATATTGGCCACCTGGAAATCAATGAGCCGGGGGTGGAAAACCAGCGCCTGGACCTTTGGACCGCCAATATATCCGGCAAGGCCGACCTGGTGCGGGCGGAGGGGGAAGCCAAGCGCAAGGCCCTGCACGAACTCGGCAAGGCAACGGCACAGGCACGAATGATCAACAGCATTGCCAGGGTCATGAAGGATGTGGACCTGGACAACAGCGACAGCAAACGGGTGCGCAGCCTGGTCCTGATGCGCATCAGCCAGATGCTGGACGCCATGCACGATCAGCAGCGGCAGCAGGAAAATGATCAAACCTGACGATCTTCAAGAATGGCTGAACCAGTTCAGCGTTTCACATCTGGGGCAGGGCGCCACCAGGCATCTCCGGGCGCTGAATTCGCCCGATATTTCTGAAACCGAATTCAACCGCGTCCGCCGGGCTTTCGACCAGCCTTCCCGTCTGCAAATGACCCCTCTGGAGCATGCCGAGGCCCTGTTCCACTGTGCATTGTCCGAACTTGGACACAGCCGGCTGGAAGAATCCCTTCAAACCGTTCAGGAAGTGCTGCAGGTTTATGCCGGAAGCGAAAACCAGGACCACCGGGTTGCCGTCGTTTTGTGGCTGCAAGGCATTTTGCAATGGCGGTTGAGGGACAATTTTGAAGCCTATGAAAGCTGGCGCCTGGCTTACGAGCATTACGTGGATTTATCCGACCAGAGCGTAAAGACCCGGGCAGCCGAGAAGGTTCGCTGGTATTCCAAACACTTGCACGATATGGCGGTTGAACTGGCAGCCACCGCCCCGGAAGCCTATGCCTGGCTGCACCGGTATGAACCCTCTGCATTGTCCAACCTGACGCTTGCCTCAGCAAACCAGGCGGAAGGCAGAGGAAGCCTGGCGCCAGGGCATGAGCAGCTGGACGCGCTGATGACGCTGGTCGCACAAATCGATTTGGAGATCCGGAAAAACCAGCGCTATGCAACAGCCATACAACTGGTTGAGCACTTAAAGAACGCAGCCCTGAATTCGCCAAACCCCGGCCTTCTTCCCGATGTGCTGGTGGAAGGCGGATTGGCAGCCTGCCAGATGGATCTGCCGCATGAGGCCGAGGAACTGTTGCGCCTGGCAGCCATACACTACAGGCCTTTCTCCCACCAGCAGGCGGTTACCAACTGGATGCTGGGGATCGCCCTCTGGCAGATGAAGGGAGCGGAAGACGAAGCCCTGGCCGCCTGGCGCAAGAGCATTGATGGATTTGAATTCCTTTGCGGAGAGGCCAATGAAAAGAACCGCCAGGAGCAATTCAGCTGGTACCGGGAGCGGGCGGAAATCTTAAAACAGGCCCTGCAGGACAAGATCAATTCCCGCTTTGGCCACCGGGATTAGAAGTAACCCGGCGGGCTGGCTGCAAACCGGTTGAGGGAGGATTCCCTGCAGCAGGATCCTCATTCTCACCTGACGGATGATCCCGTGTGTCCGGAGATGCCATTGGAAGGGGAATTGACGCCGTTTCAGCCGGAACATCCTCCATTTGGAAGGTCGACAATTCCTCCGTGGATCGATCCCCAAGACCGGTGAAGCCGAAACCCACAACCCTGAGGGCAAGATTGTCCTTCATCTTTTCGTAGATCTGCAGGATCGTTCGGGCGTTTCCACCTGCCCCGGCGTGAAAAGAACTACCTGTGATCGCCTGGCGTACGGCCGCTTCGGCAACTTCAGCCGGGAGGATAAATTGTTCGGTCAATGCGCGTTTACAGAGGATCTCCTCCAGTTCCCTGGGCGTAAAGGGACGAAAGAGGAATTTGAGAGGAAAACGTGAAACAAGGCCGGAGTTGCTTTTTAAAAATTGTTCCATCTCAGCCGGGTATCCGGCTGCGATCACAACCAGCCGGTCATTATATTCATCCATCAGTTTGACCAGCGTGTCAATGGCCTCCTGCCCAAACCCATGCCCTTCATCCCGTGCCAGGGCATAAGCCTCATCGATAAAGAGGATCCCGTCCAGCGCCTTTTCAACCAACTGCCGGGTGGCAATCGCAGTTTGACCAACATATCCGGCGACCAGGTCGGCACGGCTCACCTCCACACAGTGCCCCAGGCGGAGCATGCCCATCCGGCGGTACATTCTGCCAACCAGCCGGGCCACGGTCGTCTTCCCGGTTCCCGGGGGACCAAGGAACAACATGTGCTGTAACAGGTTCGCCCGGCGGAGGGTGGGATTCCTGCTTTGCCTTTCCTTCTCAAGGTGTATTCGGGCAACCTGCCTGCGCAGCGACAACTTGATCTCCTGCAATCCGGTCAGGTTGTTCAACTCTTCGAATAAACCATCCAGGTCGTCCTCCGCCTCCCCCAGGTACCGGCGATAATGCTCAGGAATGTCGGCAACGGTCAGGGGAGAATTCAGCGGGAGTTGATGCGAAATCACCCGGGCGGCATGTTTTCTGGCCAGGGCATCGGCGAGATTCCGCATCTCACCTGCATTGCCAAAACGTTCTCCGCCCTGCCCAGCCAGCCGGTAGACGATCCTTTCCAAGCTTGTGGAGAGTTCATGAATTACGAAAAGGCCCCGCTGCCTGAGCATGGAATAAAGGATGGCAAGTAATTCCTCCTTCGAAAAATTTGGGAACGTAAACCGGTTCTCGGCCGGGAATCTCCTGGAAAGCCCCGGGTTGGCACGGAGGAATTGTTCCATCTTTTCCGGGTACCCGGCAACGATGACAACCATGCGCCCGCGGCATCCATCCATGCGGGCGAGCAGGGTTTCCAACGCCTCCAGCCCGAAACCTCCGCGCCCCTCCGACGTTAGCATGTAGGCTTCATCGATAAAAAGGACGCCATCGAGCGCGCGTTCAATTACCTGGGTGGTTTTCGCCCCGGTGCTTCCAACCGTTTCTCCAACCAGGTCACTGGCATGAACCTCAACAAGGTGCCCGCGCTTGAGAATGCCCACCTCATGGAAAATCTCGCCGATCATGCGGGCTGTTGTGGTCTTGCCTGTTCCGGGAGAACCGCTGAAGACCATGTTGAGTGCCGGCTGAAGTTCACTGGTTCCGGGTTCGCTGTTGCGTTGAATTTCCACCTTCCACCAGGCAGCCAGTTCTTTCATCCGTTCCTTGATCATTGCAAGACCCACCAGGCCCAGCAGATCTTCCCAGGCCCTGCTGCCGGGCACCCGCACTGCTCGAAACCAGCCAGACCGATTTGCGGTATCCAGGTCCAGTTGCTCCGCTTTTTGAAAAAGGTTGAACCAATGCCGAAGGATCTGACCTTCATCCCCGATCCGCCTGGCAAGTTCGTCGGATTCCTGCAAGTTAACGGGTGTTCCGAACTTGCGAAAATGGTCGATCAGGCAGCGGATCTCCCACAAACCTGGAACCGGAAGGCATTCCACCCGAACCGCCCCGCCTTCAGGCAGTTCTTCTGCAAGCAGGCTTGTGCGCAATTCTGGAACGGGTATGTGGTGGGCTGATCTTCTCAGGTCTTCCCGGTTATTGGCGGAGAAAAGGAAAACCACGAGGTTGGCATTTTGAGGTGGCAGGCGCAACCATTGACCGACAAGCCCGGCCAGGGTCCTGTGATCATCAAAATAGGTCAGCGTGGTTTCAGCCTGGGTAATGATCACAGCCGACCGGGTTGCGGGTTCCGTCAGGATCGCATCCAGAATCCTGATGGCGGAGGTATCCCCCATCACAGCCCTCTGGGATGAGGTTGTCATTGACTGTTTCGCCGGGATCAACTGCCGGTCACCCAGGGGGCCACCGGTAAAGAATTCCATGTGTTCACTGATGTCGCCTTGCGGGGTGGGTGTAATTGCCTCATGCGGGTGTTCCCCTTCTTGAGGAAGCGAATGGATGCCCCGGTGGGCTGAAAGAAAGTGCACCTGCTCAAATCCCGCCCGCAGCAGCGAACCCTGCAAGGCTTCTTCCACAGCCTGTAACCCACCCATGGGTGCGAAGTAAATATCCTCCACCGCATTTCCATACAGGACCAGGAACCTCACCCCAAAAAGGTTGTCAAACAGTTCGTCCAGCCTGGATTTAGCCTCCGTTCTCATATTCCTCCATGACAGAATGTACGTGCACTGATACGGATTGATGGACCCCACCCTGGGCTGTTGGGGGTTCTTCCCCTTGCCAGACGTGGTCCCGGGGTTGCAGGTCACCTGGTCCTTCCGCCCAATCCCCCGATGAAATGCCACTCCAGCGCAGGGCATTCTCAATTTCCGCAGACCGTCGAGCCAGTTCGTATCCTGTATGACTGGCTGCGTCCAGGCAATACAGGTGAAGTGCCTGCCCAGCACCTGGATGCGCGGGCGGGTCCACCCGAACCTGCACTTCACTGCCATCAGGGTGCACCAGGGTGCATGCAAATGCACCCCGCAGATCTTCTCCGTGGTATCCTGCCTGTTTGATCCTGTAACCCTGGGTTGCCAGCGCCCTGGCAGCCCGATCGGCTGTATTGATCCGAAGTTGTGATTGCAAGACATTCATCCGTGCCTGGAAGGTTATCTCTTCCAGTTGCTTCACCAACTCCGGATATGCCTGGATGATCCAATTTTGTGGATCCCCCAGGTGGGGGGTTGCGTCCTTCCAATGGGTCTGTAAATTCATCAGGGTTTCAATGAACCGGCTAAGAGCTCCGCCGGTCCACTCGTCCACATCGATCTCAACGCCGGCTGGTTGGCCGTTGAAATCGATCGCCTCGCAGGTTTGCCAACCCAATGCCTCCCTCACCAAATCGTCCAGGATGGAAAGGGCCTGTGGCCATCCCTCATCCCGGGCGTTTTCGGTTTCCGGGGTGTTATTCAGCAGGTCATCAGGTTTTTCGCGCACAAGTACAGGTTGTTCATATCTTCCATCCTGGTACGCTTCCACACGGGACGACCCATCATAAGAGGAAAGAGGATGAAAAGAAGGGATTTTCAATTCGTGTTGGCGCCTGTTCTCAACATGCAGGTGCCGTTGCCGTTCCGCTGGAACTCCTGGTTCCCGGGCGTTGCGCTTCGATCGCTGCGCGACAGGGTTTTTTTGGGCATTTTCCGCCCCCTCTCCTGCCATAACAGTGGCTTCGCCCGCATCCACCAACGCAAAGGGGTCACTGAGAGACAGGGCCAGGTTCAATAAACCTTTTCTCCTGCGGGCTGGATCAAGGTTCTCCCGGGGTTGCATCTTTTGGTCCGGATGATCCGCCCCGCTCCCCTCCATCTTCCGGGGACCGGCCAGGAACCTCTCGCGCATCTCCTTCTCGTGCATCTGCCGATACAAGCCGGGGTCAATGGAGACCAGTTTTCGTTTATGCCCGCTCATCTGTTTTTTCCATCCGTTTTGGTCGGCAATTCCACAAGGCAGGCATCGAGGGCAGGAAGAAAACCGACCGGTGGTATTCCAATCAGTTGCAGTTCCTGGTCTCCCAGCACGAGTTCAACCTGCCGTGGGCAACCTTCAAAATCGAAGGTGGCCAGCCTTCCGGAAAGCCGGTGTACTCCCTGGTTGTCGCTTCCGCGCAGGCCCACCCCCCGATTCCTTTCCTGAATATAAGGGCCATCGATCAGGACATCCAACTGGTCCAGCAAGTCAAACACCTCGCTGGATGGCGGGTTGTCCACCAGTTCAGCCAGCAGAAACCCGGTGTAACAAATTACATCTATATCCCGCATGCGCCGGGCTTCCCGAAGCATGGCGGAGAGACCGCCTGGCTGGAGGAAGGGCTCACCGCCGGATATGGTGAACCCGCTGGTCCGGGGATCTGCCAGCAACTCTTTCGCCAGGCGTTCCGGGGTGATGAGGCGGTTGGCATGGTCCGACAGCCATTCGGGGGCAATACAGCCGGGGCAATGGAGACGGCAGCCCTGAACCCACAGGCCAGCCCGCCAGCCGGGTCCCAGGCAGCGGGTGGCGGTGCAGGTTGCCGCCACGTTCAGGAGGGGGGGAACATGCCCTGCCCGGACAGGGAACATGCCGGAGTGTGGTTTTTGGATCAGGTCCATCCTCATAACGGCTCACCAAATAAGAAAATCTGTTCTATTATAACGGGTTCCAAGCAGGATTTCAAGTATCAATTTTTATTGTACTGATTTTGTCACCAAAGGGAAATCGACCTGCTGAATACCTCATCCCTGCCCGGTTATCAAGGAAATTTATGCCGATGCCTGCCAATTGGAATGGCAGGGCAGGTGCTCTTATTGGCTTGGAGGTGAGTGTGTTAGAATCCTGTGCATGGTGAATACAAAACTGGTGCTGGCTTCTTCTTCCCCGCGGCGCAAGGAACTGCTCGAACTGACGGGCCTGGAATTTCGAGTGACCGCCGCTCAAATCGATGAAACGCCCCACCCGGAAGAAGAACCCATGGCGTATGTCCATCGGCTGGCTTGCGGCAAGGCGGAAGCCATTGCACGCAGCCAACATCTCCAGGGTGAGCTTATCCTGGCTGCGGATACTACCGTTGCAGATCATGGCGAACTGCTGGGAAAACCCATGAGCCCTGCAGAGGCGAACCGAATACTTCTGCAGCTTCGTCATCGCACGCACCAGGTCCATACGGCACTAGTTTTGCTTGATCCATCCCGGGGCATCCAGCATTGGGAGACATGCACATCCCAAGTGCCCATGCGCGACTATTCAGAAGCGGAAATTCAAAGGTATATTGAAAGCGGTGATCCTATTGACAAGGCCGGTGCCTATGCCATTCAGAACAAGGACTTTCACCCGGTGGACGGATTTTCCGGGTGCATGGCAAACGTGATGGGCCTCCCTCTTTGCCATTTTTCCCGCTCCCTGGAGCATTTTGGGCTCAAGCCGGATGTCAATATACCGGAGGCCTGCCAATCCCATTTGGATTACAACTGCCGGATTTCCTGCCGGGTACTTAAAGGCGACACCATTGGTTGAGCGTTTAGGCAGATCCAAGAGGAGGTTGTGGTAATGAAATTTCGTAACTGGTACTTATTGCTGCTGGCATTTATGTTCCTTGCCGCCTGCAGCAACGCCGGCAGCCAGCCCTCCGTTGCTCCCACTGTAACCCTGCCAGCGCCCAAGGTGAATACCACCAGCGTACCGGATGCCCAGGTGGCAGCAACCAACTTCCTCGAAGCCTGGAAGGCGGAAGACTACCAGGGAATGTACAACCTGCTATCAAAGGTCAGCCAGGATGCCATTAGCCTGGACAATTTCATCCAACGGTATAAGGAAACGGCGGTAAATCTCAGCCTGGATACACTGCAAACCGAGATCCTTTCCACAATGACCAACCCCACTGCTTCACAGGTGGCCTACCGGGCAACCTTCAAAACCATCCTGCTTGGCGAAGTCCAGCGTGACATGCTGATGAATTTGGTGCTGGAAGGGAATTCCTGGAAGGTACAGTGGGAGGATGGAATGATCCTTCCGGAACTGCGGGGGGGCAACCGCCTGGCATTGGATGTCAAGATCCCCTCCCGTGGGAACATTTATGATCGAAACGGGGACACCCTGGTTGCACAAACCAGCGCCTATGCCATTGGTGTTATTCCCGGGCAGATTGAAGAAGGGCAATGGGGGGTGATGGTCAACCAATTATCCCGGCTGACCGGACAACTTGCCGAATGGATCTCGGCGAAAATGAAGGACGCCCTTCCCCAGGATTATGTCATCATCGGTGAAGTACCCGCCCAGTTCGTACAGGACCGATACGAAGCGTTATCGGGCCTGCTGGGGTTGTGGTTAAATCCGTTCACCTCCAGGTTCTACTTCAATGATGGGATCGCTCCGCATGTGACCGGCTACGTCCTCTCCATTCCTGCCGAAGAGGCGGAGGCATACCAGAGAAAAGGTTACCGGGTGGACGAACGGGTGGGCGCAGCCGGCCTGGAAAAATGGGGGGAGAATTACCTTTCAGGCGGGCGGGGGGCATCGTTATATGTTGTCGACCCCCAGGGAACCATCATCACCCGCATTTCCCAAACAGACACCCATCCCTCCATGTCCATCTATACCACTCTCGACAGCAAACTGCAGGAGCAGGCTCAACAAGCCATTGCGGGCTTCAGGGGTGCCATAGTCGTCATGGAACGCGATACCGGCCGCATCCTGGCCATGGCTTCCTCACCCTCTTATGACCCTAATTTGTTCGAGCCCACCAACTACAACAGCAATTACGGGCTCAATGAATTATTCAGCGCCAGGGATACGCCTCTATTAAACCGGGCGACCCAGGGTGGGTATCCGCTTGGCTCCGTCTTTAAAATAATCACCATGTCAGCAGCCTTGGAAAGCGGCCTGTATACGGCCGACACCAAATACGTCTGCGGACATGAATTCACCGAACTTCCGGGCCAGGTATACTACGACTGGACCTATGAGAAGGGGTTGAACCCCAGTGGAGAGTTGACCCTGATGGAAGGGTTAATGCGCTCCTGCAATCCGTATTTTTATCATATTGGCCTGGATCTGTTTCGTCAGAATCGGCCCCAGGATGTGCCCAACCTGGCCAGGGGGTTTGGCCTGGGTTCGGCCACCGGTATCGGACAGGTTGCCGAGGATGTCGGTTCCGTTCCCGACCAGGTGACCGAGGGTGATGCGGTTCAGTTGGCAATCGGGCAGGGGGAACTATTGGTAACACCCCTGCAGGTTGTGGACTTTATCGCCGCCATTGGAAATGGCGGTACACTGTACCGGCCGCAGGTTGTTGAAAAGATCATCTCGCCCAATGGGGATGTCCCCTTCACCTTCTCCCCAGAAGTTCGCGGCACACTGCCGATTAAACCGGAAACTTTGAAAATCATCCAGGACTCCATGTTGAGCGTGGTTGAAAACCGCCGCGGCACAGCCCACAATGTGTTCCTGGGCATGAACATTACGCTTTACAGCAAAACCGGAACCGCCCAGACCTCCACCGGGAAACCACATGCCTGGTTTGCCGGCTATACCGATCAAGAGAACCCGGAAAAGCCCAACATTGCCATGGTGGTTATCGCTGAAAATGCCGGTGAAGGCTCTGAGATCGCCGCACCCATCTTCCGCCGGGTTCTCGAAGTTTATTACTATGGGAAACCCACCCGCCTGTATTCATGGGAAAGCAGTTACTACGTAACCAAAACGCCCACTCCAACTGCCACCAATACCGCCACACCCGGGCCGGCACCAACAGAAACCCTTACACCCACACCTGAAGAGGAAATACCAGCCCCCTGAATGCGATGACGGACGAGGTCGTTCGCGGGCGGATCGTACGCCTTCAATCCGGGTTTTATATCGTCCAGACGGAAAACGGCACCTTTACCTGCCGTTTACGGGGCCGTCTGAAACACCGGCGCAATCGGAATGTGGATGTCATTGCCCTGGGTGATATTGTGGAAATCAGCCCCGCGGGAATTAACCCGGGAACGATCGAGGCAATTATCCCCCGCTCACGCTCGCTGGTCCGTACAGCCCCAACGGCACGCGGGCCTTACCAACAGGTCCTGCTTGCCAACGTTGACCAGATCCTCCTTGTGTTTTCCTGTTCGCAGCCCAAACCCCGCCTGCGCATGCTGGACCGTTTCCTGGTCATATCTGAAAAGCAGGGCATCCATCCACTGATTGTAGCCAATAAAACAGACCTCGTCGGCACAGAAACAGCAAGGGCCTTGTTCCACGACTATCCGGCCCTGGGGTACGAGGTGTTAACAACCTCTGCGAAAAACGGGCAGGGAATAGACCTGCTTCGTGAAAGAATAAAAGGAAAAACCTCCGGGATGGTGGGCCCATCCGGAACCGGAAAAACCAGCCTATTAAACGCCATTCAACCCGGCCTCGGTCAGACTGTCCGCTCCATCAGCAGCGCCACCACCAAGGGCAGGCACACCACGGTTGTACGCACCCTTTTCCTGCTGGATATCGGCGGTTACCTGGCCGACCTGCCGGGTCTGCGCAGCCTTTCCCTGTGGGATACAAACGCCGAGGAGCTTGACGCCTATTTTCCGGAATTACGGGAACGGGTGGCAAATTGCCAGTTCAACGATTGCACCCACCAGGATGAACCAGGATGCGCGATCCGGGCCGCCGTGGATGCCGGTGAGATCAGCCCGGCGCGGTATGAATCCTACCTTCGCCTGCGGTCTGGTGAAATCAATTAAGGCGGGTGATCCCCGGGTTGCAGCGGTGAACACCAGGTGTTCCACGAGAATCCACAACCTCCCGCAAGAGCATCTGCGGGAGGTTGTGAGGTCATTCAGTTTTCGATGATTTAAGCACGTATCTCCTGCCGCTGGAATTCCGTATAGCCCATCACAAACAGAAGAATGGCTACTGCGATCATGCCGGTCAACTGCGGCCAGATCAATAGCAGGCTTTGGCCCAACGGCAAGGCTGAACCCATGATGGCACCCTCCATTTGTGAGGATAACAACAAGCCCAGGGAGCGAACGGTTGGATTCAACATCCCGATCATGGTTTCGGCAAAGAGCGTGTTCGGTGACAGCCTGGAAAGGAACATCTGCATCCTTGCCTGGTCCAGGATCTCCTGTGCCAGGCCATATTGGACCGGCCTGAGGGAGCTGGCAGCCACGCTGGCGATAATGTCCCAGAAAACCGTGAAAAACAACCAGACTGCGATCGATGCCAGGGCTGCGGTTGCCGATTGGCGGAAGATGATCGAGAACAACATCGCCAGGGCGATCCAGATCGTCCCATAAACAATCGCCGAGAGAAGGAACCAGAAACTTCTCAGCACCTCCTCCCCATTCGGCGGCAGGCCAAGGCCGATGATCCCCAGGCCATAAATTAGCAGCCAGATGGCTGTCAGGACAAGCGCCAAGGTAAAAAGCGAAGCCAGGAATTTCCCGAACAGCAGGCCATCCCGGTAAATGGGCTGTGCCAGGATGCGCGACATTGTCCGCCTGGCAAACTCGCCATTGATCGAATCAAAAGCCAGGGCGATCGAGATCAATGGGATCAGGAATGCCAGCATGGAAGCAAAAGCCGGCAGGGGGTCATTGGACGTTGTGAACAAGCGGAGGAACAGGAAACGGTCCTCGCCTACTGTCTCCCGGATGTTCTTTAATGAAGAATACACGGTTCCGGCTGCAGTGAGGACAACCAGGATCTCCAGGATGCGCATTCGAACGCTGGTGAGATGGTCAGCCATCTCTTTTGAAACCACTGCCCACAACCCCTTCCAAGGGGAACCTTCCCGTTGTCGTACGGTGGTTGAAGATTCAGGCCTGGGCATTTTCCACCTCCTTGAAGAAATGGGAATAAATATCGTCCAGGCTTTGCTCCGCCACCTCGAGGTTAAATAGCCGGCCCCCGGCCTTGATTACAGCGGCTGCGGCTTCCGGCCGCAGGTCGCGTGTGGATTCGAACTGGTAGGTCTGCCCATCGACATGCCGGACCTGTTGCGCACCTTCCAGGCGGTTCAGAGAAGCCAGGATCGCACCGGGGTCACCTTCTCCTTCAAGCGAAACCCGGTAAGCGCCGCCCAGCACCCGCTGGGCCAGGTCGGCTACGCTGCCCTCCAGGAGCATCTGGCCATGGGAGAAAAGCCCCACCCGGTCACAAACCTCCTGTACCTGCATCAGCAGGTGGGAAGACAACAGGATCGTTATATCCTCGTGTTTGAGGCTGCGAATCATATCGATGAATTCGTGTGCGCCTTCCGGGTCCAGGCCCTGGGTTGGCTCGTCCATGATGATCAATTCCGGTTCCTTCACCAGCACATCAGCCACCCCCAGCCGCTGGCGCATGCCCCTGGAGAACGTCCCAACCCGTTTTTCACTAACGCCCATTAAGCCGACGCGCTCCAGCGATTCATTGATCCGCTGGCTGGCAACCTTGCCGCGCAGGTTGTTCAGTTTTGCAATGTAGATCAGGTTTTCCCGGGCTGTCAACTCATCGTAAAAGCCCATGGCATCGGGCATGTAGCCCACCCGGGCTTTCACGCTGAGAGGCTGGGTAACCGGGTCCAGGTCCAGGACGCTAATCTCGCCGGATGTTGGTTCGGTCAGGCCCAGGAGCATCAGGATGGTCGTCGTTTTTCCTGCGCCGTTGGGGCCCAGCAACCCAAATACCTCGCCGCGCTTCACTTTCAAGTTCAACCGGTCCACGGCGGCGAAATCGCCGTACTTTTTGGTCAAGTCCCGGGTTATGATGATTTCCTTGCTCATTCCCCGACCTCCTTGAGACCTAACGCCGGCCAAAGCGCATGACAGCAACCGCCACTACAATAACTGCCACAGCGATCAATACAACACCGACAACACCCCAGAGCGTAGAGGTCAGGACGGTAATGCGAAATTCGGCTGATTTTTGTGTACCATCCGTCGGCTTGGCCTGCAAAGTGAGCACATAATCACCCGCCACAGCCTGGTTGCTCGGTTGAATATTGACGTTCACTTCGACCTGCTGACCTGCAGGGAGCTCATCGATCTGGTCGGGGGAGAATTCCACCTTCCAGTTCTTGGGGGCAGAGGATGTCAGTTTGACACCGCGGGCCGGGGCACTCCCATTGTTAACCACCACCACCTTGAGCGAATTATCCTTGCCGGAATACGCCTGGCCGGAAAGCCGTCCATCGGGGGTGGTGATGTTCAGTGAGATCTGCCCGCTGACTTCCGCGGTCAATGCCTGTTCGGCCTGGGCGCTTTCGCTGGTGGCCCGGATGGTGAAGGGGTAATTCCCACCCGTCACCTCCGCAGAGACGACCTGGGCTTCCACGGAAAGGCTCCTGCTTTCACCCGCAGAAATGGGGAAATCTGTTACTTCCTGTCCGCTGAGTTTGAAGGAAATCTGGAATCCCTTTGGGACATCCGCCGAAAGGCTCACATTCAGATCATCCTCGCCTTCGTTTTTCAGGTTGGCGGTCCAGCGAAAAGTGGTGGTCGGGCTGCCCTTGATGGTCGGCAGGTCTACATTGAACGAGAGGCGGGGTGGAAGTTTGTCCTTGATCACAACTTCGAGCGGAAGCAAGGCTTTACCGCCCCGGCCAACCGCTGCCACAACAAAATTATAGGTTCCTGGTTGGACATCCGTTACAGGTTCAAGCTTTAAATCAACGGATGCCTCACCGGTGGTTTGCACGTACACGGATTGGATCAACTTGCCGCTGCCGCGAAAAGTTGCCGTCCAGCCATCTGCCAGGGTGTCCATTTCCATTTTGACGACCTGGGCTTCGCTGACCCCGGTGAGTTTTAAATTGAATGTCACAGTTTCCCCCAGGCCAATGGTCTGGGCGGGGTAGACGGTGTACAGAACCAATCCACCAGCCCCCGTCTTGGGTTGATCGTCCTGGGCAAAAGCCACACTGGGCAATGCCAGGAGCATCAACAAGACAAGGAAAAATGAAAATACATTGAATAAACGGCGCATATTCTCCTCCAACACAGTTTTTTGTAACAATGGCTTGGTTTTCTGATCAATCGCAGAGAATTTTATTCCTTCCCATCAATCGGTCAATTATACCCAACCATCGGTGATTTTAATCATAATGAATAAGAAAAACATTAAAAGATGGTTCGACCAATTAAAGGGTGTGAGGCGGGGTTTCGACCAATGACCAAATACGACAAGGATCTTCTCCAGTTTGCTGTTCCCCGGAACAGGAAAATATCGGCTGATACACGGGCACCCATGACCCGATTTCCGGGTCATGGGTGAAAACGCCAGCCCGGGATGAACATATGCGCCATCCATTTAAGGTATGATATGGATTGGGTTAAAAATTTTAAAATATTGAACACGGAAACCCAAATCCATATTAAGGAGCCAGAAATGCCCGCTTCAACCACAGCCAAAGGCTACATTCACTTTTCCGATCGATTGACCGAATCGCTTATGAACATCAACAAGGTCATTCAAGACAACCGATCCACTTTGGATTCTATACAGGATATGGCTGTAGAGCTGACCCGCGCCATCTCCACCCTGGAAACCGCTGCCGTCAAGTACATTCGCTTGGTCGATTCTGTCCTGGAACAGGCCATTCCGGTCATGAAGACGATCCCATTGGTGAATAAGAAGATCCTGAGTTTTGCAACCGATATCGAGGCCATGACCAGCAAGTTCCTGGCCACCTGCACGCTGGCAGAAAAAGTCCTCCCCGGCGTTGAAGCAGGGCTGACAACAGCCGATATGACAAAGTTAAAGGCCTCCACCGGCGATGTTCAGAACCTGACCAAATCGCTGCAGGAGTTGTTGGGAAAAGCCTGATCTCAAACTGATTCGTTTCCCTGATGCCTGGTTGCTGAACCAATCACCAACCCTTGAGGCAGCGGCGTTGGGGAAATATGCTAATGCCCTAAGTGAATCTGCTTTATTGCATCCCTGGAGTTGGCAGATTTGTATTCAGAGGTGCCGCTTTCAACCCAAACACATCAATTATTGGTTAAATAAGAGGACAGGGGGTCCTCTTTGAACTCCAGACTCAAGGGGATTTCAATGCAGGTATCCGGGTTGGAATTCTCCCCGCCCACTTTTTGCATTGTATATGGCAAGTCTTGATGAAAAGTAATTTGAAGATCCCCTGTCATTACAACGCCCGCTATACGGGGCCTGCCCAGCAAGGTTGCATCAATTTTGGGTCACGGGTTTAAACCCAGAACCCTTCGTGGACCTTAACGGCTTCATCCTCGAGGAAGGGTCCAAGCACCTCCGTGGGTTCTTTGCCTTTTTCAAAGATTGCCCTACAGCCCAGGTAGAGAACGGACTGGATATCTGATTCGCCGCTCATGGCATACAACCGCTCCATGGAGCAGCCGAACACAACCCGCCTGACGCCAGCCCAAAACGTGGCACCCGCGCACATTGGACAGGGTTCCGTGCTGGTGTACATGGTGCAGCGAGCCAACACCTCCGGGGGGAATTGATGCGAGGCGTTCCGCATCAGGTTGGTTTCTGCGTGACCCGTGCAATCCTTCCCGGTAGAGACGGTGTTTTCGGCCTGCATCAGGACGGTTCCATTTTCATCCACCAGCAGGGCGCCGAAGGGATGATTGCCGTTCCTGCGTGCCCTGGCAGCTACTTCGAACGCCATTCGAATATATTTCTTGTCATCCATACCCAACTTTGCTCCTTTTTGATCCTGATATGTTTCACACCCACCTTGAACCCGGATTCGTATTCAAGGGAAAGACTTGGTCTGTCTCAATGGTCATCGTCCTTCAAAATGATTATAGTATATGTGCCCATGGGAAACCTGCTTATTGAACATGGCCGGGGTTTTACAGTAGAATTGCCCTTATCTTCATTTGGAAGCAAAGGCCCGAAATGACAATCGATATTCATTCCCATATCTACCCGGAAACATACCTGCAGGCGTTAAAAGCCCGGGAAACCCCCCCGAGGGTACATTCCGCTGGCGGGCAACGCCGGCTGGTGCTCTACCCCGACCAGGAGGCACAACCTCATCCGAACGCAGCCCTGGTTACGCCCAAGTTCACCACCATTGAAGAGAAACTCCGGGATCAGGATTCCTCCGGCATCCAGACCAGCATCATCAGCCTGGGCAATCCATGGTTCGATTTCCTGCCTGCTGAAGGGCCTTTTGATCTCGTCAGCCGGACAAATGATGAAATGGCTGCAGCCTGCGCCGCCCACCCGGGCAGGCTCCGGTTCCTGGCTGCAATACCCACTTCGAGCATTCAGGCGGCCATTCTTGAACTGGTCCGGGTTGCCAGGGTGCCATCCGTAGCCGGCTTCATCATTGGCACCCGTTTTGGCAACACCTGGCTGGACGATGATCTGGTGATGCCGTTCTGGGAACAAGCCGGCAACCTGGGGCTGCCGGTCTTCCTCCACCCCCACTATGGCATCGGAGGTGAAGACATGCGTTCGCACGGGCACAATTTCCGCACCTCCCTGGGATACCCCTATGAGACCGGAGTTGCAGCCGCCCGCCTGCTCTACAGCGGCATCCTGGGACTCTTTCCCGATCTGCGGATCATCCTGGCCCATGCCGGTGGAGCCCTGCCCTATCTGCTGGGCCGCCTGGAGGCCTATGGCGGGCCGATCGGGGGCAACCAAACGGATGCCATCAGCCTGGTCGACCAATTCAGGCGGTTTTATTTTGATACGATCACCTACTCTCCGGCAGCCCTGAAACTGCTGATCGAACTAGCCGGCTGCGAGCGCCTGCTGTTCGGGACAGATCATCCCTATTCTGCGCGTGACGCCTGCCACTTGCGGGACCAACTGCACCTGTCCGGGCTGGATCAAACCCAAATCCAACAGGTGCTTGTTGAAAACGCACGCCGGTTGTTCAACCTTCCGTAAGACGGTTGCACTGATCCGGGTGTCGACCCGATCAATCCAACTGAACACCGGATTGAAAGTGAGGGAACGATGGGAAAAAGTTGGCAGGAAAAGATGGCTGACAAGAAAGGTTTTCCCAAAATGCGGAATACCCCAACAGCACACCGTGGCCGACCTCGGAGCGGGCATTAAGGCTGGCAATGGCCGCCACCAGGGCTTCCAGACCCACAAAGATTAATAAAGGTTGGTGTGTTTTAATCTGATGACCGGATGGTCGTTGTTCATTGAAGTAATTCTAACATCTCTATATTAAATGCCCTTACAGCGTAATATGGGTCCCCTTGGAATAATGGATTCTGAAAGGGTATAATACGCCTCATCTCAAACCTTGAGGGGAGTTTTACATGCCCATCACAAGCGATGTGATCCTGGGGGAGGGGGTAAAGATCTTCCACCCTGATCTGGTAAACCTCTATGGGTGCAGAGTTGGCAATGGCACCAAGATCGGCGCTTTTGTCGAGATCCAGAAGAATGCAAGCATCGGTGAACAATGCAAGATCTCTTCCCACAGTTTCATATGCGAAGGGGTGACCATCGAGGACGAGGTTTTCGTCGGGCATGGCGTCATGTTCACCAACGACCTTTATCCCCGCTCGACCAGGGCCGACGGCAGCCTGCAAGAGGAAAACGACTGGGAGGTCATCCCAACCCGGGTTCGCAGGCGGGCCTCCCTGGGCAGCCACTCGACCATCCTGGCCGGAGTGACAATTGGGGAGGAAGCCATGGTCGGCGCCGGGGCTGTGGTCACCCGCGACGTGCCGGATTTCGCCATTGTGGCCGGCGTTCCGGCTCGGGTGATCGGTGATGTCAGGAATAAATGAGCAATCCTTGTATTGCGGGACATTAATACAATGGAATTCAAGGAGATGATATGCTGAAATCCGCTGTGATCGGCTATGGCTACTGGGGTCCCAACCTGGTTCGGAATTTCATGGAGGCGCCCGATTCAACTGTTGTCGGTGTCTGCGACATGAAAGCAGACCAATTGAAGAAAGCATCCTTCAAGTACCCCGGGATCAGGGTTACCCAGGTTGCTTCCGAATTGATCCAGGACCCAGCGGTTGATGCGGTGATCATCTCCACGCCGGTTTCCACCCACTTTGACCTGGCCAGGCAGACGTTACAGGCGGGCAAGCACGTGTTCATTGAGAAACCCATGACCTCCACAAGCGACCAGGCACAAGCGCTGATCGAGGAGGCCGCCAGGCGCAAACTGGTGCTTATGGTCGACCACACTTTTGTATACACGCCGGCAATCCAAAAGATCCGCAGCCTGGTCGATACTGGGGAACTGGGCGATCTGTATTATTATGATTCAACCCGCATCAACCTGGGCTTATTCCAGCACGATGTGAACGTCCTGTGGGACCTAGCCGTGCACGACCTCGGGATCATTGATCACGTGATCAGGGAAAAGCCGGTGTCGGTTTCGGCCACGGGGATCAGCCATATTCAGGGCACGCCCCACAATACCGCCTACCTTACCCTGTTCTTTCAAAACAACCTGATCGCCCATGTGAACGCCAGTTGGCTGGCGCCGGTAAAGGTGCGCCTGACGCTCATTGGAGGAAGCAGGAAAATGATCGTTTTCAATGACCTCGAACCCTCGGAGAAGATCAAGGTTTACGACAAGGGGATCACCCTGAACAACAGTTCCGAGAGTCTGTACAAGCTGCTCGTTGGCTACCGCTCCGGGGACATGTGGTCCCCGCACCTGGAAAATACGGAAGCCCTGCGAACGGAGGCGGCTCACTTTATCCACTGCATCCAGAAAGGCGAAAATCCCATGACGGATGGAGAATCCGGTCTGCGGGTCGTTCGCATCCTGGAGGCAGCCACTGTTTCCATAAATGATAAGGGCCGAAATATGCAATTATAAAATGAGGAATCCATGATCCCATTTGTTGACCTGAAAGTGCAATACCAGTCGATTAAATCCGAGATCGATGCTGCGGTTTCCAGGGTCCTGGAGAGCGCCCAATTCGTCCTGGGGGGTGAAGTGGCTGCCTTTGAGGAGGAATTTGCCCATTACTGCCAGGCGGAGATGGGGGTGGCGGTCAATTCCGGCACCAGCGCACTGCACCTGGCACTGCTGGCGGGGGGGATTGGCCAGGGTGACGAGGTCATCACGACACCTTTCACTTTCGTGGCCAGTGTTGCCGCCATCGTCTATTGCGGGGCAAAACCGGTTTTTGTGGATATCGATCCAACCACCTGTACTATTGACCCCGCCGGGATCGAAAGGGTCATCACCAGCCGCACAAAGGCCATTCTCCCTGTGCACCTGTACGGCCAGCCTGCTGACATGGACCCCATCCTCGCCCTGGCCAAAAAACACAACCTCCTGGTCATTGAAGATGCAGCCCAGGCACATGGAGCCGAATACAAGGGAAAAAGGGCCGGAAGCCTGGGCGCCATGGGGTGCTTCAGTTTTTACCCCGGCAAGAACCTGGGGGCGTACGGCGAGGGGGGGTTGGTGACAACCAGCAACCCTGAATTTGCCCGCACCATCCGGATGTTAAGGGACTGGGGCGCCGAGAAGAAGTACATGCACATACTGAAGGGGTACAACTACCGGATGGAAGGCCTGCAGGGGGCCATCCTGCGGGTAAAACTCAGGCACTTGGAGCCTTGGACCGAAGCCCGTCGGGCGAATGCAGCCCTGTATGACCGCCTGCTCACGGGCGGACCGGTACTGTTGCCCAAACAGGCCCCTTATTCTCGGCATGTGTACCACATCTATTCTGTACGTTCGCCAAAACGGGATGCGCTACAGCAGCTTTTGAGCGCCAACCAGGTGCAATCCGGCATCCATTACCCGTACCCGGTGCACCTGTTGCCTGCCTACCAGGACCTGGGCTATAAAGCCGGCGATTTCCCCTTCTCCGAGCAGGCTGCCAGCGAGGAACTATCCCTGCCCATGTTCGCCGAATTGCAGGACGACCAGATAACCCGGGTCGCCAACGTGATCCATCAATTTAATGACTGACCGGGTAGAAATCCGTCCCCTCCGTAAAGATCAGGACGATGAATATATTGTCTTCCTAGATGAGTTGGGGAAGGATGATCCGGCGGTCCTTGGATACCATTACCCCTTTTACCGTGACTTAATCCAGGAGGCCGCCAGGGCAGAACCCTTCTACCTTGGGGCCTGGCACCAGGAAAATCTGGTGGCGGTCCTGCCGGGCTTTCTGAAACAAGCCGGTTTCGGTTCAGTTTACTGCTCCCTGCCATTTTTTGGCCCCAATGCCGGCCTGCTGTATGACCGGTCGCATACTGGTGTCGACCAGCACTCAGCCATGATCAACCGGGTTGTGGAACACCTTCATTCCCTTCCACAGCCTTTAAGCGCCAGTATTTATACCCCCTTCCTGAACCAGGATTTTTCACCATATGATCGTGCCTTTCCAACAGCGCTGGTGGTCAATAAATTCACACAATATACCCATATCCCCTCCTTCCACCCGGACAAGGATTTGCGCTACGACATCCGCAAGGCAGAGGCTGGCGGCATCACCGTTACCAGGGCGCGTTCCACTGAGCGCCTTGGCGAGTTCTATGCGATCTATGTTCAGAACTGCCGGGATGCTGACATTCCCATCAAGCCGCAAAATGCAGTGAAACACCTCTTTCGTACTGCAGCAACCCACGACCAGGTCCGTATTTATTTTGGAATGCAGGATGACCGGTTGATCGGCGGGCTCATCGTCCTTTGCAGCCCAAAAACCATTAGTTATTACCTGCCCTGCGCCTTGCCAGAATACCGCGCCCTCCAGCCGGGCACCCTGCTGATCCAGCATGCCATGCAGGAAGCCAGGGAGAAGGGACAGGTTTATTGGAATTGGGAATCCTCCCCCACAAGGGACTCCGGGGTTTATACTTTTAAGAAAAAATGGGCTTCCAGTGAGGCAGACTACAGGATCTATGTGCAAACGTTTCAACCGGCGTCCCGGTTCAAGGAGATTGGTGCGGCAAGTCTTCAGGAAGCCTATCCTTATTTCTATATCTATCCATTTTCCTCTTTATAAGGAATACCATTAATGTCACCGTCCACGCTGAATCTCTCGAGAAAACAAAGGGTGCGCTTTTTTGGCGCCGGAACACGGGCCCGAGGCGCGCTGGACCTATTGTCTTCCCAGTTCCAGGATGAGATCCTTCTCGAAGGCTATTATGAAGACAGGCCCGCGCCCGACGGCAAAGGGCCAGGTGGCCACCCCGTATTGGGGCCGGTCAGCCTGGGTATCGAACAGGCCTGCAACAGCGATTTCCTGGTTTACCTGGTGTTGGGACCCCGCTCGGCTGCCCGTGCCTGGGAAATTTTCCAGTTGCTTCATCAGAATGGGGTGGGGTTTTTAAGCCTGATCGCCAAATCCGCCCAGATATCCCCCTCGGCCGTGATCGGTGAGAATGCCCTGGTTTTTCCGGGTGTGTATGTTGGGCCCAATGCCCATATCGGTCACCTTTTGGTCGCATTTGGCGGGGTGACCATCGAGCACGATTGCAGGATCGGCAACAACGTGTTGATCGGCCCCGGGGCAACCTTTTCAGGTTTTGCCGGGGTGGACGACCACTCCTTCATCGGTGTGGGCTCAACCATCCTTCCGGAGGTAAAAATCGGCACGGGCGTGATGGTCGGGGGCGGCTCACTCGTCACCCGGGATATCCCTCCATACCAAGTTGCCTATGGCCATCCAGCCGTGCCCGCCCGGGAAACGAACCCTGCCGATGAATTGCCCACCAGAGAACAGATCGAGAAATTCAATGATGTCTTGTAAAGGAACTTTCACCGTAAAATAAAAGAGGTTGCTTATGTTGCTTGCCAAGAAGAAAGTCCTCGTCACCGGTGGCGCCGGTTTCATCGGCTCGGAGGTTGTGCGCCAACTGGTGGCGAAAGACGCCCACGTCACCGTGGTGGACAACCTGGTCAACGGGAAGAGAGCCAACCTGGATGGCCTGAACCCCCGACAGGTGACCATCTGTGTTGAAGACATCCGTGACGGCAATGCCATGCGACGGCTGCTGCAGGGCGTCTCCGTCGTCCTCCACCTGGCCTGCCTGGGGGTGCGCCACTCCATCCATTCACCCCGCGAGAACCACCAGGTGAACGCAGAAGGCACCCTGGACCTGCTCCTGGCTGCCCGGGAAGCCGGCGTTGAGCGTTTTATTTACGTATCCAGTTCGGAAGTGTACGGAACCGCCATCCAGGCTCCCATGGACGAGAACCACCCTACCTTTCCCATGACCGTGTACGGCGCCGCCAAGCTGGCCGGCGAAGCCTATACCCGGGCGTTCTTCCGAACTTACGATTTCCCGACCGTGGTGGTGCGGCCTTTCAACACCTTTGGCCCACGCTGCCACCATGAAGGCGACAGTGGCGAAGTGATCCCCAGGTTCCTGCTGCGCGGCATGGCAGGAAGGCCCCTCATCATTTTTGGGGATGGCACCCAGACCCGGGATTTTACCTGCGTCAGTGATACTGCCAGGGGGATCATCCTTGCCGCCGAATCGGACAAAGCCATCGGCCGTACGATCAACCTCGGCCAGGGCAGGGAGATCAGTATCAATGATCTTGTCAGGAAGGTCAGCCAGGTCCTGGGGAGGAACGACCTGCGGGTGGAACACAGCAAGCCGCGCCCCGGGGATACCCTTCGCCTCTACGCCGATACCCGGCTGGCCGAAGAACTGTTGGGGTATCGCGCCGAAGTCCCCCTGGCCGAGGGGTTGCAAAACCTGTTGAACTGGTATCTTGTGCAAGGCACCTCCCCCGAAAAACTGCTCGAGGAAGAGATCGAATTGAATTGGCAGATGAAAAAGGAGCGATCCAATGCTTAATGATCATGAAATGATCCCGGTGGCCAAACCCTGGCTGGGGGAAGAGGAAGCGGCGGCGGCCCGCCGGGCCATCCTTTCCGGCTGGATCACCCAGGGCCCCGAGGTGGCAAAATTGGAGGAGGAGTTTTCCGCTTTTGTCGGCTCTAAACACTCCGCGGCGGTTGCCAACTGCACCGTTGCCCTGCACCTGGCCCTGCGGGCCGTGGGGGTCGCCCCGGGTGACGAGGTGATCACCGCAAGCCATTCCTTTATTGCCACGGCCAACAGCATCCGTTACTGTGGGGCCGTGCCGGTGTTCGTGGACATCGATCCGCGCACATTCAACCTGGATGCAGCCCAAATCGAAACTGCCATCAGCGAACGGACGGCCTGCATCCTTTGTGTTCACCAGATCGGCATGCCGTGCGACCTTAAGGCCATCCTGGCGGTGGCCGACCGTCATAATTTGCCGGTTGTGGAGGACGCCGCCTGTGCCATTGGCAGTGAGATCCATTGGAAGGGGGAATGGGAAAAGATCGGGAAACCGCACGGCGTGGCTGCCTGCTTTTCCTTCCACCCGCGCAAACTCCTCTCCACCGGCGACGGGGGCATGGTGACCACCCAGGATGCGGAAATTGCCCGAAAGATCAAATTGTGGCGGCACCACGGGATGAGCGTTCCGGATACGGCGAGGCATAACGCCGACAGGGTGGTATTCGAATCCTACCTGGAACTGGGCTACAACTACCGCCTCACCGACATCCAGGCGGCCATTGGCCGGGTGCAACTGGCCAGGATCCCGCAGGCGGTTGACCGGCGCAGAATGCTGGTTGAAACCTATGAAAAGCATTTAAAGGACCTGCCCGGAATCACCCTGCCGCTGGAGCCCGCCTGGGCACGCAGCAACTGGCAGAGTTACTGCATTCTGCTGGATGAAAGGTTTGACCAAACCGAGGTCATGCAAAAACTGCTGGACCGGGGAGTATCCACCCGGCGGGGTGTCATGTGCGCCCATCGTGAACCCGCCTATGCTGCCGAACCCTGGTCTTGTGCCGGAAAACCCATGGGTTGCGACTGCCCGCCAGGCACCTGTAAAAAACTGCCCAACAGTGAACACGTGCAGGACCACGGGATCATTCTTCCTCTTTTCCATGAAATGACCGACGAGCAACAAGACCGGGTGATCAACTCGCTGTCTGAGATCCTGCGATAACGGGATGGGCGTAGCAGCATGCGCATCCTGATGTTCAGCAACTGGTTCCCCCCCGTCATCTCCGGCTCCTCCTACTACGCCAGCAGCCTGGCAAAAACACTGGCTGCCCGCGGACACGACCTGGCCGTGGTGACCGTCGACTGGCAGAACGGCACCCAGCAATTGGAGGCGCTGCCGTTCCCCCTGTTCCGCATCCCCATCATCCGGTTGCCGCGGCTGCCTGTTTTTTACAACCTCCAACTGGTGGGCGTCACCAATACGAACAAAAATCTCGACCGGCTGGTCGGCATCATCCGGGATTTCCGGCCGGACATCATCCACCACATCAACCACATCTTTGACTCCGTGTTCCTGACCGCCCGGGCGGCAAGGAAAACTGCTGTTCCCCTCGTCGGTTCGATCACCACCATCGTCCAGCACGAGAACCCGCTCATCCAATGGGCAATGAGCCTGGCAGACAGGTTCGTTCTGGGGACTTATGGTGTGCGCCATTGGGATGGCATCATCAGCCTGGATAAATCTGCAGACCGGTATGTACAGGAGGTTTATGGCCCCAGGGTGCATTCCCGCTCCAGGGTCATCCCGTTCGGGGTGCGCCTGGAAAGTGAGGAGTTGTACGCGGGGGCTTTGCCAAAATCAACCCGGCCGACCATCCTGTTCACCGGCCACATTCACCCCTTCCGCAACCCCAGCCTGCTGGTCCAGGCCATGCCGGAGATCCTGCAGAGGATCCCGGACGCCAGGCTGATCCTTGCCGGTCGGGTGGACCTGAAGGCGCCGCAGGAAACCACCAAGCGGCTGGGGTTGACCAATGAACAGGTGCAGTTCCTGGGCGAAACCCCCCATGAAGAGGTCGTCCGCCTGATGAAGACTTCTCACGTGTTTGCCAGTTGGGTCACCGGGCCTTATACCGGGCTTGGAACGGCGCCCATGGAAGCCATGCTGTGCAGCCTGCCCGTGGTGAACGACCTGCCGGAAGACCTCTTCGGCGAAACCCGGCTGGAAAACGGACGGAACATCATCCTGGTGGATTCGAAAGAACCCCGTTCCATCGCCGGTGGGATTCTGCGCCTGCTGACCGACCCGGCGCTGCAAAAACAGGTGGGCGAGGGTGGGCGGCAATTTGTGCTGCAAAACCTGAACTGGCCCTCGATCGCCGCTCGCATGGAAGAAATGTACTCCGATACGATCAAGAGCCATAGCAGCACCGGCAAACACTCCTGATGGTCGACTCATCCCCAGATACAACACCCATAGAGAAGTATAAACAGGTGATCATGGCATTGGCCCTCCTGGCAACCCTGGCCGCTGCAAGTTGCAGCCTGGTCCGCCTGGCGCAGCTCGCCACAGACCCAAAACATGCGTTCCTTCTGGGGTATTCCCCGGCGAGAATCGGTGAGATGATCTTGATCATCCTGGGGGAGGGGATCATTCTTGCGGGGGGACTTTGCCTCCTTGCAGGAACCGGAAGAACACGCGGGGTTCAAGAATGGTTGTTGGCTTCCCATGCCCGGTACCAGGCAGCCATCACCATTTTTTTGCTGATATTCACCCTCGCCTCACTGCCGCTTCTGCTGACCAATTTCCAGCCGGCAAGGTGGGTGGCATCGATCGCCCGCTTGGAGCCTGTACTTTCATGGATCGGCATTTCTGCTGCATGTATTTTTATCGCTGCCCTGATTATTTATGATCAATCGCGCCCGTGCCTGTTCAACCGGGCATTGATCATCTTCGTCCTTATCCCAGTATCCCTTTTATTCATTAATGAAATCCCTCGCCTTGTGCGATACGCTTCCATCGTTGACCTGCAACAGAACCATGCGGTTACCCCCGGAGGTGATGACCCCGAATACATCATCCCGGCGATCAACCTGCTCCACGGGTTTGGGTATACCAATCACCAGTTCCTGCCCACCGAAACGTACCATGTCCTTCCGGAGTACCCGAAAAGTGATGCAATTTCCATCTCCTACCGGCCACCGGGCACTTCCCTGGTACTGGCCCTGATCTATTCAATTGCCGGAACGGAGACCATCTACCCCAGGATGAGCCTGGTCCTGCTTGCCTGGGTCAGCGGGGTTCTTTGCCTGGTGTTCGGCGCCCTCATGGCAGGCTGGGTCGGAATGATCGCCGGGGGATTTGCAGGCATCTATTTCATCCGGTACAGCCAGATCATGGATTATGCACTGGGCGCCGGGGTTATCAATTCCGAGATCCCGGCCGTTTTCTGGCTCACCCTGTTCGGGGTTCTTTTCACCCTCTACCTAAGGAAACGACTCTTTACCTGGCTGCTCTTTTCTTCGCTGGCATTATCCATGTTCACCCTGACACGGGGGAATTTCCTGCCGGCCGTTCTCTTCCTGGCTTTATGGCTCTATTTTTGCCTGTTCAGGAAATTCCATAGGCATTTCTGGTTGTTTATTGCCTTGACATTATTTCCCGTCATCGCCTGGTCTTCCTACATACGGATATTCCAAGCATCGACGGGTTATTCCTATGTTTCCCAGGGGAGCATCGCCTTCAGTTTGACGAACAACCCGGACGTGCTATACGGGATCGGGCCCGACCACTACCGGCAGGGCAACTGGCCGCCAGGCCCGGAGGCATACGCAGCCTACGGACTTGAAAAACACAGCTACTGGCCCAAGGATGGGGAGAACGGCTACCTGATGGGATTGAGGTTCTGGATCGAAAACCTGGATGACCTGCCCCGGTTGTTCTACGTCAAGTTGCGCACGGGAACCTGGTATCACAGCGGGGCCCTGGTTTACAGGGGCGGGCGCCCGGTCCATGGGATTTTCATTTCGGGTATTGGGTTGCTGCTGCTCTGCCTGGGTCTGGCAATCCCCACCCGGAAAGACCAATCCCGGACAAGGTTGAGAGCCGGCCAGGTCCTTGGGGTGCAGGTCTTTCTCGTACTGGCGCTGTTTTTCCTGGCCAACCGGCTTGCTTTTTGGCCGATCCTCATGATCTGGACGGCCATCGCCCTGCTTCCAGCGCTTCGCTCCACCTGCCAGGCGTATGAGCTCCCCTGCCCAAACCCATCCTGGTTCCTCGCCTTCATTGCCGCTTACCTCGTCAGCACAATGGTCTTTGCCGGGGATGGCTTTCGCTATCACGCCCCCCTCGACCCCCTCCTGATGACCATCAGCCTGATTGGAATGGGGATCGTTTTGTCGGAATTGGTAAAATTCCTATTGAAACAGAAATTTACAAAGGTGAGTCCCTTCAACGGAAACGAGTGAACATTGAACAGGGTTGATAAACCGTGATCCCCAACCCGGGGTTCAGGGATTTGCCAATCGTTTCGCCAGCGCGACAGCAATCTCGGCGCCGGCATGGGCGTTGTTCTTTACCAGGGAAATGTTGGCTTCCAGGCTGCGACCGCCGGTGGCCTCCTTGATGGCCGTAAGGATGAACGGCGTCACCCCCTTGCCGCTGATGCCGGCCCTGGCGGCCTGTTCCAGCGCCGCATCGATGGCTGCCCGGGTTTCCTCCATGGAAAGGGCGGTATCGTCCTCCAGCGGCACCCCCACCAGCAATCCCCCCCTATGCCCAATGGCCAGTTTTTCGGCAAAGATCTCCGCCACCTCGGCGCCCGACTGGACGGTCCATTCAATGCGGTGGCTGCTGCCGCGGGTGTAGAAGAGCGGGAAATAATGAGTCCTCCAGCCGATCACGCCCACCCGCAGGGATTCCAGGTATTCCAGCGTGCCGGGGATGTCCATAAAAGCCTTGGCTCCGGCGCAAACGGTGATACAGGGGTAATCGGCCATCGCCGTCAGGTCCGAGGAAATGTCCAGCGTTTTGTAGCCCTCCGGCCCAACCCCGCCGATCCCGCCGGTGACGAAGACATGAATGCCGGCTGCCGAGGCAAGGGCCAGGCTGGCGCTGACCGTTGTGGCAGCGTTGAGCCTGCGGGCGAGGACAAAGGGGATGTCTCGATCCCCGGCCTTGAGAATGCCCTTCCCCTTCCCAAGAAAATCGATCTCCCCGGCATCCAGGCCAACCCTCATCCGGCCGTCGAGAATGGCGATGGTGGCTGGCACAACCCCTGCCTGGCGCAAAATCCCTTCCACCGCCAGGGCGGTTTCCACGTTCTGCGGGTGGGGCATGCCGTGGGCGATGATCGTCGATTCCAATGCCACCACGGGTTTGCCGGCGGCAAGGGCCTCCGCCACCTCGTCGCTCAACTGGATCTTTTTTTCGTTCATTCCTGCCTCCCAAAAGTTGCCTGAACAGGGCGCTTCATAGTTGCACATCCCGCCTGTTGGCCGATTCCCACCTCCGCTTTAATGCAGCGCTTGCAGTCGCTCCGCCGGCAGGGTATTTTTAATGTCCATCCGCAGCGCGCGGTGTTGGGCAGTGCCCTATTCAGAAAATAATGCTCAACGCTCTGATCATATTACACTATTTTTTAAAGGGATTCTTGAACTATTGTTAATTTCATTAGGGTAAACCTTTATGCCTAAGTTGTTGCTTGCTAGATCATTCATTTTACTGACCCATTTTTCTACTATTTGAAGCTACCCTGTTTAAATTGATTCACGTAGATAACCATGGATAATTTCACGAAATGCCACCACAGCCAATCCTTCCAACATATTTTCAATGGAATTAACCAAAATGGTTTGTATCGGATCAACTACCCGATACGCCCATCGAGTTTGTACATGTATTTTTGCATTGTCTGGTTAACTGATTGCAATGACCTCAGTGTTTTTATATTTTTTCCGCATGTCGATTTTAAAGAATTTCGTGGTAAATGGATTAAAGAACAAAAAGCACGCACTGTGTAGTTTAGTGATAGTTTCTCCTCCCCATTTCTATTGCACGGTAACAGTCTTTTAATATTCGGGAATAATTTGGATGAAAAAGAAAATTGGCGATATTCCTAATAGCATAAAGACTAATGGCTCACAGCACATTGCTGTCAATCCCATCAATGGCTTGATTTGATTTTCCACGCTTCCCTCATTCGTACGGAATTGCATTTATATCATCAGAACGAAAAACCTTTTGCAAGTGTGACAAACGGTTTGTCTTATTGACACGCTTGTTGATACTCTTTCCATGCCCAAGAACTGACCAATGGGTTGGCTTACCTGCCGCCGAGGCTGGCTAGACCATGCGGCTTGAAATCACTTTTTCCGGCGCGTGGCCGCCGCGGTCAGACGCCGAAGGCGGTCGGGTGGAGCATTTGTTAGGCGCTTTACTACATGCCCTCATTATTGGAAATGAATATCTTTTCACTTACAAATAAATATCCCAATATTCCTATTGGTAAAATCCAGGCGAAGCGCATTGATTCTTTTCCATATAAAGGATACATCAGAACCCAAATGTATGATAAAGGCAAACCCCACCATGGCATACAGAATATTAAAAAAAATCAAATAGGAATAAACACTGAAGAACGGACTTGCGATTGCAGAAATTGCTAGTGCAGCAAAAAATCGTGACTGAATTGACTTAAACATCAATAAAAACAAAACAAAAACCAACCCATATCGCCAGGTGTCTATTGACGCCATTCGCCATACATGTACAGGCAAGTTATTCCATGAATTCATGAACCAGTCAATTGGCCAAGAGAAACCATAGACGACCAGGCTAATGAACATTGCAACCATGGGCAAAAGTAGCACTTTGATGATTTCCTGGCGTGGCTGGTTGAAAAGAAGTATTAATACAGGCAGCCCGGCAATTTGTGGCTTGATCAATGCCAGCAACAGACAAATACCACGTATATATGGATTGGTTGACAACAGCCCAAGAACCAATCCGATTGCGACAATAATATCAATCTGTCCTAGCCAAAATTGACCTAGCGCTGGAAATGATAAGAGAATTAATGCTGGATTTACTTTCGTAAACCGGCATAAAGAAATAAACCCAATCGCGCTTATCAATGTCCATACCGGCCAGGCCAAACGTGGAGGAATAAAAGATAATGGATAGAGTATCCACTGGGCATAATATGGAATAAACCCACAATTCAGGCAACCATTTGCAAAAGGATAATAATATCGATATAGATCCTCCCCACCAGGCAGGAAAAAAGAGGCAATAAAGACTATTGATGCTGTCTCGATTGCAACAATCCATCCTATTTTGCTCCAATTTAATTTTAAAAATGATGGCATAAATTAGGCTCGTAGATTGTGATTTGTGTACGCCCAACGGTGTGCATTACTTGCGGGTGGGCGGGCGTGGACAAAACTTCCAGAGTAAAATTCTGCTTGGGCGAGGAAAATGCTCAAAAAAACCGCGGAATCCCACCCGTCAAGTGCACGCTTTGTTGAGCGGTAGATGAACGCGAGACTCGCTGGAATTTGAAAGATAAACAATAATTTGACCTTTAATTTTGATTTGGTGCACCGCTTCAAAAAATATGCGAGTATCTCGCGCTACTTTATAAGCAAGTAACCACCAATCAATAAAACTACAATTCCTATTACTCGGGTTGCGTCAATTGGTCGTGCTGTGACTCCTAGCCATCCGAAATAATCTAAAAGAACTCCAGTGAGAAGTTGCCCGATGATGATAAGAGCCAACATGGTAGTTGCCCCAAGTTTGGGCAAAGTTACGTTTATGCTTTGGTAAAGAATTAAGCCAATTATTCCTGCCCCCAACATATACCAGGGTAAAGTATTCCAATCACGGATTTTTTCGCCACCCCTAAACACCAACAAAATTAGGGAAAGAATAAACCCGCTCAAATGAACGATTACACTACTTGCAGTTCCGCCAATTTTTTGCCCCATGGCTCCTGCAATGGGTGATTGAATACCTACCGCAATACCGCCGATTAATCCTACTAAAATCACCAGTCCAAATTCTGGCATTTATATATCTCCGATATATCACGGTCTTTCAAGGTTTTTCGCTGACAAGCGCCCAACGATCAGCGCTTCACCTGCACCGCGAAGCGCAGCGGTGCGGCGTCATGTGCAAGCCGTTGTGGGGCGTTTTTGTGTTGCGCCAGACTCAATGCTAGTAAAGTGATGGCATTAAGGTGGCGACATCTGAGAATTCTTATAAGTATATCCAAACAGTCCTAGCAATGCAGTATAGATTACAACACCAAAAACACTGAAGCGCTCAAACACGCCAAAGTACTCTTCTGGTGCGACGCCAGTGCCAATTGACCCCAAGAACATTGATAGCAATGTAATGAGCCCCAGAATTGCTATCACCTTTGTTTCTTTGTTTTTCCGTCCACCCAGGAATATTAATATCAGAGATACAATAGAGAGAAGTACTACAGGAATCGTTACTACATAATAATGCATTATGTCTTGAAAAGCACCTTGATAACCTTTGCTACTGAGTGGAAACAAGGTGTAACCAATACTTGATACCCAATTCATAATCGTATAAAGATAGACACCGAATCGAAAAACCTTGTTTATCTGATTTGAGACTATCAGACAAAGAAATGTGCAACCGAGAACGGAAAATAAAGAATATAGTGCCGAAAACCTTGAAGCAACAGCAAAGGAAGGTGCATCTACTGCAGTGAGATCGCTTACAGCTTGACTCAAACTATTGTAATTAGGATAGTTTTGTATACCGAAATATACATGAAGAAAATAGAACACGGCTGCAACGGTGCCTGAAAGACTGAGTAGGCGAACCAATTTGGAGTTCATTCTTGGCTCCTCTTGGAAAGATGCAAAACCCATTTTGGGTTTGCTGAAAGGACAACGTGTTTTGGGAAGCCAACCGCCCAACTATGTTTTATACAGCCATCAGTATAAAACCCTGATTGGTTATCTTATACAGTTGTTTGGCTGTATAACAGCTTGTATACTTCGATTATATACATCTCTAACGAAAATGGGATTGCGAAATGACTCAACCCACCCAGGAAAAAACTTATTGAACAAATGCGTGATCAAATCCGCGTCAAACCATATTGATTTCGTACAGAAAAAAACCTATCTTCACTGGGCACGTGAATACTTTCTTTACCATAACCCGGAACTCAAACAGCGAAAGGTTGCAAAAAATCCAACAGAAATGGGGGCTCCGGAAATACAGGTATTTCTTCCCTGCCTGGCACAAGATAAACATGTTGCAGCATCAACACAGAATCAAGCTCTGAGTGCACTGCTCTTTTTATACAAGAACGTTTTACAGCAGGAAATCGATCAGCTCCCCAGTTTGGTACACGCCGGTTAACCAAAACATCTTCCGACTGTGTTGACCCATGAGGAAGCCATGGAAGCAATTGACAAAATGGTCGGAAAACCCCGCCTGATGGCATGCATGCTTTATGGCAGCGGTTTACGATTAATGGAATGTCTGCCTTTGCGGGTGAAAGATCTGGATTTCACTAATCCTTTTACGAGATGTGAGAGCCTTGCATGAGAAGGATCTGAAAGAGGGCTTTGGTGAGGCGGCTCTGCCCTACGCACTGTGACAGGGAAGCGTGATCCAGCTGCTCTCCTGTTTCAACCTCCAAATTAAAAGTCTCTCCTTCTTTTTGCGCGGCCAGGTCGGGTTGGAAGATGTGGCCCTCGCCCGCCTGAATGCGGCATCAACAATGAACTGTTTCGGCGGGTTAACTTCCATATCTAAGGTACAATAGATGTAGAAAGCAATTAGACTTTCTTTCATTATATAATTAAATGAGGTGTGCTCATGTCTCCCACTCCCTTCACTGTTCCGGTTGCCACATTGAAAAGTTTTATCAAGGACGTCCTCATTGCCCTGGGTGTCCCGCCGGAGGACGCTGAAACCTCCGCGGATGTGATGATCGCATCCGATGTGCGGGGTATCGAATCGCACGGGATTGGCCGGCTGAAGTATTATTACGACCGCATTAAAAGCGGTCAGCACCAGGTGATCACCAATTTTGAGATCGTCTCTGAGAGCCAAACCACCGCAGTGGTTGACGGCCACCATGGCATGGGGATGGTGGCCGCAAAAAAGGCCATGCAACTGGCGATCGACAAAGCCCGGGTTTTCGGCATGGGGTCTGTGGCAGTGAGGAACTCCACCCATTTCGGCATCGCCGGGTATTACCCGCTGATGGCGGTTCAGCAGGGGATGATCGGCATGACGTTCACCAACGCACGGCCATCCGTATCCCCCACGTTCGGCGTCCAGCCGATGCTGGGCACCAACCCGATCGCATTTGGGGCGCCAACCGACGAGGAATTCCCGTTCCTGTATGATGGGGCCACACCGATCACACAAAGGGGGAAGATCGAGGTATTGTCGCGCATTGACCAACCCATGCCGGAAGGCTGGATCGTCAACGCGGAGAACCAGCCCATTACCGACCCGCATGAGGCCCTGAAGGAGATATCGAAAGGGACCGCCGCCTTCCTGCCGCTTGGTGGAAGCGGGGAACTGCTGGGCGGTCACAAGGGATACGGCCTGGCAACGATCGTCGAGATCCTCTCTGCATCCCTGCAGGACGGCAGTTATTTACACGCGTTGACCGGGATTGGCCCGGATGGGAAACCCCAACCCTTCCGGGTGGGGCACTTCTTCATGGCCATTGATGTCGGGCATTTCATTCCGTTGGAGCATTTTAAAAAGACAACCGGGGGCATCCTGCGCGAGTTGAGAGCCTCCCGGAAGGCCCCCGGCGAGTCCAGGATCTACACCGCCGGTGAGAAAGAATATGAAATGAGCAAATTGATCGAACAACGCGGGGTGCCGATCGTTCCGGAGTTAATGAAAGACATCCAATTCCTGATCAACGAACTGGGCCTGGATCAATACAAGACCGTTTTTAATCCCTCCGCCTGAGGAAAAAAGTTTTTCATCGCTGATTGCCATCCCTTGTTTGAATAAAAAAATACCCCGCCCATGGGGTATCTTTTTATGACCCATACAGGACTCGAACCTGTAACACGCTGATTAAGAGTCAGCTGCTCTGCCAGATTGAGCTAATGGGCCTCTCACTTTCGGATTATACCGCAAAAATCCGCTGTCAACCCGGTCCGGCAGAGGGGTTACCTTTGGGAATCCGCCCAAATTCGCGGCCACATTCCCTGGCGGTCCCACTGGAAGAAGATCAGCAGGTCACCCAGGGTGATGCGTTTCCGCATCAGGGGAGCATTGAAAAACGAAAAATGCACATCCTCCTCCCCGGCAGGCGGTTTCATCTGCGCAAAGGTCAGCGGGGCATTAACAGCCGCCAGGATCTCCTTCATCCGTTCCGGCGTGCGGACCAGTGCAGCGATTTCAGCCTTGATTTCTTCCCAATGCTGGAGGAATGCCTTCACTGCTTCACGCCTGGTGTGCCATTTCTCGAGCTTTTGGCTGTAGTCCGCCCAGCATTCCCTGCCGGCCTTGCCACTGGGATCCACTTTTGCAAAGGAATCCAGAATGTGTTTCTGCATCTTTTCAGCGGGCGGAAAGCAGGAATCGATGTTCACCTTGGCGGGATCGAAATGGTCCAGGAATTCACGGTAGGCCTCCGCAACCAAAACGCAGGCGAGGGAGACCTGTGTTCCATGCTGCGGCAATGGTGAGCCGCGCAATTCATTCAATAAGTCCAGGATGTGGGACATCACATGCTCATAACCGGACAACGGTGTTGTGGCATGGGAGAGGGACATGGCGATCCCCCCCACTGAAATCAGTTTCGCCAGCAGCGCCATGCCCTCCGGTGTTCGCTGTCGAATGGATTCGGCATTTTCCATGAGGATCTCGTCCAGGGGGCCGATCATCATCTGTGGCAGGTTGGTGCAGGAATCGTCCATGCCCAGGTGGCAGGCGAGTTTCCAATCCGGCAGGCTGATAAAAACCGCCAGCAGATCGCCAACCCCGGCAGCGGTCATGTCGTATGGTGCATCGCAGAGGGTCTCCAGGTCGCAGATCAATGCTTCCGAATACCTTGAGGGAAGCGTTCGCTTTACGCCATCGATGAAAACCGGGGCCATGTTCGAGGTAAAAGCGCTTACGCTGTTTGCCGACTGAAACACCGTGTAGGTCAGTTTATTCCCTGTTTCATTTTCATACAGGTAAATTGCATGCTTGGTGATGTCCGTTACCACCCCAGACCCAACCGAAAGCACCGACATGCCCGGTTTAAGTTGGCTCTGCACCTGCTGTATACGCGGCATATCCGTATGAACCTGGCCGCTGGCATCCGGTTCCAGGGTCAGGAGTTTGGCCTCCCAACCCGCATCGTTCACCACTTTCATCACCAGGGGTTTCAGGCTTTCCGTTCCCCGGCGCATGGGTGTGGGATCCACAACAACCAGCAGTTCGCGACCCGGTTCCTTCTGTACGGATTCCAGCACCTGCGGGATCTTGTAAAGGGCATTGGATTCGAAAAGCATCACCTTTAGAGGGATATCATCATCATGGGGGAATCCAGGCAGGCGTCGTGCCTTTTCCCAAAAGAGATCGTTTTCGCCCGGGTCAAATTGCAGTTTCATGTGGGTCTCCTTCCAATAATGTCTTTGATCACTTATCCAGGGTTGGCGATCAAATGATCAGCCACTTCCCCAAGGTTCTTAAAGATATACGTGGGTTGATAAGGCGACCCCTCCAGGTCTTCCTTTTTGGTTTCACCGCTCAACACCAAAACGGTTGTGATGCCTGCCGTTTGGGCAAGGGCAATATCCGTATACAGTCGATCACCGATCATTGCCAACGCTTCCAGGGGCAGGCCAAGTTTATGGGCCAGCATCTCCACGATGAGCCGGTTCGGTTTTCCGATCACCCGGTCTGGTTCCCTGCCGGTCGAGGCTTTAACAAAAGCGATCATGGCTCCAATATCGGGCATGAAGCCGTTCTCCGTGGGACAATTAAAATCCGGGTGGGTGGCGATATAGGGCAAACCCTCGCGTACAAGGTCGCAGAGTTTCCACAATTTGTTGTAGGTAAGGGTGGTGTCAAAACCCAACAGGGCGACCTGGGGGTTTTTCTCATCCAGGGTGAACCCGTGCTGCTGGAACTCCTCCTCCAGGGAGGGGGTGCCGACCACATACAAACGTGCAGCCGGCATGGTCTCCTTCAAGTAAAGCGCGGTTGCTTCACCCGAGGTGAACACCTTGTCATCGGTAATTGGGCACCCCAGGCGTGTGATCTTTTCGGCATACTGGCTGCGGTGCTTTGATGAATTGTTGGTCAGGAAGACGAAATCCCTGCCCTGTTTTCCCAGGACGTCAATGAATTTTAACGCCCCTTCGATCAACCTGTCCCCCAGGTAAAATGTGCCATCCATGTCCAAAAGGAAACAACGGACAGCAGATAGTTGGTGTGTGGTCATTTAACGACTCCGGATGCCTGTTCAAAGACAGGCAACATGGCAAAAAACGCTGACCGATAAAGTTGATACATGTCTTCATACCGCGCCTGGTCCGCCGGGTTGGGTTGCCTCGTTTCGATCACCCGCACACAGGTGGAAACAGCCTCCTCAAGCGTATTCACTAGGCCGGCACCTTTTAAACCCAATAGGGCAGCGCCCAAAACGGTCGTCTCCACGGTATTTAACAATGCCACCGGAAGGCCGGTCACATCTGCTTTAATCTGCCGCCACAGGGCGCTGCGGGCTCCCCCGCCAACCGCACGGATCTCCTTCAGGTTCAAGCCAATTGCCTGCATCCGGTCGGTAATATCCCGCAATGCATACGCCGATCCCTCCTGGATGGCCCTGGCAAAATGCTCTCGGCCATGGTTGAGGGAGAACCCCAGGAAAACTCCCCGAGCATGGGGATTCCAACTGGGCGTAACCGCGCCCATCAAGGTTGGCAACAGGATCAAGCCATCGCTCCCCGCCGGGACTCTGGCCGCCAGTTCGTTCAAGAGGTCATAGGAATCTCCGCCCTCACGGGCCGCCCGGTCGATCTCCTCCCTGCCGAACCGGTCGCGGAACCAGCGATAGTTCGCCCCCGAAACAAAACCGGGGTTTTCCATCAGCCAGTAATCCGGGTGGGCGTGACAATGGGTTTCCACCAAACCGGTGGTGTCGAACAAGGGTTCCGGGCTTGCAGCACAAACCGGCTCAGCCGTACCGGTTATGTCGCACACAAGGCCGGGAAAAATGACACCGGCACCCAGGCAGGCGGCGTGTTCATCTCCGCTGCCCAGCACGATCTTCGTCGAGGGCAGAAGCCCCATCTGTTCCGCCAGGCCGGGTAAAAGCGATCCAATCACCTGGTCTGCCGGAAGGATCGGTGCCAGCTTTTCCATCGGTATGTTGAAACAATTACAAAGCTCATCCGACCATTTACGGGTTCGGATATCCATCAGCAAGGTTGACGAGGCGTTGGAGTAATCCACGCCCAGTTCTCCCGTAAGTGCATAAGCCACATAACTTCCAGGGAGCAGAAAATAAGCCGCCTCGTCCATCACCTCTGGATGATTGTCCACAAGCCAGCGGATCTTCGGCGCCACGTGGTAGGCATCGAGGTTCAGGCCGGAAAGGTCATACAACCGCCCGGCATCACAGGACTCGGCGATCCGTTCCACCTGCCCCACAGCCCGCCGATCCATCCAGATGATGGCCGGGTACAGGGGTTTGCCTGCCTTGTCGATCGCAATCACACCGTCAACCTGGGCATCCAAGGCAATGACCCGCACCTGGGATGGGTGGACGCCGGTCTCATTCAACAGTTGGCGGATGGCGGAAATGATTGCGCCCAGCCAATGGCCGGGGTTTTGTTGTGCCCAGGCAGGTTGCGGGTACTCAATTTCATATGGACTTCCGGCTTCCCCCACAACCTGCCCCTGGGCATTTAGCAATAGTACTTTTACAGCCTGTGAACCAACGTCACAGCCAATTACATATTCCATCAACTGCCCGAATCTCACGCCAGGTATTCAGCCAGGCGGGATTCGTCCGCCGAGTCCATCCAGTCGCAGACCGCCCGGACGTTGTCACTGAAGCTGCCATCCTTGACAAACTTGCCTTCGAAGAAGGCGCCGCCAATGGTGTACCCCCAGGCTCCGGCTTCCCATATCTCGGCGATGCGTTGGGTGGTTGCTACACTGCCGGCGGAAATAACCGGCACTTTCACTGCCTTAACCACCTCCTTCAGGAGGGTGCGTGCATCTCCAACGTACCGGTATGCCAGCAGGTTCAACCCCTGCACACCCGTTGCCTCCAGGTCCTTCGCGTGCTTCACGATTTCTTCGATGCTGCCATCCAGTTTGGAAGGATGTCCATGCACATGGCCGGGGAACGGATAATAGGCGATGGGCTTCCCTTTAAGATAGGCGTGGATGGACGGAAAGTACACGGTCCCCATCAGGATGTCGAAGCTTGATTCGACCGCAAGTTTTGCGCCAGCCAGCCCCTCGTTCTCCGAAAGGCTCACCACCTCAAGGCAGGTCGTCTTGCCGGCATCCTTCATTTTGTTGACCAGTCTTTTCATATCGCTCGGTGGAAGGCCAACATCCTTAAAGCCCCAGTGCTGCACATTGGCATCCTTGGTTTGATCAAACAGTTCAAAGCTGTTTGTGACCGTTTGATCCTTATGGGTAAGCATTACAATCAATTCAGGTTTAGACATGGTTCCTCCAAATACTGTTGTATATTTTTCAACCGGATAAACGACTGCCGGACGAAATTTCCATTTTGCCTGTCTCATACGATGGTTCAGATGGTCTGAAACCATCTGAACCATCGTTCTGGTACTGGTGTGGGCAATTGACAAGTCTTGAGCAGCAATTACACCTGTTTTTTAGCCCTTGACTGCACCAAATGAAAGACCCCGTACCAACTGCTGCTGCAGTGCAAAGATCAGAACCGCCACCGGGATGGAAGCCGTGGTCGCCAACGCACAGACCTCCCCCCACAGGGTGCCATGAGGTCGAATTAATGAGGGAATCTGGGATGCCACCGGCCTGGTTGCATCGCTGGTGAGGATCAGGCCGTAAAGGAACTCGTTCCACGAAAAGATGATCGAAAACAGCGCCACAGCCACAATGCCTGATTTCACCAGGGGCAGAACAGCATGCCAGAAGGCGCCAAATCTGGAATAGCCATCCGACATGGCTGCCGCGTCGATCTCCTTGGGGATGTCTTCAAAGAAACTGCGCATCAGCCAGATCACAAAAGGCAGGGTAAAGGTACAGTGTGCCAGGATGGGTGCGAAATAGGTTCCCAGCAGCTGCGTCCTTGCAAAAATTACATACAAGGGCAGGGCCAACACCACAGCCGGAGCCATACGGAAGGTCAGAATCATGTAGAACCAGCTCTCCTTCCCCGGGATTGGGAACCTCGAGAAGGCGTAGGCTGTTGGCACACCGATCAAAATGCAAAGGGAAACGGCCGATACGGCAACAATGAGCGAGTTCACGATCAGCCGCCAATACCCTTTCACCAGCAGGACTTCGTTGAAATTGTTCAGGGTCGGGGTAAAAAACCAGACGATATTGGGGCTCATAATCTCTGAGCGGGTTTTAAACCCCAGGGTAAAAACCCAGATCCACGGGAAAAGGAAGAGGATCACAATCAATGCTGTCAACAGGTAGGAAATCCAGCGTAATGTCCGGCGGGATTGCCGAAGGGCTTCCTTTTGCGCTGCAGATTGAATTGCCAGCTCCTGATTATTATTCATGGCATGCTTCTCCTTTCTATGTTCGCCTTTAGGCCGCCTGCCACTTTTGCAGCGCTTTGTACAGGTATTCGACCAGGATCGAGATAAACACGAAGATCACCAGGATCAGGGCCGAACCATATCCCAGATCCCAATAGCGGAATGTGTGCCGGTAGGCGTATACCGCCACTGCTTCGGTCGCAGTGCCCGGGCCGCCACGGGTCATCACCCAGATGATGTCAAAGATCTTGAACGCATCAATAACCCGGATCAGGATCGCCACAACCAGGTAAGGCCAGAGCAAGGGAAGGGTAACCCGGAAAAACGTTTGGATGGGGTTGGCGCCATCCACCTGGGCGGCTTCGTAGGGCTCTTTGGGTAACCCAAGCAACCCGGCAGTCAAGATCACCGCCACGAAGGGGGTCCATTGGTAGGTGTCGACCCCAATGATCGCCGGGAGTGCATATTTACTGTTCCCCAATATTGCCCCTTGAATCCACCCTGAACGATTGATCAATTGTCCAAGAACACCATAGTCCGGGTTCAGGGTTAATACCCCGATCAGGCCGATGACCACCGGGGTTAGCAGAGTGGGCAACAGCATGATGGGAATGATGATGCGCGCTCTTCTGACTGCACTGGCGATCACCAGGGCAATGCCAAGCCCAAGGACGGCCTGGACCAGAATTGCCGGCACCATGTAAAGGAAGGTCACCTTAAAACTATTGTAAAAATCACTGTCAAACACCAATTTGCGGTAGTTCTCAACTCCGATGTATTGTCCTGTTGAGGTGGAGGTGGTAAAGCTCAATGCCCGAAAACTATAGGTAAGGGCAGTGACGAACGGTATCAGGATGATAGCCAGGAACAATATCGCCGAGGGAAGAATCCACCACCAGATGTATTTTTTACTGGTCATCTTGTTGTCTCCTTGTTCACGGTTCTTTCGGTTCCACGATGCAGGCTGGTCACTATATTCTTCTCCCGGTGCCCTGGTTAAAGAAATGGCAATCCTCAATGGCCATTTTCAATCCCACGTGCTCACCGCGCTTTGGGCAATCCTGCGTGCTGCTTTTAATTCGTAGTTCGTGCGAATCCGATAGCATCGTTACGATGGATGTTTCTCCAAGCACCTGAATGCTTTTCACCTCAGCTTTGAACTGTGCATCCTTGTCTGCGGCTGAAACGACCTTGAGGTCCTTTGGCCGAATTCCAACAGCCAGTTTGTTCCCGCCGGCACCCTGCTGAAGTTGTCGCATTAATTCTCCTTTGATGGGCATTCTGGCAAGACCGATAACCGTTAGAACATTGTCACCCAGGTTTCCATCCAGGATGTTCATTGGCGGATCACCAACAAAGCCGGCAACGAAGAGGTTCCCGGGTCGCTCATAGATATCTGTTGGTGTACCCAGTTGCTCGATTTTTCCATTGTTCAAAACCGCCATGTTGTCCGCAAGGGAAAGCGCCTCCAACTGGTCGGGGGTGGTGTACAAGGTGGTAATTCCCAGTTCCATCTGGATCCGCTTCAATTCCCCCCGCATGCGGTGGCGCAACTTGGCATCCAGGTGGGCAATGGGTTCATCGAGCAGATACGCCTGCGGTTTGCGCACCAATGCCCGGCCCAGCGCCACACGCTGCCGCTGCCCGCCGGAAAGTTGCCTCGGCAGCCGTTCAAGAAGCTCCCCAATTCCCAGTAGGTTGGCAATCTCCACCACCCGGGCCTGTATCTGCTCCGATGACAATTCTCCCTTTCGTGCCGGGGCGCTTAATGGAAATGCCAAGTTCTCCCGCACAGTGCGTTGCGGGTAAAGGGCATAGGTTTCAAAGGCAATGGCAACATCGCGGTTCATTGGCAACTGGTCGGTCACATTTTTTCCGTCAAACAGGATTTCTCCCCTGTCTGACGCTTCGATCCCGCCGATCAGCTTGATGGTTGTGCTTTTACCGGCACCTGCCGGGCCAAGAAGGCAGAAAAATTTGCCATCTGGGCACTCAAAGCTCACTTCGTTTAACGCCTGGACCTGCCCGCCTTTATAGGCTTTGCAAAGATTTTGGATTGTAATTTTTGCCATGTGTCCTCCAGGCTCTAATAGAACAGGTTCAGCCCCTCTTTGGGTTCAAAGAGGTGGATCGGTTCCCGAAACTGCAGGTAAACTGTGTCATCCGGGCTCGCCTTAAAATCGGGCGAAACCTCGATGAGGAACAACTCCCCATCCCCGCCCAGTTTAACGCTCAGAAGTGTCCGCTCACCCTGGGGCTCCAGGATGTAAACTGTTGCCTTGACCGTATCGGCAGCCGGTTTTGTGGATACCTGGATACTCTCCGGACGGATGCCCAATGTCACCCCGGTTGGACCATCATAAGATTTTAATTTTTCTGATGATTGTTGGCTCAGGGTCACATTAAACGATGGCGAAACCAGGTGCACGCTCCCGTTATGATGTTTCAGTTCGCAACTGGCGAAATTCATTGGCGGTTCTCCAATGAAACCGGCAACGAATTGTGTGCGAGGACGTTCATAGACTTCTGTGGGCGATCCAATCTGCTGTAATACAGCCAGGTTCATCACTGCGATCCGGTCTGCCATTGTCATGGCTTCCACCTGGTCATGAGTGACGTAAATCGTCGTGGTTGCCAGCTTGTCATGCAAGTCAACCAGCTCTTCGCGCATTCGGGCGCGAACCCGTGCCTCCAGGTGGGAAATGGGCTCATCCATCAACAATACCGAAGGCTCGCGCACGATCGCCCGGCCAATTCCAACGCTTTGCATCTGTCCGCCGCTCAGTCCTCTGACCTTGGACGGCAGGAGGTCCGTGATCCCCAAAAAGTCGGCTGCCCAGCGCACCTTCTTGTCAATATCATCCCTGCCCGTCCCTCGAACGCGCAATGGAAAGGCGATGTTCTCATAAACGCTGAGAAATGGGTACAGGGCATAGGTTTCGAAGACCATGGCAACATTCCGTTCGCGCGGCTCCAGGTCATTGACCAATCTGTCATCGAACCACATCTCACCGCGGGAGATTTTTTCCAACCCGGCGATCATCCGCAAGGTGGATGACTTTCCGCAACCCGAGGGGCCCAAAAGGGCAAACAACTCGCCATCCTTGACCTCAATGTTCAGGTCCTCGACGGCAACAACATCCCCTTCGTAGATCTTCCAAATATTTTTAAGATTCAGGACGGTCATGGATCAAACCTCCTGTCCGGATTCTTCGATTATCTTTTGCTTTGCCAGTTTTTCCCGGCGGCGTTTGAATGGCTGATAGAAAATGAGAAAGGCGATGACCGCCCAAACCAGCCATACGTACCAGACATTAATATATTTCTCAATAAACCGGAGCCAAATCAGCATAAGGATAAAAAGAGTTCGATAAGCCCAAGTGATCTTATCGCCGATATTCATAACCTGCTCCTCCTTCCCGGGCGGGGAGAAGATCATTCCCCCCGCCATCAGGAATTATTATCAATGAATCTTGTAAAGGTTCTCAAGGTGCTGCACGTATCCGAAGCATTCAAAATCAACGACGCAAAACCTGTGGCATCCTTCATCCGGTGGAGGGTTGGCATACAAGGATGCTGAAAGCCTTGACCTTTTGTGTTCCTGCTTCAACACGCCGGCTCGTCCCATAGTTGAATATCCACTCGTTCGATCAGGTTGATTCAAGGTCGTCTGCGAGCACCGGACCGGAATCCGGTGCTCGCTTTTCACCGACAATGAATTACTGGCTCGGAAGGATGGACTTCATCTCCTTCTCGAGTTCGATGAGGGCTTCCTCTGGTGTTACCTCACCGCTGACAGCACGGTTGACCCACAGGATGATGGCTTCGGTGAGCCGCTCTTCCTCGGGGAAGGTCGGCTTGGAAACAATGGTGACCGAGGTATCCCCCTTGGCGGGGTTAACGGCATCGATATAGCGCTGCGGTACACCCAGTCCGGTCGGGTCCCCAATCTGGCGCTTGCTCAGAACAGTCTCACCGTCCGTCTTCAAGTAGACGGATGTGGGTACATAGGGGATCTTCAAAACGTCAGGGTCCTTGTAGGTGGAAATCAGAGCAGACTGGCCGCCAAGTTTCATCTGGGCAATCTGGATCGGATCGCTCATCGCCCATTGGACGAACAGCCAGGCAAGTTCCGCCTTCTTGGAACTCTTGGGGATCAGGTAATCCCAACCTTCAATTTGGGTGATCTTTTCCTTTTCGATCGGCACGCCACTGTAGGCGATCTTGCCGGCAGCAGTCGATGAGCTGGGGTCTTCCACCGCGAAGGCGGCATCATCCCACTGGATGGCCATGGCCACCAGGCCGGATTGCTGATCTGCCTGTTTTTCATCCCAGGTGGAGCTTAAAAACCCGGGAGGAGCGAATTGCTTCATGTCAATGATCGCTTTAAGTGCCGCCAGGCTCTCGGGAGAGTTAACGGTAATGGGGCCGTAGGAGTCGCCACGGTTGTCCGGCAACTGGATGTCCCTTCCGCCAAAGGAGTAAGAGATGTTCAGGAAGTCATACCAGGCGGTAACATGGCGGGCGCCTCCCCAGGTGTGTCCGTACACATCATGCTCGGCAACGCCGCCGGCCAGCGGTGCACCCTTGGGCCGAACGAAGAATTCCGCCACATCGCGGTATTCCTTCCAGGTCACCGGCGGAGATGGCAGATCGTACCCGTATTTTTCCTTGAAGGCAGCCTGCTCATCGGGATGATCAAACCAGTCGTACCGGTACCAGAGATACATGCTGATGAAATGGAAAGGCAGGCCGTAAACCTGGTCCTTGTACGTGTTGGTTTCCCGGAACCAGATCTTGTTCAGCAGCGAACCCTCATAACTGAAGTTCGGGTTGCGCAGAGCCGGGTTGTCGTAGAATTCGTCGATCGGGCGCAGCCAGCCGTTTTCGACCAGTTTGCCGAGGGCGCGGTGAGGTTGCAGGACGATATCATACACGCCTGTCTGTCCGGCAAAGTCAAGGGTCACTTTTTCCACAGCCTCTTCATGTCCAAGGCCTTCAATGACAACCTTGGTGCCGGTGACATCCTCAAACTCACCCTTTAATTCACTCAGCGCTTCCAATGGCGGGAGGGCTTCACCGATCAGGTGCAGGGTTTCACCCTTCCAGGGTTCAGCAGCCTTGGCAAGCGACCATTCCCCGCTCGGTTGTTCCACGGGTGCAGGTTTCTCAACCTCGGGGGTTGCCTTGGGGGCGCATGATGCGATCATGCTGGTGATCACCAGCAACGCCAATACAACAAACAACAGTTTTGACCTCATTTTTCCTCCTTATCTCCTTTCTGAACGAATCGAGTGGTTTAATGTCATCTGCGATGTTTATTATGGACGGTCCAGCTTCCGTTACCGTTCGCGGTAAACGGTGAATTGGAAGGCCTGGCGCAGGTGATACTCTTCGGTATATAACAGCGGGCGATCTTCTTTATCGTAGTCCACCTGTTTGATCACCAGGATCACAGTTTCGGGATTGATGCCCAGTTTTTCGGCAACATCAGCACCGGCTTTCACAGGCAGAATGCGGGCCAGCCCATGATGAACCGGTGTCCCCTTCAATTCCAGTAATGTATAGATGGATGCTCCTTCTCGATAGTCCTCCATTTCGACCTGGATCAGGTCATCTTGATAGATATCAACCGTATATGCCAGCGGCCGTCCATTTGCTGTGCGGACCCGCTGCACCAGGCACACGGTTGTTCCGGGATTGATTTTGAGCCGGGATGCCACATCCTTGCCCGCCTTTTGCCGCTTCAGGTCCAGGTAGGATACCCCCGGATCATATCCATTGTTTCGAATCACTTCGGTAAAACTGAAATTTTTGTTCAGATCACTGACCAACACCGGGAAGGGATAATTCACCACGGTTGGCAGGCCATGCCGGCGTATGAGAACGGAATCCTCTTCCAGGACCCGCAACGCTTCCCTGAGGATGACGCGGCTCACACCCAGGATATTCGTCAACTCGGTCTCCGGAGGCAGGTTGGTGCCCGGCGGGTATTTGCCACTCTGGATCATTTCCTGGATGGCCATCTTTGCCCGTGTGTAGAGGGGCGGGTCTTTTTTGATTACATGGAGGGATTTGCTGTTGGTCAGTGCCATCTTGACTTTCAAACCCAAGAAGTGAGATCAGTGAATCTCGGATCAGGAAGAACGAGAGGGGTCGGATCAATAGCTGGGTTGTGAAGGAGGAACGACCTCAAGACGTTAGTCGTCAGTCGTTAGTCGTTAGACATATAGATATTAACAACATGACCGTCTTTTGTCAATAGCCAGTTATTGGCCCTGGCACATCCCAACAGTCAACCCGCCATGAAGATTCCATGCACAACAACACTCCCAGCAACACCCACCGGATTGCAGGCTTGTTATAATATCCTTCCGCATCCAATGACAGCCAAGGACACAGCCAGAATGGGAAACCCTCCACCCCACCCGCACCGTCGTCGTATCATCCTTGCCTTAGGAACCTGTACTGCGCTTTCACTTGCCGGTGACTTAACCCTGTATGCCGTGTTGCCTGCCTATGCCCCCTCCCGCGGGATTTCACTGGCCGCGGTCGGACTGCTCCTCAGCGTCAACCGGCTGATCCGCCTGCCGTTGAACCCGATTGTAGGTCTCCTGTATAACAACAGGCCCCGTCGGCCATTCCTGGTCCTCAGTTTTGCCCTGGGTTTCATTTCAACCCTTTTATACCTCTTTGTATCCGGGACGGGCGCCTTTGTTGCAGCCCGCATGCTTTGGGGGGCGGGCTGGTCTTTAATGATTATCGGAAGTTACATTGTCATCCTCGATATCAGCAACCCTGAAGAGCGGGGGGTGTCCAGTGGTGCGCTGCAATCCTTTTACTTTGCCGCCCTGGTCATCCACCCCTTGTTGGGGGGGGTCCTCAGCGATCAGTTTGGGTTTGAGGTTGCCCTTTGGGCATGCACGGGGATGGCGGCAGCCGGCTTCCTGCTGGCCTTGTTCGGCATCCCGGAAACTTTCGCCGGTTCACCGTCGGTTGACCCCGGGGAGGGAAAAGTTCCAGCCGGCAGCCCTACAAGGTCATTGACAGGCTGGCTGCGCCCGATCCTGACCCTGCCGAACTTTACCGTCAACTACATTAACCTGCTGACCTATTTTGCCACCGAGGGGATGTTCATGTCAACGATCACCTTGTTCCTCAAAAATGAGCTCGGCGGTGGTTTCTCGATCGGCGGGATGGTTCTTCCGGCCGCCACAGCCGGGGGCGCCGCCCTGGCATTCCGTTCGGCGCTTTCTTCAGGTGCCGCCCCGCTGGCCGGCCGCATTTCAGACCGGGCAGGCACTCGCTGGGGGGTGCTGACGCTGGGCGTCCTTTCCGGAGTGGCCGGTATAGGCCTGCTTGGCCTCGTGCCGTCCCGGGGACTGTTCATTGTTGGCATCATCCTGGCAGCGGTGTGTGCCGGTTTCACCCTGTCAGTACTCCCTCCCCTGATGAGGGAACTCAACCCGGAACAATCCGCGGGAACATTAATGGGCCTGCTTTCCACTACAGGCGATATTGGCATGGCGGTTGCCCCCCTGGCAGCCTATTCCCTTACCGGGGCTCTCTCGCTGCCAGTGGTTTACCTGATCGGTGCCGGTGCGCTTGCCACCAGCCTGCCCTTCCTCTTCCTGTCAGCCCGCCGCCGAAGGATAACCATGGTACAGGCCTCCTGATGCCCAACCGGCTGCGTTCACTTCTGCGCGCCTACCCGCGCCAGTTTTTGGTGCTCTTGGGCGGAATGCTCATCAGCAAGATCGGCATGAGCATGATCTGGCCTTTTTTAACGATCTACCTGCGCCAAAAACTGTCCCTTCCGCTCAGCACCATCACAGGCCTCCTGACCATCGATACGATCATGTCCATCCTCTTCTCGTTCATAGCCGGCTCGGTTGCAGACCGCTTTGGCCGGAAATGGGTCATGGTCATCAGCATGACTTCAATGGGAGCGATCTACCTGGTTATGAGCAGGGCGTCCAGCCTTCCCATCTTCGCACTGCTCATGGCCCTGCGGGGAATGGTCATTCCACTTTACCGGGTGGGTGCGGATGCCATGGTTGTGGACCTCATCCCGGCATCCAAACGGCCGGATGCCTATGCCCTGTTGCGGATGTTGGAGAACCTCGGGGTTGCCATTGGCCCAGCCATTGGCGGTTTCCTGGCTGCAGCCTCTTATACAATCGCCTTCCTGGGCGCCTCCGTGTCCTTGTTTTTTTACGGCTTGCTGCTGACTATGGCCACCCGCGAAACCCTGCCCTCAACCAACGTCCACCTTGCAGAAGGCAGCCTGGGATACGGCCAGGTATTCAGGGATCGTTTTTTCCTTTCGTTCGTTGGTGCCTTTACCATGATCGGCATGGCATCTTCCCTGGTTTTCGCCCTTATATCGGTTTATGTGAAGGAAAACTTTGGCATACCGGAATCGCAGGCCGGCTTCCTGATCACCATCAACGCTGCCATGGTCGTCTTCTTCCAGGTGATGGTCACCCGCTTCACCCGGCGACGGGCACCCCTTTCCATGATGGCTCTTGGCGCCTTTCTGTACACGCTGGGTGTGGGCGGAATGGCATTCGGGCAATCCCTGTTCCATTTTGCCGTGTGCATGGTCATCATGACACTCGGCGAACTGGTCGTTGCGCCGACCGCCAACAACATCACGGCCAGCCTGGCACCCCAGGATATGCGCGGGCGCTACATGAGCATCTACGGTCTTTCCTGGGGTGTTTCGCACGGCCTTGGCCCGGTTGTGGGAGGTTTGTTTAATGACCATGTGGGACCCTCCGCCATTTGGCTAAATGGAATGACCTGGGGGGCCCTGAGCACGCTGGTCTTCCTGGTCCTGTTTTCGCGTCGTCGCCAGGAGCAAACCCCGGCAGACCTGGCAACCCGTTAGGTTTTTCCGCGCTTATAATGACCATTAAATGTCAATCCGGCCATGTCCCCGGTTGTTGATCAGCATCGATTACGAACCCTGGGCGTCCATGCTGCAGAGGGAATACAATCATGCGCCGTCGAGTTTGCGCCAGGAAGTGGATGCCGGTTATACCCACTCTGCCATGGAGGAATTGCTTTCGGTATTCACAGGCAAGGCGGTCAGCATCTTCCTGGTTGGTGAGATCGCCTCGTGGTACCCGGATATTCCGGGCAGGATCCTGGCGGCCGGGCACGAGTTGGGTTTCCACGGGCAATCTCACCGACCGCTGGTGGTGATCAACGAGTTACAGAAGGACCTGCAGGACTCCGCTGCCTGGAGAGAGAAATATAATGTAAAGGGCTACCGTGCTCCGATCATCGGAATCTCCAGGGAGGCCTACCCGCTGCTGGCCGCTTCCGGCTTTTCTTACAGTTCTTCTGTATACGGCCCCACGGGGTATATCCATCCGGAAAGCGGCATCTGCGAACTGCCGGTCAGCACGCTCCGCACACGCAGGGGTGCCCCGCGCTGGTGGTGGCCGCGCAACCTTTCAACCCGGCTGCTGCTTGAAGGCGAGTTCCCTTATGGTTCCAGTTTTTCGATCGGTCTTTTCGGCCAGGCGTTGATCCCCTTGATCCACCACGAACTTAAGGCTGGCAGGAGCCCGGTGCTTGTGCTGCACAACTACCAGGTGGTGCCCCCGCCGGGATGGCCGCGGCAGATTTTCCCGTTGTTAAAGCGCGACCCTCTCCAACTGGCCTTTACAACCCCACGCCGCAAGTTCCTTGAGAGGCTCCTGGCCGAGTTCCCGGTCGGGGCGCTTGGCACCTGGCTGGAGGAGTGCGGGCATTCCACCCCCTGCCCGGGAGGCCAGCCTTGACCAGGGTCGAACGGGCTGGCGAGGCCCATAGGGTGGAGTGGGATCAGTATGTGGATCGCCGGTGCGATACCACCTTTGTTGATCGTTTTCATTGGGCCCGCATGGCAGGCGCTGTTTACAACCTGACGGCCTACAACTACCTGGCCCGTGAGCCGGGTGGAAAGGTGAGTGGGATGCTCTCCCTTGTCCATACCCGGCATCCGCTGCTGGGCAATTACCTGGCAACCGCCCCGTTTGCCAACTGGGGAGGGTTTTATGCAGATCACGGTGGAGCGCGTGAGAGCCTCCTCGCCCAGGCCCGGCAACTTCGGCAGGAACTGGGGGCGGATTACGTCGTCCTGCGCCTGCAATCCGCTGACCTGCCTCCTCCTCCCGGGTGGCAGGCTGACCTTTGCCGGTCCTGGTATAAGGTCGAATTGAATCCGGACCCGCAGGCATTGATGAAGGACTTCAGCCAGAACCTGCGCAGCAAGGTGCGCCGTTCCTTGAAGCAGGGTTTCAGCACCCGCTGGGGAGGGCTTGATCTGGCGGAGGAGTTTCACGCCTGCATGCTTCGCTGCATGCGGGAGCTGGGCTCCCCTTATCACAGCCCCGGGTATATCCGGTCTCTTGTCTCCACCCTCGGGCAGGACGCCAGGGTCATCCTGGTGGATGCACCAGGGGAGAGGGCCATTGGCGCCGGGATGGTCATCAAGGTGCACGATGGTGCCGTGCTCTATCATGGCAACATTTTTAAGGCTTACCGATCCCGGTACGCCGGGAACTTCCTTTATTTCAACATCCTGTCCACCCTTGGTTCGCAAGGATTACACTGGCTGGACATGGGGCGCAGCCTGTCGGGATCCGGGAATGAAGCCTTTAAAATGGAATGGGGGGCGCAAAAAATTGAACTGGCGGAATGGTACAACCTGGCTAAAGAAGGACCCCTGCCAGCCTTGAATCAAAACAACCCCAGGTTTCAACTCGCCCAATGGGGCTGGCCACGGCTGCCGGTTCCACTTGCGGCAGCCTTCGGACCGAAACTTATTTGGGGGCTCCTGTGAACGGGGTGATCATCCCGGTCGAACAGGTGACCCCCGGGCAGGCGGCCCAGGTCGCCGCCCTTCATGAAAGGGAGCTGCCCTCGCTGCTGGCCTGGCTTGGGAAACCGGTGCTGGAGCGGTTCTACAGGGGTTTTGCCCGGAGGGATGACTCCTTCGGCTTTATGCTTCTGAATAACGGCGAGGTCCGTGGCTGGGTTGTGGGAGCCGGTGACCCGGGCAGGGCGTTCAGGCGGGCCATCCATCCGATTCCCGCCTTTGTGCTGCACCTGGTTCGAATGTTCATCCGGCACCCCGGCCTTCCAGTCCAACTGGTTTCCTCCCTGGCGCGACCACGCCCCAACGCCCTGTACCCCCGGGGGTCGGCAGAACTGCTCTTCATTGCCGTGCATCCCGGGGAGCGCGGGAAGGGTTCCGCCGGAAGGCTGTTGTCCGCCTTCCTGGAAGAGGCACGTAGCAGGAGATTCACCGGTGTGGCCCTGAGTGTGGAGATTGAGAACCGTTCTGCCGTGCAGTTCTATCGGAAGGCCGGTTTTATTGAAATTGGTGAACTGACCGAAGGGAAATACCACCGCAAGCGGTTGTACCGGGCTTTTACAACAGCCTGACAGCCCGCAAGGCCTGGTTGATCATAAACCGGCCGGCAATGGTCTCCCCCAGGGCATGGTCCACCTGCCGGGAGATCTCCCGAAGCCATTTGATCTGAAACGGCCAGGGATGAAACCCCACATGCCGTTCCACCTTCAAGCCGGCTGTCCGGGAAGATGCTTCCAGTTGCCGGTAGGTTGGAAAATCCTCATGGCCATGGAAGGGGCGCAGGCGCAGGCGGGAAGCCAACCAGACAACCGGCAGCCACAACCGGTTGGGGCAGGTGAGCACCAGGAATCCCCCCGGCCTGAGCACCCGAGCCATCTCCCGCACCGCCCCCGGGGGGTCAAAGGTATGTTCCACCACCTCACTGGAGATGACCAGGTCAAAACAGGAATCCCTGAAAGGGAGCCGCAGGGCATCTCCAACGGTTGTGTGAACAGGGGCCTTCCGCCTGACCTGTTGCAGGAGAGGCACCCCCAGGTCCAGGCTGGTCACCCGCGCACCCCGGTGATGCGCCTGGGCGGAGAACCAGCCGGTTCCGCAACCAATGTCCAGCAATCGCCTTCCGGCCAGGTCTGCAGGCAGCAGTTCATCGAAGACAATCTCCAGCCGGCGCTGCAGGTCATAGGGATCCATGAGGGCGTCAAATTCCTCTGCGATCCTTGTAAAGTAGAAGCTCTTTTCCTTTGATTTTGCTTTCATTACATGACCGGTTGTCTCCGGGGGTTCCATGGCATGGCTCATTGAACAACCCTCCCCCGATGAAGCGTGACCCAATGATCCGGGAACAACAACCCCGGAGGGTCTCCTGGGCACTGGCGGCTGACCGCCGGTGTCTTATCGGTCTCTTCCGGGGCGTATGATATAATTTTGATGCCGAAGGTGGGAATCGAACCCACATACCCGAAGGTACACGATTTTGAGTCGTG
>CAYQUO010000012.1:0-96232 GCA_964420835.1 uncultured Anaerolineaceae bacterium
GAGCGCGCTTCAATCGCACTGAAGAGGTCGAGGGTTCGAATCCCTCCAGGTCCACAGGTGGTGAGATAATCAATACATGAAGATCAGCAATTTTTGGGCCCATAGCGCAGTTGGGAGCGCGTCTCAATGGCATTGAGAAGGTCGAGGGTTCGAATCCCTCTGGGTCCACCTCTGCATTCACTCAGGGTTTTCCTCCTTTTCCCTGAGTGTTTGCATTAAACAAAGTATAATTGATGGATAATAAAAACTGACAGGAGTAGTAAGCCATCATACAGAGAGTTGGGAGCAAGGGTGTAATCCTAACGTGCGCGCTATGAGCGTAAAAGGCTGAAATCGCCTGGTTGCCTGAATATTTTCAGGCAGGTTGCATCGATGAAAACAAGTAGTCGGTGCCGGATGTAAACCCGTTATTGTTAATACAAGCGGCCGGGAACACAAAGCCGGCAAGCAGGGTGGTACCACGGAGATCAGACTTCGCCCCTGAAAAGGCGGGGTTTTTTTATTAGGAGAATTACATGAGCGAAAAGAATATTTCGATTTATGACCCTTCGGAAATTGAACCTCGCTGGCAAAAGCAATGGGAGTTGGACGGGTTATATCGATCCAAGATTGATCCAAACCGGAAAAAGTTTTATGCTTTGACGATGCTTCCATATCCGTCTGGTGATCTGCATATTGGCCATTGGTATGCGATGACTCCATCTGACGCTCGGGCAAGGTTTATGCGTATGCAAGGTTACAATGTGATGTTTCCGATGGGTTTTGATGCATTCGGCCTTCCAGCGGAAAATGCAGCCATAAAAAATAACATTCACCCAAAAACCTGGACCTATCACAACATTGATCGCATGAGACAGCAACTTCGCAGCATGGGGGCAATGTTCGATTGGGAACGGGAGGCTGTCAGTTCGGATCCGGAATATTATCGCTGGTCTGAATGGTTTTTTATTCAACTATTTACAAACGGTTTGGCATATCGAAAGATGTCTCCAGTGGATTGGTGTCCGAACTGCAATACAACACTTGCCCGGGAACAGGTGTGGGGGGATGATCGGCATTGTGAGCGTTGTGAAACACCCGTCATTAAAAAGGATCTCGAACAGTGGTTCTTTAGAACAACCAAGTATGCCGAGGAACTCCTTTCTTATAAAAATATTGACTGGCCGGAACGGGTACGTACATTACAAACGAATTGGATTGGCCGGTCAGAAGGGGCATCGGTGAAATTCTTAACTGAAAATGGCGATGGTTTGGAAATATTTACCACACGCCCCGATACACTTTGGGGAGTAACATTCATGGTTGTCGCCCCCGAGCATCCGTTGGTAGATAAGCTCACCAAACCTGACCAGAGAGTTGCTGTCACTGCTTATGTGGAAAAAGCATTGCGTCAAACTGACTTACAACGGGAGTCTGTTGACAAGGAAAAGACAGGCGTATTTACTGGAAGTTACGCTGTCAATCCGGTTAACAATGAAAGAATTCCGATTTGGATTGCCGATTATGTTCTTATGACCTATGGTACCGGTGCAATTATGGGGGTACCGGCTCACGACCAACGTGATTTTGATTTTGCAAAACAGTTCCATTTGGAAATCAGGGTTGTGATCCAACCCGATGACATCCCTCCGTTGGATGGCAATACGATGGACAAATCAGTTCCAGCTGCAGGGCGAATGGTTAATTCGGGTGTTTTAACTGGAACGCCAGGTGACATTGCGATTTCAAAAACAACTGCATACCTTGAAGAAAAGGGGGTTGGCAAATATGCTGTGAGTTATCGCCTGCGTGATTGGTTAATTTCACGCCAGCGGTATTGGGGAGCACCCATTCCCATGATCTACTGCAAGAAATGTGGGATCGTTCCGGTGCCTGAAAAGGATCTTCCCGTGTTGCTTCCGGATGATGTGGAATGGCGTCCAACCGGAGAGAGCCCATTAAAATTGCATCCAACTTGGAGATTTACTACCTGCCCTCAATGCAATGGTGATGCTGAACGGGAAACGGATACAATGGATACCTTTATGTGCTCATCCTGGTATCACCTTCGGTATCTTAGCCCGAAGTACAACCTGGCGCCATTCGATCCCAAGGAATATGATTATTGGATGCCCGTGGACATTTACACCGGAGGTATTGAGCACGCCAACATGCATCTAATTTATACCCGTTTCTTCCATAAAGCCTGCCGGGATATGGGAATCACCAAAGGGCCTGAACCAATGTTACAGCTACGTAACCAGGGCATTGTTCTTGGGGAAGATTCGGAAAAGATGTCCAAAAGCAGGGGCAATGTGGTTGCCCCGGACCTGCTGGTTCAAACCCATGGTGCAGACACAGTGAGAGCCTACTTGATGTTCTTTGCCCGTTGGGATCTGGGTGGGCCCTGGAACAGTAGCGGTATTGATGGAACATCCAGATGGCTACGACGAGTGTGGTCAGTACTTTTAGAGCCAGTAAAAACAAAGAATCCAGACCTGATTGCGGACCGTTCGTTCCGCCGCAAGGTGCATAAGACCCTTTCATCCGTAACCAAGGATTTTTTCTCTTTTGAATTTAACACCATCATTTCAAGTTTGATGGAATTGTTAAATGTAATGATTAAATACAAGGAAGCCGGCAATGCCGTCCCCGATTCATGGCAGGAGGCTGTACGTATATATTTGCTGATGCTTGCCCCTGTTGCTCCACATATTTCTGAAGAGATATGGATGCGGATGGGATACCCATATTCCGTTCATCAGCAACCTTGGCCGCAACTGGATGAAGCGGCGATTGTGGATGAGGAAATCACCTTGGTTGTGCAGATAAATGGTAAGCTCCGCGACCGTATACTGGTGCCGGCAGGCATTTCCAAAGACGAATGCAAAAGAGTGGCTTTGGAAAGTGAACAGATTAAAAAATATTTAAAGGGCTCGATTCCCGCCCAGGTGATTGTGGTGCCAGGAAAACTTGTAAATATCGTGGTCAAGTGACAATTAGGACTCTGAACTTAATTGTTGACTGAACAGGGATTTGGGATGGCAGCGTTTACCCTTGCTCCACAAACAATTTTATGATTCAGTTCCCCATCCCGATTTACAGTTTGGAATTGACGACCGTCCGGTGTCAGTCTCCACATAATGGTATTTACGACCTTATTCCAAGGGGGCCCAAGCGTTCCCTGAATTATGCCTTGTTCAGACGTCCAGCCTTCAAGAACGATTGGATTGCCAGAATGACTATAGAAAATGCCAGAGATCATTGAACCATCTTCAACAATATGTGCGTGCACTGGCCCCAGGTGAGGATCATAAGGGTCGGTTATCAGCCATTCACCTGACCAGTCTTTTTCAACTTTTTTCAGTTGATTTTCAACAATTATGCTGACCCAGATGACAGGGTCAAGCCTCTCGTCGGATTTATTAATAAGTTGCCATATTCCGGAATAATTTCCGGGAGTATCAGGCGACACAAAAATCATCACTAAATCTACGATGTCTTTTGGAAAAACCTGCGAGACAGTTGTCTGCCAATGATTTGAGTTCAATGTGATATTTTCCGAAAAACTTAAAAAATGAGGAACAGCGATCTGACCGGCTCCCATCGGATCTCCCTGAACCAAACCGATTCGATAACCCATATCCCATGTGAGGTCCCCTGAATTTTGAATTCGCCAACTCTTTACAAAAATCTTTCCTGCTTCGATGAAGGTCCCATCTGGGATAGTAACATCCTGGATGACCGACATTGCATCATTTCCTGAAACTGGCAAATTTGGAAATTCCAGTGTTCGTTCAGTAGGACTGGGTAGAAAGGCAGGCGTCATTGAGGCTGGGGGAAGGTTTACAATGCCCTGGTCGTTTGGCGGCTTTTGCATTGGGATGGGTGATACTTCTATGGAAAAATTTTCCTTCCACCTTTGTGCTGCAGGATTTGGAGTGCTTGCTGATTTTCGGCAACTTGACAGAGCTCCGGCGAAAAGCGAGCAAAAGAAGAAGATTATAAATAAATTCCGGATAGTTCTATGGGTTGTCACTTCTTAGTTTTTATAACAGGCTGCAAATGGCAACCAATTCCTGGTTACTTCAACAAATTTATAATTGATTCTTCCGAGATTGAACCCTGCCGAAGTATAACCGGATGTTCCTTGGTACAATCTACGACCGTTGATGGGATACCGAGTTTCACTTTTCCGCCGTCCAAAAGAAGGTCGATCTTTCCTCCAATCTGCTTTCTCACTTCTGCTGCAGTTAATGCATCCGGTTGGCCGGATTGGTTTGCAGATGTAGTAGCAAGGGGGCCTGTAACTCTAAGTAAATCCATGATAAACCGGTTATTGGGCATCCTAACCCCGATTGTCTGGTCTTTCGAAATAATGGGGGGCAGGGAAGGGTGTTTCCATAGGATAATTGTCAGTGCGCCCGGCCAAAAATGATCCATCAACCTTTCAACCAATGGCGGGACAGTAGTGATGATTTGGTTAAGCTGCCCAATGTTGCCAATCAAGACCGGAAGGGATTTCGTTTGTGAACGATTTTTTGCCCGGTAAATTTTCCCGATTGCTACTGGATCAAAAGCTGATGCTGCAACACCATACACTGTGTCTGTTGGAAATGCAATAAGACCGCTATTATTGATCGCCTTTTGGGCAATAAGACAAGCCTCCGGGTGAGAGGTGGATATGGTTAACATTTGTTTAATTTATTGATATAGCCATTAGCCTTTGCAAGCCATTTAAATCACGGGTTGTTTTTATACCAGGTTGATTAAATAGGGAACACGCGTATCTTCGAACCAGTGCCTCTTGGTCGGGATCAATTTCAAGTAATATTAATGCACCCCGGCGTACCCAGTTTGCCAATAATAACAAGAGGTTATTGATATACCTTAACCCATGTTCGCCTCCATCCAGTGCGTAGTTTGGCTCATATTTAGCAACGGGCAGTTGGCTCAGACGACTGGAAGGGACATATGGCAAGTTCGCACAGAACAAACTGCACTGACCAGTTATTCCAGCAATCAGGTCCGCTTGTACCAAATATGCCCTTGTTTCGAGGTGAAATCTTGATATGTTTTGTTGTGCAACATGTAATGTTCTACAATAGCGATCAGTAGCTATGGCCTTGACCTCTTGGATTTGATTGAGGATACTGATTGCAATACATCCTGAACCGGTTCCGACATCACAAAACCACTTTGTGTCAATGTTATTTTTAAGCCAATGAATTGCATAATCGACCATCAATTCAGTTTCAGGTCTGGGAATCATAACGTTTTGATCAACAATGAACTTGTAGCCATAAAATTCCCACTCTCCAAGTAAATAAGGTAAAGGGAACCCGGCTAGGATCTTTTTCCAACCTTTGTTAAGATTATTGAGCTGGGTGGAAGAAATTGGAAATTCTGGGTGGCCAATTATCCAAGACCTGGATTTATTTAAAACAGAAGATGCCCATACCTCTGCGTCGAGTCTTGGAAGGTCATTGGATGGGCATAACCTAACAGCTTCATTAACCCATTCTTTGATTGTAATAGTGCTCATTCGGTAAGTGAGGCTAGTTTTTCTGATTGTTCAGCAAGAGCCAACTCATTAATAAATTCATCCAAATCGCCATTAAGTACCCCGGCAAGATTATAGGAAGACAAGTTGATTCGATGATCGGTAATTCGAGATTGAGGAAAATTATACGTACGGATTTTTTCAGCCCGTTCACCTGTACCCACCTGCGAACGTCTCGCCGAATCCCTCTCATTTATCCTTTTATCCATTTCGATTTCGTAAAGCCGGGCGCGCAGAATGCTTAATGCCCTTAATTTATTTTGCAACTGCGAACGTTCGTCCTGGCAGGCAACCACCATTCCTGTTGGCATATGGGTAATTCGAACTGCTGTAGAGTTCTTTTGTACATTTTGACCACCTGCACCGGCAGATCTGTAAACATCAATCCTGATATCGCCTTCGGGAATTTGAACATCCACCTCTTCCACCTCAGCGAGTACAGCCACTGTGACCGTGGAGGTATGAATTCTTCCGGAAGATTCTGTAACTGGTATTCGCTGAACCCGGTGAACTCCGGATTCGTATTTTAACTTTGAATATGCCCCCTTGCCTTTCACTGCATAGATTATCTCCTTGATGCCCCCAATCCCCGTATCGTTGATGGAAAGTACATCTACCATCCAATGATTACGTTCGGCGTAATGAGAGTACATTCTAAAGAGATCGGACGCAAAAAGCCCTGCTTCATCTCCCCCGGTGCCAGCTCTAATTTCCATAATCACATTCCGTGTATCGCGGGGGTCACGTGGAACCAAAAGTACTTTAATTTTATTTTCAAGTTCCTCTTTTTGGGGCAAGAGTTCCTGGATCTCGCTGAGAGCAAGAGCTCTCAAGTCTCCATCGGAAGAATCCTGTAAAGTGCGGGCTTCGTCAATTTTCTTATTGATGTCTTGATATAATCTTCCTGCTTGAACAATTTCTTCAAGTTCCGATTTTTCCTTGGCCAGCTCCATGACCAATTGATAATCAGTTGCATGTTCTTCGATTAACTTGTTAATTTCATTATAACGGGCTTCAATTGCAGATACTTTTGCGAGCATTTTTTTACCTTTTGCAGAATTAAAAATTATACCATTACCATTTCGTGTAAAATGGTCTCTGTACCGTCTACGTAATAGATTTTTTACCGGTTAAATGCCAGATGTGCGATGCAGATTGCCTGATTATTTTTATACAATTTGATTATGGAAAATAATAACTAACGGTCATGACTTTATAACTATAGTTGATTGCATAAGCGAGCATAACAACCCTCGAGCAATGACCCTGGAAGGATGTGCTTTTATTAGGTGTGGAATAATCATGAAATTAATTGCTTATTTGATTTACCTTCCAGAACGAAAGGAAAATAAAAATCTCATTCAGACATTCATTGATTGTGGGATATGAATTGGGATCAATAAATGAAAATGGACAGTGTTTCAATAATTATTCCATGTTTTAATGAAGAAAAAACAATAAAAGAACTTCTGATGGCGATCTATGCCCAATCCTATCCAAAGGAGGCAATCGAGGTCATAATTTCCGATGGGATGTCCGTAGATGGTACGAGACGAAAGATAGCCGAGTTCATGAATGAATACAGGGATCTTAATATTTTAATTGTTGATAATCCCCATCGAAACATTCCCAAGGCATTAAATTTGGCGATTGAAAAATCAACCGGCAAATGGTTGATTCGCTTGGATGCGCATTGTAAACCAGCGCCGGATTACCTGGAGAGAAGCGTTAGTGACCTCGAAGCAAATCTGGGGGAAAACGTTGGAGGTATATGGGAAATTGTTCCAAGCGTGAACAATTGGATTGGGCGTTCAATTGCAGCAGCCGCCAGTCATCCATTGGGTGTTGGTGATGCACAGTACCGGTTTACCAAAAAAGCACAATTTGTTGACACAGTTCCTTTTGGAGCTTTTCACCGTCAATTGATAGATAAAATCGGTGGATTTAATGAAACACTTTTATCCAATGAAGATTATGAGTTCAATACTCGAATTAAGGAGAATGGTGGGCGCATCTGGTTGAATCCAAATATTCGATCTACTTACTTTGCTCGGTCTACCATTCGAGAATTGGCCCGCCAGTATTGGCGATATGGATTCTGGAAATGGCAAATGTTAAAAAGACATCCTAAAACGATTAGGTGGAGGCAGGCACTTCCCCCGGTTTTCGTGACAAGCATCATTATCAACTTGGTGATGGCGCCCTTTATTAAAACAGCCCTTATCTTGCTATTTTTTGAATTACTGGTATATTTTATTATTCTGGTAATTGGAGCATTACCGATTATGTTACGAAATAAGGATGCCCGGTTGATAATAGGTATTCCCCTATCGATTGCGACGATGCATATCTGTTGGGGTGCCGGTTTTCTTTGGAGCATGGTTTCTTTTCGCAAAAAATGAAGAAACCCAGCCAGTTCAAATGAAAGCAGATACGAACCTGCATAAGCCATTATCATGGAGATTATCCCCTGCTGAACGCAAAACCGCCCTTCTGATTGGCGATATTGCCGCCACCCTGGCCTCATTACTCCTTGCAATATACATTTGGGATATAAAAGACACCTGGATGACGATTTCCTGGGCATTCATCCAGCAACGCATCCCATTTTGGTATTTTTTATTACCGGTTTTTTGGCTATTAATGTTAACCGGGTTATATGATCTTCGACGCGCCAGCAGTTTCGATGAAACATTAAAAGGTATTGGAATTGCCGCAGGCATCAGTCTTGGTCTTTATCTCCTGGTATTCTTCCTTTCGGAGCCGAATTCGCTGCCCAGGCTTGGTGTGGCAATTTTTATGATATCGGCCTCATTGTTAACTTTCTTATGGCGCTTGATATATATTCAGGTTTTCACTGCTCCGTTATTCATGAGGCGAGTTTTGATCGTTGGGGCCGGACGAGCAGGCAGCACATTGGTAAAAATCGTTGATGATATAAATCCACCACCGTTCTCCCTGATTGGGTTGATTGATGATGATAAGAAGAAGAAGGGAAAACAAATAGGAAATCATCCAGTCTTGGGTGGAAGCGATATTATTGTTGATACGATAAAGAAACAAAATATTACTGACTTGGTCTTTTCCATTTCAGGCGAAATAGACAATCAAACCTTCGAGGCTTTAATCAATGCTGAAGAAATGGGCATCCAAGTAACAACCATGCCTGTTATCTATGAAGAATTACTGGGCAGGGTGCCCATCTTTCTTCACAAATCTGATTGGATACTTCGCTCCTTTCTGGATGAGGTTCATGCTGCACAATCATACGAAACACTAAAAAGAGCCGTGGATATTCTTGGAGGTATTGTTGGTATTATCATTTTCTTATTGTTGTTGCCTGTAATGGCATTAGGTATTGTTCTAACCAGTGGTTTCCCGGTGTTCTACTCACAAATTCGGTTGGGAAAAAATGGAAAAGAGTATCGAATTTTAAAATTCCGCACGATGCATCAAGATGCAGAAAAAGATGGAAAGGCAATACCTGCCAGTGAAAACGATGAGAGAATTACTGCCATAGGAAGAATATTGCGAAAAAGCCATTTGGATGAGTTTCCCCAATTCATCAATGTGCTGCGAGGGGAAATGAGCCTTGTAGGACCGAGATCTGAACGTCCGGAGCTTGTAAGCAAATTGCAACAAGAAATCCCCTTTTATCGAGCAAGATTGCTTGTCCGTCCAGGCTTAACTGGCTGGGCTCAGATCAATTATGGGTACGCTGCCTCTATAGCTGCAAACGCCACCAAGTTGGAATATGACCTGTATTACATCAAGCATCGTAATCTGATGCTGGATGCATCAATAGTACTACGTACATTTGGGGCAGTAATTGGATTTAAAGGCAGATAGAGAATAGCGAATGAAGGGCATTACAAACATCAGGAACCGGTATATTTTTCTCGGTGATCTAATTCTGATCCCGGTTTCTGTCCTCGGAAGTTATGCGCTTCGCCTCGAACTGGGTGGTGCTTTTTTGTTCTTCCTCCCCTCTGCTTATTGGATGATTGGGGTTTCCATAATTGTGAAACCTGTTGTTTTTTATTTCTTCGGGCTTTACCGGCGGATGTGGGTTTATGCAAGTACCTCTGAACTGAAAATAATCCTTGCAGCGGTGTCTACTGCGTCAGTATTAGTATCATTAGCCATGATCATCGCATTCACACAAAAGGCGTTCATTGGTTTCCCGCGTTCTGTTCTGGTGATCGATTGGTTGCTTTCCATGATTCTGGTGGGCGGGCTTAGACTTCTTATGCGATTGCTGGCGGAAATTCGATCCACCAACAATGGAATAACCCAGGCGACAAAAAAGGCATTGATAGTCGGGGCAGGTGATGCCGGGGCAATGGTTGTACGTGAGCTTGCCAAAAATCCCCAACTGGGTCTTCAACCCGTGGGCTTTTTGGATGACAACCCAGCCAAACAAAGGCAACAGATATTTGGTGTTCCGGTGGTTGGACTTGTGGATGACCTGGCAAAGATAATTGACAACAAGCACATAAATGAGGTGATCATCGCCATTCCAAGTGCGCCTGGAAGAGTCGTCAGGGTAGTTGCAGACATCTGCAGGAAGAAGGGGATTTCTTTTCGCACCATCCCTGGTATTTACGAACTTCTGGGCGGAAAGGTGAGTATTAGCCGACTTCGGGAAGTGGATATTTCCGACCTTCTTCGAAGGGAACCGGCACATGTTCAGGATACCAAGGTTGGGGAGATCATTCAAGGCCGGATCGTATTGGTAACCGGAGCTGGTGGCTCCATTGGCCGTGAATTATGCCGGCAGATAGCACAATGGCAACCACATGAAATCGTGCTGTTAGGCCACGGGGAAAATTCCATTTATGAAACACTTGCAGAGATGAAAGAAAATTACACGGGAATCAGGATATCACCAGTTATTGCCGATATTCGAGACCGAGTAAGAATTAATCATGTCTTTACTGAATATGACCCCAATCTTGTATTTCATGCTGCAGCACATAAGCATGTTCCTATGATGCAGGTGAATGTTGAGGATGCAATTACAAATAATATTGAAGGCACGCAAAATATTGTCAGGGCTGCAACAAAACATGATATTGAACGACTGGTAATGATATCTACCGATAAAGCGATCAAACCCATCAATGTAATGGGCGCTACAAAGCGGATTGCAGAGATGATTGTTTTGGATGTAGCGCAAAAGTATCATAAAGATTTTACAGTTGTACGATTTGGGAATGTTTTGGGAAGCCGGGGTAGTGTTGTTCCATTGTTTAAAAGTCAAATCGCCCGGGGGGGGCCTATTACGGTAACTCACCCGGACATGCAAAGATATTTTATGACGATCCCTGAGGCTGTTTACCTTGTATTGCAGGCTGCGAGTATGGGTGAGGGAGGAGAAACCTTTGTGCTCAATATGGGACAGCAAGTCCGCATATTAGATCTCGCAGAAGATCTTATCCGTCTATCCGGGCTTGAACCCGGCAGGGATATAGAAATTATGTTTACAGGTGTTCGTCCGGGAGAGAAGATCAGTGAAGATCTTTGGGATGAAAAGAACCTGTTTCAGCCAACCGAACATCCGGATGTATACAAAGCAGTGGGGGAAGAAATTTTAAAAGGCAGTGAATTGCAGTCAACAGTTAAAGAGCTTCTTCGGCTGACGAATGAAGGTGACCCACAAGCGATTGTTGAACTGTTAGACCATAAAATACCCGATGCAGCCGTGGGTTCAACCCCTTCTCTTGAGATTCTATCAATCGACTGATGGCTATTGTTACACCCCAGGATTGGGATCATTTTGTGGAACAAAAACCAGAGGCGCATTTGCTTCAAAGTCCGCAATGGGGAGAATTAAAATCGCGGTTTGGCTGGCGTCCGGTTCATTTTATAGTAAATAATTGTGGCGCACAGGTTCTGATTAGAGATCTAACACCAATATTTTCCATTGCCTATATACCTAAAGGCCCAGTTGGTACAGAATGGGCTTTGCTATGGCCTGAAATTGACCTCTTTTGCCGAAGGCATCGTACGGTTTTCCTGAAGGTGGAGCCTGATGTAATTGACAGTGATTGGGAACATTATGGACATTTCTTAACAGGTTTTCGGCGTAGCAATATGACCGTTCAGCCACGTCGGACCATTTCGATCAATCTTCGCGGAACAGAACAAGAATGGCTTTCCCGGATGAAACAGAAAACCCGTTATAACATCCAGCTTGCCAGGAAAAAGGAAGTGATCGTTAAGCCCTCATCAAATGTTGAAGAGTTTTATGCACTTTTACTAGAAACGGGTACCAGGGATGGTTTTGGTGTCCATGTAAAATATTATTATCAATCTGCATTTGACATCTTCTTAAAAAATGAACAGTGTGTCCTGCTGATAGCCTATTTGGAAAACACCCCGCTTGCCGGAGTGATGGTGTTTTCACGGGGAAAACGGGCTTGGTATTTGTTCGGGGCTTCCAGTGATCGCGAGAGAAACAGGATGCCTTCTTACTTGCTTCAATACGAAGCCATGAAATGGGCATATGTCAAGGGGTGTATTGAATATGACCTATGGGGTGTTCCGGATGTAAATGAAGACGAACTGGAAGCAGTATTTGATAAAAGGAATGATGGATTGTGGGGTGTATATCGTTTTAAAAGGGGTTTTGGGGGTAATGTATTGCGGTCGGCTGGGGCATACGATAAAGTATATCTACCGACGGTATATTGGTTCTTTCGACTCATGAATAAGGTTCGAAATCAGCTGGTGTGAATAATGGTGCTGTTATTCCTTCTAAACAACGTCATAATGGCAACGATTGCTGATCAAGGTGGACAGTGAGTGTGCACAAGATTACTGACATGACCGATTGGGACACAAGCATTTCGCAGATTGGTAATGGCCATTTCTTGCAAACCTCTGAATGGGCACAAGTAAAACAAAACGTCAAATGGGAGAGTCACCCCTATCGATGGCAGGGACCAGATGGCACTGTCAAGGCCGCTGCAATGGTCTTGCAAAGAAAAATGGGCTATTGGAGGGGTTATCCCTTTTCTTGGAAGGTGCTGTATGCCCCACGTGGCCCATTGTTAGATTGGTCGAACCCTCAGTTAAGATCCAGCGTTTTGTATGATTTGGAGTTAATGGCCGGACAGCCAGATGTCCTATTCATTAAAATCGACCCTGATGTAGTAAAAACAGTTAAGGAAACTGACAGCCTAGAAAAACAGGAATTAATCAACGGCAGGGGCTTGTCTCTAGAATTAACAAGCCGTGGGTGGAAGTATTCTCAAGAGCAAATACAATTTCCCAATACGCTTATTGTTGATTTACAGTTGAGTGAAAGTGAACTGTTACAGAGAATGAAACAAAAGACACGATATAACATCAGGTTGTCCAAACGCAAAGGGATACAAGTGAGGCAGGGTGGAGAATCGGATTTCCCCCTGCTTTATAGGATGTATAAAGAAACAGCGAACAGGGATGGTTTCATTATCAGACCTCCCGCGTATTATTACAATTCGTGGGGTACGTTCCTGCAGAGCGGAATGGCAAAGATATTAATTGCAGAATATGAAGGATTACCTTTATCAGGGTTAATCCTATATATATTTTGTAATAGAGCCTGGTATTTCTATGGCATGTCTGGTGGGGAACACAAAGAACGTATGCCAAATTATCTTCTTCAGTGGGAGGCAATGTTACTGGCAAAAAACCTTGGATGCACAAGTTATGACCTGTGGGGCGCTCCCTCGGTGATGGATGAAAGCGATCCTCTTTGGAAGGTATACCGTTTTAAGGAAGGGTTTGGTGGAAAATTTGTTGAGACAGTTGGCGCTTGGGATTATTCAACCAAGCCTCTCTTATATAAAACATACACAATTTTATTTCCTATCATGCAGCGAATGTTGAGAATAAAATCTGGCAGTGCAAGGTTGGGACAAGCAGCCGCTAAAAATGCGCATAGTCATTATTAGATCAATTGAAACAGGATTTCCCTGTCCTTAAAAAGACAAATTCATTATTATTTTCTTCTATTGTGGGAAACCGTGGGGAAACTGCAAGCTGTTAGTTGCATTGATCGACAAGATAAAATATAAGAACATTGGTGGGATGCAAGTTTTCAATTTTATCCGGCAAATGGAAAAAGAAGGATTGTTTTTGAATGATCCTGAGTGATCGATTTTGTGTTAACAAGAAAAGACCGGGTTTTATTTTGCCAGTGGCCGCCAATCGGCCTGAAAATCCTCGCCTTCATGTTCTGTCAGGCGTGTAACCTGCCCGCCATTCATCAACATTCTATAGATATCAATGTTTCCATTTTGACGGCTTTCAAATAATAGCCAAAAATTATCCGGTGAAAACTTGGGATTCCAGCAAGGCTCCATCGAAGATACTCGGTTTTCTTTTACACCACGAACACCGATCCTTTTTGCAGCAATCCATGGGAGATCGGGCGAGTGAATGTAGGCCATGGCTTCCATGTTGCCTGCCCATGCGGCCATGGAAGCTGCGCCTTCCTGCATTGTTGTAAATTCCCGGGGAGAACTCCCATCCGGGTTCATCAACCAGATCTGAAGCCACCCTAGACGGGTTGTTTCAAAGGCAATGAGGGAGCCATCCGGAGACCAGACTGGACGTTGGTCATTACTGCTCTGGGCAGAGAGGTTTATGGATTGGTTATTTGTCAGATTATATATATAAATATGTGGGATACCATCACGAATAGATGTGAACACGATCGAGTTATTGTCCGGAGCCCAATCCGGATCAAAGTCGCCTCCGGGTGTTGATACGAGTGGAGTTATATTGCTGCCGTCTGCTTCGGCAATGAAGATACTTGAGCCTTGATAACGATCCTGTCGTTTGGCACAAGGAGATATAAAGGCAAAGCGCTTTCCATCAGGCGACCAATCCGGTTGACAGGCGCCATCTGGTAATTTTGTCAACTGCCTTGGATCTGAACCATCTGCTTTCATGATGAAAATCTGGGGTATTCCGGTTCGACTGGAAGCGAACAGAATATCTCCATTTCCACCACCAATCGGGGTTATGGAAGGTGTTGGGGGCAATTCCGACGCTGCTGTGAAAGTTGCCAGTGCTGGTGTATCTTGAATCGAAGAAACGGCTTCTGTTGTTAATGTTGTTGGAACAAGCGGTTGAAGTTTGGATTCTGCCTGGTATTCTCCGCCAAGGAAAGTGGTTAGAGTAGAAATATCCAAATGTCTTCCAACAAGGGAAATGATTACACCCAGCCCGCAAATCCCAATTACACCGATAATGATCAGTCCAACCGCAAAGCCTCCTATGGATTTTTTCCTCTGTGGCCCAACGGATGCAGGTGGAATTGGTGATGTGTGACCGGGGTCGAAGGAGGATGATAGGGAATGCAGATCAGGTAATGGATGCGATGGAAGGCTGGATGTTGGTTGTGAGATATCCGATTGCCCAATTATTTCAGCGGGAGTTGGAGCCCCAGATGAAGGTTTTTGTGTTATCGAAGTGGACCCCATGGGTATATTGAAATGATAATTGGCCATTCCAGTTGTTATTGTTGTGGCGCCGGAACCGCTTTCAATTAATGCTTGTTTAAAAGCAAGTGCATTGGGGTATCTATCGGCAGGAAAGACTGCCATGGCCCTTTCTATGGCGGATGCAAGCGCTTGCGATATAGCTGGGTTGTGTTTGAGAATGGGTGTCAAAATGGTACTGCCAGCAGCCCTTGTCAATCCATCTTCCGGTATTTTCCCAGTCAAGGCTGCATAAAGGGTCGCCCCTAAAGAATAAATATCGGAACGGCTTTCTGTGCCCTTACCATATTGCTCTGGAGAGGCGTAGCCTGGTGTTAAGGCTTGGGCCCCTGTTGTGGTTTCCTGACCGGTTTTGTCAATTTTTGCCAGCCCAAAATCAACCAGGTAGATTTCACCTGTCGGGGTGATCTTAATATTGCCGGGTTTTATATCCCTATGGATTATGGGAGGTTTGCGGCTGTGTAAAAAATCGAGAGCGTCACATATTGCCGTACCGATAATAATTACATCATCTTCGTTAATAAACCCAACCTTTCCCATTCGCTCGCGAAGATCTTCGCCATCCACATAATCCATTACAAGGTATTGTCCAATATTTGGATTAATAAAATGATCGGTAACTCGTGGCAGATTAGGGTGCCGGAGGGTGGCCAGGATGGTTGCCTCGCGTCGGAACTGACGTGTAGATTGGTCTGTGGTAATCAGATTTTCCTTCACGGCAACGGAAATTGCCAAGCTTTCATCTACTGCTTTATAAACAGCCCCCATTCCACCCTGTGAGATGATCTGTTCTATACGATATCGATTATTTAATAACGAGCCGACTTCCAACGTCATGAACAGACCTTAATCGGATGAGTTGATTTTTCCCTTGGGCTGCCAAACCGGGCTGAAATCGAATCCGGGATCTGTTGTTAACCGATGCTTGTTTTCTCCTGTAATATCCATAATGTATACATCATGGTTTTTACCATCTGGCCAACTCTCGAAAGTGATCCATTTCATGTCTGGTGATAGTTTTGCTTCTGCTATTGGGCCGGATTCAATATTTACTGGCGGAATACGAATTTCTGCACCGGTTCCCCTCTCTTCATAGTTATACCGATACAAAAATGGATAGAACGCTATTTCAGAACTACGACTATAAATTAGAAAGCTGCCATCTGAAGACCAATCAGGCCAAAGGTCATTCACATTCCCGCTGCTGCTGAATTGGAATTGCGAAACACCTGTGTCGGATACCATCCAGATATGGTTATACAAAATCTTCCGTACAATTGCCAATTGCTTTCCCGTGCGATTCCATGTTGGCATCATATCGGAAAACCGCGTGTCAGATATCTCGGAGATGTTATCAGTATCAAAATCATAGATATAAACATGTGGTGTACCGGTCCGAATGGATGTAAAAGCAATACGGTTGCCATCCGGAGACCAGGCAGGATGAAAATCACCCGGCTTCGATACTGGAAGCATCATCGGATTGTTCCCGTCTTTGTCCAAGATGTAAATTTTTGAGTCGTTGTAAAGGAATTTCTTCGAAGAGCAAGGTGATATTACAGCAATTTTTTCACCATCCGGGGACCAAACCGGTTGGCAAACTCCTCCAACGATATTGGTTAATTGATCGAGAATATATCCATCCAAATTTACCGACCACAGTTGATTTGAGCCGGTGCGTTCAGAAACAAAAGTAATGGAACCGCGACCTCCCCCAATTGGGGTTGGAACAACAGGTTTGAATGGAAATTCCTCAATTGGTGTGGGTTGAAGTGCTGGCGATGTCTTGGCCGGGGTTGTTGCAGAAAGAGGATGATCCAGTGGTAATGTTTGTGTAATTACAGGACTGCTTGTGATCGATGGCTTCGGTGGAGGAATCAGCCCATTATTTGCAGAAATCAGCGGTCTGCCAAGAATATAAGCAGCAATTAGAGCGAAAGCAATTAAAGAGATTGTAAGAGCCCTACGAGGCAATTTTTTAACTTTTGACCTGGGAGAAGTGCCGGGTGGCAAGCCCTGGTTATTGTCCAAGGCATAATATTGGGGTTGACGCGGACTGATCTCTCCAATGGACGGCTCTGATTGAACAGGTGGGGGAGTAATAAAAAAACGTGGCCTGGTGATATCAAGCAAGTCACCTGCTTCAAGCAAAGCAATTTTAAATTCTTCAGCAGATTGATAGCGGTCGTCTGGTTCAATTTCAAGCGCTTTTTCGATAACGGACGTTAGGCGTTTATCAAGTCTTGGTTGAAGTTGTCGAAGAGGTGTCAGTTTGGATTTCCTGGTTGCGCGTGCCAAACCGTCTTCGGGGATTATCCCGGTAAGTGCTGCATACAATGTGGCGCCAAGGGAATAGATATCTGTCCTGGCATCCGTTCGGGCCGTACCATATTGCTCTGGGGGAGAATATCCGGGAGTCATTGCCCGGGCACCGGTGGTGGTGGCCTGTGCGCCAGACATGATCTTGGCTAAACCAAAATCGACCAGGATGATTTCTCCTTCAGGGGTGATTTTTATATTGCCAGGTTTGATATCCCGGTGGATGATCGGAGGATGTCTTGAGTGAAGGTATCCAAGCCCATCACACATGGATACCCCGATAAGTACGGTTTCCTGTTCGGGCAGGGTAGTAAGCCGCTCGATCCGTTGACGAAGGTCTTCGCCATCAACATGTTCCATAATGAGGTATTGACCTTGGTTGGGTATCCCAAAATAATCTCCCACCCTTGGAAGATTTGGATGGCGCAAGCCAGCCAATATGCTCGCCTCACGTTGGAATTGCCTGGAATAATCTTCGCTAAGATATAAATTTTCTTTTACAGCCACATATACTTTTAGGTGCTCATCCCTGGCACGGTAAACAGCCCCCATCCCACCTTGCCCAAGGACAGATACAATTACATAGCGGTTATTTAAAACATAACCCGGTTTAAGTGTCATGAATGGTCTGTACCAAACGAGTTGCCTAATTTTACACAAGAAGCAGGTTATTGACAACGAGATATAGATTACAAGTTGGTAATTTATCGAATTTGAAAGGGCATGCTATAATCTGGTACGGTTTTCTTCCAGTGTTATGCACTTGTATCACTTATGAATTTGGATATTAAAACAGGGTTGCAGACCGCAATATTCCTTGCCCTTTTGGGAGTGGTAATCAGTTTTTATCTGGGAATCCGGTTTATTCGCACTGGGCGCAAACTGCAATTTTTCCGAAAGCGCCGGGAAAGGATTATCCAGGGGTGGAGGCTGATTTTTATCTCAGGAGGATTGGTATTATCCGTCATCATTCTTGGAAGATACACTGAACCGATTGTCTACAGGGTTTTCCCTCCGTCGCCAACAATTACTTTGTCTCCAACCATCACCATAACGCCAACGATCACAACCACTCCATCTATAACATTGTCTCCAACCATTACTGAAACACCCTCAGTAACATACACACCCACTTTAGCCGCAGAGGTAATGAACTTATTTACCAGTCTGGTCACTCCAGACCCCAATTCCGTGTTCTCTCAAATGCAATTTGCCAGACAAATAATGGATATTCAACCGGTCAACCCTTCCACGGAAATGATCAATCCAATTACCAAACTATTTGGCACTTTCTCCTATAATCAGATGCTTGTCGGTTCCCAGTGGACGGCATTATGGATCCGACTGGAGGATCACAAGATCATGTGTACGGAGACAAAGCCATGGGATGGCAGCACGGGAGGCTATGGATACACTGAATGTGCTCCTCCTCCAGATCAATGGTTGCCGGGAGAATATGAAGTGCAAATATACGTAGGTGAAACCTGGAAAGTATCCAGCCGTTTCGTGGTTACTGGAAAACCTCCTTTGCCGTCAGCCACACCAATTCCCAGCCGAACCCCGACGCTTACCAGAACATCCACGGCAACGTCCACCATTACACCGACGTTCACTGAAACGAAAACGATCACAACCAGCCCGACAATTACTGCAACCTTTACGACAACGCCCAAGCATACTGAAACGCGAAGGTCAACATCCATGCCAATAGCGACACGCACACCAAACTCAACCCCCTGATCAATTATGGCAACTTATTGTAAACCTATTGTTCCTCCCAGGCTGATTAGAACCTGGCCATATTACACTAATTTTCTATAAAGATGAACCATTTCTGGAGAGTTGATTTTCATTGCCATACACATGCTTCACATGATAGTAGAAGCCGTATTGATATATTGTTCAACCGTGCCAGCAAGCAGGGAATTGACAAGATCGTAATTACCGACCACAACCAAATCCACTCAGCCAGGGAAGCGTTTGGGCTCTATCCTGAGTTGTTCATTGTTGGAGAGGAAATACTTACCACGAAAGGGGAGTTGTTGGGGGTTTTTGTCAAGGAAGAAATTCCTGCTGGATTGGAACCATTTCGTGCGATTAAACTCCTGCGAGAACAAGATGCATTCATATCCGTGCCACACCCTTTTGATTTGAAACGTCACGGCTGGAAACTTCAGGATCTTTTTGAGATCCTGCCTTTCATAGATGCCATTGAAGTGTATAATTCCCGTTGCCTGAAAGCGGAAGATAATAAAAAAGCGCAGGCGTTTGCCGCAAAGCACAAACTTCTTGGAACTGCCGGGTCAGACAGCCACCTAATATGGGAACTTGGGAGAGCAGTTACCGTGCTGCCCTCTTTTGGCAATGCCCATGAACTACGCATGGCATTACGCACAGCAAGGGTGGAAGGTCGTTTATCGCCTTTCTGGGTTCATATTGGGAGTACTTTAGCTAGAATAAAGTGATCCTATAAAAAACGAGCCTTGACCCAAATTCTGATTGAGATACAATTACACCCATCAATCATGGGGCGGTGGCGGAACAGGCAGACGCAGCGGACTTAAAATCCGCCGGCCGCAAGGTCTTGTGGGTTCGATTCCCACCCGCCCCATCTCTTAGGTTACGGGCTTTTTGCGTCATTTTGTGTTGTTGAATTATTCTTGGCTTATTAGGAGAGGGAAACGTTTTTTTTGTTTTACCCTAATATGGAATTAATCAACACGCCAACCGCAATTAATATATAAAGTGAAATGAATAATTGGGGGAGAACTTTTTCGAGTTTGGAAAAGCCAAATTTTTCATGCCCCTGCCTTGGCTGATAAAAATGCTCCCATTCCTTAAGGTAAAACTGATGACACCCTTTCATTTCCAACGATTTTTCAATTTCCATTAATTGGTCGTATCTCCAGGAGATGAGAGCCTTGTACTGCAGGATCAATTTATACCAGGTCAGACAAGCCAGGATGCCGACCAAAAAAAGCGGCACGATAATCAAAATAAGTTTCAATCCACTAAGCCCAACATCTTTTAATACAAACGCGAGGATGGCAAATATTCCGGTATTAACGGTTAAATAGGCTTGCGTTGCAGCCTGCCTTTGTGTCGTTATCTGTTGGGTGTTGTTTACAAAAAAGGAATATTCCTCAAATTTTCCCATTCTTTTTGCTCCTTGCTTGTATTTTCATGATGGAATCCATTACGTGAATGATCTTTTGTTCATCACCGGAATGAACGGCATAAATGCAGTCGGGTTTTTCCGGGAGCGTATCTGCCAATCGCCCGGTTCCCCGTATTGCTAATACAGGCCGTTTTTCAGCCAGGCTGTTTTGAATATCTTGTGCCGAAATGTCTCCTCCATTCAGTAATACAGTAACAGATGGATGGCCCTGGGCGATTGACGTGGCAATTTTAGACATCCAAACAGATTCATGACCCCATTGGTTCCCCTTGACCAGGAAAAAATGCGAATGGTTGGATTGAAGGTCAATTTTGCCATTTGACCTTGGGGACTCGGGGATAGTTACCAGGCTGCTCACTGCCACTCCAACCAATGGGAATTGAAGGTTTCTTTCCTTTTTGATCTTCCCATTAATTTCCATTACGCCTGCGCTGGTTCCCCCATCCACAACTGCTGCTTTGTGTTCCTCCACCCATGACAACAACACTTCAAGTGCATCATGGATGGTTTTCCAATATATGGGATTGATATCATTTGCTCCCCCCACGATGACAACAACAGGTAAAGGAGCGCCCAATCCAATTTTCCTCAAGGCTTTGGGTATATCGCGAAAGCCAAGAAGGTACTCGATTTTAATATCCTTCATTTTTAATACTTATCTCAGACCAATGTTCGAATAAGATGATTACAGGAATCACCATTATTTTAAAGGATATTCAAGCGTTTGAGGGCGATAATAGATGTTTTATCTGGAATACTGATTACTTTATGCGCTTGTCATAAATGCTCTTTTGATGAATAATTGGCTAGTTGGTGCTTATTCATCCATGAAAGGAGATCTATAAATGTCATCAAAATTAAATAAGCAGGGGGTAATCTTCAAAGCAAGCCCTCTCCGCCGACGTCAACCTGTACCTTCTGATATTGAGATCGCCCAGGAAGCGACATTAAAGCCGATCACGCAGATTGCAGATGAACTGGGCATTCTGCCTGATGAACTTGAGCTTTATGGGCCATACAAAGCGAAGGTGAAACTTGAAATCCTGGATCGGTTAAAAGATGTTCCGGATGGTAAATATGTGGATGTAACGGCGATCACCCCCACTCCGTTGGGCGAAGGTAAAACCACCACAACCGTTGGTCTTAGCCAGGCAATGGGAGCTCATTTGGGGCACAAGGTAATTACTGCGATTCGACAACCGAGCCAGGGACCCACTTTTGGTATCAAGGGAGGGGCGGCAGGTGGAGGTTACAGCCAGGTGATCCCCATGGAGGATTTTAACCTCCACCTGACAGGGGATATTCATGCTATAACCGCAGCAAACAACCTTCTGGCAGCGGCCATAGATGTTCGTATGCTCCATGAGAAGGATGCAACTGATGAACAATTATTTGAACGGTTAATTCCAGCCAATAAACAGGGAGTGCGTAAATTTGGCAGGGGACTCCTTGGAAGACTAAAGAGACTGGGAATTAACAAAACAAACCCGGAAGATCTTACTGCAGAAGAGAGAAAAAGATTATGCCGCCTGGATATAGATCCAAAAAGCATTACCTGGAAGCGGGTTATTGATACCAGTGATCGGATGCTGCGCGGCATTACCATCGGGGAGGGGGATCAGGAAAAAGGGAACGAACGAGCGACCGGGTTTGATATTACTGTAGCAAGTGAAGTGATGGCCATTCTGGCTCTGACCACAGATCTGGCCGACATGCGACGGCGATTTGCGAATATTGTGATTGGTGTTAACAAGAATGGAGAGGCTGTCACAGCGGATGATCTTGGTGTGGCTGGGGCATTAACAGTATTAATGCGGGACGCCATCAAGCCGAATCTAATGCAAACTCTGGAAGGCACTCCAGTATTCGTACATGCAGGTCCTTTTGCCAATATTGCCCATGGAAACAGTTCAATTGTTGCCGACAGGATTGGTTTAAAACTGGGGGAATTCGTGATTACCGAATCCGGATTTGGGGCTGACATGGGGATGGAAAAGTTCTTTAACATTAAGTGCCGATACTCAGGCCTGATACCTAATGTGGTTGTAATTGTTGCCACTGTCAGGGCTTTAAAAATGCATGGTGGCGGACCCAAAGTGGTTGCTGGAAAGCCGTTAAATCAAGTCTATACTGACGAAAACCTAGAACTATTAAGAAATGGACTACCCAACCTTCTTCACCACATTGCCGCCGCACGGAAGTTTGGAATACCGGTGGTTGTGGCTGTCAATCAATTTGCCACGGATACACCAGCAGAATTGGAACTGGTTAGAAAAGTTGCTGTGGATGAAGGAAAGGCGGAAGAAGCAGTTGTCTGCAACAACTGGGAGCTTGGTGGTGAAGGAGCGATTGACCTGGCAAAAGCCGTTGTAAAAGCCTCTGACAGACCCTCAAACTTTAAATTCCTATACCCTCTTGACATGTCGATCAAGGATAAGATCGAAACCATTGCCCGGGAAATATACGGAGCGGATGGGGTGGAATACTCACCAGAAGCGGAAGAAAGGGTTAAGCAATACACACGTTTGGGATTTGATAAACTCCCGGTGTGCATGGCGAAAACTCATTTAAGCCTAAGCCATGACGCGACAATGAAAGGGGTGCCGAAAGGTTACAAGATACCCATCCGCGATATTCGTGCATCCGTCGGAGCAGGATTCATCTACCCGCTATTGGGGACGATGAGCACCATGCCTGGGCTGCCGACAAGACCTGTATTTTATGATGTCGACCTTGACTTGGAAACCGGCAGGGTAATTGGCTTGTTTTAACTTTTAGGCCTGGTCCATCCAACATACCCTTCCAGATATATATGGAAGGGTATGTTTTTCCATTACAATTGGCCATGACCCACCAATGAAAATAGGATAAGCCATGTTTGAATACTTCTCCAAGTTTTTTCCATTATTCATATATCCAATAGGGTTAGCCTGGCTATTAATTACCATTGGCCTGATACTGAACAGAAAAACGCGGCTTTTGCGAATTATTCTGTTGATCGCCTCGTTGGTTTTATGGATCAGCGGGAACCGGTGGATCTCCATGGCGCTGGTAAAATCGCTTGAGTGGCAATATCTTCCTCCGGTTACAATCCCTGAAGTCGAGGCTATAGTCGTTCTTGGCGGGGGGACGGATATGATGGATTATCCAAGGCCAATGGTAGACATTAGTGGCGCAGGTGACCGGGTTCTTTATGCGGCGGAACTGTACAAACAAGGAAAAACAGAATATTTATTATTAAGTGGGGGGAATTCAACCTGGAAAAAATCCATCACATCCACACCTGCATCTCAAATGAAAGAACTGCTAACGACCCTGGGCGTGCCTTCTGATGCAATCTGGCTTCAAACCCGTTCGGTTAATACCTATGAGGATGCATTGTTCAGCACACAGATACTTGGGCAGAAAGGTATAAACAGAATACTGCTTGTGACATCAGCAATCCATATGCCAAGAGCCATGGGTGTTTTTCTGAAACAGGGAATTTCAGTAATTCCGGCTCCAACTGATTTCAGGGTCACTGAAAAGAATTGGCAGGACCTATGGTCGGCAAATATCTCTACTCAAACCCTTCGGATTGTACCGAATATCAGTGATGCTTCAGCATTTAGCAATGCAATTAAAGAATATATTGGAATTATTGTTTACCGATTGCGTGGTTGGATGTAGCAGCAAAATGATGGAAGTAATTGTCAAGTATGTTATACGTTCAGCCAACGGGCAGCCGCTTTTGGCAGGTCTTGCATTGATCCCAACTGGATTGTACATTTCGGCAGCGATTGGATGAACAACTTGCCATATTTTTTACTGATCACACGGCGATCCAAAATCGTTACAACACCCCGATCGGATTGTGTTCGGATCAATCGGCCAAATCCCTGCCGGAATCGAAGGATGGCTTCTTGAAGATGATATTCATTGAAAGGATCTTCATATGTTTCTGACCGGGCGGCGATTATCGGGTCCGATGGCACATCAAAGGGGAGTTTAACGATGACGAGAGTCGAAAGCGCATCACCTGGGATGTCAACACCCTCCCAAAAAGCCCGGGTGCCTAGCAGGATAGCCCTCTCAGAAACCCGAAAAGTTTCCAATAGCGAATTTGGTGAAGCGCCTTCACCCTGTTCGTAGACAAGGATGCCGGCATCTGCCAAAATGGGGGCTATTGCCTGTGATGTCCGGCGGAGTTGGGCGTAAGATGTAAATAATGCCAGCAACCGCCCGCCGGTAGCCTTACTTAATCGGGCAAGTATTTGTTCGACCGAACGTTGATGGTTGGCGCCATCCGAAGGTTCCGGGATGTCATTGACGAGGTACAATAAGGCGGAAGATTCGTAATCAAATGGTGACCCAAGTGACAGCTCTTCTGCTTCATCTGCATTTAACCTTTCTCTTAGGTAATCAAAACGACAATCAGTTGTCAGGGTAGCCGAGGTAAGAATTACAGAAGATTTTTGATGCCAAAGATGATTTTCGACCAGAGGCCCAATGAACAAGGGAGCCACCTGAAGCGAAAGGCTGTGATTCTTGGGTGAGATTTCAACCCAGTAGATTTGATCAGGAGATGGGTTGCTCACCAAACCATTAATATAGTTATCTGCTTCGCTGATACGGCGGTTGATTGTCCCAAGGCTGGTTTGCAGGTCGGAGAGTGCTTCTGAATGTGCAGGGTCAATGTCTCCAATGGATTGATAAAAGTTGGTCAATAATCCGACCAGTTGTATAAAGGATTCATGGACGAGGTCCCAAGCCATTTCCACATCGACCCATGCGGGTTGTGTCCTTATTGCACTGGTGATTCGGGTTTGCTGCCCATAAAGGCTGATTGGTTGCCCATCTCGCTCAATTTCCAAAAATTCCCCCAGCCTTAGAAAAAATTGACGATTGCTTTGGTCAAGGTGGAAAATGTGATCCGTAATTTTTTGAGCTGCTTGAAAACAGTTGGCATAGTCAGCAGGTGTAAGAACAACGTGCAAGAGTCTCAAAATATGCCCGATTACCCCGGAATTTGTTCCACCCAACTCGTTCAATAAACGATGCAGATCTGGTAGATTGACTCGAAAACTTAAAGCATTCGTTGTTGCGGTTTCCAGATGGTGAGCTTCATCAATGATGAGGTGATCATAATCGGGGATAATACGGTTTCCTGTTGCAACATCTGTAAGAAGAAGGGCGTGGTTCACAATGACCAGGTGGGCGTTTTCTGCAGCTCTATGTACCTTGAAAAAAGGACATGCTCCGCCCATTCGTCCAAGGCAGGTTTCATTCTTGCATCCCTCATCCTCTGCGGAGAGCATTGCCCATGCATCCCGTTCGGCAGGACCATTGATATTTATCTCTGTCCTGTCACCGGTTCCCCCCGACCAAAGCCAGACAAGGATTTTTGCCAACAGTCTTAGCTCATCAACATTCTCGGGCATTCTCTGCCGCATTAGATCCAATTTTCTTGGGCAAAGATAATTAATCCGTCCCTTCAACACTGCGACGCGTAAATCAAGTCCCAGGGCTTTTGTTAGATCCGGAACATCCTTGTTGATCAACTGATCCTGGAGGTTAATGGTATTGGTGGAAATCACAACCCTTCTCTGATTACTGGTGGCGAATATGGCTGCCGGGATTAAGTAGGCATAAGATTTCCCAATCCCAGTGCCAGCCTCAACCAACAGGTGAAGATTCTCATTAATGGAATTGGCTACAGCCCGGGTCATTTCCACTTGTTGTGGCCGATATTCATATGTACTAAATATTCGTGAAAAGGTTCCTCCATATTCAAGAAAGCCGGCAACCTCTTCGATGTCCAATGGAATGGGAGGGTCCAGGGGTGTCAGTTTATGGATTTGCTCCTGGCCTTGAATTTTGAATAAGTTTTCATAAGGAAAAAGACCGAAATTCTGAAGTCCAGATGCATTGGGATGGTTTTTTTGGATTTCCTGGAATACAGCATTTGCATCCCAATTAAACGGTTGTGACAACCGCACAATTTCGTTTAACAATTCTATTGGCAGGCTTTTCGCCTTTTCAACCAGGCGGATGAAAACGGCAAAAGTTGTGTGGGCATCATTGAGAGCCCGATGAGCAGTTGGAACCGGGACACCCAGAATCTGTCCGAGGGCGGAAAGGTTATATCGACTCGCAGTAGGCAACAGAACAGATGCAAGTTCATAGGTATCAATGACATCATTCGATTGCAATATATGGCTTTGTTGCAGGAATGACAGATCAAAACGAACATTGTGACCGATCACCGAGCGGTCACCTATGAATTCAGCCAGATTCGGCAGCACATCTGGAAGAAGGGGGGCATTCTGGACCATCTCATTGGTGATGCCAGTTAACTGGCTTATCATGGGAGGGATTGGTCGCCTGGGATTGATCAGGGTGGACCATTCTGCATCTATCCGTGAGCCGCTGAACCGAACTGCCCCGATTTCCGTGATGGCATCGCGCTCAGGATCAAGCCCTGTTGTTTCAATATCCAATGCAACAAGGGAATTCATCGAAGGGATTATACCATTCGGAAAATACCCATAAACATAAACCGGAATACCTCATGGAAGGTACTCCGGTTAATAATTTGGTTTTACAAAAAGCAGGCAATTAGGGGTTGTTTTCTGTTTGTGCTTTCTTTGATTTCCGTCGGAGGTACCAGCGCCTTAAACCCCGAATTATGAAATAACCCGGTACGCCGATCAAGATACCTATTGGCAGGCAGAAAATGACCGCCCAAATCAAGGCATTGGCAATATATTTCAGGGAATTGATCAATGCCTGCAGCGCATCCCTGGCAATTCCCTCGGGCTTCCATCCTCCAATGGTCAATGGAGCAATGGATTCTTGGGAACGAATTCGAACAGATATTGCGGATAATCGGGATGCTTCGTCATAATAGCGGATCTGCCCTTTTAGAACCTCAATCTGTTCATGGACCTGGATTAATTGCGTATAAACAGACAGAACATCTTCGGTTTCGGTTGCATTGTCCATGATCTCTTGGAGTTTTTTTTCAGTTTGTTCAGCGTTCGTCAATCTCGATTTGAGGTCTGTGTATTCTTTCGTTACATCCTGTCCTTCGACATTTTCTGACAGGATATCAGTCTTCGGATCAGTAACCTGTGCCTTGATCTTTGATAATGCTTCATCAAGTTTTTCGGCGGGAACCCGTATCGTGATATTCCCTTCGGGTACTTGTATTCCCTGGTCGGTTGTGATTTTATAGAGCTGTGATGTCACAATAAAACCACCCATATCCTCGGCCATTTTTCCAATGGTTTCCTGGGAACTGACAGGATCTTTAACTACGATTGACAGGTTGGCATTTTTAAGAACGATCCGTTGAACAGATGAATGATCCGTAAGGTCACTTTCATTTACATATTTTGTTTCCGGGATGGGATATTCATCCATGGAAACCGCCGGAGCAGACATGGCCATAGAGGGTGCTTCATAGTCCGCAACACCTCCATAACCGCGCTCGGAATATGATTGTGTTGCATTTTTCGCTGCGCAACCGGATAACATTATTGCGAAGGTGAATATTGAAATTAGTGTCAGCATTTTTTTCATGTCCGTCTTCTCCTCGCTCTTTATTGGTCTAACGTATATGATTGGGGTTTTGTTCCATGGATTAGTAGCCAATTTCCAACCGTGTGGCGTGTCTTTTTGGCAGATTATAATTAATTATCCTTTGCTGGACTGATTTTATATCGTATTCTACCCTTTTTTGAATCCACGTAAGGTTTTCCGGGTCGTAGAGTGCATATGAAGCTCTGGAATCAAGGTCCCGGGGTTGACCAATTGAGCCGGGGTTTGCAATCATTCTTCCCTTTGGGATAATTGTTTCATTTTGATTGAGTCTGGCGGAAACAATGGACCCATATTCACCACTATCAAGATGGCAAACAGGAAGATGGGTATGGCCGGTGAAACACAACCTTGTTGAAAAATGGTCAAAATTTGCGATTGCCGTACTTTCAAAAAGGATATATTCCCAGATAGGATCTCTAGGGCTGCCATGAACCAGAGTGACATCGGAATTAATCGCCTGTTCAGGCAAACCTTTCAAGTACGTGAGGTTATCGGCAGAAATAACCTCTTTTGTCCAAAGGAGTGATGCTCTTGCCTCAAAATTGAAGTCAGCCAGATCCAGATCTCTTGCAACAGCAGCGTCATGATTCCCAAGCACGCAAATCGCATCGGGAAAGAATCGTATCCGTTCTATGCACTGGTTGGGATCCGGCCCATACCCAATAAGATCACCCAGGCACCATAAAAAATCAAAAGAACCAGCATCTTCCAGTACCGCCTCCAATGCATCCAGATTGGCGTGAATATCAGATATTACAAGGATTTTCATCTATATCCTTATTATGGTTGTCTGAACTGCAGTTCCCAGACTCCTGATGTTGGATGCGCGATGTTGGAACTGGTGCCGACCAATATGATCCAGGAATTACCAGGTTTTAGCGGCATTGGCAATCCATAATGATTGAAAAATTGAATCGGTCGGTCAATTGATATTGCCCGCCAGGTGCCTTCTTCAACCATTCCATCCCGAAAAAAAATTGCGCGTTGACCTTGGACTTTGGTAATTTGAATATCGTGGAGTGTGGGGTTAAATTCCGTATATGATGCGAATAACAGGATTACATTTGCCGCAGTAATTTGATGGTTGTTTAGCCGGTCGGTAAGAGGAACCATTTGGGTGTGGTTCAGGTTTTTTTCGATCCAACGCAGATAATCCCCTGTATCAGGGTTAAAATGCCACTCTCCCCGATCGGTTTTCCCATATTCAATTCCGATCTTTAACGCCAAATTATGCTCGTTTGGTGTAGTAACTGGGGAGGCAAATATCATGCCCGTCAGGTCCGGGTTTTGATTGTTGATCCCATTACGATTTACATAACGGGAAATTTCTCCTGTGTTGACATAAACCCAGGGCGAGACGTGGGTATCGTCACCACAAATAACAGGACAGCCCGCTTCCAGGTGAGATATTGCTCTCCCGCCAAGACGGTCTTCAATCACCTTGTCCACTCTGGGGTCGGCGCTGCCATAAACCAGTATGCCTCCATACATGCTCACCAAAGGCCCATCAACCAATCTTCCAGACCTTAATGATCCTGCTTGTGGTACATCCTTGCCATAGTAAGTTGCAAGGAAACGATTTGCCTCCTCGCCAATATAATATTCAAAAACCAGGTCTGCTTGTGAAAGTCCGGCTTGTGGACGGACTGAAGGAGGATAATTGGAGATCTTCACCATTACTGGCCTGCGAAGGAGAAGGGTGGGATCATCCACCGCAAGCCCGGTTAAAGGGTTTATCTCTGGTGGGAATCCATAAACACCAAGAGGTGGTTCCTGTAAAAGTTGTTCTGGGTACAAACCCGGATGGAATGAAAAATATTCCGTACCATTTCCAGCAATGTTGAGGAGTAATGGGAATGCAAGAAAGCAGTAAAGAACCCTATGCCAGATGTGTTTTATACCCATTGGCTGATTATATCGATGATCTTTGACGCAACGACGTTCTTGTCCATTAACTCTTGTGGTTCAATTCTGCCATCTTTGAAAATGAAGGTTACTTGATTTGTCTGTACATCAAAACCGGAGCCTGAGGCGCCAATATCGTTTGCTACGATCAGATCGAGATGTTTTGATTTCACCTTTTTCATGGCATTATTTAGTAGGTTCTCAGTTTCGGCAGCGAAACCGATTACAAATTTGGGGCGGCCGGATTTAACCCGGAATTTGTACACTTCCTCCAATATATCCACAGTCTGATTCAACACAACTTGTAAGGACTGGCCATCCTTTTTAATTTTTTGTTCAGCCGCACCAACTGGCCGAAAATCTGCTACAGCTGCTGCCATGATTAGGAAATCAGCGTCGACACATTCATCCAAAACGCTCTTGTACATTTGCTCTGCCGTGAGGATCGGGTGGAATTGACAACCAAATGGGATGGGTAAATTGGCCGGTCCGCTAATAAGTGAAACACATGCTCCCCTGTCCAAGGCGGCCTGGGCCAAGGCATAACCCTGTCTTCCCGAAGATCGATTGGTGATAAACCTCACCGGGTCTAGAGGCTCCCGGGTACCGCCTGCAGTGACAACAACCTTTTTCCCGCAAAGATGACCATTTTTTGACAGGATCCATCTGGCGTTCCCAAGGATATCGTTAGGCTCAGACAGCCTGCCCAAACCGGTTAATCCTGAAGCCAGGTGTCCTTCGATGGGTCCAATGAATTTAACCCCACGATCGATCAAGCATTTAATATTGCTTTGTGTAGCCGGATTTTGATACATTCCGGCATCCATTGCGGGAGCTATTAGGATTGGGCAGGTCGCTGCAAGCGCGGTGACAAGAAGGAGGTTGTCACCAAAACCACCTGCCAATTTGGCGATCGTATTGGCGCTCGAAGGGGCAATAATTATTAAATCTGCGGCCCTTGCCAGCCCAATATGGGTTACATGGCCCTGGCTTCCCCAGAGGTCGTCTTCAACATAGGCTTTCCTCCCGGTAACAGACTGAAATGTGAGGGGGGTGATAAATTTAGTGGCGGATGGCGTTAGAACTGTTTCAACTATAGCCCCGGCCTGATGCAGGTGTGATGCCAATTCAGCTGCTTTGTAGGCGGCGATTGAGCCGGTAACGCCAAGGAGGATCGTTTTGTTGTCGAATGGATTATCCATGGTTCATTTCCCAAATCAGTTTTAATCCTTCCAAAGTTAACCAGGGGGCAATAATGTCAAACACCTCAGTTTCCGAGGCGATCATATCTGTCAATCCGCCGGTGGCAATCACTTTCATGGCTTCTCCCAGTTCATCACGAAATCTTGCCACCATCCCTTCGACCATGGAGACGTAGCCAAACAATAATCCAGATTGTAAGGCATGGACAGTATTATGGCCGATTACCGCAGGAGGCCGTAATAATTCCACGTGCGGAAGTTTTGCCGTATGCTGTATGAGTGCATCAGCGGAGATTCCAATTCCCGGCGCGATCGAACCACCCAGATATTCACCATCCTTGGTAATGGCATCGAAAGTGGTAGCCGTTCCGAAATCCACAACACAAGCGGGACCACCATATAGATGCATGACAGCAACGGCATCTGCAATTCTGTCAGCGCCCACCGCTTTTGGATCATCATATAAGATCTTGATACCGGTTTGAAGGGTGCTCTCCACGATTAAGGGGGAGAGATTCAGGTATTGTATGCTTGCTTGTTTGATGCATCCGGTGAGGGGTGGTACCACCGAAGCCAGACAAATGCCTGTTAGCTGATCTACCGAGCATTGCCCATTTTTCAGTAACCCTAAAATTTGAAGTCCATACTCATCCGGCATTCGATCGTGATCTGTTGCCAACCGCCAACGAGCCCCAAGGTCATTCCCGACATATAGACCAATCGTTATGCTGGTATTGCCAATATCAATAACTAGGAGTTTTTCTTGGACCATGGTTACACTAAATTAGTTTTACGAGAGGTCTCAATAATTTCCGCAACGTGATCAAACCGATTAAACGCTGGAATTATATAGAGACCATGCACATGTTCCCGAAGGTTTTCAATCAATTCTAATGCAATATTGATGCCTTCTCTTGGGCCTTTTTCCTCATTTTTGCGCATTCTCTCGAGGGTGAATTCGGGAAGGTCAATCCCTGGCACTTCATTTTTCAGGAACATGGCGTGACGCAAATTGGCAAGGGGAAGGATCCCGGCAAGAATGGGGGTTTCCAATCTGCCAAATTCACTTTTATATCTCTCGATAACCATGGTGAAGAGATAAGGGTCATAAAAGGGTTGTGTCAGAATAAAATCAGCTCCTGCCTCGATCTTTCGATTGAGTTTTTTCACCTCAAACACCAGATTTGGCGGGTTCAGGTTAAGAGCACAACCAACAAAAAAAGATGTTGGTTGTCCAATGTCAGATCCGGAATGGTCAATACCGAGATTAAAATGATTCTTGATCATCCCAATCAGTCCTGATGGAACAAGGTCATAATCATCCATGGCATCAGGGTAATCTCCGATTGAGGTGGGATCTCCCATAACAACAAAAACATTTCTTACCCCAAGAGCGTGTGCAGCCAGGAGGTCACCTTGAACACGCAAAAGGTTACGTCCTCTCGTTGGGAAATGAAGAACGGTTTCGATACCCACCTGCCTCTGAATCAGGTTACAGACTGCCCAGGGACTCATTCGCATTCGTGCCATCGGGCTGTCTGCGACATTAATAACATCGGCACCTGAGTCCATTAGCAATGTTGCCCCTGCAATTAATTTATGTGTTGATAAACCTCGAGGAGGGTCCATTTCCACGGAAATGACAAATTTGCCACCATGTAAACTCTTTGACAGATTGGTTGGCTGTTCCGCCATTGGGGCTTCTTCCGGTTCTGGAAAGGTGATTGAAATGGAACCATCTGTTCTTGGTTGGGATGGCGCCCGATCCAAGGCTTTTCGCATTGCAGCGATATGCCTGGGTGTTGTACCGCAACAGCCACCGATGACCTTGACGCCTGAATTCCAGAGTGCAAGTGCGTATTCCTCGAAATAATCCGGCCCAGCTGGGTACATAATTCTGCCACCAATCTGTTGAGGCCAGCCAGCGTTAGGCATTACAGCATAAGTGGCTTTAGGGAATGCGCCAGCCATCTGTTTTTGGATGCGGAACAACTGGCTGGGACCGCCAGAGCAATTAACACCCACCACATCTACTCCGGTTTCGATGATCTGACTGGCGACCTTGATCGGATCATCCCCCAATAAGGTGCGATCATCCCTTGTGAAAGTCATTGAGGCAATGATTGGGATTCCAGGAGCAGTTTTCATAACTGCAGCAATTGCCTCTTTCATTTCGAAAAGGTCGGTCATGGTTTCAATGATGAATAAATCGACCCCCGCTGAATTTAATGCTGTAGCTTGTTCTAGAAATACCTGAAACGCTTCTTCTGGTTGAACCCGACCAAATGGCGCCAGGCGGACCCCTAAAGGGCCAATATCGCCAGCTAGAAGCACTTCCTTGAAAGAAGCAAGGATGATTTTCTTTGCCAGTTCGACAGCAGCTATATTGATCTGCGATACTTTATCTTCCAAACCGTGGCGTGAAAGTTTGAACCTGTTCGCTCCAAATGTATTTGTCTGAATCACCTGCGAGCCCGCCTCGATATATTCACGATGTATCTCGGCGACCAGGGCGGGTTGAGAAAGGTTTAAGTCATCAAAACAGCGATCATAATCAATTCCCCGGGAGTTCAGCATGGTACCCATCGCGCCATCAAAGAGGATGGGACGATTGGTTTCTAAAAGGATTTGGAAGCGGTTTTTGGTCATGGCACCTCAACTCGTCTGCTGTTGGATTCTGGTCTCAGCAATATTGAAATATTTTGCACTTGGATGATGAACAATAATGGCTGCAGTGGATTGTTCCGGAACCAACTGATATGCGGATGTTAGTTTCACGCCAAGCATTTCTTCCACTGGAAGAAGTTGGAATACCAGTTTATGGTCTGAAAGGTCAGGGATTGCCGGATAACCCCAAGAATATCTTCTTCCTTGATCTTTGTTGACCCCCAACTCTTGTAGAATGTGCCGATGCAAGTATTCGGCAGCGGCTTCAGTTGTTTGTACAGCAAGGCCATGGGAATAATAGGCTTCAGTAAAATTGTTGGCCTCCTGTAGTTTTTCAAACTGATTGGTCGCTCCTGGCCCGACCGTGATAACTTGAAACGCAGCCACATCCATTTTTCCAGATTCGACAGGGCAGAAATAATCTGATAAACAAAGGTATTCCCCTGATGATTGCCGTGGAAAATGAAATCTGGCCAACACCTTCAGTTCCTTTCCGCTGGTGGCATTTGGCTCGTAGACAAGCAGGTCATTATTTTGTGATTGTGCCGGCCAATATCCATATATTCCCATCGGTTTTAGCCATCCCTCATTGATAGCTTCTTTACACATTCTCGTAAACCTTGCTTCAAATTCAACCAACATTTTTTCCCAATCTTTACCCCTGGTATTTCTTCCACCCCATGATAAACGGAACAGATCCTTTTTTGAAATCAATTGGAATACCATCTCCAGGGGTATTCGTTTGACGAATCTCGGTCCCCAAAAGGGCGGAATTGGAATATGAGAAGTTGCAACTACCAAGGAACTGGCGTATGGTTCACCAATATTTGATGTTGCCTTGATTTGAATGATATCTTCCCGGGCGGAATTCAGGTGATTATTTGCGATGAAGTCATCTCTTCGCATCTTATCGGTTAACTGTTCCATTGCAGACAAGCCCTCAAAGGCATCCCTGCAATAGAAAACCCCACCCTTATAATGGTTGCCAGAATCCGTTTTTTGAATTCGACTTCCAAACTTCTTATTGATAGCAGCTCCGCCTATCAGAACAGGGATTTGATGTCCCCGTCTTTCCAGTTCGTTGACTACATATTGCATTTGTTTGCTGGTGGTAACGAGGAGGGCACTTAAGCCTATGGCATCCGCCTTCATTTCTACAGCTTTTGAAATGATGATTTCTACAGGAACTTGCTTGCCTAGATCGATTACTCTGTAACCATTGTTTGAGATTATCGTCTTCACAAGGTTTTTACCGATGTCATGGACGTCGCCATAAACAGTGGCAAGGATCAGTGTGCCTTTATTTGGACTTTCTCTGTGTTCAAGGAATTTTTCAAGGTGATGAACCGCAAGCTGCATTATCTCAGCCGACTGCAATACAAAAGGGAGGATCAGTTCACGACTTCCAAATTTTTCCCCCACCACTTTCATTGCCGGCAGGAGAACGGAGTTGAGGATATATATTGCCTGTTCATGAAGAGTTTTCTGGCCCGCCTGATAAATTAATTTTTCTATATCCTCTTCCATCCCCGCTTTTAATCGGTGAAGAATGCGGTATTGAATTCGCTCTTCTAACGATAATTTGGATAATTGTGTTGATTGAGAAATACTTGCGGTTTTGGATCCATGGGTTGGTTTTAAGCGGTAGTATTCAATAAGTTTGTGCAGAGCATTCTCTGTCCGGTTAAGAATTAAATCATCTGCCAGATTTCTTTCCACAATTGGGATCTCGCCATACGGGATTATTTGTTCAGGGTTTACGATTGCCATGTCAAGCCCGGCCTTAACGCAGTGGTGAAGAAACACACTGTTTAAAACAGCCCTTGTAGGTGGTGTGAATCCGAATGATACATTGCTGATCCCTAGAGATGTTAATACTTCTGGGAAAGCCCCCTTGATTAACCGTAAACCTTTAATCGTTTCCAATACGGAGTTGGAAAATTCCGGATCGCCAGTGGCCAGTGTAAAGGTTAAGGGATCAAAGACCAAGTCGCAAGGGCTAAGTCCATTGTTTTTCACAGCGAGGTCATAGATTCGCCTGGCAATCGATAATTTATTTTCCGCTGTTTTGGCCATTCCTTTTTCATCGATGGTTAATGCAATTACTGCGGCGTTATATTTTCTTGCAAGTTGAAAAATCTGGTTGGCTTTTTCCTCACCGCTTTCCAGGTTGGTGGAATTGATCAGGCAGCGGCCGGGCGCGGTTTTCAATGCAGCCTCAATTACTGAGTATTCCGTGGCATCAATTACAAATGGGGCATCAATAACCGGGGCGAGCAGTCGGATCATCGAGCGGATTCGAGAAGTCTCGTCTCCCTTTTCCGTTAAGGCGACGCATAAATCAAGTCCATGTGCTCCGCCATCCACCAGACGCCGCGCAATCTCCAGGATTCCTTCGTTGTCCATTTCCAATAATTTTGTTTTAAATTCTCTACTACCTTGGGTGTTTAGACGCTCGCCAATCAGAAATGGTGGTGGATTTTGTTGCATGGATATTGACCTGATGGAGGAGGATAGCCTGGACCAGCATTTTGATTTTCTGATGGGCGCGTTTAAGCCTTTTAGTTTGTTTACCAACAATTTCAAATGAGAAGGTGTGGTTCCGCAACAACCCCCAACAACTCCCACCCCATATTTCTTGACAAACTCGACCAGCAAATCTGAAAACTGCTCAGGTTTCATCGGATAGATTGCCTGCCCATTCACATTAATTGGCAGACCTGCGTTTGGAATACAGGAAACAGGTAGGTTGGAATTAGTCCCCAGGTATTCAATCGGTTCTCTCATAAGATCGGGTCCAGTTGAGCAATTGATTCCAATGACATGAATGGGGAAGCCTTCCAGGATTGCCAATACAGCAGAAATATCCGTGCCAAGCAGCATTCGGCCAGTAATATCGAGGGTTACCTGTGCTTGAATCGGGACCTTTGTCCGGCATTGCTCGAATGCCTGTTGAATTCCAATGATGGCCGCTTTGACTTCAAGAATATCCTGTGCGGTTTCCAGAAGTAATAGATCTACACCACCTTTTATTAGACCAATGGCTTGTTCCCTAAAAACATCAGCCAAATCATCGAATGACAAATTGGATAATTCCGGGTCATTCATTGATGGAAGTTTTCCGGATGGGCCAATTGATCCTGCAACAAATCTGGATAGGCCAGTTTGTTGGGAATACTCTTGGGCCAGTTGGCGGGCAAGGTCTGCAGCACTTTGGTTAATTTGTGTTACTTGTGATTGCAAACCGTATTCAGCAAGGGTTATCCGATTTGCTCGAAAGGTGCAGGTTTCTATGACATCTACCCCAACCTCAAGGAAGGATCGATGTACCTTCTCAACCGCCTCTGGGTAAGTGATGACCAGGTAATCGTTACAACCGAAGTATTTTTCCCCTCCGAATTGTTGAGGCTTAAGATTCATCTCTTGAAGGTTGGTCCCCATGGCACCATCAAAAACCACAACCTGACTTTGCAACGCATCCAAGAATGATATCTTTTGCATTTAGCCTCTTGAATAGATTATGATGATATGTGTTTAACCATTGGGTGTTTATTCAAAAAAGCCCCCCATAATTTATGAGGGCTATGGCGTAAACACTATTCCCTCATCTTCCAGAAGTGCTGCCCAAATTGCAGCATCTGGCAGAATTGGAATCTGATCCAGTATGGGATGATTGTCGAAGATCCTAAGGCCAGTTCTCTCCACCTCTCTTGGTGGGTAACTAAATAAACATATTCTCTAAATTATAAAAAATTTTATCATGAAAAACAGTCGATGGAAAATTTGGGTATAATTTAGATAAGACAAAATGTCTTTAAGGCCTATTGAGTGAGTAATAAAATCTTTTTATTCACGGGGATAATCATCGGGGCTGTGGGCTGGCTTGGACTTGGTTTATTAATATCCCTAACTCTGCCCACGCTGATCCCGCGCTGGTTGTTTTTTTTCCTCCTTGTTCTGGCACTTTCTGGTACTGCATTACCATTTATTGCCTATTTGCATTATAGATTTCCCGTTCAGCCTCCTGTGAAAGGAAATGTAATCCTACGAGAAGGGATATTGCTGGGCATCTTTGGTAGCATCATAATATGGTTGCTTCAGGGAAGAGTTCTTACAACTGCCATTTTTCTGCTATTGGGAATTGGTTTTATATTCATTGAGTACCTGTTAAGGTTGCGTGAACGCAGCCATTGGAATCCCTAAACGAAAATGACAGATCATCGAAAACTGCTTCCATCGGTTGATAAAGTTTTAAATTACGATGGAATACCCGAAATGATATCCGGATTTGGCCGGCCATTGGTGATTGATGCAATTAGACATGTCATGAACCAATTGCGGAGACAAGCCGGAAGTAATGATGAAATTTGGGGAGAACCCGAAACCGTTCGGAGGATTTCCGAGATTTGCACCCAATGGACGGAATCATCGTTGGTCCCCGTGATCAATGCTACGGGGGTAATCCTCCACACAAACCTGGGAAGGGCACCATTAAGTACGTTGGCCTTGGAAGCCATTAAATACACCTCTCTTGACTACAGCAATCTTGAATATTCTATAAATAAAGGAGAGCGAGGTTCTCGCTACGAACATGCTTCTGTTCTGTTAACCCGATTAACGGGGGCTGAAGCTGCTTTGGTGGTTAATAATAATGCTGCTGCGATCTATCTTTGTCTGACGGCTCTTGCGAAAAGGAAACGGGTGATCATTTCCAGAACCCAATTGGTTGAAATCGGAGGGGGATTTCGTATTCCGGATATCATGAGCCAGTCCGGTGCCCGATTGGTGGAGGTGGGTACAACAAACAGGGTAAGTTTGTCGGATTTTGAAACGGAAATGGCAGAACCCACGGGAATGATCCTGCAAGTTCATTCATCCAATTTTCGAATAATTGGATATACTGGTGAGCCGTCCTTGGAGGCATTGGTTCAACTAGGCCATAAACACCATGTGCCAGTGATGCATGACCTAGGTTCAGGGACCCTTATTGATACGGCCAGGTTTGGTCTGGCTCACGAACCGACAATTCAAGAATCTATAAAGTCAGGTGTTGATATCGTGTGTGTTTCCGGAGACAAGTTGCTGGGAGGCCCGCAATGTGGAATCATTTTAGGGAGAGAAAACCTGATTGATATAATCAGGCGTCATCCAGTAACAAGAGTGGTTCGTCCGGACAAACTGTGTTTGGCAGCCTTGTCAGCAACTTTGTCATCTTATTTAAAAAATAAGGCGGATTTAGAAATTCCAATTTGGCAAATGATTTCTGCCAAGCCATCGAAATTACGGCAAAGAGCGATGAATTGGCGCAACCAACTCAATTATGGATCTGTGGCTTCTTCAAAATCAACAATTGGAGGGGGGAGCATGCCGGCTGAAATGATGGATACTTATGTTCTATGCCTGAAGACAACTCAAGCCAATCAGCTGCTTAACCGTTTGCGGTCTGCATCACCGCCAGTGATTGCACGAATAGAGGATGATAATGTTATTATTGATCCACGTACCGTACTTCCTCATCAGGAAGAAATCTTAATGAAGATTTTGAAACATTACCTGGCTGGGTGAGGGAAGGGGCAATATGAAAAGTGATATTGACAGAAACATGGAACTGGAAAAAATTGATGCTCTGCTGGTAATTGGCCCAGGGGATCACAACCCAGCCATGGTATATATTACCGGAGGAGGTCACATTACCCAAGGTAGTGTGGTCAAAGGTCAGGGAAAGAAACCGATCTTATTTCACTTTTCCATGGAGAGGGACGAAGCTGCAAGGACCGGTTTGGAAACAAAAAACATAGATCAATATGATTACCCCAACCTCTTGAAAGAAGCCAATGGCGACGCAATAAAAGCCATGGCCGAACGCTATTCTAGAATGCTGCGAGATGTCGGGATATGCAAAGGAAGGATTGCCTTATACGGTCATGATGATATTGCACAAAACTTTTCGATCTTCAATGAACTTCAAAATAAATGTCCCGAATATGAGTTCATCGGATATCAAGAAAATGATGTACTACGAAAGGCGATGGCCACAAAGGATCAATATGAAGTTGACCGCATAAAAAGAATGGGGTCGGTTGTTACATCTGTGATAGCCAAGGTGGCTGATTATTTAACCGGCATGAAGGTAAATAATAAAGTTTTAATGCACTTGGACGACTCACCCGTTCGTATCAGTGATGTTAAACGAAAGATCAATCTGTGGCTTGCCGAAAACGATGCGGAAAATCCAGAGGGTACGATTTTTTCCATTGGAAGGGACGCGGGGATACCCCACAGCTGCGGAATTGCCGAGGACGTGATCGAATTGGGAAAGACCATTGTTTTTGACATCTTTCCCTGCGAGATCGGAGGCGGTTATTATTTTGACATGACAAGGACCTGGTGTTTGGGTTTTGTTCCTGATGAGGTATATCGGATTTATGAGGATGTCTCCAAAGTATTTTCAAGCATGGTGAATAGCCTTCAACTAAATCGAAAATTCAAAGACTACCAGATGGCGGCCTGCAAGCAATTTGAGGATATGGGCCATCCTACAGTTCTAAATACAACAAACACCGTTAATGGTTATGTTCATTCGCTTGGACACGGTTTGGGATTAAGGGTTCATGAAAAACCCTTTTCCAGTTTTACCGCATCCGACAATGATATTTTAGAGGTTGGGAGTGTTTTTACTCTTGAACCGGGATTGTATTATCCGGATAAAGAAATGGGGGTGCGTCTGGAGGACACTTTTTACGTGAACCCACAAGGAAATTTTGTCGCCCTAGCTCACCACCCCAAGGATATCCTCTTATCCATTAAGGAATAATGGCCTTAGGATTGATAAATGGCTCTTGAGAAACAAATACCGATACGGTTATTGGGGATTGAAACATCTTGCGATGAAACTGCCGCTGCTGTTGTGGAAAATGGAAGAAAACAATTATCCAGCGTGGTTTCCTCGCAAATTGATTTGCATTCCAAATTTGGGGGAGTGTTTCCTGAACTTGCTTCGCGTCAACATATTCGAACAATACAACCGGTAATATCAGCAGCTTTAAGTCTGTCACATTTGGATTTGGATAACATTGATGCGATTGCGGTGACCAGAGGTCCTGGTCTCCCTGGTTCGCTTGTGGTTGGGTTAAATACTGCCAAAGGGATTGCATTCGCGAAGGACCTGCCTCTGATTGGCATCAATCACCTGGAGGCACATATCTATTCGGCCTGGGTATACCCGGCAGATGTTCAACAACCTCCAGAAGAGCCTTCTTTTCCACTCCTGACTCTATTAGTCTCCGGGGGGCATACTGAGCTTGTTCTTGTAAAAGACCATTTGAGCTATCATCGCCTTGGAGGTACACTCGACGATGCTGCTGGTGAGTCATTTGATAAAGTGGCGCGGTTGCTTGGCTTGCCTTACCCAGGCGGGCCTTCCATACAGAACGCCGCGGTCGAAGGCAACCCTCAGGCTTACTCATTTCCAAGGGCACGATTGGGAAATAGTTGGGATTTTTCATTTAGCGGGTTAAAAACGGCTGTACTCAGGGTTGTAAAAAAAATAGAAGATGAAGGATCAAAAATCCCGGTGGCTGACATTGCAGCCAGTTTCCAGGCAGTAGTTGTGGAAATCCTCTTTGAGAAGACAATGCGGGCAGCTTCAGAATTCCAGGCAGCAGGCGTGGTGGTTGCCGGTGGTGTTTCAGCCAATCGAGCTTTGCGGACTGCTTTCCTGGAACAAATTGATTTTAAGGTGTATATCCCTTCGCTTGCTCTTTGTACTGATAATGCCTCCATGGTGGCATCAGCTGGTTATTATCGATATATAAAACAACTTTTTGATCCACTGGAGATTGATGCCTTACCCACATGGTCAGTATCAACTCTAAATAGTCTTTAGGGAACATGGCTCGTGAGAACTTTCAAACACTGGAATGTTCCATATCTCCGCGATAGGTTGATTGAGAAGTCATACCGGTTATGCCATCCAAACATGCCATGGCTGACACAAGTTGCCAATACATTCCTCTCCTATTTGGTCAACCCTGACTATGTTGGCATAGAATACGGATCCGGCAAGAGTACCATATGGTTTTCAAAAAGAGTAAAAGAATTAACCAGTGTGGAGCATAATCCTGTATGGTATGAATTTGTAACAAATAAATTAAAATCCGGAAAACTGAGCAATGTTAACTACCATTTATTCCCACGGCAGGATACCATTGCCCCTCACCTGACAGACTATGTAAAAATCGCCAAACAATTTGAACCAGATAGTCTGGATTTTGTTTTGGTGGATGGAATTTACCGTGATGCCTGTATTGAGGCCTCAATCCCATTATTAAAAATAGGTGGCATTTTAATTATTGATAACATTAATCTATACCTGCCGTGTAGTTCGCGGGCGCCTAATTCGATCCCGTCAAATGGAAAACCAGCATCGCCTGGTTGGGAGAATGTAAGGAACAAATTATTCAAGTGGCTTTGTATTTGGACGAGCAATGGTGTCACGGATACTGCAATTTATATCAAAACCAACGAATGAGGAGGAATGATTTATGAATGCCAAGTTAACCTGGAAGGGAAAAATGAGTTTTGATGGAACGGCGGATTCGGGATTTATCGTGCCGTTGGGCACGGAACCGATTGTTGGCGGTGACAATGATGGGTTTAAACCAATGGAGTTATTGCTGATTGGTTTAGGCGGATGTACAGCCATGGATGTGATATCAATTCTGGGGAAGATGAAACAAAAAATTGATAGTTTTGAGGTAATACTGCACGGAACTCGTAGCGAGGCCCACCCAAAGGTGTTCACAAACGCTGTCATTGAATACATTCTCAAGGGAGAATCAATCGACCCTGCTGCGGTGCAAAGAGCAGTTGATCTTTCAGCACAGCGTTATTGCCCTGCTCAGGCAATGTTTGGAAAGATATTCCCGATTGAACTGAAAATAAACATTCAGGAATCAGAATAATTTTAAAGTATTGCCTTTTGAATAATCTGATTTTCTGGCTGGTTTCATCGATTGGTGTCTGCCATCACTTGGCTGGCCTTGTCTGAACAAACACAAGCCCGTATCTTTGACCCAAAACGAACAAGATAACCTTCATAGGGAATTGGTCCATTTTCAGCTACCCAACCTTCAAGATTAAAAGGCAAAGCACCGGCGGCGGGGATCCATTCACCATTGTACTTGCGGGCGATGTGAATGTGGGTACCTGTCGCCCGGCCTCCTTCACAGGAGGGCCGGCCGATTGGGTCACCTGCTTTTAATTGTGTGCCTTCAGGAGGAATGCTATCAGTGGCAAGGTGGAGGTAGAAAATAGTCCACCCTGTCTGCTCAACAGAATCACCATCAAGATCCAATACAGCAACTGCTATATCTTTCCGAACGACAATTCCATCCGCGATCGCGGCAGCCATTTCATCGGTTTCCGAGCAACCTCCAACGACTGCCGGTGGTGCAAAATCCACTGCAGCAAGTGGATCACCCTCACCCCAGCCGGAATGAGGTCCACCGGTGAATGCCCAGGCTTTCCCGGGTTGAAATGGGAAACTAAAATTTGGTTGCTCCAAACTGCCAGGTATATGTGGCTGGTTTTCAAGCGTGTTGATCCCGAACAGTTCTCGATAGGTGTTGGAAAACCCATTCCAATGTATTGCCTGTTCATATTCCTCTTTTGTCATTACTTTTGAGAAATAATATTGTAATCCGACTGTAGCAGCATTTTGCCAAGGGTCTGGTCGTTCCAATGTTCCGTCATTCTGTTCAAATTCTTTTAAATGTCCTGAACGCCATCCATAATAGCCGTTATTAAGAATATTCGCTGCCCATACGAGTTGCCGATATAACCCCTTATGATAGATATCCTTATAACCCAGGGGGTATTCGTTTATGTCAGACGGCATTGTAGGATTTGTCAACCCGGATAATTGGAATTCCAGCAGTGTCAACAAGAGTCTTGGGCTGATGCTGAAATTTGTGGCGATGTATGCAATTAATTCTCCGCCATTACGCTGACGACTTCCTGCATAGGCCTGGTAATGTTTCAGCCATCCTTGTTGGCCATTAACGAATTCAACAGGGTTAAAGCCGGTTTGAAGAGGCCCATTAATAAACAAACTGTCGGGGATGATCTGATATTGACTGCCCCAAAATGGCTCGTAGTAAATTGGGATTTTCATTGGCAATCCCGGAGGCAAAGTCGTAACCCTGTCGGGAAGGACTGGATTTGCTGAACGAATTTCACTTTCTGTTGTATTGAAATGAACTGCCAATGCGGGTAAAGTGTCGCCGGTTTGTGCTGTGTAATCAACCAGTTCTCCCGGAGAATAAACCGGCCTAGTAGGAAGTGGTGTTGGAGTTACAACTTCCACCTCTGGATTTGAGTTTGAAGAAAGCCCAATGGTTGTTGTTTCGGTTTCAGGCATACACGAAGTTAACACCAGGATGGTAATGCTTAAGAATATCGATAAATTGGGAACAGTCAGTTTCATGAAATGAGAAACAAGAGATGGGTTAGAAAACTAATTGATTGCTACTGGTTGTGGACGAGAAATATTGGAGTAGTAGTCTCCGTACATCGAGGCCACAACCTCATGTGAACCATTGACCAATTTGCCCAGGTAGGGTTTTTCACCGGCAAATGTTCGATACCCGCTAAGGACCATGGGAACAGGTCCATCAGCCAGTATCCATTCTCCATTGTATTTTCGGGCGAAATGGAAGTGCGTGCCAGTTGATACTCCGCCCTCGCAGGAGGGATGACCAATACGGTCATCGACATCAACGATACTATTAATACCTATCCGGTCTTTTGTAGCGATATGCAGATAGAGAAGAGCCCAACCTGTTTGTTCATATCCATCGCCATCCAGGTCGATTACCACGACCCCATTTTCGGCCCTGACAACCGTTCCAGCCGCTGCGGCTGTCACCCACTGAAATGATTCCGCACAACCATGATCCATGGATGCAGGAGCAAAATCAATCGCTGCCAGGGCTCCATCTGGTCCCCATGCTGAATGAGGTCCCCCTGTCAAGCTCCATGTTTTACCTGCATGGAATGGCAATTGAAGTTCCGGTTGTATCAATGTAGGGGGATACAAGGGTTCCACGGATTGGGCGCGCAACCATGGGTTGTCGAATATTTTTTCATATAAAGGCATCAATCCATCGGGGGAATAAAGTACACCGCCCCAATCACGTTCATTATAAAGTTTTGAGAATAAGTACTGCATGGCAACACTTCCGGCATTCAGTGTTGGCGCAAGTCGAAGGTCGGGGCCTTTTTTACTGTTGACGAAATCCAACTCGGTAATCAAGCCAGCCCGCCAGCCATAATATCCTATGGATAATTGCTGTACTGCCCAGCTTAATTGCCTGTACAACCCTTTATGGTGGAAATCAACATATCCAATCGGATAATCAGTTTCTGCGAGGTTTTGCGGTACCCCATATACCCAATGCCCTTGGTATTCCAAAATGGCCAAAAGAAGCCTTGGGTTGATGGAATTCTCTGTGGATACTCGTTGAACAACCTCAGCCCCGGACGCCCAACCAGTCGATAACCATTCTTTGTAATTTGCCAGGTATCCGTTTGCCTGTTGGACGAAAGCGTTCACATCGAAATTCACTGCAGAGGGTGAATATACAACCTCACTGTCTGGAAGGACAATGTCAGCGGAACCGATATTCAGTAGTATATCGGGAATAATTAGAAGTTTGTTTGGGGTCAATAAACCAGAGCCACTTTCAAGACCATCCGACAAGAGGATTTCGTTCTGGTTCACTCCAAATCTTGCTGCAAGGTTTGGCAAGGTGTCACCGGATTGTGTGTAGTATAGTATTGGAGGTTTTGGGGTAGTTTCCTTGGTGGGTGTGGCCGTTTGCAATGGTGCTGATTGAAATGCAGTATTGGATGGTATCAGGATATGTGTATCGGGATTTTCCGAAACTACAATTTCGGGAGGATTTTGTGGCAATATTTCAGTTTGCAAGATCTCTGAGACCGTGTCGGCGGTTAGGGTTAGCTCTGAAGAGCGAATGACACTGCGCGTACAAGCAAGACTGATAATTATCCAGCAGGCTAACATAATGGATGAAACCAATGATTTACTGGGAAATCTGGTTTTCTTTCCGCCTACCATTCCATGCTTCGATCCGATGTCCATTTTTCGTCAAAAAACCATTATATTCAATACCATCCCCTGATGACAGCCATCCATCTAAATTGAAAGGAATTTGATCGGCTGATATCCATTCACCATTATAACGCCGGGCAATATGAACGTGTGTTCCGGATGATATCCCTCCTTCGCAAGAAGGGTGTCCGATCCGATCGCCGGAACGTACGTACACACCGTTTTCAATACGATCTCGGTTTTCAATATGCAGGTAAAAGACCACCCACCCGGTTTGCATGTATCCATCACCGTCCAAATCAAGAATGACCATCCCATCCTGAGAATAGGCAATTACACCATCACCGGAGGCTGTTACCCAGGAATCGCTTTGAACGCAACCCAGAGCATTTCCGGGTGGGGCAAAATCCAACGCAGCCCAGGCTGAACCGTCACCCCATCCTGCATGTGGCCCTCCGGTAAACGACCAGAAAACGCCCGGTTCGAATGGGAGGCGAAGAGGAGGTTGCTCAATGCTGGTGGAAGGCCAAGGTTCAAGTGAGTAGAAAAATGGATCTGTTGGGTGATCTTGAAAATACAAAGAAATTCCATTTGGACCGACTGCCTGAAACCATTCGTCCTTTCCATAAAGGAAGCTCAAATAATAATGAATGGCAGCTGTTCCTGCATTACTTGTAGGAGATACTATAACGGAACTTCCATCTGCTAGAACCCAGTTAGGGAAGGCATTTAACTTCCAGAGGTAATATCCCTTGTTAAGTATGTTTGCCGACCAACTGAATTTTCGATATAGATCAAGATTAACAGGGGCATTCTTTAATGGCGGATTTGGCAAAGCCAGAGTTGATTCGAAGGGTGACAACCCAGAATTGGTTACGTATCCGGCAATGCCGATGAGAAGCCTTGGATTAACGGAATTTTCGATTGCCACACGGTCGATGATTTCAGACAATGACAATTCTGCATCACCAACCGGTTCAGAATAATTTGCATAATTGGGCAGGTTTGAATTAATCATTTCCGAGGTGTCGAAAAAAATTCCGTAAGGACCGAATACCAATTCAGAATCAGGGATTATTTTATTGCTGGGTGCTGGGCCGACGATCGCTGGTGGAGGGACAAGGATGGCTTGCCCCACAGCGAGCAGATCGGGATTTTCGAGGTTGTTTGCCTCTTGAATTTTCCTTGCATGAGTGTGGTATTGGCTGGCGATCCTGGAAAGGGTGTCGCCTGGTTGAACAATATAATGAATATCGTCGGTTCTAATGGTGGGAACGCTATGGGGCTGGTCTGGTGTGGGAGTTGAACGAGACAAGGAGCCTTGAGATGTTGGTGGAAATTGAAAATTCGGCGTTCTTTTCAGCCTTCGCTCGTTCTGGCGTGTAAGGAATAATTCAGGCGGTGGCGTTGAAACCGGGGTTGGCATGTGAGAACTGATGTCGCAGGATGAAATTATGAAAAAAATCACCCAAAGCAGAAAAGCGTACAACCTCCATTGGTGTTTATAGTTTGGTTTCCCTTTAAATAATCCTTCCATGATTTCAACAAGATATTTTAATGAATTTGAATTGGGAATGATAGTCGCTCTCCCCCAAGAAGATGGATATGGAAATGAAAAACCGATTGACCCGCATCCGGCCCGGTGTTAATGATTAATCGGTATCCGCTTATGTTTATCCCAACACGTTGGGCAACGTCCCGAGCAGTACTGATGATTTTAAAGACAAGGTCTTTGTCTGAAGGTTCAATGCCCTCTAAAGAATTGATGTGCTTGTTGGGGATGATGAGCAAATGAACTGGCGCAATTGGATTCCGATCATAAAATACGGTCAAATCCTGATCTTGGAAGAAAATATTAGCCGGTGATCTTCCGTCAACAATCCCGCAAAAAATGCAATCCGTCTCATCCATTTAGGGATTATGTGTTGGGATTGGCCCCAGGGCCGCAGAGCACATTATTTCGTAATATTCCATTTCAATGGCTTTGTTCTGATCAGCATAACTGGCGGCCGCTTTGCTGATTTGGCGTACTGTATCAATATGAAACGTGGCATCTGTATCCCAATAACGAGGCAGAACCATTAATGGATCGTTGATGTACCCTTCTGAAATGAAGGATGGACGTGCTGGGTCCGTTGTATCGCTTAGGGGTACCCAATTGAACATAACCGGTCCACGAGGGTTTACAGTGAATCCAAGCCGGTAACCCAACTCCCTGGCGATTTCGGCAGCGCGCTTTGAAAAACCACCACCAGGCCAAATATACGCAACCGGTTTCTTCCCAAATTTCATTTCTATTGTGTTCATTGCGCCTGATAATTCGCTTCTAATGTAATCTTCGGTTGTGCCCTCAACAATTGGAATGTTATGAATAACTCCATGAGCCTGGTGGTCAACGTATCCAGCTGCTTCAACCAATTGGTTTTCCTGCCACAGTTCTTCGCTCGTGTCCGGGGCGCTGATCCAGGCGTTCGTGACCTTCCATCCAAGAGTGTCGTAAAAAGGCTTAAAATGGGTTTCGAAATAGGCCAACCTTTTTCGGTCGTCCACAATCAACAAGACGGACCGTGGTGGAATCCTGGTGTTCTTCTCCATAAAATCGAGAAATTGCTGGGTTGTTATTGCTTGGAAACCCTGTTGTTCAAGATCATGCATGATTTGTTGGAAGGCTTCAACACTGATCTGGTCGTTATAAGTGACCTCGCCATCTGTGATCGAATGGAACATAATGGGCATAACAACGGTACCGGGCACACTGTTGCCGGGATCCCAACGCATTTTCAGATATTCGCAGGTATCTTGAATATAAGTATGACCTGGGTCAAGAGGGTTAAGGAGATCAGTTTGGAATGTTGCCGGTAATGGCTGGGGAGTGCGGTTGGGGTCGCGTGTGGGCTCACCAGTTGGTGTTGGTGTTTCGGTAATCATTGGAGTTGATTGTGTTTCGGGTTCAGTGGTAGGTTGTACAGCATATGTTGCTGTAAGCAGCGCATATTCGAACATTTTTGTTGGATCTATGGCGGAGATAGATCCTGAAGCGTTGTTACAAGAAGAGACGAATCCAGAAAAAACAATAGTCAGGACCAACAAACAACGATAAAAAGAAGAAGGAGAGGATAGATTTACCATAAGAACAGGTGGATTATATTTGTGAACAATAATTGGCAGCCACAATTGTAACCTGAATGTTGTTGCTCTGTCAAAAAGTTTATCATTAGGTTATAATTTTATACGAACGGGGCGTGGCTCAGTCCGGATAGAGTGCACGGTTCGGGTCCGTGAGGTCGGCGGTTCAAATCCGCCCGCCCCGACAAATACAGCCGGTCACGAAAAATGATCGGCTATTTTGTTTTCCCAACGATGTCCAAAGAAATAAAACGGATTTTCAAAATTGAACTGCTTTCACTCGGGTTTGGATTCAGTGCGCCGGTGTAAATTATTTGAGAAAACTTAATTATTTCTTATATAACGAGCCTATCAAGCATAGTTGAATTAATAAATTGGCGAAAAATGGAAGTCCATAAATAAAATAATTGGAGTAATTTCCACTCATCCAGAAACACAATACGGAAGAGAGGAACATTGAGAATAGAACCGCGGATATTTGGAAGAACCTCTTTTTCCTAAGTGGCTCATCCTTTGCCTTGCCCATGGCCAGACATTGGCAAAAGGGAAGGTAGGACAAGTAATGCGGCCATGAAGTGCCAAAGAGAAAAGGTGTCAAGGTAAATAACTGGGCGCCAACGAGCAAACCGTTTGTTCTATTGGAACGTTTTAACGATAAGTAGATTATGCACAGAATGGTGAACGAATACACAATTGAAACCACCACCAGTGCGCGCTGGACCATTGACTCATGGGCATTTATCCAGGTTGGTTCGATACCACTGATGTTTAAAAGACGGAATACAACAGCAGGCATCGATTGTGAACTAGAAGCCGAGAAAGGGGCCATAGCATTCCTTAAGGCTTCCAAATTGAAAGCAATCGTTCTTTCCACTCCCAGGAAAATAAACGGAACAAGAAAGTATAGGAATAGAAACAGAGAACAGAATTCGATTAAGAATTTCAATTTCTTCCGGAAAACGAAGTAGATCAAGAATAGAATGCAATAGTATTTAATTGCGACTGCCAAAGCAAGAAATAACGCCGACCATATGCGGTGCCTTGAATACAACTTGAAGGAGCCAAGGACCAATACAGCGAGCAATACACTTACCTGGCCCCATTTAAAATTGTGAATAATCGGGAAGGATAAGGAAAACACAAGAACATACAAATACAATAATCGTGTCTGATGCTGATAAAAATCTATAGCGGGAATAACCAAAAGGGACAACATGAGAAGAACCTGGATTATTCCCCAATAAATGATTGCCATTTCCTGTGAAATTGTGCCTAAGGGACTGAGAATGAGGGCAAAAATCGCAGAATAGAAATAACCAGGAACCGGAGAGGCAGACCAGCAAATTTGCTGGGCTTGCTTGTAATAATGCTGGGTAAAATCACAAAATAAATACTCACAATGATCAACCGAATGAACGAATCCCGGGATCGATTTCCAGACAAGTCTATACACTACCAGAGTTAACGTTATTATCAATAATGAAATTCCAACTGGTTTTATTGAAACCCGAATTCCCCTAACTATTCGATTTAATTGATTTATTACACCATGATAGAAGTATGTTTGTGTTCGTGGAAAAGCCATTATTATGACAATAAATTGAAAGGCCACCAACCCAGTCCAGGCGACTAATGGCGAAAGGCGGATGATTATAGAAATAGCATTCGCTGATAGGTTGCAGAAGGAATACCGGGCACAAGTGAGAAGGGTAACGGTCATACAGCAAACTGCCACCGCCCCAAGCAGGTAACGCCAGGGATGCGCAGAATTAATCAGGATGCAGTTTAAGCCGTTGGAAATCAGATTGGATTGATTGTCTGTAAACCAGGAATAAACTGTTAAAAATAATAAATAGAAACAGAAAAGAAGGAATGCAAAAGCAATGACAAGGCGGGGAAAAGACAGGTTTAACCAAATTGCATTTGATTCCTCTGATGGTTTCCCGGAAAATATTAATAGTGCGAGAAATGCACTTATTGTGCAGATTGTTAAGTGTGTACGAATTAATTTGTTATTCACCTTGGCTCATGAATTATAACATTTGGAGTTCCCTTCCTTCTTCGGGCATAACCAAGGTAGAATCCCTTCCAGAAATTATTGGAGGTAAATGATGAAATCGATTTTTGACCATATATATACAATGCTTGAAGATGGAGAGTCACTTGTGTTAGCAAGTATATACAGCCATTCCGGCTCAACCCCTCGATCAACAGGAGCCCGGATGATTATTAAAAATGATGGAACAATCATAGGGACGATTGGAGGCGGCCTTCTGGAAGCCCAAACAATAGAAGCAGCCAAAGAGGTGTATAGGATCAAGAAGCCATTGGTCAAACATTTTTCACTCTCGGGGAAGGATGCCTCAGAAATGGATATGATCTGTGGAGGAGATGTTAATGTTCTTCTTGAACACATTGACCCATCGAACACCCAACAAATTGAGATTTATAAAACTGCTGCCATGATTGTTGGCTTGATGAAAAAAGGATGGTTCATAACAGAATTGCTGGACAAAAAGGATGGGGAAATTATCCGACCTAAACGCTGTGTTATGTTTTCTGATGGGAAGATAGTAGGGGACCGTCTATTCAAATTATTGCCGGGTTCGGGGTCTCCGATCGGCTTATTCGATCATAATGAGATCACTCCAAATGAAGGTCTTGATATCGCAAGTGCCAAGGAGCCTGTGGTTGTCAGGATCGAAGAAAAACAATACCTGATAGAGCCACTTGGTATTCTGGGCACTGCATACATTTTCGGAGGGGGACATATCTCTCTACACCTGGCTTCACTAACGAAAATGGTGGGGTTTAATACAATAGTCGTCGATGATAGGGAGGAGTTTTGCAATCGAGAACGATTCCCGGAGGTTGAAGGTTTGGTGCTGCTTCCATCATTCGAGCAAATCAAACAAAATTTGGTGATCGATCCGGATAGTTACTTAATTATTGTCACTCGAGGGCACCTGCATGATAAGACTGTGCTCTCATATGCTTTAAAATCAAAAGCAAGATATATTGGCATGATCGGCAGTATCAAGAAGCGAGATGCAGTATATAAACAAGTAATGATAGAAGAGGGATATTCGCCTGATGTATTTAGAAAAATTCATGCCCCAATCGGGTTGGAAATTGGCGCAGAATCACCTGAAGAAATTGCAATATCAATTGTCGCAGAATTGATCAAGGTCCGTTCAGGGAATCAATAATTGGAAATTGATTTGAAATCAATAATCTATTACGATTGTATTGCAAATACAAGGTGATCGTGAATTGGGCTAGTGTATTTAGGATACTGGAGAATTGATCGAAATAGAATGGCAATTGGTTTGATATCACCCACATGAATAACAATGAAATGTAAGAAAGAGTGATGCTTCTCTCTTGGGTACAGATGAACGCAATTGCAGGATCGGGTGAATATTGTTCAAAAAAGTTATATTATTAAGAGTGACAATAGGAAAGGAAAGGGTTATTTTTATAGTTTTGGCAGGATAATGGTTTCTTGCTTTTGATATTTTCCTTTCTTGTCAGCATAGGAAACCCGGCATTCTTCATCTGCCTCAAAAAACAGTACTTGGGCAATCCCTTCATTGGCATAAATTTTGGCCGGCAGGGGAGTTGTATTGGATATTTCCAAAGTAACATACCCCTCCCATTCGGGTTCAAATGGCGTGACATTGACGATGATACCGCATCTGGCGTAAGTGCTTTTACCGAGACAAATTGTCAGAACACCCCTCGGAATGCGAAAGTATTCCACAGTCCTGGCCAGTGCGAAAGAATTTGGTGGAATAACACATACATCCCCCTCATAATCAATCATCGATTTTGAGTCGAAATGTTTTGGGTCTACAATCGCAGAGAATACATTTGTAAAAATTTTAAATTCATTGGCGACTCGAATGTCATATCCGTATGATGAGACACCGTAAGATATTACACCGTCACGCACCTGTCCTGAAACATAAGGTTCAATCATTCGATGCTCAACTGCCATTTTTGTAATCCAATGATCCGGTTTTAAACCCATTGAAACCTCCGTTATAGTGCATTAAAATTCGGAACTCCATCCGCTTGCCAGAAATACTGTTGTAAGGACTTCCTTCCTTTCATCCACTGTCATGAGGCGTGGTCGAGCCATGTCCATGAACATGATCGTTATTAACTCGGTGTTAATGTACCTCCCCTTATAAAACACATGACGGTCTATAAATGCCTGGCGTGTGGGAAAACCAACCTTGTATTGATCGAAGAATAAATTGCCAAGACCATAGTGGAGGAATGAATTACCAACGAACTCCATTCCTTGGGGTTGGTGTGCCTGGCTGCCACTTACGATCACTGCTCCCGCTTCCGCCATACCTTGAAAATCGGCCTGGAGAAATGGGCTAATTCCATAGTCATAGTATTCCAAGTGTTGGAATGTGACTATTGGTAAATATCCTGCGGTTGACAGCTCATTGATTTGTTGATGCATAAAATCAAAATCACATAATACGGCTCCAGGTGTGGTTTCCCCGGCTCCTGCATACCCAGGCCCTTTGGCATTGCATCCCAAAAAAGCGATATGGTTGCTGCCCAGATCCAGTTTTAAGGGTTTTCGACCATCTTCAAGATTTCTGCCTCCGCCGTAATACTTCATATTGTTATTGGTGTAAAGCTCCAGGGTATACAACATTGCCTCACTACCCCAATCCTGAAAATGATCTCCGGAAAGCTCAACCACGTCCGTTCCAATATCAGAAAGGAGCTCAATATATTTTGGCTTGCTGCAAAATTGCAGGTTGTCCTCTCTGGGAAAAGGGGGAGGACAATTGATGGCGAACGGGACTTCATTGTTGATGTGGGTAATATCTGCATCGCGAAGGAAGTCTCGAATTTCCATGCCAGGATAAGTTAGGCCTTTTATTTCCATAACGCTTGCTGTTCCACGCACAAGTGCAGTCACACCTGTTATGATTACAGTGGATAGTTCATTTGGATCACGATTGGATAATTCACCCATTTCCGAGAGATCGAAAAAAGAGCTTTGGTCAGGCAGACCGGGAACTTTGTTCTTGGGATATACCAGTGATATGGGAAAGTTGAGTGCATAACGCCTGGCATTAAAATCTTTGTGTATTGGTGAGATCCCGTCCACAGAAATCACCTTCCATACCGGCTCAATCTTATCGAACGGGAGGATTGCGAGCACATTTTTGTCCTTCCATGCAATGTCAGATAAAAAATGATCGTTAATTATCCGAATATTTTGTCCGTTAGGCGATCCCCAAACCTCAGAGAGGAAATCCCAAGTGTCCTTGGTCAGGTAAATCTTGTCAAATTGTGTTGTAGTTGGCTGGGTTGAGGACCAGAGACTAATAAGTTCGCTGATGGAAAGATCATCCAAAATTGTTGGAAAAGGTGCAACAACAACATAGGTCCAGTTACCGATCTCCAAATCTCCCGGTCCGGGTTGTATGACAGCGCAACCTGGAAATGTTTCAGTCGTAAGTTGATAATTATTGAATAATTTAAACTGCTGAATTATTTCATCCGGCAGAGATTTGGACAGGCAGACGAGATGCCGGGCAGAAACAGGAACTTCGGTGGGTTGTGCTGTTACTTGAAGTGGAGTATTGAGAATGGTAGGCGAAATGCGATTTGAATTGGTGGCGCAACCAGAAAGTAATACGGATAAAAGAAGTAATAGGGTTGAATAGCCGAATCGGCTTAATGGTTTTGCGCTCATTTGGCAAGGATATTATCCTGTCTCCTTGCTTCAAGAGATAAAGCCATTTGTTTCTTTAACTCTCCCGTTTTTATTTCAAGTTGAGTAATCATCGAATCAAACTTATCCATTGATTCCCTTCGCTTTTCCAGGTCAAGATTAAGCCTTGAATTCGTTAAGGAAACCTGAATGGTGGAATTCGCCAGGTTAAAAGCGGCTGCGGCATCACCAATTAGAGAAAGTGGACATTTTCGAAGAACGTCCAATGCAAGTTCCATAATTAAGAATGATTTCTCGGCAATTTTTAATGGGATTTCGATAATCGGCGAGGTTTCAGGAGAATTAATTTGTAATACATTGTTTGATGTCTGTTTCTTCAGCTTCACTTCTTTTTTGGTCCTCAGCCATTCCTTAAATGCCTCTGCATCATCGTTTGCCAATGTTGACATTTTGGTCATTAATTCAGTTCCGGAAAGAATCCATTTATCGGCTTGTGCTTTAATGGTTTTATCCGATTTTCTATTGCTGATCTTCCCGATCTTTATGATCAGTGCAGCCGCAAAGGCTGCACTGATAGCAGCTGCATATTCTCCGGCGGGAACTGGCATTTCTGATGCGATCTGGTTGATCAATGTTGCTGTTTGAAGAATAGGGTCTGGAAAAAGTGGCTTGGACAATACAGCAAAGATTCGATTCTCCAGAATTTGCCGGGAACTAAAAATATCCAAGTACAGGTGCTTTGATCCTGCATCTATGATGGCATCTTGGGGAATTAAACCGACCAATTCCGCATGGTCGATTCTCGTTCCAATTTGGTCGGTAATAGTTTTTATTCCATCGATCACCTTTGATGGGGGGGTCTGGAAATGATTCGTTAAATTCATCGAGACTTGCGCCATGCCTTGAACGAGCAAGCCAATTGCTTTCACATGGGGCAACCCGCCAGACGACTGTCGAATTCTACGGGCAATATATTTGGCAACCTCAATGTCATTGGTCGATAAATAAACATTAAAGGCAATAAGAGGTAGGCGTGCCCCGATTACCGTTGCTCCGGCTTTTCCCAGCCTGGTGGGTCCATAATCCGGGTGACGGTCAGGATTTATCGAAATTTCCTTTTTTAGAACTTCATATTGGCCTCGTCTTATGTTCTCAAGATTTTTCCGTTCTGGCCTCTTTGCTGCAAACTCATAAAGATAAACCGGAAGTTCCAGCTCATCGGCGACCTTTTGTGCCAGGCGATCTGCAATCTGGATACATTCATCCATGTCAATTCCCTGTATTGGGATGATGGGCACCACATCGGCTGCTCCTATTCTAGGATGTTGGCCCACATGGTGGTTCATATCGATTAACTCGCCCGCAATTTTTATACAATTGAACGCTGCGGTTTCAACTGCCCTGGGAGAACCAATAAAGGTTATAACCGTTCGGTTATGGTCGATGTCTGAATGTCGATCTAAAATGTAAACACCCGGTACGCTGGAAATGCTAGTTTCAATTGCAGATATAACTTTATGTTCTCCTGCCACAGAGAAATTCGGCACACATTCAACGATTGGAATAGATTTCATAAACCCTCGATGAGCAATTGGGATATTATAATCTCAACAACAGCCTCATTTGGCTCATGCCTTTTATTGAAATTATGGACTCGGGTTGCTCTTCTTGGTTTTGTATGCGTGGAGGTTGCCATGTGCGGAAGATTTACTTTAACAATAGATCCTTACGATCTTCGAGAACGCCTTGACCTTGGAGATATTCCACAGGACATGCAACCACGCTACAACATCTCTCCAGGAGAACTGGTGCCAGTAGTGAACGATGGGATAACCCGAAATGTCCATTACATGTCCTGGGGCTTGGTTCCACATTGGTCAAAAGACAGAACCATTGGATATAAGATGATCAATGCCAGATCTGAAACATTGTCTGAAAAACCGGCATTTCGGGCATCCTTTGCAAACAAGCGATGTCTGATACTTGCGGACGGTTTTTATGAATGGAAAAAACCGGTGAGGAGTATGAATCAATCGATCCCTTATTATGTAAGGTTGGTTGCCAACCAGCCATTTGCTTTTGCCGGTATTTGGGATCGCTGGAAGACGCAGGAAGGAGCTGACTTTTTATCATGTTCGATTATTACTTGCAGGGCAAATAATTATCTACAACCAATTCACGAAAGAATGCCATTAATCCTCGAAAAGAGCCAAATGGAATTATGGATCAACCATGATGCTCCAATGAATGAATTGAACAGGTTGATGTCACCTTTGGATGATGCAAAATTGATCGCATATCCTGTTTCTACGATTGTCAACCGTCCAGGGAACAACTCCCCGGATTGTATCGTTCCAACAAGAGATCGATTCTGGGTGCATCCAAATCATCTCTTAGAATAATTTATAGGAAAAAATATGGAAATGGATAATTCCTATTACGGCATGGTAAAATGGTTGGCATTGAGTCCCAAGCCCGTATAGCTCAATGGATAGAGCGTTGGCCTCCGGAGCCAAAAATTAGGGTTCGAATCCCTATACGGGTACACATGGGTCAGGATCCAATTGATTTTTGGGTCCTGAATTTTTAATTACTTATTTCAACTCAAAACCTTATAATGCTCGTATATCGCGACAGGGAAATGAAAGGAGATCTTACTTATGGGTGGTGGTTATTTTCTATACATTCTTTTTGGTCTTCCAGCCTTATTATTTGGATTATGGGCGCAATATAAAGTTCAAACAACCTACACCAAATATTCGAAAGTACGCAGCTACCTGGGGTTGACGGGTGCAGAAATCGGAAGAAGGATGTTGGACGCAAATGGCTTAGGAATGATTCATATCGAGGAAGTTCCTGGCACCCTCACCGACCATTATGATCCATCCAAAAAGATGCTAAGGCTTAGTCCGCAGGTAGCAAGGGCAAACAGCCTGGCGGCAGCTGGTGTTGCGGCTCACGAGGCTGGACACGCACTGCAAGATTCAACAGGTTACGCCCCATTAAAAATTCGCTCATTCATGGTCCCAACTGTTCAGATTGGGAGTTGGCTGGGGCCAATCCTATTCATGGTGGGATTATTGATGTCATCGGTTTTTGGCACCCAGTTGGCTTGGTTTGGGCTTCTATTATTTTCTGCCACTACTCTATTTGCCCTGGTAACTTTGCCTGTAGAACTAGATGCCACACAGAGGGCAAAGGTCTGGCTGGCAAATTCGGGAACAATCCGTCAGGAAGAAATGATCGGAGTAAGTAAAGTGCTTGATGCAGCTGCTTTGACCTATGTTGCAGCAGCGGCCCAATCAATAAGCACGATTCTGTATTATGCGTTTCTTCTTCTAGGGCGACGGGATGATTAATAAGTTTCAAAATAGTATTGAATTGCCTTCTAATAACCATTTTGAACAAATCAATCATGAGCGTATTTAACCGAAGCCTTGCCATAACGTTATGTGTTCAAATACTTACTGCTTGCACTCCTGTTTCGCCAAAAACCTCCCTCGGCCCAAATAATGATGCATGGTTGGCATCACATATTTTGTCATTTGATTCCATGGATTCGCTTCAGCCTGAAGCGGAAATAATTTGTGTTTATTACCGCAATCTTGGATCAACAATTGAAGTGCGTATAGATTTTCTAGAATTGTTGCCAAATTCGCAAGTTGATTTCCTTTTACTGATGAGCCACTTAAAATTAAATCGGTTTGGTTTTCAGAAAGAACTTTCGACAGATGACTGGGAAGTGATGATCAGGGGGAGGGATTTGTTGCATTGGGATATGGTCACTTCTGACGGCTATCAAATACAAGGGGGTATTCAAAAAGTTGTCGTCGACATGGATCTGGACTATCTTGTAATAACTCTAAATTCAAATGCAATTTCTAGTCGAAAAGACCTTCTTCTAAAAACAATTACGATAGGGTCGGACACACAATTGTTATACGATGAAACAGATTGGCTGTATGTGCGTGGTATTCCTGATGACAGACAAGCAAGGGTTTTATTGGTGTTCAAGGATACGCTCAATGCCAATACACCCCGGCAATTAATCAGGCAGTGGGACGGGGCTCACTCTGGACCCTTTGGTCAAAGACATGGTTTGCGATATCTCTTGTTAGCGGTCTCAAAAACCGAAATTCCAATCGTGTTATTAGATTTAAATACTCCGATGAATCTTCTTAGCCTTGAACTTCTTGGACAGCTTCAATGGGTGATCAACCTGGAAAACAGAGGCCTGATATTATTGCCTGATGTGGCTTTCGGCGATCCGGAAGCTTCCGAGATTAGTTTGCAATACAGCCGATTGAATGGACTTAAACATGGCATGAAAATGAGCAAATTTGCCTCGATTCAGAAATCCTCATTTCCTCAGGATGATTATTCATATTATTTTGTAAATGAAACCCTCAAAGAGGGCGATTCATTATCAACAAATGAAACACTTTCCTATAACCTGGAGGCGTTAATTGATATTTCCGGACTCACTTTCAAAGCGAAGCAATTATTAATTCTGGCAGCAATTGATGGCTCACAATCCACCTACCTGGTAATGGGGGGTAGTGTCAGGAATACTGCATGGGCTGATGCAAAAGTATCTGGCACTATTTTTGAATATTTAAAATCACATCCATGGATTAATGTACTTGATGCACATGAACTTGGTTTGTCCGTAAAATCCTCTTCCAGGTACCTACAAGTTTGGAAGAGTTCCAAAAATGCCGGCGAAAAAGATCAGTCGCAAAATGATGGTTATTCTTATTGGGAAAAATATTCGATACTCCAATCAAATCCAGCCAGAGATTTAATCTGGTCAAATTATCTAGCGTTAACAACCGATACTCAGGAATTGACTGAAGAGGTTTTTAAAAGACTCGAATCATCAAATGGTTATTGGATGAAAATTGCAGAATGGGCTGCATCACCAAGTGTTCAATCTGAATGTTTCAACGATTATGCATCAGACCTTACGCCTATGTGCGTTCTCTCATCAAAATCATCCATACTACTGATTAATTCGAGCACAGCATCAATAGAGTATTCCATCGGAATTAACCAACTTCATGGGAAGAATGATTCCAATCCATCAAATCCCTTTAAAGTTATTTTTTTCCAGCATCCATTTTTTAGTGCTAAAACACCCAGGAATGATGAAAATTCAGGAATTAATGGAATTGACTTAGAGTCTGGTGGAAAGGCACATTTTCTGATTAAAAATGATAAGAACACCATTCAACTGGAGCGGGTTGGTGATGGGTGCAGAATTGATTACAAGTTGCAGGGTGAAAGGGTGGAAATTGGAATCAGCAATTGTCCAAAAATGGATTTAATTATTGAGAAAATTCCGGTCTTGGGGTATGTAGGCGATTTTCCTGATCTTTCAAACATAAATTCAACCACCGATCGTAATTTGGCGAATTCACTATTGTGTCCCACAATATCAATAACAGGAACAGAATGGGAGGTGGAAGGAATTGAGGCCATTAAGGGTTTACTTCGCGAACCGGAAAATCCGGATATGGATTATCCACCTCTATTTTTCTTGCCTTATGGAACTACTGTCTACCAATTGATGGAATCAAAATCCATAACAATAGGTTATAGCATGACATCCTGTTCCTAAATAGGCACTATTCAACGTATTAAGAGTACGAGACTGGGAGGCTGGGGAAATAATTGTTAAGATTGAATAAGGCTTCGCTTGAGCAGGTCCCTCATCGCAAACGCCCGAGACGCACCGAGCGCAGTACAAGTTAACGGCTCATCTACCAGATATGCTGGTATCCCAAGAGACCTTGTCAAGTATTTATCTATACCTCGTAATAATGAAGTGCCTCCACATAAAGCAACACCTCGATCAATGATATCCGAAATTAATTCCGGAGGAGTTTTCTCAAGGACCCGTTTGGAAGCGGAAATGATTTCATTCAAGGTGTCTTGCAATGCTTCTACTATATCATCAGTGGATAAAGTTAAGGGCCGTGGTAGACCAGTCACCTGGTCCTGTCCCTGGACTTCCATGGTTTGCTGCTGGTCTTGCGGTAGCGCCGCACCAATCCGAATTTTCAATTGTTCAGCAGTTGGCTGGCCGATAATGATCCCAAATTTTCTTCGAACAAAGGAAATGATTGCCTCATCCAGCCGCAAACCACCGGTACGGATTTTCTCAGCGGTTACGATGCCATTCATTGCCAGGATAGCAATTTGTGAGGTCCCTCCTCCCAGGGAGATGATCATGTTCCCGGATGGAGTGCTGATTGGCAGGTCGACACCAATTGCTGCAGCCAATGGTTGTTGAATTAAAAAGACCTCACGGCTACCGGAACCCAACCCTGCTTCGTATGCTGCCCGAGTTTCAACGCTTGTGATGCCATATGGAATTGTAATCATCAGCCTGGGGCGAAAAAAAAGCATGGGCCCTGATACTTTTCGAATAAGGTAGCCAAGTAATATTTCCGTTATCTCATATTCTGCAATTACACCACTTTGCAGCGGGCGAATTACTTCTATCGAATCGGGCACTTTGCCATACATGTCTTTGGCTGCTTGCCCCCATTCGACCATTTTTTGCTCCTCGATCATCAGCGCTACCACAGTGGGTTCCTGTAAAAGAACCTGATTGTTCTCAACGATGGAGGTCGTGATCGTACCCAGGTCAATACCGAGTTCTCTAGTTAGCATTGCCATAATGATATCCTCTATATTCCCTGGGTTTGCATATTAATACTGCCGTTTTTCGCGATGAAAACGGTTGAAGGCGTTTATTCGCAAATTCGACCGATGAAGGGCTGCTTTCAATGTCAGGTATTGATCAGAATCTGGTGGGACACCTTTGGCCAATATTGCTTCAATACGCTTCTTTGCCTCTTCCGCTCTTTGCAAATTGATCTTTTCAACATCCTCTGCCGCATCAGCCAGGATTGTAACTTGGTCTGGTTGTACTTCTGCAACACCGCCAGAGACGGTGAAATAATTGTCTGATTGATTCAAGCGCACCGTGATAATTCCGGGCTGGAGTGCTGTTAGCAATGGAGAATGATTTGGTAATATTCCCATGGCGCCAGCCGCCCCTGGTAACAATACAATATCCGCCTCACCAGAATAAACGACATGGTCTTGGGAAACGATTTCACACCGAATGGTCATTCCTTGCATTCCTAACTGGCTTGTGCGAGCAATTTCTTGCCATTTTCGTAAGCCTCTTCAATGGGCCCAACCATGTAAAAGGCTTGTTCGGGTAGGTCATCACATTTACCGTCCAGGATTTCTCGAAAGCCCCGCACGGTATCCTGTAGGGAAACATATTTGCCAGCCATGCCTGTAAATTGTTCAGCGACGTACATGGGCTGTGAGAAGAAACGCTCAATCTTCCGGGCGCGAGAAACAACAATTTTGTCATCCTCGCTGAGTTCATCCATTCCAAGAATTGCAATAATATCCTGTAGATCCTTGTAACGTTGTAATACCCTTTGGACATTTCTGGCAGTGTGATAATGTTCCTCGCCAACGATATTAGGAGACAAAATACGCGATGTGGATTCCAGCGGGTCGACAGCAGGATAAATGGATTTTTCAGCAATTGACCTCTCAAGTGCGATGGTGGCATCAAGATGGGTGAAAGTGGCAACCGGAGCCGGGTCTGAATAATCATCAGCAGGAACATATACTGCCTGCATGGATGTGATCGAACCTTGCCGTGTGGTTGTAATCCTTTCTTGCAATTCTCCCATCTCGGTGGACAAGGTTGGCTGATAACCAACAGCGGAGGGCATTCTTCCTAATAAGGCGGATACCTCCGACCCTGACATGGTGAATCGGAATATATTATCGATGAACAACAATACGTCCATGCCCTGATCGCGAAAATATTCAGCCATGGCAAGGCCTGTAAGCGCAACACGGAGGCGCACACCGGGAGGTTCATTCATCTGCCCAAATACCATAACGGTATCCTTAATCACCCCTGATTCCAACATTTCCCGATATAGTTGAGTGCCTTCCCTCGTTCTTTCACCGACACCCGCAAAAACTGATTTTCCTTGATGCACCGTGGCAATTGAACGAATAAGTTCCATGATGATTACGGTTTTCCCAACCCCGGCACCGCCGAAGATGCCGGTTTTCCCCCCTTTTGTGAACGGTGCAATCAAGTCAATTACCTTGAGCCCGGTTTCAAAAACTTCCACTTTTATTGATTGTTGATCGAATGAGGGCGCAGGCCGATGGATTGGATAATAGATATCTGAATCAATTTTCCCCAGATTGTCGATTGGGTTTCCTGTAACGTTAAGGATCCTGCCAAGAGTAGCAGGGCCGACGGGGACTTTTATCGGTTCATAAGAACGGGTGACGAGTGCTCCCCGATGCAATCCATCGGTACTATTCATTGCCACACACCGCACTTCGTTATCCCCCAGTTGATTTTCCACTTCGAGAACCAACCCATTGTGATTAATATGATCCACATGCAAAGCTTCATATATGCCGGGCAAATCCCCATCTGCAAACTTCACATCAACCACACTACCCTGGACTTGGGTGACAACTCCTGATTGCATGTGCATATCCTCCGCTCGTACATTATCCGTTTTTGCCAGACAAGGCTTCAGAACCAGAAGATATATCGAGCATATCATTGGTAATTGTTTGTTGTCTGACCTTGTTGTAATCCAATTGTAATAAACCCATTAATTCATTGGCATTTTCTGTTGCATTTCGCATGGCAAGCATCCGAGCTGTCTGCTCGCTTGCCTGAGAAGAAAGGATCGCCTGATAAATTTGAACCGTGGTGAAACGGGGAATAATTTCGGATAATAGTTTTTCCTGTTCCGGCTCATATATATAAACCGGACTGGAGTTTTGGTAATTATTAGTTAATGATTGTTCTGATGCATCTTTTTCCCCGGTTATTACCAGAGGTAGAAGTTTTTTAAACACAATTTCCTGCTGAGCCTTTGAACGAAATTCAGTATACGAAAGATAAACCTGATCAAAATTGCCGTTCAAATATTCTTGAATAATTAATTTTCCTAGAGGGGATACCTCCAAATAACTTACTGGAATTGACAGATTGCTAAACTCAGCCAGTACCTGCAATCGTCTCCGAATCAACAACTCCCTTCCTTTTTTCCCAACAACGATAAAGGAAACCGGGCTATTTAATTCAAGAGAATGCTTCAAAGTATTTTTTAATATATTGACATTATATGCTCCTGCCAGGCCTCGATCGCCGGAAATCATTAATACCATTATCCGTTTAATTTCAGATCTCTCATTAAGTAAGGGGTGTAAATATGCCTGGCCGGGTTGCCTGGCAAGATGAACAAGTACTTTCCAGGCTTTTTCTGAATATGGTGTCGCAGTACTAACTGCCTGCATTGCTTTGCGCACCTTGCTGGCACTGATGGTCTCCAGGGCGTGTGTAACCTGGGAGATGTTTTTAATGCTCCCAATGCGGAGCCTCATTTCGCGAGTGGATGCCATTGGTTAGGAATAATCCTGCATTAGTTGACCCAGGTTGAATTAAAACCATCAATTGCTGTTTTAAGTTTGTCGATGGTGTTCGTGCTGATGGTACTGGTGAAAGTGATTTCCTTACAAAACTCAGGATAGGATGCGCTGATGTATTTAATTAAATCTTTCTCCCAATCCCGGACTTTTTCAATTGGTATTTGATCTGCATAGCCATTGGTTCCAGCAAACAGAATGATCACCTCTTCAGCCAGTGGCATTGGATCGTATTGCTCTTGTTTTAATATTTCCTGCAAGCGTTGTCCTCGATTTATCTGGGCCTGGGTGGATTTGTCTAGGTCTGATCCAAATTGTGCAAAGGCGGCAAGGTCACGATACATTGCCATGTCCAACCGTAAACGTCCGGCCACTTGACGCATCGCATTGGTTTGTGCAGATCCTCCCACACGTGAAACAGAAATTCCCACATTAATTGCAGGTCGAATACCGGCATTGAATAAGTTGGTTTCCAGGTAAATTTGACCATCCGTAATTGAAATAACGTTGGTAGGGATATATGCTGAAACATCTCCCAGCAATGTTTCAATGATAGGCAAGGCGGTTAATGAACCCCCACTGCCTGTTACTTTCATCACTTTATTGGTGGATGAATTGGGAAGTTGCTCAAGGTCGCTTTTTGCATCATGGTAGGAACGAGGGCCATCGTAAACCTTCTGGTTAATACTGTCTTTTTGTTCGGCTGAATTTCCCGGGTGGGAATTGGGGACAATAACATATTTATCCGCCAGACGCGCAGCCCGTTCAAGCAATCGAGAATGAAGATAAAAAACATCTCCTGGATATGCTTCGCGACCAGGTGGTCGGCGTAGAAGCAGGGACACTTGCCGGTAAGCCCACGCATGTTTTGACAAATCATCGTATACAACCAAAGCATCCCTACCCCTGTCCATGAAATCCTCTCCGATCGCGCAACCGGCATACGGGGCGATGTACTGTAATGCAGCAGCATCATCGGCAGAAGCAACCACTACAACAGTATGTTCCATTGCCCCCATTTGCTCGAGCACTGCAACAGTTCGTGCCACAGCGGCTTTTTTCTGACCGATAGCGACATAGATACAAAACAAGTCTTTTCCTTTTTGATTGATAATGGTATCGATTGCAAGGGCGGTTTTTCCAGTTTGACGATCCCCAATAATTAACTCACGTTGACCACGGCCTATGGGTATCATCGAATCGATTGCTTTAATGCCCGTCTGAACTGGTTCATTAACATCCTGGCGTTCAATTACACCAGCTGCAATTCTCTCCATTGGGCGATAGTGTGAAAAGGTCAATGCGCCTTTGCCATCCAATGGCTGACCTAATGGATTAATAACACGGCCAATTAATCCTTCGCCCACAGGGACAGAAATAATTCGTCCGGTTGCTTTGACCACCATACCGCTACGAACATGTGATGCATCTCCCAGGATAATGACGCCTACAGAAGTCTTTTCAAGGTTGAAAACAATGCCCATTATTCCATTTTCAAATTGGACTAATTCCTGAGAGCCAACATTGGCCAAGCCTTCAACACTTGCAATTCCATCTCCCGTTTCAATTACTTTCCCTACATCTTTTAGTTCATATCGGGATTGAAAGGAATTGATTTTCTGGTGTATTTCTGCGGTAATATGATCAATAGGATTACCAAACATTCTACCTCCAATGTTATCATCACCAGGAATTACGCCTAACTCCATGACTTATTATAAATTATGAGAAACATTCATGATTTGAATAAATGCACAAAGTGCGATAATACCTGAAGAGATGTTTCTTGTCCAGTTTGTGTTGTTTTTACACCAAATTCTCAAATCGACCTCGTGATTGCTTAATAACTGGCAGGAGTATGGTATTCTCCCCAAGCGTCTCGTAATACCCGACAAATTTCACCCAAGGTAATATTTCCATCGACGCATTGAATAAGGATAGGCATAAGGTTCTCATTCGACTTTGACGCAACTCGTAGATGATTAAGGAGTTCGTTGACTCTAGCACCATTTCTTGATGTTCTTAATTGTTCCAGTTTGTGTTGTTGTTGTGTTTCAATGGCGGGATTTACCTTCAGGTATTCCATGTCAACCGGCTCACCAGTTTCGAACGCATTGACGCCTACAACTGTAATATCTTTTTCTTCAATTTTCTTTTGGTACTTATAGGCAGCTTCTTGGATTTCAGACTGGATGTAACCTTTCTCAATTGCCGCCAGTACACCACCAATACGGTCGATTTTTTCAATGTATTCACATGCATGAGCTTCAATTTGATTTGTTAGCCGTTCAAGCAAATACGAACCAGCGAGAGGGTCAATAATATCCGCAACACCCGATTCATACGCAATGACCTGTTGGGTGCGAAGAGCAGTTCTAACCGATTTTTCTGTTGGCAGCCAAAGTGCTTCATCCTTGCTGTTCGTGTGAAGAGATTGAGAACCTCCCAGGATTGCTGCAAGTGCCTGGATTGTTACTCTGATAATATTATTTTCTGGTTGTTGTGCAGTTAAGGTTGATCCTGCAGTTTGGGTATGAAAACGAAGCATTAACGATTGAGGTTTTTTTGCCCCAAACCTTTCCTTCATAATTCGAGCCCATAATCGTCGCGCGGCACGGTATTTGGCCACTTCCTCCAGGAGATTGTTGTGAGCATTAAAGAAAAAAGAGATTCGTGAAGCAAAATCATCCACATCCATCCCGGCATTTATGGCTGCATTAACGTAGGCTATGGCATTGGCAAGTGTGAAAGCAACCTCTTGGACAGCCGTTGAACCCGCCTCACGAATATGGTATCCGGAAATGCTGATCGCATTCCAATTTGGCAACTTATCCATACAATAGGACAAAACGTCGGTGATTAACCTCATGGATGGGACAGGTGGAAATATATAGGTTCCTCGTGCAACATATTCTTTCAATATATCATTTTGGATGGTACCGCGGAGATTTTTTTCTGATATTCCCCGCCTGCGGGCAATAACAATATACATTGCCAAAAGGATTGCTGCCGGAGCATTAATCGTCATGCTTGTAGATACTTTGTCAAGAGGTATATCCTTGAACAAAGCTTCCATATCTACTATTGATGAAATGGATACTCCCACTTTTCCCACTTCACCCAGCGAAAGTTCATCGTCTGCGTCGTAACCTATCTGTGTGGGAAGATCAAAAGCAATAGACAATCCTGTCTGCCCCTGCTCAAGCAGGTATTTGAACCTGGCATTTGATTCTTCTGCTGACGCGTAGCCGGCATATTGGCGCATGGTCCAAAGGCGGCTGCGATACATAGTTGGCTGAATGCCTCTTGTATATGGAAATTCACCAGGAAATCCAATGTCTTTCATGTAATCGATTTCATCGGGAACATCAATGGGTGGCAATTCAAATCCCGACGGTGTTGAAAAAACCGATTTTCTTACTGGAAATCTTTCAATGGCTGGGTTTAACGTCTCATTAATCCAGCGTTGGTGTTCTTCGTGTATTTTCATAATGCACCTCTTTAAGACCGGGTCATTTAAAGATGAGTATATACAATTTGCTGAACAATCAGAAAAATGGATTAATGGTAAACTTTTTCCGTTAATTGCAAATTATCGAAAAAAAATATTGAGCAACATAGATAAGATGAAGATATTAACTGCTGATATTGGAACTGGTACTCAGGATATCTATCTTTATGACTCGCGGCTGGATATGGAAAATGGCATTAAATTAATCCTGCCATCTGCCACGTTGCTGGTTTCTCGCAAACTGCAAAAAGCAACAAATGAACGGAGAGCGGTTGTCCTTACCGGGACAACCATGGGCGGTGGGCCAAATTTCTGGGCAGCCAAAAAGCATCTAGAGTCGGGTTTGGATCTATTCGCAACGGTTAAAGCCGCAAAAAGTTTTAACGATGACCTGGATGTTGTTCAATCCTCAGGCATAAGAATCGTAAGTGAAGAGGAGGCCAAGGCTCTAGCAAAAAAAATTTGTTCCGTGGAGATGAAGGATTTTGACTTTATCTTAATTTCTGAGATCTTTCATAAGAACGGTGTTACATTGAGAGACCTTGGAGCAGTTGCTGTTGCAGTATTTGACCATGGTGAAGCCCCTGCAGGAATATCGGATCGGAAATTTCGGTTCGATTACATGGACGAACGGATAAGAAAATGGAATCGATTAAGCACATTCGCATATCGTTCTGAAAAAATTCCATTGTCATTAACAAGGATGAGATCCGTTGCCGAAACACTCAGAGAAGTTCAATCGCCGGTTATTGTGATGGATACTGCGCCGGCTGCAGTATTGGGAGCACTATTTGATGAGCATTGCAAGAGCATTAATGAAAAAGTAATTGTCAATATAGGGAATTCTCATACCATTGCCTTCAAGTTGAATTCGCTGGGTATAGACGGTGTTTTCGAGCACCATACCGGTTTTATGGATAAGGGAAAACTGGAAGGGTTACTGGAAAGACTTGCCAATGGGACGCTTAATACATGCGATGTATTCGATGATCAGGGACATGGGGCATTAATGTATGACTCCGAACCCCTTACACTTAATTCGGGAAATGTAATTGTAACCGGACCCCGACGCAGATTGCTTAAAGGCTCGCGACTTTCACCTCATTATGCTGTTCCATTTGGAGATATGATGATTAGCGGTTGTTTCGGTCTTCTGTCGGCTGTGGCTGATACCCTGCCAGAGTATGCTGAGCAAATTCATGAATCCATGGAAGAACGCCAAATAAACAATCAAGCTCCGTGGGAGGTTGAAGAATAAATCAGATATGTCATGTTGAATGCGCTGGAAAAGATAGTATTCCATATAGGGAAAACACCAATTTATGGGGATGTGGTACTTGCGCCCATGGATGGGATAACCGATTCCCCTTTTAGGCGGCTGGCACGTCGTTTCGGTTCTGCATTTTGTTATACGGAATTTATCAATGCCATCGATGTGATCCATGGGACACCATACCTTGAAAAAAGGTTGGCTTTTATGGCTGAAGAAAGACCCATTGCATTTCAGATTTTGGATAACGATGCCGATCGTATTTATCTTGCTGCACAGCAGCTAATGAAGTTCTCGCCAGATTTTATTGACATTAACCTTGGATGTGCAGCACGTTCCGTATCCTCCAGGGGAGCAGGCAGTGGATTGTTGAAATCACCTGGAACTGTGGCTGCAATTTTCAGGAATCTGGCCAAAAGTATCGATGTTCCAGTAACCGCCAAAATGCGTCTTGGATGGGATGACGACTCAAAAAATTATTTGGACATAGCCAAGGTAATTGAGGATAACGGTGGGAATTTGATCGCAATTCATGGACGAACGAGACAACAGGCATATCAAGGTAGGTCTGATTGGAATGCAATCGCTCAGGTAAAAAATAGGGTTTCCATTCCCGTGATCGCAAACGGAGATGTTCGCTCTGTAATGGATATTGACATGGTTAAGAATTATACCGGTTGTGACGCAGTTATGATCGGCCGGGGGGCATTAGGCAATCCATGGATATTTTCCAGGGTGGAACGCGAACGGGTGTCTCCCGGGGAAATGTTCACTACCATACAATCACATCTCAAATTATTGATAGAATTTTATGGGGAATTAAGAGGGGTGCTTCTTTTTAGAAAGCACGTTATACAATACTTGTACAGGTTTACAGCATTTGATAAGATAAAACCAGAGTTGCTGGAAGCGACAACATTCCTCAGAGTAATGCAACTGGTGCGACAAATCATAGAATTCGGCTGATATCACAAAGCCATGCACAAACTTGCAAAAATCCTGGCAATAAGGATCATGATCGGATTGGTCTTTGTGCTTAACGTTCAATGCGCGATTATGTTCTTATTAAAACCAGGTAATTATTACCACGGTTTTGAATTACCGTTGTTTCCCGGTAGAGAGGTCGTAAGAGGGTTTGGAATTTTATTTCTCATGTGGAATGTGCCATATGGCATTGCCTTCCTTAATCCAATTAGATTTCATATTTCTACATGGGAAGCAGTTTTTATGCAGGCAATCGGATTTTTCGGAGAAATCGGTATTTATTTCTCATCCACCGATACTCGTGTGATCCATTATACAATTGGCCGTTTTATTGTTTTTGATGGAGTTGGATTGATCTTGCTGATTGCAGCATTGGCGATGTCCAGAAGGATTATCCTGGAGGATTGATCCTCTATGAAATTGGTAAATTGAGGAGTAAACCTTAACATTCGTGCTTGAGGATTGTTCATGAATAATTTTGAAAAATTATTAAGACAGTTACCTTCGGACACAAAGATAATACTGCAAAATGTGTGGAAGAATCTGTCACAGGATGATAGGAACAGTTTTATTAAAATAATTAATTCCTTCCCGACCGATCTCACCCTGATTCGAACATTGTTTAAATTGACCGCATCGCAGCTTCAGATCACAACAGGAAGGAAAAATAAAGTTGTAATTATTGGCCCTGCAAATGTGGGAAAATCTACTCTTTATAACCAGCTGATTAACAAGAAAACCGATCTTGCCGAGGTGAGCGTTTTACCAGGCACTACACGCAGGAATCAGATTGCAGATACAGGTTTGTTCCTGGTCTGCGATACTCCAGGCGCTGATGCCATTGGTGATGTTGGTGAACAGGAAAAAGCCGAAGCAATGTCTGCGGCTGAATCTGCCGACTTTCTTGTTATCATGTTCGATGCCATCCAGGGAATAAAAAAGTCGGAATTGGACCTATTCCAAGAATTAAGCAGCCTGGACAAGCCTTACTTGATTGTATTAAACAAAATTGATCTGGTTGGTAAAGAGCTTACCAAAGTAATTGACAAGATGGCGGCAAATTTACAGGTACAGAAAGAACAGATCATACCAATTGTTGCCAAAACCGGGAAGAATGTGGAAAACATGTTAATTGGAATTGCGAGTTTGGAACCCGAGATTGTTGCCGCCTTGGGAAAAGCATTGCCAATCTATCGATGGCAACTCGCACGAAAATCCATCGCTGGAGCTGCCTCCATATCAGCGGTTATCGCATTAACTCCCCTTCCGTTTATTGATTTTGCGCCACTGATTGTCACCCAATCTATTATGGTACTAGGGATTGCAAGGATTTATGACTATAAGATCAACCTTGCCAGGGCGAGGGAACTAGTCCTTACATTTGGCTTGGGGTTTTTAGGGCGTACCTTATTCTATGAGCTTAGCAAATTGGGGGGTATTCCTGGCTGGCTGTTGGCAGCTGCCATTGCCGCCTCAACTACGGTTGTTATGGGGTATGCAGCAACTGTTTGGTTTGAAAGTGGGAAAAAAATATCCTCAAAAACCTTGGCAAAGACGACACGAGAAATGACCCAATATCTGATTGGGGTGCTGAAGTCATTAGGTCGAAAAAAACCCGGCGAGAAAGTCTTAAAGGAAATTATTATTCAATCACTGGAAAATATGGAAAATATGGATGGGAAGTTATCTGATTAGGATACCAACTAATGCCAACTATAGAGAGTATATTGGATTGGCTAATTAACCATGCATGAGGAGCGTTTTTGGCAAAAGAAGCGCCTTGATCAGTTCTCCCGAGAGGAATGGGAGGCAGTATGTGATGGCTGTGGAAAATGTTGCCTGTTTAAGCTTGCATATTCCAACCCGGACGAAATTTGTTACACCAATGTTGTTTGCCGATTACTGAACCTTGAAACCTGTCGGTGCACGGATTATGCTAACAGACGAATTCATGTACCTACCTGTTTGATTTTGGACCTGGAAACTGTACGAAGCATCCATTGGCTGCCGAAAACATGTGCTTACCGCCGGTTGCTCAATGGCGAAGACCTATTATGGTGGCACCACCTGATGACAGGGGATCCCACTTCCGTTATTCGTGCTGGGGTTTCAATTTGTAACAAGGCGATTTCGGAGGAAGAAGCCGATATGAGCAGGTTGGAAGATTATATTGTTCATTGGGTGTCTTAAATATGGTGGAAAATCACTCAAGGTCCCCGATTCAGATCTTACAATGAAAATCGTACCATATTTATTCCTGCTTCTTGTATTCCTGAGCTTTGGCTTATTAATTCCATTTCTTGGCTATTACTGGGATGACTGGGAAACAATTCTGGTCATTAAGCGTTTTGGTTTGTCGTCTATTTGGGATTATTTTAGCGGTCATCGACCTTTAGCCGGATGGACATACTTGCTGGCAACTCCAATACTTGGAATTCGCCCTGTCGGATGGCACATTTTTTCGCTGGTCTTACGCTGGGCTACCGTGGTGGCTATGTGGTGGTCATTCGGTTTGGCATGGCCGGAAAGAAGATCAGAGCTGGCAGCTGCGTGTATGCTTTTCGCAGTTTATCCACTCTTTGTTCAACAACCCATTGCAGTTTCCTATCACCAGCATTGGCTGGCATACCTTTTGTTTTTTCTCTCTGTTGGTTTTATGGTTCAGGCAACACAACAACCACACCGTTATTATTGTTGGATCATGGCAGGCATTATTGCTGAAGCGCTGCATTTGGTTACATTAGAGTACTTCATGGGTGTTGAGTTGCTTCGACCTTTAATACTCATAATACTTGCCGGAAGGTTGGTTGATGATAAAAAAAAGAGAATTACGACAATATTAAAAGGATGGTTGCCTTTTTTGGCAACCCTGGTATTTTTTATTGTCATCCGTTTGGTCTTATCCTCCCGGCTGGAGGAAGATCCAAACCGACCAACATTGCTATTTAATTTTCTGACTAAACCTGGTCCAGCATTGCTAAGATTTATTCAGATTGCAGGCCAGGATTTGATCTATATTCTTTACACCTGTTGGAATAAAACTCTTCAGCCGACATTATTTGATTTAAAACAGCCATTTATATTGTTCACGTGGGGGATGGTTCTTGTCGTTTTTATTCTGGCTGATTTTTCATTGAAACGTTTGTTTCAAATTGAGAAAAATGCCAAAGGGCCAAAGAACAAATGGATGTTTGAGTTGGGTGCTGTGGGAGTTGCATCCTTGTTCCTGGGCGTTATTCCCATCTGGTTGACTGATCGGCAAGCAAGCGCGACCGGTCTTTATTCAGATCGGTTCGCAATGGCGGCTATGTTTGGCGCATCGTTTTTGTATCTGTGGTGGATAGAATGGATTTCGAGCAGTTCAAGAAAAAAAAGCATCATCCTCGCCATCCTTATCGCCATGCCTGTGGGACTCCATTTACGTACGGCAAACAGTTACCGTTGGTCCTGGACCTTCCAGCAGCGGTTTTATTGGCAACTTTACTGGAGAGCACCTTCGATCAAGCCGGCGACCGTATTGCTGGCCGATACGGAGTTATTTAATTATGTATTTCCTACTTTTTCGCTGAACTTGTTATATGATCAACCGCCCTCTCCAAAGGAGCCGGGGTATCTTTTTTATTATATCGATCATGGCTTTAACCCAAAACAAGAGAATTGGCAGAATGGAGAGACCCTAAGATTAGATTATCGAAATTTTGACTACAGTGTTCCGGGAAAGAATGCACTTGTACTTTTTTACAAACCAAGTTCTGCAAATGCGAACTGCTTATGGGTGCTGGGGCCAAGAGATTCAGAGGATCCTTATCTGCCAGATTCAACCAGGTCTGCCTTGCCGCTTTCCGATTTTTCTCTGATAGGGGACCATCAAGACGACATGGTTTACCCTAATGAAAAGATATTTGGGAAAGAACCTGAACACACCTGGTGTTATTATTACCAAAAAGCATCACTTGCCAGGCAAATTGAGGATTGGAAAACAATTGTGGAGCTTGCCGATGAAGCCAGGGAAAAAGGTTACTCTCTTCAAACCTCACAAGCGAATTCTCCACACGAATGGCTGCCTTTCATAGAAGCATATGCTCATTTGGGCGATTTAGAAAAAGCTGGGGAAATCACCATGTCCGGATACAGAGTCGATCAAAATTATCGCCAAGTGCTATGCAATTTATGGGGCGAGATCAATTTGTACGTTGGACAAGATTATCTGAACAAGGCGAAGATACTTGAGATCGAGGATCAATTGTCGTGTAACCAGTAAAAGAGATTTTTGAGTTTGACAATTTCTTTGGAAATGCAGCCAATGTATTGGTTAAGAAAGCATTGTATAGGCATTCACAGCATTTGGAACATATCACAATTAATTGTATGAAATTTCCATTCAAACATATCGCCTACTTTATCACCTGCCATGGGTATGGCCATGCTGCCCGAGCGTGTGCAGTAATTGAAACACTTATCAGACGATTCACTGATGTCCAAGTGGAAATTTTTACATCAGTTCCTGAATTTTTCTTTAAGGAATCACTCGCTGGTATGGTATCGATCCATCCAGTTAATGTGGATGTAGGCCTAATTCAAGATTCACCATTTTCGGAGGATCTGTTTCAAACATTGGAAGAACTGAATAAATCCTACCCTTTTGACGGGAGGTTGGCGAACAATCTAAAACGTAAGATCTTGGGAATAAATTGTGACCTGGTAATTTGCGATATTTCCCCCATCGGAATCTATGTTGCAGGGTTGGCGAAAATTCCTTCTGTATTGATTGAAAATTTCACATGGGACTGGATTTATGAATCCTATTTGGATGAATATCCCGGTTTTTTAAAACACGTTGATTATTTACGCCATGTGTATTCTGGAGCGACACTTCGGCTAAAAACTGAACCGCTATGTGGGCCAATCCATGGTTCAGAGCGTGTAATAGCACCGATAAGCCGTAGTCCACATGTTGCCGGGGAAAAAATCAGAAGGTCTTTGGGTGTCCCTGATGGGGAAAAAATGGTGCTCATTACAATGGGTGGCATTCCCAATGAAGGTTTGATGGAAATTGTTTTTGACATTACAGGCTACACCTTGGTCATTCCTGGCGGAGCAAATAAATTGGAAGTAAAAGATAAAGTGATATATCTGCCTCACCATTCAAATTACTATCACCCTGATCTGATGCACGCAGCAGACATTGTAATTGGCAAAGCTGGTTACAGTACGATTGCTGAGGTCTATCACAGTGGTACTCCATATGGCTATATTCTTAGGCCAAATTTTCGGGAATCAGGACCTTTGGAAGAATTTATTCAACGGCATCTACCAGCATGTGAAATTACGATTGAAGAATATAAAGAAGGAAGTTGGGTAAATAAAATTCCATTTATGGATGGATTGCAACGCAATGGACATCGTAATACTGGGGGTGATGAAGTGGTGGATGCTATAGCTGGCATGGGGTAATAATTTGGCCCTGTTGAAATGAAAATAGGCACCGGTCATCCTTGTCATATCTTCTGTAAGTTGCCACCATCGATGGGTAAAACCGTTACCTCCTGTTCAACGATAATTTTCACCATGATGGATCCCGTTGAAAAGTCTTTCGCCTCTTTTAGAAATGAAGTCAGGTTTTTGAATGGAAGAGTAACTTTTAATAATACCCGATCAGAAAATGTTTTTTCAATCATTTGTCCCCCATTGTTGTTGATGCAGTTACCAAGCACCTGGTAATATTGGTATTCTGTAGATATTTCCAATTGAGACACTATTTGTTTTTTTGCAACTGGCATCATTTCTAAGGTGTTATTGGTGATCTCTTGATATGCTCTTGATAATCTGCCTGTTCCCAACTTAATCCCACCAAAATAACGAATTACAACGAATGAAATATCACCAACACCGCTTTTTTGAAGCACGGATAAAACAGGCCTGCCGGCCGTTCCGGGGGGTTCGCCGTCATCGTTACAGTGAGCAGTCACAACCGACCCAAATCCAACAAGATATGCATGGACATAATGATTCGCCCCAGGATATAATCGCTTCACTTTAGTAAGAATTAATTTTGCATCTTTTGTGCTGTGAAGTGGAGATAAATACCCAATAAAACGGGATTTTTGAACGACCATCTCATGGAAAACATCCCGAGCCGGCACCAAATAATCAAGGTTTTTTTTTGAAGTCATATATTTATCACTCGATTCCGGGTACCTGATACCATGTTCCATTAATTCTATGATGGAGCGTTGAATTTGTCCAAACTGTTATCGCTAATCATCTAATTGGTTTTATAGGAGGAATGGTATGTTAAAAGAATTTAAGGAATTTGCATTGAAGGGGAACGTTGTTGACCTTGCGGTGGGTTTAATCATTGGATCCGCTTTTGGAAAAATCGTATCATCACTTGTCGCTGACGTCATCATGCCGCCCATTGGGCTTATCCTTGGAAGGATCAATTTTTCCAATCTTTATATAAATCTTTCCGAAAAACCATATCCATCACTTTCTGCCGCTCAGGCAGCTGGTGCTCCAACGATTAATTATGGATTGTTTCTTAACACGGTGGTCGATTTTTTGATTGTTGCTTTTGTGTTATTTTTTCTGATTCGGAGTTTTAATAAACTTCGTATCCACCCGCATCCAGATGCTCCCAAAACAAAAGAATGCCGGTATTGTTTTTCAATTATTCCAATAAAAGCCACAAAATGTCCACAGTGTACATCAAATCTTCCAAGTAAACCTGATTAAGTATTTGCTTCTACTGATTCGAAACAGATTGATTATTGGAAAACAAGATGTGTACTGAACCCAACCATGGAGTTCCAAGTTTATTGTGTTTGGGAACTTTTATGGCTCCAAGTTTTTCGCCAATTTTTACAATTAATAACGCAATAATTTGCCATTCGTTGTTGATTAAACTTTCGTACAAGGAATTGCTGTACTCCTCAGCCCATTCCCACTCAAGGCGATATCTATCTGCCTTTAACCAGTAACCACGCTTTTCCCAAGCCAAGACTGAGGACTCAATGGTTTGATTGAGGGCACGAAGCGACAAAATGATGTATGCAACGATATCCCGGCTTTCCTCATTTGGCTCTTTATGTTTTATAAGCTCTCGTAAGGCAAGCAGGATATTTTTGGATAATTGGAGTCGTTCTTTTCTTGATCCTTCAGTATTGATAATTCGTGACAAGATTAGCTCCTGGGTTGTAATACGGGGATATTGAGGATTAATACCCAATGAGTTGAATGGTGTTACATTATTTTCGATGATTACGAAATGGTATGTTATCAGACGAATAATTATAAATTACTTGTAGGAATTCATAAAAAATTATCTCGGTTTGGATAATAAAAGACCTGATGGATCAATAAGCTGGCAAGTCCGAGATTAATTAAGAGTGATGTTGCCTGTTTTAACAGCGAGGGAAATCTTTTGGAAAAGGCATACTTTCTTAATATCGGACAATGGATGGGGTCTGTTGGTCGAGAATATAAATCCCATATGTGAAAAACTCCCAAAAAGAAAGATGAGGGCGTCCAAAAAGGTTGACCTCATCTTATTTTGTGCCTCCACGGAGATTCGAACTCCGGTTTTAGCCTTGAAAGGGCTGCGTCCTAGTCCCCTAGACGATGGAGGCAACAGACGAACGAATTTTACCATTTCACAATTTCAGGGTCAAGTTTTTAATGGTATGGATGTAGAAAAATGGCAGACAATGATCTAAACGAATGATGAAAAACCAATTGAACAACAACACAAAAACCAAGTATCCACTGAAAAGAGCTGAATTTTTTTTCGCAGTCCGGCAAGGACTACCTTGACACGTGTTCGATACACACCAAGCAATAGTAATTTAGCCAAGGAAGGTTGAAATTTTGAGTGTTAAATACTCAGAATAGTACATAACAAAACCAATAAAGGAAATTTGATCACGATATAGATGTGTATAAAAGAATTTTTATTTTGTTGTTTTTTATTAGGAAAAATCTATCTCAATAACCACGTTAAGAACATGGATTCCTTGCAGTGAGTTTGGTCTCATGATAAAATCGAAAAAAATGTGGTGGCTGTAGCTCAATGGCAGAGCACTTGACTGTGGATCAAGTGGTTGTGGGTTCGACCCCCATCAGCCACCCTAAATAATTCAACATTGAATTTATCATCAGGTCATCCTGGTCACTCGAATTGAGATGAAAAAAGATGCCCGTATTATGAAAACTTCACAACATATTTTCCTATATAGTATAAATCGGGTATCAATTTGTTATCCAATTTTTTTCCTATCAATCTGGAATATTGCGTAAACCAAGTATCAATTTATTGATAAAAAAACCCTTGTTTTCCTGAAATAAGTGCTAATTTTCCTAATGAGTTATTCAGGAATCCTCCTTCATATTTTGATGGATAATCAATCATAATGATCATTCAAATATATGCTTTTACCGATATTCATGATGCTGTGAAGGCAGCACAAATTGGCGTCGATCATATTGGCTTGATAGCCGGTCAATATGACTTGGTTTATGGAGAATTGAGTTTTCGCGACGCCAGGAAAATTGTTGATGTTGTTACACCGATTGCCAGATGTATCGCATTAACCATGGCCACTGATGTAGACGAGATTCTCCGAATGGCGGATATGGTTCAGCCAGCCGTAATTCACATTTCAACAGATTTGGATGCCGTTGGCCTGAAAAAGATAGAAACTCTTAAAACACGGCTAAATCCTGATATTGGTGTAATGAAGGCAATCCCGGTAGAGTCCGAGAGAAGTATCGAGCAAGCCCAGGAATTCAGTCAGCTGTGTGACATTCTCCTGTTGGACACAAAAATGTCAAACATGCCGGGAGTAGGGGCAACCGGCATGATCCATGATTGGAGTATCAGCAAACGTATTATCGAATTGGTGGATGTCCCCGTCATCCTTGCAGGTGGATTATCGCCTCTGAATGTTGCTGAAAGCATCAAATATACAAGGCCGTGGGGTGTTGATTCAAATACCGCAACAAATATTTCAGGTGATAAAGTAAAAAAAGATCTGTGGAAAATCAAACAATTTGTTGATGCTGTCAGAAATATCCCTTTGGAATAAGGAATATTCAGCCTTTCCTAATGGCCATTATTTGCAAGTGAGATCGTACTGTTTATTTCGCTAATACTTCGGAGTATTATCCTTATTAGAGCCCGCAGGCCAGTGAAAAGACAAATGGATTTGCTGGTAATAATAATTGGGTGATTTGAAAATTTTGGTTTTCCAATAGGAAGAAGGATTAACCAGATATTTATTTGTAATTGTAAAGTTATAATTATGATCCGCCGGAGTATTTAATAAGCGGGTGATGGGACTCGAACCCACGAATGGTAACTTGGGAAGCTACTGCCTTACCACTTGGCTACACCCGCATGACGTTGAGGATTATAGTCATCTGTCATTAGGATGTCAAGCCGTCCGTGTTAGTTGAGCGAAAAGGTTCTTTGGTATAATCGCATTTACTTGCATTCATAATAATAGGTCCAGAAATTCATCGTTGCAAGGAGCATCGGTTGGCAATTAATCCATTTAATTGGATAATGGGGATTTTTTCCCTGGATATTGGAATCGACCTGGGAACTGCGAATACCTTGGTTAATGTTCGAGGAAAAGGAATAGTAATAAATGAACCCTCTTGGGTTGCTATAGACAAAAGAACCAGAAAGCCACTTGCAATTGGATCGCAGGCCAAAGAGATGGTTGGGCGTACCCCATCCAACGTAATAGTTATACGACCGCTTCGAGATGGGGTTATTTCTGAATTTGAAATTACACAGGCTTTGCTGGGATACTTTATTGGTAAGGCGCACCAGCAGACAATTGTCCCGATGCCGCGCCCCAGGGTGGTTATTGGAATCCCATCCGGTGCTACTGAAGTAGAAAAAAGAGCAGTATACGATGCTTCAATGGCTGCAGGCGCCCGTGAAACCTATCTAATAGAAGAACCTCGTGCCGCTGCGTTGGGAGCCGGCCTTCCGGTATCTGAAGTAAGAGGAAGTATGATAACCGACATTGGTGGTGGAACAACAGAAGTTGCCATCATGTCAATGGGAGGTATTGTAGTATCAAGGTCGCTGCGGGTGGCCGGTGATGAGATGGACCAGGACATCATAAACTATATTCGTCAAAAATATAACCTGCACATTGGCGATCGAATGGGCGAGCAGGTAAAAGTGACGATTGGGTCTGCTAACCCGTTACCAACGGAACGGACCATGGTTGTTCGCGGAAGGAACCTGATAACGGGTTTGCCTGAAGCAACTGAGGTTTCCTCCGTCGAAATAAGGGAAGCCATTTCCGGGCCAGTACAGGTGATTGTTGATACCATACGTGATGCTTTGGACGAGGCTCCCCCCGAAATCGTTGCCGACCTTTTGGATAGTGGTATTTGCCTTGCGGGCGGGGGAGCGTTGCTTCAAGGGTTGCCAGAAAAATTATCAGAGGAATTGAAATTACGGGTATGGGTTACCGAGGATCCTATGACTTGCGTCGCCCGGGGAGCCGGCCTGGTTCTTGAAGATTTTGAGCATAATAACCAGTTCCTTGTAGGTTTGGAACGTACAGCGACCCATTAGATTGGAATAAACAAAGTAATAATTACACGCCGCCCCATTTCCTCATGTTCGCTCAATGAAAAGAAAAACTCCCCAAAATCTACAGTGGTTTGTAGTAGTGTTAGCGGTTGCTGGCTTAATGACACTGGCACTAAGTGGTTATTTGCATCAAGCCGTTGGTGAGGCTGCAAAACCATGGGTCTCATTCCAGGGTTGGTTTGCCAATCGGATTACTGCGATTTTTGAATTCTTTACAATACCACGAGATATGGCCAGCCTTCGTCAAAGAAACAAGGAACTTGAAGACCAGGTTGCAGAATTACAAACCCGAATTATTCAATTGGATCAACAATTAAGGGAAGCACAATTGTTGTATGCACTTTTACAATTTGCACGTTCCAGTCCTCAAAATGAATACATTGCTGCAGCGGTTATTGGGGAAGATCCAAGCCCATTTCTACAGTACATTATTTTGGATAAAGGTTCAGAGGATGGGATTCACCATGGAATGCCGGTGGTTACCGAGCAAGGGTTGGTCGGTAGAATAGACGCAGTAATTGCTACCGCATCTAGGGTGCAGTTGGTAACCGATTCAAATTCAGCAGTCAATATCCGATTAAAAAAATCCAATGTTGAAGGGCTATTGGTTGGATCGCTAACTGGTGATATAAGTATTGAGATGATACAACAAGATGAAAAATTGGAAGTTGGAGACATGATTCTTACGTCTGGTCTTGGTGGTGATTTTCCACCAGATGTTGTTGTGGGCAGGATAACAGGGACAAGGAAATTGGAGACCGATCTATTTCAAACAGCGACTGTTCAAAGTTCAGTTGATTTTAAAGCCTTGAGGGCAGTATTGGTAATTAGAAATTTTCGCCCAGTCGATACTACTCCTTTGCTGGCGACTCCGATTACACAATAGGAAATGGTAATGGGGACAATACTGGGTTTATTAATAATTCCATTCCTAATTATTCTACAGATGGTATTATTTCGACGGTTGGCATTGATAAATGGTACTGCTGATATTGTTTTACTGTGCGTTGCTGGTTGGTCACTTCAATCAAGATCGAAAGGATATTGGGCATGGGGTATAGCTGCCGGTATTTCACTTGCGTTTATTTCAAAAGTACCAGGTTATATTCCCATGCTAATATTTCCTGCTGTAGTGTTATTGGCCAGGTTGGTGCAGAAAACAATTTGGCAAACCCCAATTCTGGCTATGCTTGTAATTATTTCAATTGGAACAATTGGCTATCAGTTCTTAACAATAATATCCCTTCAACTTTCCGGTTCGTCGATTTCACTGCCTGAGGGAGTTTTTAGGGTTATTCTCCCCAGCACAATTCTAAATCTTCTATTGGCCATTCCTGTTTTTACCGTTATGAGAGATTTGGCAAATTTGGTGTATCCAGAAAAAATGAAGGTATGAATAAGATTATTCCAGCAACGAGTAACTTTGAAAATTGGCGCCTGACAATAACTTATTTGATTATTGGAATCATTTTTGGGTATTTCATTTTAAAATTATTTAATTATCAAATAATACAGGGATCATCATTCCTTTCCCAGGCTGAAGAAAACAGGACTTCTGAATTAAATATTCAAACCCAGAGAGGATTGATTTATGATCGCAACGGGTATGTATTGGCGAGAAATATCCCCTCGTATAATGTTGTGATAACCCCGGCATACTTGCCTGAAGATGAAGGCGCAATCCAGGAGGTTTTTCGAAAGCTATCATCTTTGATTAACCTGCCAGTAAACCAGGGAACTATGGACGAACAAACGGTAAAAACCTTTAAGCCGTGTGAAAATGATCTGGGGATATCCCAGATCGTGTACATCGGTGATACGAATGCTCCATATAAACCTGTAAAAATTAAATGTAACATCGAAGAAGATTTAGCCAGGGTGATACGAGGAAAAACCAAGGAACTTCCCGGCGTAGCAATTGAAGTAGAACCAATCCGGGATTATCCCACGGGTTCGTTAACATCGGAAGTGCTTGGTTTCTTGGGTCCGATTCCGGCTTCCCAAGAACAGTTCTATCGGGATGAGGGTTTTATACCTGAGCGCGACAAGGTCGGATATGCCGGCGTTGAAGCAACCCTCCAGGAAATTCTCGGTGGCAGAAATGGCAAAAGAGTAATTGAGGTCGACAATGCTGGTCAGGAGTTGAGAGACCTTGTGGACCCTGTCGACCCTGTTCCAGGGAAAAATATACGGCTAACAATCGACACCCGATTGCAAAATGCTGCAAAATCCGCATTGATTTCAAAAATAGATTTCTGGAATACCTATTTCAATACAATCCGTTCCACTATCGGGGTTGTGATTGCCATGAATCCCAAAACGGGAGAAGTTTTGGCTTTGGTTTCCCATCCAACGTTCGAAAATAACCGGATGGCAAGATTCATTCCTGCTTATTATTATGAACAATTATCCCGAGACAAGAGCCGGCCTCTTTTTAACCATGCCATTTCAGCCGAACTTGCACCGGGATCGGTTTACAAGCTTGCAACAGCGATAGGGGCGTTGAATGAAGGTGTTGTTACTCCGGAATACCAGGTTTTTGATCCCGGGAAGATCACTGTGATTCAAAAATTCTCTCCCAATGATCCGGGAACACCACAGGATTATGTTTGTTATTTAGAAACAGGTCATGGCAATGTGGACTTTTTGCACGGGGTGGCATGGTCTTGTGATGTTTATTTCTACAAAATCAGTGGTGGTTTTGAGGATGAGGTAAAAGAAGGTCTGAATATTTGGCGTATGGGAGAATATGCAAGGGCATTGGGATATGGAGCAATTAGCGGAATTGAACTACCAGGTGAGGCTGAAGGTTTAGTTCCGGACCCGGATTGGAAACGGGTGAATGCCGGCGAAAACTGGGCAACAGGAGATACCTATATTGCGGCTATGGGGCAGGGTTTTGTACTTTCAACACCATTACAAGTTCTTTTATCCATGGCCACTATTGCGAACAACGGCAAACATATGAAGCCGACGATTATTCGGGAAACCCTTGATTCAGAGGGTAACATAATTTCTCCTTTTGAGCCAAAAATGCTGTGGGATATAACCAAAGACCCCCTGATTTCCATTTATGACGATAATTTTTATAAAACGGATCAAAAAAAAGTTGTTGAGCCTTGGGTTATACAAAAACTTCAACAAGGGCTGCGCATGGTTGTAGAACCGGGAGGAACTGCCGAAAAACCTTTTCGAGGCATGCAGATTCAATCGGCTGGGAAAACAGGTACAGCAGAATATTGCGATGATGTTGCTCAGGAGAAAGGCTTGTGTAGACCGGGGAACTGGCCTGCTCATTCCTGGTATATTGGATATGCCCCATACGACGATCCGGAAATTGCAGTGGTTGCATTTGTTTATAACGGTGGTGAAGGTGCGAGCGTTGCTGCTCCCATAGTCAGGCAGGTTATGGATGCGTATTTCGAGTTGAAGTCTATTGATACTGCTGCGGTGGCCTCCGGTGTAGAATAATCGTAAATTTACAATTCAATTCTTGGAAAACCCCATATTGCTATAATGGTATTGAAAAATGAGTATTCCCCAATCAAATTGAAAAGTGTTATGGAAAATATCGATCGTAACATTATTCAAATAAAAGGCATGCGTGATGGCTTACTGATGACATCCGTTGAAGGCAAGTGGTCAGATTTTCAGACCAAATTATTGGAACTCATTTCCGAAAATGAAGGCTTTTATAAAGGTGCAAAGATTGCAATTGAAGTTGGCAACCAAACTCTTCATGCTGCTGAATTAGGCTCTTTGCGAAATTTATTGTCAGATAAAGAAGTATCACTTTGGGCGATATTAAGCAGTTCGTCGATAACAGAAAAGAATGCTCAAGCATTAGGTTTGGCGACTCGTATCTTTACCCCCAAGACAGATCAGGAAAAAAAGTCACAAGATACATCAACTGGTGGTGAAAACGCCATTCTAATAAACCGAACCCTGCGTTCGGGCAATAAGATTACGAATCCTGGTAGTGTAATAGTAATTGGCGATATAAACCCTGGTGCGGAAATCATTGCTGGAGGAAATATTGTTGTATGGGGGAAAATCAAGGGAATGGTTCATGCAGGAGCTGCAGGTGACAAAAAGGCATTGATCTGTGCGCTGCAATTTTCACCAACACACCTCAGGATTGCAGAATTGATCGCTGAACCTCACATAAAACATAATAAGGCTCTTCCAGAAATTGCCAGAATTGAGAAAGAACAAATTATTATTAAACCTTGGGATTATAAAGGTGGTGCATGACAGCAAAAATTACGACCATAGCCTCTGGAAAAGGTGGGGTTGGGAAAACTACAACTACAGCAAACTTGGCAGTTGCATTGGCTTTAATGGGGGACAAGGTAATTTGTGTCGATGCAGATGTGGGATTGCGTAATTTAGACATTGTCTTAGGCCTGGAAAACAGGATCGTTTATGACCTTGTTGATGTAATTGAGGGGAGATGCAAGGTACGTCAGGCAATGATAAGGGATAAAAGATTGCCAGAATTATTTCTAATCCCGGCCGCACAAACAAGGGACAAATCTGCAATATCTCCGAGTGAAATGGTTCGCTTATGTGAAGATTTAAAAGAAGAATGTGATTGGATATTAATTGATTCACCTGCCGGTATTGAACGAGGTTTTCGGAATGCCATTGCGCCAGCGGATATTGTTGTGGTCATCACTAATCCTGAAGTTTCTGCGGTTCGCGATGCTGATCGTATTATCGGTTTGATTGAGGCAGAAGAAAAAGGCCCTGCCCGGCTGGTCATTAATCGGTTAAATCATTCGATGGTAAAAAGGGGTGATATGTTAAATGCTGAAGACGTCCTTGACCTGTTAGCTGTTGAGTTGATCGGGGTCATTCCGGAAGATGAATCAGTAATAATCAGCACTAATCGTGGTATGCCTGTTTCGATGGACGCAAAATCGAAGGCCGGACAGGCATTTAATAACACCGCACGCAGACTTAAGGGCGAGAAGGTTCCTTTTATCAATTTTGATGAAAAAGGTGATTTTTTTACAAAGATTACCAGGATATTGCATCAGGGGGGAAATTAAATGCCTGGCTGGTTCGAGAAGATCGATTTCCGCCATGAACCGAAAAGCGCAATTAGCGCGAAAGAACGTTTGCAGTTGGTATTGATCCATGATCGAACGGCTTTATCAGTTCAAGAACTTCAGACAATAAAAGATGAATTACTGCAAGTTATCGGTAAATATGTGGAGATTGATCCGAAGGCGATCAAAATATCAATTGCCCAGGAAGGCCGGGATCACAGGCTGATGGCAGACATCCCATTAAAACCGGCGAATAAACGCAGGCCAAGCTGAACATCATATTAAATGCGGCGAGAATTCTGGCGCAATTTTGATTATTGGTTGTTTGGGAGTGTTTCAATTCTCTCCATTTTCGGTATCATTGTGATTCGATCTTCGATCGCTGGTAATGAGGAATTGGCTGGTTTGGTAAACAGGCAATCCATATATGTTGCAATAGGATTGGTTTTAATCCTTGTAATAGCTTTGATCGACTATCATTACTGGGCTTCATTGACCCGTTTGATGTATGTTGGGATGATCATTTTTTTAGCATTGATATTGGTGATTGGGATTGCCCAGTTTGGATCAGCCAGGCGCGTTGATACTGGGATCTTTTTCATTCAGCCTTCTGAGCTCGCAAAAATAGTATTAATCCTGGTTCTTGCAGATTCATTTTCAAGGAATCAGGAAGTAATACATGGGTTGCGTTGGATAATTCGCAGTTTATTGCTAACTGCTGGAATTGTAGTACTGATCCTTTTGCAACCAAATTTGAGTACATCAATCGTTATGATGGTAATCTGGTTCACAATGTTGTGGATTAGTGGCCTGCCACCCCGATATTTATTATACTTTGGCGGTTTTGGATTGCTATTACTTATGGTGTTCCTGACATTATTAGCCCTACGGATACAGATACCTTTCATCGAGGAATACCAAATGAACAGGATTGTAAATTTCCTGTTTCCTGATCCGAATGCCCGCCATGGAAATGCGTACAATGTTGAACAAGCATTAATCACAATCGGTTCTGGTGGATGGTTTGGCCAGGGTTATGGCCACAGCAGCCAGGTCCAATTGCGGTTTTTAAAAGTCAGACACACCGATTTTATATTTTCTGTCATGGCGGCTGAATTCGGTTTCATAGGTACCATAATTATCATCGGATTACTTGCTTTTGTAATATTTCGGTGTCTTAGAGCTGCACGTTTGGCAAGCGATAGTTATGGAGCATTAATTGCATATGGGTTCACAAGTTTATTATCATTTCAGACCATGGTTAATATTGGTGTTAATCTGAATGTTCTGCCGGTAACCGGACTCACTTTGCCGTTTATTAGTTATGGTGGCAGTTCCCTTATATCATTGGTTGTTGGAATTGGCTTGGTTGAAAGCATTGTGGCAAGACAAAAATCCCTTGAATTATGACGGAGAATGGAAGACTTGAATAATCCTGTTCGAGTTCGTTTCGCCCCATCGCCTACAGGCAGATTGCATATCGGTGGTGCCAGAACTGCTTTATATAATTACCTTGTTGCCAAAAAGTTCAATGGTCAATTCATCCTTAGAATAGAAGATACAGATCAGAAAAGGCTAGTACAAGGAGCAGAAAAAGAAATAATTGAGGGACTCCGGTGGATGGGGATTGATTGGGATGAAGGACCGGATGTTAAGGGGCCGTTTGCCCCTTACAGGCAATCGGAAAGAAAAGGGTACTACTTGGAATATTCAAAAAAATTGGTGGAGATGGGTAAAGCATATTACTGTTTTTGTGCCCAGGAACGATTGGAACAGGTCAGGCAAGCACAGCAGGTTGCAAAACTACCAATCAGATATGATGGAAAATGCAGGGATCTGGACCCTGATGAAGCGAAAAAACGGGTTGAAAATGGTGTTCGGCATGTAATCCGCTTTAAATCACCACGGAATGGGGTGACATGCGTTCGGGATCTTATTAGGGGTGAGATCCGAATAGACAATAAAACTGTGGATGATTACATCCTGGTGAAATCAGATGGTTATGCCTTGTATCACCTGGCTGCAGTGGTGGACGACCACCTAATGAAAATCAGCCATGTTATACGAGGCTCTGAATGGTTGTCCACCTTGCCTTTGCACGCAATGATTTATCGAGCATTGGAGTGGCAGGAGCCTGAATGGCTTCATCTTTCCTTATTTTTAAAACCAAGTGGTAAAGGCAAGATGAGTAAAAGAGAAAGCCAGGAACTCATAAATTCCGGGCATTCCATATTTATTACGGACCTTCAAGAATTTGGTTATCTTCCTGAAGCCGTTGTAAATTGGATCGCATTAATGGGGTGGAGTTATGATGATCATACCGAATTTTTTTCGATGGAAGATCTTATTTCAAAATTCGACATTGATAGAATTAATCCTTCCCCGGCCGCCATCGATTTTTCAAAATTTGATCATTTCAATGGATTGCACATCCGTGCTCTCAATAATCATATGCTGGCCGATCGCCTTAAACCCTATTATTTCCGGCATGGAGTGGCAATTGATCAGGAAAAGTTAGAAAAGATAGTTCCAATCATCCGAGAACGGATAACAACCTTGGATGACGCTGTAAGTATGACCGATTTTATCTTCAGAGATGATATTCACCCCAATCCCGAAGATCTTGTTGCCAAGGGTTTGACGATAGCGCAGTCAATAAAAATACTTGAGGCCTGCCGAGAATTAATTTCCACAACACATAATCTGTCACCAAGTGTCGTTGAAACACCATTGCGTCAGATGGTGGCAGATTTGGGTTATTCGGCACCCCAAGTATTTGGTATTCTAAGAGTATCAATCACAGGGCAAAAAGTAAGTCCTCCATTATTGGAAAGCATGGAGATCATCGGCAAGGAACGTACATTGAAACGAATTGATTCTGGTTTATCTTTGCTAAAAAACTATAAAGAAAAGAATATTGAATAACAAAATCCTGGGATAAAAACAGGTTGGACTATGTACTGCATCTGTCGAGTGTGAAAGAAGTGTCTCGAAGACCTTATTTATAGAATTGCACAGATGAACCGTCCGGGTTGATTGAATAGAGTAATAGATAGGTGCCCTGATCCGTTGCAGACCGTTTTTTAATAGAAAAACCAAAACAAGCCGATTTGCATTGATCATTCGCATAAACCAAGATTGAAGCTCAGATCAGTATTTAGACGTACAAATAAATTTTAAAGGTTCCAAAGCTAAGATCTTTGCTGTGAAGGGAAAGATGATCATCAACGAATTGAGGGTCATTCCTTTTCCTAATATCATAGAAAAACTGGCGTCTGTATAAAGTCCGCCAGTATATCTTTTTGTTGATTTTCTTATTTGTAATTACTTAATTAAAAGACCCATATTGAATGAATCAAGGCGTTACTGAATTTGAATAAGATCAATACTCACTTTCCTCTTCATCCATCCACATATCCTCATCGTCATCTTCATCTCCGACCTCATCCCACTCTTCCAGATCTTCTGTTTCATCCCAATCGTCTCCCGTAACAGAGTCTGCTGTGGGAGAATGAGTCATACATCCAGCATCAGGGTCTATTTCAACCGCTGCTGCGCTGCAAAAGCCGTCGTCTAAGAACGCACAATCCAGATAATGGCATCGAATTCTTGGCATTTCTTCCTCCTCTGCCCGTTAAGCCAAATTAAGGATACGAGCAATTATTGTAGATAGAACGCTCTTACACGTGCGAATAAAAAATAATTCTGCCACGGATAAAAAACAATATGTCCAATCTTTCAATAATGTTTGCTCTTTGCAGGAAGCGATTTTACCTCAGACGGAATTATCAGTAAAGGATGAATTATCATTCGGACTTGGGCTCTGTCGACCAACCGCAATTTATTTTAAATGTTATTCTTCTTCAGCCAAAATACTTATCATTAAATGTCACAAATGATGCAGATTAATAGACCATCTAACCCGGCTTTACCCTATGGGCTTCCAGAATATTGGGAAGATTCTCAATTCGAGTTAACAACCTACTTAATTGGGATATATCATTTACCTCAAGAACCAATGTAATGGATGCAAAGCTCTGGTTAACTTTTAAATTAATATCGATAAGATTAACAGATTCCTGACTTAGAATAGTTGAGACGTCATTCATTAAGCCTTGCCGGTCATAAGCTTTAATTTCAATTGCAACAGGATAGGTCTGGTGGGCTTCTCCCCAGGAAACTTTAACGATCCGCTCCCTGTCGCGAAGTCGCAAAATATTGGGACAATCCTGGCGGTGAATAGTGGCGCCCCTTCCGCGAGTGATATATCCAACAATGTCATCTCCTGGTGCAGGATTACAACAACGGGCAAAAGATGTAAGGATATCCCTCAACCCAAGAACGGTTACATCACCTGGTTTGGGCTGCGTTAGATGGCCTTTCGGTGTAAGCAGAGGGTCAATTTCCTGTTTATTCAGTTCCAATAACCGGTTCACAATTCTTAAAGGTGAAATATCTCCGGTGCCTATGGCCACATAAAGCTCATCCTCTGAATGCAGATCAAACGACCTCGTAAGTTCATTGCGATCCGTGTTCTCGATACCAAGCCGCCGCATTTCTCTATCCAGAATTAGTTTTCCTTGGGATAAGTTTTGTTCTCGATCCTGCCTTTTAAACCATTGTTGGATTTTTGAGCGACTTCTTTGAGTTTTAACTAATCCCAGACTTGGGTTAAGCCAATCCCGGCTTGGGCCGCCTTGTTTTGCGGTTAATATAACCACCTGGTCACCAGTTTTAAGGGTGTAATCCAAACCAACCAATTTGCCATTTACTTTTGCCCCCCGGCAGCGGTGGCCAATTTCTGTGTGCACATGATAGGCAAAATCGATCGGTGTTGATCCGGAAGGTAAATTAATAATGTCGCCGCGTGGAGTAAAAATGTAAACTTGATCCTGAAAGACATCCGTTTTTACGCCTTCAACAAATTCTTGAGCATCCTGAATATCCGTTCTCCATTCCATAACCCTGCGGAGCCAATTAATCCTTTGTTCATAGGCGTCATAGTTTTTTGTTTTTTCTTTATATCTCCAATGGGCAGCAATTCCAAACTCGGCGTTATTATTCATTTCGTTTGTGCGTATTTGGACTTCAAGAGGTTTGCCATCGTCGTAGATCACTGCGGTGTGCAGGGATTGATAATAGTTGTCTTTTGGTGCAGCAATGTAATCATCGAATTCGTGAGGGATCGGTCTCCAATTTGTGTGAATTACACCAAGACTGGCATAACAATCTTCGATTGATGGAACGATGAGTCTTACGGCTCTAAGGTCACGTACCATCTCAAAGGGTTTGCCTTTATCAACCATTTTTCTATAGATGGAATAAATATGTTTTGGTCTGCCGCTGATATCAGCAGATATTCCTGCTTGTTTCATCAAACCTTTTAGCCGGTCAATGATTTTGTTAATCTGATCTTCACGCTGGGCTCTCCTGTCTGAGAGGTTTTCCGCGATCTCTTTAAATTTTTCCGGGTTAACATAGCGAAAAGCCAGATCTTCCAGTTCCCATTTAATCCTCCAGATACCAAGGCGATTGGCCAACGGCGCCCAAATGTCCAAAGTTTCCTGGGCAATTTTCTTTCTCTTGGGTTCCGGTAAATACCCAAGTGTTCGCATGTTATGAAGACGGTCGGCCAACTTGATTAAAATGACCCGAATATCCTCGCTCATGGCCATTAAAGTTTTCCGGAGGTTTTCCTGTCTCAAATCAGCTTTACGATTTTTAGCGCCCGGTTTTGTTGAAATGGAGATGGACTTGTCTGGAGTTGTGTCAATTTCCTTTTGCAGTTCATCCTTACTAAAGTCATAACCACTGATCTGAGGGAGGTTTGCCAATTTGGTAACGCCGTCTACTAATTTGGCAACTTCTTCGCCGAACTCGTTTTTTATATCATCAAGGGTTGTGGACGTATCCTCGATTGTGTCATGCAATAACCCTGCAACAATCACGGCCGTTTGAGCCCTGAGTTCCGCGAGAATAATGGCAACAGAAAGGCAGTGATTTATTTGAGGCTCTCCAGAAACCCTTACCTGGCCTTTATGGGCTGATAATGCGAATTGAAATGCATGTTGAACAATTTCTCTATCCATTGCAGAGAAATTATCCTGTAGCATGTCCAATAAGGTCTCGATCTTCACTTTGGGCAATCTTTACTCAATCAAGGGATTTTCTATCAATTTAACGCAAAATTTTTTTCTATAATGTTACAGAAAGGGGGACGGATAATTTTGGTCAATGAGTATTTCTTATATCGAAAAATGGTGAAGGATATCATCAAGGCTTGTTATTGCAAGTGAATCAATAACCAAATCGGCCATACGAACATCCATTTTAACACTTATCCGATTGGGAATGGCAACGCATTTAATCCCTGCAGCTTGGGCTGCACGTATGCCATTCGGGGAATCCTCATACGCAAGGGCATTTGACGATTCAACCCCCAGCTCATTTAGCGAATGTAGGTAAAGGTCTGGCTCAGGTTTGGTTCGATTTACATCATCGGAAGATGTTATGGAGTCAAAATACATGAGTAATCCCAGCCTGGTTAGATGGTCAATAACCCATGTGCGATTCGAACTGGATGCAATCCCCAATTTCATCCCCAAGGTTTTTGCCCGAGTTAAGTGCTCCCGGACACCTGGCAAAATTTTTTGTTTCACTAGCAACTCTTTGGCTTTTTTGTTTTTTTGATAGAGAATTCTATTTCTATCGACAACTCTGTTTGTTGCATTTTCAATTATTGAGCAACCATCGAAATGCTCTTCCCTGGTCCCAAGAGTGAATGCCCATGCCTCTAATGGCAAGTCCAAATGATACTGCTGAAAAACATACTTCCACGCGCAATATTCTGGAGATTCTGTATCCAAAATTGTTCCATCAAAATCAAATATTAAGGCCCTAATTGTTGTACAACATTCTGTCATTTTAAATATTTGGATAATGATAAATAAAACTTACTTAACAACGAACAAATAATACCATCGTTCTAATACGATTCCATGGAACGATTAGCCATCATAATTCGAAATTATTCAAGCGATTGTTTATACTGCGCCCATGGTTTTCTGCCGATTTAGAAAAATAATGATAAGGTCTTGCACAACTCCTCAATCCCCATTAGGTATATATTGTACTTTCCCTTTGAATCCTGACCATAAGCAATCATCCCTTTCACTTCCTGTCAAATTATTATTGGCCATTTTTTCCTTAATTGACCTGGATACTCTTCGTAGAGACCCGATTGAATACTTTAAGTTCCTTCAATCCTTTTTCAATATTTATAGAACGGATAGTATGTTGTTCAATATGTGTTTTCGAATTAGCGTCAGACAGATGACATTCCAATATTCTCCTGCCCCATAATAATATGTTCCTTGATCAAGGAATTTGGAGAGCTAATGTTCTTCACCGCTAACAAATGATTATTAATGGATTTAATTTAGGTGTGGAATATCTGGGTTATGTTTAGAGATGTATAGTAGCCCGATACTATTGCTGCGGGCAATATAGTTATTCTTAATCGTAAATCAATTGTTATTGGTGCGAGGAATTACCACAAATTATTCTCTGGTTTTCAGACTTTTACACTAATCATCCTATTAATCTTCCGCACATTAATAATATTTTGGGATTTGAAAGATTGGGAACAGGGTATTACAATTTCAAATAAGTTGAACATGTAACCGATATGTGGCGACTGGTTTTCTGATCAGGAGGTACGAATAATGAAGCGGTTAATGTCTGGCAACGAAGCGATTGCCCGGGGCGCGTGGGAAGCTGGCGTTGTTGTTGGTTCAGGGTATCCAGGGACACCCAGCACAGAGATCCTTGAAACATTTGCGAGATATCCGGGTGTTTACGCTGAATGGGCACCTAACGAAAAAGTCGCCATGGAAGTTGCAACAGGAGCAGCATATGCCGGAAGAAGGGCTTTTTCCAGCATGAAACACGTTGGAGTGAATGTCGCGGCTGACTCCCTGTTCGCAGCTTCAATGACCGGGATCGAAGCCGGGTTGATATTTATATCAGCGGATGACCCGTCAATGCATTCATCCCAGAATGAACAGGACAATCGAAACTATGCAAAATTTGCCAAAATACCTTGCCTGGACCCAGCTGACAGCCAGGATGCACACGATTATATGATACATGCATTTAACATTAGTGAGCAGTTTGATACACCCGTCTTGGTTCGGGTAACAACACGAGTATGTCATACAACTTCACCCGTTGAAGTCCAAGAAAACCGCCTCTCGCTTTCCAAACCAGAAAAATATCCAAGGAATCCCGCGAAGTATGCAATGATGCCTGCGAATGCAAGAAAACGTCACCCCTTGATAGAACGAAGAATACAAGATCTTTCAGTTTATGCTGAAACCAGCCCATTGAATATTCTTGAAATGCGCTCCCCCCATCTTGGGATTATAACCGGTGGGGTGGCTTATCAATATGCTAGAGAAGTGTTTCCAACCGCCAGTGTTCTAAAATTGGGCATGGTGTATCCTCTACCATTGAAGTTAATTAATAAATTCGCCAACCAGGTTGAGATATTGATCGTTCTGGAGGAGTTGGATCCTTTTATTGAAGATGAAGTGCGATTGATGGGAGTAAAGTTATTCACCCCCTCGGTTGGCTCAAGGGATAATTATCAATCAACCAAAAGTATATTTCCAATATTGGGGGAACTCAACCCGGATATTATTCGTCAGCAGGCAATGACATCTGGCCTAATTCCTTCGAAAGGCGAGGACGAAACACCAAGGATTCAGCTTGAGGTTCCAAACCGTCCACCTGTATTGTGCCCTGGGTGTCCGCATCGCAGTACATATTACATACTTCACAAAATGGGATTGCCGGTTAATGGTGATATTGGCTGTTATTCACTTGGAATCATCCCTCCTTTGAGCACAACAGATACCATTGGATGCATGGGAGCCAGTATTTCAGTCGCTCATGGGGCTGCAATGGCCGGAGATGAGGAACGTCATATTGCAGTAATTGGCGATTCCACCTTCTTCCATTCAGGTATCCCTGCTTTGATGAATGTCTTATACAATCAAAGCAATGTCATTACAGTTATATTGGATAACCGCGTAACCGGAATGACTGGTCATCAGGACAACCCGGGTACCGGCAGGACATTGCAGAGGAAGAATACTAATGTAATAGAGTTGGAACCTCTTATTCGAGCCATCGGTTTTTCCAAAGTAAAAACAATTAGCGGTTATGACATTAATGAAATTGAGAAGACTCTAAAGGATTGGATTAAGGACAAGGAGCCGGCAGTATTGATTTCTCGTGAAGAGTGTGCATTGTTGCCTTCATCACGTGCAAGATGGATGTCGCTTCGAGTAGATTCTGCAAAATGTAATGGTTGTACAATTTGTTTTAGGGTGGGTTGTCCCGCTATTTCAAAATCCGAGGTTATGGATGCGAAATATAATCGTCCACTTGCAAAGATCGACCCACAACTTTGCACAGGATGTGAAATTTGTGCACAAGTATGCCCAAGGGATGCCATCCTTTTCCGAAGCCAGGTTATGGAAATGGAACCAATTCAGGATCCGGGATCAAATGAGGAGGATATTCAATGAATTCTCATTTTAAAACCGGGGATACAAAAAAGAAGGTGGATTTCATCCTTGTTGGTGTGGGTGGCCAGGGAACTCTATTGGCGAGCAATTTATTGGCACATCTTGGAATGATCAATAATTATGATGTCAAAAAGGCGGAAGTTCATGGAATGTCACAACGAGGAGGTAGTGTCATCTCCCACGTTCGGTGGGCTGACAAAGTCTTATCTATGATCATCCCGAAGGGTACAGCAGATTTCTATATCGCCTTTGAACAGGGTGAGGCTGTTCGTTCCATAGAATATCTATCTCCTCAAGGTCAAGCGATCATTAACGATCATCGGATACTGCCAATAACAGTCAGTTCAGGTTTGGGTGATTATCCAAACAGGCATGAGATATCACGAGCTTTATTGGATTATTGCCCCAACATATTATGGGTCAATGCCGGGCAAATAGCCAAGGAAATTGGAAATCAAAGTGTAGCCAACCTTGTATTAATGGGAACACTCTCTCATTTTCTGGATATCTCAATTTCAAGCTGGGATGAATCAATAAATATGATTGTGCCAGCAAAATATTTGAAAATTAATAAAAAGGCGTTTGGCCATGGACGAAGAATGGTCAAGAATAACGCAATGATTTCATGAAAATGGTATTGTCCAGCGGCTTTTCACACAATTATGTGTTGCAACTGGTTCGTTCTAAGAAGTAAGGGAAGGTTCTTTGGTATAATTCAGCCGTTTTAGGGTTTACAAACTCATTGGCAGATCATAATATGAATTGGGGAAGTGCTGGAACTGGCAGACAGGCATGACTTAGGATCATGTGCCGAAAGGCGTAGGGGTTCAAGTCC
>CAYQUO010000013.1:0-93225 GCA_964420835.1 uncultured Anaerolineaceae bacterium
GGTTTGACCGTTGGGGCCGGTGTTATCACCAAGATTATTGAGTAGGAAGCAAGGAGAGGCCGGCTGATCAACAGTTGGTTATGGTAAGAAAATGGCAACCAAGAAAAAGGATATTCGCCCGGTGATCACCCTGGCATGTGGAGATTGCAAGGAACGCAATTACACGACGGAAAAAAACCGGCGGAACGACCCGGGTCGTATCGAGTTTAAGAAGTATTGTCCCCGATGCCGCAAGCACACCGTGCACCGGGAGACAAAGTAGCGGCAACCAGTCGGAGCCCGTTGAATTGTACGGAAGGAACGGGTCCTATAGAGGCCAGTAGCTCAACTGGCAGAGCGCCTGTCTCCAAAACAGGAGGTTGTGGGTTCGATTCCTGCCTGGCCTGTCTGAGGAAGTTCAGCGCCGTCTGAATATGGCGGCGTTTTAGCCGTAAGAACAAGGAGTTTTGCGTGGCTGATAAGAGTGAGAAAAAAGAAAAGAAACGCAATTTTATCCAGCGCTGGTGGCGGGAAACCATTGGCGAGCTGCGCAAGGTTAGTTGGCCGACCACGCATGAAGCCTGGCGCCTGACCCGCATTGTGTTACTGGTCATGGCTGCCATGAGCGCCCTGCTTGGCGTCCTGGACTTTGTCTTTTCAAAACTGGTCACTCTGCTTCTGGCCTAAAACAGACCGGCATTTTAGGAACTTTGAGAAAGCATACCTTTTATGGACGAGGACGCGTTCGAACAAACCGAACAGGGTACACAACAAACGCCCGAAAACCACGTTGATCCCGCTAAAGAGGACAACGGGGTTGTTGACGCGCCTCTAACAAGCCCTGAAGCACAGCCCGTAAGCGGGGATCAGGATTCCAAAATACCACCGGAAGAACCCCCCCCCGCCGTGTTGCAATCTGAAGATAAAACCACCCCGGCCGTTGAAGAAACCGGTTCCGAAGGAACCGCCAAGCCGGAACAGCCCGGCGATGAGCGGGCATGGTATGTCATCCACTGTTATTCGGGATATGAGAACAAGGTTCGGCATAACCTGGAACAGCGGATCGAAACCATGGGCATGAAAGACAAGATCTTTGATGTCGTCATACCCACACAGGAGGAGATCGAAGTTAAGGACGGCAAGCGCCGGGTGGTCGAACGGCACGTCTTTCCGGGCTATGTATTGGTGAACCTCATTCTGTCGGAAGAATCCTGGTATGTGGTGCGAAACACACCCGGTGTAACTGGTTTTGTAGGCATGGGAAACATGCCAACCCCCCTTCGTTCAGAGGAATTTTCATCAATCCTGAAGCGAATGGAGGCGGAAGCCCCTCATGTGAAGGTGACCTTTAAGGAAGGCGAGCGGATCCGGATCGTCGATGGTCCTTTCAATGATTTTCGGGGCACTGTATCCGAGATCGACATGGAACGGAACAAGGTTCGGGTGATGGTCAACTTTTTTGGCCGCGAAACACCGGTTGAACTGGACTTTTTACAGGTGGAAAAAGCATAAACCGGGCAAAAATGATCGCCCGGGCGTGTGGGAGGGTGTCCCGATAATCACCCGCTAAAACCACTTAGGAGAACTTGTATGGCAAAGAAATTAAAAGCGATCGTGAAACTTCAAATTGCCGCCGGCAAAGCCAATCCGGCACCGCCAATTGGGCCTGCTCTTGCCGGACACAACATTAATATTATGGCATTTTGCAAAGAATATAACGCCCGCACCCAGAACCGTGTTGGCGAGATCATCCCGGCAGAGATCACTGTTTTCACGGATGGTTCGTTCACTTTCATCCTAAAATCGCCCCCCACCGTTGAACTATTAAAGAAAGCGGCTGGTATTGAGAAAGGATCTGACCAATCCTCGCGGGGCAAGATCGCATCGGTTACCCGGGCACAGATCCGCGAGATCGCCCAGGCGAAGATGAACGACCTGAACGCATTAGACATCGAGGGGGCCATGCGACAGGTCGAAGGCACCGCCCGAAATATGGGGATACAGATCGCCGATTGAAAATGTGGGAGGGCTGCCCAATGCGGCCCGCCAACACCACCAAGGAGAATCCATGAGAAAGCACGGAAAAAAATATACTGCCGCCCTGGAAAAGGTTGACCAGGGACGGTACTATGATCCCCGCCAGGCCATTGAACTGGCGCAGGAAACCACCACCACGAACTTTAACGCAACGGTAGAGGTTCATATGCGCATGGGGCTTGATCCTCGCCAGGCTGATCAGCAGGTGCGGGATGTTGTCATTCTCCCGCACGGACTGGGCAAGACCATCAGGGTCCTGGTATTTGCCCAGGGGGAGGATATCAGCAAGGCGCAGGAAGGCGGAGCCGACCATATTGCTGATTCGGATGAGTGGATCAACAAGATCCAGGCCGGTTTTTCTGATTTTGATGTGGCCATATCAACGCCGGATATGATGGGCAAGGCAGGCAAACTGGGGCGCGTGCTCGGACCGCGGGGCCTTATGCCGAACCCCAAGGCTGGCACAGTCGTCCCCGGTGGAGATCTGCCGCGGGCGATCCGGGAGGCAAAAGCCGGGCGTGTGGAGTTCCGCCTGGATAAAACCGCCAACATCCATGTGCCCATCGGGAAGGTTTCTTTTACCGCTGAACAACTTTATGACAACCTGGCTGCGCTTATGGATGGGATCAAGAAGGCGAAGCCATCCGGCTCCAAAGGGACGTACATCAAGCGGATCACTTTGGCGACGACCATGGGCCCCGGCATCAAAGTGGATGTCAATTTGGCTCAGGCCATGGAGTTGAAGGACTGACAAGCGTGGTATAATCCACCTGTTCGATCTCACCCGAGATGGCTGGTGCCGCAAGGCTTAATATCCCGCCGAGGTGATGACAACCATCGATCATGACCCTGTTCACACGGGGATGGAAGTCTTTGCCTGGCGGAATACGGCAAAGACTTTTTTTATGGAAGGAGGTAAAACAAGTTGGCATATTCCAAGGAACAGAAGATCAAACTGCTCTCCGAATATGAACAATGGTTGCAGGAAAGCCCGGCGCTTTTGTTGATGGAATACAACAAAATGTCCATGAAGGAGATCAATGATTTCCGGGCGCGCGTTCGTGCTGCGGGCGGACAACTACATGTTGTCAAGAATTCGCTGCTGGAATTGGCGCTTGAGCATACCGGATTTGCACACGAGACCATTGTTGGAACGACCCTTGTAGGCGTGGTAAAGGATGATATTCCAAGCCTGGCCAAGGTGTTCAGTGAGGTCGCCAAGAATTCCGAGGTCTTCAAGATCAAGGGCGGTTTCATGGAAAAACGCCAGATGGCCGCAAGTGAAGTGAAGATGCTGGCGGACCTGCCGCCCATGCCGGTTGCGCAGGCACGCCTGCTCGGAGCGCTTAGTGCCCCAGCCAGCAAACTGGTTCGCACATTGTCAGAACCTGCACGACAGGTTGCCGCAGTGCTCAAGGCATATTCGGAAAAAGCTGCCTCTGCAGCCGCATAAAAGGATACCTGGCAGGGTGTAATACACCACAACCTGGTAATAGGACAGGATTTTTTTTAAGGAGATATACAATGGCAAATGTTGAAAAACTCGTTGAGGAGTTAAGCAAGCTTTCAGTTATAGAAGTGACCGAACTGGTGAAGGCACTGGAAGAAAAATGGGGAGTGACAGCTGCCGCCCCGGTCGCTGTGGCTGCCGTTGGCGGACCGGTTGCCGCTGCGGCAGAGCCGGTCGAAGAACAGACTGAGTTCGATGTCGTCATCAAGGATGCCGGCCCCAAGAAGATCGAAACCATCAAGGTCATCCGCCAGTTGACCAACCTGGGCCTCGTTGAAGCCAAGACCATGGCTGAAACCGCGGATTCCAAGGTCCTCACGGCGGTCAGCAAAGAAGTTGCGGCTGATGCCAAAAGCAAACTGGAAACCGCTGGCGCAGTGGTTGCAGTCGTTTAATCAATCTGTCAGGAAAGGGAACAAAAACAGGGCAACCAGGCTGGGCTGCCCTGTTTTTTTCGGTGATGCGTATCAGGCGGATATGGCGGAGTTTTTCACCTGCCGAATGACCATCACAACCTTGCCCATGATGCGCAGACGGGAAGGATCCTCAATGTAGATCGGTTTCATGGTGGGGTTGGCGGGTTGAAGACGCACCCGCTTATTCTCCCGGTAGAAGTATTTCAGGGTGGTTTCATCGGTATCATCAAGCCAGACTGCCACCAGTTCCCCGTTGCGTGCTTCACGGGCGGGTTTCATGATGACCAGGTCGCCATCGTGGATCATGGCATCGATCATGGAATCCCCTTGAACCTCCAGGGCGAACAGCTCGCTGACTTTTTCTTTGATGGGCAGCATGCTGCTCGCAATCTCAACGGTCGTTTCAGAATCAAAGAAACTGAGATCTGATGATGGGACCGGTATGGGGGCGCTGGCAACGATACGCCCGAGAACGGGGATTGAAAACAGTTCGCTGGCTGCCTCGCCCACCTTTCGCGCAGCCTGGCTGACCTGCTCTCCAAGTGAAGGGGCAACAGGCCGAAGGACCCGTATGCTTCGTGAAATATGCTCGTCCCTCGTGATATACCCTTGCTCTTCGAGCTGCTTCAAGTAATAATCCACCAGGGAGGTGGAAGACACCGAGATACTTTCGCCGATCTCACGGATGGAGGGAGAATACCGATTCTTTTCTTGGAATTTCATCAGGAATTGCATGATTTTGCGATGCCGTTCGCTTAAGCCAGCACTTTTTCGGGCCATGTGTTGTAAGGCTCCTTCCAGGACGTTTATTGGAAATTTGTCCTATTGCATATAATAACAGAACAGGCGTTCCATGTCAAGAAGGAATTTCTGACAGGAACCTTGACAACCTGATAAAACAATACTATACTGGGGTATAGTATTATGTGAAACCTTCAAATAAAGGACCCTTTATATGCCACTTTATGAGTACTCCTGCAAGGATTGCGGACAGCAATTTGAAAAAATGATGCGTTTTTCGGAGATCGACCTGCGGCCCGAGTGCCCCAATTGCCAGGGGCGGGATACGGAACGCATGGTTTCTCGTATTGCGTTGGTGGGGGTTGGCGCGGGGACGGGCGTTGCTGCAACCGGCAGCTGCGGCGGCTCGGGGCATTTCACCTGAGCGTGATCAACAACCGGCTGCGTGACAGCCGCTTATTCTGGACAGCGTAATGATGAAAATGAATGACCCCGGGTCAAAACAAAACCTGCTCCTTCGACTCAAGAAGATCGAAGGGCAGGTAAGGGGCGTAGCCTCCATGGTCGAAGAAGAACGGGATTGCCGGGAAGTGCTCCAGCAATTGACTGCCATACGGTCGGCAGTCCAGGGAGCCAGCCAGGCCTTCCTGCTGGAATATGCCTCAGCGTGTCTGATGAACCTGGATCCCGGCTCGGGACCAGTGGAACGCGAAAACCTTGCCAGGGACCTTGTGACCCTGCTGGGGAAGGTTCCTTGAAACCACCAATCGGAAAAAGAAACGGAAATTGAATATGGCTGAAGCAAGTGTTCGTTGGATCGCCAATAAGACATTTGTCGGAACTGATTCCACCAGGCATTCCGTTGTTCTCTCCACTCCTGATGATGGCGTGGGAATGAAGCCCTCGGAACTTTTGCTGATCGCCCTGGCATCTTGTACGGCGGTGGATGTTGTAACTATTCTGGCCAAAAAGCGAGCCCATCTTACAGGCCTCGAGATTAAGGCGTCTGCAGAACAGGATCCGGAACCCCCCTGGACGTTCCGCCGAATCCACCTTCAATATCGCCTTAAAGGCCGGGGCCTGGCGGACAGGGATGTTGAACAAGCCATACAACTTTCAGAAGACAAATATTGCTCTGTGGCATCAACATTGCGGGGGGCTGCCACGATCACAACAGGATTTGAGATCCTGCAGGAAGAATAACCCTGGCGTCAAAGCATGGAATAATTGCCGCCCGGTTCGACACCCGGGCGGTGTTGTATTCATCGGTTGTAATGGAGCCTGCAGGGTGGTAGGGCGGGTTTTCAATCAGGAGATTTGTACTCCCTGGTTGGTGCTTTCCAGTACCCAGGTTCTGCAGGAGATGCCGGCTGAATGAAAAGTTGAAAGGATGGCAACTTTAATGGGGGTGGGATCATCCCGGAAAATGGCGAACAAGCCGGGGCCGGCACCAGCCATCCCGGTGGCAACCGCTCCAGAGTCACGGGCGGCCTGCAGAGCCTGGTCTGCGCCCGGGATGAGGGGCAGGCGGTAAGGTTGGTGCAGCCGGTCCTGCAAGGCAACCCCCAGCAGATCCAGGTCGCCGGTTCGCAACGCTTCAACAGCCAGCGGAGTGTGCCCGCAGTTGAAAACTGCGTCTTTGAAAGGAACTTTGTCAGGCAGGATGGCCCGGGAGACCCGTGTTGGCAGGCTCACTTCAGGCAGCACAACAACCAGGCGGATTGCCGGAACAGGAATGCTCCGGGTAATGAGCGCTTTCTCTTCCGGGGTTACGATCACTAAACCACCGTACAGAGCTGCGCTGGCATTATCCGGGTGCCCTTCGATCTCGAAGGCCATCTGGAGGATCTCCGGGGGAGGAAGGGGGGATCCAAGAAGGGCGTTGGCCCCCGTCAAGCCGAGCAAAGTGGCCGAAGCGCTGGAACCCATCCCGGATTCCAGCGGGATCGCATTATGACATTTGATGACCAGGCCTTTTGGCACCTGAAGACCGCGGCTTTGGTAAAGGTAAAAAACAGATCTGGCCACCAGGTTGCTCCCATCCTGCGGGAGGGTATCCTGGCCTTCTCCTGTTACATCAACGGACAGGGCTTCTCCGACCAGGGAAAACTCCGCCTGGTTCCAAAGGTCAACAGCCATGGCAAGGCAGTCGAACCCCGGCCCAAGGTTGGCTATGGTCGCCGGGACCCGCACCGATACATTTACGGGGCTCAAGGGTTCTCTCCGAGGATGCCCTCCTCCAGCGCTGCCAATTTGGCTGGGAGTTGAAGGGGATTGGGCATGTTCTTAACCACGGTATCAGGGTCTTTTAATCCATGGCCGGTGCAGATTGTAACGACCCGTAACCCTTTTAATTCCACCCTGTGGCCCAGTATTTCCTGGGCCAGGCCGGCCAGGCCGGCAGCGGAAGCGGGTTCCACCCACAAACCTTCGGCGGCCAGTTTTTTTTGCATATCCAGGATTTGAGCGTCTGATACAGCGATGATCCTGCCCTGTGACTCCTCGGCGGCCTGCAACGCCTGTTCGCCCCGGGCCGGTTTCCCAATACGAATGGCTGTTGCCACCGTTTCCGGCTGGTCCACCGGATGACCAAGAACCAGCGGCGCCGATCCTGCAGCCTGCACCCCCAATATTTTTGGCAGGCCACTGCCGTGAAGTTCATTGAACTGGCGAAAGCCCATCCAATAAGCCGTGATATTGCCGGCGTTGCCCACCGGCAGGCATAACCAGTCCGGAGCGCTGCCCAATGTTTCACAAATCTCAAATGCACCCGTTTTTTGGCCCTCAAGACGGTAGGGGTTCAGGGAGTTCACCAGCGCTATTGGATGACGCTGGCAGATCTCAACAACCAGGGTGAGGGCGTCATCGAAGGATCCGTCGATCTGGATCACACGGGCGCCATGGGCGATTGCCCCGGCGAGCTTGCCGGCAGCCACCTTGCCCTGCGGAATGATGACAACACAACGCATGCCTGCCCTGGCAGCGTATGCGGCTGCAGAAGCGGCGGTGTTCCCTGTGGAGGCGCAGATGACCGTCTTTGCCCCACGGCCGGCAGCTTCGCTGATCGCCACGGTCATTCCCCGATCCTTGAAGGAACCGGTCGGGTTTAAGCCTTCGAACTTGGCAAATAATTCAAAACCGCCCCCCAGGTCTTCTGCCAGGCGGGGGAGTTCAATCAAGGGTGTATCGCCTTCATTGAGGCTGATTGGGACCAGGCTATTGGGAATGGTGAGGAGGGGGCTGTAGCGTGCGAGCACGCCTTGGCAGGGTTTCAAAGTGATCTCCGCAGGTGAAATGATTTGCCTTGTGGATTATACCAGAGAGACCCTTTGCCTCGGGGATGAAGAACCCGGCGGTTAGGCCTCTTTCTCTGCCATGTAGCCGAGCCAGCGCAGCGCATCCGGATTATTCCGCCAGTTGCGGTTCACCTTTACCCGCAGGTCAAGGTACACCCTGCGCCCGCTCATGTTTTCTATTTCTGTCCGGGCGCTGACGCCGATGGTTTTGAGCATGCTGCCCTGCCGGCCGATGACGATCCCTTTATGCGATTCCTTGTCCACCAGCAATGTTGCTGCAATATAGGCGGTATTTTCATTACGCTCCTTGAACTCATCGATCCTTACCGCCATGGCATGGGGGATCTCTTCCCGCAGGTGTTTCAATGCCGCTTCGCGGATCAACTCGGCGGCAATGTCCCGTTCATAAAGATCCGTTACCTGTTCATCGCTGAAGTAGGGGGGGCTTTCCGGAAGACGTTCCAGGACTGCCTCCAAAAGGGGTGTGATCCCTTCCCCTGTGGTCGATGAGATCGCCATCAATTCCGCCGAGGGTAAAAGAGGAGCATACTCCCCAAGTCGCATCTCAAGGATGGCCAAATCGGAGAGCAGATCAGCCTTGTTCAATACCAGGATCACGGGTGGAGGTTTCTTAAGGCTGGCGATCTTCCCGGCAATCTCACGGTCTTCCGCCGCTGGGGGTTCGCGGGAATCCACCAGCCAAAGGATCACATCCGCATCCGCGAGGCCCTGCAGGGCGACCGCATTCATGAATTCGCCAAGTTTGTGCACAGGCTGATGGATACCGGGGGTATCCACAAGGATGACCTGGGCTGCATCCAGGGTGAGGATGCCAAGTTGCCGGCGGCGGGTTGTCTGCGGCCGGGGAGAGACCGCGGCAACCTTTTGCCCAAGCAGTCGGTTGATGAGGGTGGATTTCCCCACGTTGGGCCTGCCCACAACCGCCACATAGCCAGCCCGGCCAGTTGAGATTCCCTGTCCTTTGGCCGACACGCTGCTCACCCACGTTCCTTATACAAGTTGATACCCTTCAAGTTTCAACAGCCAGGCCTTGGTTTGCAGCCCACCCGAACCGCCATAGCCGCGCAAGGACCCATCGGAGCCGATGACCCGGTGGCATGGCAGGATGATCGGCATGGGGTTGTGGGCCATGGCAGAACCGACTGCCCGGGCAGCTGCTGGCCTGCCAAGGGATGCCGCCAGTTGGCCATAGGTTTGAACCTGGCCATAGGGGATGCGCGCACAGGCTTCAAGGGCGGCGTGGTTGAAGGGCGTCATCCCCTCCCAGTCTATGGGCGTCTGGAATTGTTTCAAACGGCCTGCAAGGTAATCACGCAACTCTTCAAGGAACTGATCAAGGTGGGTTGGGGCTGCAGATTCCTGGAGGCTGCCGCCATACTCTTTCTGGAGCAGGTTCACCCTTCCATAGATCACCCGTAAAAGGCCATTTTGGGAAACGGCAGCGGAAAACGGGCCCAACGGAGATTCATCCAATGAGCCTCCCCAAACCGGTTTCTTTGCCATCAATGGCATAATGGTCTCTCCTTTGAGAAAATTATAGAATATTTGACTAAAAACATGGACTGATCGATGAAAAATTGCATATTTGTCGGTCTGGCGTAGGGTAACCGTAGGTTTAGAGTCAAGTATCGTAGAAGATGTTGTGTTATATTAATCACAAGGGCGACTTCTCTTCTTCTCCTCCTTGAAAGAGAGCGCCGGGGTCGGCGTCCCCGGCGCTCTCCAATTTAAACACAAGGTCATTCTTCTGAAAAGCCGGCATTCCAATGCAATATCACCCTGGCAGAGGTGATACGGCTCCCCTCTTCTTTGACCGTTTCCCGGTTTCGGCAAGACGGCCTTTTTGTTCATGGCTCAGGCTCTTTATTCTGCGTTCACGCGACATGGCGGTTTTTTTGTCAGGCTGCTCTTCCACGTAAATGACACGCACTGGCAGCCTTGCCCGGGTGTAACGGGAACCACAACCGCGGTTGTGCTGCTTCTCCCGGCGTTGCGGGTCCACTGTCCAGCCGGTATAGTAGGTGCCGTCTGCACATTTCAGGATGTAACAATAATACGGCATCAGTTGTGAGTGGATTTGTCCCGCTTTGGGCGGATGCCGATCAGGTGGCCAAGCATCTCGCCGGTGGTTGGCAGGTCCGGGGCTGGCAGGGAGGTTTCCCAGTCGCCCGATTGCCGATCCTTCCACCAGACCGCCCTCGCTTCCTGGGCTGAGCGCATGTAGGTTTGAAGCCCTTCATTGTCCTCCTCTTCAAGGAGCCTGCGAAGGTCCTGCAGGGAGAGGATCAGGTTGTCCAGGACACGCAGCGAATTGTCCCGGTTCATCAAGAGGGATAGGCCGGGTTTCCCGGTTTCATCCAGGTGCAGTGCCGGCCAGGTGGCGTGGAAAAATGCCTTGCCGGCCAGTTTGCGTGCCTCTCTCCAACCGGGCTGGTTGCCGACTGACCGGACAAGGCCGGCTGCTGCCATGATTGGCAGTTGGCGCACCGCGGCGGTCAGGCCATCCGCTTCGAGGGGGTCGCTGAACAAGGTTTGCGCGCCCAACAGGGCGGCCAGGTCGCAGGCCAGTTTCAGGGCATCCGCTTCGGTCGCCGGTGGCACGGTGATGACGATCTGACTGTTCCTGAAAAGATCGGCGTGGGCGGCATTTAAGCCACCGTCGGTCTCTTCCAGCCAGGCCGGGTTGATGGTGGGTGTGAAGCTTACGAAGTGACGGCCGGCAGGCAGCAGGCTGGATGCGAGCGAGCAGAAACTGGTCCGTAAAGGGGATGTATCCATTAGCACTGCTCCATCCTTCAGGTCGGGAGCAATTTCTGTGATAAGGTCTGTAACCTCATCCACCGGCACTGCAAGGATCACCAGGTCGGAGTTTTCAACGGCTTTATGCAGGTTAATGATCACCTGGTCCAAAGCCCCGGCTTTTTCCGCGGCTTTGGCGGTCTTCAGGTTCTTGTCGTGGCCGATGCGCACAATCTGGTCCGTGTGGTCGGCCAGGGCAAGGCCAATCGATGCACCAACCTGGCCCAACCCGATGATTGTCGTTTTTACCTTCATCTGAAAATCTCCTGAAGTGGGAAAAATGCCGGCCAATCGGCTGGCAAAATCATTATAACATGTGGTGATATAATCGCCGTTGTGCTTCCAGATATCGGGATTGGAGACCGCGTTCGACTGCGAAAACCGCACCCCTGTGGCGGGTATGAGTGGAAAGTGGTGCGGTTGGGCGCAGATATAGGCTTGGAATGCATAACCTGCGGGCACCGGATCATGCTTTCGCGCCGGGAACTTAAAAACCGAATAAAAAGCAGGATGCCGGCAGAACCCAAAGACGGGCAAACCGCCCCCTGAAACAGACAACAGAAAACCTGCCGTAAGGGTGCCATTCCTTCACCCTGCTCTCCCCGCCCTGCTTGTCGAAAGACTTCCTCTGACATATAATTTCTGCATGCCCATCCTGGATCAAAATTCAATGGAGTTCATCAGTCGCGGGCCGGAACAGACCAGGCGGATCGGATCCCGACTGGGAGGGCTGCTTCAACCAGGGGACCTTGTTGGCCTTCAAGGGGCATTGGGGACTGGGAAAACCACCCTGGTACAGGGAATTGCCCAGGGGTGGGGTTCGCTGGACCAGGTTACCAGCCCGACGTTTGTCCTCATCAATGTGTACAACCATGCCCGGGGGGATCATCTATACCACCTGGATGCCTATCGTTTGGAGAACGCAGAGGAAGGTGAAGAGCTTGACCTGTTCCAATGCCTGGAGGAAGGCCCTTTGGTGGTGGAGTGGCCGGAACGGATTCGATCAGCCCTGCCTGTGGATGGCTTGTGGGTGGATTTATCCTGGATCGCCGATGAAACGCGTGGAATGATCTTTCATGCCCGGGGGGATCGAAGCAAAACATTGCTTGGGAATTTCAGGCAGATCGTGTACGGCACATGAGCGTTCTTCTGGCAATTGATACTTCAACACGGATGATGAGCCTGGCGCTGTTTGATGGCAGCCGGGTCATCGCCGAATACACCTGGCAAAGCCTCGGACGGCATACCGTTGAACTGGCGCCATCGGTCCAGGCCTTGATGGGGCGCTGCGGGTTGAAACCGGGTGACCTGTGTGCGATTGGGTGTGCCACCGGCCCGGGCTCTTTTACAAGCCTGCGCATTGGCCTGGCCTATGCCAAAGGGTTTTGCCTGGCGAGGAACCTGCCATTGTTGGGTATTCCCACCCTGGATATTCTGACCGCAGCCCAGCCTCCGGCAACAAATCCGATGGTTGTTGTATTGCAGGCTGGCCGGTCCAGGCTGGCTGCAGCCTGGTACAAGTGCCAGGATGGCAGGTGGATCATAAGCCAGGAACCCGCTGTGATGACCGTTGGCGAGTTGCACAAACGAATCCATGTACCCACACTGGTGGCGGGCGAACTGGATGAAGAAATCCGCAACGAGTTAAAAAGAAAATGGAAAAATGTCATCCTTTTACCACCGGCCCAGTGCCTCCGTCGGGCAGGTTATCTTGCCGCTCTGGCTTGGGAGCGCTGGGTGAAAGGCGAGGCGGGAGATCCTGCAAGCCTTTCACCGATCTACCTGCGGACCCGGGACCCAATCCCGGATGTTTGAGAGGAATGGGCGCCTGTGGTGGAGATTTGCCGGGCAGTGCTGGAGGATATCCCGCAGATCCATGCGCTGGATGTTCTTACCTCGACCCTGCCGTGGAGTGAACGGTCGTACCGCTTCGAGTTAACCGACAACCCGGCTGCCCGGATGTGGGTGGCACGTTCTCCTGGAGCATCGCCGGGGGAGGACATCCAGGGCTTCCTGGTTCTGTGGCGGCTGGTGGATGAGGCGCACGTATCGAACATCGCTGTCCATCCAGACTGGAGACGGCAGGGGATCGCCACCCGCCTGCTGGCTACAGGATTAATGGAATTGTACGGCGAGGGTGCCCGGTCTGCCTTCCTGGAGGCCAGGCGGGGCAACCTTTCTGCGGTGGCGCTATACAATCGTTTCGGTTTTGTTGAGACCGGTGTCAGAAAACGTTATTACCGGGACAATAAGGAAGACGCTGTTTTAATGGAACTGCCCTTGCTGGAGCTGAAAAAAATCAAGGTATTCCTCCAGGGGTGAATATCATTTAGAATCATTTTCATACTGATCAACCGGAGATAATTACCAGATGGATACCAGCCAGATCTTAGAGGAAATTGCCGCCCAGGTGAGAACCTGCACAAAATGCGCCCTGCACCACTCCCGCAAGAATGGTGTTCCCGGGGAAGGGCCTGATAAGATTGAGGTCATGCTTGTTGGTGAAGGGCCCGGGTTTTATGAAAACGAACAGGGAAGGCCTTTTGTTGGCACGGCGGGCAAATTCCTGGATGAACTGCTGGAACAAGGCGGGCTTAAACGCGGGGATGTCTTTATTACCAATGTGGTCAAATGCCGGCCGCCATCCAATCGCGACCCGTTGCCCGAAGAGTTGGAAGCCTGCCGGCCATACCTGGAGCGCCAGATCGAGCTCCTGAATCCGCGGGTGATCGTTACCCTGGGCAGATATTCCATGGCCGCATTCATGCCGAACGTCCGTATCAGTGACGTGCATGGGCATGCCAACTGGGTGCGGGGCAGGCTGGTCGTCCCCATGTACCATCCTGCAGCGGCGCTGCACCAGCCATCCCTGAGGTCGGCGATCGAAAAGGATTTTTCCCAATTACCCAAATGGATCGACCAGGCGAGGAATGCCTCCTCTCAGGCTGCAACCGAGGTGCAAAAGCCCGCGGTCTTCCAACCCCCGCCTGCTGAACAGATCGAACCTAATCGTTCAACCCCCACCCAGTTAAACCTGTTCCAGGGTGAATGAACACATCCCCAGACAAGATCCATCTCGTCCATGTCATCACCGGGTTGGGCACCGGTGGTGCCGAGGGAATGCTCCTGCGATTGTTGAGTTTTCTGGACAGGGATCGTTTTGAACCCGCGGTTGTCTCGCTGGGCGAAGACGGCCCCACGGGAGTTGAGATCCGTGCTGCCGGAGTTCCGCTTGACATCCTTGGCATGAAACCGGGAAAGCTGGAGGTGGGAGCGGTCGTGCGCCTGGCTTCCCTGTTCCGGAAAAGATCCGCAGACCTGGTCCAAACGTGGATGTACCACGCCGACCTGGTGGGGGGACTGGCTGCCCGCTGGGCAGGTGGCATCCCGACAATCTGGGGCATCCGCAACACCCACCTGGATTTTTCCACTATGAAGCGAAGTACTGTGTTGACAGCGCAGGTTTGTGCGTTGCTCTCGCGCTGGCTGCCTGAACGAATTGTTTGCTGCTCCTTTGCTTCCTGCACGGAACACCAGCGCATGGGTTACGATCGTTCGCGCTCGGTGGTCATCCCCAACGGTTTTGACCTGGAACGGTTCCGCCCGAATCCGCAGGCGAGGCAGGAAGTGCGGAGTGAACTGGGGTTTCCAACCAGTGCAAAACTGGTTGGCCTGGCAGCCCGTTTTCACCCGATCAAAGACCATCAAAATTTTCTCCGGGCCGCCCGCATACTCGTGCAATGGATGCCGGAAGTTCGTTTCGTTCTGTGTGGGGATGGAATTGACCCGGGAAACCGGCAACTTGCCTCCTGGATGATGGAAGAGGACCTTGCCGGAAAGGCATACCTGCTGGGGCGCCGTACGGACATGCCCCGTTTGCTGGCCAGCCTGGATGTTGTCGTAAGCAGTTCGCGCGGGGAGGCTTTTCCGAATGTTGTGGGCGAGGCCATGGCGTGCGGGGTGCCTTGTGCCGTCACTGATGTTGGGGATTCAAGCCTGATCGTTGACAAGACCGGTGTGGTGGTGCCGCCGGCTGAACCGGAGGCACTGGCCAGGGCAATGGAAAAACTGCTGCAACTGCCCATGGAGAAACGAGTACAATTGGGGTTGGCAGCCCGAAAAAGGATACAGGAACAGTTTCATCTACCAGACATTGCTGCAAGATATGCCCGGTTATATGAAGAAATTGCCTTAAACACAGCCAATTTGGAACAAACACAGCGTAATGAGGGGAAACCCGGATAAGGCATGGGAATGATGTGTGGGATCACCGGTTTTATTGATCCTTCCCTTGGCAAGCAGGGAAGGATGAAAGAAATTGTTCTGAAGATGGCTGATGCCATCAGCCACCGCGGCCCCGATGAAGAAGGGGTCTTTGTTGACCCCGCCCATGGCGTTGCATTTGGTTTTCGCAGGCTGGCGGTTTTGGACCTTTCCCCAACCGGCCACCAGCCAATGGTTTCCTCCAATGGCCGATTTGTGATCATATTCAACGGGGAAGTCTACAACCATAATGATCTGCGCCAGGAATTGGTCAGGCTGGGTCACAATTTCCGCGGGAGTTCGGATACGGAAGTTGTTTTGGAAGCCATATCTGAATGGGATATCCTGGTGGCTGTGGGCAAGTTGAACGGGATGTTCGCTTTTGCCCTGTGGGACAAGCAGGATAAACGCCTCCTGTTGGTCACAGACCGGCTGGGCATCAAGCCGCTGTATTATGGCTGGAACAACGGCGTGTTCCTGTTCGGCTCGGTATTAAAGGCTTTGCGCGCCAACCCTTCCTTCCGCCCGGAGATTGATAGAAATTCCCTGGCGCTCTTCCTGCGGCACAACTACATCCCGAAGCCGTATTCCATTTACCAGGGCATTCGCAAGTTGCCGGGCGGCTCCATTCTGACTATGGATCCCGGCCAGCCGCTTCCACGGATCAGCAGTTACTGGTCGGCCAGGGAGGTGGCTGAAACGGGCTTCGCCACCCCCTTCAGGGGCAGTGAAGCAGCAGCCCTGCAACAATTGGAAAGCCTGTTGTCCGAATCCGTGCGCCTGCGAATGATTGCCGACGTTCCACTGGGCGCCTTCCTCTCGGGCGGAGTGGATTCCTCAATGATCGTCGCCCTTATGCAGGCACAAAGCAGTGGGCCGGTGAAGACCTTTACCATAGGTTTCCATGAAACAGCCTATAACGAGGCCGAACACGCTAAAGTGGTGGCCGAACATCTGAAAACAGACCACACAGAATTTTATGTCACCCCCAGGGAAGCGTTGGATGTCATCCCGCTCCTTCCCGGCTTGTATGATGAACCGTTCTCCGATTCATCGCAAATTCCCACTTACCTGGCAGCAAAACTTGCCCGCCAGGATGTTACGGTTGTCCTTTCGGGCGATGGCGGGGATGAGTTGTTTGCCGGGTATACCCGTTATGCCTGGGCAGAACTGGTCTGGAACCGGCTTGGAAGGCTGCCTCCGGGTGTCCGAAAGGGCATATCCCGCTTGTTGAAGTCCCGATCACCTGAAGCCTGGCAGTCCTTGTACAACCGCCTTGAACCGCTGATCCCGGGCCGGTCGCGCCAAACCCTGGTGGCAAATAAGATCTTCAAACTGGGGGAAATCCTCTTGGTGGACAGTCCCCAGGAAATGTACCGCTGGATGGTTTCTCACTGGACGGACCCGTCCGCCGTTGTTCTGGATGGCATAGAACCTCCGACCCAGTTGACCGACAGGGAGCGCTGGCCGGACATCCCTGAGTACACCCCCTGGATGATGGCCATGGACCTGCTGACCTATCTCCCTGATGACGGGCTGGTTAAGGTGGACAGGGCGACCATGGGAGTGGGACTGGAGGCCAGGGTGCCGTTGCTGGATGACCACCGGGTTGTGGAATTTGCCTGGAGTTTGCCCCTTAAAATGAAAATACGGCCTGGCAAGACGAAATGGCTGCTGCGACAACTGCTGTACAAGTATGTGCCTCCATCACTCATCGAACGCCCCAAGATGGGTTTCGCCATGCCCATCGATGCATGGCTGCGCGGGCCTCTTCGGGACTGGGCGGAAAGCCTGCTAGACGAAAACCGTTTGCGAAGAGAGGGCTTCTTTAACCCTGAACCCATCCGACAAAAACTGGCCGCACACCTCGCCGGGCAGGCTGATTACCAGTACCCACTCTGGGATGTGTTGATGTTCGAGTCCTGGCTTGATACCTATTCATAAAATCCCTCATGAAGATCATTCTCTTTGCCAATACGGACTGGTACCTTTACAACTTCAGGCTTCACCTGGCACATACCCTTAAAGCGGAAGGACATGATGTGGTGCTGATTTCCCCTCCGGGGGAATATGGCCCACGCCTGAAGGAAGCCGGGTTTCGCTGGCAGCCGTTCACCTTTTCACGGCGGGGCGTCAATCCACTGATCGAAGCTGGCACCCTTTTGCGTTTGGTCAATTTCTATGTAAATGAAAAACCAGACCTGGTACACCACTTTACGATCAAGTGTGTTTTATATGGCTCTTTGGCTGCGCACCGGGTGCGTGTCCCATACGTGATCAATGCCATTACCGGGCTGGGGTATGTGTTCCTGGCGAGGAACACGCTGGCAAGCCTCCTGAGGGGAGTGGTGCTGCGGCTGTACCGCCAGGCTTTGGAAGGGAGCGAGGTCATCTTCCAGAATCCGGATGATCGCGATCTGTTTGAACAGCTTGACTTGGTGAAGGCCGGGCAAAGCACGCTGATCCGGGGTTCCGGGATCGACACCAATTACTTTCATCCCTTTCCGGAGCAGGGCTCCCTGCCATTGGTCGCCCTTCCGGGGAGGCTGCTGTGGGACAAGGGTGTTGGAGAATTTGTGGAGGCAGCAAGGCGGCTGAAGGAAACAGGAGTGCGCGCCCGGTTTGCCCTGGTGGGCAACAGTGACCCCGCCAATCCGGCTTCTGTCCCCCTGGATCGCCTCGGTATATGGCAAAAAGAGGGGGTGGTGGAATGGTGGGGCTGGCAGGAAGATATGCGCTCCGTGTACGCCCTGGCCCATATCATCTGCCTGCCGTCCTACAGGGAGGGCGTTCCACGTGCCCTGGCAGAGGCGGCTGCCTGTGGACGTCCACTGGTGGCAACTGATGTTCCCGGCTGCCGTGAGGTGGTATCCCACAACCGCAACGGGCTGCTGGTTCGATCACACGATGCCGAAGCCCTGGCACATGCCCTGCGCATGTTGATCGAAAACCCATCCCTCCGTCGTAGGATGGGGGATGAGGGGCGCCGCATGGCCGAAGCGGAATTTTCTGATGACCGCATCACTGCTGAAACGCTGGCTGTGTACCGGCGGCTGGGGGTGCCGGGCCAAGCCGAAAAAAAGGGTTAATCATGCCGGCGACCTCCTCCATTTTCCTGGGCATTCTCTCCGGGCTTGTATTAACCCTCGTCACGGGTCGTTTGGCGATCCGGGCAGCCCGGCGGTTCGGCTTAATGGATTTGCCGGGAAGGGCGCCTCACAAGGTGCATGCCTCTCCCATGCCCTATGCCGGTGGCATGGCTCTTGTTGGTTCGGTTGTCATCCTGATGTTCCTATATGGACTGTGGCACGACCGACAACTGGCATGCATCTTGGCGGGAGCGTTGATTGTTTTCGCTGAAGCATTGATCGACGATTTTCGTACGCTGCCGGCGCTGCCAAAACTAACCGCCCAGGTCGCTGCCTCCATAGTGCTGGTGAGTGCCGGTATCCGCGTTGCCATTTTTGAAGCCCCCAGTTTTTTCTGGCATGGGCAGGGGATGCTCTTTGTGGCACTGGACATGGCCATTACCCTGATTTGGCTGGTGGGCATCACCAATTCCATGAACATGATCGACAGCATGGATGGAATTGTGGCTGGTTTAAGCGGCTGGGCGTTCGCTTTTTTCATGCTTACAACGCAGGATGGTGGCCAGGTGAACCTTTCCATGTTCAGTGCCATCCTGGCAGGAATTTCCCTTGGGCTGGTGTACTACAACCGTTCGCCGGCCCGCCTCTTCCTGGGGGATTCCGGCGCCCAAACCATTGGTTTTCTGTTGGCGGCAGTGTCCATTCTTTATGCCCCCCACGAATACCCGCAAACCACATCCTGGTTCATACCCATCCTCGTCCTGGGTGTGCCGATTTTTGACACCACCCTTGTCGTCTTATCGCGTGTGCGAAGGGGACACCCGTTCTATATCGGCCGGTTGGACCATACCTATCATCGGTTGGTTGTATTGGGGATGGACCCTAACCGGGCGGTGATGTCAATACACCTCGCCGCTGTGATTCTGGAATGCCTTGCCTTTTTTGCGGTTGGCCTAACCACGGCTGGGGCGAACAGTATGTTCGCACTTTGCCTGTTGGTTGGGGCGGCAGGCATCCTGTGGCTGGACAACCGCAGGCGCTGGACCTAAACCCCCTTGTTTTCCGGGGTTGCTCCACCTGCCGGCGTCAGGTGGATGGTATCCCCTGGCGGTTCATTAATTGCACCAACAGGATGGCCCCGAGCATCATCCCACAACCGAGGATCTGCAGACCGCCGAGCTTTTCGCCCAGGAACAGGTAGCCAGAAATGGCGGCGAACACCGATTCGGAACTGAGGATAATGGATGCATCGGCGGGGGGAGCCATACGCTGGGCGTATGCCTGCAGGGTATACGCCAGGCCAACGGAAATGACCCCGGCATAGAGCAGCGCCCACCACAGCCCGGGCAGCCCGGGAAGGGAGCCCTGCTCTGTAAAGAATCCGGTCACCAGGCTGAGGGTGCCACAGACCAGGTACTGGCCGATGGAAAACGCCAACAGATCCATTTTTTTAATGACCCGCCCGAGAAGGACCATGTGCCCCGCCCAAAAACCTGCCCCAATCAACTCCAACACATCCCCCGGGTTGATCTGCATGGATGTCCCCACGCTGAGCAGGTACATTCCGAAGACGGCCAGAAGGGCTGAGAACCACAAGGCCAGGCTTTGTTTCTGCCGCCAGCCTGCCCAAAGGATGACTGGAACAAGGATCACATACAGCCCGGTGATAAAACCGGCATTGGCAGCCGTCGTGTAAACCAACCCGGCCTGCTGGATGGCACTCCCCCCAAACAACAGTGTGCCAGCCAGAAGGATGGGCCCCAAGGGGCCCTGCAGCGATCGCCCCCTGTGTTTAATGAATGGCACCAGAACGAGCGCACCGAGCAAAAAGCGTATCCCGTTGAAAAAGAAGGTTCCCACCTCCAAAGCGGCAATGCGTTGGGCGACGAACACCGTGCCGTAAAAGGCAGCCACCAGCAACAACACCAGGTCTGCCTGCAGGCGCCTGGCGGTGGCCGATTTACCGTCTTTCGTGGCTGGCAATAATTCAACCCCGGGTGAAATTGGGCTATTCAATCGGTTTTCTATCCTCCATGTTGCAAAAGCGGTCACGAGGAGCGCATCTCCCAATAAGGCTGGCAGTTCCTGTTGACCAACACCATCCAACCGCCATCATCTCCATTGACCGGGCACCTTGTTCGTCAAAGGGGAAAAGGCAGGGATTAACCCTTGCAGGCTGTGAATTTCCAATGCAATCCTTTGGATTAATTGGTTTTAAGGCCGAATTTTTGTTCAAAGCGATCAAGTATGTTCAGCAGGTCTGGCGTTAACCGGTTGCGGGTTTCACGGACGATCTCCTGTGGAACCTCACCATAGAACGCTTGGGCGACTCCCCCTGCAATGCAGGCTTGGGTATCACTGTCACCGCCAAGGGATACGGCGTTGCGTATGGTATCTTCATAACTGTTCGACTCCAGGAATGCGATCATGGCTTCGGAGACGGACCCCTGGCAGGTTTCATTAAAAACATGGCTTGGCCGTATGGACGCCAGTGTTCGCAACAGGTCATACCCAAAGCGTTTGCTTAGTTGTTGGCGGATTTCGGTTTTATCCGCACCGGAGCGGGCCAGGAAGATCGCCAGCGCGGTCGCCCGGGCACCCTTGATACCCTCCGGGTGGTTATGGGTTACCCCGGCGGAACGTTCAGCCTCCAGCAGGACCTCTTCCTCGGTGTTAAAGGCAAAACCAACCGGGCTGACGCGCATGGCGGATCCATTGCCGAAACTGTTGTACGGGCGGGGATCCTGGGAATGAAGCCAGCGGGCGAACAAACCGCCGTACCCGGCGTGGGGATGTGCCCGGCCCAGTTTGCGCATCTCTCCCTCGTAATCCCCTCCGCCAAGGATCGCACTGGCGATGGCCAGGGTCATCACGGTATCATCCGTAAAACGGGATCCTTCTGAGAACAGGGGAAATTTTGTCGTCTTGATGGGGTTGAATTCATATGTTGAACCGATGACATCGCCTGCGATTGCTCCGATCATTTGGTTGCCTCCTCGATATGAAGTGTGAAGTGGGTTTGCCTGACCCATGCAACTGGTTGCTATTTCCCTGTCTTGAACAAGCCTGCCGGGTTCGCCATCATCATGCCAGCCTTCAGGCTGATCTCGCTGGCGGGGGTAAGGTTTTTTGCCATAACTTCCGTGATCACCAGGTATTTGCGCGCCCGGTCCAGCCTGTTTTCAATGGCGTTTCTTGGATCATCCCGGGTCATCCACTCCTCAGGATCAAAAGGGGTCAGATCAACCGGTTGTGTATAAGACCGCAAGGTCATCATTCCATCGGCGTTAAAGAAATCCTCAAAATAAGACATGACCAGTTCCCGCAGGCTGCGGTACACCGGGAAACGTGAGCGCAAGCCGGTAAAGTTGGATTTGGCAACACAACCCCAGGCCCTATTTTTCCGATATACAGCCAGCACGTGATCATCATCCGTGCCCGGCTCGGGCAGGAGGTCAACCAGCATGGGGGCATGTCCAAGGATTCGCAGGGCTGCTGCGGCAAAGAGCGCTCCATCCATGCAATTGGCCAGGCGTTCCCGCAGCACGCCCAGTGGGCAACGTCCGAACGGGTCCACGCTGTATGGTGTGCCGTCCAGGAAGTCCTGGATGGCTGCCGGAGAGCTGAGGCTTTCAATCAACGAACGCTCCTGATTGGTCAAAGCCTGATAAAAATTTTGTATTCCATTCATGGCTCCCTCGTTTAACATACCCCAATTGTATCCTGTAAACCTGCCATGGCTGAGGTTCGACGAGAATGAGGGAAAAGCAAAAGGCGGATGCCAAATTCCCTCCTTTTGGCTTCCCACAGGGGCAACTACCCATCCTGACCAGCCCGGCGTATAATCAATGCCATAATGGGCATGATCTGAACAGGAGGAGAAATGAGCGGGTCTGGCATGGGGCGCACGAAGCGTTTCATCTGGTTTGGCGTTATGATCATCCTTGGCATCCTTGCAGGGCTTGGCTATGGCTGGATGATGAACCCGGTACGTTACATTGATACTGGACCTGACACCCTGCGCTCTGATTACAAGGCGGATTACGTGTTGATGGTTGCCGAAACCTATTCGGCAGATCAGAACCTGCCCCTGGCCCAGTTCCGCCTTGGGCGCCTTGGCGGAAGCACCCCGTTGCGACCGGTTCAAGAGGCGATTCTTACCGCGCAACAGCTGGGATACAATGAAAATGACATGGCTATGCTGGCGCGGCTGGCAGAAGCGCTGCAGGGAGGGGATACTGTGCCACCGGGAGGGACGCCATGAGCGAAAACCGCGGTCCCTGGTACCTGTTCACCGGGTTGTTCCTTGGGCTTGTTGCCGGCCTGGCCTATTCCTGGATGATCAACCCGGTCCGTTTTGTCGATACAGATCCCTCTTCCATGCGACCCGAATTTAAGGACGAATTTCGGGGACTGATCGCTGAAGCCTACAATGTCAATAATGACCTGGGGCGTGCCCGTTTGCGCCTCGGCCTGTTAAAAGACAAGGACCCACAAAAGGCTTTGGCTGAACAGGCTTCCAGGCTGCTGGCAGTGGATGGACAATCCAACCAGGCAAAATTGATCTCCAGACTGGCAAAAGACTTGTTAAACCCCCCCATAGCCCCAACCGAGGCGCCTGAACAACCTGCAGCACCGGCAACGGCAACCCCTGGAGAAGGCACCCCGGCATCCCCTTCTGCCACTCCCGAGGAGGGCATCATGGTGAAAACCCCCACGCCGGGGGAAAGGACTCCGGTGGTTGAATTCACGCTCCGCCCCACGCAAACCACCCGGCCGACATTGAGCGCCCCCTTCGCCATTGAAGAACAGACCAGTTTTTGCGACCCGGAACTTCCCCAAGGCCTGCTTCAGGTGGAAGTCTTTGACAATGCAGGCAGGCCTGTATCGGGTGTTCGCATCACCATCACCTGGGAAGGCGGGCAGGAATCCTTTTTTACCGGTTTATATCCACGCATCTCCCCGGGGTATGCCGATTATGTTATGGAGCCGGGAACCCTGTACAGTCTGCAGGCAGGGGAAGGGGGGGAGATCGCCCGGGGCATCTCCACGAAACCTTGTGCCAGCCCGGGCGGAGGAAGCACGCCTGGTTCAGCCTGGGAAAATATCAGGATCAAGTTCAAGCAATAAGGGGTAATAATGGCCTGGAAGGCGGCTGGCAACTTGGCCGGGATACGAAAAGCCGAAAAAAAACACCATCTTTTCACGAAGAAGGATCGTTCTCTGCTGTTCGATTTCCCAAAATTAATTTTCGGAGGGTTGTGTTGAAGACGAATGAAGTTGGCACAGAAGTGCTGTTGGTGATTGAAGAAGAACCAACCCGTGATTTATTGGCAAGGATCATCCAGGCTGAAGGCCTGGAAGTTTATCCCTGTGCATCAAAAAACTCAGTGCTGGAACGGTTTAGGACACGTCAACCGTTGATGGCGATCATGGCCAGCGATCTTGAAGGCGGAGCATGGATCCAATTGGCCGGTGAAATGCTCGAATACGACCCTGCTTTTCCCGTCATTCTGATTGCAAAAATGAAAGACCCGGATATGCTGATCAAAGCCATAAGGGCTGGTATCCGGGATGTGCTTTACCTCCCCTTGAAGGTGGATGAGATCACCAGGTCCATCCGCCAGACGCTGTCCCGGGATTCCGTGGTGCGGGATAGGATGCGCCGTTCGGGGAGCGATGGCTCTGACAGGAACGCCGACCAGTCTTTGGTGCTGGATACGATCGTGCGCCTGGGGCGAATCATCACCTCATCTCAAGATCTGGACAAAGTGCTGGGCGGGATTGTTTCCGCAGCCGTAGATCTGACAGGAGCAGAGGAGGGCAGCCTGCTTCTCCTGGATGAGGAAACCGGCACCCTGACGATGCGTGCCTCCAAGAATTTTCAGGAAGCGTTCGCCCAAACATTCAGATTGCCGGTTGCTGATCCCTTGATCAGCCAGGTGTTGAAAACCGGGAAGCCCTTTATTCTGGATGAAAGGACACCGGTGCGGATAAAAACCGCCTACCTGGTGTACAGCCTGGTGTATGTTCCCTTAAAAAAGAAGGACAAGATTATTGGCGTGTTGGGGATCGACAACCGGATAAGGCGGCAGGTTTTTTCCAAACACGATATTATGCTTCTTTCCACCCTGGCGGAATATGCCGTGATCGCCATCGATAACACCCGTTTGTTTAATGAGGCCGAAATCAGCAGGGGTAGGTTGCAAACGATCGTAGATGGCATCCGGGAGGGGGTCATTGTTGTCGATGAAGAAAATCGCCTTGTGTTGGTTAATACCATGGCCAGATATTTCTTTAACCTTGGGGGTGAGGACTTGCAAGGGCGTCCCTTTTTGGATGTCTTTCACCAACCCGAGTTGGTGAATTTGCTCGCAGAGACGCAGTCCGGGTCTTCCAGTCAGTTCGAAATGACCCTCCAGGATGGGACTGTCGTGAACACGCACCTGGTGGTGAATGCGGGCATTGGGTCCATCATCGAATTACACGACATCTCCACACCGAAACGGCTGGAGCAGATTAAGACGGATTTCATTAACACGGTATCACACGATCTGCGTTCGCCCCTCACCGCCATCATGGGATATGTCGAGTTGATCGAGCGCGTTGGGCAGGTTAACGACAAACAGAAGGAATTCGTTCAAAATGTCGTTGCCGGTGTACAGAACATCACGACACTGTTGGATGACCTGCTGAACATGGGGAGGATCGAAACAGGATTTGCCGCCCACAGGGAAAGCATCAAATTGGACCGTCTGGTTCAGCTCACCATCGATGGAAAGCGCGATCTTCTCGAAGGGAAAAAATTAAAAATGATCTTTTCGGTCTCCCCAGGTTTGCCGAACATCCTGGCGAACCCGATCCAGGTGCAGCAGATGCTCAATAATTTGATCGAAAATGCGATCCGCGGCACCCATGAGGGAGGCAATATCTTTATTTCGCTGAACAACCAGGGGGACCAGGCTCTCCTGGTGATCAAGGACACCGGGGCAGGAATTGCCCCGATGGACCTGCCGTACGTTTTTGACCGCTTCTACCGGTCCGGCAACGTTCAGCCCGGCACAATGGGGAGCGGCCTGGGTTTGTCCATCGTTAAATCCATCGTGGAATCCCACAACGGTCGAATTTGGGCGGATTCAGTGTTGGGGGAGGGGACGACCTTTACGATCGTTCTTCCAGCCTCTGGCAATTAGGGTGATGAGCGAAGGTTAAAAGTGCCACCGCCAGGGGAGATGAGATGCACCGGGCGGTGGCAATCGCCAAAGGAGGAGGCTGAGATATGTGTGTGAAACACGGTTGTGTTCCCTGTTTTTCCAATTAATAGTATACCGAAAACGATCAACGGAAAACAGCGTTTTTTGTCATCTATTGGGGATGATGAATCTCGCAGGATTTTATGACAGCACGACGATTATGTGCCTGTCCGGTGTGAAGACAACCCCCGCCCATGTTCCCGGATTCAAACGCCGGCGCCTTTGTGAGCCGGGGCGATTTACCGCCCCGGGGGTTTAGCCGTCTCCGGATGATGCCAGTTGCTGGATGAATGCATCGATTGCCTTGAGGGCGTGTTCAAGAGACCGGTAAGGTACAACCTGGCATCCGGGGGTTGTGTTTCCAACGATCATTTTGGATACGCGGATCCCATCCCGGTACAGGCATAAGGCGGGTTTCCCGAGCCCGAGCGCCAGCGCCACTTCATAGCCGACGCCGTGTGATGGTGTGCTGACCTCGGCTATGAGCGTGTCACAACTGCGCACCCAGGCATCATCCCGGCGGAATATGTCCTCCGCCGGGATCGACTGTTCCATAACCAGGATCTCAGAGTCGGCCAGGTGAGCAGTGGGCACATCATGGCCGGCGCCGGTCAGGTGCTGGACGATTGCCTGGTAAACCTGTTGGTCAGATCTCCCGCCGGTGATGGCACAGGAAAAATAAACCCTCATCCCTCTGGGACTTCAACCGAATCGATCACCCAGGAGCCGTTTTCCTTCGTCAGGTGAAAACGCCGCAGGGAATCCATGCCGGCAGCCCGGACGGCCACCTCCACCATGGCTGCGGGGGCTTCCGGGTTCACGAAGGCGCTCTGGATGCCAAAACCCTCCAGGGCACCGTAACCGAACTTGAGCAGGCTACCTGCTTCCTGATCGCCCAGGGCGGCCTTTGCGGCGGAACTTAGGTAATTTTCCATCCCACCAGGGTTTTCCTGGTACGCGTTCAGAAATGCGGTCACAGCCGCCTCCGGGCTGTCAGCCGGGAGGGCTTCCTGAGCCCCGGCTTCTGTGGGGGCTGGTGAGGCGGCAATTGTTGTGGCACCTGCCTGGTCTTCGGCAGGCTGCTTGACATCGACCGCCGACGTGCTCCCGGAAGGAGCACAGGCAGCCAGGATGACTAGGGTGATGAGCCCAACGGTCAACAGGGAAATAAACTTACGCATGATCAACCTCCTGCATGTAGACACGATTCATCCGATGGGTTTTCAGCCATTCGGAAAGTTTCTCCCGTGGCCAGGTGTTGAGGATTTGATCCTTGTTCACCCAGCCGCGGCGGGCAACCGAAACACCATACTCTGTCAGCAACTGATCGGCAAGGGCATGGGTGTCGGTATCCACGGAAAGCACCAGGCCCCGTTCGGAAGCCTGGCGGGCATGGGGCGAATCCATGTCCAGGTGGGAGGGGTGCCCGTCGATTTCCAGGCAGACGCCGGTTTTCGCAGCCGTGTTGTAGATGGCATCCCAATCCAGGTCTGCGCCGTCGAACATGCCAAACAGCCTGCCGCTCGGGTGGGCCAGGATGTCCACGAAGGGATTGTGCATGGCCCGTAGAATTCTCCCGGTCATCTCCGCCCTTGGCATCTGCAGGCTGGTGTGGAGCCCGGCGACGACAAGATCCAGTCCCTCCAGAGCAAAATCGGGCAGTTCAAGGCTGCCGTCTGCCCGGATGTTCACCTCGATACCCTGCAAGATACGTACCACGTCCCCAACCTGTTGCTGGACGAACCGGATCTCTTCCTTTTGGGCAGCCAGTTTTTCCTTCCAGGTTCCATCCCGTGCCCCCATCATAAAGGAATGATCGGTAATGGCAATGGTGTGCAAGCCAAGCCGGATGGCCTGCCTGGCGATCTGCTCGATCGTCCCTTCCCCATCGCTGAAGTTGGAATGGATGTGGAAGTCGGACCTCAGGTCGGTTGTTTCAAGCAAATCCGGCAGACGGTTTTCCACCGCAGCCCGGATCTCCCCCTGGCCTTCACGGAGTTCGGGTGGAATGTATGGCAGGCCGAGGGCTGCGTAAAGGGATTCCTCGTTCGGGCAGGCAAGTTCCCGCCCATCCCCGCCAACCAGCCCGTCAAAGGAAAGCGATTGCCCTTTCTGTTCCGCAAAGGCACGCAACCTGTTGTTGTGATCGCGGCTGCCTGTGGCATGCTGAAGGAGGTTGCCAAATCGTCCCTCGGGCTGTGTCCACAGATGCAGGTGCAGCCCATTGTACAGGATGACGCTGGCGTGATGCCCCTCCCGGCAGACAACCTGTTGGACCTCGTGGTGTGAGGTAAAGGTTGAAATTAACCTGCCTGGGTGATCGCAGGATGCAGCCAGGTCGATTTCGTCCATGGTGATCTTCCAGCGGCGCAGGCTTCCTGCAGGCGATACCTGCAGCACGCCTTCCTGCCGGGCAAGCCAGTCCAGCCAGCCCCTGGCGATTTTCCGGGCTTGTTTAATGTGGATGAGCCGCTTGAATGTTGACAGGGTTTCAACATGAGCAAGAACCTGTTCTTCCAGTGCCTTGCCAATCCCCGGCAGTTTTTGCAGCCGAAATTCCCTGGCTGCCCTGGCGAGGGTGTCCAGCGAGGTCACCCCGGCTTCCTGCCACACCAGGGCGGCTTTCTTTGGGCCGATGCCCGGGATCTGCAGAAGTTCCACCAATCCGGGGGGAATTTCCTGTTCCAGTTCTTCCTGCAGGCCCATTCGCCCGGTGTTCAGCAATTCCTCGATCTTCCGGGCCACGGGTTCTTCAACCCCCGGAATGGAAGGAAGTTCTTCCCCTTTCACAATTTGCCAGGCCTGTTCATCCAGGGTGCGGAGGGCGCTGGCGGCCTTGCGGTAGGCGGCCGCACTCACATCGGCATCCCCCCGAATCTCAAGCATTCCGGCGATTTTCTCAATGCGTTCTGCCAGTTCAAGGTTGTTCATGATGACCATAGGATCGTGTTCGAACCTTTTCCGTTATCAGGATATTGGATGATACCAGAGTTAAGCCCTTGTTTTGGCGGGATCAATTGGCAGTTGATCGATGTTCCGGGACCAGGAGTTTCTCATATTGAAGGCACATTCCGTCAAGCGTGAATTGGGTGGCCACACATTCCCTTCCCGCCTTTGCCAGCCTGGAGCGCAGAAGCGGGTCTGTACAGACCTGGACCAGGGCTTCGGCCAGGGCGGCAGGGTCCTCCGGCGGAACCAGCAGTCCATTGGACCCGTTCTGCACGATTTCCCGTACGCCTCCCACATCGGCGGCAACAACCGCTGCGCCCATCCCCATGGCTTCGATCAAGGCGTTGGGCATCCCTTCAGAGCGTGAAGGCAGCACGAATACCCCGGCGACGGACATCAAGAGCGGAACATCATCCCTGAAACCAAGGAAGCGAACCGAGTCCCCCGCACCTTTTTGGGTCACTTCGGCTTGCAGGGTTTCCAGCATGGGCCCGCTGCCGGCAATAATGAACAGAGCCTGCGGGCATTTCCTGATCACCAAAGGGATGGCCTGAACCAGGACATCCGGCCCTTTTTCGGGGAAGAGACGACCCGCAAACAACACGGCCAGATCATCCGGCTTGATCGGCAAATACTCCTTGAATGCCTGTCGAGTGGCCGGGTCGACCGGTGGAATGGAAATGCCATTGGGGATGACAACGATCCGACCGGAGTGCACACCCTCCTCTTCCGCCTGCCGCCTGGTGACCTGCGAAACGACCACCAGTTTTTGAGCCAGCCCCAGGTTGATGAGCCAGGCATGCAGGCGTTCCTGCCAGGCGGGCATGGTCAGGATCCTTCCGCGGTGCGAGGCGATGCGCACTGGCACGCCCGCCAGCCAGGCCACCGGCATGGCCAGCAGGGTGCTGTGGTGGGTGAAGGTGATGATGGCTGTGATCCCCTCCCTCCGCAGGGTTTTCCAAAGGCGCACAAGCCCGGCCGCAAGTTGAAAGGCCCGGGCCGGGAATCTTTGCCCGTCGCGCCAGGCGTGCAGGTCCAGGATCGGACAGGGCACCGTGGACTGCCAATGATCGTGAAGGCCGTCCTTGTCAAAGAAAAACGCCAACAGTACCCGGTGGCCACGGCCATGGAACCAGCGCCCCAGGTCGAGCATGACCCTTTGGGCGCCACCCATGCGCATCTGTGTGCCCAGGATGAGGGTGTTCCATTCACCTTTATCTTTCATTGGACAAACCGGCTGTTATTGTATCACGGGCAACCACCCGGGAAGGTCGTCCTTGTTGGGGGAGGCAACAAGTGACCCAAACCACTAATTAAACCTGCCGGGGTCAACGGGTTCTGCTGGCCCTCTGGAGCAGGTCGGGCATGGCCGCCCGGACAGCCCTCCCCCGGTGGGAAAGCCGGTTTTTTTCGGCCATGCTTAACTCTGCCATGGTCTTGCCCAATTCGGGGATATAGAAGATCGGATCGTAACCAAAGCCATTCGTGCCGCGTTCCTCGGGGATGATCTCGCCGGGGCAGAATCCTTCGTACGAGACGGTCTTCCGTTCCGGCTCTGCCAGGGTCACCACGCAGCAGAACCTTGCCTGCCAGGGCCTGCGGAAGTCCTTCAGGTTGGCAAGTAATAACGAGCGCCGGTCCGCATCGGATGCCTGCGGTTTGGGGGAATATCGGGCGGAATGGATTCCCGGGGCGCCATCCAGGGCATCCACCTCGAGACCGGAATCATCAGCCAGGGTCAACAGGCCGGTCGCCTGGCTGTAGGTTTCTGCTTTCAGCCGGGCATTGCCGGTGTAAGTGCCGGCCGTTTCGGGCACGACCAGCACAAGGTGCAGTTCGTCAGGGGTGAGCAAACGGGTGCCCGCCGGCAGGCCTGCCAGCAGGGAGTTCATTTCAAGGATCTTTCCCCGGTTGGTTGTGGCAAGCAGTATATCCATGCCTATAATTATAACCACCCCCACAAGTGGGGCAAAAAACCCGCTTTTAAGATAATATTTATGAGATTATTCATAAAAACTTGACTTCAAGAATCGCCTATGCTATAATCGTTTCATAGATTCTCCTGGCAACCTTTTTTTATTTAATACCCTGGAAAATTTTAGCCTGTGAGCACACCACAATATCCCTTACGGTTTAATGCTGGTTTTATGCTTAACCAGCCGGTCGGATCGAACCGTGAGTTCCACTTCGAATACCCTGAAATTCGCCTGCGCCCTGACCTGGACCTGAAACAGTTTTCCGGGGTTGTGCGGGTTACACGCACCTTGCAGGGCATGCTGATCCAGGGCCGGTTTTCCGCCCAGGCTGCTGCGGAATGTGTGCGTTGCCTGAACGAATATGAACAGGAATTGAACACGGATTTTTCCGAACTGTTCGCTTTCAAACCCGAAGGTGTGACGGATTCCGACCTGTTGTATCCTGAAGATGGGAATATTGACCTGGAGCCTTTGGTGCGCGAGTATTTGCTATTGGAGTTGCCCATCCAGTCACTTTGCCGCCCCGATTGTAAAGGCTTATGCCAGGTGTGTGGCGCTGACCTGAACTCCGGGGATTGCGGCCATTTAAAGGCTTTGCATACTGAGATTTCCGCGGATGAAACCGGCAGATCAAGGTAAATAGCAAGAAAAAAAGGGGAAAACGGAGGCGTAAAGGAGTTGGCAAATCCGGGTAGAAAAAACAGGACGACTGAAACCATCAGCATGCTCCTGGAAAAGGCGGATGTCCAGGGTTACCTGACGACGGTCGACCTGATGGAGGTATATCCGGACGTGAGCCAGGACGCAGAGCGCCTGGAAGCCATTGTGGTCGCCCTGCGGCGACGGGGTGTCGAATTCATTGACGAGAGCGATGAGGTGGAGAGCGATTACACCCCCGAAATGACCGAATTGCATGCGGACCTGGCCTCCATTTCCACGGATGATACGATTGGCCTGTACTTGAAGGAGATGTCCCTGGTGCCCCTCCTTTCGCTTGAAGAGGAGCGGGACCTGGCACGCAGGGTGGATGCCGGCAAGGCTGCCCGACAGGAATTATCCCTTATAAGCGGGCGTGGATCTGCCTGGCGGCGGCGGAAATTGCAGGCTGTGCTTGAAGATGCTTTGCAGGCCCGCGAACACCTGATCAAGGCGAACACGCGCCTGGTCGTCAGTGTGGCCAAGCGTTACATGGGTCGCGGTGTGCCTTTCCTCGACCTGATCCAGGAGGGAAACCTGGGCCTGATGAAGGCCGTGGAAAAATACGAGGTCGAGCGCGGTTTTCGTTTTTCCACCTACGCCACCTGGTGGATCCGGCAGACCATCACCAGGGCGATCGCGGACCAGGGGCGGACCATTCGCGTGCCCGTGCATATGGTCGATCGCATTCGCTTGATGTATAAAGCCTCCCATGAACTGGAACAGCGCCTGGGGAGAGGGCCCACCCATGAAGAACTGGGCGAGGCGATGAACCTTCCGGCGAGCAAGGTGGATTGGATGATGCGCGTATCCTGGATCCCGCTCTCCCTTGAGAGCCCGGTCAATGGCGACGATGAGGAAGCTGAACTGGGCATGTTCGTTGAGGATACCCTTACTCCGACCCCCATGCAAAGCACGTATTCCAAACTGCTGCGTGAGAAGATCGAAGAGGTATTGGATTCATTAACCGCCCGGGAAGCCAGGATCCTCAGGCTGCGTTTTGGACTTGATAATGGCCGCACCTACACCCTGGAAGAAGTTGGCGATAAATTCGGTTTGACCCGTGAGCGCATTCGCCAGATAGAAGGCAAGGCCTTAAAGCGCCTGCGACACCCGCGGCGCGCACGCCAACTGCGGGAATACCTGCAGTGATCGACGGTTAACACCGCATTAAGAAGTTACCCCTCATCGAAATGGGCAATCCGTTCCCGCTGCTGAACGGATGTTGCCGTAATGCATAACGATTATTGCAAAGCCTCCGCGACCAGTTCAGCCAGGTCCTGCACTTTTAGAACACCCTCCAGGCCCAAAGACCGGGCTGCGTCCGTGTACATGATGTAATCCTTGGGACAAGCAACGATGAAGCGGGATACCCCCTGGAGGGCTTTGGCCTCAAGCAGCCGGTTTTCCGCCGGCCGTTCCCGTATCGCACCTTCCTCCATCCAGATGCTGCCACCGCCGGCGCCACAGCAGAAAGAGGCCGCCCGGCGCCGCGGCATCTCAACCAGGCGGCAGCCGGTGGCAGCGATCACACGCCGGGGTGGCTCATATACACCATTAAATCGACCCAGGTAGCAGGGGTCATGGAAGGTTACCGTGAGGGCCGGTTCCTTTTGCACGTTCAACCTGCCCGAGGCAAGCAGTTGTTCCAGCAATTCACTGTAATGCAGGATTGGCCGGCCGTTGAACACGTTTGGCGGATACTCGTTCTTCAAGGTATTGTAGGTATGGGGATCCGTTGTAACGATCCTGCTGAAGGTGCATTTTTCCAGGATGGCGGAGTTATGCCGCACCAATTCCTCGAACAAGCCTTCCTCCCCAACCCGGCGGACATCGTTGCCCGCATTCCACTCGGAATCAAACAAGATGCCAACATCCAGGCCGGCCAGGTTGAACAGTTTCGCCGTGGTTTTTGTAATGGTCACCGCCAGGGGGTCATGGGCGGCTGTATCACCGACGAACCAGAGGATGTCTATGGCTGAAGTTCTGGCATCCTTCAGTGGCGGCAGGATGCCCTCAAGCCATGCCTGCGGCTGCCGGCTGTTTTGTTCGAAAGCGCTTCCGCTTACCTGGATGCGCTCCAAGGTCGTTTGCAGGTGGGGGTCAAGCCAGCCTTCATTTACCAGGATGCGCCGCATGTTCACGATGGCATCCAGGGGGTTGATCAAGACCGGGCAAACCGTGACACAAGCCCCGCAGGCGTAGCAGGACCACAGGGTGTCGGCTGCCACGGTTCCACCCGCCAGGGCTTGCCCCCTTTTCGGCCAGGGTCTCCGACCAGGAATTCGTTCATCCAGCCCGTCCCGTATTCCCAGCAGCACCTGCCGGGGGTCGAGCGGCAGGCCGGCAGCAAATGCCGGGCAGGCCGATTGGCAGCGCCCGCACTCTGTGCAGGCATCGGCCTCCAGCAGTTGGAACCAGGGAAGGGAGGAGATGGAATTGCCCATGGCCGGCTCGCCATTGCAGTTGCGCGGCTGGGGGGCAAGCCTGCCAAGTGGCTGGTCCGGGTCGGTAAAGTAAACCGTGAGGGTGGTTGTGAGAATGTGCAACAGCGGGCTTGAAGGGAAGGTGACCAGGATCACCGCGACCGTGATGACGTGCAGGCCGTAGAGGATGCCATGCCAGGTTTGGAGGCTGGCCAACGGAACTTCCAGGGCCAGCCAGGTTCGGGCCAACGCCCAATCCACCGTGGCCAGCCCGCCCCATTCCGGCTGTTCGATCGCCAGATGAAAGGATTCGAGGAAAGCACCTTCATAGACGGACAACGCCAGCAGTATCAGGACCCAGGTGAAGCGGGGATCCGATGACAGGTGCGGCGGTCGTTTCAAGCAGCGGCGGAAAAGCGCCATTCCCAGCCCGGCTGTGAACAACAGGATGGCCAGGTTCAGCGTGGTTTTGTAAGCCAGGAAAACACTTCCCGCAAGGATGGGGTAAACATGGCTGTGCAGGCTGGCCAGAACGGTGCCCAGGAAGAAAATGAAGATGGATAGAACGAGGCAGAGGTGCATGACCCCCGGGAACTTCTGCCGCAGGATGCCAAGTTGGAGGATGGCGTTCAACACCACCCGGCCAAGCCGCCCGGGCACCCTGCCGCTGCGCTTTTCCGGCAGGCCTGCCTCGAACCAGGTGCCCCCCCGGCGGTACAGCCGCACCAGCAGGGCGGCGAAGGCCAGGCCGAGGACGGAATACACCAGGATCGGGCCCCACGGATGGGGCAGGCCCCAAAAATCAGGTCGCTGCGGCATTAATGCGGGTCATCTCCTTGAGAAGAAAGAACCGGATATTAAAGGCACTCCGGCAGGCACTTGGTGGTATTTTACCTTCGAATAGCCGCGGGAAGGCAGGGGGGTGCGTTTTTTCAATTCCCACCACCCTGCTGTAAGGCAACCCTGGTGCGCACAAGTTTACGAAAAATGGCGGGTAAAGATGACCATATCCTCCCCCGGAGAATAGCCATCCCGCAAGGTCGCCTCCAGCTTATAGCCTGCAGCGAGGTAAAATGCCCGGGTGGGAGCGTACAGTTCCTTTCCGGAGGTTTCAGCGATGAGCAAGTGCCCGCCGGCGCGGCGCACCTCCTGTTCGACCGTTCGCAGCAAGGCCTTGCCCACCCCTTTTCCCTGGTGCCTGGCATCGGTTGCCAGCCAGTACAGGTCATAGACCCCGCTGGTGAGCGGACGGGGACCGAAGCAGGCAAAACCCAGCAACTCCCCATCCAGTTTAAAGACCTGGAAGTCATAACCGCTGGCATTGACGCCCGCTTGGATGAATTCCTGCCAGAGTTCATCCACGCAGGCAACCTCTTCTTCTGAAAAAAAGCCTGTTCCCCTGGCGATCGAGAGAATATCCGCTCCATCTTCCTGAACTGCCTGTGCAACAACCCCTGAAGGTATCATAACAACCCCTCCCTCTCCAGCGCATAACAGAGGATTCTCTCAATGATATCCTCGAAAGAGTATCCCATGCGTTTTACGGCGTTACAGAACCCGTCGTTCGGGACGAGTTCCGGAACCTCGTTCACCTCCAGAACATAAACCGTATCATTGGCATAACGAACATCGATCCGGGCATAATCGCGCAGGCCAAAGGCCCGGTAAACGGTTCTAACGGCATGGTCAATTCTTTCCATTTCGGTGGCATTCAGAACCGCGGGGATGACCTTGATCTCTTTAAAAGGCATGGACTGTTCATCCCACTTGGATTCGTAACTGAGGAAGTGCTCGTAGGGGTTGGAGATGAGCGAATAATCCATTTCAGAGATGGAAAGCACTTCGATCTCCTGGTTTCCCCACAAGGGGATGGAAAATTCCCGGCCTGCAATGAATTCCTCCACCAGCGCAGGCTGGTGATACCGGTCCAGCACCTGGACGATCCGTTCTCTGAGGCTGGCTTCATTAAGGACGACAGCGTTCAGGTGGATGCCCAGGCTGCCATCCTCCAGGGCTGGTTTGACGATCAGGGGGAAATTCAATGTAACCGGCTTTGACGGGTCTTCAACCACTTCAAAAAGCGGAGTTTGCACACCGGCCTTAAGCATGGCCATCTTGGCGCGGGGTTTATCGGTGCACAGGTTGCTCACTTCAGCCGTGGAGGCTGTGTATCGGTATCCCAGAGCCTCAAACTCGGCAATTGCCCGCCACAGGCCATTGTTTTCACCTCCGAATTCATCACACAGGTTGTAAAGAAAAGTATCCTGTGGAGAATACCGGGATAATTTCTCCTGCAAGTCCTTGATGGTACCGGTGAGGGGAACCTCGATTGCGTTGTAGCCCCGCGATAACAGGGCCTGGAGAACGTGGCCTGCCGAGCCGGCTGTTGCCTGCAGCGCAGACAGTTCGCCCGGTTCGCCGCGCTGGATGACCTCTTCACGGTTGTAGATGACGGCGATTCTCAGGTTCGTCTTCGGCCAGACTCTGGTGTGAAATTGGCTTGTTCTCATTCAACCTGCCAATTTGGTACATTCCAGTATAGCGGAGGATCAGGAAATAGCAAGGGAAATCCCATTCTGCATTCAGGGAACCAAAAGATCCTGCGGATGCAACCATTCCCGGATTGGAACCGGACGGGCTTGGGAAGCCGGGAGGATGGAATTTAACGGATCTTGAAGCGCCAAGGCATGCTCAGCCAGGGTTCAGGGGTGTTCCCGAGGCCAACGCGCGGCCCCGTGAGGACCCTTTCCGGTGGAATGCTTTCCCCCTTCTCCAGCCATAGCCCGCCAGCCGGAGCCAGAAGGTCAACCCCATTCAGCCCCCCATCAATGCCCAGGGCCCGGCACAGTTTGGCCGGGCCGTCGCACCAGTGCTCGCGGGCTGCGCCCTTTCGACGCTGAGCCACCACCTCCAACCCCATGGTCGGCTGGATGGATCGAACCAATACGGCAGCCGGCTGACCCTCCACCCCCGTGACCACGTTCAGCATCCAGTGCATCCCGTAGGTGAAATAGACATAGGCCCTGCCGGGAGGTCCGTACATGACCTGGGTGCGCCGGGTTCTGCCATGCCGGGCATGGCAGGCCAGGTCTTCCTCCCCCTGGTAACCTTCCGCCTCGGTGATGATGCCGCCGACCAGCACCCCGTCCAGCCGGCGCATGAGGCGGGTGCCCAACAGGCGTTGGGCGACCTCTGCTGCCGGCGCAAGGAAGAACTCAGGCGTCAGGATGGCTTTCCCTGGCATGGAGGTTAGGGCTGGCGCAGACGCACATCATGCGCCAGGGTAAGTTGCAGGCCGATCTCAAGGGATACCCCCGGCTGGTAGCCCAGTTTCTTTTTTGCCAGGCCCAGGTCGGCACACATGCGGTCCGGCCCCCGATCGTTAAGCGGGTTGTAAACCACTTCGGGATTGGTATTGGTGGTGGCCATAATTTGCTTGACAAGTTGGCGAACACTGGTCTCCTGCCCCGAGCCGACATTGATGATCAACTGGTCGATTTTGGGGGCGGTAGCAGCTGCCACCATGGCATTGACGACGTCATCCAGGAATACGTAGTCCCGTGTCTGTGTTCCGTCGCCATGGACGACGATGGTGCCGTTGGATACGGCTTGCCGCAGGAAGTTGGGGATGACGGGCGCATGCACCGGCGGCAGGTGCTGCCCGGGCCCATAGGCGTTGAATACCCTCAGGCAGACCGTTTCGATCCCCCACAGGGCTCCGATCGTGCGGATATAGTATTCTGCGGCGATCTTGGATACGGCATAGGGTGAGCGCGGTTGTGGGATGGCATCTTCGCGAACCGGTTGGTGGTGTTGGTTGCCATAAATGGCACCGGAGGAAATGAACACCACCCGGCGAACACCAACATCGCGGGTGGCTTCCATGAGGGCAACGGTGCCGCCAACGTTCACCTTGTTGTATTCGTGCGGGTAGAGTACCGATTCGGGCACCAGCACCCGGGCTGCCAGGTGGTAAACGCAATCAACATCCTGCAGGAGTGTCCACAGGCGGGGGCGGTCATTGATGTCCCCCCGGGTGAAGTGGATCTCCGGCGAGAGCCCTGCCGGGTCTCCGGTCGAACAATCATCCAGCCCACGAACCGTATGCCCCTCGCCGGCCAGCCGGTTGGAAAGAGCCGTTCCCAAAAAACCGGCCGCGCCGGTGATCAGAAAATTCATGCGGCATTCCTATCCAGTCTGTTTAATAAATGCCCGCTGATTATAGCATAGACAGGTTTTTGGGTTTTGTGTCGTCACGGGAAACGAATTCCATCCCTTGAGAAAAAACCACTCATTCCGGTGGAACCCCGTAAACATACAAGGTGCCATCCCACCCGGCCAGCAGAAGCATTTCCCCGTCCGGTGTAAAGGCGGGGATGGATTGCGGGCTCGGGTTGTTCCACGAGGCGGTCATTTCTCCCGTATTTGTGCTTAGCAGGGACAGCTCGTGACCGCTGCCGGCCAGCAGGCTGCCATCCGGAGAAAAGGCCATACGCGACCCGCCTCCATTGGAGAGCCAAAGCGGATGGTCTTCCTGCAGGTGCCAAAGGCTGGTGACGGGCTTCCCCTGCTGCCATTCATAAACCGCCAGTTGGTCCTGCTTGGGGGAAAAGGCAAAGGAAGTACCGGGATGCTTCCCGCCGAAAGACCAGTCGGCGGTGGACCAATATACCACCGAACCCAGGGTTCCGGCGGCCAGCCATTTGCCATCCGGGGAGAATTCCAGTTGAAGGGTTGGATGATCGGTTTCAAGGCTGGCAACCAGGGTGCCATCCGCCAGGGACCACAAGCGAACGCCCCCCTCGCCGACACTCCCCGCCAGGAGATTGCCATCCGGGGAGAAGGCAAGGTGGCTGGCACGTGCGGGCAGGCTGGTTGGTTTAAACAGCCAGCCTTCATGTTCGTTATCCCAAACCTGGAGCCTGCGGTTGGGGTAGGCTGCAGCAACCAGACTGCCGTCCGGCAACAGCGCCATGGCATCCCCGGCAGGAAGCGGGGCGGGCCGAACAGCAGCCTCCCCTGAGTGCAGGTCCAATTGGAACAGGTTTCCACCCAGCATTGCCAGGATGGCCCGTTTTTCATCCAGCCCGAACTGAACACGTGTGATACTTCCCGGACTGAAGCGAAGAGGGTGGTGCAGAAAGGCGCCGGAGCCGGCGGATGGATCCCAGATGGTTAATTCCTGTTCGGCCAGGGCAGTCCGGCTGCCGTTCGGGGTGATCGAAAGCGGGGTTGTGGCCCGTGCCGGATCATCTCGCGGCATTTCGGCAGCCAGCACCGGTTTTTCGGTCTCCCAGATCTGAACCCGGGTGCGCATTAATACCACTACCTGGCTGCCGTCATGGGAAAGCGCCACCTGAAGGGCATCTTCCGGCAGCGGTTGAAGCAGGGAAAGAGTTGTGCCGTTTTCGGTGCGTGTCAGGCGCACTTTCCGCCCTTGGGCGGAGGCCAGCAACCTGCCATCCCCGGAAAAGGCGGCCTGTGTGGCAGAATGCCCGTGCCCATCGCTGCCAATATACAGGTCTTCCAGGCGGTTGTCCTTTTCCAGTGACCAGATGTTCACCTGTTCATCAGGGGACCAGGCAAAAAGGATCCTCCCATCCTTGGAGAAAGCCAGGGCTTGTGCACCGCGCCCCGGAGATGGGAATTGCCCGATCAAGTTGCGGCCGCGTATCTCCCATATCTTGATGCTGCGATCCAGGCCGCTGGAGGCCAGCTTCCGGCCATCCTGGCTGAAGGTCAGGGAGGAGACTGAAAAGGAGTGCGCATTAAGAATATCGATGGCCGTTCCATCTGTTGTGTGAAAAAGGGTTATCCTGCCGTCCATACCCCCTGCCGCCAGGATGTTCCCATCTGGACTGAACGCCAGCGTAGTTTGTCCGCCGGATTGTTCGGCTCTCCACAGGGTTTCAACAGAGGGATCACTCAACACCGTCACCCCCCGGCTGGAAGCCAACGCCAGCATGGATCCATCTGCCGACCAGGCCAACCCCCGGGGAATTCCTTCGCCCAGGCGGGCCATTTCCACGATGCGGCTGGAATTTGCCGGGCTGAGGACCCCGGGCTGGAAAGGCAGTGGCGTTCCAGCCCGAACAACCGGATAAGAGGTTGGGGTAGGAAGCGGGGTGCTTGTGGGTGCTGCAGGGGGAGGCGGTGTAAGGGACGGATGGGGCGTCAGGGTTGGGAATGTTCGGGGAGCGGGGAACAGGCTGCAACCGGCGAGCAGAGATTGGAATATTATGAGGAGGGCAATCCGGGTGGGTCTTGTTCCCATGTTCCCATTATAAGGCGAAGGGAAGCCCGGCTTCCAGAATGGAGACTTCAGGGGTTCCGTTCCAATACGGATTCGTGCGAGCCATCGGAACGGGCAATGATCACATCCCCGCCGCGGACCAGGGAGCTCTGGTAAGCCCTTTCACCGGGGACGGCGCGCCAGCCGGAAAGGATCATCGGTGTTGCCGGGCTGATCGGTATCCATTCCCCATTGTATTTCCGGGAGATGTGCACATGGGTGCCGCTGGCGATGCCCCCTTCACATGACGGGTGGCCCAGCGGGTCGTCCCTGGCCACCCAGGCTCCTGCAGCCACCCGGTCCTGGGCTGCCAGGTGCAGGTAGATTAACACCCAACCCGTTTGTTCGTCCCCGTCCCCATCCAGGTCCACTGCCACCACGCCGTTCCCGGACCGCACGACCAAACCAGCAGCGGCGGCCGTTGCGAACTGGGGCGCGGTTGAACAACCCGGTTGACCGGCGGAGGGGGCGAAATCGAGGGCTCCCATTGGACCGCCCACCCCCCATGCCGAATGGGGGCCTCCGGTCAGACTCCATCGGTGCCCGGAGAGGAAGGGAAGTTCCAATGCCGGCACCTCCAGGCCGGCGGGAAAGATGGGCTCAACCTGGGCGGCCCTTGACCACGGGTCGCCGAACAGGCTGGAATACTGCACGAGAAATCCCTGCGGGCCGGATAAAACCATGGGCAATGAACCGGCTGAATACACCTGGGAGAAGAGGTTGTAAAGGGCCGCGGAACCTGCATTCAAGGCCGGGTGCAGGCGAACCGCCTGCTTGTCCGTTGTGACAACCCGGGCCAGCGAACCCGCCCTCCAGCCATAGTATCCCGTGGTCAGGTGGCGAACCGCCAGCGATAGTTCGCGGTACAGACCCTGGTGGCTTTCGATCTGAAACCCAAGCGGATATTTTTGGCTCTGGCCTGCCGCGGGCTGGCCGCTCAGCCAGCCGGTGCGAAAGTCGATAATAGCCAGGAGAAGTCGCGGGTTGATGGAATTCTCACGCGATACCTGGTTAACAATCTGGGAGGCGCTGATCCAGTTTTCGCCCAACTGCTCACGATAGCCGGCCAGGTATCCCCCCTGTAAGCGGGTAAACGCCTCCATGTTGAACTCTGAGGCGGAGGATGAAAAGATGACCTCGCTGTCCGGGAGCAGGGCGTCCGAAAACCCCGCCCCTTCATTGGATTCCGGTATGAACACAGGCAGCCTTGGAGGCAGCAGCGCATCCTCTGCAAGGTTGCCTGTGGATACAATGCTTGATGCCGTGACCTCGAACCGGCGCGCCAGAGCCTGGATGGTATCACCCGAGCGGGCATAATACAACTGGTAACCTGGAGGGACCGGCGGGAGTGTTTCGGAGGCAGTGGGGCCCATGGCCCCAAATGGCGTGGCTGTACGCAGCCCCGGAAAGACCTCCTGCGGAGTGGCTGCAGCCGTGGAGAACAGGTTTGGGTTATCCGGGAAAAGTTCAGCCGCCAGGGCTGCCCTGGTTGCGGACTCATGGTCCCGGCGGGGTTGGATGCCGGGAAGGTTGCAAGCCTGGGTGGCGCCCAGCAGTGCCAGCACGGCCGCCAGGAACCAGCGTATCCGTTCCATGGGACGGATTGTATCACCCGCCTTCCGTTCAAAAGAAGGGCAATTGGATGGACGTTGTGGGTTTGCCTCCCTGAAGGTTGGCTGGGCGATTTATTTCCGGGCCCCCGTGGGAGACCCGCCGGCCAGCATTACCAGTTCGTCAACCAACTGATCCAGTTCTTCAACCAGCGGATGTTCGGTCACAGACCGGTACGCCTCAACGAGGGCGCGGTAGTTCCACAAGGTTCCTTCACGCCCGCCCTTAAAATGCTGCCAAACGCCCTCCCCCTCCCGGCGGTAGTCTTGCAGGATGCAGCGCGCGTTATGGACCTTGTCGGCCATCGAGACCAGGCGGGCCTTGGCGGAAATGCGGGGAATCTGTTCCAGGTAGGCTTCCTTGCGTTCCCGCCAGGGGGGTTTGGGAGCCTGGTCCGTGTCGCTGCATTCGGCAACAATCGAAGCCACAGCGCTGCCAAATTCACGCCGGATCCTGTTGAGGGTTGCAGCCCCGCCCTGGTCCTCCACGGCATCATGCAGGAGGGCTGCAATGGCTTCGTCTTCACCCCCACCGTTTTCAAGGACGAGACTGGCAACGGCCATCAGGTGGGCGAAGTAGGGGGTTTTGCTGCCTTTTCGGTTTTGGCCGGCATGAAGTTGAAGGGCCATCGAAAAGGCCTGCAGAAACCGATCATTGAACATGGTCATATTATAGCAAGAGTTGAATCCACCGAATGAATGGACGATTCCTGCCTGCCTGTGGTATACTTCTGCCGCTTAAAAACCCATCACACACGCTTTCTGACCGTCCGGCGTGCTCTTCCCCTGGAAGTGCAAAGGATGAGGATGACGGAAGCGGAGGAAAAACGCAAAGGAGAATATCATGGCGAGTGTAATTTCCATGAAAGCGCTGCTAGAAAGCGGCGTCCACTTCGGTCACCGCACCAACAAGTGGAACCCGGCAATGAAGCCGTACATCTTCACCGAGCGCAACGGTATCCATATCATCGACCTGCAGCAAACGGTGAAAGCGCTCAACTCGGCATTCAACCTCGTTCGGGACACGGTAATGGGAGGCGGGATCGTTTTGTTTGTTGGCACAAAGCGGCAGGCACAGGAGACCGTAAAAGAGGAAGCCGAACGCTGCGGCATGCCCTACGTTACCCAGCGCTGGCTGGGAGGGATGCTGACCAACTGGGCCACCATCTTTCAACGGATCCTGGAACTGGAACGGCTGGAACACATGCGCGACAGCGGCGAGATCAACAAACTGACCAAGAAGGAAGGCTTGCTGATCGAGCGGGAGATCAACCGCCTGCTTATTCGCCTAAGTGGTGTGCGCTCCATGAAACGCCTGCCCGACCTGCTCTTTGTGATCGATGTATCACGCGAGTATACGGCTATCCACGAAGCCAATCTGAAGAACATCCCGGTTATCGCCCTCGTGGATACGAACTGCAACCCGGGGGGAGTGGATTACGTCATTCCATCAAACGATGACGCCATCCGGGCGATCAAACTATTGGTCGGTAAAATGGCGGATGCCGTTCTCGAGAGCAAGGCCATGCGCAAGGATGAGGATCTCGAGGCCGAAGCGGCTGCTGCCGAGCGGCTGGAACGCTCTCCCATGATGCGCCGCTCAACGTTCGAGGAGGAAGAGATTCTCGAGGACAAGGATTTGCTGGGCGATTCCGTCCTGGCACGCCTGGGCACCAGGGCTTATGCAGAAGAAGACGAGGAAGACGAGGAAATTGCCCCGGACATTGAAAGGGAATCGGCTGAAGAACCCATTGCCCCCGAAAACAACGAAGAGGGCGATGAGAGCGTGGATGTCGCAGAGTCTGATTCGGAATAAGCGATTTCCAACCGGGGAAAAATTGAAAAGGGAACCTATCAACGGGATGAACCCGTAGATCTTGAGGAAAACAATGACCACGATCACAATTGACATGATCAAGCAGTTGCGGGAAAGTACAGGCGCGGGAATTTTGGACTGCCGAAAAGCTCTTGAACAGTCCAACGGGGATATGAAACAAGCCCTGGACTTCCTGCGGGAAAAGGGCCTGGCCATGGCGGCCAAGCGCTCCAGCCGCCGTGCCTCCGAGGGAGTGGTGGAACTGTATTCCCACGGCAACGGCCGCGTGGGTGTAATGGTGGAAGTGAACAGCGAGACCGATTTTGTTGGCCGTTCTGAAGCCTTCCGCACCCTGGCACACGAGCTGGCGCTTCAGATTGCAGCCACATCACCCCTGTATATCCATGACGACGACGTTCCGGCTGAAATTCTGGAGCATGAAAAGAAGATCGCCGAGGCACGTGCCCGGGAGGAAGGGAAACCGGAAAACATCCTGCCCCGCATTGTTGAGGGGTCGATCAAAAAATATCTTGATGAGGTTGTCCTCCTGCGGCAGCCATACATTCGGGATGAGTCGATAAGCGTTCAACAACTGGTGAATCAAACCGTGGCCAGCCTGGGGGAGAATATCGTTATCCGGCGTTTTGCCCGTTGGGCTTTGGGCGAAAGCACCGAAGAAGAATAAAAAATGGAAAGGCCAACCCTGCGGTTGGCCTTTTTTTACGGAGATGATATGGAAGGACTGAAATACCATCGGATCTTGCTGAAACTTGGTGGTGAGGCTCTGTCCGGTTCGGATGGCTCGGGAATCGATCCAAAAGCGGCCCGCTCGATCGCAGATCGGGTACGCCAGGTAAGGGAAATGGGGGTGGATGTTGCCATTGTCATCGGGGCGGGGAACCTTTGGCGCGGCCGGGTTGGCCTGGATACGGGGATGGACCGGGCAACGGCAGATTACATGGGCATGCTGGCGACCGTGATGAACGCCCTGGCTTTGATGGATGCCCTGGAGAACATCGGTGTGATCACCCGGGTGCAGTCGGCAATCGAAATGCGATCCGTCGCCGAACCATACATCCGGCGGCGGGCGATCCGCCATATGGAAAAAGGCCGGGTGGTCATCTTTGGCGGCGGAACCGGCAATCCCTATTTCTCCACCGACACGGCTGCGGCCTTGCGGGCGATGGAGATGGAATCGGATGTGCTGATTAAGGCAACCAAGGTGGATGGGATCTACGACAGCGACCCTTCGCAAAATCCCAAGGCGGTCAAGTTCGATCATCTCAAGTACATTGATGTGCTTAACCGGCGCCTGGAGGTGATGGACAGCACGGCCATTTCCCTGTGCATGGAAAACAAGTTGCCCATCCTGGTGCTTAACCTGTGGGACCCGGATGCTCTTCGCCGCTCGTTGTTGGGTGAACCGGTTGGCACCCTTGTGACCGCCTGAACTGATGAAATCCAGATCTGTCTGCCAGCCGAAATGGTTGGGGGCGTTTCTCCTGTTCATTTTCTGGTCAGGGGGGATCTATCTGCTCTTTCTTCAAACACCCGTACCAAGCAGGCGCCGCCTGTTGCTGGCTTTGGCGGCCGGCCTGGTTGCCGGGGTGGCCTGGCTGGTTGTTTACCGGCATTGGCTGGCCAGAAGGCTCGCGGGGATTTCCGCCGGCAGGCTGGTTCTGGCAGCGGCAGCCTTTTGGTTTTGTGGCTCCATCCTGGCATTTGCGCTTCCAAGCCTGCCCATTAATTATCTCCTCATTCCAAAACACAACCTGGTTGTTACGGTCCGGGAACCGGGCGGGGCTTTGCACCCGGGCCGGATGGCGCTCCTCTGGTTCAATTCGGGCCTGCAGGATGAGAGTTTTGATGGGTTGCAGAAGCAGGGTGAATGGCGGCGAACTGAAACCGGGTTGGAACTGGCGGGTGAACCCCCGGCTGAACTGCACTGGGTTGGCCGGGCGGGGGGCGAGGCCGTGCTGCAATTCCATTCCGGTCCGGATGCCGGGGTTTTGGAGGTCAGTTGGGATGGCGCGCCCCCGGAGGTGATTGACCTGTTTAATGAATTCGAAACCAGCAGGGCATTGCGGCGGGACTTTCCAATTCCCTGGGGCAATACCCTCTCCTCGGCGCTGATTGTTGGCGGTTGTGTGGGCAGCCTGTTGTTTTTATTGGTATTCCTGTGGGTGGCCAGGGATGCCCCCGGACCGGCGGCTGAAGAAAACGCATTTGTAAGAAGAGGGTGGCCCGGGAACATCCCTTCTGCCCTCCTGATCGTGACCGGGACTGCTTACTTCATCATGTACCTCTGGATGGCGTTCATCCGGTTGCCCTATCCCTACGAACTGGATTTTGTTGAAAGCGGCCTGATGGATACGGTGCAGAGGGTGCTGGACGGGCTGCCCCTGTTCACCCCGCCAACCCTCAGTTACACACCTGCGCTGTACACACCATTTTATTATTATGCTGCCGTACCATTCGCCTGGCTGCTGGGTTGCAGTTTCCCGGCGCTGCGGGTGCTTTCCTTCCTGGCTTCTCTGGCTGCCATTGGATTGGTGGGGTTGCTGGCCTGGAACGAAACGGGAAACTGGCGCCCGGCTTGTATTTCCTCCGGCCTCTTTGTTGCCACCTTTGCCGCCGGGGGTGCCTGGTTCGATACGGCCCGGGTGGACAGCCTGTACCTTGCCTTCCTCCTGGGGGGGATTTACTTCCTGCGCCGGAACCGCAGACGGTTCCATTTATTGATCGCTGCCTGTCTGTTTCTGCTGGCATTTTGGACCAAACAGACCGGCCTGGGCGTGGCCATCCTTGCCAGCCTGTATTCCATCGTTGCGATCAAAGGCCAGCGAAAGTGGATCTTCCCGGCCATCACGCTGGCCGGCAGCGGCATTCTGACCGGCATCGCGCATATGCGGTCCGGCGGCTGGTTTACCTATTACGTGTTCCGCATGCCGAACCACCACCCTGCCGAGTATGACCAAATGGGGCTGTTTCTCAGCCGGGATATTTTCCATGCGCTGCCCTTGGCGGCCCTGGCCGGAGTTTTTGTTTTTCTCCTTTGGCTGGCCCGCAGGCAAATCCCCTCTGCATTCCACCTGGTGTTGGTGCTGGGAGGCGTGGTTGGCCTTTCGGCAGTCAACCGGCTGCACGAAGGGGGCTACCTGAACACGCTCATCCCGGCCTTTGCCGTCCTGTCGGTGCTTTTTGGTGTCGGGCTGGAAATGGCGTTGCGGATCGCACGAACCGGGAGGGTGGGGGGAATTACGATCCACACCGGCAGGGCTGCCCTGTTGCTGACCCTGCTGGGGCTGCTGCAGTTTGGGCTGCTGGCCTACGATCCCCGGCAATACCTGCCCTCTGCGGCGGATCGCAAGGCGGGCGATGAATTGGTCTCCTGGATGAAACAAGTCCAGGGGGACATCTTTCTGCCCAACCACACCACGCTGACCGACATGGCCGGCAAGCCCACCCATGCCCACCTGGGAATGATGTGGGACATCTTCCGGGCGGATGATCCAAACGCGAATCAAACGTTGGCGCCGCTTAAGCAGGAGATCCTCACCGCATTGGAAACCAGGAGGTTCGAGGCGGTCATCCTGGATGACACCGAACAGACCATGCTGCTCGATTTTTACAAACCCTTCATGCAAACCTTGGAGGAAAACTACACCTACTTAAAGCCGGCCATTCCTGGCGGGGGATTGATCCCGGTGGTGGGTTACAAGACACGGCCACATTCCATTTACATCCGCAGCGACCATATCGAAGCATATCGATAGGGTTTTTCGGTTGGAAGATGCTAGAGGACGACCCTCCTGGGCAGGAGGTTCTTCAGCCTGTCCGGGAGGGCGCGGGCACGTCCGAGGAAGCGCCCATGCTCGTCCTCAGCCAGCAGGATATGCTTTCCCGCTTCCGCAACAGGCAGCAACCCGCGCAGGTCCTCCCCGCGCAGCCAGGCGGGCAGCAGGTCCTCCGGCAGGCGGACGCGCCCGCCGGGCATTTGCCTGGCGAACCGCGACGCCCACTCGTGGGAGATGGTGAACCCGGTTGGATCCTGTTCGCCCAGGGACAGGCCAGCTGAAACCACCGGCAGATGGGAGAATTGTCGCACAAGCCGGTCCGGCAGGGCTGCCACACCGCCGCCCCGATGCCAGAGGGACAAGCCCTGCGACTCCAGCAACGAATCCAGGTCGAATCCATACATGTCAGCCAGGCTCAAGGACAGGGAACGATGCCTGGAGGGCTGGAGGGGAGCAAACCCGCTGGCTTCCCAGGGCCTCCGGGGGGCGGGCCGGCTTTGACAAGGCAGGGGTGCCGTTTTCACCAGCAGCCCAGCAAAAAAACCGGAAGTGCCGAAGATGTGGGGCCAAAGACGGGCAGCATTTTCAATCGATGGCTGGTAACCCTGCCCGAAGGCTTTTGTCAGCCCCGGGGCGGGTCGGGTCAGTTTGCGGGTGATGTCCGGCACCTCCAGGCTGCCGGCAAACTGGCGCATAACGGCATCCAGAACGCCTTCGTCTTCTTCCGGTTCCAGCGTGCAGGTGGAATAGACGACCTGCCCCCCGACCTTTACCGCCTGCAGGGCGCTTATCAACAGGCGCACCTGCCGCCGGGCCAGCGCAGAGCGTTCGCGGCCGGTGATGGGGCGGATGACGTGGCTTTCGCTGCTGCGCAGGCCCTGCATGCTGCAGGGCGCATCGAGCAGGACACGGTCAAAGGTCTCGGGGAACCAGGAGCCGAAATGCTCACCGGGGAAGTTGGTAACAGCCGTGTTCGCACATCCACAGGCGGCCAATACAAGGCGGAGGGCTGTGACCCGCCCGGCGCTGGAATCATTGGCGAAAAGCAGGCCCTTATCCGAGGACAATGCCGCCAGGTGGCCGGTTTTCCCCCCGGGGGATGCGGCCATGTCCAGGGTAAGCGGAGGCTCCCGGCTGGCGGGGTCGAAAAGCTCGGGTGGGAGCATGGAGGCGGCTTCCTGGATGTAGATCTCCCCCAGGCGATGTTCGATCGATCGGGCGGGCTGTGGTTCCCCGGAGAGGAAGCGCCAGCCAGTGGCACAGAAGGGGATGGCTTGCAGTTCCCAGCCATAACGCCCGACCAGGTCCTGCTTTCCGGAAGCACCCATTTTTAAGGTGTTGATGCGGAAAGAAACAGGAAGCGGCCTCTCCAGTTCAGCCTGCAACCGGGCAAATTCCCCGGTGCTCATCAGGGGCTTGAACCGCTCCAGCGGTGGTGCTTCTGCCGGTTTGGCAGCCCTGTCAGGTTGGGCGATGTCCGCTTTCATTTCCCTTGTGGATGCAGAAGATGAGTTCGTCGTTGACCTCCAGTTCACTCACCGGCCAGGGTTGTCCTTCCAGGGTGCGGGCTACCAGGCGGCGGTGGGCTGCCCTGAGGTCATGTGCACCGGTCATGCTGGTGGAGGGAAGGGAGACGACCAGCCAGTTTGCCCGGAGTTGTTGCCAGAACTGCCGGTTGCTGCCGCGCCTGCGCTGCTCTAACCGGTGGGCTTCCTTGAAGAAGAACGCCACGTCCACAGGGTGGGAGGGGGGGAAAAGCAGGATGTCGCTCTGCTCGGCCAGCGGGGGGAGGTTCATCAGGCACAGGAACTGGTTTACCAGGTCGACCCGCGGTTTATGCAGGTCATACGCATGGTAGCGGGTATCAGCTGAAAGTCCCATCCAGGGCAGGGCAAAGGGATTCAGGCCGCAGGCCAGGTCCAGGATGGTTTTTGGGCGCCCGGTGATGGAAAAAATGGCGGAATAAAACTCCTCCAGGGCGGGAAGGCGCTCCCGGGTGGAGGCATGCCGGGAGAGGAGGTAGGCGCAGGCTGCCTTCACGTCTTCCATTCCCAATGGGAAAGCCATCTCCAGCAGTCGGGAGGCTTCCGCATAATCCGGGTCACCCAGGTAGGGGGCGACGATGTTGTGCAGTTTTCTACGCGTGGCCTTCAGGGCATCCTTGTTGTTCCTGCCGGCCGCCAGTTCACGGGCGTAGAGGTCCTGCAGGGTGTCGGCTGGCAGGTCCAGGGGGCGGTATTTGCGGGAGGTTCTCAGGGTCTCCAGGGTATCGTTCGGGTTGTTCAATTTTTATTCCTCCCTTGCCGGCTGAGCAGGAAGGCCAATTCGCCGGGGAACTCGTACCGTTGAACGCTCACGGGCATGCCTTCGACCAATTGAAGGAAACGGGCTTCATAGTTGCGAACCATGCCCTTGCCGCGGCCGCCCAGGCTGTGCGCCGGAAAGGAAACCAGCAGGTGTTCTGCCTGGATGGTGGAAAGCAGCCGGGCGCCAACCTCCTTGTCTGCCTGCTCCAGGCAGGGGATGGCCTTCAGCAGCAGGGCAACCTGCACCGGCCGGGCCGGCGGCAGGTCCACCAGGTTGCATTGTACCGCAAGGCCCTTTTGCCCGATGTGTGCAAAATACAAGTTGATAAAGTCCACCATGTCACGGTAAATGTCACAGGCGGTGTAGGTACAGTCGCTTCCGATGGGCATCCAGGGGAGGGCGAGCGGGTTCAAGCCGCAGGCCAGGTCCAGGAGGGACTGGATGGGGGCAAGCGGACGCAGAATGGTTTCAAAAAAGGAGAAGAGGATGGGCAGACGCTCGCGGGTGGACGCATGGCCGCGCATGCAGCGGAGAGAAAAATCCTGCAGGCGGGCATCCTCCCGATCCCCCGGCAGAACAGCCAGTTCGCTCTGCCAGCGCTCATACGGCGCGGTCTCGTCCAGGTAGGCACCCCCAACCTGGTGCAGTTTGTTGCGGACAGCCTTGACCAGGTCCCTGCCCCTGCGGCCCTTGGCCGCCTCTTTGGCTGCCACCTGCCGGGCGAATCCCGGGTCAATGCTGCGGTACCTCGGTCCGGAGAGGGCAGCCGAAACAGCATCCGCCAGCGGATCGGCTTCAGGTGGCTTCATTTCGGACTGCCGTCCCCCAGCCGCTCAAGAAGACGGTTCATAAAGCGCAGGTTGTGCAGGGTGGCCAGGCGCGGGTAAAGAGAGTCATTCATCTTAAAGATGTGCCGCAGGTAACCCAACGAAGTTTGGCTGCAGACCGGGCAATCGCAATTCGGGGAGACCGGTCGATCATCCCGGATATGGGACTGGTCTCCGATGTACACATATCGCAGCCATTTGCCCTCCAACGGGCTTCCGGGGTCGGCTTCGGCATACAACCGGCCGTGGCGGGCATCGCGGGTGGGCATGGCGCTGTCAAACAGCCTGTAACCCAAGCGGTGGCAGGCAACCACGTTGTAGGGATGCCCCACACCCAGGGCGTGCACGGGGTACTTGGGGGGGACCAGTTGGCGTGTCAGGGCCAGGATGTCGCTCAACAGGTTGCCTTTCGCATCCAGCGGCCAGCCCCCGAAGCCGTACCCATCAAAACCAATCTCCAACAGGGCTTCGGCGCACTGCCGGCGCAGCAGGGCATCTCCGCCGCCCTGGATTACGGCGAAGAGCAGGGGGCGCCGGCCGTCCGGCAATTGCTTCTGCTCCACCAGGCGCAGGAATTCCGCCTTGCCGCGTCGCGCCCATTGCACCGTGCGCTGGACGGACAGGCGCTGATCTTCCGGCGGTGCGTCCACGTGGGTGCAGTCATCCAGGCAGATGACGATATCGGAGCCGAACCCCATTTGCAACTGGATGGTCTTTTCGGGCGTCAACAGGTATTTGCGGTTGGAACCCTCCGGGTGGAAGGTGATGCCCTTATCCGTCAGGCTGCCGGCTTTGAGGTCCTGGTGGATGAGCGAGTACGCCTGGAAGCCACCCGAATCGGTGACGATGGGCAGATCCCAGCCGCTCATACGGTGAAGACCGCCCAGCGCCTGGATGGTGCCGGCACCGGGTTTTTGCATCAGGTGGAAGGTGTTCATCACCAGGGCGCGCACCCCAATGCCCCTCAAGTCCATGGAATCCACTGCCCGCACCAGGCCGAAGGTGGCATCCGGCAGGAAGACGGGCAGGCGCAATTCGCCGTGCGGGGTCAGGAGGTGGTTGGGTGTGTTTAAATGCGGCATGGGAGCATCCCTTCAGCCCGGAAAAGAACCGGTTGCAGAATTCCCAAGGCAGATGGATCCATCCACCGACCAGGAAACGCCTTGTACAGGACCGCCCTCGCCCAGGAACCCGGGAAGCGAGGCGGCAAAAGTCCGGGGGTCTCCACTGGTGAGGAACGTCATGCCGGCCGGTACCGGGTTTGAATCCAGCCAGCCATTGGCTTCCAGGATCCGGCCAGCCTGGCGGGCGACCGCCGGAGCCGGGTCGATGACCTGAACGGCAGGCCTGCCGGGGTAAGCCGAGATGATGCGCTCGATGAGCGGGATGACGAACGGGTAGTGGGTGCACCCAAGGACGACCCTGTCAATACCCTCCTCCAGCATGGGGTGCAGGGCGGATTCAAGGATCCGGCGGGTTTGCGGACCTTCTAGGTTCCCCGCCTCGATCCACTCCACAAGGCCCGGGCAGGTATCCTGTAGAATGCGCACTCCGCCGGCAAATCGCTCCACTACAGAGGCGTACAATTCACCCTGGAAGGTGGCCGGTGTTGCCAGCACGCCGACAACGCCGTTGTGGGTCTGTTCTGCGGCCGGTTTGACCGCCGGCTCCATGCCGATGAAGGGTGTGGCAGGCAGTGCCTGGCGCAGGTGGTGAAGGGCAGCCGCCGAGGCTGTGTTGCAAGCCACCACCACCACCCTGGCCCCCATGGAGATGAGCAGCCGGGAGATGGCTTCCGAAAAGGCACGAACCTCCATCAGGGGACGCTGACCGTATGGAACGTGGTCCTGGTCTGCCAGGTAGATCAAGGGATGGGCAGGCAGTTGGCGGCGCAGTGCCCGCAGCACCGAAAGCCCGCCCACGCCGGAATCAAAAACGCCAATGGGCGCCGCCGGCGGGTTGGAAACTGGTTGTCCTGGATTCACGGTTGATGATCCCATGTGAAGGCGTCAGGCACAGGCGCGAATGAAGGCCTTGAAGAGGTTGAGCATGTCTGGGCTTTCGACCAGGCTTTCCGGGTGCCACTGAACGCCAAGGAAGAAAGGGTGGCCAGGCAGTTCAACCGCTTCGATGAGTGAATCTGCAGCCCGGGCCAGCGGCCGCAGGCCGGTCGCCAACGAATGGATGCCCTGGTGGTGCAGGCTGTTGACCCATACTTCCATACCCCCCAGGGTGGCCGCCAGGCTGGAACCGTTTTCCACGTGAATGGTATGCGCCAGATGGGTGTGGGGAAAGCCGGGGTACCAGTCATGGCGCAGCGCCCCGGGCAACTGGTCGGCCAGGTCGGTGTACAGGCTGCCGCCCAGGGCAACGTTCAACACCTGGGCGCCACGGCAGATGCCAAGGATCGGCCAGCCGGTTTCTGCTGCCAGGCGCGACAGGCCAAGCTCAAGTTCGTCCCGGGTGGGGTCCACGTCATACACCCGCGGGTGTGGTTCACCGTTGAAATGGGATGGGTCGATATCTGCACCGCCGGAGAGCACCAGCCCGTCGAGTCGCTCCCGCAGCAGGGGGTGGCGGTCGGCAGGCATGGATGGCGGGATCAGAACGGGGAGCCCGCCGGACATTTGGATTGCCCGCGTGTACGTGGTCGGCAGGGCGGCGCGGCACACGCCATTGCCGGCACGTGTGTCCAGCGATGTGCTGATCCCGATCAGAGGAGCGTTCATATATCCCTCATGGTAAGAAAAACGGGCGCAACCCCGGCGTGGGCTGCACCCTGAAGGATCTGAGTACGGTCAGGATCAAAACTTCTGCTTGAGGCGAGCCGACTTTCCGGATCGCTCTCGCAGGAAGAAAAGGCGGGCGCGGCGCACCTTGCTGTGGCGATCGATGACGACCTTGTCAATGCGCGGGGAGCGCATAAGGAAGGTCCGTTCGACACCGATGCCGTTGCTGGCCACCCTGCGAACGGTAAAGGTTGAGTTGGGGCCATTGCCATGGATGAAAAGCACGGTGCCCTTGAACTCCTGGATGCGTTCGCGGTTGCCTTCCTTGATCTTGACATGCACACTCACACCATCTCCGGGACGCAGGTCCGGGATGTTGGGATTCACCGGGGCTTCGATTTCTTTCAACAGGTCACTCATCGTACGTAGTCCTTGCATCTGTTAAATAAAATAATGGCATTCTTACAGCACGGGGAAGGATTATAACATGAAGATTTGGGTTTTGTAAACCGGAACATGGTGAAAATGACGGCTGCCTGCATACCACAACCGTTGCCTTTTTCCGATCCGCTATCCCTGCGGGTGGATTCCTGTGTACAATGGGGATGCAATACAACAAGGGAATTGAATGATGTCCGGTTTAAACGTCAGCAAGGGCTTGCAGCAGCAATACAAGGGGTATTACCAGGCCGACATTTCTGAGTGGAGGCGGCTGTCGGCCGTGGACAAGGCAACCAACATCGAACGCCTGTGCCGTGGCATTCCCCATGATCCGGTGCTGGAGATCGGTGCCGGCGAGGGTGCATTGCTGGAGCGCCTTTCGGCGCTTGGGTTTGCCACCCGTTTCCAGGCTGTGGAGATCTCCCCCAGTGGCGTGGAAGCCATGCGGTCACGGAACATCCCCGGCCTGGAAGATTGCCGGCTTTTTGACGGCTACACCCTGCCGCAACCGGATGGGGTTTTTAACCTGGCCATCCTCAGCCATGTGCTCGAGCATGTGGAGCACCCCCGCCGGCTTTTAAATGAGGCAGGCAGGGTGGCATCCCATGTGTTTGTTGAGGTACCCCTGGAGGATACCATTTTCCTGCCGGCGGATTATCGCCCGGGTGGAGCGGGCCATATTAATTTCTTTTCGCCGATTACCATTCGCCGCCTCATCCAGACCTGTGATTATGAAATCGTCCAACAGATCGTGACCAATCCCTCCCGGGTGATCTACCGTTACCGGTATGGAAGCAAGGGACTGCCCAAGTACTGGATTAAGGAACTGGGGTTGCGGCTGCTGCCACGCATGGCGACTCGGATCTGGTCCTACCATTCCGCCCTGCTGTGCAAAAAGAAGGGTTAATGGGGACAATGCAATCAAAAACCGGGTTCCGCCCCGCCGAACCCGGTTATTTTCATCCCATACCAGGCGTTAATCGACCTGGACCCCCCTGCCGGCAACGACCTCCCCCACCTCCCAGGCGGACTGGCCAAGTTTTTGCGCCTGCCCCAGGAAGGCGGAAAGCCGGGATTCAGGCACAGCCAGTAGGAGCCCGCCGCTGGTTTGCGGGTCAAAAAGCAGCATTCGGTCGGCCTCGCCTAGGTGCCTGCTGAAGTTAACGCCAGGGCTGAAGTACAGTGCATTGTCGGATGCTCCGCCGGGGAAGGTCCATTGATCCGCATACTTGCGGGCGCAACCGATGAAGGGGATGCTGTCGAAGTGAAAACGCAGGCTCACCCCGCTGGCGTCAGCCATCTCCATGCCGTGGCCCAACAGGCTGAAACCGGTGATGTCGGTGCCACCCTGCAGGCCAAGGTCCACAGCCAGTGAGGAAGCCGCCCGGTTCAGTTGTTTCATCCAACCGACCGCCTCGGCGACATCCTGCGGTTCGGCAAGTTTCTGTTTGAGCGCAGTGGTGGTGACGCCAAAACCAAGCGGCTTGGTGAGCACCAGGCGGTCGCCGACCCTGGCGCCCCCTTTGCTGATGAGCTTCCCCGGGTGGGCAAAACCAACCACCACCAGGCCGTATTTGGGCTCCCTGTCCTGCACACTGTGCCCGCCGGCGATGATCACACCGGCCTGGCGGGTCATCTCGGCTCCGCCGCGGAAGATCTCAGCCAGCATCTGGTGTGGCAGGTCGGGCGGCAGGGCGGCGATATTCAATGCAAGGAAAGGCTGCCCGCCCATGGCATATACATCGGACAGGCTGTTGGCAGCGGCGATCGCACCGTAGTCATAGGGGTCATCGACCACCGGGGTGAAAAAGTCGGTGGTGATAATGATCGCCTTCTCTTCGTCGATGCGCCACACGGCGGCGTCGTCCGGGGTGTGCATGCCAACCAGCAGGTCAGCCGGAATTTGATCCCGGTAAACTTCCTCAATGGGGCGCAGAACCTGCGCCAGCGCTTCAGCGCTTAATTTGGACGCTCAACCGGAACAACTGGAAAGACTTGTCAGCCGGATCTGCCGGCCGGATGGCGAAGGGGGAGCTTCAGTCATGGGTTGATTATATCACCCGCCTTGAACGCCCCATTCGGCGGGCAACGCCACGGGCTCACCGGGAAGAGAAATAGTGATCGTACAGGAGGTCACGAATATAAACAGCCGCGTAATCGTCCTCGTACACCAGGCGATATTGCCTGATCCGGTCCTCCCGCGCCTCGGCGTAAAATGCGTGCACTTGGGCCATCCGGCCGGGGTTGGCAGCCTGGTTGACGACAGCCGGATCGCTGAATAATTGGATATTCCCCTTTTCCAGCAGCACCAGATCGGGGTGCAGGTCTTCGATCAACTCATGGGTGGCGAAATTCCAGTCAATTTCCACCCGCCGGCCCGGCCCGGCCGGGAAGTAGATGCGCCAATCGCGATAAACGGTCAAGGGGTCATCTGACGGGAGCACGGAAAGAATTTCCTTTTCGACCTCATGGTAAAAGGTGATGCCCGGGGCGCTTGTTTCCCTGTTCAGCATTTCACGGTATGTGGATGCATCCACCGGGAGGTACAGGCACACCTGGGCCAGGATGGCCAGCCCGAGGATCCAGGGCAGGGCATTTTGCAGCCAGCAATGGACACGCCCACCTGCCGGCAGGCCCGGGCCCGCCGTGGGGAAGAGATTGACCAGCGATGAGAACAGCGGAAGCATAACCGGGATGAAGTAGTGGGTGCGACGGGTGCCGAAGGTGAGGAGCACTCCGGTCAGAGGGAGGATCCAGGCCAGTATCCAGGCGCTGCGCCGCCGTGTTTCAGGCCGGGTGATGCCAACAAGCAAGGCCAGGAAGGCCAACAGGACGAACCAGGGCTCCCCATAATGGATGCGAACGTCCTCCGGCCAGCCATGTTCAAAAAAGGCGGCCTGGTTGACCAGGACAACGCCTGCAGAGGCCTCGGAGAAGAGCCGTTTTTGCACCTGGATGATCTCGGACCGCTCCTGGGGGAGCAACAACAGGGGATTGGAAAGGACCAGGGCGGACGCCATTACCAGGAGGAACAGCAACCCGGCAAGCACCGCCCGCCCCCAGCGGACCCTCTTCGAAAGGACCCCCCACAGGAGATAAACCGGGATCGCCAGGGCAAAGAACAGCCCCATGTGCTTGATGCCCGTGGCAACGCCACAGGCAGCGGCAGCCAGGTAAAAATTGCGGCCAAAACGCTGGTCGTCCCGATCGAGGAAAAAAAGAGTCAGGGCAAGGAACAGGAACATCAGGCTGTCGGGGTGCCACCAGAGGTTGTTGACCACCACGGCTGGCACTGCCAGGAGCAGGAGGAACAAGCCGACAGACCGCCACCAGGACCGAAAGCGGGTCTGCATCCAGGCGAGGACACCGGTTGCCAGCAGCATTGGCAGGACGCTGACCGCCTGTCGCAGGATGGTCACGAGGAGACGGGTGTTGGCGGCCCAGTCTTCGCTAAATGCCAGCCGCACCGGCAGCAACGCAAGCGCCGAAAAGAGATAGAAGGGGTAGCCGTAGTAATAATGCAGGTACACCGTGAAATTGCGCAGGGTCTGGTACGGGGTATCGCCGGGGGTTAACATGCGCAGCACGTGTGGGTATTGGGCGAACTCATCGACCTCGAAAAGGGAGAGCATGCCCGCATCCGCGGCGCCGCACCCGTTGGCGGGGATAAAAACGGCAAAATACACCATGCCCAGGATCGCCAACACCCCAAGGATCACTTTTTGCCTGCGTTCCATGCGTGGAATTATAACCCTGCCGATTGGTTGAAGGGTTTGCTGCGGTTGACAGGGGAAGACATCAGCGGGTGGATCAGCCGGGAGGGGATGTCGTTCCGCCTTTACCCTTCCGGTATGTTGCCGAGGATCTTTTCGACCTGCTCCAGCACGTCATCGGTCAATAGATCCACGGCAGCCGCCGAACCCAGGTTCTCATCCAACTGCTCCAGGCGTGTGGCTCCGGTGATCACGCTGCTGACCTCTTTGCGGCGAAGCAGCCAGGCAATTGCCAACTGTGCGGTGGTGATGCCCAGTTCATTCGCCAGGGCTGTGATCTGCCGCACCGTCGCCAGGCGTTCCGGGGTGATGCGGTCCCGGATCCAGCCCATGTCGCTAAGCGTTGCACGGCTGCCCTCTGGAATTCCTTCGTTATACTTACCGGAGAGGATGCCGGAATATAGGGGGCTCCAGGTGGTCAAACCCAGGCCAAATTCCCGGCAGAGCGGCGAAAGTTCGATCTCAACACGCCGGCGGTGGAACATGTTGTACTGCGGCTGCTCCATGCTGGGCGGAATGAGGTTGGCGGCGCTGGCGATGCCGATGGCCTGCATCACCTGGGCGGCTTCCCATTCCGAGGTGCCCCAGTAGAGGATCTTTCCCTGCTGGATGAGGATGTTCATGGTCTGGACGATCTCATCCACCGGTGTGTCCGGGTCGAACCGGTGGCAAAAGTACAGGTCCAGGTAATCACAACCCAGCCGCTGCAGGGAGGCATGGACCGATTCGGTGATGTGCTTGCGCGAAAGCCCCCGCCCGTTGGGTCCGCTGCTGGTGGGCCAGAAGACCTTGCTGGAGATCACCAGCGCCTGGCGCGGAATGCCCTGGATGGCCTTGCCCATCAGCAGTTCGGCCTGCCCGTTGGCATAGATGTCGGCGTTGTCAAAGAAATTTACGCCCTGGTCATAGGCTGCGTGGATGAGATCAGTGGCCGCCTTTTCATCCAATTGGGCGCCGAACGTGACCCAGGCCCCATAAGAGAGTTCACTGACTTTTAATCCGGATCTTCCCAACCTTCGATAATGCATGGTTGTACTCCTTCCTTTCTCACCGGCTGGCGGCCAGTGTGGCTGCCACGGTGGATCATTCTGACCCTTGCTTTCCTTTCATGCCCTTGTGCTGGGCAATTTGGGGCTGGTTCATTCCTCTTTTGTTGGCTGCCCCGGCCCGATGCCCAGGGGTTTCCACTTGTCCTTGCCGGCTCGCAGGCGGTGCATTTCCCCGCCACGGCTGTGCAGGTAGTCAAAGCCCTCCGGCTTGATGAACATCCCCTCTCCATCCAACAGGCCCGTCAACCCCTGCTGGCCGGGCTCCAGGCGTTTGCTTTGGCAATCCGGGCAGGTGGCTGGATCGTGCGGTGTGTACTGCAACGGCTCTTCGTAAGTGGTGATAAAACCCTCAAAATTTCGCACCACAATCTTATGGTCCGACATGCTTAACAGGTAATTGGGCATGATCGGGATCTTGCCTCCGCCACCGGGAGCATCCACCACGTAGGTGGGCACTGCAAAGCCCGAGGTGTGACCGCGCAGACCTTCGATGATTTCAATGCCTTTGGCCACCGGTGTGCGAAAATGCCCTGCCCCCTCCACCAGGTCACACTGATACAGGTAATACGGCCGCACACGAATGCGGACAAGCGCCTGCACCAGCCGGCGCTGGATGTGCACGCAGTCGTTCACCCCGGCCAGGAGGACGGATTGATTTCCCAGCGGGATGCCCGCCCGGCCGAGCCTGTCGCAGGCTTCGGCCAGTTCGGCGGTGATCTCATTGGGGTGGTTGACATGGATGTTCAGGTACAGCGGGTGAAAGCGTTGCAACATTTCGCACAGTTCATCGGTCACCCGCATGGGCATGAAGACCGGGACGCGGCTGCCGATCCGCAACACCTCGATGTGCGGTATTTCACGCAGCCGGGCCAGGAGATCCTCCAACACCCTGGGCGCCAGGGTCAGCGGGTCACCTCCGGAGAGGAGCACATCGCGCACCTGGGGGGTCCGGCGCAGGTAATCCAATTGCTGGTCGAATTCGGCTTTTGTGAACGTGGAGGCCGGGTCTCCGACGATTCGGGCCCTGGTGCAGTAGCGGCAATAGGAGGCGCATTGGGTGGTCACCAGCATCAATACCCGGTCGGGGTAACGGTGCACCAGCCCGGGGACCGGGGAATGCCGGTCTTCGGCCAGGGAATCCTCCATCATCCCGGTGAAGTCGGACATCTCACCCTCCGTGGGGATAACCTGCCGCCGAATGGGGTCATGTGGATCCTGCGGGTTGATCAGGGAGACAAAATACGGAGTCACATCCACCCGGAACAGGTCGCGGGCGTTCAGGGCCTTGCGTTCCGCCTCGGTCAACTGCAGGATGGGCTCAAAATCAGCCGGGTGGTTTAACCGGTTGCTTAATTGCCAGTGCCAGTTGTTCCATTGCTCCGCCGGGATATCGTTATAGATCGGGGCACGCCTGGAAGGAAAAGGTGCTACAGTCATCTTTATGCTCCCCAGCCAAAAAATTTGGCCGTATAGTTTTGATTGTATCGAGATTCAACGGCGAGGTCAAATATAAATTCTTTATCAGAATACGCGGGGGCGTCTTGACGCTCAATTATCAGCATGTTATGATTATCCGTGCCTGTTTAGCACTTTAAGGCAAAGAGTGCCAAAATGGAAAAGACTGACATCCTAACCGATCGGCAAAAGTTTATCCTGACGCTGGTCATTCATGAGTATACCCGCACTGCCTCGCCGGTGGGTTCGAAAAACCTGGTGAAAAACTACCACCTGGACCTCAGCCCGGCCACGGTTCGCAGTGAACTGGCCGTTTTGGTGGATCTGGGTTACCTGGACAATTCTTACGGACGTGTGCCCACCCGAAAGGGCTACCGGTACTTTGTGCAGCGGCTGCTGAAGGAAAGCGAACTGCCGGATGCCACCCGGAGGATGATCAGCCACCAGTTTTACCAGACACGCAAGGACGTGGAGGAGTGGATGCGCCTGGCGGCTTCAACACTGGCGATCCAGTCCCGGGCGGCTTCGGTTGTCACGGCACCCCAGCCGGAGAATTCCCGCCTTAAGCACCTTGAATTGATCTCCACCCGCGGCCGGCAGGTGCTCCTGGTACTGGTGACGATGGGGGGTGAATTTCACCAGCATCTTTTGGTTCTGGATGAACCACTGCCGCAGGAGAGCCTTTCCGGCACGGCTGATAGACTGACACACCTGTTCTACAATAAAGGTTTCGAGGAGATTCGCACCCTGGAAACCACATTGCAGGGTTTTGAGCACGAGATCACCGGCTGGATCCTGGAGGATATGGAACAATCCAGCCTGCTTGTATCGACGGATGTTTACCTGGACGGCATGACCAATGTGCTGGCCGAGCCCGAGTTTTCCGGTTCTGCGGAGGGACGTCAAACCCTGCGGCTGCTGGAGGAACGAAGCCTGATGCACGACCTGCTGGCCCGCACGGCCGGCAACACGGATGTGGGAGGCATGCAGGTGCTGATCGGCGGGGAAGGCAACTGGGAGGAACTCAACCAGTGTTCGATGGTGCTGGCGCGCTACGGTATCCCGGGGCTGTCCACCGGCCTGCTGGGTGTTTTGGGGCCGATGCGCATGCCCTACGGCAGGGCCATTTCCACGGTGCGCTATGTCTCTTCGCTGCTCAGTGAAATGTTGAGCGAATCGCTGGTTGATTAATTACAAGAAAGGCAAGAGGATGGAAAAAAGCAGGAAAAGAACCATTGAAGAATCAGGCCAGGCTTCATCCGCCGTGAAGGCTTCCCCCTCTGAGGCCCCGGAGAAAAAAGGCGCACCGGACATGGATGAACTGGCCCGGCTGCGATCAGAACTGGAAGAAGCGAAAAAACAGTCCATTGAAAACCTGGAGGGCTGGCAACGGGAACGGGCGGATTTTGCCAACTACAAACGCAGGGTGGACCGGGACCAGCAAACCCTGGCGCAGACGTTAACCGGTGAAATCGTTAAAAAATACCTTGTCGTCCTGGACGACCTGGAGCGCGCGCTTAAGATGCGGCCCCAGGATGGGGAGGGGGCGGTCTGGGCGGAAGGGGTTGAGTTGATCCTGCGCAAGATGCTGGGCATCCTTGACGCTGAAGGGGTCACCCGCATCGAGGCGGGGGGAACGGAATTTGACCCCAACCTGCACGAAGCCGTCACGCACGAAGAGAGCCCGGATCATAATTCGAACGAAATCATTGAAGTTGTTCAACAAGGCTACCGCATCGGAGACCGGGTGCTCCGCCCGGCCCGGGTACGGGTTGCCCAATAAAGGAGGATTGAATGGGTAAGATCATTGGAATTGATCTTGGTACTACCAACAGCGTTGTTTCAATCATGGTCGGCGGTGAACCAACCGTCATCACCACTGCAGAGGGAGACCGCATTTGCCCTTCGGTGGTGGCTGTGAACAAGAACCACGAGCGCATGGTCGGCAAGGTGGCCCGCAACCAGGCGATCACCAACTCGGAGAACACCATCTTCTCCATCAAGCGCTTCATGGGCCGCAAATATGATGACCCGGAGGTGCAGCGCACGCTCAGCCGGATGCCCTACAAGGTCACCAAGGCTGCCAACGGAGATGTGCGGGTGCAGATGGATGGCAAGGATTACTCGCCTCCCGAAATTTCCGCCATGATCCTGGGCAAATTGAAGGCGGATGCCGAGGCATACCTGGGAGAGTCGGTGACCCAGGCGGTCATCACCGTGCCGGCCTATTTTAACGATGCCCAGCGCAATGCCACCAAGGACGCCGGGCGCATTGCCGGGCTGGAGGTGCTGCGGATAATCAATGAACCCACCGCATCCTCCCTGGCATACGGCCTGGATAAAAAGAAGAACGAAACCATCGCCGTGTATGACCTGGGCGGCGGCACGTTCGATATTTCCATCCTGGATGTTGGGGAGGGGGTGTTTCAGGTGCGCTCCACCTCGGGCGACACCTTCCTCGGCGGGGATGATTTTGACCAGCGGATCATGGACCACCTGATCGAGGAATTCAAAAAAGAGACCGGCATGGACCTGCACAACGACCGGCAGGCGCTCCAGCGCCTGCGGGAGGCAGCCGAAAAAGCCAAGATCGAGCTTTCCACGGTCATGCAGACTGAGATCAACCTGCCGTATCTGACCGCCGATGCCACCGGCCCTAAACACCTGGTGACCACATTAACCCGCGCCAAACTGGAACAACTCACCGGGGACCTGGTGGAGCGCTCCCTTGCGCCGGTGCAACGGGCACTTTCGGATGCCGGTTTGAAAGCTTCCGAGATCAACGAGGTTGTGCTGGTGGGGGGAATGACCCGCATGCCCGCCGTGCAGGAGGCCGTGCGCAAACTGTTCAACAAGGAACCTCACAAGGGTGTTAACCCGGATGAGGTTGTGGCGGTGGGCGCGGCTATCCAGGCTGGCGTTCTTGGCGGCGAGGTCAAGGATATCCTCCTGCTGGATGTAACTCCACTGACCCTGTCGGTGGAAACCATGGGCGCCGTGGCAACACCGCTGATTGAACGGAATACCACCATCCCCACGCGCAAAAGCCAGATCTTCTCAACGGCTGCCGACAGCCAGACACAGGTGGAGATCCATGTGCTGCAGGGAGAGCGCCCCATGGCCAGCGACAACAAGTCGTTGGGCAAGTTCACCCTGGATGGCATACCGGCGGCACCGCGCGGCATTCCGCAGATTGAGGTGACCTTTGACATCGATGCCAATGGCATCCTCAAAGTCACCGCGCAGGACAAGGCCACCGGCCGCAGCCAGAATATTACCATTACCGCCTCATCCGGCTTGTCCGAGGCGGAGATCGAAAAAATGCGCAAGGATGCCGAGGTGCACTCGGAGGAAGACCGCAAGCGCAAGGAGAACATCGAGGCCCGCAACCACGCGGACAATATGATCTACACCACCGAGAAGACCCTGCGCGAGAATGCGGACAAGATTCCCGCCGATGCAAAAACGAAAGCGGAAGAGGGCGTGAAGAAGGTCCGCGAAGCGCTGGGCGGCGACAACGTGGATTCCATCCGTTCCGCAACCGAGGAACTCTCCCAGGTCCTTCAACAACTGGGCGCCAGCATGTACCAGCAGCCGGGCGCGGATCCAGGCATGGGTGGTGCGCCGGGTGGCGCACCGGAGGAAGGCGGCCCGGCGGGGCAAGCCCCCGGCGGTGATGATGTGGTGGAGGGCGAATTCAAGTCGGCTGAATGACCAAGCGTGATTATTACGAAGTACTCGGCGTCCAACGGAACGCCAACCCGGAAGAACTGAAGACGGCTTTTCGGAACCTGGCCCGCCAGTACCATCCGGACGTGAACAAGTCCGTGGACGCCGAGGAACACTTTAAAGAGATCAACGAAGCCTACGTGGTGCTTTCCGACCCGGAAAAGCGGGCCGCCTATGATCGTTTTGGTCACGCCGGACTGAACGGCATGGGTGGCATGCCCGATTTCACGACCATCGATTTCAGCGACCTGTTTGGCGGGTTTGAAGAACTTTTCGGTTTCGGCGGCGGAGGGCGCAGGCGCTCGCGCAACAATCCGCGGCGGGGAGCAGACCTCTCCATGGCGGTTGACCTGACCTTTGAAGAGGCCGTATTCGGCGTGGAAAAGGAGTTGGAGGTCACCCGGGATGAGGTTTGCAGCAGTTGCAAGGGCAGCGGTGCCGAACCCGGCACAAACCCAATCCGCTGTGCCACCTGCAATGGCCAGGGCGAGGTAAAAGCCATGCGCCAGACCTTTTTTGGCTCGATGGTCCAGGTGACCACCTGCCCGAACTGTGGCGGAAAGGGGGAGGTCATCTCCACGCCCTGCAAAACCTGCCGGGGCAGGGGGGTTGAGCGCAAGACCCTTAAGAAGACGGTGAGCATCCCGGCGGGGATTGACAACGGTCAGCAGATCCGCCTGGCCGGCGAGGGGCAGCCCGGGAGCAACGGTGGACCGACCGGCAACCTGTACCTTGAGTTACGGGTTCATCCGCACAAGTTCTTCCGCCGCAAAGGCAGCGACATCTTCCTGGACCTGGGCATCAATGTCGCCCAGGCGGTCCTCGGAGCCGAGATCCAGGTGCCCACCGTGGACGGCGAGGCGACCCTGAAGATACCGGCCGGCACACAACCGGGCAGGGTTTTCACGCTGCGCGGCAAGGGTGTGCAAATGTTGCGCGGCAACGGCCATGGCGATCAGCATGTCATTGTAAATGTTGAGATCCCCACCCGGCTTAACCCGGAACAGCGCAAACTGTTCGAGGAACTGGCCGGCAGCCTGGGAACCCAGGTGAAACCCCAGGAAAAGGGATTCATGGACATCCTCAGGGACGTCTTTGGCGGATAATCCGGCACACTGGCTGGAAGCCTCCCTATTGGTGGATGGTGAACTGGCAGAGGCGGTTGCCGGGGTGATGTCCCGTTTTGCCAGCAATGGCGTTGTTGTGGAAACCCAGGTGACATACAACGATGCCGAAGATGTTGGAACTCCCTGCGGGCCGGTCAGGGTCTACGGGTACCTGCTGGCGGATGACCAACTGGAAGACACCCGCCGGCAACTGGAGGAAGCCCTTTGGTACCTGGGTAGGATCCAACCCCTTCCACAGGTGGAATACCGTTCAATTCAGGATGAGAACTGGATGGAATCGTGGAAGAAGAATTACCACCCCATCCCGATTGGCGAACAGTTGCTGGTGCTGCCAGCCTGGATCGAACAGGAGGACCCGGCGCGCCTGGCGGTGAAGATCGACCCCAGCATGGCTTTTGGCACCGGCACCCATCCCTCCACCCAGTTATGCCTGGAAATGGTGGAGCGGCATACCCGACCCGGCGGGGCGGTGATCGATGTTGGCTGCGGCTCGGGGATCCTTTCCATTGCCGCCCTGCGGTTGGGCGCTTCGCATGCCCTGGGTGTGGATGTTGACCGTGCCTCCATTGCAGCCACCCGGGAAAACGCCGTCCGGAACGGTGTGGCGGGTGCGCTCGAATGCGGCCTGGGCTCGGTGACGGAGGTCCTTGAGGGCCGTTTTTCCATCCGGGAGGCTCCCCTGGTGCTGGCCAATATTTTGGCGCCGGTAATCGTGCGCCTGTTCGAAGAGGGCCTGGCGAACCTTGTCCAGCCCGGAGGGGTGCTCGCCCTGGCCGGCATCCTGGAAGAGCAGGCCCGGGGGATCCTGGAGGCGGCGGAAGGGAAGGGCTTGCGGCTGCTGGAAACGCGTTGCAGCGGAGACTGGGTGGCCCTGGCATGCAACCGCCATTAGCCGGTGCGTCCGCCCCGGGGGCAGGCGGTGTTATCCGCCCCGAGAAGAAGGGTTAATGCCGGCCTTCAGGGGAGGCGGCGCGGGGTTGTTCAATCCAAAAAATACACGATCACAAACGGAGGCGGGGGGGTTTTCAGGCAGCGGACGATCACCATCCTGTGCCCGGAATAGGTCTTCAACAAGCAGGCATCCGGGTCGGTTTTATCATCGTAGATGACCCGGTGTTCCTGCTTGATGAGGGTCATGATGTAGTGGGCCCGTACATCCGTAAAGCGTTCCCTGCCGGGAACCTGGATGAGTTCCCAGGAATAGGGGGCGGGAATCGCCAGCACCCGGGCCTGGGCTTTGACCAGTTCGATCAGCAGCGGATCTTCCGTTGTTGAATCGGCCACGAACATGCCTCCGGGCGGCAGCGGCAACCGCGATGCGACCTGCACGCTGGTTGGGGTGGGGGTTGCAGGAGCTTCGGGTGTTCCGGTTGGCACTGGCGGGGCTGTGGATGTGGACGGGGGTGCTTCCGCGGGGGTGGCCGGCAGGGGTTGGGCCGTTGTTTCCAGGGCGGGGGCGGTCATGCTGGGCAGGATGACCGGCCCCAGGGCTGAGCAGGCGGAAAGTGGTAGGAGGGAAATCATCCAGGCGACAAGGAGGATTTTCTTCATCTACCAGACTCGTTTCAGGTCCGGGTTTTCTCCCAGCCTGCGGCCCACCTTGGCCATGTCGAGCCATTGTCCATTCACCTTAACCCGCACGATGTCGGCGGTGTAATCGGTGACTGTCGAACCGTGGTTGTCAAAGAGGGCGGAGCCGACGGCGTAAATATCCACGGGCACGCACAATTTTTCAAAACGGCGGATCTTTTCCGGTGTGAAACCCCCGGAAACGACCAATTTAACATTCCGGCAGTACTGGCGGGCGTCTTCCAGTTCGCCGGCGGGCAGGCCCCAGCCTTCTGCAGCGGCATCCAGCGCCTGGCGCACAAGAAACACCAATCGGGGGTTAACGCCCAGGTCAAGGGCTGGGTCACCCAGCGGTGGAACGGACTGGTCCCGTAATGACCCGCTGGTATCCAGGCGCACCCCGTAAAGTTTGTATCGCTCCGCCTCTTCCGGGTTGCCCGCCTTCAGGTGACCGGAATAACGCTCATACATGGCCTTGCACACGGCGAGCGAATCCTTCACACAGTCGTTGTTGAAATCCACCAGGGCAATGCGGGGGATGGAAACCGGCAGAACCTGGGAAAAAGCCAGCATGGCTTCGGAGGTATCCCCCAAAAAACTGGCGATGGCCGAATGGGAAATGGTGCCGCCACCGGCACCCCCCCACCAATCCCCTTGGGCATCGGTCGAAATGAAAGGGCCCAGGGTGCGGGCATGGTCCATGTTGTAGCGCTGAACGGCGATGTTGTAGGCGTAACCATCCGCCGCCTGGACTTCGTGCAGGTCAAAGCGGGCCGGGAAGAACAGCAGGGGTTTCCCGTTGGCTGAACAGATGGTCTCGTATACATTTGTAGCCACCCGGCTGGCGCGGGTCAGGATGCCCAGCGTGGCTGTCTCGAGGATGGCAAAATCGCGGTAACGCCCCCGTACTTTGAGGACAGGCTGAACTTTGGCGGGGTTTCCATCCGATTCAATGACGCAGCCGTCTTCAACAGCCCAAACCTCCAACTGGTCGGCAGTTTCAACAAAGGAATCACCGGACCAGTAACCGGTGCAGGTCTGCAGGATGGTCAATGCCTTGTCCACGCCCACGACGATGGTCCTGCCCGGACGGCGGGTGAACCATTGCATTTCAACCTCGATGTCGCCGCAGCGGATGCCTTCTGCGGAGATGTCCGCAGGCAGGCGGTGGTCCTTCCCTTTGTAGGTGTAATCCAATTTGGAAAGGGCATCCAGCATGCGGGCGATATTGGTAAAGTACTTGTCGGTATACCACCCCTGGCGCATGCGCTCGATGTCCAGTTTAAAAGTGTCATTGGTCAACCGCTGCTTGTCAAAAAGGCTCATAATGGCTCCTGGTGAATTTTCAGACTGGGTTCATCCCTTTTATACTCCGCTGGTGGCAATTGTCAAGACCCTGCGGGCGGGTGACCCGGAACCTGCACCGGGTTGGCAAAACAGCCCAGGGCAGTGGTCATTGCCGGCCTGCAAGGTTGGCGTATAATACTTACATCCCCATCGACAGGAGCATCCATTATGCGGGCAGTTCTACAACGGGTCAAGCGCGGCAGTGTCAGTGTGGAAGGCGGGGTGATCGCGTCCATTGGGCAGGGTTTGGTCATCCTGCTGGGAATTGCACCGGATGACGGGCTGGCGCAGGCGGAGGCGCTGGCGCGCAAAACAGCGTTGTTGCGCATCTTTGAGGATGAACAGGGCAGGATCAACCTTTCCATCCTGGATGTTCATGGGGAGGCCCTGGTGGTTTCGCAGTTCACCCTCTATGCTGACACGCGCAAGGGGAACCGGCCCTCCTTTACCGGCGCAGCCCTCCCGGAAACCGCCCGCCCACTGGTGGATGAATTCGTCCGCCTGCTGCAGGAGCAGGGGGTCCCAACCTGCAAGGGAGAGTTTGGGGCCCACATGCAGGTGGAGATCCTGAATGATGGCCCGGTGACCATCCTGCTGGAGAATTGAGACATCCGGCCAGCAATGGGGCGGAGCCGGTTGCCGGTCAACTTCTCAGTTTCGCCCCCAGTTCCTGGCCCAGCCTCCGGATGATGCGCTGGCGGATCGCGGCGGCTTCTTTGACGTCCAGGGTGTGATCCGCCTGGTAGGTCAGGCTGTAGGCCAGGCTCTTCATCCCGGCTCCGATCTGCGGACCGCGGAAGACATCGAACAGGCGGGCATTGGCCAGTTGCCGGCCACCCCCCTGGCGGATGACCTCCAGCACCCTTTCGGCGCTGACATCCTCCGCCACGATGACGGCCATGTCTTCCAGGACCGGGGGAACAGCCGGTACCGGGCGGGCTTCGTGACGGTCGGTCATTGCTTCCAGCAAGGCATCCACATCCAAATCCGCAGCCAGCACAGGGGAAGCGTTAAAGTCGTACCGCTCCTTCACCAGCGGGTGCAACTCGCCCATAAGCCCCAGGGTGGTTTCGCCCAGCCGGACATGGGCGCATTTTCCGGGGTGAAAGGATGGATCCTCCGCCGGTGTGAAGCGGGCGCCCTCGATGTGCAGTTCATCAAGCAACCCCTCGACCACGCCTTTCAGATCGTAGAAGTCCATCATCTCCCCGGCGGGCCTGTCCCATGAAGGCGGGGCGGACCTGCCGTTCATCACCAGGCAGAGCCTGTTTGGTTCATCGGGCAGGGTTTGCCCTGCCTTTGGCAGGAAGACCGGGCCGATCTCAAAGAAAGCCAGCCTGGGTGCATTGCGGATGTTGTGCTCCAGGATCTCCAGGCACGAAGCCAGCAGGCTGCGCCGCATCACGCTGCGGTCCGGGGAAATCGGATTAAGCAGCCGGACGTAATCAGCCTTCAACGATGCGGGCAGCAGGCGGGCCTCCCGTTCCGGCGAGGTCAGCCGGTAACTGACAATCTCCTGCATTCCCAGGGCGGCGAGGATGTCGCGCAGCCGTTCGTGGCCCTCCTGGACGGGGTTCGCCCGTTGGGGAGGCAGTTCCGATGCCAGGCGGCGGTGGGGCAAGTTGTCATAGCCATACATCCTGGCGATCTCTTCCACCAGGTCGGCTTTCCCGCTCACACCTTCGCCGATGTCCATGCGGTGGGGGGGCGTTTTTGCCCGTACACGGTCCGCCTCAACGGTACAATCAAAGTCCAGGCGGGTGAGCAGCCCGGCCACCTCGATGGCGGAAAGATGGATGCCGAGAGCCTGCTCAACCTCGGTCACGCTGATCTCCACTTCCGGGTCGATTGTGGGCTTTGGGTAGGCGTCCACCAACCCCGAGGCCACCTGGCCGCCGCTCCAGGATGCCATGCGGCCCAGGCACAGGCGAACACCCTCCTCGGCAAGCGCGGGGTGGATGTTGCGGGAAAAACGGTAGGCTGCTTCGGAGTTGATGCGCTGGGCGGCAATGGTGCGCCGGACGCTGATGAAATCCCAGGTTGCGCCCTCGAGCAGAATATTCCTGGTGTGGTCGGTGATCTCGCTTTCCAGCCCGCCCATGACGCCGGCAATGGAGAGGGCCCCGGCCTTATCACAGACCAGGATGGTGAAGTCATCAAGGGTATGCTCCACATCATCCAGCGTGGTCAGCAGTTCCCCCTGGCGGGCGGTGCGGGTGATGATGGTGGGGGCTTTGCCGCCGGCCCGCTTGACAAGCACATCATAGTCGAACGCGTGCAGGGGCTGCCCCAGTTCCAGCATGACGTAGTTGGTGGCGTCCACCGTGCTGTTGATCGGCCGCATCCCTGCCAGCCGCAACCGCCGCTGCACCCAGTAAGGGCTTGGGTGGGGCTCGGCCCCTTCGAGCAACCCCAGCACGAAGCGCGGGTTCAGGTCCGGGTTGGTGATGTGGATGTCCACCCGGCCGGCAATGGGGTTGCCAACGGCCGGCTGGTTCACCTTGGGCATTTTCAGCGGCTTGCCGGTGAGGGCGGCGATCTCCCGGGCAATTCCCACCATGCAGGCGTTGCGGATCATGTTGGGCAGGATGGAGATGTCGAACACCGCGTCCCCCATGTATTCGACCAGGGGCATGCCGGTGGGGGCATCGTCATCCAGCAGGATGATGCCCTCGTGCTCGTCGGATATGCCCAGTTCTTTTTCAGAGCAGACCATGGAAAAGGAATCCACGCCGCGGATCCTGGTCGGCTTGAGCGTAGTCAGAACCTGGCCGGGCTGGTGCCCGTCGTAGATGCGGGCGCCCTCCCGGGCATAGGCCGCCTTGATCGGTTTCTCCAGCGGCCCCTTGCCCTTGTACTCGAACAGGTTGGGGGCGCCGGTAAGCACAATCAACTCCTGGCTGCCGTCATTCAACCGGCAAAGCACCAAACGGTCGGCATTGGGGTGGGGCATCACCTCGTCGATCCGGGCGACGATGATCTTTTCGGGGTCCCAGGACAGGCCGCTGAACTTGCATTCCTGCCGCTCCATTTCGGGCATGGGCAGGCCCACCAGGGTCACCGCTTCGACCTCCAGTCCGGCCATGGTCAACAACCTTGCCAGCGCCGGCAGGGGCAGGTCAATATCAACATAATCTTTAATCCAGGAAAGGGGTACGTTCATCAGAATTGCTCCAGAAAGCGCAGGTCATTGGACCAGAAATGGCGGATGTCCTCAATTCGGTGCAGCAGCATGCACATGCGTTCGGGCCCCATGCCGCCGGCAAAACCGGAAAACTTGCGGGGGTCGTAGCCGCCGTTCTGCAGCACCAGCGGGTGGACCATGCCGCAACCCATGATCTCCAGCCAGCCGGTTCCCTTGCAAACGGTGCAGCCCTTGCCACCACAGACAAAACATTCCACATCCATTTCCGCGCTCGGCTCCGTGAAGGGAAAGTAGGAAGGTCGCAGCCGGGTGCGGACGTTCTCCCCGTACATACGCCGGGCAAAATCGATCATCGTGCCTTTGAACTCGCCAAAGGTGATGCCCTCGCCAACCGCCAGCACCTCCACCTGGTTAAACTGGATCTCGGAGCGGGAACTGGTCTGTTCATAGCGGTAGCACATGCCGGGCAGGATCACCCGGATGGGTTCCGGGCAGCGCTCGCGCATCACGCGCACCTGCCCCGGGGAGGTGTGGGTTCTCAGGAGCACACCCGGGTGGGTGGTGTGAAAGGTGTCCCACATATCGCGTGCAGGATGATGCCGGGGGATGTTCAGGAGTTCAAAATTGTTCTCGTCCGTTTCCACGTCCGGCGCCAGGTAGATCTGAAAGCCCATCTCGGCGAAGATGCGGTAGATGCGCCGCAGGGTCTGTGTGGCGGGGTGCAGCCGTCCGAGAACAGGCACCCGGCCGGGGATGGTCACGTCCAGCCGCTCACCGGAGAGGGAGGCTTCCAAGGAGGCCCTGCGGATGTGCTGTTCCTTTTCGTTGAGGGCGGCTTCCAGCGCCTGCTTGACGGCATTGGCAAACTGACCAAGTTGGGGCCTTTCCTCCCGTGGCACTTCGCCCAGCCGGGCGAAGGCCTGCATAACGGGCGAATTACGGCCGAGGGTGGTTGTACGCCAGGCCTGAAGCGAAGTTTCGTCCTGCACAGCGGCAAGCGCCTCCAGGGCCTTGCTTTGAATGCCCTCCAGTTCCGTCCTTAATTGATCTGCTCCTGCCATATTCACCTCCATCCATTGTGGGGCTGCAGCCAACCTGGTGGTTTAATGCACAAATCCCATCCCACGAGGGACGGGATTCCCGCGGTACCACCCTGCTTGGCTGTTCCTGACAGCCCTCTCCACCCAACAGCTGGCTGAAAGCCGGCGATTGGCTGCGCCTGTAACGCTGCGCCAGGCGACCCGAACTACAGGCCCGGACAATGCCAGGCGTTCACCCGGGTGGCTCGGGAGGGAACTTCAGCCGGTTTTTGCCGGGTGGGGGTTCCAGTCTGTGCCCCGCACTTCCCTGTCGGTTTTCACCAGCCTGCTTTTCTCCGTCAACGCCTTTTCCTAATGAACTGTCCCCAATTATCCCCGAAACAGGATGCCTGTCAAGGGGAGGGGTTGAGGGCAACCAGGGATGCTCTCTGAATTGAAGGAACCTGCCCGCAACCCTGCCGAAAAGAACAGCGCACAGCCCCCCGAAAACATCCAGGTCCGGGGTGCGGCGTGCACTGCCCTTTTGATGGCTGCATGCGGAAGGCGAATAATTGAAGGTACAATTGGGAAGTCAAAACCACTTGCTGCGATGAAGGAAAAGGAATTTAACCATGACCATTGGCAGTGTGACGCCCTTCCAGCAAGCCCTTGAGGGCCACCACCGGGCGTACGGCAGTTTCATCAAGACCTGCAGCCGGTTGACCCCCAAGATGCAACATCAGCCGGGTGTTTGTGGGGATTGGACGCCCGCCGAGGTGGCCGCCCACCTGGCGGGCTGGCAGCACGAGGCTGCCCGAAGGTTCAGGCAGATACTGGAAGACCCCGGCAGCAGGGTCTCCTACCAAACAAACGATTTCAACGCCCGGTCGGTGCAGGAGCGTTCCGGCTGGGATTGGGACGAGATCATTCGCGACCTTAAGGCTTCCTACCTGTCCATGGAGAATGCCATCACCGCCCTGGTGGTCGCCAACCCGCCGGACTGGCAGCCGTTCACCGAATGGTTAACCGGTTTACAGAGGGATTTTGAGGAACACGCGGCACAACTGGAAACGTGTTTGGGGGGTTGAGGTGCACGAAAGGAAGCCTGGAGATTGAAACGAACTTCGCTGGTTAATGCCCTGGGGTTTTCTGCGTCTGCCGGTGCCGGACTGCTGGTTTTTTCACTCGTTGCCGGACTGCATTATCCACAGGCCATCCGCCAGGTTCTCATCGCCAGCCGCTACGGTTTCACCCTGGTTGTGCCAGTTGTTGGCCTGGCGGTCTTCCTTGCATTTCGTGCAAAAGGGCGGGCCGGCAGGAGCCTGGCTTTTTGCGTGGTGGCAGCCTTGTATGCAGCCTCCCTGGCCGGGCTGTGGGCCAGCGGCCAGTCCGAACCGGCGGTAATCGGCGGGCTGTTGCCGTGGAGCGATGCCTCCGGGTATTACATGGATGCCCGGCGGGTATTGGACGGGTTGCCGTTCAGCATCTTTGCGGCCCGGCGACCGCTGTTCCCCGGCCTGCTGGCGGTGTTGCTTTGGATCACCTCCGAGAACCTGCAGGTCACCCTGGCGGTGTTGGTCTTCCTAAACGCTGCGGGTGCCTTCCTGGCAGCCTGGGAGGTGCGAAGGAGCCATGGCCCATTGCCCGGCACGCTCACGCTGGTGATCCTATTCCTGTTCTTCCGCCGCTTTTGCGGCACCACCATGACCGAGAACCTGGGGATGCTGCTGGGATGCCTGGGATTTGCCCTGCTCTGGCGCTCGGTCCGGCGAGGATCCCTGCCTGAGGCAATTGCCGGCCTGTTCACCCTTGCGCTTGGCTTGATCGCCCGGGCCGGCCCCTTCCTGATTCTGCCAGCCATTGTGGTCTGGTTGTGGTTTTGGGTGCGCTCCGGCAAACCGGCCGGTGGCCTGGCTGAAACTGGAACGGCCACTGAAACCGGGTTTACCCCCTTTTGCCGGCTTCTTCGCAAACTGCGATTCTCCCCCTGGTTCGCTTCTGCCGGGGGCCTGGTGGTTGTCGCTGCTGCGTTCCTGGTCAATGCGGCATTTGGCCGCAGCCTCGGCCCGGCGGAAAACGGCGCCTTTGGCAATTTCTCCTATTCCCTGTACGGGATGGCGACGGGGTCCATCGGCTGGGAAGGTGTCTTTACTGATCATCCGGAACTGGCACAGGTGCATGAAGCCGAGCGGACCCGGCTGATCTACCGTTACTCGCTCGAAGAAATCAGGCGGGACCCAAGCCGGTTCCTGCGGGCAGCCGGAAAAATGTACGGTTTCTTCTTCACCGACCTCACCTGGTTCGGCATGTACTCCTATGTTGGGGGTGAGAACCCGGTCGCCACCTCTACCGCCAATATCGGGTTATATGGGCTTTGCCTGGCAGCCGCGGTGCAATGGATGCGCCGGCGCCAGGACCCTTGGCTGCTGTTGCTCTTGCTGGCATTTGCAGGAATCACCCTTTCGGTGCCATTTGCGCCACCAGCACACACCCACAAACTGCGGGCGTATGCGGCGGGCATCCCCTTTTTGGCGGCTTTGCCGGCGGCAGGGCTGGCGGCTGTCCTGGGCTGGCTGCGCTTGGGTCAGCGGGATGATCAAGCCATCAATGGCCACGCCGGAGAAACCTCCCTCGGCTTGTTTACTGCCTCCCTGGTGGTCTTCACCCTCGTGGCGCCGGTCTGTCTCAGGCACCTCAGCCGGCCGACGGAGGTTGCCGCACCGCTTTGCCCGCATGGCCAGGTCGGAATGGTAGTGAACTACCCGAAGGGGTCGACCCTTCACCTGGTGGACAGTGTTGCCCCCCGCTCGGACTGGGTGCCCCACCTCTTTTATGGTTTATTCCGCATCCGGGTGCATAACATCCCCGCTACCGACGCCAGCCAAGAGTTTGACAAACTTGCCGCCGGGGTTTCTATCATGAACGCCTACGACCTGGTGGGCGACCAGGCGCTTTTCCTGGTTGTGGACACAATAAAACTGCCATCCCCGGGAACCCGCATTCAGGTATGCGGCAACTGGAGCGACAACCCGGAGGCCGCTAACCACCATATTTTTTACGCTGCATCCCTCGTACCCCTGCGGTGAAGGGATAAAAATGGCTGGCAACCGTGACCGGGGTTGACAAACACACCAGAAAATTTCCTTGCATGCGTGAGGGTTGACTTGTGATAAAATATGCCAACACCGAGGAACCTGAGCCGGCAAGGACCCTTCGATGCTGATCGATTACATTCCTCTGCTGATTATCCTAATCATCGCCACCCTGCTGGGTTTTTTTGTGGTTCTCCTGGGGACCATTTTTGGACCGCGACATCCCAGCGAACGCAAAGGCCGGCCGTATGAATCCGGCATGGTGCCCTATGGCCCCGGAACGCGCCGGATGCCCGTGCGCTACTACCTGGTGGCGGTCCTCTTCATCCTGTTCGATATTGAAGTGGTCTTTGTGCTCCCCTGGGCGGTGGTCTTCCGCCAGTTGGGAGCACCCGGGTTTTGGCTGATGGTCATTTTCCTGGTGATCGTGGAAGTGGCTTTCGTGTACGCCTGGAAGAAAGGAGCGCTGGAGTGGGAATAGAGCAAAAGGCGGGCAACCTTGGGTTTGTGACCACCACCCTGGAGCAGGCAGTCAACTGGGCGCGCACCAACTCGATGTGGCCAATGCTGTTTGGGTTGGCCTGCTGTGCGATCGAAATGATGGCCGCCCAGGCTTCCAATTATGACATGAGCCGGTTTGGCATGGAACTGATGCGCGCCAGCCCGCGCCAATCGGACCTGATGATCGTGGCCGGCCGGGTGACCCGTAAAATGGCCCCCGTTCTGCGCCAATTGTACGACCAGATGCCGGAGCCCAAGTGGGTCATCGCCATGGGGGATTGCGCCTCCTGCGGAGGGGTTTTCAACAATTACGCCGTTGTACAGGGCGTCGACGAGATCGTTCCGGTGGATGTGTATGTGTCCGGCTGCCCGCCGAGGCCGGAAGGGTTGCTTCACGGGATCCTGACCCTGCACGACAAGGTCAGGCGGGAGAAATTGGGAGAATGGGCATGAGGATGGGGGGGGCATGAGCCAGCCGCTGACAGTTGTTGCCAGGAACATCGCAGACCTTTTTGGCGCCCGGCTGGAGATCTCCAGGGGGGAAACCACCCTGGTGGTTCAACCCGATAAATACCCTGCTGCAGCCAAAGCCTTGCGGGATGATTTCGCGTTCACCACCCTGTTGGACATTACCGCCTCCGATTACTGGCCTGAGGAGAGGCCGCGCTTTCACCTGGTGGTTCAATTGCTGCGGCGGGAGGACAACAACCTGCTGCGCCTGCGGGTTCCCTTGAACGGCAACGCACCTTCCGTCAATTCCCTTGAGCCGGTATATCCGAATGCCAACTGGTATGAGCGCGAGGTGTGGGATATGTTCGGCATCCGGTTCGAAGGGCACTCCGACCTGCGCCGGATCGTCATGCCATATGAATGGCAGGGGCACCCGTTGCGCAAGGATTATCCGCTGGGGTATGAGGAGATCCAATATTCCCACAGCCTGGAAGCAGTAAGCCTGAAGAAACCACACCCCAAACGGGAGACCCGCACCGGGAGCGGTAAGCCATGACCAGCCTGCGCGAAGTGGACAGCGCGGAACTGCGCCACCTGGTTTCGGACCGGGCGGTCAGCGGGGAGACCATGGTGCTCAACATGGGCCCCCAGCACCCAGCCACGCATGGTGTGCTTCGCCTGCTGCTGGAACTGGATGGCGAGATCGTTGTAAACTGCATCCCGGATATTGGCTTTCTGCACACCGGCGTTGAGAAGAACATGGAGGCCAAGACCTACCAGAAGGCCGAGGTGATGACCGACCGCCTGGATTACATGAACCCGATCGGCAACAACCTGGTCTATTCCCTGGCTGTGGAAAAACTGGTGGACCTGGATGTTCCTCCGAGGGCACAGGCCATCCGGGTCATCCTGGCTGAGTTAACCCGACTGAGCTCCCACCTGCTCTGGCTGGGCACTTCGGGGCTGGACCTGGGGGCGCTCTCCGTGTTCCTCTATTGCATGCGCGAACGCGAAATCCTCCTGGATATCTTTGAAATGTGCTCGGGGCAGCGCATGATGACGACCTATATCCGCCCCGGCGGATTGTGGCGCGATGTTCCCGATGAATTTGAAGCCGCGGTGAAAAACTTCCTGGATATCATGCCCTCGCGCATCGACATGTATGAAGCCCTGCTGAATGACAACCCCATCTTCAAGGAGCGGACGACCCACATCGGGGCGATCTCCCGGGAGGATGCGCTGCGCCTGGGCGGCAGCGGACCCTTGCTGCGCGCCACGGGCTGCGCATGCGACCTGCGCAAAGACCGCCCCTACATGGGGTACGAGCAATATGACTTTGACATCCCCACGCAAACGGGCGGCGATGTGCTGGCGCGCTACCTGGTGCGCATGGAGGAGATGCGCCAATCGCTTCGCATCGTGCGCCAGGCCCTGAACAAGCTCCCCTCCGGCCCCGTCCGCAGTTCCAACCGCAAGTATGTGCCCCCGCCGCGTTCGGAGATCGGCATCAGCATGGAGGCGCTTATCCACCATTTCAAGTTATGGACGGAAGGCTTTGATGCCCCCAGGGGGTACATTTACACGGCCATCGAATCACCCCGCGGAGAACTGGGAGTTTACATGGAGAGCAACGGAGGACCCAAACCGCACCGCGTTCATTACCGGACACCATCGTTCTCCCTGTTGCAGATTCTGCCGCACCTGTGCAAGGGCCACTTTGTGGCCGACTTGGTGGCCATCATCGCCAGCATTGACATCGTCCTGGGGGATACCGACCGGTGAGCCGACTGCTTGAACGCTTCCCGGAAGAAGTCCGCCGGATCCTGGCCAAGTACCCGCCTGGCGAGGAGCGTTCGGCGGTCATGCCGCTGCTTCACCTTGCCCAGGCTGAAGAAGGGCACATCGAGGGGCCCATGGTGGAGGAAATTGCCAGCATTACCGGGATTTCCATTACTGATGTGGCTTCCCTGTTGGGATTCTACACCCTGTTCCACGAAGAAGCGGGCGGGCGTTACCGCATCCAGGTCTGCAATGACCTGCCCTGCGCGCTGCGAGGCTCGGGAAAATTCCTCGAGGCGGTCTGCTCAATCCTGGGCATTCAACCCGGGGAGACCACGCCGGACGGGGTATTCACCCTGGAAGAGGTGAAATGCCTGGCAGCCTGCAACCACGCGCCGGTTTTCCAGGTCCAGGGGGATGGGGAACTGGTTTACCATGAGAACCAGACGGAGGAAACCGTCCGCATCATCATCGATGAACTGCGCCGCAAGGCTGCCGGCGATGAGGGGAGGGCTGAGCCGTGAGCGGACACATCCTGCTGCGCCATCGCGACATTCCCAACCTGAGATCGTTCCAGGTGTACCGCAAGAACGGAGGGTTCGAAGCCTTTGAGAAAGCCGTGCGCCGGATGAAGCCGGCGGACGTGCTGGGCGAAGTGAAGAACTCCGGCCTGCGCGGGCGCGGGGGGGCGGGATTCCCCACCGGGCTTAAGTGGAGTTTTTTGCCCGACAACCTGTGGCCGCATTACGTGGTTGCCAACGCCGATGAATCCGAACCCGGCACGTTTAAAGACCGGGAAATCCTGGAGGACAACCCCTACCAATTCCTGGAGGGGCTGATGCTGGCATCCTATGCCGTGCAGGCCAGCCGGGCCTATGTGTACCTGCGGGGCGAGTTCCAGCCGCTGGCGGCCCAACTGGACCGCTGCATCCTGGCGCTGGAAGAGGCCAAACTGCTGGGAGACAAGATCCTGGGCAGCGATTACAGCCTGCGGCTGCACACACACCTGGGAGCAGGCGCCTACATCTGCGGGGAGGAGACCGCCCTGCTGGATTCCATTGAAGGAAAACTGGGACAGCCACGGCTGCGCCCCCCCTTCCCGGCGGTGGAGGGGCTGTATGGCAAGCCAACCCTGATCAACAACGTTGAGACCCTGACAAATGTCCCGCAGATCATTCATCACGGGGCGGACTGGTACCGCAAGTTTGGCACCGAAAAAAGCCCGGGGGTGAAGATCTTCTGCCTGTCGGGCTGCATCAACCGCCCGGGGAATTATGAGCTGCCGCTGGGCGTGACCTTCCGGGAACTCATCTATAACCATGGCGGCGGGATCCCCGCCGGGCACAAGATCAAGGCCATCATGTCCGCCGGGGCATCCTCCATTATCGTCCCGGCTACGGATAAGGCCCTGGACACACCCATGGATTATGAATCCACCCAGCAGAACCTCGGCGCCCCACTGGGGTCCGCCTCGGTCATCATCGTTGATGATTCGGTCAACATGGCCTGGCTGGTGGAGAGGGTGCTGGAATTCTTCAGGCACGAATCCTGCGGAAAATGCACCCCCTGCCGGGAGGGCACCTACTGGATGGACCTGATCTCCAAGCGCATTGTTGCAGGCAGGGCGGGCGTGGAGGATATTGACCTGTTGAATTCGGTTGCCGGCCAAATGGTGGGCAAATGCCTGTGCGCTTTGGGCGAATTTTCCACCATGGCGGTCATGTCCGGAATTGCCGCCTACAGGGATGACTTTTTACAATTTACCAGGAAGGCTGGGGCCGGTTAGCCGGGGTGCTGCCGGAACTTTGAGGAAACATGGCTGAGCAGAAAAGGATGGTTAACCTGACGATCGACCGCGTGGAGGTCAGTGTGCCGGCTGGAACACTGATCGTGGAAGCGGCCCGCAGCGTGGGCATTAATATCCCGGTCTTCTGCTTCCATCCCAGGCTGGACCCGGTTGGCATGTGCCGCATGTGCCTGGTGGAGATCGGTCGCCCGGTGATGGACCGCGCCACCAATCAGCCGGTTTTGGAGGAGGATGGTTCTCCAAAGATCCAGTTCGGCCCCAAACTGGAAACCGCCTGCACAACACCGGTCTCTGAGGGCATGGTGGTGGTCTGCGATAGTCAAAAGGTGGTCGATGCCCGCCGGGAGATCCTCGAATTCCTGCTCACCTCCCATCCGCTGGACTGCCCGATCTGTGACAAGGGCGGTGAATGTTCCCTGCAGGAACTGACCCGTGCATACGGGCCGGCGGAAAGCCGTTTCCACCTGGATGAAAAGAAACGCCTTGGCAAACAGATCCCGCTGGGGGAACTGATCTACCTTGACCAGGAACGCTGCATCCATTGCGGGCGTTGTGTGCGCTTCCAGCACGAGGTCGTGGATGACCCGGTGCTGGCCTTCACCCAGCGCGGCCGGGCGATGCAGATCGTCACCCATTCACAGCCGGGATTCGATTCCATTTTTTCCGGCAACACGACCGACCTCTGCCCGGTGGGGGCGTTGACCACGGCGGACTTCCGCTTTCGCGCCCGTCCCTGGGAACTGAAGGCTGCCGCCTCCATCTGCAGCCATTGCGCCGTTGGCTGCAACATCACATTCAACGTTCGCCGCGAAGACAGGGCCGGAGGCCGCTGGGTGATCAAGCGGGTGATGCCGCGGCAGAATGAGGCGGTCAACGGGTTGTGGATCTGTGACAAGGGGCGCTTTGGCTACCACTACACCGAGAGCGAACAACGCATCACCCGGCCCCTGGTGCGCAAGGCGAACCGGCTGGAGGAAGCCACCTGGGAGGAGGCCCTGCAAGCCGCATCCGGCGGCCTGAAGAAATTCAGGAAGAAGACGGCGGTGCTGGCCGGCGGGCGGCTTTCCAACGAGGACCTGTTCAACCTGGCCAGGCTGGCGGACGCAACCGGCGGTAAAAAACTGCTCCATTCCCACCTGGCAGGCGGCGAACTGGTTTCGCAGGTGGGCCCCGGCCAGGGGACCAACCTGGGAGAATTGGGCAGCGGCTGCATGATCCTGGTTGTGGCGTGCGACCTGCACCAGGAGGCGCCCCTGTGGTGGCTGCGGGTGAAGCAGGCGGCCGCCCGCGGGGCCACACTGGTGACCGTGGGCCCGCGCCCGACCCGTATGGACAAATACGCCCGCCACGTGATCCGCACCGGCTGGGGCGGCGAGGCGCAGGCGCTGATGACCTTCCTGCCGGGCGCCCGCCCTGGCCGCAACAGCACAAGGGAAGCCCTGGAGGATTTCCGGGCAGCCGAGAACGTGCTGGTGATCCTGGGGGGGGATTGCCTGGGGCTGGAAGGCTCGCAGGCGCTGGCAGCCACCTGTGCCAACCTGCTGGTGCAGACCGGGCATTTTGGGAAGAAGAACAACGGCATGATGGTGGCCTGGCCGAACGGCAACACGCAGGGAGCCTTTGAAATGGGTTTTCTGCCGGAGGCCGACCTGGCCGGCACCCTGTCCGGGGTGGATGCGCTGATCGTTGCCGCCGCCGACCCGGTGGGCGACGACCCGGCAATGGCGGAAGCGCTCCGCAAGGTGCACTTCCTGGTCGTCCAGGAACTGTTTCTCACCGACACCGCCAGGCTGGCGGACGTTGTTCTGCCTGCACAGCCCTTTACCGAGCGCGAGGGCACCGTCACTTCCGGCGATCGCAGGGTGCAGCGGTTTTACCCGGCCCTGCCCCCCACGAAAGGCTGTGAACCGGATCATGCCCTGGCTGCCATGCTGGCTGCCGGCCTGGACCTGGAACCGGAACTGGAAAAAGGCAGCCCTTTGCAGGTCTTTCGACAAATGGCCGCCGAAGCCCCGGCCTTTGAAGGCCTGACGTATGAGAAACTGGCAGAGACCGGAAACCAGTGGCCGTTGATCAGCCGGGAGGACCTTTTCTATGGCGGCACAGCCTATGAAAACCTGCAGGGGCTGGGTGTGCAGCTGGCACCCGCCGCGCAACTGGCCCTACCGCTGAACCTGCCCGGCCTGCCGGAGCCCGTCTCCATGCCGAAGGCAACCCCGGGACAGGTGATCCTGCTGCCGGTTGGCGCCCTGCTGGACCGCGGAACCACCCTGCTTCCCTCGGCCGTGCTGCACGAACGCCTGCAGTCCCCCGTGATCCGCATGCACCCGGCCACGGCGGGCGCGCTGAAACTGAACAACGGAGACATGCTGGAGGTGCCGCTGGCCGGAAGAACCTGGCAAGCCAGACTGCAACTGGATGACCAGGTGCCGGAAGGGGCAGCCCTGATGCCCCGCGGCACGGGCTTGCCGATCACATCCCCACAGGCGGTTGCACTTCACCCGCTGCAGCCTGCAAAGGCAGGAGGATAGCCCATGGTGGATGCAGCCCTGATCCTGGAATGGGTCATCAAGTCCATCTTCATCATTCTGTTCCTCACGGGTGGCTTTGCCTACGCCACGCTGTTCGAAAGGCGGGTCATCGCCCGCATCCAGGTGCGCATTGGTCCCAACCGGGCTGGTCCGTTCGGCATTTTGCAGCCGGTGGCCGACGGGGTAAAGTTGATCTTCAAGGAGGAACTGGTACCGGCGAAGGCCGACAAGGTCATCTTCATCCTGGCGCCGGTGCTCACCGTGATCCCGGCCTTGATCATCACGGCCGTTGTCCCCTGGGGCGAGACGATCACCCTCTTTGGCCGGAAGATCCCGCTTTACCTGGCGAACATCAACGTGGGGGTGCTGTACCTGATGGCAGTGACCTCAATTTCCATCTATGGCATCACCCTGGCGGGCTGGTCTTCCAACAACAAGTATGCCACCATGGGCGGTCTGCGTTCGATGGCCCAGATGATCAGTTACGAACTGGCGCTGGCGTTCGCCATGATCATCCCGGTGATGATGGCCGGTTCGATGAGCATTGTGGATATTGTCTCCTCGCAGAAGGGTCTCCCCTTTGCCATCCTGCAGCCGGTGGCCTTCCTGATCTATTTCTTTGCCAGTTTGGCCGAGATCAACCGCCCGCCCTTCGACATGCCGGAAGCCGAGCAGGAACTTACGGCGGGCTACCTGACCGAGTACTCCGGGATGAAGTTCGCCCTCTTTTTCATGGCGGAATACATCAAGGCCATCGCCGTGGCCATGATCGGCACATCCCTCTTCCTAGGGGGGTACCGGCTGCCTTTCATCGAGGTGCCACCCCTCCTGCAGCCGCTGGTCTTCTGGGGGAAGGTGATCGTGTGGATCTTCATCCTCATCTGGGTGCGCAGCACCTGGCCGCGGGTGCGCTACGACCGGCTGATGGCCCTGGGATGGAAGGTGCTCTTCCCGCTGGCTCTGCTGAACGTGGTGGTGACCGCCGGGATCCTGCTGCTGGTGGGAGGATAGCATGCTGAAGGGCCTGTACACCACCTTTAAAGCCATGCTCGGCAAGCCGGTGACCATCCAGTACCCGGAGCAGAAGCGCCCGGTGCGGCCGCGGTTCAAGGGCCGCCATGTGCTTAACCGTTATGAGAACGGCCTGGAGAAGTGCATTGGCTGCTCGCTCTGTGCCGCCGCCTGCCCATCGGATGCCATCTTTGTGGAGGCGGCCGAAAACACGGACGAAGCCCGCTACTCGCCGGGCGAGCGGTATGCCCGCACGTACGAGATCAACATGCTGCGCTGCATCTTCTGCGGGTTCTGCGAGGATGCCTGCCCCACCGAGGCGATCACCCTGGGCGACAATTACGAACTTTCCTTCCTGGACCGTGAAACCGCCATTTACACCAAGGACATGCTGATCGTTCCGGTGCCCCCGGGGGGACTGCCCACCCCGCAAAGGACGCCGCCGGGGGTTTACACCCGTTCCGTTCCCGAGATGAAGGACCCGCAGGATTGAGGGAGATGCAGCCGTGATTGGAATGATCATCCTTGGGATATTGGCACTCGTGGTGGTGGCCAGCGCACTGGGTTTGCTGCTGAGCCGCAATTCCGTGTATGCAGCCCTGTTCCTGGTGCTCAATTTTGCCACCGTGGCCGTGCTGTACCTGATCCTTGGGGCTCCCTTTATTTCCCTGGTGCAGATCACGGTGTATGCCGGCTCCATCATGGTGTTGTTCCTGTTTGTCATCATGCTGCTGGGGGCGGGGCGGTTGCCATCGGCGGAGCCGTTGAAAGGCCAGCGCTGGATGGCGGCCCTGTTCGGCCTGGTGTTCATGGCCGAGGTTGCATTGTACGTCATCTACCGCGGCCAACTGCGCGAGGTCCTGCAGACCCCGGCCGCTGATTTTGCCAGCCCGGCGGCGATCGGCGTGAGCCTGTTCACCACGCAGGCGTTGCCTTTCCTAACCACCGGGTTCATCCTGCTGGTGGCAACGGTGGGCGCCATCCTGCTGACCCGGGGGGAAAAAGGGCGGCGGTTTACCGGCCCGGCCGCAGAACACCCGGAGGAGGAGAAATGAGCGGCATACCGCTGGCCTATTTCATCGCCCTGGCAGCCGTGATGTTCGTGATCGGGATGGTCACCGTGCTGGTGCGGCGCAATGCGCTGATCATCTTCATGGCGCTGGAACTGATGTTCAATTCCGCCAACCTGCTTTTTGTGGCTTTTTCGGCCCAGCACAAGGTGCTGGCGGGACAGATGGCCGTCTTCTTCGTGATGACGGTGGCGGCGGCTGAGGTGGCCGTGGGCCTGGCCCTGATGGTGGCCATCTTCCGCACCAAGCAGAGCATAGACGTTGACAAAATGAACCGCTTGAAAGGCTGAGGCACAGGAACAGAAAATGAATTCGCCCACAGAGATGGTCAATCCGCTCCTGAACCTGGCGCCAGTTGTGGTCCTGCTGCCGGTGGCCGGCCTGTTGTTGAACATCCTGTTCGGCCGGCGCCTGGGCGAACGGGGCGCCGGCGTACTGGCCAGCCTGTTCTCGGGCCTGGCCTTTGCCGCTTCGGTGGCCCTGGCGGTTGTGCTGGCAGGCAGCCACGGGACGCAGCGCATCCTGCTGGCGGAATGGCTGACCCTGGGCGACCTGCACCTGGACTGGATCTTCCGGCTGGACACCCTCTCGGTGACCATGATGCTGGTGGTGAGCGGAGTTGCCACCCTCATCCACATTTACGCCATCGGTTACATGCACAGCGACGTGCGCCACAACGGCGACCCCGGTCGGTACCGGCGTTTCTTCGTCTTCTTCAACCTCTTCCTGGCGGCCATGCTGCTGCTGGTGAGCGCCGATAATTACCTGATGCTCTTCGTGGGCTGGGAGGGGGTGGGTTTGTGCTCCTACCTGTTGATCGGCTTCTGGTTTGAAAAGGGGGAGAATGGCATTGAAAACGCCCGGGCAGCCAAGAAGGCCTTCATCGTCAACCGGATCGGCGATTTTGGCCTGCTGATCGGCCTGTTCCTGCTCTACTGGCATACCGGCTCGCTGCAGTATGACGCCGTTTTTGCCGCAGCCCCGGCGCTTGCCACGGCGACCCCGGTTGTCATTTTGCTGGTGACGCTCTTCATGCTCCTGGGGGTGACCGGGAAATCGGCCCAATTGCCGCTTTACGTCTGGCTGCCGGATGCCATGGCCGGACCCACGCCGGTATCGGCGCTCATCCATGCCGCTACCATGGTCACCGCCGGGGTGTACCTGGTGGCGCGCTCCAGCCCGCTGTACACGCTGGTTCCCACAGCCCAGCAGGTGGTCACCTGGGTGGGGGTGCTGACGACCTTCTTTGCCGCCACCATTGCCGTGGGCCAGTGGGATATTAAAAAGGTGCTGGCCTATTCCACCATCAGCCAGTTGGGTTTCATGGTTGCCGGGGTGGGGATGGGAGCCTACGTGGCGGGCATTTTCCACCTGGCCACGCACGCTTTCTTTAAGGCGCTGCTCTTCCTCTCGGCGGGTTCGATCATTCTCGGGCTGGAGCATGGCGCCGCCGCAGGCGAACACGCCGGCGACAGCGGGGACGGGCACGGCTTTGACCCGCAGGACATGCGCCTGATGGGCGGGCTGCAGGGGCGCATGAAACTGACCTTTTGGGTTTACCTGGCCGGCACGCTGGCCCTAGCCGGCATCGTGCCGCTGGCGGGGTTCTTCTCCAAGGATGAGATCCTGGCCGCCGCCGTCCAGACCTCGCGCCCGGTTTACATCCTGCTGCTGGTCTCAGCCTTCCTGACGGCCTTCTACATGGGCAGGCAGATCTTCCTGGTCTTCTTTGGCCAGGCGCGCTCCCCCGAGGCCAGGGGTGCCGTGGAGAGCCCGAAGATCATCACCATCCCCCTGGTGATCCTGGCGCTGCTTTCCATCCTGGGCGGGCTGATCAACTTCCCCGGATTGTACACGCTGGAACACTGGCTGGAGCCCTCGCTGACCGGCAACCTGGTGCTGGGCTTCCGCTTCCCGGTGGCGCTGGATTCCACGCTTTTCGCGGTTGCCGGCCTGCTGCTGGCTTGGTGGGTGTACGGCAAACGGCGGACGCAGGTGGAACCGGACCCACTCGCCGGACGCCTGGGTTTCCTCTTCCGGGGGGCACAGCACCGGTGGTGGGTGGATGAGATTTACCATGCGCTCATTGTCCACCCGTTCCAACAGACCTGCCGGTTCCTGGCTGAGCGGTTCGACCTGGGCGGCATTGACGCTGCAGGCAACGGCCTGGGCGGCGGATTGCAGGGGCTGGGGAACACCCTGCGGCGCTGGCAGAACGGTTTTGTGCGTTCCTACATCCTGACGGTGGTGCTGGGGCTGGTGGCCATCCTGGCCTACATCGCCCTCAGCCACTGAGGCAGTTCAATGAGGCTGGAGAAGATGCCTTTTTTTGTGACAGAAGATGACACCAGGGGTGCCCATGCAAGCGCTTTCTAATCCCCTCCTGCTGACGACCTTTTTCCCACTGCTGGGTTTCCTCGTCGTCCTGCTCATCCCTTCGGAGCGGAAGACGGCCATCCGCTGGGCGGCCCTGGCCGCCAGCCTGGTGACGCTGGGAATGTCCATCCGGGTGCTGGCCGGGTTCCAAACCGCTGAAAGCGGCATGCAGATGGAACTGCGACTGCCCTGGTTCAGCATCGCCGGAACCCCCATCACCTTTGCCATGGGCGTGGACGGCATCAGCCTGCTGCTGGTGCTGCTGACCACCCTACTGACCCCGGTTTCCATCCTCTCCACCTGGAAGGCGGTGGAGGAGCGGGTTAAGGGTTTCATGCTCTTCTTCCTGTTGCTGGAAACGGGCATGCTGGGCGTCTTCCTGGCGCTGGACCTGGCGCTGTTCTACATCTTCTGGGAATTCACCCTGGTGCCGATGATCTTCCTCATTGGCATCTGGGGCGGTGAAAAACGGGTTTACGCGGCGGTCAAGTTCTTCCTGTACACCATGACCGGTTCGATCCTGATGCTGCTGGGCATCATCTACATTGCCTGGCAGGCGGGAACGCTGAACCATGCAGACCTGTTGCAGCAACGGCAGAGCTTCGCCCTGGCCCAGACCTGGCTGTTCCTGGCTTTTGCGCTGGCCTTTGCCATCAAGGTGCCCATGTGGCCGCTGCACTCGTGGCTGCCGGATGCCCACGTGGAGGCACCAACGGCCGGCTCGGTCATCCTGGCGGGTGTGCTGTTGAAGATGGGCGTTTACGGCTTCCTGCGCTTCAACCTGCCGCTCTTCCCGGAGGCCACCCGCACCTTCACCCCCTGGATGGCGGGACTGGCGGTGATCGGCGTGGTGTACGGCGCCATGGTGGCCTACGCCCAGCGGGACATGAAAAAACTGGTGGCCTATTCCTCGGTGAGCCACCTGGGCTTTGTGATGCTGGGCGTGTTCGCCCTCAACCCGCAGGGCCTTTCGGGGGCCGTGCTGCAGATGGTGAACCACGGGCTGAGCACGGGAGCCCTGTTCCTGGTGGTGGGGATGCTCTACGAGCGGCGGCACACCCGGCTGATGGCGGACTTCGGCGGGTTGTGGAAGGCGGTCCCGGTGCTGGGGACTCTGATGCTGATCATCACCCTCTCTTCGGCAGGGCTGCCGGGCCTGAACGGCTTCATCGGAGAGTTCACCATCCTGGTGGGGGCCTTTGGGTCGCAGGCGATTCACAGCCCCTGGTTCGCCGGCATTGCCACGGTGGGGGTGATCCTGGCGGCGGTGTACCTGCTTTTCATGTTCGAGAAGGTTTTCATGGGCCCGCTGGCCAGGGAGGAAAACCGCAGCCTGGCGGACATTTCGACCCGCGAGGTGCTGACCCTGCTGCCGCTGCTGGTGCTGATCTTCTGGATTGGCCTGTATCCCAAGCCCTTCCTTAACCTCATCAACCCCACCCTGGAGCAGCTTGCAGCGCTCCTCCTGTCTTCGAGCGTGGCACTTCATTAGCGAGGCTGGTACCGCATGACCGTGAACGACCTGAACGCCATACTCCCGATCGCAGCCCTTGGAACCTGGGCGGTGGTGCTGCTCCTGGTTGACCTGTGGATCCCGGCCGGGCGCAAGTCCATCACGGCGGTGCTGGCAGCCCTGGGCTTGGCGGCAACGCTTGGCCTGGGCATTTCCCGCTTCCACCACCCGGCGACCGCCTTTAACGGCATGGTGGTTGTGGACGGGTTCGCCATCTTCCTGGATGCCATCTTCCTGGTGAGCGCGCTCGCCGGGATCGCCCTGGCGTATGACTACCTGAGGCGGATGGGCATTGAGCGGGGGGAGTACTACACGCTTTTGCTGCTGGCCGTGTGCGGCATGATGCTGATGGCCTGCGCCAATGACCTGATCGTGGTCTTTTTGGCGCTGGAACTGCTCTCCATCCCGCTGTACATCCTGGCCGGGTTCGCCCGCCTGGATCTGGAATCGGAGGAGGCCGCGCTCAAGTACTTCCTGCTGGGCTCGTTCTCCTCGGCGGTGGTGCTGCTGGGCATTGCCTTCCTGTTCGGGGCCAGCGCCCACACCGACCTGCCGGGCCTGGTGGCGGCCATCCAGGGGGGCGGGGCCGGTTGGCCGATGCTGCTGGTGGGGGCGGCGCTGCTGCTGACGGGGTTCGGCTTCAAGTCGGCGGTGGTCCCCTTCCACATGTGGGCGCCGGATGTTTACCACGGCGCCCCCTCGCCGGTGACGGCCTTCATGTCGGTGGGGGCCAAGGCGGCCGGGTTTGCCGCCCTGCTGCGGGTGTTTGTGACGGCCTTCCCAGCCATCTCAACAGACCTGGTGCCGGTGCTGGCCGGCCTGGCCGCGCTGACCATGCTGGTGGGCAACCTGCTGGCGCTGGTGCAGAGCAACATCAAGCGGCTGCTGGCCTACTCCAGCATTGCCCAGGCGGGATACCTGCTGATGGCCTTCGTGCCCTACGGGCAGGGGCAGGTGCGGGGGGACAGCATCGCCGGGATGTTGTTCTTTTTGGCCTCCTACAGCCTGACCACGCTGGGCGCTTGGGCGGTTGTGATTGCCCTGGAAAAGGCGAACGGGCGGGGGCTGTCGCTGGATGATTACCGGGGCGTGGGCAGAAGGCACCCCTGGCTGGGTGTGGCCATGGCGGTCTTCATGCTCTCCTCCATCGGCGTGCCGCCCACGCTGGGTTTTTGGGGCAAGTACTACCTGTTCCTGGCGGCCCTGAAGGGCGGTTTTGGCTGGCTGGCCTTGCTTGGGCTGCTGACCTCGCTGCTCTCGGCGTACTACTACCTGCGGGTGGTGGTGAAGATGTTCATGGAGAGCGGGGAGGAGGAAGCCGAGGGGGATGCCTGGGTGCGGGCGGCGGCGGCGCTGCCGGCGGCAGCCGTGCTGCTGGCGGGGTTTTTACCGGGCTGGCTGTTGAACGCCGCGCTGCAGGCGGTGATGCTCCTGAAGTGACCGGCCGGCAATGCCGGAACCCCCGTGGACGATGAACCGGATGCCCGATTGGGAAGGCAGCCGGTTTTTTTTGACCGGGCCGGGCGGTTAAAGCCGGCGCCACCGGGCGGGGGGTGTTGGTTTATTCGTTTATTCGTTTTTACGATGAAATTTGCCGGCGAAACCTTGTTTGGAGGAAATCAGCCGGAGGGGGTTCCATTCACCACACCCCCATTGTACGGGGTGGGGGGATTTTGACAATTGCCAATTTCCCCAGGAAACATTGCCCATTTCACCTATTTTAATAAAATGGCGGGGCCTTTACCGACGGCAGGAAGGGTGACAACCCCGCCGGCGGCCGGGATTGTGCGGATTGAAGGGGCAATGTTACTGTGAGGCGGGGGCGAACCCCTGGAGAATGACCCAGGCCTGGCCGGCTGTCAGGCCGACCAGTTCCTGCCATGGGACTTTGGCGCGCTCCTCCGCGATGATCCGCTTAAGGTCGTCCTCCGCACGGCTTTGCATCCCGGATAAAAACGACTGCAGTTCATCGACCATTTCTTGGGAGACGGTTACGGCATCCCCCTGGCCATCCAGCAGCGCCTCGACGGCGGGGGTGTAGAGGTCGATCACATGCCAGGTTTGCCGGGTCATGGCCTGGTCGTACCAGAGCAGCCTCATTAATGGGGTGGCGTGAGTAAAACCCAGGTCCAAATAGTGCCGCCCAAGAGGGGTGGTGGGCAACAGTTCGCTGCACAAGCGTTGAAACAAAACGGTCGTCCGGGCGACCCGGTAGGTTTGTTCGGAGAAGAGGAAGCGCCCGGCTGCCTGAACCGTTGACACGGGGAACAACCATCCCAAGAGGATCCCCAGGAAGACCCAGCCAACGGAAAAGAGCGATATTTTCCTGCCTTGCATGGCTCACCCTCCCTTCCTGATGCGGAGTGGAATTATAGTTTGAAAACACCCGGTTGACGAGCGGTTGCATGGGTTCAATACATATGAGACAGAGCCGGGGCAACTGAAGGGTGGTGGATACGAATATACTCTGCAGGGGAGAGGTAGTCCAGAGCACGTTGAGGGCGAACCTGGTTGTAGATCCTCTCCCAATCTTTCAATGCTCGATTGAGTGAAGGGGGATGTTAATCCAGATCGTAGACTGCGTAGAGCTCTTCTATGTGATTGCGATGAGCCCGTTCGACACGGCCGTTCAGCTTGGGTGAGCGAGGAGGAAGGACAAACAGCTTCAGCCCCAGTTCTGCACAGGTCTGCTCGAATTCTTTCCTGTACTCGCTGCCTCCATCCACTTGGATGGCACGGACGGGGAAAGGCATGCGGTTGATCAAGGTGGACAGGAATTGTTTTGCATTCTTGGCGATTGCCCGGGTATGCACTTCGATGACATCCCAGTGGGAGACTACGTCCCGAGCGGTGAGATGCTTGAAATGGATCTTGGGGAATGGGTGAATATCCAGGGTACAAAGCTGTACCAAGTTGCCGGGCTGTAGAACCGCATGCTCTCGGGGTTTACGCACGGCATACGGTCGTTTAGGGCTTTTTTGGCATGCAAAGGAAGTTCACCGCGCTGTTTTAGGTAATGGAGGCTCCGCCTAATAGTGGATACCGACTGGCTGCCAATACCACCTGCTTTTCCGTTTCCCAGTGCCATTGCCGTTAGTAGACACGCTTCGGGAGATGACTGCTTTTCTCCAATCCTCGCACCCCGCCCTGCCGCCACCTCCTCCGCCGGCGGTACGGCGTGGCTCTTGACACCCCAACACTGCTTGCCACTTACGTCCCCTTGCCCCCGCCTTCTGCAATGTCTCCCGGGCTGAGAGTAACCCCAACCTGGATCTGACCTGTGCTAACATTTCCATTTTTATTGTTCTCACCTCTACGGATGGATAGCCCCGATGTCCGTTATTGTCTACTTCCCTGTCTCAAATCTATCTGAATTTATACAGAAATAATGAGTATTAGAAATAAATAAGTGAAGTATTGTTTAGGTAACTAGTTTTTCCTTCTTATTCGAAATGTCCCTGACAGACGTAAAGTGATGCTCTGATTCAGGATTATTTACCTGGTATAAGCAGAAAATGATTTCCGTAAACCATTTGAGTCTTCTGTCTCGTTCTGCAAGCATGACCTTGTTTTAACCAATCTGAAGGATTATGATGCGTTACAGGATACGGAAAATCATGAGACGCAAAATGATCTCACTTACCCTAGTTTTGATTTTCATTTCAGGAATAGTTGCTTGGATACGGCCCACGTTCACACCAGCAATCGCTGGCGAGGCGAGCATTGCTTCTCTTGAAAAGATCGAATTGGGCAATATGGAGCAGTGGATTTTGGTTCGCGGGCAAAATACCACCAATCCTGTATTACTTTGGCTACATGGTGGGCCCGGTGCAGCACAAATGCCGGTAGCACGTTATTTCAATAGTGCGCTTGAAGAGCATTTCATTGTTGTTCATTGGGATCAGCGCGGTGCGGGAAAATCGAATCCCTCCAATTTCGATGAATCAACCATGACTTTCGATCAATATCTATCTGACGCCCATGAGTTGACGCTTTATCTGAAAAGTCGATTCGGACAAGACAAGATTTACCTGGTAGGCCACTCATGGGGTTCTCAACTAGGCATCCGTCTAGCACAGATATATCCACAAGATTATTACGCGTACATTGGAGTCGGTCAGGTAGTCAATTTTCGTCGCGCTCAAGAGATCGGATACGACTGGCTTCTTCACCAAGTCAAAGATAAAAGCAGCTTGAGTAAGCTCAAATCATTGGGGCGACCACCTTTTACTGATCACGTAGAATTTGTCCGTTACATCAAGTTGGTTGACGCGTTTGGTGGCGGTTTTGACGTTGGATTTGCGAGACTTGCCTGGATTACCCTATGCGCGCCTGAATACAACTTGCGGGATGTAACAGCTTGGCTGCGCGGCTCCAATCGCGGTAGCGGGCCGATGTGGTATACATCCATTTATCAGTCTTTTGACGCGATGAAAGAAATCTCTCGCCTCGAACTACCAGTCTATTTTTTCGTTGGGATCCATGACTACAATACCCCCATGACATTAGTGAAGAACTACTATAAATCGCTTAATGCATTGAAGGGGAAGGAATTAGTGATTTTCGAGTCTTCTGCTCACACCCCTTTCATGGGTGAAGCTGAAAAGTTCAATCAGGGATTGATACGCGTGCTTAGTGAGACATATAAACCATTAAACATGGACAAAGAAAAGCACTAGTAGAAAAAAGAACGGACGCTCGTATGATCTGTGAAATCGTTATCTCCTAATGGACGTGAAGATAATGCTAAGTGGATGAATAAAGAGAGATGAGATCAAAAGCAAACTAAATAAATAAGCGATACTTGGAGATCACCATGAATCTTAAAACCGTCTTGGCTTATCTGTGGAAACTACCCTTGTGCGGCATCGGTTTTTTCATAGGCATAGCTCTTAGCGGAATAATACTACCTTCGCTTGGTTTTAAATCGCCTGAGATGCCGGAAGGCACAGACGCTAATACGATCATGCTCTGGTTCCTACTGGGGAGTATATTATTGGCTTTTACATTATCCTTCCTTTCAAGGAACATGTCAGCCAATTGGCTATTGCGCTGGGGCATCCTATTTGAACTAATCTGGATATTTGGCGCTTTTGGAGTCGTGCTCGAAGCGTTCTTTTTCATGACAACCGGCGCAGTATCTTCGATGTCAAACGCTCTCTTTACCTTACTCAACTTCTTGCTTCCAGCCATATTTCTTTCAGCACTGGTAGCGGTTCTGTTCCAGCCTATTATGGCTATTGAACCTTGCCAGCATCGTCTTCAAATTTATGCTATGTTCTACAAAAGATCAACTTGGATGTGGCGAATCATCCTTGTGCTATTGGCGTATCCCGTGACATACATTGTTTTTGGGCTGCTTGTCCAACCGTTCATTAAGAAATTCTATATTGCTGGTCAATATGAATTAACCATACCTACATGGGGACAATTGATCCCGTTGCAACTAACACGAAGCGTCTTGTTATTATTAGCCAGTGCACCGATAATGGTCTGGTGGCAAAGTTCGCCCCGCAAAGTGTGGCTGGCGCTGGGAAGCTCGATCTTCATTCTGACCGCTTTCATGGCAGTCATCACCGCCTACTGGTTTCCATGGCAGTTGCGCCTGTTTC
>CAYQUO010000014.1:0-26896 GCA_964420835.1 uncultured Anaerolineaceae bacterium
TGACTGGAACTCTCTCTATTTTCTACCTTTTCTATGGACTTTTGTGACTGTAACGCAGAATACCCCGCATCTTGACATTTAAATTGCCGTTGGCTATACTGAACATGGACTGACGGGGAGCCCGGCAATTCGGGCTGAGAGGAGGGCTATGGCCCTCGACCCATATCACCTGATCCGGATAATGCCGGCGGAGGGAGAACCAGGGAGAACAAGGCGGCACCCCTCCACCGGCGAGGGGTGTTTTGTTTATGAACAATAACAGGGCTGTGCTGTTTGCGAACGGGAATGTCCCCGATCTTGAAGTGGTGCGCCGAATGTTACGACCAGGTGACTGGCTGGTGGCCGCTGATGGAGGATCGCGCCATCTGGCAGCCCTGGGTTTAAAACCGCACCTTCTGGTGGGTGACATGGACTCCATTAATCCACATCAACTGGAGGCCTTCATGGCGGACGGCATCGATATCCATCGGCATCCGAGCGAAAAGAACGAAACAGACCTGGATCTGGCGTTGCAGGCCGTGTTGGAGAAGGGCTGCCGTGAAGTTGTCATTGTCGGTGGGCTGGGTGGCCGTTTTGACCAGATGCTGGCCAACCTTCATCTGCTTGCCCGACCGGGGCTGGCATCCTGCGATGTGCGAATGGATGACGGCCATACCGAGGTCTTCATTATCCGCAAGGAAGCCTGCATTCACGGCCGCCCCGGAGATACGGTCTCCCTGCTGCCTGTTTTCGGGGCAGCCAGTGGCATCACCACCCGGGGGTTGAAGTATCCCCTTCATAACGAGAGCCTTTATCCCTACCAGACCCGCGGCGTCAGCAATCGCCTGGAGGCTGATGAGGCTGCAGTGCAACTGACCGCCGGGGAATTGTGCTGCATCCACGTTCGGGATGCAGCGGAGGATTGATGATGAACAAATTCCTTATGCTGACAATTATTGCCGGAGTTGTATTGGCGGGCTGCAGCCCTGCAACCGTTGCCTCAACGCCTGTCGCAGCCAGCCCCAGCGCAGAACCGCTGGTCCTCACCGTGATGGCTCATGATTCCTTCTCCATCAGCGAGGCTGTTGTTTCCGCTTTCGAATCTGCCAACCAGGTGAAGGTCTCCTTCCTTAAGGCAGGTGACACGGGGGCCGCATTGAACCGTGCCATCCTTTCACGCGAAGCGCCGCTGGCGGATGTTTTCTACGGGGTGGACAACACCTTCCTTTCCAGGGCGCTGGAGGCGGATATCTTTGAGCCCTACCAGCCCGCAGGATTGCAGGCCCTGCCGGAGGAATTCCGCATGGACGGCACCTTCCGTGCCACGCCGGTGGATTACGGGGATGTGTGCATTAATTACGACAAAGCCTGGTTTGCTGAGCACAACCTGGAGGTGCCGGCATCCTTGGCCACCCTGGATGATGAAGCCTACCGCGGCTTGCTGGTGGTGGAGAATCCGGCTGTCTCTTCGCCTGGCCTGGCGTTCCTGCTTGCCAGTGTCTCGCAGTTTGGCGACCCCGGGTACCTGGCCTTTTGGGAGGGATTGCGGAGGAATGGCGTGGTGGTGGTCAACGATTGGGAAACCGCCTATTACACCAACTTCAGCGGCTCATCCGGCCGAGGCAGCCAGCCCATGGTGGTTTCCTACAATTCCAGCCCTGCCGCCGAGGTGCTTTTTGCCAGCCAGCCGTTGGAGGATGCGCCCACATCTGCCATCACGGCCGCTGGTGCCTGCTTCCGCCAGGTGGAGTTTGCCGGGATCCTTCGCGGCACCCCACAACGGTCACTGGCTGAAAAATGGCTGGATGCCATGCTGAACCTGCCTTTCCAGGAGGATATTCCCCTGCAGATGTTCGTCTACCCTGTCAACCCGGAGGCCAAACTGCCGGAGGCATTTACCAAGTATTCACCGGTCGTGAAAGACCCTGCCCGCCTCAATCCGCAGGCCATCAGTGTCAACCGTGATCGCTGGATCACCGCCTGGGAGGGGGTCATGCTTAAGTGAGCCTGCCGGGGAAAAAGGAGATGACCGCCCGTAGCGCCGTGTACCTGTGGCTGCTTCCAATGGCCTTTCTGCTGGCGTTTTTTTACCTGCCGCTGGCAGCCATTTTCCGGGCTTCGATCTTTCCAACAATATCGGCCGGACCCGGACTGCAGGCAGCCGACTGGGCGCGCCTTGCCCGCGTGACCGGTTTTACCTTTTGGCAGGCACTGCTTTCCATGCTGCTTACTTTTCTTGTCGGGCTGCCGGCAGCCTGGATGTTCGCCCGTTTTACCTTCCCCGGCCGGCGAATACTGCAATCCTTCCTTACACTGCCCTTCATCCTGCCCACCGTGGTGGCTGCCGCCGGTTTTAATGCGCTGGTTGGGCCGCGGGGCTGGTTGAACCTGGCGTTGATGAGCCTGTTCGGCCTGGCACAACCCCCATTGCAGGTGCTGAACACATTGGCAGCCATCCTGCTGGCGCATGTGTTCTATAACACCACCGTTGTCATCCGCCTGGTGGGTGGGGCCTGGCTGGGGCTGGACCTGCGGCTTCTGCAGGCCGGCAGGGTGCTGGGGGCTTCCCCCTGGCGAAATTTTTTCCATGTGACGCTGCCCCTGCTGCGCCCGGCGCTGCTCTCGGCTGCCCTGCTGGTATTCCTGTTCGATTTCACCAGTTTCGGGGTGGTGTTGCTGCTGGGCGGCCCCCGTTTTTCCACCCTGGAGGTGGAGATCTACACCCAGGCGATCCACCGGTTGAATTTACCGCTGGCCGCACTGCTTTCAGCCATCCAATTGGGATGCACATTGCTGGTCACCGCCGTCTGGAACCGCATCGGCAGCAGTGCATCGCCCTTCTCAGCCCGCTCCACCGGCGTGGGCTTGCGCAAGCCGCGAACAATTGTGGAAAAACTTCATGTGGCGGCAACGCTGCTGGTGATCATTACCCTGCTGTTCTCACCGCTGGTGGCTCTCAGCCTGCGCTCGCTGGTGCGGCTGGAGGCAGCCCGCGGCGACAGGAGCGCCGTGGAGACCGGTCTGACACTGGACTATTATCGCGAGCTCTTTATCAACCGTCGACAGTCTGTGTTCTATGTGCCGCCGCTGCAGGCGGTGGGCAATTCATTGCTCTATGCCCTGGCTGCCATGGTCATTGCCCTCGGCCTGGGCTGGCTGGCCGCCCTGGCCTTGCGCAGACCGCTGCCCGGCCGGCACTGGCTGGATTCCCTGCTCATGCTGCCGCTGGGTGCCTCGGCCGTCACATTGGGGCTGGGTTTCCTGCTGGTCTTCAACCGGCCACCGCTGGACGTGCGCAGTTTTCCATTGCTCATTCCCTTGGCGCACACACTGGTGGCCATGCCTTTTGTGGTCCGCACACTGCAACCGGCACTGGCTTCGCTGCCACCGGCTTATCATCAGGCTGCCGCCGTCCTTGGTGCCCCGCCGCTGCGTGCCTGGTGGGAAGTGGATTGGAAGATCCTCTGGCGGCCGGTACTATCAGCGGCGGTTTTTGCATTTACCATCTCCCTGGGGGAGTTTGGCGCCACCAGTTTTTTAGCCCGCCCGGAGATGCCCACCATGCCCATTGCTATCTACCGGTTTCTTTCGCAGCCTGGCGCGCTTAACTACGGCCAGGCAATGGCCATGTCCACGCTGCTGCTGCTTGTTTGCGCCGTCAGCGTGGTTGCTGTGGACCGCCTGGGTACCATGCAGGCTGCTTGAAGGAAGTAACCATGCTCAGAATTGAAGATGTTCACAAGCACTATGAAGGAAAACCCCTGCTCCAAGGGATATCTTTTACCGTCGCACCCGGAGAGACCCTTTGCCTGCTGGGGCCTTCCGGCAGCGGCAAAAGCACATTGCTGCGCATCATCGCCGGGCTTGAACCGCCGGACCGGGGACGGGTGTTATGGGAGGAGCAGGACCTGGCCCCCATGCCAGCCCATCGCAGGCTTTTTGGGCTGGTCTTCCAGGAATATGCCCTTTTCCCTCACCGCAACGTGCAGCGGAATGTGGCATTCGGTTTGGAGATGCAGAACCTGCCCCAGGAGGAAATTGACCGCCGCGTTGCGCAGGCGCTGGAACAGGTGGGCTTGCAGGGTTTTTCTCGCCGGCGGGTGGACAGCCTTTCCGGCGGCGAGCAGCAGCGTGTGGCGCTGGCACGGGCACTGGCGCCGGGGCCGCGCCTGCTGATGTTTGACGAGCCGCTCGGAGCCCTGGACTTTAACCTGCGCGCCCAATTGATCGTGGACCTGCGCCGCCTGTTGCGGAACACGGGCATCCCGGCCATTTACGTCACACATGACCAGGAAGAGGCCTTTGCAGTCGGCACCAGGCTGGCGTTGCTGCATGAAGGCCGCATCGAGCAGGAGGGACTGCCTGAACAGGTGATGTCCTGCCCGGCAACACCCTGGGTGGCGGGATTCCTTGGCCTGGCCAACCTGCTGCCTGCCAGCGTCATCCGCCTGCATCCGCTGCGGGTTCGCTGCGCACTGGGTGAGTTGGACCTGCCTGATCCAGGACCCTGCAGCCGGGGCTGGGCAGTGGATGATCCGGCCACCCTCTTGTTGCGCCCCAGCGGTGCCAGTGTCCAGAAAACAGATGGGAGCATCCCGGTGCATGGGCGCGTGGAGCAGGTTCTCTTCCGCGGTGAGCGACACCGGGTGGACCTGCTGACCGGGCAGGGATGCCGCCTTCAATTTGACCTGGACCAGCCTTTGGCGGAGGGCATTCAGACCACCTTGTGGTTGCGGCCCGATGCCCTGCGCTGCCTGCCCGGAAATGGAGGTACAGCGTGAGGCGGATTCAAGTCCTCAAACTGGACCACAAGGGGGTTGAGCGCTGGCGCTACCCGGCAATGGTATTGTGGGAGAATTCAGAAGGTGTGCTTGTGGAAGCCTTCTTTGACCGGGAATACCGGCCTTTCCATGGCATTGGGCTCGCCCCCGGTGATCGCTTTCTGGAAGCCTATTTCTGGCAGCGCTGGTACAACATCTTCCAGATGCACGATCGCCATAGCGGTATGCTGAAGGGCTGGTATTGCAACGTGACCTCACCGGCCACCATGAGCGAGGAAATTCTCAGCTGCCGCGACCTGGCACTGGACCTGCTGGTGTACCCTGATGGACGGAAATTGGTGCTGGATGAGGACGAGTTCGCTGCTTTGAAATTGGATGAGGTGGAAGCCAGACAGGCCCGCCAGGCATTGGGCCAATTGCAGGCCGTCTTCGAGAATAATTGGCCGTTTGAACTCACAGCCTGGATGAACGGACAAAAAACCAGTTGAATGTGTCCGATGAATGGATAAAAACTAGGCGCGCCCAATGAACAGGGGTTGCACCCCGCTGTGAACGCACCTCAGGTTGTACAAGTGATGGGTTTCAGGCCACGGTGAGGAGCGGCAGGAACCCGTTAAACTCGTTCAGCAGGTCGTCAAGATCAAAATTGAAATTAAACTCCCCGCCGCCACTGACCAGCCCGGCGACAACCACACCAATGCAGGCGCACAGGCACAGCACCACCAGGACGATCAGGATGATCAACCAGGTTTTTTTCTTTTTTGGTGGCGCTTCAGGCAAGGGGTCGTCCACGTTGAAACCGCCGGTTGGAGGACTGCTTAGCACGGTTGGGTCACTGTTGCCGGCTTTGGGTTTTGGATCGCTGTTGTTGATGCTCATGATAGCCTCCTAAGGGATGGTTGTGAAACCGGTATTGAATTCATTGGCGAAAGGGATGCAGAAGAGGGGGGTGGAGAAAATTCCCAGCAACATGAACGCCAGGAAGCACAAGCCGATAAGCGAGATAATGACATTCGTGTAGCCGAGTACCAGTCCGGCTGTTGCCATTCCCCCTCCCACGATGCTGCCCATGCCTTCGCGGATCTCCTTTTGTGCCAGGTGGCCAAAGATGACCGCCAGCATCCCGCCCAGGCCAAAAACCCCTCCCCAAGCCAGGAAGCCGCAGATCAGGCTGATGATGGCATAGGAACTGGTCTTTTCGCTGCCATCCCTCGGATAATACCCCTGCGGTTCGGGGAAGGTCATATATTCTCCCGTTTGGCGGCTTCACGGTTTGCCCGCCGCCAGAGCAGCCATATAACCCAGGCTGTGAACAGCACCAGCACACAGGCGACAACAACCGGGACGATCACGGAGAGGATGGAAATTACAGTTGAGGTAAGGTCTTCCGCCACGGCCACGAGAGGGTTGGCGGTGCCGCCTGTGGCTGCCGTCACTGCCGGGCGCACAGCGACTGATTTAACCGTGTGGACCCCCCCGGCAATCAGCAAACCGGCGATCAAGGAGAGGATGGGGGAAACGTCCGTGATAATGCTGGCGCTGGAGGCGAAAGCCACCGCACCGGCTGCCGGTCGTACAAAGGATTGGATGATGTCATTGATATGATTCACCGCAGGGGTTGAATCGGCGAACAGTTCGATCAGGGAAAGCACGATCAACGCGCCGATGACCCACCAGCTGGTAAGGGTATCCCATGGCTTCGTCAAATGCAACAAGTTGGTGAATTTGGCAAGCAGGGAGAGCACAAGCAGGGGGATGTAAGCGTTCAGCCCGGCGCTGGCTGAAAGCCCGAATGCGGAAAAAACACCAAATAGGTCCATAAATCATTTCCTCCTGAACTATCTACGATTGTACATCAAGTTTGGTTGTATGTTTGATGGAGTTCCTTAAGGGATGATGCCTGTCCACGTACCGGTGAGGATGTACCGCCCCAGGTCCATGATGGCAACCTGGGCCACCGCGGTGGCGAATCCTCCCAGGAGGAAGGCGGACACCTGGTTGACATGCGTGAATGAATTGTCCTTCTTCCATAGCATGATCCAAACAATGGCGTAGATGGTCGAGAGGATGGCCAGAACAGTGGCGGCGCTCAACAACCCCACCGGGTAGAGGATGAGTACATTTTGGGAGAGAATGGCTGCATCCATCAGAATGGCTGCTGCCAGCATCACAGCCATCTGGCGCCAACTTTGCAGCACCGGCTGGTTCTGCCATTTTGCCCAAGTGCTCTGGTTGAACACGGGGACGAGTACGCCGGCCATGGCCAACCCCATGCCTGAGCCGGTGACCATGCGCATCCAGTTATGTGTGACATAGAGCGGTTGAATGCCATGCCATAGTTGAAGATACGAATTGATGCCATCGAATGCGAAGACGAGCAGAAAGAGACCAAAGAGCACCTGAAACTTGCGGGCCGGCATGCCCCCCCGGTGGCTAGCCTGCCACTGGAGGACAAAGCCTAATAATGCTCCCATGTACATGCCCGAACAGCGGGAGCAGAGTGGCAATTGGCGTTCTCCCAGCATAAATGAGCGCACCGTAATGCGGTGACAAACGGCGTAACCCACTGCATCTGCCTTGCCCAGCAGCCCGCCGGGTGTATAAAACAGCCAGGCACCGACCACGATGCCGGCAACGGCGAACAACAGGGTTTTTAACAACCTGCGCCAGGCGGGGGCTTTACTGCCTGTTGGTACAGGTGCGGTGTTTTCCGCCGGTGCGGGGGAAGAGCTCTCCATGATGGGGGTCATTATATTGGTTAAATATTCGGCATGCAAGGATTACCGTGTCATGGAACAGGGTTTTGTTTACCGGACAAGATATAATTCCGGAAGGGGAGGTGTCGAATGAGCGGGAAAAGTGAAAGGCCACAGTACCAGCCAACTGCGGGAATCCTGCTTGCTGCCCTGTTCCTGTTGTACGCAACAGGATGCAGCCCACAGGTCGCAGCCACTTCAACACCGCACATCTACGCCACCGAGTTGACAGCGGCGGTTCGACCATCTGGCGCATCCATGCCCACGCCTTCCCCATCCCCCCTGTTCACTCCTGGTCCACCGCTTAACCTGCTAACCGGTCAACTGGTGGAGGAGCCATCCCTCCTTGATCGACGCCCCGTTCTTATCAAGGTGGAGAACCTGCCGCGAATAAACCGCCCTCAATTTGGCCTTAATCTTGCCGACCATGTCTTCGAGTATTACACGGAGGAAGGCACCACGCGCTTTGCCGCCGTTTATTACGGTCAAAATTCCCCGCGGGTTGGCCCCATCCGTTCAGCCCGCTGGGTGGACATGCAACTGGTGCCTATGTACAAGGCCATCTTCATGTTCGGACGGGCATATGATGACCTGCTGAATGCCATCCTGGAATCGGATTTTAAAGACCGCCTGGTGTTGGAGGAACCCGGATCCTGCCCTGCGCTCTGCCGCTATGACCCGGATGGAACCAACTTCCTTGGTGCCGATCTAACTGCCTTGCCGTCCTACCTGGAAAAAAGAGGCATGGATAACTCCCGCCAGGACCTTTCCGGTTTGGTCTTTGACCCAACTCCCCCCAATAGAGGGCACATCGTTCATACCGTCTACGTCAAGTTCTCCGGCGCCATTTATAACCGTTGGGATTTCGACGAGCTCTCCGGGCGTTACCTGCGTCACGTGGACATGGACAATGCCCCAACGGTTGACATGGAGCAATACGGGTTGTTAACCGACCAGTTGACCGGGCAGCCGGTGATGGCTGATAATGTGGTTGTACTACTGGCGCGATACATCTACGTGATTCCGCTGGAGAATGGTGAGGTCTTCGACATCAACCTGCAGGGTTCCGGAAACGGCTGGCTCTACCGCAATGGGCAGGTTTTCGATATCACCTGGCGGCGGGAATTTCCGCAGGATTTGGTAACACTTTACGGGGCTGATGGGCTGCCCATTGCCCTCAAGCCGGGGACAACCTGGTACGAACTGCTGCACCTCACTTCCACGCTGGATGTCACCGACGGGATGGTGCGTCATCAACTCTGGCTGCCGGCTGCCGAAGAAGCCCCCCGACCCGACTGAATGCTCGTTTTCACACCCTGCAGCCCTGTCCATTATCGATGGTCAACCCGGCTGGTGGGGGCATCCTCCCGTTTCTTCTCAAAGTGGGTCGATCATGGTATAAACAAATGTATGCATGCAACTATACACCCAGAGGAGAAATGAGATGAATAGAACGCCTATGAACCTGCTTGGTTTGATCGTCACAATCGCTATCCTGCTGTCGGCCTGCGCTCCAGTTGCCACCGTGGCTCCCAGCCCGGAGCCGCAGGAAGTTGTGCAGCCGACCTCAGTTCCACCCACCGAGGTGCCTGTTCCCAAACCGGAAAACCCCGAGGTGATCCTGGCCACGACCACCAGCACCCGTGACACCGGCCTGCTGGACGAATTGTTGCCCATGTTCCTGGAGAAGACCGGTTACAACGTAAAAATGGTTGCCGTAGGCACTGGAGAAGCCCTTAAGATGGGACAGGAAGGGAACGCGGACGTGCTGTTGGTGCACGCCCCGGCATCCGAAGAGGCTTTCATGAAGGAAGGCTATGGCAGCGATCGGCGGCTGGTAATGCACAATGATTTCATTATCGTTGGCCCGGCTGATGACCCGGCCGGCATCAAGAGCTTGAAGACCACCGTGGAAGCCCTGTCCGCAATCGCCACATCCGGGGACACCTTCGTCTCGCGGGCGGACGATTCCGGAACACACAAAATGGAGTTAAAACTGTGGAAAACAGCGGAGATCACCCCTGAAGGCGATTGGTACCTGGAGACCGGCCAGGGGATGGCCGACACACTGCGCATTGCCTCCGAAAAGGGCGCCTACACGCTGACTGACCGCGGCACCTATCTGGCCCAGAAAGACACCCTGCATCTGGATATTCTTTTTGAAGGTGATGCGGCACTGCTGAATATTTATCACGTCATTGTGGTCAACCATGAGAAGTGGCCTTCAACCAACCAGGAGGGTGCGGTGGCCTTTGCCGAATTCCTTACCTCACCGGAGACCCAGGAATTCGTTCGCACGTTTGGTGTGGATAAATACGGACAACCCTTGTTCTTCCCGGATGCGGGCAAAGCCGAGGATGAGGTCGGCCAGTAAGGGGTTCCGGGCAGCTTGCCTGTTATACAATTAAAGACCCTGGTGGGGTTTGGGGGCCAGGGTCTTTTTCAACTGTAAAGGCGGTAATCCATGGAAACCTTCCTGAAAGGCATTCAACAGGCATTCCTGTTGCTCATTCACGGTGATCCGGATGTAATTGAGATCACCCTCTTCTCATTGCGCGTTTCAGGCCTGGGCACCCTCATCAGCCTAGCCATCGGTTTGCCGTTGGGCACGCTTCTGGCCTTGGGGAAATTCCCCACCCGCAGATTCTGGATCAGCGTGGTCAACACCGGCATGGGTCTGCCGCCGGTGGTGGTTGGGCTGGTGATCTCGATCCTGCTCTGGCGCAGCGGAATTTTTGGCAGCCTGCACCTGATCTACACCCCGACGGCCATTGTCATTGCCCAGACGGTCATCTCCGCCCCGGTGGTCACCGGTTTAACGGTGGCCGCATTGCAGGCGCTTGACCCGCGCCTGCAGTTGCAGATCCTCGGCCTGGGGGCCTCACGCCTGCAAATGGTCGGGAAACTGTGGAGCGAAGCCCGGCTGCCGCTCCTGGCCGCCTTGATGGCCGGTTTCGGTTCGGTCATTAGCGAAGTAGGTGCCTCGATGATGGTGGGTGGAAATCTGCGCCATCAGACACGCGTGCTCACCACCGCCATTGTCCTGGAAACCAGCAAGGGAGAGTTCGCAGTGGCCATCGCCCTCTCTGTAATCCTTCTCTTCCTGGCCTTCATGGTCAACTACATCCTCACCACCGTTCAGCAGCGCCAGCACAGGCCGGGGTAAAGCCCGGAGGCAGAAGAACATGAGCCTATTAACCATTCAGGACCTGGTTGTGCAGCGCCGGCAGAATGTGGTGCTGAGCGTGGACCATTTGAGTGTGGAAAAAGGCCACACTCTGGCGGTGATTGGCCCCAACGGCGCCGGCAAGAGCACATTGTTGCTGGCTATCAGTCGCCTGATGCACCCTTCAGCCGGGCGGATCGGGTTCGAGGGGCAGGATATCCTGACAATGGACGAACTGACCTACCGTCGGCGCCTGGCCCTGGTGTTGCAGGAGCCCCTTCTCTTTAACGCCAGCGTGGAGGATAACGTGGCATCCGGCCTGCGCTTTCGGGGTCTCCCCAAAAGGGAGGTTGCCCGGCGGGTGGATGAATGGCTGGAGAAACTGGGCATTACCCACCTGCGAAAACGCCACAGCCGCCAGCTTTCCGGAGGTGAAGCCCAGCGAACCTCCCTGGCGCGTGCCTTTGCCCTGCAACCGGAACTGTTGTTGCTGGACGAGCCCTTTGGAGCGCTGGATGCCCCCACCCGCAGCCGGATTTTGGACGATTTGCACGATCTGCTGGCCGGCACCCGCACCACGACCATTTTTGTAACCCACGACCTGAACGAGGCGCTCCTTCTGGGGCAAAGTGTCGCCGTTCTGCTGGAGGGGCGCCTGCGACAGAGCGGCAGCCCTGCGGTGGTCTTCTCCAGTCCGGCCGATACCGATGTGGCTGCCTTTGTGGGGGTCGAGACCATCATCCCCGCCAGGGTCATTTCCAGCCGTGAAGGGTTGGTGACCGCGCAGGCGGGCGGCTTCACCCTGGAGGCAATGGGTGAAGCCGGGGTGGGCCAGGAGGTGTACCTTTGCCTGCGGCCGGAGGATGTGACCTTGTGGTCGGCCGATCCGAAGGAGTCCTGCAGCGCCCGCAACCGGGTGGCGGGGACGGTGTTGCGCATGGGAAGGCAGGGGCCGCTGGTGCGGGTGGTGGTGGAGTGCGGCTTCCCATTGGTGGCTCTGGTGACGCAATCCTCGGCGGCGGAACTTGGCCTGCAGCCCGGAAAATCGGTGTGTGCCAGCATGAAAACCAGCGCCATGCACCTGATACGCCGCTGAGGGAACGGGTTATGCCAAAGGGGGGAATTCCAGGCTGCGCCCTTCGGCTACGGGTTTTTCCGTGGCCACTGCCAGGAAGATACAGATCAGGGTGGGTACAAGAAAGGGAAGGCGCACGCTGACCGGCATGGAATTCACGGTCACGGTTACTTCCCGGCGTCGGCAAATCAGCTGCACCCTTTACTGGTTTGACAGCAATTCAGGCTAATATTACAATGAATTTAATCCTGGGGAAGATAATTGTTCCCCAAACAGGCAGGAGGTTCCCTGGCACACTGGCCTGGCAAGTTCGTCATCGGGCTCACCGGCAACATCGGCACAGGCAAGAGCGTGGTTCGCCGCATGCTTGAGCACATGGGCGCCTATGGCATTGATGCCGACGCCCTGGCTCACCGCGCCATGGCCAGGGGGGCACCCGGGCATGCCCGGGTGGTGCAGGCATTTGGCCACTTTGTCGTGGATTCCCAGGGAGAGATCGACCGGGCGCGCCTCGGTCGCATTGTGTTCAATGACCCCGAAGCTCTGAAGGTGCTGGAAGGGATTTTGCATCCGCTGGTGGACCGGGCGGTTGACCTGCTGGTGCGCAACAGCACACAACCGGTGGCGGTCATAGAGGCCATTAAACTGCTGGAATCCGGCCTGGGGAAGAAGTGTGACTCGATCTGGGTCACCTATGCCCCCTTTGAGTTGCAAATGGAGCGCCTGATGCGCAACCGGGGCATGAGCGAGGAGAATGCCCGCCAGCGTATCACGTCCCAACCACCGGCGGAGCAAAAGCTGGAAGCAGCCGATGTGGTCATTCACAACCGCTCCACCTTTGCTGATACATGGCGCCAGGTGAACGATGGCTGGAAGAGCGTGCGCCCAACCGGACGGCTGGTCTCCCAACACGGACCCAGGCCTGCCGAAGCGGCGCCGGCGGGAAAAGCGGCTGGTGGAATCAGTGTGCAGCGCGCCGGACCGCGTCGGGCGGCCGACATTGCCGCCCTGCTCAACCGGTTGCAGCATCCGACAACCTCCTTCACCGAGGAGGATGTAATGGCCGCCTTTGGCGAAAAGGCCTTTCTCATCCTGCAGTCCGGTGATGAACCGGTGGGCCTGGTCGGCTGGCAGGTGGAAAACCTCATTTCCCGTGCCAGTGACCTGCTGCTTGACCCCCAGATCGATGCGATGGCGGCCATCCCGGTGCTGGTGGATGCTGTGGAGGAGGCGGCGCGGAATTTGCAGTGTGAGGCATCCATGATCCTGGTGGACGAAGCCCTGGCTTCCCATGGGATCGTCTGGAAGCGCCTGGGATACGAGGCCTGCCAGGCAGGCACCCTGGTGGACCCCGCCTGGGCGGAGGCAATGGAAGAGTTGGCCAGGCCGGGAAAGATCATTCTGTTTAAACAATGCGCAGTGAACGCATCCTGCGGCCGATTTGATCTTATTGGAAATGTTCATGGCAATTTTTACCTCAATTGGGATGGAGGACCTGCAGTAGAATTCCCTGCAGCGAACCATGGAAAGTCTGCTTAACGAACTTATTTTCCTCTTTCAGCGCTTCACCTGGCTGAGCATGTTGGACATCCTGTTGGTGACCGTGGTCTTCTTCGCCATCCTCATGCTCGTGCGCGATACACAGGCCATGGTTCTTCTGCGCGGCGTTGTGCTGATGGCGCTCTTCCTGGTGGTGCTCACAACCGTGATGAACCTGCCCGCTTTTTCCTGGCTGGTGCGTTCGGCCCTTCCGGCCTTCTTCTTTGCCATTCCGGTCATTTTTGCGCCCGAGATTCGCCGGGCATTGGAACGGCTGGGTCGGGCGGGCGCCGGGCAGGTCTTCTGGCGACAATCCGTACCCTCGGCGGAAGCCCAACAGGCATCCATTAAATCGGTGGTCAGCGCGGCAGCCCGCCTTTCCGCCCGCCAACATGGGGCACTTATTGTCCTCCAGCGAACGGACAACCTGGCGGATTATGTTGCCACTGGCGTGCGCATTGATTCGGGCCTTACCCCGGAATTGCTGTTGCAGATCTTCTACCCCAACACCCCATTGCACGACGGCGCCGTAATCATCGCTGGAGGTCGTCTGATGGCTGCTGCCTGCGTAATGCCCCTTTCTGCCAGCGGTGTGCTTAACCGCTCTCCCGAGCGCCAGATGGGCCTGCGGCATCGGGCAGCCCTGGGCATTTCAGAGGCTTCTGACGCGATCGCGGTGGTCGTCTCCGAACAGACCGGATCCATTTCCGTGGCACACGGAGGAAGGATGATCCGTCGATTGGACACCGAACGGTTGGAGAACATCCTGCTGGCGTTCTACAAGCCGGCCGAGACGGTTTACAGCGGCTGGAACCTCTTTGAACATTTTCGTCGGCTGCCGGGCGTTCATCGAAAGGTGGAGGATTGACCGTGGAGGCATTGAGAAAGTTCGCCCGCAGTCTTCCCACCCTCCTGCTGGCCTTTGCCCTGGCTTTGGCGGTTTGGATCTCCGCCGTCACTTCCACCGACCCGCTTCAGGAGCGCACCTATCCTGGACCGGTGGACATCGAGATCATTGGGCAAAACCCGGCGCTTGTCCTTACGGGCGATGTGCCGGAGATGGCCGAGGTTACACTCCAGGCGCCATCCTCCATTTGGGACCGAATTATTAATGAGCAGGTGCCGGTTCGAGCCATCCTGGACCTCTCTGGATTGCAGGCCGGCGGGCACCAGGTGCCCTTGCAGGTTCAGGTGGGTATCAGCCCCGTGGAGATTGTCAAATGGGTTCCCGAAGAGGTGTCCCTCCGCCTGGAACGGCTTTCCAGCGTCACCCTCCCCATTAACATTGTAAAACGGGGCAGCCTGCCGGTGGGTTACCAGGCTGGCAGCCCCATGCTTGAGATGGACACTGCCACCATCAGTGGCCCGCTGGACCAGGTGGCCCGTGTCCAGGAGGTGCGGGCCGTGGTGGATATCAGTTCCGTGGTCGCCAGCTTCCAGCGCACTCTTCCGTTGCAGGCGGTGGACGCCTCAGGATCGGTGGTCGAAGGCCTCACAATTTCCCCCACCCATGTTACCTTCAGCGTCGAGGTCACCCAACTGGGTGGATACCGCAATGTGGTGGTCAAGGCGGTGCTGCTTGGCCAGGTGGCAAGTGGGTACCGTGTGACCAATATCTCGGTCTACCCGGCTGCTGTCACTGTCTTCTCCGCCGATCCACAACTGGTGGCTGCCCTGCCCGGATATGTGGAGACCCTGCCAGTGGACCTTACCGGCGCCCGTGACGACATCATTACGCCCATGCAACTCAGCCTGCCGCAGGGGGTGGTCCTGGTGGGTGAACAGAACGTGGAAGTGCAGGTGGGTATTGCGTCCATTGAGGGGAGCATTAAACTAACCGATAGACCGGTGGAGATCATCGGGGTTTCAAACGACATGGAGGTTGTCATCTCACCAGCCAGCGTGGATGTACTGCTCTCCGGCCCTCTGCCCCTGCTGGACACCCTGCCGTTACGCAACGTCCGAGTCACAATTGACATGACTGAAAAAGGTCCCGGAACCTACCAGGTGGAACCAAAGGTGGAAACCGGCCAGCCAGAGATTAGGGTTGATTCCATCCTCCCCGGCACCGTTGAGGTCACCCTGATTGCCAAGGGTAGACCTTCCCCCACACCCAGGTCCCCCTAGGAACGGGCATGAAGACACCCATCGTAGCCCTTGTTGGCCGCCCCAATGTAGGCAAGAGCACCCTCTTCAATCGGCTGGCCGGCGAGCCCCTGGCCATTGTGGATGATACCCCCGGCACCACCCGCGACCGCCTGTTTGGCCAGGCTGAGTGGAACGGCCGTTCATTTGACATTATCGACACTGGCGGCATCGACCCCGGTTTTGGTGGAAGAGACCCGCTTTCCATTGGCTCTGCCGATTATATCCAGCAGATCCGCTCCCAGGCTCTGCTCGCCGTGCAGGAGGCGGACGTGGTGCTCTTCCTGGTGGATGCTACAGCCGGCGTTACCCCGACCGACCAGGAAGTAGCAAGTCTTTTGCGTCGCAATCAGCAGGTGGTGGAAGGCAACCAGTGCCCGCCGGTTTTCCTGGTGGTCAACAAGGCCGACAATCGTTCTTTACGGCTTCAGGCGGCAGATTTTTATGCCCTCGGCATGGGTGATCCTTATCCCATCTCCTCCCTCCACGGAACGGGCACCGGAGACCTGCTGGATGACCTGGTGGCCGTTTTCCCACCCCAGGGCGAGGAGGAGGATGATGATTCGGTGAAACTGGCCATTGTTGGCAAGCCCAATGCGGGCAAGTCCAGCCTGTTAAACCGGCTCATCGGCGAAGAGAGGGCCATTGTCAGCCACATTCCCGGCACCACCCGCGATGCCATTGACACCCGCATCGAATTCAACGGATTGCCGATCACGCTCATTGACACTGCCGGTATCCGCAGACGGGGGAAGATCCTTCCTGGCGTGGAGAAGTACAGTGTTGTCCGTTCATTGCGCGCCATCGAACGGGCCGAGGTGGCCCTGCTTCTTATCGATGCCGTAACCGGCATTACCGCCCAGGACGCCCACATCGCCGGTCTTGTCCTTCAGGCTTGGAAGAGCACCGTGGTGCTCGTCAACAAGTGGGACGCCATCCCCAAAGACACCCATACCATGGATGAATTCAACCGGCGCATCCGCCAGGAACTGAACTTTTTGAACTATGTGCCCATCCTGTACATATCCGCGAAGACCGGTCAGCGGGTGGAACAGGTGCTGCCCCTGGCCCTGCAGGTGCAGGAGGAAAGGCTGGTCCGCATTCCCACCGGCAGCCTCAACCGTATCCTGCAGAAAGCCCAGGATGCCCACGCGGCCACTTCGCGCACCGGTCGTGCATTGCGCCTATATTACGGCACCCAGGTGCGCAGTGATCCGCCAACTTTTATGATTTATGTTAATGATCCATCGCTTGCCCATTTTAGCTACCTGCGGTATATTGAGAACAGCCTGCGCCGGGAGTATCCTTTTACCGGCACCCCCATACGGTTGGTTCTAAAAACCCGGCGCCAGGGATCTCGCAGGACGTCAGGGACATAAAATCGGAGGTGCTTTGCATAAGCCAGGGCCAACAAGCGCAAACATCCTGGCAGCCAGGGCGGTCATTCCCCGCCGCCACCCGGCGCTCTCTTTTGTGCTGGAAACCTTCCAGACCATCCTGCTCGCCATCATCCTGTACTTCCTCATTGACTTGGTGGTGGCCCGTGTGCGGGTGGAGAACATCAGCATGCTGCCCACGCTGGAGCCGGGAGAATTCCTTCTGGTAAACCGGTTGGCTTATCGCTTTGGCGGAGATGTGCACCAAGGAGACATCGTCATCTTCCCCTCTCCTTACAACCCACAGGAGGATTACATCAAGCGTGCCATTGGTTTGGAGGGCGACCTGGTGAGAGTTCTTGACCACAAGGTTTATGTGAATGGCAACCTGTTGGATGAGCGATACATAAAAGACGCTCCGGTGTATAATGGGGAGTGGAAGGTGCCGCAAGGTGCGGTGTTCGTGCTCGGCGATAACCGCAACGATTCGGAGGATTCCCATATCTGGGGTTTTATCCAGCGGGAATCCATCATTGGCAAAGCGGTTGCCATCTATTGGCCCCTCGATAAAATCAGGACTTTGAAAACCCCGAATATGATCCCGATCGTGGAATGATGAGAACACTACAAAACAACGAAACCATCCCTTGCAATGAATGCCCTGCCGGAAAGATGCACCTGCGGCCAACGGCATACTTTACCTGGTTGGATGATGAGATGATCATTGTCTCCGACTTCCCCTGCTGGGTGTGTGACATTTGCGGTCACCGGGAGTATGATTCCCGGTCCATGCGTGAATTGAACCTGCTCCTCAGCCCCAACGCGGGCACACCATCAAACCGTTCCCGCCGACCACCGCTGACCCCCAACGTGCCCAAAGCCCCCCGGCCAAGCAGGCCGGATTGAACTCATAAGCACATACAGAAAAACGATAAAACGAAAACGAACCTCCATGACCTAAGGACGGGGCTTGGACGATCCCCCTGTGCCGGTGTATCCGGTTCCCTGCGAACTACTTTTGCCAGGCTGGATCGATGTCGCTGCCGGGTGACGGGCTGAGATTGGTCTGTAACTGTCCGTTGGACGTCATGATGTAGATGTCCTTGTTCCCACCCCGCTCCGACACAAAGGCAATATATTGCCCGTCCGGTGACCAGGAGGGGCTGTAGTTTAACTGATTTGCTGCCGTCAGGGGGGTTGTCTTTCCACCGCGAGAGCGGAACTCCAGCGAATAGATCCGCTTCCAGGTCCCCTCGGCCCGCACGTAAGCCACCTGCTCGCCATCCGGCGAGAAGACCGGATCGTCCACCTCGCCCAGCCGGCCGAAGTGGGAGGAGGGGTCATATACCTGCGGTGTGGCATAAGCCGCCACCTTGTTCCGGTACCAGAAGTAGTTGTGATCGCGGGCAAATACCACGTAAAACAGCCACTCCATGTCCGGTGACCACGCCGGTGAGTATTCCTCAAAGTCCAGACTCAATCGCTGGCGGTCGCTGCCATCGGGGTTGCTCATGTAAACCTGGCGGACGTCGGTAAAGCGTCCCTGGTTCACAAAGGCGATCTTCCTGCCATCCGGTGACCAGGCAGGATCGGTGTCGTCGCCCTTGAACTGACTGATGTTTATGGGGGAGGATTCACTTTCAAGGTCCATCAGATAAACATCCAGCCCGTTTCCTTCGGGGCCGGGTGCGGTATAAAGCAGCTTGTGGCCGTCCGGCGACCATGCTGGCTGTCCTTTATCGCCTTCGTCGGAAGTCACCTGGGTGATATCCATGGCCGTGGGGATGCCGTTGCTGTTCAGTCCCACTTTCATGGTATATACCTGGCGCACACCGTTCACACCCCGGTCGCTGACAAAGGCCAGCAGTTTGCCATTGGCGATCATGCGCAGTTCGGAGGCCGGGGTGACTGTCTCAGCGGACGGTGTGGCGTTAATGGCCCCGGTTGTTGGTGGGGGCATGGTTGCACTGATAAGCGGGGCTGGCTCGCGCGCCTGGGCGGCTGCTGCAATCGTTGGTTGTTCGTGACTCGTTGCAGTGATGGAGGCAACTGAGCCTTTCTCGCCTGAACGCAGGAAGAGGAAATAGATGCCTGCGGCGGCGGTAACGGCGCCCAACCCCAGCAGACCGATCAAAACAGCGATGATCCATCCCGCCCGCCGTCTTTTACGAACTGGAGCGTAAACCGGCCGGGTGTCCTGGTAACCAACATGAGGCGGGGCCGGCTGAGGGGTTGTTGGGTGTACGTTGAAGATCGGGTGCGGTGGAGGGTAGGGGCCGGCTGCCGGTGTGGTTTGTGCGGCTCCGTCGGCAGCCACAGCAGAAAGTGGCTCGCTGCGGGTGATGGTTTCCTGGAAATGCGGGTTGTGCAGGGCTTTGTTGAAGGCTGCCATATTCGCGAAGCGATCCTCACTCCGCAGCGCCATGGCCTGGTGAATGGCTGCCTCCACGTGTGGCGGAACGTGCGGAGCCAGCGTGCGCAACGGCACCAGGGCGGCCTGCTCCAGCACACGTTGCACGGCATCGGCAGGCTTCTGGTTTGTCAAAAGATTGTACAGGGTTGCCCCGAGGGAATACATGTCTGAGAACGGGCCGGTGTGCGAGCCGCCGTATTGCTCCGGTGGGGCGTAGCCTGGCGTGTAGCCTATGGCCCCGGTGGCAGTGGCCTGGGAGGTCTCGGCCGCCTTGGCGATCCCAAAGTCCACCAGCATCACATCGCCATTCTCCATCAGTTTGAGGTTGGCCGGCTTGATGTCGCGATGGATCACCGGCGGGTTCTGGTTGTGAAGGTAGTTCAGCGCTGAACAGAGCTGGTCTACCCATTTCACCACTTTCTCCCATGGTTGTGGACCATCCTTTTGCAGCAGGGTGCCAAGGTCATCGCCGGGAATGTAATCCATCACCAGGTACTGGTTTTGTTCCACGATGAAGTAGTCGGAAACCCGTGGCAGGTTGGTGTGACGCAGGCTGGCCAGCAGGCGTGCCTCCCGGATGAACTGGGTGGTGGATTCCTTGCTGGCATTCCGGTTGCACTTGACAGCCACCTCGGTGTCCAGCGAACTGTCAAAGGCCAGGTACACGGCGCCCATGCCGCCGGCGCCCAATTTCCGGATGATGCGGTACCGGTTGTTCAGGATGGTACCTGGTGCGATCTCCATGGTTAATCCCTCTCGCTATCCTTGATTGTAATGGGAAACCAGCCAGCCCGGTAATGCAATTTCAACCATGCGCGAGTTGAGCATCCCTTTCCTGAAAATGGATTATAGCCCAGGCTCAAAGCATCTGCCCATCCTGAAAGAGCACATATGCTGATTGGTTCGATGGGTGCTACAATACAACCGAATGTTGTTCCAACTTTTACCCGGAGTGGAACCATGGCGTATCAACCGATGAAGGCAGGAAATGCCACTGCCATTTCGACCGGCCTTGCCGGCGGGTTGGCTTTTCGACTGCACCGCTTCACCGGGCTGGCCTTGTCGGCTTATTTGTTCCTCCATGTCCTTTGGATCTTTGCGGCCGTGGCTTTTCCGGGCCTTATTAGGCGCCTGACTGGTGTTCAGGCCCCTGCTGCTGCCCGCCTGGTGGAGGTGCTGATAGTATTCTGCGCCTGTTTTCACGGGCTGAACGGTCTGCGGATCAGCCTGTTGGACCTGGTGCTGCCGCAGCGCTGGGTGATTATTTCAGCCCGCCGTTCCTTCCATGTTGTGTTGCTCATTTCCGTCTTGCTCTGGGTGCTGGTATCCACCTGGCTGCTTGCCCGCCTGCCTTCGGGAACAGGGGGAGGATAAGGAGCGCACATGGACGGACAGAGTGGTCCCCGCTTTGAAAAATGGTCCTGGCTTGGAATGCGTCTGAGCGGGCTGTTCTTCATTTTCATTCTGGCTGCCCATGTCTTCATCCAATATATTCCGGTCGGAGCAAAACCTCTTCCTGTAGCCGAAGACCTCCAGATGCGCTGGGTGAACCCAGGCTGGAAGATGCTGGATGGACTATTGCTGGTGCTTTCCACAGTCCACACTGCCGGTGGGATTCGCCAGGTGGCGCTGGGGCGAACCTACAACAAGAGAAATCGTCAGCGGCTTTTCGCTCTCCTTGGTTTGTCCTGGCTGGCGGTGATGGCTCTGGGCATTCTCGCCCTTTCTGCCGGTGGGCGGTTGTTATTTTGGTAGAGCAGGGATATTGTGCAGACACACGCCTTTGATGTTGTGGTGGTGGGAGCAGGAATTGCAGGGCTGGCAGCCGCATTGCATGCCGCCCGCACTGCCCGAACAGCGGTGCTTGGGAAGGTTCATCCGCTTCAATACCAATCCGCTGCGGTGCGCGAAGGCATTGCCGCCGCCCTGGGCAGCCTTGAGGAGGATCACCCGGAATGGCACGCCCAGGATACCCTGATAGCCGGCGATGGGCTTTGCGACCTGGTGGCAACCATGCAACTGTGCCGTGAAGCCGGTTCCGTGCTGCGAGATCTGGAATTCCTGGGGGCGCCTTTCTCACGGCTTCCCGACGGCCGCTTGGACCAACATATGGCGGGCGGACATACCAACCGGCAAAGTGGCAAACCGGTGGCACGTTGCTTCCATTCCTCTGACCATACCGGCCGCCAGTTGTTGCAGACTCTTTACCAGCACTGCCTGCGGTCAGGGGTGACTTTTTTTGACGAATATTATCTCCTCGACTTGCTGGCTGGCCAGGGTGGGATCGCCGGACTGGTTGCCATGGAGATCAGTTCCGGTGGTTACCATGCCTTCCAGGCCAGGGCAGTTGTGCTGGCCACTGGCGGGCACAACCAGATGTGGAAGTGTAATACCGGTGGCCGCGGGTGCAGCGGAGATGGCCCGGCGGCTGTATTGCGGATGGGCCTGCCCTTGCAGGACCTTGAATTTCAGCAGTTTCACCCGGCCTGTATCCCACGCCTGGGCATACCCCTGCCGGATGCTGCCTTTGCCCTGGGCGGCGTGTTGTTGAACGATCTTGAGCACCGTTTTATGTCCCGCTACGCCCAACGGCTGAAAGAGTTGGCACCACCGGATGTGCTCAGCCGGGCGGTGGCATTGGAGATTGGCGAGAAACGGGGCATTGATGGACAGGCCTGGGTGAATTTGGACCTGCGACCGGAAACGGTAAACCACCATGCTTCCAGGGATGGCAGGACCCGCCCGGATGGCTCCGCATGGACGCTTACAACGGAGGAGTGCCTGAACACAATGCCCGGGTTCATTGGCTACGCCAGGCAGGCGATTGGGATCGACCTGCCAGGCCAGTTCATCCCGGTTGCACCGGCTGCCGATGCATCCCCTGGTGGAATTCCTGTAAACAGCCGGGGTGAGGTGCGATTGGGGGTTGAAAACGGCGTTCTGCCTGGATTATTCGCAGCCGGAGAATGTGCCGGCAGTTGTGCGCAGGGGGCGGCGGTGCTGCCGGGGAACGGGTTGTTGGAAGCCCTGGCGCTTGGCCGGGCGTGCGGCACCAATGCTGCCGAGTACGCAGCCGGGGTGACTTTTCAGGCGTTGCCAAAGGCTGCTGTACGGGCTGCGGGGGTTCGTATTGAGCGGTTGCGCGGTCGAAAGGCTGGCGAACCAGTTGCGGAATTGCTGGCAGAACTACAGGATTGCATGCACGCACATGTTGGCGTGTTCCGCACCGGTGGGGGGCTGGCGGCGGCGTTGGACGTGGTGAAGGGTCTGCGCACGCGTTACCAGCACCTGGGGCTGGCTTCCGGCGGACGTATCTTCAACCAGGAACTGGTGCGGGCGCTGGAACTGGGAAACCTGCTGGACCTGGCTTTCCTGGTCATAACCACCGCCCTGGACCGGCAGGAAAGCCGCGGGGCCCATGCCCGGCTGGATTTTCCTGCCCGGGAGGATGCCCGATGGCAGGCTCATTCGCTGGCCTGGCTGGAGGATGGCCGGGTGCGCACCTCCTACAGGCCGGTGGACCGCACCGGGCAGCCATTTGGAGGTCGTGCCTACTAGGCGGCTGGCCATGAATGTGACCCTGATCATCACCAGGTTCGATCCGGAAAGGGACACTGAGCATCATGAACAAGTGTTCCGCCTGCAGGCACAGCCCGTCGAACGGATGCTGGACTTGCTGGAGCGGGTGCGCGACACGCAGGACCCAACACTGGCTTTCCGCAGTGGCTGCGGGCAGGGGGCTTGTGGTTCGGATGCCATGAGCATTAATGGCAGGAACCAACTGGCCTGCCGGGTGCGGGTGGGTGACCTGAAGAGCCGGGAGATCCATGTTGGCCCGTTGCCGGGTTTTCACGTCCTGCGAGACCTGGTGGTTGACCTGGAGCCTTTCCACGACCATAACAGGCGGGTGTGGGCAGCACTGGAGGAAGACGGCCTGGCCGGCTCTTCGGAAGGATTGATTTCCCCTGAAAGCACCCTCCTCGTGGACCGGCTGGGGAGTTGTCTCTTCTGCGGGGCCTGCACCAGCGCCTGCCCCGTCTTCCGGCTGCAGCCAGCCTACCTGGGTCCGGCTGCCCTAATCCAGGCCTGGCCGGCGATGATGCTGGACGAACGGAGGGGAAAAGTGGAACTGGTTGGGCTGCTGGACCAATGGGAAGGCGTCTGGGGCTGCCGGTCATCCGCTGCCTGCAACGAAGCCTGCCCGCAGGGAATCCCCATCACCCGCCTGCTGGCGGAGATCAAGCGGGCGCTTTGACCGGCAGGGTGCCGGGCACGCGGATTACGAGATGAATGATCGATGGTGCCGGGGAATGGCCGGGTTTCAGCCGCCCGGTTGTTGATGGTCTGTTGGCGGGATCAGGTATCCTTGATCTGCGTCCGCAGCAGGCTGGTGAGATTGCCGAACACCCGCGAGATTAAATCCTCAGGGAAGCGGGCGGCGAACGGCATGCCCTGGTTTATGGCAACCTGCAAGTTCTCGGGTGAATGGGGTACAAACCCCAAGACCGGGGACTTGAAACGCTCCTCGATCTCCGGCTTGGTCAGCCCCTCCCGGCCAACAGCGCGGTTAAGCACCAGGAACAGTTTTGCGCGGGGTACGCCGACCTCCTGGAGGTGATTCATGGCCAACCGGGTCAGTTCCACGGTGACCGGATCAGGGCCAAAGACGAGGACAACACATTCCGAGCTCTGCAGGATGGGAATGCTGATGCGGGACAGGGCCCGCCCTATGTCTACGAGCACATAGTCGAAGGTAGACCGCAGGTTTTTAAACAGGCGGTTGATACGTTCGGGGTCCAGCAACTGGGCATCGGCAATCGAGCCGGAACCCTGGAGCAGGGAGACCTTCCAGGTTTTATCGGGCTGAAGAAAACCCGGCAGATTTTGCACATTATAGGGTTCGGGTTTGGATATGATTTTTGTGATCGTGTGGCCGGAGTTCGATCTCATCATCATCGCCAGGGAACCGAATGGCAGGGCCAGGTCACTGACTACAACTTTTTTTGGGTTGACCTGCTGGGCCATGCTGTGTGCCATGTTCAAACAGATCGTTGAGGTACCAACCCCGCCCTTGGCGCTGAAAAAGGTGATCAGTTTTCCGGTGGACGGTGGCTTGACGATCTCCCGCCCGCGGGCGGCGATGCTGGCGCACTTTCCAAGCAGTTCGGTTTCGATGCCGGGGCGCTTGATGATGTAGTCTGAAATGCCCTTCTCCAGGAAACGGATAACCTCCCGCGGGTCATATTTCGATGAAAGAATGATGATCGGGATGTGGGAGGTTTTGGGATCCTTTTGGATGCGCGTGAAAACCGTTTCAGCAGAGATGTCCGGGAGGAGCAGATCAAGGATGATGAGATCGGGGATTTCTTTTGCCGCCTTGAGCAGGCCAACACCGCCGCTGTCGGCCAGCGAAACATCAAAACCGGCACTGCTGAGCAAGGTGGAGAGCCATTTTAGCGTCGCCTTGTCGTTGTCGATCGCAAGTATCTTTTTTCTGTCCATGGTTCACCCCTAAAATTCTGAAGCAACAACGAATTTATGCTATGGAAACTTGCAATACCCAACACATGTACGTTCCCGGATCAACGGGACGTTGCAAATATTATACACTTTTTCGCATAGAGATTCTATATGTACAAGAGGAACGATGCGTATGTAAGGTATGGAGGTTTCACACAGTAAACCGGTGGTGAAACAAGACCCCGGGCAGGCGGCGGAAAACACCCGGGAGCATCAGGCGGGCATGTGGAAGGCGGCCACGCCCGCGGCTTTTAAGGCCACCAGTAGAATACTGCGCCGGAGGAGTTGCCGCTGTCAGGCGCAGGCTTATTCCGGGAGGGTGCGAAGAGGGAGACCAGGAGGAAATTCAGGGGCAGGGCTCCCAGGGCGCCGGCCAGTTCATTATTTTAATTACAACAGCATTTCCACGAAGTCATGCTCAGGAGAAATACAAAGGTTAAAAATTTGATGCTCCATCACCCTTGGACTAATTGAAGGATTGCTTGGCTGGTTTCAGTGACCAATCGTTCTACTGAAAATTGCTGAATAATCCGGGTTCGAGCAAGCAACCCTAATTCTTTCCGTTTCCGTACAGGGAAGTTTATCATGGTTTCCAGCCCTGTTGCCAGAGCCTCAGGATCTTTGGGCGGGACAACGATCCCCGTATCCCTGATGATCTTCCTCGTATCCCCCACGTCAGTAGTTACACAAGGGATGCCGCACGACATGGCTTCACATATTGCATTCGGGAAGCCTTCACTAATCGAAGACAAGCAACAAATATCCAAGCCGTTGTAAACATCCTCGATGGTATCGCATGCATCGACCCAGATTAAGCGCTTCCCCAGCCGAGAAGATTCGATCAATTCTGACAGGCCATTCCAATATGGGTTGTTCCGGGCTCCCGCGCAAAGAAAGAAAATATTATTGTATTTAGTGGATAAAATGCGGGCTGCGTGAATGAAATTGGCATGGTCCTTAATTGGATCGACACGACCAACCAATCCGATTACGATAGCGTTTTTGGGGATATTAAAATTTTCTCTGAACTGCTTTCGTTTTCCTGGGTCGGGGTGGAAGCGATCGGTGTCAATCCCATTGTGAATCACAACCAGTTTGTTTTTCGGAAATCCACGGAGCAGACACTCCTCCTTACCGGCTTCGGAATTCGCAATAATCAGGTCTGCGAAATGGGCTGAAAGGCTTTCAAGTTTTTTTGATAATCGTGAAAAATAGTCATATTTCGAGAGATCCATATTGGCATTTCTTATACCAAAAATGACATGGATACTTGGAAACATGAATATAAGAAAAGCCGAGATAATATTAGGTTCATATAAAAAACCATATACAACTTTTGGTTTTACTGTGTATATTATCTTGATGAGATTAATTGTGAATTTGATGACATCATGTCTGCCTGATTTATTAGTAGTGTAGAATGGGATTCCAGCACTTTCAATATTTATTACTAATTCTCCTTCACTATAATAAGAGACAATGCTGGTGGAAAACACAGATTGATCTAAATTGGTTGCAAGCGTGGCCAATTGAATTTCGGTCCCACCATAATTCAGGGAGCGGGTTAAAAACAATACATTTATCATTTGTGGATTTTAAAATAACCGGACTACAAAAAATGAGATAAATTGTAAAAATAATACCACAGTAAATACCATATGGAAGGATGAGTGGGTTGATATTCGTTTTTAGATAACTATTTGTATTCATCTGACCCGTGCAGTTGGTGTAACCTAATTTCAGCAATTTACAGAAAACAGGTTACATCAACTTGCCAGAAAACAGATAGATGAGTATAAAATTATTCTACCTTATGATGAAACAAGTTCAGTATTGATACAGATCTCCAAATGACTATCAAGAAGAAAAAAACTCACCGTCTGGTTTTTCGATGATTGAGTTTTCCGATGCGCGTGGCTGTTGATCTGTACATAATGCCGGCCAACACCTGCCAACACAGCTGCTCCCCCATAAAGCAGGATGGATGATGGTCTCCGCCTGAAGGCTTTGATTGGCGATCTGCTGTTCATGAAGGTTTACATTTCCAGGGTTTTGATAACCTGGCGGACCCGGTGGGCGTAGGTGTGTTCCGCCATCACGTATTCGTATGTACGGTCGACCATCTGCCTGCGGTAATCCTCGTCCT
>CAYQUO010000014.1:26996-91808 GCA_964420835.1 uncultured Anaerolineaceae bacterium
TGGATGATATCGCCGGTGGGGTCCAGGTAGTAGGAGCCGGATTCGCCTCCAATGAGGCCTTTGCAGGAGCGCAGGAAGGAGGCCCAGATGGCACGGTCGACCTTCTGGGGGGAAATGTCCACAGTCAGCCCCAGACGCGGGCCCTCCACCTCGAAATAGCGGATGAGCTGTGTGCGTTCGTCGTCACCGATGAAGATGGGATAGATATCGCCCTTGAAACCGAGGTCGATGGGGCGGGGGGATCCTTCCGGGGGGGGCGTATACAGGCGTGGGTTGAGTCCGTGGGGGAGGGAAACGGCCTTCACACCCGGACAATCCGAGTAGAGAAGCGCCGTGATGTCCGGCGGCATCTGGCTGAAGACGTAATCGGCACTAGTATTGCGGAGGAAATGAAATTTCTGGTCCATTATATCGTATTCATTGCCGATGAAGACGCCCAGTATTCCCCGGCGCTGTTGGAAGGAGCCGATACCCTTGAGGAGCAAACGCATGCTGTCACCGGTTGCGGAATGCAGGATGATGATGAGGTCATAGTCGCGGATATGGCGCAGAGCCGAGCGGTAGGCCACCAGGTTGTTGATGTTAACGAGATCCACATCCAGGTCCGGCTCGGCGCGGAAAGCCTCCTCCCAGTCGAGGGTGTAGGAGAGGGCGCTGTATTGCAGCCCAAAGACCTTCCGTGCCAGCGGGATGTCCTGCACCCAGCCCGGGAAGCGGGATATGTCATCCTGGATGCCAAGCAGACCGCGGACGACCGTGTCGCTGAGGATGACCTTCAATCCGAAGCCGTTGGCTGCCAGGACGAGAGTCTTGATAAGGCTGCTCATGATGCGTCCATTTTTGGCTTACATTCCCAACAGGCGGATAACCTGGCGGACCCGGTGGGCGTAGGTGTGCTCTGCCATCACGTATTCGTATGTACGGTCGACCATCTGCCTGCGGTAATCCTCGTCCTTCAACCGTTGGATGGCTTCCTCGATGTTGGAATGATCCTTGCGGACGGCGATGTAATGGACGTCGGGCTTGAGGATGTCGTTGTATCTTCCTTCGAGCAGCACCTGGCAGGTTTTGGTGCCGATGGGCTCGAAGTGGCGGGATGAGATGCACTTGCCTGAAAAATGGAAGGGGACCTCCGTGAAGCAGGCCTGCTGCAGCTCGGCTAGGCTGGCGGCGGGGTGTTCCTCCAGGTAGCGGCGGGCGTTGTGGATGATATCGCCGGTGGGGTCCAGGTAGTAGGAGCCGGATTCGCCTCCAATGACGGCCTTGCAGTTCCTCAGGAAATTGGCCCACTGATGCCGGTCGATATTCCCGTGGGAGATATCGGTAACGAGGCTCAAACGGCTGGAATCCCTTTCCATAAGGTGAATCAACTGATTCCGTTCATCGTCCCCAATAAACAGGGGATAGAGAGCACCCTTGAAACCGATATCGATGGGGCGATCAGTGCCCTCCGGCGGCGGTGAATACAAGCGGGGGTTCAGGGCATGGGGCACGGAAAACGCCCGGGTTGTCGGGCAGGCGGAGTACAACAGTTCCGCGATATCTTGCGGCATCTGGCTGATTACAAAATCAGCCCCTGAGGCACGAAGAGAACGGAATTTCTCCTCCATTTTGAAATATTCATTTCCAATGAAAACTGCAAGGCGTCCATGTCTTTTCTGAAAGAAGTGGAGAGCATGGAGCAACAATCCCATGCTGTCACCGGTTGCAGCATGCAGGATGATAATCAATTCATAGGTGGATATTTTTCGCAGGGCACGGTGATAAGCGACCAGATTGTTAATGTTCACGACATCCACATCGAGTTCGCTGTTCGCGCAAAAGGCTTCCTCCCAATCCACTGCATAGGACAGGGCACCGTAGCGCTGCCCCAGGAATGTGCTGGCCCAGCGAATTTTTTGCAGCCATTCCGGAAACCCGGCAAGTTCCCTGGGGATTCCCAAAAGACCCCGGGCGAGCGTATCACTAAAAAAGGCCCGCCAGCCGTAGCCGTTTCCGGATACCAATAATGTTTTCATTTGGCTGCTCATGATGTTGCCAAGTGCCTTTCGTGGCGGTGAATGCAGCGCTCGATTCGGTCCATGTTTTTACGGGTCCACCCAATGGTTTGGGCCAGCCCATCGTGCAGGGTTGTTTTGGCTTCAAATCCCAGTTTTCGGCGGGTTTTTTCGGTGCTGCCGAAACGCCGGCCGGAATGGTCCCAGGGTCGGCGGGGCAGAAGTTGCACGCCTCCGGGGTTTCCGGTGAGTTCGTTGATGGTGTCAGCCAGCAGGCGAATGCTGGTCTCGATGCCGCTGGCCAGATTATACACTTCGCCGGGCTGGCCGTATTCGGCGCAGGCCAGCAGGCCGCGTACGATGTCTCCGACGAATACGAAGTCGCGGCTGGTCTCCCCGCCGCCTTCCAGCGGCAACGGCTGGCCATGGAGGGCTTTGTAGATGAAAGTGGGGGTCACGTTGCGCCACACGGTGGCCGGGGTGCCGCGCCATTGTCCGGCTCCGAGCACCTCGCCGGGGCCATATACGTTCTGGAAGCGCGTCCGCACAGCCGGCACCTGGTGGTGATTGTAATAATAGACCATGTAAAACTCGCCAACGATCTTGGAGATGGAGTATGGGCTGTCCATGGTAATGGAGATAGGGGCGTCTTCCAAGGTGGCACTGGCTTCGTTGTAGGTCTTTTCAGCCACAGCACAGCCTGCCCCGGAATAGACGACCTTTTTCACATTCTTAAAGAATTTAATATGCTCCAGAAGTTTCAGTGTTGTGAAGAGGTTGTTGTCATGATCGGCGATCGGGTTGTGCATGGAAGACTGATTGCCATGGTAGGTACTGAGGTGGAAGATGTAGTCGTACTCGTCGATGATGCCATCCAGGATGGCGTCATCTGCAATGGAGCCGAGGGTGAAGCGGATGCGCGCATCCTCCGGCAGATTGTCGCGCTCGGAGGAGAGCAGGTTGTCCACTACGTGGATGCTGCTGGCGCCCTCCTCCAACAGCCCAAGGACAAGGTTGCTACCGACGAAGCCGGCGCCGCCGGAGATAAGGAAAGAAGAGTTGCGAAAAGGGTTACTCACTCAGGGAAGCTCCTTGCATATAAAATATAGACCATGGATGATGGACCATGGACCATAATAATTGGCCATGGAAAATAACCATCGACCATGATTGGAAGACCAGGAGGGTTTTGGGATGATCTGGAGGTTTATTCATCATCTTCCAGTAGATCAGATATGTCTGTTTCAGTTTGATAAGCAGCCATTTCTTCACGGATGCTAGTTTTGGGTTTTAGTGCCTTACGCATAGCCTGGATTTTCCTTGCCAAGAGCTGGCTGTCCCGCTCTGCCTGTTCCAATTGTATGGATTCGATCTTGTACAACCGCTGCATTAGGCGGATACAGGCAATGGTTTCGACCAGAGAGCGCAAGGCCATACCCAGGAAACGAACCTGTTCAGCATCACTCTGCCCAGTAGAGCCCTCTGCGATATTTAAGACGATTGAGGTGGCAGCCTTGCGTATTTGCACCTTCAGGTTGTTCTCTTCCTGGCGCGGCAGGTTGGAGGACAGTCGGTATACGGCGGCACAATATTCCATGCCCAGCTGCCAGACCTCGAGATTCTCAAACTTGTAGGTCATTGTTTTCGTGTCAATCCAGTTGACTGCTGCTAAGGGGGGGATACTTAAACCACTATTACCCAGCCCAATCGTCCGCTGCCCATCGTCCATGGTCCTAAGTCAATGGTCTATTACTTTTCCACCGGCTTCAGGTGGGTGAAGGTTTCCACCAGTTCGTGGGTTTTATACCATTGAATGGCTTCGGCAACACCCTTCTTAAGCGGCGTGACGACCTTCCAGCCAAAATCCTGGTTGGTTTTTGAGGGGTCGAGCAGGATGGTGAAGGCATCGTCCGGATTGCGCGGGCGAACCTCGACGTCCTGCTCCAGCCGGATGTTCATGGCCTGGATGGTGGCGTCGAAGAGTTCCTTGATGGCATAATCGCTGCCGGAGGAGACGTGGTAAGCGCCCCGGTTTCCCTGGCCGTCTATGGCTTTCATCACCACGTCAATCAGGTCCTGAACATAGATGAAATCCCGGCGGGTGTCCATGACAAAGCAGCCTTTGCTGGCAGTCAGGCGTTGGTAGAAGGAGGGCAGAGGCCCGCTGACGTTGCGCGGGCCGTAGGCGTTGGCCAGGCGGAAGGATATAGCATCCAGCGTGCTCAGGAAAACGTAGTTCTCGCCGGCCGTTTTGCTGATGGCGTAACTGCTCTCAACAGCCCGCAACGGGTGGTTAAGGGTAATGGGCTGCTCGATGGGGTGCAGGCCATAGCAAAGTGCAGTTTGGAAATAAATGAGGCGGCGGACACCATTGCGCTCTGATGCCTTGATAATAACCGTGGTCCCCAATGCGTTGGTGCGGGCATCTTCAACCCAATTATTGGGGTCCTTGTAGGAGGCGGCAGCATGGGCGACCACCTCAGGTTTGAAATTTGTAAAGAGGTTGTTAACCAGGGCTTCGTCGGCGATGGTTCCTTCAATGATCTGCAGCCCTGGGCGGGGCGCCAGATTATCGTGACGACCGGTGGCATAGTTGTCAATAACAAGCACCTCGTCACCTCGCAAGAGGAGCCTGTCAGCCAGGTGGGAACCGATAAACCCAGCCCCGCCAGTGATCAATACCTTCATGAAACTCACTCCTTTCCGAACTTACTTGTCAAAATAGTGCTGGCACCAGGTTTCGATCGAGTATAGTGCCCAGGTTTTCCGGTCCATGGTCGTATGCTGAAAAGGATCCAGGCCCTGGATGACCTTGCGACTGGCAAGGGAAGACAACACCGGCTTCAACTGGTCCCATTTCCAATTCTGGTAAGGGACGGGGAACCCCATCTTATCGTAGCGCATGCGCACCTTCTCAGGCAGGATGCCCTTGAGGGCTTCGCGCAGCATATACTTGGGGATGGGCGCCCGATCCTCCGGGCGGACGGAACAGGCATACTCAACAATGTTGTGGTCCATCAGCGGGCTCACCGGCTCCACACCTGTAAACCTGCCCACAGACTCGTCCACCCACAGGATGGCTGGAAGGCCGATTAGCAGGTTGATGCGGTGGATGTTATTCTCCACGCAATCCTTCTGGTCCCAGATGTCCAACACCCGCCTGGTGGCGTACAAAATATCTTCCCCGCGGGCCAGCAGACCCCCGGTAAAGGTGGCAAAACCGCTGCCGAGCACCTTGTCGATCATTGGCTCGTAGCGCACCATGTACCGGTCTCGGTTTAGGCGGCGGGCAGACTCGGCCAGGGTGAAGACGATGGTATTCCAATTGTAACCGAGAAAGATCTCGTCGCCGCCCTCGCCGGTGAAGCTGTAGCGGTAACCCTGGCGGGCAGCCTCCTCTGCTATGATGGACTGGGGAATCAGGCCCAGACCGGCGCAGGGATCCGGCAACATCTCTGGCAGGTGGGCCAGTTTTTCCTGGAAGTTCATTTCATTGATCTGCAGGGGGACATGCTTGTGGGGCCTGCCGGGCTGGGAGACAACCGTTTCAATGTAGTCCAATTCGGAATAGCCCTCCTCGGAATAGAAGCCGGAGAAACACACCGTTGGCTGGGCCAGCAGCGTGGCGGTGCTGGAATCGATGCCCCCGCTGAGGTAACTGGTGAAAGGCGCTCCGCTGATGAGGCCCAGACGGAACTGCACGGCATCACGGACAAGTTCGAGCAGATGGTGCGGATCGAATGTGCCGTGGCCGAACTGCGGCTGCCAGTATTTCTCACGTTTTACGCCAGCTTTATTGATGGTGGTGATCTCACCGGGCAGGACGCGCTTGACGTTTAGAAAGAAGGTTTCATCGGAAAACGGAAGTTGGAAGGCCATGTAATCGGTGAGGATGTACTCCCAGTTCGGGGCGGTCTTTACGTTCTTTGCCAGCCAGGCCAGGTCCGTGGAAAGGGTGAGCGTGTGATCATGAACGTGGTAAAAGATGCTGCGCCCACCGATGCGGTCGCGGAAGATGTTCACTTTGCCATCTTGGCAAAAGTAACCGGCGAACTCACCGCGCGAATTGAGCACATCCTTCCGCTGGATGAGGTCCAGGGCGTTCAGACTGGAAATGCCGATGACCTGGCTCTCGGCCTGTGGGATGGCATCCAGGTCGATGGCTTTGCGAATTTCCCTGCTCTTGTCAATCATGGTTCACTACTCCTCTGTGTCCAGCAGTGTTGATTCCCGGAAACCAGTAACCCGTTGAATCTGACCGCGGTGGTTGATCATCCTTATTTATTAAATTATTGTTCGTCAGTAACCCTTCAGATTCTTGTCGGCGGGGTTGTCCAAAATGATCTGGCGGATTTTATTAGCGGCCTGCCCGTCCCCGTAAACCGGTGGGCGGGAGCCGGTTGGCCGCCAATGGTTAACGGCATCGACGATGGCCTGCGAGTCCACGCCCACCAGGCGGTTCCAGCCGAGGGCTACTGTTTCCATCCACTCGGTTTCCTCGCGCAATGTGATGCAGCGCACACCAGCCCAGTAGGCTTCCTTCTGAACGCCGCCGGAATCGGTGAGGATGCAGTCGGCATTCGCCTCCAGTTGCAGCATCTCCAGGTAACCCACCGGGTCCACCAAGTGGATGTTGGCGGCCGGCTGCAGGCCCTGCTGCAGAGCTGCCTTGCGGGTGCGCGGGTGCAGCGGCAGGACAACGGGAAGGTCCAGCATCCCCAGGCCCCGGAGGATGGCTGCCAGCCGGGCGGGATTGTCGGTGTTGGCCGCCCGGTGTATGGTTGCCAGGGCATACGCCTGTGGCTGGAGGCCCAGCCTGGCGATGACATCCATCTGTGCTGCAGCAATGGGCAGGAAGTATTGCATGGCATCGGCCATTACATCTCCAACGATGTGCACACCACGGGTGATACCTTCGGCGGCCAGGTTGTCCACGGCCGCCTGGGCAGGGCAAAAGAGCACTTCGGCGACGTGGTCGGCCAGGACCCGGTTCACTTCCTCCGGCATCTTGCGGTTGAAGGATCGCAGACCAGCCTCCACGTGGGCCACAGGCACCTGCAGCTTTGCTGCGACCAGGGCGCCGGCCAGGGTGGAGTTGGTGTCTCCGTAGACCAGTAGCCAATCTGGCTTCTCAGCCAGCAGAACCTTCTCTATTCCGGTGAGCATGCGGGCGGTCTGCCCGGCGTGGGTGCCGCTGCCGACGCCCAGGTGGATCTCCGGCGGGGGCAGGCCGAGTTGCTGGAAGAAGACACCGGACATGTTGTCATCATAGTGCTGGCCGGTGTGCAGGAGGATCTCGCGGCAGTGCGGACGCAGGGCGCGTGAGACCATGGCCGCCTTGATGAACTGCGGCCGGGCACCAACGACACTGATTATCTTTCTCTGATTTTCCACCTGGCTCATCATTCTTATTCAGATTATGAACCCAATCTATTGCAACCGGTCCTGGCAGGATCGGATATCATACAGCCGGCGGAATTCGGATGTTCGCCTGGCTTTTACTTCCTCCACCAGTTGCACGCAGGGTTGTTCAAGAAGTACCTGGTATTTTGGGCCGGCCTGGTCCCAGTATTTGTCATCGAGATAGATATAGTCAAAACCAGCCTGGCGGATGGTGGCAGGGTCGGGGGCTTCAACCAAGTTCTCCCATTGCGGCTTGCTGACGTACCAGGTTTCGTTGGAATTGGTGTAGCGGCCGAAGATTGTGGGAGCACGCGGGGCGATGGGGTCGAACACCAGGGCGTCCGGTTCGAGCCGGTCCCAGTACTTTTGGATCATGCGGGCGTCCAGAGTGTCGATGAATGTCGAATAGATCGGCCTGGGAGCCGCCAACAGTTCGAAGCCGAAGAGAACCAGCCCGCCAAATATCGTAAAAAGGACGGCAGACCCAACCAGGATGCGGAACACATCTCCCCGGCGGGCGGCGATGAAAGGTAAATAGATGAACCCCGCCGCAGACAGGCTGAGCAGGCTGCTTTGAACCCTGGTCAGGGCGGTGGGCCCGGCTGAGCCCGTGTATTGGACAAAGGCCAGCAAAATTGCCAGTACGGACCAGGCAAAACCAGTGACCAGGTACCAGTGGCCGGAGCGGAAGGCCTTGAACGCTAGGATGACCGCAACCGGCAGGCCGGCCAGCAACACGGCATTCGTTTCAAAGAAAAGCACCAACAGGTGCCAGGGGTTGGTCAATTCGAGGTACCCCAGGTGGCTGGAGAGGAGCGCCGGAGGCCAGCGCAACTGGAACCCGCCGCTGAAGTAGGAGCCCGATGCCGCAGCCGGAAAGAAGAGGCTGCCCAGTGTATCCTTAAACACCCCAGTGATCACGCCCCCCTGGACCAACGAGATGAGGCCGGCGGCAAGGGCGGCGATGAACCATTTCTGGAACGACGCTGGGATGAATCGGCGCCGGATGATAATGTACGCCAGGCTGACCAGCACCAGGCCGACGCAGAAGGTGAGGAAGGCCACCTCGTTGCTGATGGCATAAACGGAAAGCAGAAGCGCCGTCAAGGCGCCGCCGCGCCAGCCACGCCACTGGTTGTAGGTGAGCAGGAGCAGGGCGCCGGTGATGGCAGAGACGGCGCCTTCGCCTGCCTGGAAGACCCAGATGGTGGGGGAATAGGTGCCGCTCATGTAGGCAAAGGGGAAAGCCCACTCGGCACCGGATTCGATGGGGAAGCCTCCGGTGAGGACGGAAATGAAGTCCGGACCGAGTCCGGCGCTGGATCCGATGAGGTGAATGGAAGGGGAAATCTGCTCCAATAGTTTTACCGGCAGGAGCAGCAGCCCCCAGCGGGCGCCGCAGCCGAAAAGACCGATGATGACTGCAAGGAAGCCGAAGAAACTGCTGCGGGTGATGCGGCGGGTGAAGAGGCCGCCAAGGACGAGGGCCAGCGCCATGCCAAAGCCGCGCACAAGGTCCAGGGCGGTCCAGACGAAGAGATCCCCGATGCGCATGACCTGGGCGGAGAATAGGAGCGTGGTGTAGTGGTAGTTGAAATCCTTCGCCGGGTCAAGGGCAAAACGAGGCGGGATGGCACCGGCGGCCAGGATGGAAGCCATGGGCAGGTTTTGGTAGTCGTCCAGGATGGCCAGGCCGCGCCCGACGGCGAAGAGAACGTAGCCCAGCAGGAGCAGGCCGAGTAACTGGAGGGGTTGGATGGGGATGCCGACCAGGCAGTGCCGGGTTTTGTTAACAGCCAGGGAAAGGGCCAGCCCGGCGAAGAATATCACCCCCGCCGCCAGCCAGAAGGCCGGCAGGGCGCCCAGCAAGCGCCCGAGCAGGTTGGACAGCCAGACCTGCAACACGAGCCCAAGGCCGATGCCTGCCAGCAACTGCTCGTGCCGGCGCAGGTTGAAGGCGCCCCGGGCCAGCCAAGTACCCCCGAGAGCCCACAGAAGGCCCCAAATAACCAATTTGATTTCAGCGATCATTAATCCATTCCCTTGTGACTATCCTTGCGATTTTCTGAATTGCCATTGAAGATACACAAAACCATTACTCAACGATGAATGTATCCGTAAAGCCAAGAGATGGCAATAACGGATCGATTCTTTTACATAATTCCGACAGGTTGGAAAATTGATGCTGGTCTCCAAAGATAATGGAGGGATTTATTAAACCCAGAGAATGAAAAAGGTACACATAGGTGTTAAAGATGCTGCTCTTTAATTTCGGAAATAATCGCTTTAGTTTCAGGAGATTCGTGTTCATTGACTTGAATTCGTCTAAGACTTCCTTGCTTTGATTTGATAGAACCCGGTTGAATTCGTGGAGAAGTTCGGATTTGGTTTTAAAAGGATCCGAAAACTTGTTCTTCATAATTGCCTGGTGGCACAGCCACAGATAATGCGCATAATCCAATTGAAAAGATGAATAATCCTTGTAATAGTGGTGCGCCATGCGGAGCACGCACTCTGCATGGCCGTTCCACAACGTATGTGTTTGCAGAGGGGTAAATTGATAGAGGGGCTCTGTGAACTCAGCAATGTAATTTCTCAGCCGTTGAGTATCCTTTGTCAGGAATGCTGCAGCATTGCTTTGCTGACTATAGGTGGTAAAAGTGATAAAACCGGTGTAGTAGCCATAATGTGATTTGCCAAGTTCAGCCACTGCATATAAGCCTGATGTAAAGTCGGGATATGGAAGATCGAACAGCCGCCCGGTTCTTTTTATGATTCTTCCCGCAAGCGAACGGGAAATACAAAAACGTGATCCATGTGGAAAAGCCGGGTAACTTACATGCCCCAGGCGTTGGGCCATATTGACGATAACTTCCGCTGAGATCAAGGAGGTAGCAATCTCCCGGGTTCTATCAATGGCCATGCTATTGCGCCTCCAGGTTGGCCAATCTGGGTGCCAGTAGGTGTGATTCTTCCAGGTGATCAGTTCTGTATGGGTCACCTCGATGACTTTGTGAAGCCGATTAAGAGCCTGGCGTACAATCCCATCGTCGTCCCCGAGGATGATTGCATATTTTCCCCGCGAGTGTTCGTAGGCGAACTGCCAGTGATCTGCCATATTTAAACGCCTGTCCGTACGAATGTACTGGATGCGAGGGTCATTGAAGCTGTGAACGAGCTCCGCAGTATCCGGTGCAGAAAAATTATCAGAAACAACGATCTCGTAGTCTTGATAGTCCACATCGATTGCTGCCTGAAGTGTCTGTTGCAGAAGTTTCGGCCGATCGCAAGTTGGAATTATTATGGAAAATTTTGGTCCTTCAGATCGATTCACATTCTCTCCATTTTGTCATATGATTTTTTCAATGATTTCCTTATAGATAGCGCAAACATAGGTGACCTGCTCACGGGTGATGTTCAGGGCGCATGGAAGGTTAATTCCATACGGGCTAATGCGATGGGCCGTGTGATTCTGGTCTCGTTCTTGCACAGCCTGCGGCAAGTGTTCAAAGACCGGCAGTAAACTGAGCGGATGGAAGAAGGAACGTATATCGATATTACGCAGGCGGAAAGCATGGATGATCTCCTCTTGATGGGTATTGAATGATGGGTCGATAAAGGCTCAATGGTCGTAATACTCCTTTCAACGGAATTCTCTCGCGTTGATTCTAACAATTTCGCAAATTATCAAAATCCATTTGTGATTAGCAATATTTCCCATAAATAGTGATACGGTTCAGAAGAGAAAGAGACCCAAAAAGCACCATGTTTATTCTCAAAGTCCAAATAATCCATATCGGAAAGTCACCATCAATTGCAGATTCCCAACAATATCATTAGATGGTTTCATATTAGTTGAACACAGAGTAATATCCACCAAATCACTAACCTTATCAGAAAATTGGACATATTAACCTTGCCCCAACGGACATGAATATTTACCATAATTTACTTATTCATCTGTATAATTATCCATGTAAATAACTATAATAATAAAATAATAAAATAGGAAACCAGTTTGTGAATAAAAAGATCATTATTTGGGGGGCAAAAGGTCATGCGAAGGTATTATGGGAATTATTTTCCCATTACGGTGATCATGTTGTGGCTTTGTTTGATAATGATGAAACGATCATTTCCCTTTCTCCGCAAAAACCTATCCCCATCTATCATGGTGAATCGGGTTTCTTCCAGTGGTTATTAGCGAATCACCCAGATAAGAATGAATACTATGGGACAGTGGCAATTGGCGGGTCAAGAGGCCGTGAAAGAGCAACTATCCATAAATTCTTGAGTGAACATCATATTCATCCAATTAAAGCCATTCATCCTACAGCTTTTATTGCCAATGACACAAGAATTGGGACAAGTTGTCAAATCCTGGCTCACTGCACAATCGCTTCTGAAGCGATAATAGGTGATTATTGTATCGTTAATACTTCCGCCAGCATTGATCACGAATCAGAATTGGGCATCGCTGTACACATCGGCCCGGGGGCAAAAATTGCCGGGATGGTGAGGATTGGAAACTACAGTTTTATCGGAACAGGCGCGATTATTTTGCCGCGTATAGTCGTAGGCCAGAATGTGATTGTTGGAGCCGGCGCTGTTGTGATTCACGATGTCCCTGACAATTGCACAATTGTAGGTAATCCGGCGAAAGTCATCAGGAGGAACAAACCGAACTAATGTGGTGTTACACTCAGATTTCAAACATCTGGACTGTAATATATCTATTTAATTGTTAATGTGCAATAATCCTGCATGATTTATTATCTCTTTGAATTGTGCGCACACATAAGATACCTCTTCACGGGTGATGTTCAGAGCACATGGAAGGTTAATTCCATACGGGCTGATGCGATAGGCCGTGCAATTCTTGTCCCGTCCTTGCGCAGCCTGCGGCAAGTGTTCATAGGCCGGCAGGGAACTGAGCGGGTAGAAGAAGGGGCGTGTGTCTATATCCCGCAGGCGGAAAGCGCGGATGAGCTCCTCTTTTTGGATATTAAATGATGGGTCGATCAGGGCTGTGACCATCCAATAAGAATTTCGGACGCCCTCAGGTTCAGCGTTCAAGGTGACCCCCGCAACATCGGCCAGTTCCTCCCTGTACCAGGAGAAGATTTGGCGCTTGCGACCAACAAGCTGCTCCACCCGCTCGATTTGGGCCAGGCCGAACGCCGCCTGGAGGCTGCTCATTTTATATTTATAGGCAACCTCGCCGTTCCAAAACATCTTTTCTCCGTGGATCCTGCCATGGTCGCGTAGTACATGCATTCGCTCAAAAAGGGCTTCATCATCGGTCACCAGCATTCCGCCCTCACCAGTAGTGACCGTTTTGGAGCCGTGAAAGCTGAACACACCCGTGAGACCGAAGACACCAGCTTTTCTGCCCCGGTATTCGGATCCCAGCGCTTCAGCCGAATCTTCTATGATGTGGAGGGTGTGGCGGTGGGCCACTTCTGCCAATGAATCCCAATCAGGCATACTGCCGTACACATCTACCGGGATGACCGCCCTGCTGCGGGGTGTGATCACAGCCTCCAATGTTTCGGCAGTGATGGTCCAGGTTGTCGGATCGATATCGGCAAAGACAGGGGTGGCCCCAACATAGGAGATTGGAGCAGCAGTGGCTATCCAGGTGGCCTCCGGGACGATAACCTCGTCCCCCGGGCCGATCCCAAGAGCGGCCAAGGAAAGGTGCAGCGCTGAAGTACAGGTGGGTAGCGCCATGGCAAACTTAGATCCGGTATACTCCCGAAAGGCTTTTTCAAACCGCTCGTGGTACACATTGGCATTGGTGTACCAGGCATTGGCTGCCGCATCGGCGACATAATCCAGTTCTTTCTGGGTGATCCAGGGTCCGGCAACAGGGATTCTATGCATCCTTTAAATCCTTTAAGCACCGCAGATAGCCGTCCGGTGCAACGGTGATGAGCAACTTATTTTGAATATCACGGTCAATCTCAAACCGGTCATTCCTCCTCAGGAATTCCCATACGGCGGTTTTTGGGTTATTGCCTCTGCCCCATGGGCGGTCAGGGAAAAAATCAGCCGGCATATCCTCGATAATGGTATCGAACACGACCAGGTAACTCCCTTTTGTTACAAACGGAGAATACCGTTCCATCTCCTGCAAAGAATGGTCATGTGTGTGAAGTGAGTCCAAGACCACGAGAGTTTTTTTCCCTTGCACCAATGATGCCGCCTCTTCCACAATATTAACAGATATCGACGAGCCTTCAATCAGGTCAATGCGTTTGGAAAGTGGATGGTTCACGATGGCTGCCCGGTTTTTCGGGCGGATATCCACATCGATGCCGATCACCCGGCCGTCTCCTCCGAGCAGGTCCAGCATAGATGCATAGAAAATAACCGATCCGCCGCGGGCAACACCTGTTTCAATGATCCGTTCCGGCTTGACCCTCCAAATGATCTCCTGCATGGCAAGGATATCTTGTGGGAATTGAATTATTGGGAGACCTAGCCACTGATAATGATACGAGTATTTATAACGGGAGGCATTCGTAAGCCATTGCAACGATAATTTCTGCAGGTCCCGATCTCTTGACATACGCTGGATATGCTGTTGATTTTCCTTTTCAAAACCATTATCCATCTCGTTCATTTTTTCCTCAGAGCTCCCATACTTGATCAAAGGGTGTCATTTTTTTGTTGTCGCAATTCCATTCCGAATGATAACCACAAAATCTGATTAATAGGTTATGATGGCTTTTTGTTTGAATGTAATCGAGGAAACCCCTTGTCCCGGGAAGAAATCACTGGTGCAATTTCTGGCCAATTAATTCCAATTAGCCGGTCATTCCAGCGCACCCCGCGGGCGCTTTCCGGATGGTAGAACTCGCCCATCATGTAGAATACCTCGCTGTCATCCTCCAGCGTCTGGAAGCCGTGGGCCATGCCCACCGGGATGTAGAGCGCCATCCGGTTGGCGGCACTGAGTTCAAAGCCCTGCCACAGGAGGAAGGTGGCCGAGGCGGGTCGAAGGTCCACGATCACATCGAAGATGGAGCCCATGGTGCAGCGCACCAGTTTGGGCTCGCCGTGCGGCTCAGCCTGGTAATGCAGACCGCGCAGGGTGCCGCGCACCTTGTTAAAGGAGATGTTGCATTGGACAAAACGGGTGTGCAAGCCGCGTTCGCCAAATTCCCGTTCACAATAAGTACGGGCAAAAAAGCCACGGTCATCCTCGCGCAGTTCCGGAGCCACCAGCCAGGCGCCTGCCAGTTTCGTCTCGGTGAAGATCATGCCGGCATCCTCCTGTTAGATCACCTGCAGCCTGGGGATTGGGATGATGAACCTGCCGCCAAGCCGGCGGTACTCAGCCTGCTGGGCCAGGATTTCCTCGGCGAAGTTCCAGGTGAGCAGCAGGGTGTAATCGGGCCGGTCTTCGAGCAGTTTTTCCGGCGGGTGGATGGGCAGGTGGGTGCCGGGTGTAAAAAACCCCTGCTTGGCAGTGGAACGGTCGGCCACGTAATCCAGTGTTTCGGCACCGATGCCGAGGCAACTCAGCAATGTGGTGCCCTTGGCCGATGCACCGTAGGCCGCAATGCGGCTCCCGCCGTCCTTCAGAGATCCCAGAAGATCCAGCAGGCTTGAGCGCAATTCTTTTACCCGGCTGCGGAATCGACTGTAATAGTCCAGGCTGTGCATGCCCAGGGTTTCCTCCTCCTGCAACAAGCGCTTAACATTATCGGATGGACGGTCCTGATGCCCAACGAAAAGACGCAGGGAGCCGCCGTGGATGGGCAGATGCTCAGCATCCTGTACGAACAGGCCATGCCTGCCGAACAGGTGCTGCTGGGCGGTTAATGAATAGTAACACAGGTGCTCATGATACACCTGGTCAAATTCCACGCCTTCAACCATGTCCCGCAGGTAAGGCGATTCGGTCACCAGCAGCCCGCCCGGTTTGAGCAGGATTCCCAGTCCGGCGATGACACTGTTAAGGTTGGCAACATGGGCCAGGACGTTGTTGGCGTGGATCACGTCGGCCTGCCGGGCCTCACCGCGCAGGCGGTACGCCAGGGCTTCATCGAAGAACTCCGGAATGGTGGGAATGCCGCGCTGATCAGCAACCCGGGCAATGTTGTATGCAGGCTCGATTCCCAAAACGGGGACGCCGCGTTCCTTATAGAACTGCAACAGGTAACCGTCGTTGCTGGCAACCTCAACCGCCAGGCTGTCCCCGGAAAGCCGCCGGTCAGCGACCAGGCGCTCGACGATCGAGCGGGCGTTCTGCAGGGCTGAATCGGCGAAGGAGGTGAAATAGACATAATCCCGGAAGAGTTCCTCCGGCGGGATCGTTTCGGTGATTTGAACCAGGCTGCAATGGGGGCAGAAGACGAGATCCAGCGGGTAGAGCGGCTCCGGTTCGCCAAGCTGGTCCGCCTTGAGCAGGCGGTTGGCCAGAGGGGTCCGTCCCAAGGAAAGGATCGGCTGGCATCCAAGGCGCCCGCAGGAACGGCAGGTGTGCTCTGTTATCATGCGGATTTCCCAAAATAGTGTTTGTACCAGTCGACCGTCCGCTGGAGCCCTTCCTCAAGGTCAAACAGGGGTTTCCAGCCCAGTTCCTGCCGGGCGCCTTCGGCGCTGAGGTATTGCTCGAGGATCTCGTTGCCGGCCTGGTTGCGAATATCCGGTTTCAGGTTTGAGTCCATCAGGTCGAGGATCCTTTCGACCAGGTCCAGCACGGTGAGGGGTGTTTCATTGGAGAAATTAAAAGCCCTCCCAGCCAGTTTCGGGTTACCGGCCAGTTTTTCCGCCAAGTGCATATAGGCGGCGGCGCCATCCTCCACGTAGAAATAATCGCGCACAAAGAGCCCGTTTGAGCGGATGACCGGGCGTTGCCGGCGCAGGATGGAACGGATGGTGCCGGGAACAACCCGGTTCCAGTTCAGGTCGCCGCCTCCGAAGAAGTTGCCGCAACGGGTGATCGCCACCGGCAGGCCGAAACTGAAGGCGTAGGATTGTGCCAGCAGATCAGCGCAGGATTTGCTGACATCATAGGGGTAGCGGCCCTGCAGCGGGGCGCTTTCGTTGTAGGGCAGTTGATCATGGTCGCCATAGGCCTTGTCTGAGGAAGCGGTGACGATCTGTTTGACGGTTGGGCTGCGGCGGCAGGCTTCCAGCAACGCCCAAGTGCCGCCGATATTGGTCTCAAAAGTGGAAAGCGGATTCCTGTTGGCGATGGGGACGATCGCCTGGGCTGCCAGGTGAATCACCGTATCGATCTCGTACTCGCCCAGGATGCGCTCGAGGAGTGGTTCATCGCGCACATCGCCCCGGGCGATACGCACCTGCTCCAGCATGCCTGACCTGACAAGGTCGCTTTGCGGGACCCAGTCGCGCACCAGGCAAACCACCTCGGCACCGGCGTCGACCAGGCGCCGCACCAGCCAACCCCCGACAAGGCCGGTGCCGCCGGTGACGAACACGGGGCGGTCAAGCCAAAATCCGTTCATCGCCATACCTCCCAGGGGGCATTCCCCTTTTCCCACAGGCTTTCCAGCAGGCGCTTGTCGCGCAGGGTGTCCATGCATTGCCAAAAGCCGTCGTGCCGGTAAGCAGCCAACTGTCCATCGGCAGCCAGTCGCTCGAGCATGTCCGCCTCCAGGCTGGCATGGTCGCCCTCCAGGTAATTAAAAATCCCCGGTTCGAATACCAGAAAGCCACCGTTGATCCATCCCTCGCCGATCTGAGGTTTTTCGGTGAAATTGACCACCATATCCCCATCAAAGGCCAACCCGCCGAATCTCGCCGGGGGGCGTACTGCCGTTACGGTTGCCATTTTTCCGTGGGAGCGATGGAATTGCAGGAGGTTGTTCAAGTCAATATTGCTGACACCGTCACCGTAGGTGACCATGAAGGTTGCACCCTGCAACCAGGGCTGGAGGCGATTAACCCGCCCGCCCGTATTGGTGTTCTGGCCGGTATCCATGAGGTGCACCGTCCAATCCTCGCATTCACGGTTCTCCGCTTCCACCTTTCCGTTCCGAAAATCGATGGTGATGTTCCCGTTCAGGTGGTAGTAGTCCAAAAAGTAACGCTTGATGAAATCGCCGCGGTAGCCGAGGGCGATGAAAAACTCCTTGAACCCCTGGTGGGCATACAATTTTAGAATATGCCAGAGGATGGGATAACCGCCGATCTCGACCATCGGCTTCGGACGCAGGTCGGTCTCCTCGGACAGGCGGGTGCCGAGGCCCCCGGCCAGGATCACGGTCTTGATGGATTCATCCTTCATTTTTCAACCTCCAGGCTTGGTTTTTTATCTGCAAGCCATTGCCGGTAGGCTACCAGCAGGCTGTTCCAGAATCTCCTGCCATCCCCCGCCTGCAAAGCCACCTGGCGCTGGCGGGCTGCCAGGGCATCTGCAAAGGTTTCATCGTACAGGCACCTGCGGCAGAGGTCCTGATATTCCCTTGGCGTCCAGGCGGTTGCCTCCGGGATGAGCAGATCTGGAAGTTCGATGACATTCCACTGGGACCGGCCCCAGGCTGCCGGTTCGAAACGAACACCCATGTGGACCGAGGGCAAGCCGGACGCGTAAGCCTCCACCCGGGCGCTTCCGCCGGGGGCAGGCCAGGTATCCGGCCACAACCGGGAGTTCCATAACAGGGAGCGTACCTCCCCCCAGTGGTCGGTCTGCAGGCTGCCACCGGCACCACGGCCGACGAGAGCCCTGCCGGTGTAATGGACCCGGTTTTGCACGCCAAGGCGCCTGGCAGCGGCCAGAATATCCTTGAGCCCCCAAACGCCCTGGTCATCACGGCCCATAAAGGAGAATTCCAGGTCACGGTCATCGGCCAGCAGGGCCAGCAGGACAGCCAGGAGGCGGCGGCTGGAAGCCAGTTTGTACAGTGAGCCATGCCAAAAGATCCAGTTCCTCCGTTCTTTCCAGGCAGGCACAACCGTCCCATCCAGGTCTTTCAGGTCGTAGACCACCGGCGCCTGGTGAATCCAATCCCGGCTGAAATATTGGCGGCTGCGGGCGCAGAACATACGGTTTCCGCGAGGAAAATACTCCGCCTCGGGTTGGGCGAACCACTGGATATCCACCTTGTCATGGTGGAGAAGATCAGAACCGGAGCACAGATGGATGATGCAGGGCACTTCCAGCAGATCGAGGATGCGGAAGGAGCGCAGCAGGTAGTCGATGTTGATCACCACATCCAGGCCGGCAGTATTGATGGCCTGGGCGATCCCCCACTCCTCGCCATCAGCCACGCTGAAACGGGTGTAACTGGCAGCCCGTCCGGCCAGATAGCCGGCGTCGTGGCCCAGGCAGGGGACGTCGAACACATGCAGTTCGATCTCCGGGGGGATGCGTCGAAAAAGCGGCTCCTGGGTCAGGATGGTGCCGGAGATCATGCCAAAAATGCCCACCTTCAAGGGGGTACCTTCCTGCCAACGGGGCGGGGTCTGCCTGGTTCGGGCCGGGCAGCTCGAGGCGTGAAGCGACTTCCAGTACAACCTGGAACGGTGCAGGTTAACCCAACCCGGGCGGTTGATCACATCAAGCGTCAGCAAACAGGCCAGCCGGTGCAACAGCCTGCGGGCCTTCTCTTCGGTATGCCACCGGCCGGCCAGACGGTGGCAGGCGGAAAGGCAAGCGACCGCAGTACGACTGGCAGCGATTCGATAAACCACACGGTAGCCTCCCGTTTTTAGGGCTTTCATGCCTTCCTCTCAAAGCGCAGGGTGATCCAGCCCTGCAGCGAAGACCAGGCGAGGACCGCTTTTTCCCATTCTACCAGTTTCAGAACGAAAACAACGGCAATCGAGGCTAGCAACAATAGGCACTTGAGCGCCAGGCCCGGCCAGAGTGGTAGGCGCTGGAACGAACCAAATACGACCAGTGATACCACCAGCAGAAGTGCCAGGCTGGTGCGTTTCCATTCATAGGGGATGGGATAATATTTCTGACTGAAAACAATGCGTATGCCAAACAGAGCGGAAAGGCCAAGCAGGTTGGATACCGCCGAACCCAGTATGCCGAGGATAGGCACCAATAGTAGGTTTAGCAGTGTAGAGAGAATTGCACCGATGGTATAGATTAAGGCGAGAGTGCCTGTCTTCTTGGCGATGGAGAGTCCGGGGGCGAAGATGAGTAGCATATTAATAATCACTACCCATACCATGATGGGTAATAATTGTGCTGCTTTCATGTAGCTTGGAGGGGCAATAATCGAGATGATTTCACTTGCAAAAAGAGAATAAACAGCGAAGACTACCAAAGATAGTGCTATGACATAGCGGAAGATACGGGCGATCTCAAGCGGCGTTTCCGGCTGCTTGAAGCGGGTGAAAATGAGTGGGTTGAGTGAATAGCTTATGGGTGTACTAATGTTGTTAAGGGGCGTTACAAGCTTATGTGCTATCGCGAAGATACCGATATCCTCGATGGTCATGAACAGGCGCAGTATTGCTCGGTCTACGAAAACAATGGTCAAGGTCATAAGGCTAACTGGTACCAGCGGCAGGGAGAAGCGCAACATCTCGCCGAGGGCGCGGCGGTCCAGCCGCAGGGCGTAGGCCTCACGCCCATAGTGCCAGGCCAGCGCACCGCCCAGCAGGTACTGGACGCACCAGCCTCCAATGACCCCGATGACGCCGAGGCGCAAGACCAGAACCAGCAGGATGGTCACACCGATGGCGGCGGCGGTTGAAACCAGGCTTACCAAGGCATAAGCCTTAGACCTGAGCATCAGGCGGAGTTGAAACTGCATATGATTGAATGTGCCATAACCCCAGGTTGCCAAAAGGAAGAGACGAAATACCGGGGCGTAGGATGCCGAACCTAGTATCAGTCTGGCAAGCGGTTCGGCGTAGGGAAGGCAGGCAAGAGCAAAAAGGGAATACATTACAGCTGTGAACCACAAACCTGATGAGGCGTAATTCACCTTTTCACTCTCAACCTGGGTGCCGGTGTAGAAACGCTCGACACCGCCTATCACCACCAACGGGAGGATAACGTTCGCAAGAGAGTTGACCATACCCAGCAGATCGGTCACGCCGTAATCCGCCTGGGTGAGGACGCGGGTGTAAAAGGGAAGAAGGAAGAAGGACAGCCCCTGGACGAGCAGAAAACCCATTCCATATGTGGCGCTGTCTTTGAAGAACTGTTTCAACATAGCTGCAGGCTTCCTTCCAGTAATAACCAGTAGGTTCTTTTGTAACTATAAGTAAAAAGGTTATCAAGGATGCGGTCGCCGGGATGAGAATGGGCTCGGACCAGGATGGCGGTGGAATCCTCCAGTTCGACCGACAGACCTTCCTCCATCCAAGGATTGGCGTCCTTCTCCTTAAAATAGGCCCTATGGTCCTTCGATATCCGCTCGTAATTGTTGGTGTATTCATCCTCCCTAAAAAAAACAGGGATCCCGTTACGGTAACCGAGGGGTTTTCGGGCGTAGTAATCTTTATCCACTAGTGGTCTCCACGCGAGCGATGAGGTCATCCTTCTGGGTGAATAGCATTAGCAGGGGCTCTCTGCTGTTTTCCCAGCAGGTTTTTCAAAGTGCGGACATTGAGCCAGCGCTGGGAAAAATCCCAAAGCATGTCCTTTCCCTTGCCGATAGCAATGCATACACTCCCAGTGCCAGCAGTCCGGAGAACATGAGCGGTAGAAGGATAAGCATCCAAACTGGTTTGGCTGGAACAAGGATGGAGACGGTGGCCAAGGCAAGATAGACGAGGGTAAATAGCTCCAATCGGTTCCATTTATAGCGAACGTCAAGGTAATGGCGCAAGCGGTTGAATAGGTGCGTAACTACAACCATGGTCAGGAACCCAAACTCCATGCCGATGGATGCTCCGGTGTAACCCACGGTGGGGATGAGCAGCAGGTTCACCATCACCGAGAGGGCGGCGGATACCGCCTGGTTGGGCAGGACGAACTTGACCTCCTTGACAAAGTACATCCCCGGCAGTATGACGGCAAAAAGGCCAATGAACAGAATGGATGAGGCTGTGATGCCGACCACGGTCCAAGCGCCGTGAAAATCTTGGTGAGTCATCAGCATTACAACAGGTCGGGCCCAGATGTAGAAAAGGAGGTTCACAGCACCCATCCCGAATATATAGCAGGTGGTGATGCGAGCAAAGAGCTGACGGCCTTCCTCCTGCTTTTCCATATAGGACATGTAAAATGGGTACCAGGCGCTCTGAAAGGCGGTAATGACAATGTTAAAGGCCATACCGAGGTTGAAACCGATGGTGTAGATGCCGGCCTCGTTTAGGCCGCGAAAATATTGCAGGATGTATTTGTTTCCCTGCTGGATGATGGAAAAGAGGCTGAAACTGGGAACCAGTGACAGCCCCAGGCGCAGCAACTCACGCGACAGTTTCTTTTCAATGTGGAAAGGAAGACCACGTGCGGCGCTGGCGAAGAAGAGCAGAAGGGTGATGCCCTGCCCGGCCATGTTACCCAGCACGTAGCCCCAAACACCCATGCGCATGGTGACCACCAGGATTATATTCAGGCTGATGGTGAGGATGGTGGATGTCGCGGTAAGAAAGACAAAATGAACTGCCTTCTCCTCGAATTGCAGGCGGAGTTGGAAGGGGGTTATAAGGATGGAGAAGGCGGCGTAAAGCAGAGCAACCGGGATGAAGCGTGCATATTCCCCGGACTGGTAAGCCGCGTGGCTTATGGGTCTGGAGTAAAGGTTGCCCAAGGTGACCATCAGGTATACACTGAGCAAGAGCACTGCCGACGCCGTCCAGATGGTGGCGACCTTGTGCTGGGGGTTGTCGCCCTCGAAATAGCACAACCCGATGCTTACCCCGAACCCTAGAGCGAAAATCGAGGTGGCGATGAAGGTGACCAGGCCGAGGATGGAGGTGATACCGTAGTCGGCAGTGGTCAGATAAGAGGTGAAGAGCGGCAGGAGCAACAAGCCGATGAAACGATTGAGAGTGCTGCCCACTCCGTAGATGATGGTGTTCTTCCCCAGACGCTTGACCGTGGCGATCATGCTCTTCCCCGTTCCCGTTTGTGTTGTCTGAGAATGCCCAATGCGAGAGTCTGGAAAGACACCAGCAGGGAAAATTCCCCATTTAAAAAAGGCCGATTGATGGAAGACATGGAAGAAGACTTCGTTATGACCATTAGATTTGAACGGTTAACCGACGCCGACACAGAAATAAGTGAAGCCGGTCGGCGGGGCATGGTGGTAGACGGCCCGGCCATCCACCAGTACGCGTGTGCGCATTTTGGCGCCCAGGGCAGGCAGGTCCAGGCTGCAGTACGGGTCGTGGGCGACCATCAGGACGGCTGCGTCGCAGCCGGCAGCCATTTCCAATAGATCGCCGCTATATTCGGTAACAAAGGGGTCGTGGATTACCACCGCGGTGCCTTCCTCCCGCAGCGCCTCCACCAGCACCTGGCTGGGGCTGTTGCGGATATCGTCGGAATTCTCCAGGTAAGCATAGCCGAGAACGAGGACACGCGAACCGTTAAGGGATCGGCCATGCTTTGCCAGCGCCTTGCGGGTGAGTTCCAGCATGTGCAGGGGCATGCCGTCGTTGACCGCCCGTGCGGTGGGCACAACCTGCAGGTTCAGCCCCCTGCCGTCCACACCGTAAGCCAGGAGCCAGGGGTCCTTGGGGATGCAGTGACCACCAACACCGGCGCCCGGCAGGTGCATCTGGCGGTAGGGGCTCTTGTTGACCAGTTGGCGCACTTTCCAAACGTCCCCGCCAAGGGCTTCGCAAATGAGAGCCACCTCGTTGGCGAAGGCGATCTGGGCGTCGCGGTAGGCGTTCTCAATGGTCTTGACCAATTCGGCGGTAATCCAGTCGGCCGGGTCAAGGTCGGCATGGACGATGTTGCGATACAGGCGGATCATCAGGTCGCAGGTTTGCGGGCTGTCACCGCCGGCCACCCGGCTGAGGCTGGCCAGGTTGGCCAGCAGTTTGCCGGGCATCACCCGTTCGGGGCAGTTGCCCAGGCGAAAATCGCGTCCGAGCTTTTTGCTGCCAGCCTCCAGCAGCGGCAGCACCACCCCGGACATGGTGACGGGGGCGATGGTAGATTCAATGATCACAAGGGCACCCGGTTTGAGTACCGGTTCCAGGCTTGTCAGTGCTGCCCGCAGTGCTTCGTAACGCGGAATCCGGTTCTCATCCACGGGGGTTTCCACGTCGATCAGCACCACATCCCGGTCGGCCAGGTCAGTGTAGTTGGAAGAAGAACGCAGTTTTCCTCCAATGACGACCTTCTTCAGCAAGCCCTCAAGCCCCGGTTCGTTGCCCTCGATGGGTGAAATGCCGGCATTGATCTTCTCCACACGCTCGGGTTTGATCTCGATGCCTAGCACGTCGAAACCGGCTTCGGCGAACAGGGCAGCCACCGGCAAACCGACATAGCCCAAACCAATTACAGCCAGACGGGCGTCCTTGTTATCAATGCGTTTTGTTAACTGCGCCAGGCTCATCATGGAACACCATCCATTTCCACCGCCTGGTGGGTGTGACCGGATTCCACCAGTGCCAGCGCCAACCGCAGGGCAGCCAGACCGTCCCCGCCGGTGACAGGGATGGGTGCCTCGTTTCGCACGGCAGCCAAAAAAGCCTTCAGTTCGGCTTTGAGGGGCTCGTAGCGATTGAGGGGAAAGCGCATCATGGCACCTTCGCTGACGCCCTTGAGGGTGGAAAGTGCCTGCCAGTTCAGTCCGGAGGCCTGGGCATTTTCAAAGAAATAGAGGTCCTGGGTCAGGTCGTCCACCCGGAAAAGACCGCGTTCGCCGAGAACAAGTACTTCGCGCAGTTTGGTGGGGGTGAGCCAGTTGAGCTCCAGGGCACCGGTGACCTCGTCACTGAAACGCAGCAGGCCAAAGAGCAGGTCTTCGTAGTCTGTGTGGATGCGGCGGGCGGTCTCGGCGTACACACGCACGGGGTCCATGCCGGTGAGGAAACGCATGATATCGACATCGTGAGGAGCCAAATCCACCACCACGCCAACATCGCGGATGCGCGCCGGGAAAGGCCCGGCCCGCCGGCAGAAGACCTGGTAGACCCGGCCGAGTTCGCCGGCATCCAGTTTCTGTTTGAGCAATTGGATGGCCGGATTATAGCGGACGATGTGCCCGACCATGAGTTTGCGACCCAGTTCGGCAGCCTTGTGGATGATACGCCGTCCATCCTCCACTGTGGCGGCGATGGGCTTCTCGACCAGGATATCGGCGCCCGCCTCAAGGGCGTCCAATGCCACCTGCAGGTGCATCGCTGTGGGTACAGCGATGGAAACCGCCTGCGGACGCTCCTGCTCTAACATGCATTTGTAATCGTCGTATGCTTTCGTCCCGAACTGGGCGGCTGAGGCCTGGGCAGAAGAGGAGTTTACATCGCTCACTGCCACCAGGTCGCAATCCTCCAGTTCTCGGTAGACCCGGGCATGGTTGCGTCCCATGGAACCCACACCGATGACAGCCGCGCGCAGCATGGATCAGGCTCCCATGAAGGAGTTCACCGCCTTGACCACGATCTCGAGGTCCTGGCGGGAAAGGGAGGGGTGCACGGGCAGGGAGAGCACCTCGGTGGCAGCTTTTTCGGTTTCCGGCAGGGTCAGGTCGTATCCGAACTCTTCCACGTACAACTTCTGCTTGTGAATGGGTACCGGGTAGTAGATCTCACAGCCGATTTCATTTTCCTTAAGGAAGTCACGCAGGGCGTCGCGCTGTCGGTCCGGCACGCGGATGGTGTATTGGTGGTAAACATGTCCGCACCCCGGGGGCACGAACGGGGTAACCACCCCACGCAGGTGTTCATTATAAAAGGCGGCATTGGCCGTGCGTGCGGCGGTAAACTGTTCCAACTTGCCCATCTGAGCGAGTCCGATGGCGGCGTGGACATCGGTCATGCGAAAGTTATATCCCAGTTCATCGTGATAGTAACGCACCTTCATGCCGTGGTTGCGGATGGTACGGCACTGCTCCTCAACCTGCGGGTCGCTGGTGGTGATCATGCCGCCCTCAGCCGAGGTGATGTTCTTGGTCGGGTAGAATGAAAAGGTACCCGTGCCGAAGGAGCCGGCCTTTTTTCCGTGGACGGTGGCGCCGTGAGCCTGGCAGGCATCCTCGATAAGTGCCAGCGAATGACGCCTGGCAATCTTCTCGAGGGCGTCCATATTACAACAGAGGCCGAACAAGTGCACCGGAAGGATGGCCCGGGTGTTGGAACTGATTGCCGCCTCAACCTGCCCGGGAGCGAGGTTGAAGGTGCGGGGGTCAATGTCCACGAACACCGGGCGGGCACCGGCGTAGATGATGCTGTTGGCTGAGGCGATAAAGGTGAACGGCGAGGTAATGACCTCGTCGCCGGGGCCGATGCCGTGGGCCAGGAGAGCGATATGCAGGGCTGTTGTGCCGGAAGACGTGGCAATGGCGGCTTTGGTCTCGCACATGGCGGCAAAGGCCTCCTCGAATGCCTTGGTACGCGGCCCCTGGGCGAGAATGCCTGAATCCAGCACCTCCAGGACGGCCTTTTTTTCTTCCGGACCCATGAGGGGTTTTGCCATATTGATCATTTGGCCATCTCCCAGGTTTCTTTAAGGATCTCAACCGACTGACCGCAGGAGGGGCAACGGGCTGTTACGACTCCAGCCTCCTCACTTTCTTTACTCAAGGGTTCAGCACAGAAACAGACGAAGCCATGCAGGCGGGCGGGGTTTCCGTAGGCCAGGCCATGGGCTGGGATGTCCCGGCTGACCATGCTTCCTGAACCGACCATGGCCCATTCGCCGATGGTGACGCCGCAGCGAATAGTGGAATTGGCACCCAGGGCGGCGCCGCGCCTCACCAGCGTTTGGGTGACATCCCAGTCGGACTGGCCCTTGGGGGTCATGTCCGGGTTGACGGCCCGCGGGCGCAAGTCATTGGTGAAACAGACGTGTGGGCCGATGAAGACGCCGTCTTCAAGGGTCACACCGTGGTAGACCGAAACGTAATTCTGGATCTTGACGTTGTCGCCGATGTGGACGTCGGCATCGACGTAAACACCCTTGCCGAGGTTGCAATTGCGGCCGATGCGGGCGCCCGGGCGCACCTGCACCTGGTGCCACAGGCTGGTGCCGTCGCCGATGACGGCTTCATCGGCCACATCTGCAGTCGGGTGAATTTTAACGGTCATGGTTCCTCCTCGTTTTTGTTCATTCCCAATGCGTTCCGGATTATGCGGCAACCTTGTTCCGGGTAGCCGGTGTGGTGCCGGTAGCAGCGTTCTGCGGGGGGACGGCCCGGTAGCCCTGGCCTTCAGGGCGCAGCGTCCAGCCATCCGGGCTGCCATCAACGGCGATGCCAGCCTCGATGCAGGTGAGGCGCAGAATGTCCATCATCTCTCCATCGCCCTCCAAAAAGACCTGGCGGGCACCGGCCGACAAACAGCCGGCTGCCACCTTCTTCGCCTCGGAGCGCAGGTTGTTGTAAACCTTAAGCGAATCCTTCATGTACTGCAGGGCGCGCTGGGTAAAGATCTTCATGCCCTCGGGGGTCAGATCGTACTGCAGGCGGGTGCGATCAAGGTGCGACACCTTGACATAACCGCGGTTGATGAGGCGTTTAATGTACCAGTTGACGCTGCCCACGGCAATACCCAGTTGGCTGGAGAGGCCGGCCTGGGTGATGTTGGAATCGCGGGCGATGGCATCGATCAGCCTGTACTCATGTTCCTTGATGGGGTCGGTTTGAGCATTCAATTTCTGAATTCTCATCCGATTCCCGTTTCTTGTCAAGGGGGTATGTAAGTATCTGGATTGTGAAAATTCATTGCAATAAGCGTGTTGTTGCATGGGTTATTCCATGACATCCTGTTCTGATTGTGGCAAATAGATCGTGGTCATATGAAAAAACCAGGCCTTTGCAGAAAAAATAAAGGATGTGATAATTGTTGATAATAAGCAAAAGAGGAATTCCGAACGCAGCGAGGAAAGGAATCCAGGCTATGACTGATGCGATTGTAGATCTAACTGTTCAAGCCTTCGGGCACACTTTCCGCAACCCGGTCATCCCGGCGGCGGGACCGAACGTGGGCTCCGGAAAAATGGTCGAACGCTGCGCCGAAGGCGGCGCCGGCGGGCTGCTGGCCAAGACCATCTCGGTGAAGGCGGCAGCAGTGCCGCACCCCAACATGGTGCGCTACGGCAAGGAAAGCCTGCTGAACACCGAGTTGTGGAGCGAACTGCCGCCGGAAGCCTGGTTCGAGCGTGAGTATGCCATCGCCGTGGCGGCAGCCCGTAAGCACAATCTTCCGCTGATCGCCAGCGTGGGATATACCCCGGAAGAGCTGGCCCAGCTCGGCCCGCGAATGGAAAAGAGCGGGGTGGACATCATCGAATTCTCCATTCACTACCTCGACCCCAAGCGCCTGGTCGAAACCGCCCAAGCATTAAGGAATGCGGTTTCCGTTCCCATTATCGCCAAACTCAGCCCGCACACCGGCGATGTCGGTGAGATCGTACGACATCTTGACCCGTACGTGGACGGCTTTGCCTGCATTAACAGTTTTGGCCCGACGCTGATGATCGACATCGAGAAGGGCGGGACTGCCACGCTGGGCTCGGAGCACGGCTACGGCTGGATGTCCGGCCAGGTGCTTAAACCGCTGGCGTTGCGCTGCGTGTTTGAAGCCGCCCGGGCGACCGAAAAACCCATCATCGGCGTGGGCGGGGTCAGCCGGGGAGCGGACGTGATCGAGTTCCTCATGGCGGGGGCATCGATGGTCGGAGTGTGCAGTGCGGCCATTCTGAAAGGCCCTGGTGTATACGGCAAGATCGCCGCTGAAACCGCACAATGGTTGGAAGCCCACGGCTACAAGGATCTGCAGGAGGTGAAAGGGCTGTTCCTGAAGCAGTACCGCCAGGGCCAGCGGGTGGTAACGGATATCGAGCAGACTGCCTGGGTGAACGTGGACAAGTGCAAAGCCTGCAGCCTGTGCGAGATCGTCTGCCAGTTCGATGCCCTGAAGGCGCCATACAAGGAGATCGCCCGGGTCACCGTGGAAGCCTGCACTTCGTGTGGGTTATGCATCTCGGTTTGCCCGTTTGGGGCGCTGGAGCTGCGGCCGCGCTAAGAATCTCGGCTCAATAACAATTCAATTATGCGCATCAAGGTGACGGACAGGGGATGCCTGGTTCGTTCAACATTGATTCGCGCGGGATGAGGATTTGAATGCCGACGTCCAGGAAGGTCTCAACCGGCTGGTAATGGCAGAGGACGGGGACGGAGACCCATTTCACCCAGGCGTCGTTCTCGCTGCCGAACTGGTAACCTTCCCCCTGGTACTTGATCCACAGCGGTTCGCTGATGATGACAGCGAAACGATGGGTCGCCATGTCCTTAAAGAAGGGGGCAAAATAGGCTGCATTATCAGCCATGGCCTGGTCGAGGAGATATTTCTTTTCGTATTCCACCACCAGGGGCACACGAGGCACCTGGCCAAAGGTGAGCAGCTGGCGCTGGTCAATGAAGAGCACCTCGCCGCCGGGCTGCGAATTGGAGATGGCTTCACGGATGGCTTCCAGAGCCTCGTTCACTTTTTCTACGGAAGGCAAATTGCGTGGGGCGGCAGACATCATCTCCCGTGATGCCGGTATAAGAGTAGCCAGGATGAGCAGCGTGAGGAAGAGCGCCGGAGGGCGGGTGTGACCATGCAGCCATTCGAACAATCCCTCCTCGGATGCCAGCCCAAGGGTGAACAGTAAACCGATGAGGAACATGTCGAGGTTGTGCAGGTTGCTGCCGCCGCCGATCTTCACGCTGACGATCAGGCCTACAACCAGGAAGGCCAGCAAGCCAATCCATAGAACCATTTTTTGCCAGATGTCCAAATGCCAGCGGGTGCGCAGACTGGAAAGGACCAATAGCATTATGACCGGTCCAATGGCCAGCAGCAGCCCGAGCAGGATGCCTTCCGGGTAGGTGGGGTTGGGCAACAGCCGCGACCAGATTAACGGTTGCCGGCTGAGGGATGAGGTCACATATTCCCTCAGTACCCCGGAGCCTGTGACAGCTGTGGGTGTCGTCAACTTGGCTATCAACTGGCGGATGAGTTGGATACCGTATCCGCCAAGGATACCAGCAAAGCCCAGGGCGATCGCCCTTCCCCAGCGCTGGCATCGTTTGTGTACACCAAACGGATCTTTTTCAATAAATGCCACGGTGGCAGCCCAAATACCGGGGGCGAACAACCAGGTTGTGCGAGTCATCCAGGCATAGTAACTTGCCAGGAAAACAAAGGCTGCAGAAAGCCACCAGGGCATGCGTCGAGATCCTGCTACGAGGATGGCAGCCAGCACCAGGGGAGTATAAATGGGGCCTTGGTTAAGGAAGATCATACTCCAAAGACCGGCCAGCAACCAAAAACCCATGCGGCCATGCTGGCGATTGAAGATGAACCAACCCAAGAAGATATATGGAAAAGTGAAAAGGAATGCAGACCAGGCGCGTACAGCAGTTATGGTGACGCTTGGGATGAGGAAGGGCAGGCCCCACAGGCTCTGCCGGCCGATATCGATATAGGCCAAGATGGGTTTTCCGGCCGGATAATCATACAACCGATGACCGTAAAGCACGGAGTAATCCCACAGGCGGTTCCCCTCCGACCACGAGGTGCCAAAAGGGTAGGAGACGGCTCCCTGGAAAGCCTGGGTAAAGACGAACATACTTTCCAGCAGCACAAGGGCAGAGACCAGCCCCTGCCAGGTCATCACCCTGTCCGGAGGTCGGGCTGCCAGCCAAGCCATGGTCCAGAGCGCCGCTAGGTAGAAGAGCAGGCGCACCCAGGTTCCGCTGAAGACATCGCTCCACTTGGTGTAAAGGAACAGCCAGCAGATGGCCGCTGCCGGAAATGGGGCGAGCAGCCAGCGCCCGGAACCCAGGGAGGAGCGAAGGCGATTGAAAGGGTTAAAAACAGAAGGCAGCCAGGTTTGCAGCAACATGAGCACGAGGAAACTGAAGGATAAAACCAGGGCAACCAACAGGGATTGGGGAAAACCGCCTCCGATGGCGAAGATGGGGGCGTAGCGTTGACGCAGGTCCAAGGCAACGCCATAGAGCAATCCTGCCAACGCCAATGTCACGAAGATCTGTATAACCTTGTTCCTATGCTTAAAAAAACCGGGCATGACTTCCTTGCTCGCTCATTTACTGGAAGAGCGACAGACGGGGTGGTATGGAAAGAGAAGGATATTGAACAATGCCTGCTGGCGCAAATTGTACCATCCAATCACCGGTGCCTTGCAAGCCGGATGTATCGTACGTACGCCGGGCGAAAAATCCAGGCCGTCATTAAATAATTGCTGTTATGATTCAATATATAGAGATTCATCATTGCTGAAATCGATAAGGAGTACAGCCATGAAACAGCTTGAGAACAAGGTAGCCATCATCACTGGTGGAGCCCAGGGTATCGGGCGGACGTATGCACTGGCCTATGCCAAGGAAGGAGCCAGTGTCATCATCGCTGACATTCTTGACGGGAGCAATGTGGTCAAAGAGATCGAGGCAATGGGAGGAACCGCCTTTGACATCCCCACGGACGTGTCGAATGAGGACAAGGTCAAGGAACTGATGAACAAGACGGCAGGGAAGTTTGGCAGGATCGACATCCTGGTCAATAACGCCGCCATCTTTGTGGCCACCTACCCTATGCGGGATTTTGACACCATATCATTGGCCGAGTGGGAGAAGGTTATGCAGGTCAATGTCAATGGGACCTTCCTTTGCTGCAAGTACGCTGTTCCAGTGATGAGAGAACAGAAGTATGGCCGAATTATCAACATCTCATCCTCCGTTCACTGGCGCGGCATCCCGGGATTCCTGCACTACTCGGCTTCCAAGGCCGCCATTATTGGGCTGACACGTGCCCTGGCTCACGAGGTGGGCAAGGATGGAATTACTGTGAACAGCCTGGCGCCGGGTTACACCCAGAGCGAAGGAGTCATCCGTGTGCAAAACGAAGGACTGGGACAGGACCCTGTTGAAGTGGCTGCCGGCCAGTGTATTGCCCGCCCGCAGGTTCCGGAAGACCTCATCGGGGCGGCGATCTTCCTGGCTTCCGATGCAGCGGCTTTCATCACCGGTCAGACACTGGTGGTTGATGGCGGCCTGGCGCTAAACTGACGGACCAACACCACCCGTGCATGGAGAAAGGGCTGCATAAAGACATCAAGATGCGGATTGTGGTCGGAAAAGCCGTTTGAACAGCAGGAATGCCAGCAGGAGGAAACCCTGCAGGCTGAAAGTCATCAGGATTGTGTCCAGTGGCGCAGAATACCGTCCCTGGTCGCTGACGAAAACCATGGTGGCGAGGGCATAGCCGGCGACGAAGGTGATGAACCAGGCCGGGGTGGGGATTGGCAGGACAACCACATCCCCGTATGGGCGGGTTAATGCCAGCAGGGCAATGGTCACCCAGACGCCCATCACAAGCCAGAAGGCGACATGGTTCGAAATTAAAAAGAGCAAACCGACCAATAGCAACTGGGTGAATAGTACCCTGCGGTTGGACCACTTACGCAGCAGGCGAACCCCTTTCCGGGGCGGGCGAAATCCCACCGACATCAACACAAACCCTACCCCCGCCAGGAAGACCCGGTTCACCAGGTTGAAATAATACATGTTCATCGTGTAACCGTACCACATCCCTGCACGCAACTTGACATACAGGAGGTAGGGGAGGTCGTCGCGGTATTCCCACCAAAATCGCATCGCTTTGAGGTAACCGTTTTCGCCTGTTGAGGGCATGTAATCCACCTTCCTCAATCCAAACTGCTGGTAAACTTCCTCACCTGGTGGCCAACTGCCCTGGTTGATGTGGTCCGGGCCCACCCCATAAAGGACGTCCACGTTGTTGGTAAGGGAGATAGCCAATTCGGCTTGTGTGTGGTACGCATAACCAGTGGATGCCTGGAAGGAGGAGAGGTAAATCCGCCAGGCAAGCATCGGCAGAAGGCAGACGAGGGCGAAAATAAGAAAGTGCCGCCAGCTCGACCGCCCGAGGTAAACGGCGAGCCAGAAGAGGAATAGAAGGACTGCCGGCAGGTAATTGGTGCGGGTGAGAACGAGGCATGAAAGGAAGAAAGCCGCGAAAACAAGAGGCAGAAATCTCCTCCTCTTGAGATAGCAGGTCAGGAAGGTGCTGAAAAGGGCCATCCAAAAGATCGAGAGGATCTCGGACCGGATGGTACCTGCACCCAGCATCGAATCGACGAAGGGTGAATAGGAGAGATAATACCACCCAACCAGGCCTCCGGCAATTCCCCCTATCCAACCTGCACTGGCCGCTCCGAAGAAAAGCAGGCTCAGGGCTGTGGATAGGGCCACCACCATCATGGAGATCCGGGCGACGATCATCTTGTTTCCAAAGACGGCAAATACTCCAGCCAGAAACAGGGAAGTCCCGGGCGGACGATAGCTGATTGTGTATTGACCCGGCTGAGGGATGGACCCCACAGAGGACGAGTCAACATGGATCGTCTCCGGTGGGAGAATGGGGTCGACCAGATAACCCTGCCCGTAGAGAAGGTTGATTGCCGCAACCACGTATTCGACATCATCGCCCCCGATGGCAACTTGTTGGTTCAGTCTCCCGTTGATGTTGTAAGTTTCGCGCAGGAACCCTGGTATAAAGGTGGTGATCAGGGTGGTGAAAGCCAGGAAAGCCAGAATTATCAGGCTGCGGTTGTATGGGTCAATGAAAGGATGCCCCTGTAAGCGGTCAATCAAGAACAGGGTCTGGATACCGAGCAATCCGAAGAATGCAGTCGGAGGAAACAATCGCAGGAAGAGTTGGGTGCGATCAAAACCAAATAAAGTGGCGGTGGAACCTCCTGCAGCAGTGCCCGCATGGGCGAGGAAAACGAGGGAAGCCAGGGTCAGCAGCGTGGAGGCGATAACCAGCACTGTGGGCAGCAGGCGATGGGGCGCAATGTGCTCTTGGATAAAACAATCAACCCGGAAGGGGAAATGTTGGACCTGCCGAGCAAACACGAGAAAAGCCAGGCAGGCCAATACCAGCACCAGGATGAGCAGAGACCGCCAAGCGGTGAATCCGAACAGGAAAGCCCTGCCAGGGTCGGTCGGGATCATCACCAGGGTAATGGCGAAGCCGGCTGCTTCTAAGGCTGAGAGGGCGCAGTATAAACGAATTGGATGCAGGGTTTGATTTATCAATAGAGCATCAAGGCTTGGATCTTTTGCGATGGCATAATCAATCCTAAAGATGGATGACCGTTCAAAGAGGAATTATCCTGCAGAATCACCGGTATTATATCCAAGATCGGACCCGGAGAATTGTGGACTGTTGGGGAACCCGGCTGATCCTTGAACACGCCACCGTTCCCATCATCAAGCCCCTCACGGAGCAGGCATTGCATGCTGAATTGATCCGGTTTCTTACCGGCCCCCGGGGTGGAAGGGGGATGGCATACAGATGAATTCCAAAATCTTGATGTCAAAAAAGGCTTGGGCGTGGACTGGCTGGATAACAATGGCGGTATCTGCACCCTTGTTTGTGCCTGCAATACTTATTAGGGGTTCATCTGTACGCACAAACCCGGCATCTGCAGCCATTATGGCGATCTCCACTGCCACCTTCGTTCCCTGGCCAAAAAGGCGCAGTGTGTTGGCGATGATCTCATCGACCTCGATCGTGTTAAATTTCAATCGAATGGCCCGGTTAACACCGCCAAAGAGGTGGGTGGCGGTGAGGATCTTTGCTGACGAAGCGGTAATTTTCGACCGGGTCTCATCAGGCATTTCCTGGCTGTCCGCCCCCTGGAAGCCGGTGGAATGCGAGATGACGATCACATCCATGTCATTCAGCCTTTGGGCCACCAACAGGCCTGTGGCGCCGGAGGTGCTGGCGACGAGGACTTTTTGGAATCCCAGTTCCCTGGTTCTCCTAGCGGCCAATTCGACCGTTCGTTCTGTGTTGACCTCGCCGCACTGGAGGAAGTAGGTTGTACTAATATTCAGTTCCTTCATGGTCCCTTTCTTCCCGGTTATGGTATTCCCTTGTTCAGCCATTTTCCCTTTGGGACGATGCAAGGGTTTATGATATCAAGAACTTAACAATTATCATGGAGGTGCATGGTTTTATAATAATTTCTCTGATTCGCTCATGGAAATACATTTACTTGAAGAAATATGCAGGGTGGTGGAAATTGAGAAGTGAATGGATGTGCTTACTTGATGGGACAACCCTTTCTGTTCAATGGATCATAGCCGTTTTAACAATTGATTTTCCCTGGTGGTGTTGGAAGATGTACTTGCTGATCTCGGCAACCAGGGATGGAATAATGAGGAGCGGGAGGATCTCTTCCCATTGGGTCCAGCCGAGAGGCTGGGTATTAAATACGTCATTTAAAAACGGGATATATATAACCAGCAAAACCAGGATTGTGGATGCGAGAACAGCATAATTCATCCACTTGTTTGTAAAGAGGCCGATCCTGAGGATGGGATAGTATTCCGAGCGCGAGGTGTAAGCCCTTAAAAGTTCCGAAAGGCTTAGGGTTGCAAAAGCCATGGTCTCGGCGAACTCATAATGTTCCGAGGAATGATATCCGATGGCGAAGGCGATTAGCGTGACCGAGGTAATCGCAATAGTCTGCAGAGCGATCCCACGCACCATATAGCGGTTGATGATTGGCTCTTTGGGTGGTCTCGGAGGCTGTGACATGATATCCGGATCCCCCTTTTCCGTTGCCAATGCCAGAGCCGGAGCGCCATCGGTGACCAGATTAAGCCATAAGAGTTGTATGGCTGACAATGGAGATCGGCCAATGAACAGCGTGGCTGAAAAGATGGATAAGATCTCCGCCATATTGCAGGAAAGCAGGTAATAAACGAACTTGCGGATATTACTGTAGATGATTCGCCCCTGTTCAATGGCTGAAACGATGCTTGCATAATTGTCATCGGTCAGCAACATGTCGGCTGTTTCCTTGGCCACATCCGTGCCGGTTATTCCCATGGCAACACCAATATCTGCCCGTTTGATGGCCGGAGCGTCATTCACGCCATCGCCGGTCATGGCTACCACCAAATTATTCGCCCGCAACCCATCCACGATACGCATTTTGTGCTCCGGGGACACCCGGGCAAAGACATCGGTTTCCATGACAGTTGTGATTAATTGGGTATCTTCCATCTCGTCCAACTGGTTTCCGGTAAGCACTTTGTGGCCTGGAATCAGCAGGTTGATGCTTTTGGCAACTGCGCTCGCAGTATTGGGGTAGTCGCCCGTGATCATAATAGTTCGGATGCCGGCGTTACGGGCTTTTTCCAGTGCCGGGCTCACCTCAGGTCGGGCGGGGTCGATCATGCCGACCATGCCAACGAAAACCAGGTCTTTCTCGATCTCATCCGGTTGCATGCGTGAGGTATCCAATGGCTCCGGTGAAAGGCGGTAGGCGAAACCCAGCACGCGCAGAGCTTCCTTCGTCATATCTTCATTGGCTTTTAAGATCTTTGCACGGACCTTGTCATCCAAAGGCTTGGGATCGCAACCTATGGTCTGGTAAAGGCTGCACAGGTTGAGGACGATATCGGGTGCGCCCTTGACAAACACACCATACCAATCCTTCCTGTCTTGCGATAATACCTGCGAAATGTCCCCCTCTTGGGCCCCTTTCATGGAATGAATGGTTACCATTCGCTTGCGGGAAGAATCGAACGGGATCTCATCCTCGCGCGGGTAGGATTCCTTTACCTCGCTGATTGTTACACCAGCCTTGGCTGCAGCAACCAGAATGGAACCTTCTGTGGGATCGCCAACCAGCCGGAAGACAGGATTACCATCGATTCCCTCGAAAGTTTCCAGGATGGAATCGTTGTTCAGAACCCCCGCCCATAAGGTGTTTGCCAAACAGGGGTAGTCCTTCACGTTAACTTTTTCCCCATCCAAAAGAAAGTCCCCTTTTGGAACGTACCCGGTACCGGTAACTTCGAAAATCTTCCCGTCCACCCAAACCCTGGTAACAGTCATCTCGTTTTGGGTCAGGGTGCCAGTCTTGTCGGAACAGATGACACTAGCTGAACCAAGGGTTTCAACGGATGCAAGCCGACGGATGAGGGCATGCCGGTGCACCATTTCGCGCATTCCAAGAGCCAAACTGATTGTGACCACCGCCGGGAGACCTTCCGGAACGGCTGCAATGGCCAGGCTGACGGCTATCATGAACATGTTCACCCAGGATTGCGCCCCACCGCCAACAGGCAGGCGTAAGATCCCCACTATGAAGACAACGGCGCAGATGGCAAGGGTACCCCAGCCGAGCATCTTTCCGAGTTGTTCCAGGCGCTGCTGGAGGGGTGTTTTTTCTTTTTCGACCTCTTGCAGCATGTGGGCGATTAAGCCAAGTTGGGTGCGCATTCCAGTGCTGGCTACCACCCCCATGCCACGCCCGTAGGTGGCCGTGGTACCCATGAAGGCGGAATTCCTGCGGTCGCCAAGAGGAACTCCTTTTTCAAGAATAATGGAGGCGTTCTTCTGCACGGGGACCGACTCGCCGGTGAGCGCGGACTCATCGATGCGAAGGTTGACTGCTTCAAACAGGCGCAGGTCAGCCGGGATGAAATTTCCAGCCTCCAGGAAGACGACATCACCGGGTACGAGGTTGCAAGCGGGGATGGAAATCCGGTGTCCATCCCGCAACACCGTGGATTCAGGGGTCGCCATTCTTTTTAAAGCTGTCAGAGCTTGCTCAGCACGGTTCTCCTGGATAACGCCTAGCACAGTATTGAGAATCACTATGGCTATGATGGCGGCAGCCTCTACCCAGTCGCCCAGCAAGGAAGAAATAACGGCTGCGATCAGCAGGAGAATAACGACAAAATTGTTCAGTTGTGAGAAGACCATCTTCAGAAAGGAAGTGTTGGGTTTTTCCAGCAGTTCGTTTGGCCCAAACCGCTCCATCCGCCTGGCAGCTTCTTCACCAGTCAGCCCGGTCGTCAAGGTTGTATCCAACCCGAGGATCACCTCGTCCTGTTCAAGAGTATGACAGGAGATCGACAGCTCATCAAATTGGTCGAGTATGGGTGTTGGTGAGTTCATTTTTTCCTCTTGGGCGAACGAGATTACTCTTGAAAAGGAAACCTCACCGATAGATACTGACCTCTAAATGGTCACTTGCCCACTTTTTTTGGCAGGCATCGATCCTTTGATTAGTATTGTATTAATATTACATCTCAGATCACTAGTTAATTTTAATATTCAATTCCTAATAAGAAATTATCCATTCAAATTAATTATAGCCGGGTTGCCTTCCGGTGCAGGTTGGCAATTTTTATCACCCCGTGTGAGGTGGTACGATGAGAGATGGGATAAGTATAACCAAAACAAACGATGTCAACGGTGGCAAATCGCGTTTTTTCTCCAGATTGTTTCTTAAACCATGAATAAATTTTATTCAGAAGATCAGCCTGCCGGAGGGCATTAAATGCCTGACCTTATGTGGGTTTTCGCGTCTCACACTCTTTTCCAGGTGGAGAGATAAGAAAAGCGATAATACACGGCAATGGTTCATAGGCTGTTCATCCGCCGATGGCTTTGAGCAAGGCTTCGGCTTCCTTGCCAAGTTGGGGGTCGGTTTCCAGTTCCAGGTATCGCTTAAGGTCGACGATGGCATCCTTGGATCTGCCCATTGACCGGTAGATGGTAGCCCTTCTCTGGTAAGAGAAGGCATATCCGGGATCGATCCCGATCTTGGCGGTGTTCGGGACTGATCTCGCAGGAGGCGGGCTGGTCATGGATGAAGTCGCCTGGCAGCTTGCAACAATCAATTCGCGCTAGATGAATCGGTTGAGGATTCTTATACGAGTTTGAACCTTTCTGGAACCGGATGCTTGGCCACCATTTCCGAGGCGATTTGGTTATGACGCTCCACCAGGCCTTCAAGGTCAATCGTTAGCAGTTTGCCATCCCGTGCCACCAGCCGCCCGTTGATCACTGAAAAACTGACCGTACCGACGTTGCAAAGCAGAAGGGCGGCCAGGGGATCGTGGACAGCACCTCCGGCCATGGCGATTGTATCAAGGGGTACCCCAATGATGTCGGCTGCCATTCCGGGAGCCAGTACCCCGATATCGTCCCTCCCCAGTACCGAAGCGCTGCCCCTGGTGGCCAGCGTGAGGGCGTCGCGGACGGACAGGGCCGAGGCACCCTTCTTCACCCGCTGGAGCAGCATGGCCAGGCGGGTCTCGCCAAACATATGATTGGAATCGTTGCTGGCGGAGCCATCAACACCGATGCCGACCTTTACCCCGGCATCCAGCATTTCCCGGATGGGAGCGATGCCGGAGCCCAGGCGCATGTTCGAGGATGGACAGTGAGCCACACCGGTGCCTGTTTCGGCCATCATTCTGATCTCATCGGAGTTGACCCAGACCGAGTGGGCCCACCAGACCTCCGGCCCGGTCCAGCCGACCTCCTGCATGTACCCTGCCGGCCGCCTGCTGAAGCGTTCCAAGCAGAATTTCTCCTCGTCCCGGGTTTCGGCCACGTGTGTATGCAGCATCACGGCTTTGTACGACCTTGCCAGTACGGCGCTTTGCTTCAGGAGTTCGGTCGTTACAGAAAACGGCGAGCAGGGTGCCAGGGCAACCCGAAGCATGGAGTAAGGTTCAGGATTGTGGTATTGTTCGATCACCCGCTGGCAATCCCTGAGGATGATATCCTCCTCCTGGACCACGTGGTCGGGTGGCAGGCCGCCTTTGCTGCGTCCAAGCGACATGGAGCCGCGGGTCACGTGGAAACGCATGCCGATGTCCTTTGCCGCCCGCACCTGCGCATCCAGGGTGGAGTTGTTGGGGTACAGGTACAGGTGGTCGCTGCTGGTGGTTCCTCCAGAGAGGATCATTTCAGCCATGGCTGTCAGAGTGCTGATATAGACAGCCTCATCGGTCAGTTCCCCCCAGATGGGATAAAGCCTGACCAGCCAGTCGAACAATTCCTGGTTCTGTGCCCCGGGGACGGCGCGGGTGAGGGTTTGGTAAAAATGGTGGTGTGTGTTGATCAGCCCCGGCAGTACGGCCATCTGCCGGGCATCGATCACCTCGTCGGCGTTGTTGGGAAGTTGGTCCATTGGGCCGATCATTTCGACCAGATTATCCCGGACAAAGATGCTGGTGTTGTTGAGATCCCCCAATTTGGGATCATTGGTGATAACGATGTGGGCGTTTTTTATAAGAAGTGTTCCCATTGTCTCACCTTATTAATAATGAAGTCCATTTGCATGATTGTGAAGGTTCGAAAACCATCTGCCGGCCTAACCCAACCAATAAAATTTTATCAGCAGTGGGGAAAAGACAGGAAAATCCACACAGGGTCATTCAGGCAGGATTTTTGACGCCCCGCTATTCTCCTGGAGAAGAGGGCCAGATGCCTGGTCGTTAACCTGCGGGCGCAGAAAAAGCAGTGCAATGCTGAAAAGGCCGAGCATATAGACTGCAAACTGGTAACGGAAGTCCTGGGCGATGTTGCCAATGAAAAGGAGAGCGGATTGCAACAAGGCGGGGAATGCAAATAACAGCAACCTGGTGGAACGCAGACGGAGAGCCAGCACAGCCGTACAGAACAGGTGCAGGTATAAATAGGTGGCCGGGCGCCAGATGAGCGCCTCGATATTGATGTTGTTCTGCGGTGCTTTGATCAGCCAGGTGAACAGGGGAATCAGGCCTGGGAGTCTGGAGGCCTGCCGAGGGCTGTAGGGCCCCGGCTCGATCCATTGAATGTCATCCTCTTTAAGTACTAGGGAATCGCTGTACATGTAACTGTCCACCTTGCGGATCTTCCAGACCAGGTTGCTGCTGCACAACCAATGGTTGATGTCCACCCCGGGATCCCGCTGCAGCAGGTCCAGGAAGATGCGCCAGTTGGTTCGGGGGTTGGAGCGGAAGAACTTAAGATTAAAATCCGGATGGTTCTGCAGCGAGTTGACCGAAAGGCAACGGTATGGCCAGGGGGCATCCAAAGGCAGCACTGAATCTAGGTAGGTATGTTCTTCGGGGGTGAGCGGCGTGCCAGCCGAAACGTGCGCACCAAGGTGGTGCAAGATAGGTGTATCAGCCATCACCAGGCCGCTTTCTGCCTTTGTTGCCCACAATGCAATCTGGCGTACTCCAAGCCACAAACCGGCCATCAGAAGCAGGCTCAGCAGTCCTTTGCGGGTGGTCCTCCAACTAAAAGCGGACAGCAGGACCAGCGTGCCCAGGGCAACCGGAAAGCCATTGTGGCGGTAGAGCGCAACCGCGGCGGCGGCCAGCCCGGGCAGGACCCAATTAACACCTTGTCCCAGCCAGCAATAGCGGTCCAGGGTTACATAAAGGATGATTAAAACCAGAGTTAGGAAGGCGGTACTGAAAAGGACATCCTTGAGGAGGGTGATGCTCAGGCTGCCCATTACCGGGGAGAGGGCGAAGAGGCTGCTGACCAGCCAACTGGCTGACCGTGGGAGGCTGAACTTCTCCAGCATCCGCAGACCGGATGCAATTAGCAGGCTCAAGGCCCCAACTTGGAACAGGGCAACGGAGGCGGGGGAGAACCATAGGCGGGTGACCAGCCAAAGGGTAAGGGTGTGGGCCAGTGGGTGCAGGTCTGAATAGTGACCTGTGATTAACTGCATCCACTGGTTGGTGGAATCAAGTGCCATGATACCCGGCCAGAAAGCCAGCAGATAAAGACACCAGGCAACTATCATTGGCATAGACAACAGAATCCAACCGCGTCCATGGGTGTGAGGCAATTGGCGGCGGGAAGGTGATGAAGCGAGAGCAACCAGCAGGATGAAAACCAGGCTGGAGAAGGTTAGGCCGATCAACAGGACGCTGGATGTGCGTACGATGGGCGGGAAGGGCAGTTCCTGGTGGACATACACCACGGTAGGGGAGGGGCTGTAAAGGTCGATGGGCTGGTGAATTCCGTCCCAAGTGACCTCCACAATACCGCCATCCGGACGGGAATTGAAGAGGACATTTGTATTCTCATGGGTAAAACCTGTCCAAGTCAAATGGCCTTTACCGCTCCCTATAAAAACGATGCCGGATTCCGAACGCTGCCAGTCTCCCTTCATCTGCAGTGTATCAACACTGTTGAGGGTGACGCCGGTGTCAAAGCCAAGTATTTCCACAACCGTGCCGGTGGATTCGGGCACCTTTTCACCTGTGGCAATGATCTCAAGATGATGACGAGGAACCAGGACAAGATTGGGGGGTACGTATAGTGGGAAAGCCGGGATGAAGAGGAAACCGGCCACCAGGCTGAAGATGGCAGCGAACTGGCAGCGGCGTGTGCCCAGCCGTCGCAGCTGAGGCAGGAAAACGCGGCGGATGGCGGGAGCCAGCAACACGAGCAGGAACAGCCAGATTATCAATGCCAATGCCAGCTTCCTCCGGGCGACCATGTTCCCCTGCAGGAAGTACAGGAAAAGGGTGGAAGCCCATGTGGCGACGGTTATTGCGGCCAGCAAGAATGGCAGAATGCTGAATTGCTGTTTCAGGATGGTGCATATAGGTTTGGCTGGCATAATTTTCCGAGGAGCAAGCGCCCATTGGTAATTGTATCCTTAACTGCCCGACTTCGAATGGGTGAAATTGATTGGCGCATAAGGGGAAAATATTACGGACTATAATTATCATAAACCTGAATAATCCTCAGTGAATAAATCTGAAGGCGTACCGGCTATTTATCCAGTCGGGAGCGCAATATGTCAGAAGTTGGCTGTAAGACCTGTGGAAAATGAACTAATTGCGGAAAACTTGGCATTCCAATGATTTTTCGCCATTCAGTTGTTACTGCTTGACTTTGCGCGAAAGGCATGCTATAGTAATACTGCAAACGTTTTACGTATAAGGTTATTATCAATTCTTATGCCGACTTCGAAACGAGTCACAATCTTGGATGTGGCAAAAACCGCCGGTGTTTCTGCGGGAACCGCATCGCGCGTGTTGAATCAGCGCGAAGGGGAAATCAAAATCAGCCAGGCCACACGCGACAGCGTGCTGGAGGCAGCCCGGAAGCTGGGTTACCGGCCAAATCCCTTCGCCACCGCCCTACGCTCACAAAAAACCGGCCTCATTGGGGCCATCACCCGTGACATTTGCGACCCCTTCCTGGCTCAATTGGCCCGTGAGATCCAAAAGGCAGCCCGCCGTTCCGGAGTGGATATGTTGCTGGCACATGCCGAGTACGACTTGGATGTGATCGGTCATCACTTGGCATTTATGCACACTTACTGGTTTGATGGCCTGGTGTTGCTGGGTGATATTCCCGGTGACCAGGCGGTCATCGATGAACTAAAAAAAACCCGCACGCCCTTTGTGATGGTTGCGCGCGGAGAGCACACCGTCCCGCCGATGGTGAACGTAAACGAACATGCCGGCATGGAAATAGGATTGAATTACCTGCGACAACTGGGGCACCAGCGCATCGCCTTCCTGGGAAATCTTGAACACGGGGGTGTGCAGGAACGGTGTAACTATTTTTACCATTACCATAAGGAGCACAACCTGCCATATGAAGATGGTTACATCCGATTGTGTTCCATGGATCATGCGGCAATCATCCATTGTGTGCACCATTTGATGTCATTGCCACAATTACCCACGGCAATCTTCTGCGCCACAGATCAGGCTGCATTTCAGGCGATTGGGGCTGTTCAACGTTTGGGATTTTCTGTCCCGGCGGATCTATCCATTCTTGGTTTCGATGATATTGAATGGGCTTCTTATACCAACCCTGCATTGACCACGGTGCGGCAACCAGTGGAACAAATGGCTTTGCATGCGATTGAAATGCTTTTACACCTGATCAACGGAGACAAACTAAGTATAAGCCAGAAGACTGTTCTGGTTGAACCTCTATTGGTCGCACGTGATTCTTGTGCTGCACCAAAGGTGTCTGCAGGCTGATCAAAAAAGGAGAATAGCTGAAAAGGTGGGTTGACGGGTTGTTGGTCCAGACCGGTTCGGAGTGTGCCGTCTAACTCTTCATTGGTGTTGATTACTGGATATCCAATTTACAGGACGTTTCCAGTTGGCAGGAAGATGCATGGTATTGAGACAACTTTTTCGGGAAATCCATTTCAACGGTTTTGGTAAAAATTCGTGACAACAAATATTAGGAGATTGCAATGACTTTAACTGACTTATCCTATCAGATGAAACGCCGCGGACGAGAAGAACTGTTGCAGCACCTGCAAAATTTTAACCTGGAGATTAAACCAACTGTGGGCATCTGGTATTTTGGGGCAGGAGGCAGCCGATTCCATGAACCTTATACCAAGGATTTAACCATCGGTGAACGCTTGGAACTCGTGGCGGAGACGGCCCGCTTTGGTGTAAAAGGGGTGGAGGCCCATTATCCGACTGAAATTAATGAAGAAAATCTATCCCTGTACCAACAACTGGAAAAGGAAACCGACATACGTGTAGTGGGGGTGGGTCCTTTTAGTTTCTATTACCGTGATTATGAGTTTGGCACATTATCGAACCCATACCCCGAATACCAGGAAAAAGCCCGTCAGATCCTGGTGCGCTCTCTTCGCATGGCACGAGCGGTCAGAGCCGAAGGAATGGGACTTTGGCCTGGGATTGATGGCTACACCATTTCATTTGGACAGCATTACTATTCCATGTGGGATCGTTTTGAAGAGGCATTGGCATCGGCTATGGATGAAATTCCGGGCGTGCGGGTTAATGTGGAGCCCAAGCCGTATGAGCCGGCTCCCAACAACATTTATCGTACAACCATGGACGGCTTGTTACTCTGCCGGGATGTGGAAGCACGACTTAAAAACCCGGAGAACCGACGTTTATTGGAAGCTGGTCAGGTACTGATGGGCATGCAACCGGAGATCGGCCACATTCGCATGGGTTACGAGGATACACCATATGTCTTTAGCCGTATCATGCGGGAGGGCCGCCTGGGGCATACCCATTGGAACAGTCAGCCCCTGGGCAATTATGACCAGGATCTAAATATTGGAGCGACTGAGTTTCAACAGGCCGAAGCAGCCCTTTATGCTTTGAAGATGTATGGCTATCGTGGCTATTTTGGCATTGACATCAACCCCGAACGGATGCCTGTGGTGAAAGCGGTGCAGATCAACTGCCGCGCCCTCGAAATCATGAACGAGCGCATTAACCGACTGCCCCATGAACAAATCCTGGACTGTTACTATGATCCGGCTGGGCGCCGGGGTGATCTGGAAATGCTGCTACTTGAAAACTATTTGGGTTAGAAACGGATGGCGGTAACGGATTGGGATGTTCTGGGTTTTGGCACTGCCGCAGTGGATGAATTGCTGGCGGTGGGTTCGTTTCCCGTGCCGGACAGGAAAAGCACGCTTCTGTCTGTTGAACGCCAGGGTGGCGGTCAAACAGCCACTGCCCTGGTAGCTGCTGCCCGTCAGGGAGTGCGTACCGCTTTCTGTTGTCAACTGGGCATGGATGAATTGTCATTGTTCAGTTTAGCTGAATTGGAAAAAGAAGGGGTGGATTGTTCTCCGTGTATACGCCTTTCTCATGGCAGACCTTATCATTCATTTATCATAGTGGACCGTTCCAAGAACACCCGCACCATTTTGCACCAGATCGGCAACATCATCCCACCACTGGATGCAATAACACCCGAATTGCTGGGCCGCACACGCCTGCTGATCCTTGACGATAATATGCAGCAGGCAGCCGTTCATGTTGCGCGTCTGGCGCAGGTTGCAGGTGTTCCGGTGGTGGCAGATCTTGATTTGGACGGGTTGCCCGTGACAGCCGACCTGTTGCCACTGGTGGACCATCTCATTGTGGGCAGTGCCTTTGCTCGACACGTGAGCGGTGAGGAGCAAGAGCCGAAAATGGCTGCCGCGTTAGGCAGCAGGGAACGGGCATGCTGTGTGGTAACAGCGGGGAGCCGTGGATGTTGGTATACCTGCCATGGGAGCCCTGTACACCATGTGCCTGCTTTTTCAGTAAATGTTCTGGATACCACCGGCTGCGGCGATGTATTCCACGGTGCCTATGCAGCTGCCCTTGCGCGTGGTGAGAGTGTCCCTCATGCCATTGTTTTGGCCAGTGCCACTGCAGCATTAAAGGCTAAACAACCAGGCGGGCGTCAGGGCATTCCAGGACTGGCCGAAGTGGAGACTTTTCTTAAGGGTTCCAATGGATAGGGCACTGTGGCAGCACCTCACACGTAATGTGCTTTACTTGGACCAGACTTCTCAAAGTCTGCAAATAGACGAGGCAGAAGTGACTCAATATTACCTTCCAATCGCCCGGTATTTACTGGCACGCCAACAACATGTAATGCAGGCAACGCCAAACCAGGTGCGGCACCCCCGCCTTGTGGTTGCCATAGCAGGCCCGCCGGGGTGTGGAAAATCCGCTTTTGCTACAATCCTTTGTTGTGTGTTGAACGCCCTTTCTGAACGTGAGGAGGCGGTTGTGGTGGGATTGGATGGCTGGCATTACCCAAATGCCTATCTGGAAAGTCATTATGTAGAAAAGAATGGTCAACTACTGCCGATGATTGCATTCAAAGGTTCTCCAGAGACCTATGATATCCGGGGCATCACCCGGTTCTTAAAAGCCCTTCAGAGCCGAATGGATTGCATTTTCTTCCCTGTATACAGCCGGGCTGAGCATGAACCGATACCCGATGCCGGCTGTGTTCAGGCCAAGCAGACAACGGTCATTCTGGAGGGAAATTACTGGCTCCTGCGGCAACCTCCCTGGATTGACTTTCAGTGCTGTCTGGATGTTCGTATCTTTCTAAGGGCAGATCCAGCGGCGCTATTACCAGGGCTCGCGGAGCGACATCGACGGGGCGGAAAATCGGAAGATGTCATTCGGCAGCAGATAAACACGGTCGATTTACCGAATATCAAATTGGTGTTGGAGCATTCGCTCCCCGCCGAGGTTCAGGTTATTAAATTCAACAGCCGTGAAATCCGTGATGTGATCGGCATTGAGACGCAATGAGATTTCTGTGGATTAATCAAGGAGACAATATATGAACATGGATAATTCATGGTGGAAACGTGCGGTGTGCTACCAAATTTACCCACGCAGTTATCAGGACAGCAATGATGATGGCATTGGAGATTTGAACGGCATTCTCTCCCGGCTGGATTATTTGAACGGGAGAGAAGAATCGCTGGGCATCGATGCCATTTGGCTTAACCCGATTTATCCCTCACCGCAGTATGATTTCGGTTACGATATCATGGATTACCAGGATATCGACCCGCAATATGGGAGCATGGATGATTTTGATCGCCTTCTGGAGGAAGCCCATCGGCGCAACATACGGATTTTGATGGATATTGTGCCTTCGGTCACATCACACCTGCACCCCTGGTTCATTGAGTCTCGCTCTAGCCGGCGCAGCGCCAAGCGCGACTGGTACATCTGGAAAGATGCACCGGCGCCAGGTCGTTTGCCTAACAACTGGCAGGCCGTTTTTGGGGGCAATTCGTGGCAATGGGATAAAAAGACCCAGCAGTATTATTACCACAATTCCCTTTCGGAGCAGCCCGATCTTAATTGGCGCAACCCGGAAGTGGAAAAGGCTATGCTTTCCAACATGGAATTCTGGTTTAAAAAGGGGGTGGATGGATTTCGCATTGATGTGTTGAACTATGTCTATAAGGATTCACAATTCCGGGATAACCCGCCCTGCCTGGGGAAACGACCCTATGAAATGCAGCGCCATGTTTATGACAAGGACCGCCCGGAAGCAGTTGAAGTAGGCTTTAAAATGCGATCCCTGGCAGAACGTTACCCGGGGCGAATGCTGGTGGCCGAGGTCTTTGTAAACAACCCTGCTGAGGCGGCGCGTTATTATGGTGAAAATGGCGAAGGGGCCAATCTGGTCTTCAATTTTTCTTTCATGTATTCGCCATTCTCGGCGACTCATTTCCGTAGTGAGGTACAAGCCTGGGAGGAACAAACCCGTACACGTGGCTGGCCATGCTATTTTCTTTCCAACCATGATATTCCCCGCCAGGCCAGCCGGTATGCGGCTGGAAAATGGACGCTGCACCGGGCTCGGGTGGTGGCGGCAATGCTGTTGACCCTGCGCGGGACGCCGTTTTTATACATGGGGGAAGAAATTGGCATGCTAAACGGGAAAATTAAACGGCATGAGTTGTTGGACCCGATCGGAGTGCATTACTGGCCATTCAACCCCGGACGAGATATCGCCCGTACCCCTATGCAATGGAACGCAGAACAATACGCGGGCTTTTCAAAAGCAAAGCCCTGGCTGCCTGTCCACCCGGATTATCCACGGATCAACGTGAAAAAGCAGAAGGATGACCCAACTTCACTTTTCAACTGGTATCGAAAACTGATACGAGTGCGACGGCAATCAGAGGCGTTGTCATGTGGAGATTATCAGCCGATATTGACCGTGCCACGTGGAGTTTTTGCTTATAAACGTTCCAGCCCAGAGGAGCACGTGCTGGTGGCATTAAATTTTACCCCCCATCGAAAGACGTTTGCCATGGGCGATGGCACAGCCCGCCGTTTATTGGGCTGGCCGTATGGCACCAGTGACTTGGTTTTGCCAGGAAAGATTGAATTGGAACCTTATGGTGTGCTGCTGGCTTCGCTGGAGCCGACCCCATGAAAGACAATACTGATGAAGCAGAAAACAGCGACCGACTGACCATCCCGCAATAGCTGGCCTATGGTGTGGGCGACCTGGGGGCCAACCTGGTCTTTAACACCGCTGGTTTCTATCTACTATATTACCAGACCGATATCTCATTGCTGGTGGTGCCTCTGGCTGGCTTGGTGTTGACCGTGGTGCGTGTTTTTGATGCCTTGATTGATCCCGTGGTTGGCTTTCTTTCCGACCGCACCCGGAGCCGCTGGGGCGTAGGGGGCCATTTATCCTCTTGGGAGCCCTGCCGGTGGGTTTGTTTTTCTTTCTATTATTTCAAAACACACGTTTCCGAACACAGAATGGGATGTTCATCTTTTCCATCTTGATCTATGGGGCTTTTTTTCTTGTCTTATTCGGTGGTCAATGTGCCCTATTGAGCACTTACTCCCGTCCTGAATCAGGGTTTCAACGAGCGGACAACGGTAAACGGTTTTCGAATGCCATCTCCCATTGTTGGCACCATGATCGCTGCCGGTGTCACACGTCCTCTAGTGGCCTTATTCTCCAATGAAATGGCGGGGTTTGTATCTGTTGCAGCTTTTTATGCGGTGATCTTCATCCTGATAAGTGTTGTAGTTTTTTGGGGAACACCCGGAAGGGATCGCAGTGTTGCAACGACGTGGAAGGAGAACATCCTAAGCCAGTATCTGGCTGCATTTAAGAACAGGGCCTTTCTCCTTATCGCCGTGGAGTATGTGTTCCATTCATTCGTTGTCACGGTCATCAGTTCCAGCTTGATCTTTTACACGAAATATTATATACGGTATGAAGATTCGATTTCCCCCATCTTTCTGGTGCTATTGCTCACGGCAATGGTTAGCATTCCATTGTGGCTTTGGATCAGCAAAAAACTGGACAAGAAAGCGGCTTATGTGGACGGCCTGGCCATCATGCGTGTGGACATGCTGGTCATCTTTTTTCTACGTTCCGACCAGGTATCCTGGTTGTACGGCCTGGCAGGGCTGGCCGGTTTGGGCTTGCCCACATTATTTATCATGCCATGGGCAATGATCCCAGACACCATCGAATACCATGAACTGTGAATACCGGTCAGAGAAGCGAGCGGGTTTTTTGGTATTTGGAATTTTGGGCTCCATTTGGGAAGTTCTGTGGCAGGGCCTGCCATTGGGTTGGGATTATCCGCCTTTAATTACGTCCCCAATCTAACCCAGAAAAGTGAACGGACCCTGCTGGGTATCAGGGTTATCTTTTGTCTGCTTCCTGCTTTATTGATGCTAATTGCGGCTGGCTTACTGGCGTTCTACCCCATCACCAGGCGAAGTTATCAACAGATGCTGGTCTAGATCGAACAACGTCACAAAAACATACCGGGTGATAAGTCTGAACCGCAAGCCGGTACTCTAGGATTGTAAAACAACTCCTTCTCCTCGCGATAATTGGCTTATGGTATGAGAACAGTGCTGATCGTGCATTAATTCTATTGATACTTTCCGGTCATATGTTTGACCTGTACTTCCAGTACGCAGATCCTGTCCCGTTCCCGTTCGATCTTCGATCGGTCTGAGGCAATATGATCGAGGGATTAATTAACCAACAGGAATTCCTGGGCTTGTCTTTTCTCATCGACGTCGCTGAGAATCCTTGCCCTGCCAAATACAATGGCGCTGCGACAATGGGCGGTGTAAGCCTCCGGAACCACTTGGTCCATCTCGATGACACAGGAGGAGACACGGCCCTCTTTTTTTTATGGCATCCTGTTTTTACCCTTCCTTTGCACAATGAAAGAACAGTTTTCCATCCTGAAAGGCAAAGCTCATGGGGGCCGCATACGGATATCCATTGACGCCGTTTACTGCCAGTACTCCCGAGGTGCTGGATTGCAGGATGCTGATCGTTTCCGCTTTGAAGAGGAGTTGCTTCTTTCTTCTCATTTCCCCGAACATGATCTCACCTCAGTCCAAAGTTTAAGCAAAGGGGTGTTGAACTCCATAAAGAATGAAGAATAATATCTGATTACCAGGAGCCAATGAACGGGTGCCTGAAACAAGTAAACATTTGCCCTTATATGGGGTCATACTTTCAGCATCGGGAAACCTAAGGCCAAGTCACCGGCGAACGGTATTGTTCCTGACACAGTTGGGTGGGTGGATGTTCCACCTTCAATTTGTCATCCGATTGCAGCATGCTTGCAACAGGTCGTGCTTGAACCATCAAATCGAGTGGCGACATCAATGGTCCTTCCAGTTTATTAAGGAATATTAGCTAAAGGTTTCATCTGGCCATTGGTGCGATGATGGACGGGTAAGGTTAAATCCGCCAACCCTTTTCCAATATTTGCTTTATAGGTTCTGGGCTGAAATGGGTTCCGTAAAATACCCATGGTTTTATTGTATTTTTGCCATAATGGATTTTCCCAATGGATTCTTAAATTCGCCAAGGATCTTAAAATCTTCCGGCAAATCCAAATCCAGGTTCCATGGCTTCCTGTCGACCACCTTGACAACCATTTTATTTATTTTGGCTTGACCCAGGTGCTTGGAAAAGGAATTATTGCCAAATTTATAGCGGACGATACCTGGCGGACGAATGATTAATAAATTCGTGCCCGTATAATGCCTGTCGGGTGCAATAATCATTTCTGAAGGATATTCAGAAAGGCTGATCACATCATCGATGTCTTTGGAGGTGACCAGTGGCAAATCTATGGGCATAATCATCAGGCTATCTGCCTGATTCTCCATGGCAGATTTGGTCCCGAGGTCGATTGCTTTATTTAATTCCGGTTGACCAGGTTCTTTTATGGTACGCACCCGAAATTGTCTGGCTACATCAAGCAGTCCTTCATCCTGGCTTACAACAATTATTTCCGCTATACGGGTGGAGTTGCTTATGGCAGTTAAAGTATTTAATACCAATTTATGGACAACTTCCACACGGATTTCTTCCGACAATATTTCAGCAAGCCTTGACTTCCCTTTATTCAGTTGCTTAATCGGAATTATTGCCCACCTGTTCGTCATATTTTTTCAACCAGAAAATGAACATCCAAATTGCAGGACTTCTTCAGCAAGTCTTTTTCTGTCTTGCCCATCTTTCATTAACACATTGGTCGTATATGGGGTGATACCCAAACCGTCCATCCCTTGCCACTCGTGAATGTCATTCTTGTCCAGGACAAAACCTTTAATGATATCCCGGTAGTACCAGGCGATGGTTTTTGCCGATGGTTGAAGTTTCAACTCAACCAGGATTTTTGCCAAAGGCCCTTTGACAGCCTGTCCTTTAATGATCGGCGATATTGATATGACCACCTTGTTGAGAAGGCTCTCCCGGATCTTTTCTATTGACAGGATTGGATCAATACTAAGAAACGGGTTTGATGGACAAAATACAAGAAAATCTGATGACTGGATGAATTCAAGTATACCTGGCGCCGGTGTCGCGGTTTGCGCACCTGAGAAGTTAAAGGAACGGATTGTAGGTTTGCACCCATGCTTCACAAAATATTCTTGAAATCCAATTTCACCAAATTCCTTCGTATTCAGTTTGGTTTGAACCACATCATTCGTCATGGGTAGAATCTGATGTTGGATTCCCCAACTTTTACAGATTGCTCCAGTTACCTGACTTAGCGTGTGCCCCGATTTCAATAACGCTGTTCGATAAATATGTGTGGCCAGATCATGATCACCGAGTTTGAACCAACCCGGTAACCCCAGTTGCACAAGCTCGTCGAGAACCACCCAGGATTCATCTCTCCTGCCCCAGCCTTTAATCTCGTCTGCTTTTTTCGCCAGGGTATGGCAAACGGTGTCGATGTCAGGGCTTATCCATAAACCCATGTGCTCGAAATCATCGCCGGTGTTTACGATAACCATCAGTTCGTCTTTGTTTAGCAATGATGCCAATCCATCCGCTAGCCTGGCACCACCAACACCCCCGGCAAATGCAGTTACTTTCATTGTGTATAGTACCTGTAGATCACAAGAAGAGGTCCAATTCCTTTGGTCGTATGAGATCCTGGGCGGTGGATTCGCATAGCGGATAAGGAAAACCTCTAACATGTATCACAGGAGTTCCCTCGTTCGCCTGCCCCATAACCAATGAGGCAGCAGCCGCCAATTCATCCGCAGCAGAAATCTGTGAGGACCTCAAGGTGTATCCGAATAGATCTTCCCTGCCGATCAAATTAACGATTGCCGGAACCCCTGCAATTCCAATGGATACGCCAACCGTTCCCAATCGCCAAGCCCGGCCATGGGAATCAATGATCAGGACGCCAATGGCAACCTGGTTTTTTCCACCCAACCCATCCCTGAGTTTTTGGGCACTTCTGTCCGGGTTTTCCGGGAGGAGCAAAACCCAATCGTGTGATCCCATTTCATCTGCAGGCCCGACATTTGAATGGTCGATTCCTGCGTTGGCACAAACAAATCCCAATCTGTGTTTGACGATGATCACCCCTGGTCTTATACGTAATACTTCTTGACTTTCCTGGATAATGGCCTGGATGAGCTTGGGGTCTTTCTTGCTCTCCTGGGCGATTTTCATGGCATTTTCAGATGGTTTAATTGTATTTAAATCAAGAAACCGCCCTTCTGCTTTTGAGACGATCTTTTGAGCAAGCACCAGGATATCGCCATTCTGAAGGGTGATCTGGTTTTGTTGCAGAGAGTGATGGATGACTTCAACCAGATCATCAAGAACATGGATGAATGGGAACCCCAGGAGGGGAGTAAGTATCATATCCTGATGCCTAGGAAGTCCGGGAAACCCCTGTAATTTTAATGCCCGCGCCGTCCGTGTTGTATTGCTTGTTGATACCGATCAGAATGGACGTAAGCCCTTCAGCCACAATGGAGTTCTCGATCGGACCAGCGTCCCAGCCGGTAAGGCCTGCATCTTCGACCAACCGGAGAACCTCTTCTCTTGCTGCCTTGCTGGTACCAGAAACCAGGATATCGCAGTCAACTTTTTGATCCTGCAATAGGTGTTCATAGGAGATATTTTGAAAAGCGGAGACGATCTCCACTCCAGCACCAAGAAAATCCCTTGCCTCCAAAGCAGCACTGCCTGCCGGTGGGATTTGCACCCTTGTTACCTTTGGCGGAACCAAGGGGACGGTGACGTCCACCAGTATCTTGCCCTGAATTTGGTTTTGTATGGTTTCTAATGTGCTTATATGAGCGGAAAATGGAACCGAGAGGACAACAATATCAGCCTGCCCGGCTGCATCAGGATTTTCCAGGCCCCTGATCAGACAATCTTTGGGAGCCATGGACCGCAGTTCAGTTGCCGCTGTTTCAGCCTTCTCCCTCAACCGCGAACCGATGATGATCTCGTAGCCCGCTCTTGCCCAACGTAGTCCGAGCCCCTTGCCTTCCTTTCCGGTTCCGCCAATAATTGCGATTACTTTTTTCAGTGAATGTTCCTTGTTCATCAAGTTCCTGCCTTAACTGATTTATTGATAATACTTCTCTTGAAGTAATGGGGGAAAACCCATTTATGATTTGACGCATGAGCAATTGTAAAGAGGGTGGATTGATCGCCAAGTCCTTGCTCCCATGATCCGACCGACCAGGATGTTCTTTCCTCTTTGATCTTCCAGTTTCCCTCCCACCTCATTATTAGAGTTAGCCCCCAAAATAGCCGAGGTTTTCAAGGGCTGTCGGTTTGTATTGGCCACTTTTCTCATGAAAAACCGTTGGTAATTATAATGGATTCCTATCAGGAAATTATGATTAATGACGGAACCTGGAGGAAGCCCCACCACCAAATTGTACGTATGCCGGTATTATTGATTATAATCACATCCTATGAGCCGATTACTTTGCAGAAAATGTGGTGAAGCATATCCCCTTACAGGAATGCCGTATTGCTGCGGGCATTGCGGAGGTGTGTTCGATTATGACTCCTCTCCGGAAATGGACAGGGAAAAGATAGAAAATGATCAGCCTGGCATGTGGCGATACAGGCATAGTTTTGAGTTATTTCCCGATGCCCCGGTGGTGAGCCTGGGGGAAGGTGGCACCCCGCTGATCTGGGAGCGATACAAATCCACGATGGTTGGGTTGAAAATGGAATCACAAAACCCGACCGGCTCGCACAAGGATCGGGGTACTGCCGTACTTGTAAGCCAGTTGCGGGCAAGAGGGGTAACAGAAGCGATCGAGGATTCCTCTGGCAATGCGGGTGCTTCCTTCGCGGCATACGCAGCCCGCTGTGGAATGAAAGCCAAAGTGTTTGTCCCTTCATATGCATCCGGGACCAAACGCCGCCAGATAGAAGCGTACGGAGCGGAACTGGTGCCAGTAGAAGGACCAAGGGAGGCATCCACGCAGGCAGTATTTAAGGAAACCGCCCAGGGAAAAGTGTATGCCAGCCATGGCATGATGCCATTTGGCACGAACGGACTGGCGACGATTTCCTATGAGATATTTGAACAAGCTGGTGAGATCGGGACGATCGTTGCACCTGTTGGTTCCGGCGGATTGATGATGGGAATCGTGCGTGGATTTTCCGGCCTGCACCGACAGGGATTGATAACAAAACCGCCGTATTTTGTGGGTGTGCAACCCGAGGCGTGTTCGCCCCTGGTGGTGGCTTTTAAAGATGGCTTGGAAGCCATGGAGAGATTTACCGCAACAAGTTCCATTGCAGAAGGGACGTTGATACGCCATCCGATGCATGGCGAGGTATTACTGGCCGAGTTGTCTGGCGGCAAGGGTGAATTTATCGCTGTGGAGGAAGAGAAAATCGGTCCAGCCCATATACACCTGGCCAGACATGGGTTCTATGTTGAACCGACTTCGGCTTTGGCATGGGCAGCCCTGGAGGCAATACTTGGCAGGGTGCCTGAACCAATCGTGCTCATAATGACGGGCTCGGGCCTAAAATATTCCGGCAAAACCTGATGAGAAAGGCGAATAAAAGGTTTGTGCCTATCGTTTTGGAATTGATATTCGCAGACGAGGCAGTATCTATGGTTGTTACATGTACTTCGGGGACGACCCAATAATTCTTAAAAGAAAAATATTCGCCAGAAGACCTGGCAATCATTTTAGTGGGTTGGGACAAATGATGCAGACATCATCAGGAATACTTTAAGACAGAGGCGGGATGGATTTTGACCTGATCATTCATGGCGGGAATATTGTTACAGAGTCAGGCCAATTCACAACTGATATTTGTATCAAAGATGGCATCATTGCGTCCCTGTCTCACGACAGGGACGCCAGGTCGTCTAGGATGATGGATGCTTCAGGAAAATTGGTGTTCCCGGGTGTCATCGATGCCCATGTTCACATGCAGATCATGCAGCAGGATAAATACGCAACGGCTGATGATTTTAAAAGCGGCACATGTGCAGCAGCAGCAGGTGGTGTTACAACAATTATCGATTTCTTCACACCAGATGAACGACAAACCCTAAGAGATGCATTTGAGACCCGGCGAAAACAGGCCGACCCTCAGGTGCTCATTGATTATGGCTTGCATTGCAGCCTGACGAAGGACAATAACCTTGAAACGGAGATCGACCATTTAATCAGCGAAGGGGTACCATCTTTCAAGTTATTTCAAGTGTATGGTCGTTTGGCTTTAAACGATCGCGAGTTGTACCAGGCGTTGGAACTGATTGGGGAAAAAGGCGCTTTGGCCACCCTGCATGCAGAGAATGGGCAGGTGGCAGAATTGCTGACCAGCCGCTTGAGCCGGCAGAAGAAAATAGATGCGATCTATCATGCGCGCAGCAGACCTCCATTTGTGGAAGCGGCATGCATTCAAACTGCCATCAACTTTGCACAGGAATGTGAAACAAACCTCTATATTGTTCATACTTCATCAGCCAAAGGGCTTGATGCCATACAATCGGCACAGAAAGCGGGGCAAATCGTCTTTGCAGAAACCTGTCCGCACTATCTCCTGCTTAGCGAAGAAAAATTAGCCCAGCAGGATGGCAACCTCTTTCTCTGCACACCACCATTGAGGAAGAAGTCAGACCAGGAAGCACTGTGGGATGGATTATTTGAAAACCATATTCAAACGCTGGCAACCGACCACTGCTGTTTTAAACGTGAACAGAAACTTGAAGCCCCGTCGTTTTATCAAGCCCCGGGTGGTATTGGCTCGGTTGAACTTCTTCTCCCGTTGATTTATTCAGAGGGCGTGAATAAAAAACGCATCCATTTACAACAAATGGTGCGCACTCTATGTTACAATCCAGCGGCTATATTTGGTCTTTTACCGAAAAAGGGGCAAATCGCACCAGGCGCAGATGCCGATCTGGTGATCTTTGATCCTGAAACAACTTGGAAAGTCGAGCCATCTCAGCTTCATGGCAGGGATGATTATAGCGTTTACCAGGGTATTACGATTAAGGGCAAGGTGGAACAGACAATTTCGCATGGAGAGATCATTTATGATCAAGGGGAAATTCTTGGAAAACCCGGTCGAGGTCAATACATTAAACGCACTCTTCCGGACAAGGGGATTTTAAAACACATTTTATCGCCAAGAAAAATGGATAAAAATGAATTAAGAGGCAACAACCTGCTTATATGGTCATAAACAAATTTATATATGATTTCTGTGAAAAAAAGAATCGTTGCATTGAACTTATAAGATATTCTGTTGAGCTTTACGGAGGTATTGATGCCAAAATTTGAATATGTTCGCCCCAACACCCTTGAGGAAGCCATTCTCCTCCTCAATGACCCCAATTTCAGTAACAGACTAATCGCAGGAGGAACCGATATTCTCGTTTATCTGTATCATGAAGAACCAAATTTTAACCGGGTCATTGATATCAGCCAACTACAGGATTTAAAGAATATCCAGAAGAAAGACAGCCAGGTCACAATAGGAGCCGGTGTTACATATACCGAAGCCATAAAGAGTGATATCCTGAACCGTGAAGTTCCCTTCCTGGTTATGGCATGCAAGTCGGTCGGATCTCCTCAAATCCGGAATGTGGCAACCATTGGCGGTAATGTTGCCAATGCTGCTGCATGCGCTGATTCTCTCCCTGCTCTTGTTTGCCTGGATGCGATTGCACATTTACGAGGAAAGGACGGCAATCGGCAACTTTCCGTTTCGGATCTTGTAAAAGGCCCCAACCAAACCGAAATTAAACCCGGAGAAATATTAACGCATTTTACTTTTATGGCACTTCCGGAAACTACTCAAACCACGTTTATCAAATTGGGCAGGCGAAATGCCCAGGCAATATCGCGCCTGACTGTTGCCGCACTGGGAAAAACGGATGCACAAGGCCGGGTGGACTTCGTGCGAGTTACACCCGGCGCAGCAACCCCCGGGACAAGACGTTTCACCGAGGTGGAAGAGATGTTGTTGGGTAAGACAATATCCAATGAACTGCTGACAAATGCAGGCCAAAAGGCAGCCGAGGTAATGGTTAAAATCACCGGCAGACGCTGGTCTACCGAATACAAGGAACTGGCGATAGCGGCATTAACTGAAAGAGCATTAACACACCTTTTTTTTACGAAGAATTAGAAGGAGAATGAGAGAAAATGCAAATCGAGTTCATTCTGAATGGCAATCCGGTGAAGGTTGAAGCACCTCCAGATATTACGCTATTAAAGTTGTTGAGGGATTACTTAAAATTAACCGGAACCAAGGAAGCCTGTGGGATTGGTGAATGCGGAGCATGCTCTGTCATATTGGATGGGCTGGTGGTGAACAGTTGTATGCTGCTTGCGCCTCAGGTCATTGGTAGAAAGGTTACCACCATCGAGGGAATACGGGGCGCTGATGGCGGACCAAATGTTATGCAAAAAAAATTCATCGAATATGGGGCTGTTCAATGCGGCTATTGTACTCCAGGTATGATCATAGCCGGTGAGGCTTTGCTGATGGAAAACCCTTCACCGACAAGGGATGAGATACGAAATGCCATCAGCGGAAATCTGTGCCGTTGCACAGGCTACCAGCAAATTGTGGATGCAATTGAAGCAACAGCCAAACAATATAATGAAAACGGCCACAAAGGAGATGAAATTCAACATGGGTAAGACAAAATATATTGGTAAAGCAGCCAGCCGTGTTGATGCATTGGAAAAGGTGTTGGGAACAGCCAAATACTTGGGCGATATGAGCTTATCCAACATGCTGTATGCCAGGGCCTTGCGCAGTGACCTTCCACATGCACGCATCGTTCACCTGGATACTTCTCCTGCATTAAAAGTGCCAGGCGTTATCAGCGTCATCACCGGGGATGATTTTATTAACCATGGTGTATTTGGCATGTTTAAAAATCAATATCTTCTTGCACACCAGATCGTCCGCCATGTTGGAGAAGGTATTGCCGTGGTCGCCGCGGTTTCGCCCGAGGCAGCACTGGCCGGTGTGAAGGCCATTCACTGCGAACTGGAACCGCTTCCAGGTGTTTATGATATGAAACGCGCCTTGGATCCTGATGCCCCAATTGTTGGCCCACAAAAAGGGGATGGCTCCCACCCAAACCTGTTGGTGACAAATATCGTCCACAAAGACAATCCACAAGAAGTCCTTGCGAAATGCAAATACAAAATTGACCAGCATTATAAAGTGCCCCACCAGGACCATGCCTACCTGGAAACTGAAGGAGCCCTTGCAATTCCGGAACCAGACAACGGAATAACCATTTATTCCACCGATCAAAATCCCTTCATTTGTAAAAGAATCGTGGTTGCCGCATTGGGACTTCCGGAGGAAAAAGTGCGTTTGATACAACCGCCTGTTGGTGGTACGTTTGGGGGGAAAAATGATCTTAGTTACCAGGCGTCTGCACAAGTCGCCCTTCTTGCATTAAAGACCGGGCGCCCGGTCCGAATGACTTTCTCGCGCGAGGAATCTATGCTGGCGAGTTATATGCGTGATGCCATGAACATGCATGTGCAACTGGGTGCAGACGAAGATGGCACCCTGCGGGCCTGTAATTTTGATTCCCTGCTGGACTCCGGTGGATATCAGTCAGGAAGTTACCTGACAACCTGGAGAGCCGTAATACATGCCATGGGCGCCTATCGTTATGATGCATGTGATGCAAAGGTCACCGGCGTTTATACAAACAATGGCTATTCAGGTGCCTTTCGCGGTTTTGGCAATCCGGAAGTATGTTTTGCCATTGAGCAGGCGGTCGATGAGATGGCCGATCTGGCGGGGATTGATCCGCTGGATTTCAGGCTGAAGAACTGCCTGCGTGAAGGCGATGAAATTCCTCACGGCCAAAAATTGGCGCCCCCGGTTGGACTGACCGAATGTCTGCTTGAAGTACGCAGGGAATCTGACTGGGACAATAAACGAAGGCTGTTTTCTCAGCAAAACGCATCCACCTTCCTGAAAAGAGGCATTGGGGTTGCCTGCATCTTTCATGGCATAAGCCTGGGAGCCGAAGGCGCCGATGATGCAACATCCACGCTTAAAATAAATGAGGATAATACCCTCACACTCACGTCAGGCTTGACCGATTATGGTCAGGGTTCAAGAACTGTTTTCACACTGATTGTTGCTGAAGCGATGGGCATAGAGCCGCACCGTATTCGCATGGAGCGGCCAGACACAAACACCGCCATCGATTCAGGGCCAACCGTCTCCAGCCGTTCCACCGTTGTGGGGGGTAATGCGGCCAAGCAGGCTGGAAAAAACCTAGCCAATCTGTTGAACATGGCAGCTGCAGATTTGCTTAAATGTGACCCATCAAGGTTAAGCCGTACTGGAGAAGATTACATTGGTCCGGATGAAGAACCTGTATCCTGGGAAGAAGTGGTTTCCCATGCCAGGTCGATGGGCCTGGTTCTAAATACCCAATCCAAATGGGGAGCCCCAGAGATTGAATGGAGTTTTGAAACTGGACGGGGCCGCCCATATTTTGGTTATCATTATGGCGCCCAGATTGCCGAAGTTGAGGTTGATGTTCGCACCGGCAAGGTGGTTCTGGTTGACCTTTGGGCAGCCCATGATTCTGGCAAGATCATCTTTCCCCAGGGTGCATATGGGCAGGCAATTGGTGGCATTTCCCAGGGCGTTGGCTACGCCTTGTTGGAACGCATTGACTATGATAATGGTTATTTGCAAAACCGCAACTTCGACGAGTACCTGATCCCCACATCGATGGATATGCCGGATATACACATAAAATTTGTTGAAACTGATGACCCCATCGGTCCATATGGTGCAAAGAATATCGCCGAGCCTTGCCTGGTCCCCACTGCTCCGGCCATACTGAATGCAATTGCCCATGCCACCAACCGGCGGATCCGGGAATTACCCGCCAACCTGGAGCGTGTGTTACTGGGGCATGATCTGTATCGACCAGCCGGAAACGAAGCCTGCAAACATGCGCTGTTGATCTGATCACTCGCAAAATGAAGTGACGGCTTGGTTTGTGAGATAATTAACCGGATGATTATGAGCCATGACGGTTTTCACTCCCTTGGCTGGAGAGGATATTAAAATCAACCTGCGCCCGGCACGTGGAATTTCATCATCCTTAGAAAAACGGCCCTGTTTGTTTACGGAAACGGAATCACTTTTTAGGGCTAATCCTTTCCTTGCAGGGCTTGGCGTGCGAAATCATTCGTGTCTGATTGAGATGCCCCTGCCAATAACCAATATTCCCGGTTAACTGCCTTCAGAGGAAGGATTTGTTGTCTCTTTTTCATGAGATGGGCCGCCCCGAATACCTACGGGGCGGCCCATTTGATTGTATGACCGTTCAATTGGTGCCAATTCAGGGAAAATTGTACAACCGTTTCACAACCCGATGAAAATTGGATTTAACTTCTTCGATATCCATGGTTAACATCTGCCTGTCTCGCATCACCATCTCACCATCGATCAACACGGAACGGATGTGTTCCCCATCCCGTTCGGCCAGTATCATATCCAAAAGGTTCGATTCTGTCGCCGGAAGCATAAAATTCCCATCCATCAGGATGATGTCGGCGAGATTTCCTTTTTCAAGTGTGCCCAGGTTGTCCAGACCGATTGCCCTGGCCCCGCCTGATGTGGCCATGTTAAAAACCGTTTGAGTGGACATGATGTTTGGATCGCTTGTGCGCACACGGGGGCACAACATTGCCTGGCGTATGGCTTCCAGGTATCTGAATCTTGGATCTGTTCCGATACCCACAGTCATGCCGTGGGCAAGATAATTCTCCACAGGCGCCACCAGATTGCCCACCAGTGCTCCGCCCGGTTGGAAGGAGATTTTCACACCCTTGTTGGCAATCAGTGGTATCTCACGGTACTGTACATCATTTGCCTGGCTGGCCAGCACATTGGGCCCGAGATAGCCAATACTGTCATACACCTCGAATGGGTATTTTCCATATGTCCGCAGGCAGTGAATGGCCTCGTATCGGCTCTCACATATATGCATGTGAACCATTGTTCCCAGTTTATTCGCAAGGTCGGCGCCGCGTTTCAAGAACGGCAAGGAACATGTGAATGTTGTATGGACGGAGACCATCCCGGAAATCCGTCCTTTTCCGGTGGGATGGTTGCGGATAAAGTTCTCATTTTCGGCCAGACCATCGAGCCCTTTTTGGGCATCGACGCGCTCGGATGCCTCGAACATGAGAATTGCACGCATTCCGGATTTGTCCACCACTTCCGCTGCTAATTCCAGGCAGCCAGGCAGGGCATAGGGAGCCTCCATAATGTCGCAAACCGTGGTTACCCCATTTCGGATCAATTCCACGGTTGCCATGGCAGTGCTCGCCTGTATTGCCTCGTGGTCCATCAGGTCCTCAACGTTCGGCCACCATGCATCCACAAGTGAATAGTACATGTCGTACCGTGGTTTATTACCCGGCCTGCCGGTAACCAGAGAACCATACATATGCATGTGTGAATCGACAAAGCCCGGCATGATGATCTGGTTGGTCGCGTCGATCATTTCTGCATCTGGATAATTCCTACGCAATACATCATTGGGCCCGATTTCGGTTATGCGGTTTCCTTCAATGTATACACCCCACCCCGTTTTGGGGTTTTCTTTCGTGTTTACGATGAGATACTTGCCGAGAATGATTTTTGCCTTCATAAATACGTTGCTCCTCATTATTGTTTTTTTATGCAATGAGATCCATCTGTTCTTGGTGGATCAGGGGGCCTGGTCTGGCACTATTTCAATTATCTTCTCCATTTGTTTAATGGGTGATCTTAACCATGATATTTTGCTGTAGAACTCATCGATTTGGTATTTCGTGATCATTTCCAATAATTCCGTTCTACATTCTTCCACTGAACCCATGATAACAAAGGGTTCCACCCACTCCTTTTTGATCAGTTTCCGGGTTTTCATTTGTCCTTCAGAGGCCAGGACATGCCTGATGTTTTCGAATTCCCCAGTGGAGATACTCAACAGATCTCGAACCTCGGGTGGAGAATCGATCAAATTATATGCCATGTGGGCGCGTTCCTCTTCCAGCGTTTCTTCATCGGTAATCAAAGAGGCAAAATAGCATATTTTTGGCTTGTTTCCCGAAATTTTTGCACCTTCCCGGACATAATCCAGGGTTTTCTGCATCAGGTCTCGATGAATATTTCCAAGTATCACACCGTCTGCCAATTCTCCTGCCATTTTCATCATTTTCGGGCCGCGCCCTACAACCCATATCTCAATCCCCGGCTTTGAAACACTTAGTTTGGCAGAATTGAAGTCCACTGTTTTTCCGTGAAACGTCACAGGTTCTCCACGGAAAAGGGAACGACAGGTGATGATCATTTCGCGAACGGCTGTTACGGGTTTTTCTGGCACGATGCACAGGGGTTTTAGTGCCATTGTTCCGCCTGAACTGATGCCAAGAAAAGCCCTGTTAGCAGACATCTCAGCCAGGGTGGCAGTTGCCGCTGCTGTAATCCCCGGGTGGCGGATGTACGGGTTGGTAATTCCAGCACCGATTTGGATCCGGTTTGTTTTCAGCGCAATGGCTGCCATTATCATGAAAGGATCATGGTGGATCATCCCTTCATCCGGCAGGTAGATTCTTGCGAAACCCATTCTTTCCGCCTCAACAGCAATTTCCACCAACCGAGGAATGGAAATGCTGGGGATTGCGCTAAGCCCCCGTTTAATGCGTCTCATTGGTGATCATCCTGCCGAAAAATGGATTCCCTGAGGAGTTCAATGGTTTGGCAGACCCGGAAGTGAGATATGCCATACAAGGACACATTTTTGTTGATTGGGATGTTTGTTGGGAAATGACCATGGATGAATTTGTTTCCACCCGCCTGTTAAGGATGCCTGCCCGGCTGGAAAATTTTGAATTGAATTCCCCGCCGACTGGAAGAAATTGAAGATCCATCCTGCGTAGCCTTTGGGAATCAACCTCGTTGGTTTGTGAAGACTGGTCGAATTGGCAACCGTTCACAAGGGCTTGGAAAAAGTATCGATGAGCAGTTCAATGTTATCCGTCAATGGCGATAAAATTGGACAGGTACAACCTGCATCCATATACTCCCTTACCTTTTTCCGGCATTCCTCTGGCGTCCCTACAGCGCATATTCTACGCAGAAGGTCTTCAGGAATCAGATGCATCGCTGCCCGGTCTTTCTCGGGGGTTTCAGGCCATGTGGTTATTTCATGGATCTTATCCAGCAGTTCCTTGCTGGCGCCACAGTTTTCCTGAATGTGAGGTTCATAGCCCAGGTAATGTGCGGCGACGAACCGGGCAGCTTCAATCGCTTCTTCGCGGTCATTTGAAATTGCCACGCCAAGCAGTTGAGGACGATCAACATCAGACAGCTTCCGCCCTACGCTCTTAGCACCAATACGGATATGTTCGGTCATCTCCCTGATGTAATCGGTGGTGAGAAAATAATTCATAACAACACCGTCGCCAATTTGGCCTCCCAGTTCGTGCATTTTTTGCCCGGTTGCACCAACATGGATCGGGATATCCAATTTTCCTTTGCCTGGCTCGATCAACCGGATATGATCCAGATGGATGAAGTCCCCCTCATAGGAGATTTCCTCCCCCGAGAATAACAGGCGAAGGCTTTCCACATATTCCTTCATGGCTTTCAACGGCTTTGTCCTTTTGATGCCCACCCTGGAGGCCAAAGGTTCATACCATGCCCCCAGGCCAACCATGGGGCGATGAGGAGCCATATTGTACATGGCTTTCCAGGCCCCCGCAATTGCATAAACGTTGTATGGCCAAATGGGGAGGATGGCGCTTCCGACTTTAATCCGTTCTGTGCTGTTCAGAATTGCGGACATCATTACGATACAATCGATCCCGCTGGCAACCCAAACCTCACTGAACCCTTTTTTCTCGGCGTATTTTGCCATTTCAAGATTGTATTGGATCGAATGATGGCCTTCAATGTAGATCGACATACGGTGCGTCATTTTATTCTCCTTGTAATATTGATGGAAGTATGGAAATACATCATCTCCTGATTTCGTTGGAAGGACTACCCTGGCGGCTCTGCAGCCTGAAGTGATTATATCAGTTGAGTGGTGTTCACAATCATCAAACGGGGTAAATGACCAAGTCAAACAGAATTATGAATCCATAACAGGCGGTTTATTTCAGAACAATAGTGGACTTTTCAATGAGATCCGTTTAGATTAGAAACAAACCATTTGTCATGCCCATGGATGCTGACAAATTAAATGCTGTACCCTCATCTGATATTCCCACGTGACATTTTTCCAAGGATTGCATTTCTGAAAGTCGAAAATAGTGTACATGTTACTGTATCAAAAATCCATAGAACTGGTAAAAGAGAGAGATGATCAGCCATG
>CAYQUO010000015.1:0-78803 GCA_964420835.1 uncultured Anaerolineaceae bacterium
TGGCTGATCATCTCTCTCTTTTACCAGTTCTATGGATTTTTGATACAGTAACGTCAATGTCTCAAATGTATTTCAGCACTGAGGTGTCGATTATAATTGGCGCATACAAATTATTGTGGAGGTCATCGTCTATTTTTTCGGAAAGAACAAGCGCAAGGCCTCAAATTATTGAGGTGACGAGGAGGAAGGTTCCCTACATCCTGTAGGGTTAACTGGCGCAACGCGCCAGGAAAATCGAAGATCAGCGGAAGCCTTCCGGGAAGATCCCTTCCCATTCTTTCCAAACAAATAAAATAATAAGAATTAACCATCTTTTGATGGTGCATTTATTAATACTGATTCTTGAACAGGAAGAGGAAATTGACGTATGTGTGGAATAGTTGGCTATATTGGCGGCAAGGATGCTACCCCAATTATCATTAATGGCCTCAAGCGTTTGGAATATCGGGGTTATGATTCGGCAGGTCTGGCAGTTCTGGAAAATGACCGCATCCAGGTTCGCAGGGATGCAGGAAAGATCCATAGACTGGAAGAGTTAATTCGAAAACAACCTCTATCAGGGCATATCGGTATCGGCCATACCAGGTGGGCCACCCATGGTGTGCCGAATGCTGAAAATGCCCACCCACACATGGGAAACAAAGGTGAGGTCGTTGTTGTCCATAATGGGATTGTGGAGAATTATCAGGAGCTTCGTGAGGCATTGCGCGAGCAAGGTGCGCTGTTCCATTCTGAAACAGATACGGAGACGATTGTCCATCTTGTTGAACGATACATGGACAACGGTGAAACAACCGTATCTGCGGCATTGAAAGCGTTATCCCATCTCAAAGGTGCCCACGGAATAGTGCTGTTCTCTTCCCGGGAACCCGACAAGATCATTGCTGCACGTATTGGGAATGCGGGTGGTGTTGTGATTGGGTATGGAGAGGATGATATGTACATTGCCTCAGACATCCCTGCCATTCTTGAATACACACATCGGATGGTGTTTCTTGATTCTGGGCAAATGGCTGTGGTTAAAAGGGGCGGCGTGGAGATTTTCACGCTTAAAGGAATACCCGTAGAGGTCAAAGTAAATACGATCATCTGGGATGCAATTTCGGCCGAAAAGGGGAAATTTCGGCATTTTATGCATAAAGAGATCCATGAGCAGGTGCGTTCATTGATGGATACGCTTGCCGGTCGGGTGGATTTTGAAAATAATGAGATACGCTTGCCGGAATTGCACTTGCCCAGAGAAAAGGTGAAGAAGATCGATAAAATTGTAATAACTGCCTGCGGAACAGCAGCCCATGCCGGTATGATAGGCAAGATACTGATCGAACGATTGGCGAAGATTCCATCGCAAGTGGAGATCGCATCTGAGTTCCGCTACAGTGATCCACTCATTTATGAGAATTCAATTGTTCTCGCCATTAGCCAATCGGGGGAAACCGCGGACACTCTCGCTGCCATGGAAGAAGCAAGAAGAAAAGGAGCTACAATCTGGTCAATTGTTAACGCCATTGGCTCCCAAGCAATGCGGCTGGCAGATGGTTGTATCTCCATGCAAACAGGTCCGGAAATTGGAGTGGCCTCTACCAAGGCATTCACCGCGCCCCTTGTGGACCTTTATCTTCTTGCAGTGTTACTGGCGGATAAACGTGGTCACTTGGCACCCGACGTTAAAAGGTCTCTGATCTCCGATCTTCGCCTTATTCCCAACTTGGTGGGAAATTGTTTGGAAAGGGAAGAGGAGGTTGTTCAGGTTGCCCGGGCATTAAAGGATATTCGAAACATACTTTACCTTGGGCGGGGTATTAATATGCCCATTGCTTATGAAGGAGCATTGAAATTAAAAGAAATCTCTTATATCCATGCGGAAGCCTATCCGGCTGGTGAAATGAAACACGGGCCGATAGCACTAGTGGACAAGGACCTCCCGGTATTGGCAATCGCACCAGCAGATCCGTGGTATGACAAGATGCTCAGCCAGATCGAACAGGTAAAAGCAAGGGGAGGGGTTGTGATCGTTATCGCAACGGATGGGGATCAGCATGTCCAATCCATTGCCGATCATGTCCTGTGGATTCCCAAAGCACCCTGGTTGTTCAATCCTGTGGCTGCTGTTATCCCCCTACAATTACTTGCATACCATATTGCCTCATTAAAAGGATTGGATGTTGACCAACCCAGGAATCTGGCGAAGTCGGTGACGGTTGAATAATCAGGTGTGGATATCTAGGTCAGAAGGTTATTTCCTGTTTGGTCTTGGCTGGCACTAAAAACAGTTCTTTGTATACAAATGTGTTACAACATTTCCAGTCAATTGGAAAATATCCTCTGGAAGATGTGATTTAGCCCGGCGTGCAGTACTTTGAAATTAATTAATTCCTGCCATACAACAATGGCTGACTAGATTTACCGAGTATCCAACCAGATTTCGGGGTTTTAGGAATCCGTTATTGGAATAAAAGCCCTGTTAGGAACACCAGGCACATTTACGGTAAAATACTTACATGAATAATTATTGTTACCTTAGGAGTTCCTGTTGATTGCCTTCTCTCATGGGATGAATAAGCGCTAGATAAAGGAATGGGCTTAAGCAAAGAGTAAGTGATTCGCCATAGCACATTTTCTTGGTGGATCAAACTGGGTATGGCTCTTATCGAAAAGTCAACTCTGAATAAAAGTATCTCCGAGCTCGGTTATCCCTTTGAAAGGAGTACAGCCCTTGGATAATCATGAAACTGAATTTCTCTTTCCCATAAAAGTATTACCATCATTACTGGAAACGAGAAATGAGGCCTGGAGGCATCTTCTCGAGGATATCCTTGTTTCCGAGGAGAGATCACCTAAGCGAATAGCCTTAACTTTGGTTATGGTAAGATTAAATGGTTGTTCAACTTGTAATTCCGACTCTTACCGTGCCATGCGCGGCTGTGCAGCCTGTTCCATTCAATCACTGCGTCGGTTTCACGGAAGTGATGAGGATCTTGTGGAACAGTATGAAAGTGCGGTCAAAGAAGTAAGCCAATATTTGGAAAAGATGCATATTGAATAGACCGTTTTAATTTCCTATTACAGGTAATTTAGCCGGGAGTTATTAATGTCGTTAGATCAGCATTGCCTTGTAGCAGGGGTCAGGTTTACTAAAGTGGGGAAAATTTACCATTTTGATGCGTCAGGTTACCCGACTATTAAGTTGGGAGATCCGGTTGTTGTTGAAACTGCAAGAGGCACACAACTCGGGTTTGTGACCCAATTAATTACAGAAGGGGATATTTTATCGGGGGGAACCCTAAAACCAATCATTCGGATAGCAACCCCCAGGGATTTATTGATTCGTCAAGCCTGGAAAAAAAAAGAAGCAGAAGTTGATAATTATCTGAAGATTCGCCTGAAAGAGTTAAAGATCGACCTAATAAAATTGGTTGGCTCGGAATTTTCCTACGATGGAACGAAACTCCTAATCCAGTACAGCAGCGAAACAGAAGAAAAGATTGATCTTAAATCCTTGCGGCAGGATCTGCAAAAACGCTATTCACCAGCCCAAATAGAGTTACGCCAGGTTGGCCCCCGGGATGTTGCGAAAATGCTTGGTGGAATGGGGGCATGTGGTATTGAATGCCGTTGTTGTTCAAGATTTCTTTGTGAATTTAACTCCATCTCCATCCGCATGGCGAAAGAGCAGGATGTATCCCTAACTCCATCTGAAATAACTGGAATGTGCGGAAGGCTACGCTGTTGTTTGTTTTATGAATACGAACTTTACCAGGAGGCACGGAAAAACCTTCCAAAACGCAATAAAACAATAAACACACCCCTGGGTGAAGGAAAGGTTGTGGATGTGATTCCATTAAGCGGAAATATCATTGTGGAAATTCCGGAGATAGGTCGGAAGGAATTCCACTCTTCAGAACTCAACACAGCTGGACAATCCTTCATGCAGAAAGAACAAGGGATGAAAACCGAGAAGACGCTTGATGAAGAACATGGAGGGTGAAATTGCTATTACCAGAAGGTTGGGCACAATCGAAAAACATCCTGGTAATTTTGGCTCACCCGGACGACCCCGATTTCTTTTGTGGTGCATCGATTGCTCGCTGGGTAAAGGGGGGGCATCGAGTTAATTATTGTCTATTAACAAAAGGGGAAAAAGGCGCTGATGATTCTTCGCTGCAACCAAGCAAATTGGCGGAACTTCGGATGATTGAGCAGCGAAAGGCAGGGGATGTCCTGGGCGTGGGCGATATCGGTTATTTAAAATTTAAAGATGGGAATTTAAGACCAACACTTACGGTAATTAAAGAGGTAGTGGCAGAAATAAGAAGAAGAAAACCTGATGTGGTTGTCACCTGTGATCCTACGAATTATTATCCGAGAGAGGATTATATTAATCATCCAGATCACAGAGCTGCCGGTCAAATTGTGTTGGAAGCATCCTTCCCGGCTTCAGGGAATCCCCATTATTTTCCGGAACTTATGAGGCAAGGATTGGAACCGCACACACCTGAGGAGGTTTGGTGTTCACTTGCGATTGGACCGAATACCTTATTGGATGTTACTCAATATTGGCCAATAAAAATTGAAGCCCTTCTCCAACACAAAAGCCAAATAAAAGATGAAGAAAGTCTTCGACAACGAATGATGGATCGGCGAACATCAGACAGCAGTGCCGAGTTGCCTCGGTTTGAAGAAGCGTTTAAAAGGATTATCTTTCGAAAGGCAATATGAAAAATATCTCTTCAATTGCTGAAACCATGCGGGATTACACGATCAACTTGCGCCGCGAATTTCATAAACACCCCGAAGTGTCCTTTCATGAGTATCAAACCTCACAAATGATCCTTGATGAAATGAGTAGATTTAATGTGAAGTTACATCAAGGCGTGGGCAAGACCGGCGTTGTAGCAGTGATGGATTCAGGAAAGCCCGGACCGACTGTGATGTTAAGATTTGATATGGACGGTCTTCCAATCAACGAGGATACAGAACTGGAGTTCAAGTCGACAAACCCTGGAGTGATGCATGCTTGTGGACACGATGGCCATATTGCTATAGGCATTACTTGTGCAAAAATTCTTGACCAGATTAAAAATGAATATCATGGAAAAGTATTATTTATTTTTCAGCCGGCTGAAGAGGGATTGGGCGGGGCGGCAAGCATGATCAGAGATGGTGCATTGGATGACGTTTTTCCGGATTATTGCCTTGCTTGTCACATCTGGGCAGAAAAACCCAAAGGCTGGATTTCCTGCACTCCTGGCGCGATCATGGCAGGTTCCGGGGTTTTTCATATCCATTTGACAGGTAAAGGCGGACATGGAGCAATACCCGATCAGACCTCGGACCCTGTAATCACTGCATGCCTACTTGTTAATGGTCTCCAGACGATTGTGTCCAGGAATGTATCACCTTTGGATTCAACCGTCTTGAGTGTAACCCGGATAAAAGCCGGAGATGTAGTGAATGTGGTACCCACAACAGCCAATGTTCATGGCATTGTAAGGGCATTTAAGGGAGATCTTATCGAATTCATTTTTCGTCGAATAAAGGAAATCTCCGCGGATATGGCATCGGGAATGGGGTGCCAGGCGGAGGTTATCACCAAGGAAATTACACCACCGGTAGTGAATGACGAAGAGATTACAAAATTTGCAGAATCTGTTTTAAGGACTCATCTTCCCGAAGCCATTATCGTCAATGACTATTGCACGATGGTCTCCGATGATATGGCGTTATTTTTACAGAAAATCCCCGGATGCTATTTATTAATTGGTGCGTCAACCAGCCAGCATGGTACCATCTATGGGCATCATAACCCCAGGTTTAACTTTGACGAGGCTGCCTTGCCTGTTGCTGTAAGTGTAATGACATCGACTGCAATTAGTTTACTGAATAAACCATCTGGAAGTTAACAATTTACCCCAACACAAAGTCAGGGGTTGTTCATGACCTGGTATTGATATCCAGTGGTCATTGAAATGTTAAAATACCACAAAGAAGGGATATAAGTGAATTGTTTGACAAATAAATCTCATTACGGTAGAATTTGGCTTTGTTATCGCATGGAAGGATATGAGGAGGATCTGCTTTGGCAAATATTAAATCACAAATTAAAAGGAACAGGCAAAACGAAAAACGCCGCTTGCGAAACCGGGTATTTAGAGGAAGAGCCCGCACCATGGTTTCTAAGGCCAGGGTTGCAATTATAGAATCTGAACCTGAAGTAGCCCGCCAAAGTGTAATACTAGCCATCAAATCATTGGATAAGGCTGCCGAGAAGGGTGTTATCCATAAAAATAATGCAGCCCGGCGCAAAAGCAGGCTGGTAAAACGTCTTTCGTTAATGAAAGAATAATATTCCGACTATAATAGAGTCTTCTCCGGTCGTGTGGATGAGCGGGAGCATTATGCTCCCGTATTATTTTTTTAATTGCGCATGTTATAATCTTCAGCGAAATCAATCCTCTAGAAGGATTATTGATGTTTGAAACCGAAAAAAACCTGGTTAGCGGAAAAATTGTTCAATATTGTAGGATGCATGATCTCCCTGAACCTACTGTGCAATGGAATTGGATTCCCTTTGCTGGCCATTGGGGGATTTCCACGTCTTTTTTTCAACTGGCCTCTGAAGAAGCCAGGTTGAAAGGGATCAAAGTCAATGTATCACAACGGGCCAAAGAACTTGCAGAAGCAGCAAAGTTATTTCTTGGTGAACCAGCGGGGTTTACGCGGGTTGAAAGTGTCAACGGCTATTTAAACCTATATTTCGATGCCGGGACATACTCCCGTAAGGTGCTTGATGCCGTTAACCAACAAGGAGAGCATTACGGGTGGGATGAGCCCAAGCCTGAAAAGGTGATGGTTGAGTATTCTCAGCCAAATACGCATAAAGCCTTTCATGTTGGGCATTTGCGTAATGTGATTCTTGGAAATGCCATTTGTAACCTTTTAGAGGCTGGAGGCTCTTCGGTTATTCGGGCGAATTACCTGGGTGATATTGGGCTTCATGTCATCAAGTGGTTATGGAATTATCAAAAATTTCATTTAGGAGAACAACCAAGTAAGGACAAGGTGCGCTGGATGGGGGACCTGTATGCCGAGGCAGACCAGCGGTATCAGGACCCCGGGGTGCAGGAAGAGGTAAAAAGGCTGTTTGCCAGGTGGGATCAACAAGATCAGGAATTGATTTCGCTTTGGAAGAAGACACGCTCTTGGTCCATGGAGGCTTTTGACCAGGTGTATGAATTGTTGGGTGTTCGTTTCGACAGAATCTACTTTGAAAGCGAAATGGAAGAACCCGGCAAGGTTCTTGTAGAGGAGTTAATAGATCGCAAGATCGCCCGGGATGAAAGACCCGAAGGGGCGGTGATTATCCCGCTGGATGAGATACTAAATTTAAAAGAAAAATACCGGGTGTTGGTTATTCTAAGATCAGACGGCACTTCGCTTTACTCAACGAAAGACCTTCCACTTGCAATTCAAAAATTTGAAGAGTATCACCTGGATCGGTCGGTTTATGTGATCGATGTCAGACAATCGTTGTACCTGCAACAAATATTTAAAACACTGGAAATAATGGGGTTTCGTTGGGCAACGCTTTGTCACCACCTGGCATATGAGATCGTAAATTTGCCGGGAAATGTGACCATGTCCTCAAGGGATGGAACGGTTGTGTTGCTTGAAGACCTGATCCGTGAAGCAGTAAATCGTGCGCTCAACATCGTCAAGGAGAAAAACCCGGAATTAAGTGCATCCAAACAGAACGAAGTTTCCAGGGCGGTGGCGCTGGGTGCGATTAAATATTCCATGCTCGCCAGGGAAAATACCAAAATTGTAACATTCGACTGGAACAGCGCTTTGGATTTGAACGGACAGGCAGCGCCGTATATTCAGTATGCGGCAGTAAGAGCGAACAGTATCTTAAAAAAATACCAGCACCCACTTCCAATCCTGGATGAAAGCCAGCCCTTGGAACTTACCAAAACGGAAACAGAACTGGTGGAGATGATCTCCAGGTTGCCTCGGGAAATACAAAAAGCAGCAGCAGAGTATCGTCCCCTATATATCGCCAACCTGGCGTTTGAACTGGCCCGCGCATTCAATGACTTTTATAACCAATGCCCTGTTCTAACTGCCGAACCAATTAATAAGACGTTTCGACTCCACCTGGTGGCTGCTGCGCGTCAAACGATTATGAACAGCTTGGCATTGCTGGGAATTGACACTCCAGATGTAATGTAAGGTGAATTGGCTCTTGGGGTTAATTTAAATGCCACAGAAAGGAAATCAACCAGATATGTCTCCAACCCGAACGATTATCATGGGAGCGGCAGGTCGTGATTTTCATAATTTCAACGTATTCTTCCGGGGCAATCAGGAATACCAGGTTGTGGCGTTCACAGCAACCCAAATTCCGAACATTGATGAAAGAATTTATCCGCAAGAATTGGCTGGGAAGCTCTACCCTGAAGGCATTCCAATTTACCCTGAAAACGAACTGCCCGAATTAATTCGCACATTGAAGGTCGACCAGGTAGTGTTTGCATATAGCGATGTTACACATGATTATGTTATGCATAAGGCATCCCTTGTTTTAGCCGCAGGGGCAGATTTTCGTTTGATGGGGGTTGGAACAACGCAGTTGAAATCAAGCAAACCGGTTGTATCTGTCTGCGCAATTCGTACCGGTTCTGGTAAAAGCCAAACCACCCGCCGTGTATCCCTTGTGTTGAAAAACCTTGGTTACAAGGTGGCAGCAATCAGGCATCCAATGCCTTATGGTGACTTGGCGAAGCAGAAGGTCCAAAGATATGCTGATTATGCAGACCTTGATAAACACGAATGCACGGTCGAGGAACGTGAAGAGTATGAACCGCATCTTGATAACCAGGTTATCGTTTATGCAGGTGTGGATTATGAAGCAATCCTGAGACAGGCGGAGAACGAAGTAGATGTAATTTTGTGGGATGGTGGAAATAATGATTTTTCCTTCTATAAACCGGATCTTTCTATCGTGGTACTTGATCCTCTTCGGGCTGGCCATGAACTACATTACCACCCTGGTGAAACAAATATGTACCTGGCGGATGTATTTGTGATTAACAAAGTGGATACTGCAAAACCAGAGGATGTGATCTCTGTGCGGGAATCAGCCCGCAGACTAAACCCTGATGCCACAATCATCGAAGCTGCATCTCCTTTGTTTGTAGATGAACCACAGGCAATCCGGGGAAAGCGGGTATTGGTGATTGAGGACGGACCGACACTTACTCATGGCGAAATGGCTTATGGAGCCGGCTGGGTTGCCGCGCGCAGGTTCGGAGCTGCCGAGATTGTTGATCCACGGCCTTACGCTGTGGGGTCGATCCTTGCAACTTATGATAAATACCCATCAACAGGGAATATATTACCCGCCATGGGCTACGGGGAGGAAATGATACGGGATTTGGAAAAAACAATCAACAACGCAAAAGTTGACCTGGTCATTTCGGCCACTCCCATTGATATAAACAGGGTTATAAAAATTAACAAGCCCATGCAACGGATACGATATGAACTCCAGGAGATCGGGCAACCGACCTTGGAGGAAATCATCGCCAGTAAATTCAAGAGTCAATAATTCGCCTGAGTTGAATCGCGCTCAGTCTTAAGCCATGTGGAATAAAGGAAGGTCTGGACGGGGTGTTCATTGATGAGGTTCAAATTACAGTAAAGTCCGGGAAAGGGGGAGATGGAATGGTGCACTTCCGAAGGGAGAAATATGTCCCTCGAGGAGGACCGGACGGAGGAGATGGAGGCCGGGGTGGCGACATCATTCTGAAAGTGAACCCAAAAATGAACACGTTGAATTACTTTCGCCGCAATAACCGGTTCCAGGCATCTGATGGAAGGAATGGCGGGCCAAGCAATATGACAGGACGATCGGCTAATCCATGTATCATCAAGGTGCCTCCTGGAACGATCGTCCACGATAGCAGTGATGGAAGAATAATCGGTGATTTAACGCTAGCCGATCAGGAATTATTGGTATGTCGCGGTGGTAGAGGAGGCCGGGGAAACATTCACTTTGCCACTTCGCGCAATCAAGTTCCCAGGACTGCGGAAAGGGGCGAACCCGGACGTGAAGTGATCCTGCGCTTGGAGTTAAAAATAATTGCTGATGTGGGAATTGTTGGAATACCAAACGCTGGAAAATCAAGCCTGCTGGCTGCACTAACCCATGCACGCCCAAAGATTGCAGATTACCCCTTTACAACCCTGGAACCTAACTTGGGCGTCATGGAATTCAACCAGGAGACGACCATAGTATTTGCAGATATTCCCGGCTTGATTGAAGGAGCTCACAAAGGCTCTGGCTTGGGTGATTCATTCCTGCGTCATATTCAGCGCACACGAGTCCTGGTTCATTTATTGGATGGTGAATCGGATGACCCTTTGGCTGATTACTCCCAGATCAACAACGAAATGGCATTGTTCGATAAGCGCCTGTTGAGTAAAACCCAACTGGTAGCCCTCAACAAGATCGACCTGCCGGACACAAGGGAGCGATACGGTCAACTGAAGCCTTTGTTCAAGCAGAAGGGGGTGTTTCTTTATGCTATTTCTGCATACACCCGCGAGGGATTGGACACCTTTGTAGGGAAAATTGCAGAGGCCTTAAATAATTCTCCGCAGATAGAACAGATTGCGGTGTTACCGTTGTACCAGCCTGAAGAAGACCCCTCCAAGTTTACCTTGGAACGGATGCCCCAGGGATGGATAATTCGTGGAAGAGCAATTGAGCGGGCAGCTGCAATGACATATTGGGAACATGAAGGGTCTTTGCGACGCTTTCAACGTTTAATGGAAACCATCGGCGTCGATGATGCATTAAGAACAGCAGGCGCAAAAAATGGTGATACCGTATTTATTGGCGACGATTACGAACTGGAGTACCAGGAATGAAAAAAAGGGTAGGTGTTCTTGGCGGCACTTTTGACCCTCCACATTTAGGCCACCTTATCCTGGCAGCCGATGCGATTGACCAGTTGGAATTGGAACGCCTGCTTTGGGTTCTGACACCTCAACCGCCTCATAAATTGAACCGGGTCATTACACCGGTGAAAGACCGTGAAGATCTCTTACGGGCTGCCATTAAATATGATCCTCGTTATGAACTTTCAAGAGTGGAATTGGAAAGGCCAGGACCACATTTTTCTTTGGAAACAATCCGAATTTTAAAACAAGAAAACCCATACGACGTGATTATTTATGTGATCGGTGGAGATAGTTTGTTGGAATTGCCCACCTGGCACCAGCCCTCCTTACTGGTTGGTGAGGTGGATGAATTGGGTGTCATGCGACGCCCTGAGAATGATATTGATATGGATAAATTGGAACAGGAAATTCCGGGTGTTTCGAAAAAGGTGCGCTGGATCAATTCCCCCTTGATAGGGATTTCTTCGACGGATATTCGGAAGCGGATCATCGCCGGAAGGCCCTACCAATTTATGCTCCCTGCGAGTGTTCGCGAGATAATTGAAAAGCATAAATATTATCATTCATGATCGGTCATTTCATTGAACCGATCCGGAGGGTTCTTTCAATGAAATTCATGTGATGTTCGTTATTTCATTGACCCATCGGGGAGCGGATGGGTTCCGAACCAACTCAAGAGAACTCCACCCAAGCCGATGATCCCGATCAGGAACTGAACGATCCAGCCAACACACGGTATTAATCCGAACCCGAATGCCACCATTGACATCAACAAGGTGCCCATTCCTGCTGAAACCGGCGGTGACCATTCGACCTTAATGATGTTCACCAACCGATCTCCAATCTCCAGGCCGATGGAAATCCAACCAAATAGTGTGGCTGATGCCAAGGCTAGCAACCCCAAAAAACCAACCGGCAGCAGGATGATTGTTAATGCAATTATCAGGAACAGGATCGGAGCAACAACAAGTGTTAGCAAGCCCAGACCGCCGGAGAGGAAGACACGATTGACGACATAGTCGGCGACCGTATGAGCAGGCTTCTCAACAAATAATGATAATAACATTGCCAATAAAGCCATTGCCAGGGACCTTAATATCACCCCGAAAATTTCCCCAATGGGTTTGTAAAGCCCCTGGAAGGGGGACTTCGGAAGTCGCATGGAACTGAATGGCGACCAGGTTCCAAAATCAAAATCTCCAGGGCCCCCTGCAATTATTTTCCCTTTTACTACGGCATAATTTGCCTGTTGAACTGTACCCCCATAAGTGACAAGGTCGCCGTGAACAAATGCTGTATCAGTGAGGCTAATGACCCCGCCAATTGACGAAACATCCTTAATCACATTACCGCTAATGTCAGCGGTTCCACCAATAAGCACGAGGTTGCCTTTTACAGTGGCATTCTTCTCGATTGTGGCATTACCACCAATGACGACCAAATCTCCGTCAACGGTTTGCCCTTCCTGGAGGCGGAATGACCCGCCGAGAATCATTTTGTCACCGTCCTCCGGGCCTCCTGTTTGTATGCCAATGGGCGAAAAGGCACATGAAAAGAGCATCACAAGAAAGAGAAAAAAGGTCAACACATAGTTTTTCATGAGATTTTTATCCTCTTTTGAGAGATTCTCCACAACATAACTAGCCATAACAGGATGGAAAAGCCAATGAACGATGCGCCCATTATTAGTAGAAGTGTTGGTATGGCTGGAGGCATGGTGCCGAGTATGGAGATTACAACCCCGAGGAATTTGTGAAATCCCACTGATACCGCGGTAAGTGTTTCAATTATTCTGGAAAACAATCCCGCTGGTGAAGTAAACAGAAGTGATCCAGATAGAATCGTTCCTAAAGTAAAAATAAAAGCAATGATTAGAAACGCCAAAAAACGTCGTTCCAGTCGTTGGTATTCCACCTTCCGGCGCTCCGGCAAGCTCATCAACCACCGGTCTGTAAAACCAGGTTTCGGTGAAATTGGAGCAATCTGTTGAATTTCGTTACGGATTAATTTCCAATTCTCCTGAAGTATTTGGCAATCCGGGCAAGTTTTTAAATGGAGTTTTAAAGCAACCTCATCTTCTGTGCTCAATCTTTCTTCATCCAAAATCCAGGTTTCAAAAGGCTGGTGATTCATTATTATTCCTTTCCGGGCTGGTCTGTTCGCGCGTTCTTGCCTGCCATTTGCTGGCCAGATCACGCCTTGCACGATGCAGACGGCTTTTAACAGCACTAATGGAAATGGATATGGTTTCGCTGATCTCTCTATCTGATAAGTCATACCAATAACGAAGAATAAGAACCGCCCGGTCGATTGGATTCATCTCGGCCACCAGTTCTCTAACAAGTCTCTGCTCTTCCATTCTGCTGCCAACCATTTCGATATCAATCGATTTATCAGGCAAGACTTCATCATCCATTACATCTATGGAAAAACTATGGGGGCGATGACGTCGTAGCTGATCGATACAATAATGAGCGGCAATTGCTAACAACCAAGTGGCGAAAGAGCGCTGTGGGTCGTATCGGTCCAACGCTCGGTAAGCGCGCCAAAAGGTTTCCTGGGCGGCATCTTCGGCCTCCTGGTCATTCCCAAGCATCCTGTAGCAAAGGTTGTATACGGGTTTTTGATAAGCCTCAACAAGATGCGTAAAAGCCTCATCATTTCCCTGCCTGGCTTCCTGTATCCAGTCTGATTCAAGAAGATTCAAGCATGGCTCCTGGTTGCACTTCTATATAACCATACGATCAGGAGAGGAATTAGTTTCGAATTTCATTGGAGGTTCGAAAAAAATTACAATGGGTGGTTCCGGGCGGAAACTTGCATGATTCGTTGACATTGCCTAGAAAACAACTTCTTCCTTCCCAGACAATTTGTCTTGTATCTTTTGGACAATGGTGTCGAGATGGTTGGGTTTATGGACAAAATCCAGATCATCGGTGCGTATAGTTAGAACGGGACAAAGATCAAATAAATCCAGCCATTCATTGTAATACTTCTCAAGTAGCGAAAGGTAATCCCTGGTTATTCCAGTTTCAATGTTTCTTGCTCTTCGATTAATCCTTTCCAGGAGTAAGTCCACGGGTGCAGTTAAATAAACCAAAAGTGAAGGGGCTGGAAGGCTTTTCATTACAACGTCGAAGACTTTACGGTAACACAAATAATCCAGTTCGGAAATATTGCCCAAAAAATGAAGAGCCCTGGCAAAGATATAGGCATCTTCATAAATGCTGCGATCGATTATCGATGGACGTGGATCCTGCCACATTGCCAGGTGTTGTTCTGCTCTATGCCCGAGGAAGTAAACCTGCAAATGAAAGGACCACTTTTTCATATCAATATAAAAATTCGGAAGATATGGATTGTCTGCCACGGATTCGTATGCAGTTCTCCATCCCAGGCGTGCACCGATCCTTTCTGTAAGAGAAGTCTTGCCTGATCCAATATTTCCTGCAACAAGAACAAGTCTTTTTGCCATCATCCATTCTCCTCGAAGTATTGGTAAATGAATGTGATCTAGTCTCCGGGGGATGTTATTGATTCCAATATTTTTGGCAACATCCCTCCTTTTAAGTAATAATTAATCTCTGTTCCAGTATCCAATCGGAGGATGACAGGGAAGATTACGGTTTCTCCCGATAAGCGTGTTACATGGATGGGAATCCTGCAACCGGGTGTAAGTTTTTGGGAGTCTACCGGAATATCAATAATTTCTGATCCGTCCAATGAATACGTTGTTGTACTTTCTCCAGGAAGGAACTGCAAGGGAAGGAGTCCCATTCCAGCCAGGTTGGATCGGTGGATTCGTTCAAAAGATTCGGCAATAACTGCCTTAATGCCAAGCATCTGAACACCTTTGGCAGCCCAATCGCGGCTTGATCCCGTTCCATATTCCTTGCCGGCCAGGATGATTAGCGGTATCTTTTCAATATTGTATTGAACACATGCATCAAAAATTGATAAAATCCGGCCATCCGGGTAATGGATTGTGAATCCTCCTTCCTGATCAGGAACCATTTTATTTTTAAACCGAACATTCGCAAATGTACCCCGGACCATGACCTGGTCGTTCCCACGACGGGTGCCATAGGCATTGAAATCCGATGGTCTTACATTTTGAGCGATAAGATATTGGCCTGCCGGGCTCTGCACTGGGATATTCCCGGCAGGGGAGATGTGATCAGTCGTTGTTGAATCACCTGCAATTACTATGATTCGGGCGGCTTTGATGGTGTGGGGAGAAGGAGTTGGCACCTTCTTAAAAAAAGGAGGTTCTTTCAAATATGTTGATTCCGGCTCCCAGGGATAAAGCAACCCTTGCGGTGAGGTCAGGGATTGCCATTCATCCGATCCTTCCAATATTGTTTCATAAGTTGAAATAAAAATATCTGGTTGAACAACTTCACGGACCAGTTCTTGGATCTCTGTAGAGGTGGGCCAGATGTCCTTGAGAAATACCAGTGTTGCAGACGAATCAGATCCAAGAGGTTCGGAATTCAAGTCAATATCGATTCTGCCGGCAAGTGCATATGCAATCACCAATGGTGGTGATGCCAGATAATTCGCTTGAACACTGCCGTGTACGCGCCCTTCGAAGTTCCTGTTCCCAGACAGAATGGAAGCAACAATCAGCTTCCTCTCACGAATCTGTTCCTCAATTTGCGATGCAAGCGGACCGGAGTTCCCGATGCATGTTGTACAACCGTACCCAACCAGGTGGAAACCAAGGGCATCAAGAAATTTATCCAATCCGGCTTTCTTGAGATAATTTGTCACTACACGAGAGCCTGGCGCAAAGCTGGTTTTCACCCATGCTGGAACTTGAAGCCCTTTGTCCGCCGCTTTTTTTGCCAGCAGGCCTGCAGCGAGCATGCCAGTGGGGTTGGAAGTGTTTGTGCAGGATGTGATTGCAGCGATGACAACACTTCCATGACCGAAGGTGCTCTGGGGGTGTACCAAATCACCAACAGGTTGATTTTTCCCAAATTCATCCGCTTGAACAACACTATATCCTCTATGGTTGGTCAACAATTTGCAAAAGGATTCTTTAACCTTCTGCAATGGGATGCAATCTTGTGGGCGTTTGGGACCGGCGATGACTGGTTCAATGGAACCGAGGTCTATTTCGAGAACAAAGGGATATAACGGATCAGTATCGCCTGTTCTTTTTTTTAGGTGTTGTAATTCGCAATAGGTGCTTGCCAGGTTGATTGATTCTTCTGAACGACCGGTTTCACGTAAATAATCGATTGTGATTTCATCAACGGGAAAATACACCATTGTTGCCCCGCTTTCGGGCGCCATGTTGGCAATCATGGCCCTGTCAGCGACAACCAGATGTTCCACCCCAGGCCCGAATACTTCAACAACTTTATCTACAACACCAAACTGCCTAAGTTTATGGACAATTGATAATGTGATATCAGTTGGAAGAACGCCTTCACGGAGCATTCCGGTTAGGTGCAGGCCAATCACTTCCGGGATGACGATTTCCATCGGCTCTCCAAGCATGGCTCCGAGGGCTTCTATTCCTCCAATACCCCAACCGGAAACTCCCAATCCATTGATCATTGTAGTGTGGGAATCTGTTCCTAAAACACTATCCATGAATGCCAGGGGATGAGATTCATTCTTTGAAGTTGTGTTTACCAGCGGTGTGAGGTATTCCAGATTGACCTGGTGAATAATCCCTGAAGCGGGAGGAATGATACGTACGTTTTCCAGCGTCGACTGGCACCATTTAAGAAATGCATACCGTTCCCGGTTGTTTCGAAATTCATTTTTGATGTTTTTGGTATAGGAATCCTTGCTTCCATAATGGTCCACTTGTAAAGAATGGTCAATTACCAAGTCAACTGGCATTACCGGTTGAACCCCATGAGGATCCCCTCCTCTTCGAGCAACTGCAGCTCGAAGGGCGGCGAAATCATTCAAAACAGGAACACCGGAGAAGTCCTGAAGAATTATCCTGGCGGGAAGAAAGGGAATGGTCGCTTTATTGCCATGGCCATTGCTTCCCCTGAGAATGGATTCCAGATGGCTGATTTCTGCCTTTCCTTGGTGGTAAAGCAGGAGAAGGCGCTCAAATAATACTCGCAGCGCAAAGGGAAGGCGGGTGAAATTTTCCAAGCCTGTGAGATCGCAGCTATCGACAGGGTAATAACCATACGAATTATTAGAAGCGTTGAAAACAGACAATTGGTTGTCAAGGCTCATTTTTCGAGGCTATCCTTTCCGAATGACATTAATTAATGTATCGCCAAATTGGGAGGTTTTCAGGGCTTTGGATGGGTCGTCATGGGCCAAGTCGGTGGTAACCTTTCCGGCTTTAAGAACTTTCCCAACAGCATTGAAAATCAGGTCGGCCGCTTCTGTCCACCCAATATGTCGGAGCATAAACTCACCAGACAAGATCAATGAGCATGGATTTGCCAAATCTTTCCCGGCAAGGTCTGGAGCGGTGCCATGGGTAGCCTCAAAAATTGCAGCACCGGTTTCATAATTTATATTTGCACCGGGGGCAATTCCAAGGCCGCCCACAAGGGCAGCAAGCGCATCTGATAAATAATCTCCGTTTAAATTCGTCGTGCTGATGACATCAAACCTCTCCGGGCGTGTGATGGCAGTTTCAAAAGCGGCATCCGTTATGATATCATCCACCCAAACTTTACCATTTTTACTGGCGGTTTGCCTGATTTGATCCGCGGCTTTGTGTCCCTTTTCCTTGCGTAACTGGTCCACTTGCCGCTGAGTTAATACCAGGTCGGAAAATTCCCTTTCTGCCAAATCATAACCCCAATTGCGAAATGCACCCTCTGTAAATTTCATGATATTTCCTTTATGCACCAGGGTTACTGACCTACGATGATTCTTTATTGTCCATTGAAGGGATGCCCTGACGAGACGTTGCGAACCTTCAAACGAAATGGGTTTAATCCCGATACCTATGCGAGAAGATTTTGGCATCCGGGATGATGCCTCGGGAAAATTATCCATGAGAGTAGAGATTAGTTTTCTTGTTTCCGGGGAACCGGCCATGAATTCAATGCCGCAATACACATCTTCGGTGTTCTCACGGAAAACCACCATGTTTACCTGCTCCGGATGAAGTAGAGGAGAAGGCACGCCTTGAAAATAACGAATCGGTCGAACACAGGCATATAGGTCAAGGTTTTTCCGCAATGTAACATTAATGGATCGAATTCCTTCACCCACAGGCGTAGTCAATGGGCCTTTGATCCCAACTCTGTATTGTTCAAAGGCTTGAATTGTATCGTTGGGCAGCCAGGTTCCCAAGGTGTTAAACGCTTTTTCGCCTGCCAATACCTCCAGCCAGGCGATCGAACGGTTTTTTTGATATGCTTGTTCAACTGCCGAATCGATGACCCTCTGGGTGACATGCCAGATGTCCGGGCCGGAACCATCACCGATAATGAAGGGGATGATTGGATGGTCGGGTACAGCGAGACGGCCATTGCTGTTGGTAATCCTTTCGCCATGTGAAAAACCGGAAGATGATTTATCCATTTTTTTCCTTTTTAGTATTGACAAATAGATTTTATGTGATTATAATACAAAAATCAATATATGGGACAACGTATCATATAACGGGACAGACAACTCTTGAAAACAGAGGGCTCACAAATTTTGCAAAAGGCGATTCGTGTTTTGGATTGTTTTTCAACCGAAACACCGAAGTTGGGTGTGCGGGAGGTCGCGCGCAAAGTTGGCATTTCGCCAAGTTCGTCGGGACGGATTATGCAATCCTTGCGAGATCTGGACATTCTTATACAGGACCCTTCCACCCAACAGTACTCCTTGGGGTCAAGGGTGTTAACGTGGGCAGGAGTATATTCTTCGAATCTGGATATACGGAATGTTTCCCTTCCTTACATACAAGAACTGTATCACGCGACCCAAGAGACCATTAGCCTGTATGTGCTGGAGGGTGGCGAACGGGTATGTGTGGAAAGATTGGAAAGTCAACAAAATGTCCGTATTGTTGCCCGTATCGGAAGGCGGTTGCCGCTGTATGCTGGTTCAGCCGGGAAGGTATTTTTGGCATACCTGCCGCCGGAACGCCGGGATGAAATACTTGCCATGACTGATTTTATTCCGTTAACCTCCAAAACGATTGTTGACAGGGAAATACTGTTGGCTGAATTAAATAATGTGAGGAAGAATGGTTATGCCGAAAGTTACGGGGAGTGGTTGTTGGATGCATCCGGAGTGGCTGCACCAATATTTGACGAAAAAGGATATATCCTGGCTGCTTTAACCATTTCCGGACCGTCCCAAAGGTTTAGCAAAGCGAAAGTCAAGGAATACGGTCAACTTTTGATAAGTACAGCATACACGATATCCAGGGAAATGGGTTATCGGAAAACGGCATACCAATAATATCATTATCTGTTCTACTGGAATTGTACTATTCCACACCAAAACAATACATGGGAGAGTGAAAAATGGGAATTAAAGAAAAAATTGCTGAACAACTGCCCGAAGCACGCGAGCGAATGAATCGAATAAAAAGAGACCATGGGTCTTTCAAAGTGGGTGATGTCACTGTCGAACAGATCTACGGCGGTATCCGCGGCGTACAGGTTGCAGTGAGTGATATCTCTTATGTTGATCCCATGGAAGGAGTGCGCCTGCGGGGGTATACAATACCGGAGGCTATCGACACCCTTCCCAAAACTCCCGGCGCAGAGTATCCGATGATGGGTGGATTGTATTATTTATTGATGACCGGGTTTCTGCCCACCATGGAAGATGCATTGGAAGTGGAAAAAGAGTGGAAGATGCGGTCGAGTATCCCGCCTTATGTGTTTGACATAATTCGCGCCATGCCGGTTACGTCTCACCCTATGACCTTGTTTTCACAAGCTGTTCTGGCGTTGCAAACCAATTCCATTTTTTCAAAGGTGTATAACGACAGGCTTCCAAAAAGCGATTATTGGGATTATTACCTTGAAGACAGCTTGAACATGACGGCCAATCTCCCGGCAGTTGCCGCGTTTATTTACAATTACAAGTATCGGAATGGTGATTATATTCCTCCGAATACTCAATTGGACTGGAGCGCAAATTTCGCCCATATGATTGGAAAAGGCGAGGATATTGAATATCAGGAATTATGCCGGCTGTTTTTCATAATCCATTCAGACCATGAAGGTGCAAATGTAAGTGCACATGCCAGCAATCTTGTTGCATCAGCCTTATCGGACATCTACCGGGCGTCATCAGCAGGACTAAACGGTCTGGCAGGTCCTTTGCACGGCCTGGCTAATCAGGAATGTCTGCGCTGGTTGCTTGAAACAAAAAACCATTTTGGAGGGATCCCTGATCGGGATCAACTTGAAAAGTACCTGCGTGAGTTAATCAGCCAGGGGAACTCCATTCCCGGTTATGGTCATGCGGTCCTCCGTGTAACCGATCCACGTTATACGGTACAACTTCAGTTTGCTGATAAATATTTACCAGACGATGAATTGGTGGTACTGGTTAAGTTGGTTCACAGCGTTGTTCCTGGATTGTTACAGGAAAACGGCAAAGTGAAGAACCCAAATCCAAACGTCGATGCAATTAATGGGACGCTGCAATACCATTATGGGGTAAGGCAGTTCGATTATTACACTGTTTTGTTCGGAATCAGCCGCCTGGTTGGTTTGACAACACATGCAGTATGGGCGCGGGCTTTAGGGAAACCCATCGAAAGGCCGAAGTCTCTAACCACACAGATGCTTGAAGATATGATCGCAAAAAGTCAATCGTAGGTATTGCGTATTTTTACAACGGTTTTGGCCCCGGTGTTTTATGTAAAATTGAAAACACCGGGGCTAACCATCATAATGGGAATTCTCGATAATTCCATTAAGGGGAAATAAACTAGAGGGGTTAAAACCAGGTTATCTCCATTGGCGGTAGTAATCACGAAATATTCAAATTCTTACTGTGCTTTTCAGGCAGGCTTCATTCCGCAACAGGATCCCATTTTGAAGACTGACCCGTCAGGATTTTGGAATTCAACAAGAAGTCTGTAGATTTCATTCTTACAAGTATTAATGATCGTACATTTTGCGGTTGAAAAGCATTGGTATCTAGTAATTTCGCATGCCTGTCTTCACAATGCTGCAAGATCCGTAGGATCTATGGTGGGATCATTACCGTTAAGAGGTTCAAAACTCCCGCCATAAAGTTACACGGCTTTATCATAGTTGCCGGATTGGAGTTCAGAGAAAAATACGATCAGAGTATGGCAGGCAGTTTCAGGCTCTGCCAGATGTTTCTCCTGGTTGAAAGGTGTTGAATTTGACCGACATCCAACAATAAAAACAACCAGCAGAAAAACTAACATCCTTACGCATGCCATTTTCTGCTGGTTTGATGAGAATAACAGCATATATTATTTCAACAAATCAGCACTCGCTGTAGCCGCAGGCATAACATTTGCGGCAACCTTCTTCATTCACAACAGATGCCTGGCCACATTCCGGGCAAAGGTCACCGATTTGAATTGGAGTGTGCTCTGGTTTATTGCCTGCGGACTGATTGGGGAAAAGATTGGGATTCTTACCATTATTTGTGGTGGAGGGAGCATTATTTTTTGCACGCTCATCACGGTTAATTAAATACTCCTCTAATACCTGCGCCAGGCCATCCGGTAAGGAACGAACGCGATTCGGGCCGAACCCCAATGGGCGTCCTCCTCCAATTCCGGCAAGCTGCCGTTGAACCTCCCATAATCGCTTGTCTGGTTCGATGGGCGAAACCAACCGAAGGATATAGGAACTTAATCTTCCAATTGCCTCTGATACTGCTGCTGTATCCGAGCCGGCTTTGGCAGTATTGATAAAAACTTCGAATGGTTGGAATCCTCCATTTTCATTTATTGTTATGAAGGCTTTCCCCAGAGGTGTTTCGATGGAATAGGTATAACCAGGCAGGGATCGAGGTCTTGGTTTCTTATCATCACTCCAGAAAGAAGCCTGATTTTCCATCTCTATCTCGGAAGATATTATTTGGATATTCTGTTTCTTTGAAGCGACTGCACGGGTTTCTAGGACTACTTTTTCACGGGATCCGGTAACATATACCGTGATTCCCTTGCAGCCAAGTTTCCATGCAAGCAGATAAGCCGAGGCTATGTCTTCCTCATTTGCCTCTGGTGGGAAATTGATCGTCTTGGACAGGGAATTATCCACAAAAGCTTGCAGGGCTGCCTGCATCTTCACATGTTCTTCATATGTAATATCCTGTGACACCACAAAGATGTGCCTGATCTCTTCTGGAACCTCTGCAATGTTTTGGCAGGAACCCTCCTCCATTGTTCGCCTGATAATGGCTGCACGGGTTTTTTCCGGTACTCCGGCTTTCACCAATGCTGCTTCAAAAAGGGGGCTGGTGTAAGCCAGTTGTAGGTCTTTGCCGTTGTCATTTACGTGGCGGATATAAGCCAAGGCAAACACCGGCTCACAGCCATACCCTTCGCAACCTGCAACCGTAGCTATTGTGCCGGTTGGGGCGATGGTGGTTTGGGCGGCGTTTCGAATCCCATGTGTTTTAATTCCTTCAATGATCACATTCCAATCGAGCTCAGGTCGCCCCCAATTTCCTTCTATCGGTGTAATTGGTTGGGGTGGTTGCCAGGACATGTGCTGTTGGTCGTAAATGCTTCCTTTGATGGCCAGGAATGGTCCACGATTTTTTGCCAACTCAATGCTCGTTGCCATGGCATGAAAACGGATAAATTCCATCACCTGTGCGGCAAAAGATAACCCCTCATCGGACCCATAACGAATTCCACAGTGGTACATCAAATCTGCCAGCCCCATGATGCCCAAACCGATCCTCCGTGCACGTTGGGCTGCTTCTCCGAGCTGGGGTACAGCCGGAACATAACGGTTCGCCTCATTTACATCGTCAAGAAAGATAGTTGCCAGAACAACACTCTGCAGCAGCAACTCCCAGTTTACAGTGTTATCCGGTCCAAAATGTTCGGCAAGGTTAATTGAACCAAGACAACAGTTCTCATAGGGGCCAAGCCACTGCTCTCCGCAGGGGTTTGTCGCTTCAAGTGGGTACAAATGGGGTACTGGGTTTGCCCGGTTTGCCGCATCCAGGAATAAAACACCTGGTTCCCCATTATGATGAGACTGTTTTACAATCTTTTCAAACAAGTCGCGTGCTTTAATTCGCTTGTATTTCTTGATGGGGATTTTTTTCTTATCTGCCTGTTCAAGTGTGCCGGAAAACTCATGATACTCCTTTGACAGGATGTCTGGAAACCTGAGGTCCCACCAACCATTTTTTTCTACGGCCCGCATGAAATCATCTGTGATCCCAACAGATATGTTGAAGTTGGTAATAGCGTTTTCATCGGTTTTGCAGGTAATGAACTCTTCAATATCAGGGTGGTCCACTCGTAAAACTGCCATATTGGCACCACGGCGGGTTCCACCTTGAGCGACTTCTCCAAAAGCATGATCATAAACTCTTAAGAACCCAACTGGTCCAGTGGCTTGACCTGCAGAGGATTTGACGATGGCACCTTTGGGTCTTAATCTCGAAAAAGAAAAACCATTCCCCCCTCCGGTTTGTTGTATCAATGCAGCGTCCCTCAGTGTCGTAAATATGCCGGTCGATTCTCGTCCCATGTCATCCGAGATCGGCAGGACAAAGCAGGCGGCAAGTTGGCCAAGGGGTGTTCCGGCTCCTGTAAAGGTGGGTGAATTGGGGAAAAAATGCTTGCTGGTGAGAAGGCTGAAAAATTCCTTCGCCCGGCTCACAACATCGCCACCCCACTTTTCTTCGATTACCGCCACATGATATGCCACCCGCCAAAACATTTCTTCCACAGTTTCCGCAGGTTTCCCATCCTCTCCTCTTCGTACATAGCGTCTTATGAGGACTTGACGGGCGTTGTCGGAAAGTTCAACTGCAGGGAGGCCATCTGGTAAAGCGATAGTACCTACTTCGATTGACTTGGAGCGTGATTGTTGTGGCATTATCGTATCACCTTATCCTTCCAGTAATCTGTCGATCTCTTCTCTGATTGTGTATAAATCGTCCATTTGTAAATACACGATGGCATACCGAATGTACGCGATGTGATCCAGGTTTTTTAACCCAGCCATGACAAGATCCCCGACAGTTCGAGAAGATACTTCAGATCGTCCCATTTGTTGTAGTGATGATTCAATCTCACCTACAAGTCTTTCTATGTCTGCTGCAGAAACCGGCCTTTTTGCACAACAAATGCGAATACCGCGAGAAAGTTTTTCCCGGTCAAATTCTTCACGAGTTCCATCCCGCTTAATCAACAAGGGAGTAGCCATAATCGGCCGCTCTGAAGTGCTGAAACGATTACCGCACTTTTCACACTCACGCCGCCTGCGAATTCCTCCGCGGTTGTCGTGTGTGGTATCGAGAACTCTGGATTGATTATGAGAACAATAGGGACAGCGCAATCCTTCCTCCCGAACTCATCTATCTTAGAAATTGTTAACCTGCCTTCCGAAAATGATACCCCCATATATGGCGGTATTGATTTACATCATACTACATCTAGTGTGTTTACGATTTTAGCACACCTAGAGTTGCGATGCAAGATATTGCAAGGTTTATATTCTTAAAATATTCTGAATAACTTGCTAAACGCCCTTAATAACCTTTTAACCCTACTATCATATTAACATGTACCTCCCACCAAGAAATATGAGTAATTAATTCTGTTGAAAAAGGTATAATGTCCGAATGCTCGGCGGAGATAAACTCAAGCATATCATTTTCCTGGTCATTTTCATTGGTATGTTAATAACAGGTTGTGCTGGAGGTGAGGAAACACCAACATCCTCACCTGTTTTGGTTACACCGGTGGATCTTGTTTCTGCCTTGACGCCCACTCCCCTCCCTCTTGCTGCAAAGGTAAATAACAGCGATATCCTCTTAAGTGATTTCGAGGAAGAGGTGCAACGATGCCAGGCCGCTCTTCAAGCTACGGGTGCTGACAACAAGATACAAGATTTCCGCAAGATAGTTTTGGATGACCTGATCGATCAAACCTTGTTGGCGGATGCAGCTTTACAAAACGGGTACCAATTAACAGATGAGAATTTGCAAAACAGGATCGATGGTGAATCAAATTCTCTTGGCGATTCAAAAGTACTTCAGGACTGGATGGATAAAAATTATTACACACAGGCCAGTTTCACAAGGATGTACCGCCTGTCCTTGCTTTCTACCTGGCAGAGGAATGCCATCTTTGAATCTGTTCCAGAAAAGGCAGAACAAATTCATGCCAGACAAATATTCTCAAAAGGAGAAAACGATGCGCGCAGTTATCATCAGCAATTATCGGCTGGCGCTGATTTCCTAATTTTGGCTGAGGAGGTCGATCCAATTACTCGAGGAGATCTTGGCTGGTTCCCCCGTGGATACCTCTTTCAACCAGAGGTTGAAGATGCGGCATATAAATTGCAACCAGGTGAATATAGTGATGTTATAAAAAGTCAAGTTGGCTATCACATCATCCAGGTTGTTGAGAAGGAAATGAACAGGGATCTTGATCCAGAACAACGGATCAGTCTTCAAAAAGCAGCGCTTGAGAGTTGGATTAAAGATCAAAGAGAGAAAAGTTCGATCAAAATATTCATTGAATAAACCGGGGCGACTTTAAGAAAAAATGTCCACAATATATACCGGCTCATCCGACCAAAAAAAACGTACAAATCCCAAAGCCGGGAACAAGGATTTTATTTGGAATTTCTTGACGGTCTTGCTGATAATTATTACCTTATGTATTATCCTGTTTGTTGCTCTCCTGTTCCACGACCCTACTTTGCCGATTAATCCCTTCCCGAAACCAACATTGCCGGTCCAACTTGTCCTGCCGACAAGTACGCCCACCTTGTACAGGCTTCCCGCTACTTGGACACCTGAATTTACACAAACCACAATACCAACCAAAACACAATCTCCCTTCTCACAAGCGTTCACCCCAACGGAGACGTCTGAATTCAATATTGATACTCCGGCTGCTGTAGATGTTCAATCCACACCAGCCTATCCATTTGCATTGCAAAGTGACCCATCGGCCATCAACGCCGAGGTTCTTTATCCTGAGCGAGCGTGCCGTTGGATGGGAGTTGGAGGTCAGGTTTTAGACTTGCAAGGTCGACCGTTAACCGGGATGACGATTCAAGTGGGTGGCGTGTTGGAGAATGTGGCTGTCAACCAAACCAGCCTAACCGGGCTTGCTTTGAAATATGGAGAGGCTGGTTATGAATTTGAACTTGCAAAGATGCCCACAGCTTCTGAAAAAACGTTGTGGCTCAGGATGATCGATCAAGCCAACCTGCCGCTTTCACCACGGATTTACTTTAACACAACAGCGACTTGTGATAAAAACCTGGTGATCATTAATTTCAAACAAATACGTGAGTAGCCAACCTAAGAACGTTGGATCCTTTGTTGCCGGGCTGCCTCAAATAACAAAATTCCGGCGGCAATGGATGCATTTAAGGATTCGCATTTTTCTGACATGGGAATCCAGATCTTATTCTCTACGTATTCCCGGCATTGGTTACCCGGGCCAGTGGCCTCACTTCCAATAACCAGCGCCACTGGCGGTCGTAAATCGACATCCCAGTATGGCAACCCTCCCCTGGCGTCAGCCAGATAAATCTTTATTGCCTTGTTGTTATCGGCCTGCAGAATTGAACGCAATTCTAAAAATTCCAAAACCCGGATAGGTAATTTGAAATGCGCTCCCATGGCTGAGCGGACGACCTTGGGAGAAAAGGGATCCACTGTGCTAGAAAGAATGAAAACAGAATCCACACCGGCGGCAAGCGCAGTTCGAAGGATTGTGCCCAAGTTTCCCGGATCCGCGATCCCATCAATGACCAATGAAAAAACAATCTGCTTAGGCAGGGAAAGTTGTGGAAAAGAGCAGACTGCCAAAACACCCTGGGGGGCTTTTGTATCCGATAATTCATTTATGATGGAGTGGGGCACTTCAACCGTTTTAACATTATCCAGGCTGAGTTGTTTGACAATAGATCGACCCCTTTCTGAAACGTTTTGCGAGATCAATATCAGGTCAGGATGGAACGAAGAAAGAAATGCCTCTTCAAGCAGGCGAACTCCCTCGATGATGAACTTCCTCTGTTCATAGCGCTCTGTTCTCTTGTTTAATAGTTTGCGTATATTCTGAATCGATGGATTTTTATTGGACCTGATCATTCGAATCCTTTAGGAAACATCTGATTTCAAACAATGTTACTGGATTATAAAGGCTCTTGCATGGCAATTGTATGGTGCCGTCTTTATTTTTTTCGGTTTTTCCACTTGCAATTTATGTAAAGGAACATGGGTGAAATGTGTTTAAAAAAAAACAGGTTGACAGCAATGTCAACCCGGATAACAAGCATGAAAAAATCAGGCTGATTTTGCTTTTGTAACGATGGACGAAAAGGCGTAAGGGTCCCGAACCGCCAGGTCAGCAAGCATTTTTCTATTTAGAGAAATGTTTGCTTTTTTCAGGGCATGGACCAGGCGGCTGTAACTAATTTCATTGATTCTTGCGGCAGCGTTGATTCGTGTGATCCATAACTTGCGCAGATCGCGTTTTCGTACCCGACGGTCACGGTAGGCATACCACAATCCCTTTAACATGGCCTCGTTTGCCCGGCGGAAAAGACGATTGCGAGATCCAATTTGCCCTTTTGTTAATTTTAATACTTTTTTATGTCGGAGGTGTTTTTGAGGACCTCCCTTCACTCTTGCCATTCTTTACTCCTTTGCACACTCCCAGGCGTCGATCCGTGGGACCTGTTGTAAACACCTAGCAGCTGCATAACGCAGATGAAATGATACGATTAGCTCTTGTCCTTTAAATAAGGCGTTAGACGATTAACCCTGGTTATGATCCGATCCCCTTGGACTGGGACCATTTCAGAGAACAGGGCTTTTGTTCGTTTGGATGTCCGGCGTCGGAGGTGACTTTTTCCCCCTTTCGTTCTGAGCAATATACCTCCACCACTTAATTTAAAGCGCTTGCTAGTCGCTTTGTGGGTTTTAATTTTTATCTTTCCTGATTTCAGCTTTCTCGGCACAGCAATATTCCTCCTGGGTCATAAATCAATCGCGAGGTTGTATATGTATAAGAATTAATGATTATTTCTATTCCGAATGAAAGATCAACCTCAAACCGCCTGGGTGTCCACAGACTCTTCGGGATGTGAGGAAACCTTCTTGCGGCTAACACCTTTTGGCAATGGAGCCAACATCATTGACATCATTTTTCCTTCGAGATTGGGCGCCTGCTCCACTTGGGCAAGGTCGGATAATTCTTCAGCAATTTCCTTTAAGTCCTCCAATGCCAACTCCGGGTATGTAATCTCGCGGCCGCGGAAGCGGATGGTCACTTTAACTTTTATCCCGTCCTGGAGCCAGCGCCGGGCATCCTTTACTTTAAATCCTCGGTGATGTTCATTTGTCTTGGGGCGCAGGCGAATTTCCTTGATCTCTATCTTAGTTTGGGCTTTTCTTGCTTCACGTTCTTTCTTTGTTTTTTCGTATAAAAATTTCCCAAAATCCATGATCCGGCAAACAGGTGGTTCTGCTGTGGGTGCTACTTCAACCAGATCCAGATCGGCTTCCCGAGCCATTTGGATCGCATCCCTGATCTGGGTTACCCCAATATTCTCTCCGTTCACGCCAATCAGGCGGACTTCGGGAACCCGAATCATCTCATTTATCCTAAAACCGGATGTACTAATAGCACTCTCCTTTCGAAATACATAAAAAATGACCGTTTTTACTTAACGGTGCACAACGACAGAAATATACCACAGGTAATAAATTCTCGTCAACCGTATCGCGAAAACCGCATGCAATGATGTCGGTCTTCGTGGAAGTTTATTCATGGTTCTTCATTGCCTGTTTTGACATTTCGATCAACTGCTCCAAGCTTACAAGCCCGATGTTTTCACCAGTTCTCAAGCGAAGAGAAACCTTATTTTCGGTTACTTCATTGTCACCGAGGATCAACATATAGGGGATCTTTTGGCGCTGAGCATCCCGGATTTTGGCATTCATCCTTTCGCTGCTATCGTCTATTTCAATTCGCAAGCCGGCCAATTTTAAGGTTTGCGCAACCTTATTGGCATATTCAACATGGCGGTCTGTGATTGGAATTAACATTGCCTGCACTGGGGCAAGCCAAATTGGGAATGCACCGGCATAATGTTCTATCATCACACCAAAGAAACGTTCGAGACTGCCCAGTAATGCGCGATGGATCATGTAAGGTCGATGAGGCATGCCGTCATCCCCAAAATATTCAAGGTTGAAACGCTCAGAAAGATTGAAATCGAATTGGATTGTCGAGAGTTGCCACTCACGGCCAATGGCATCTTTGATCTTTAGATCGATCTTTGGACCATAGAAAGCTCCGCCACCCTCATCTATTTCATATGGGATCTTGGCACGTTCCAAGGCCGCCTGCAATGCCGCCTCAGCGTCTTTCCAGTGGAATTCTTCTCCTACGCTGTTTTCCGGTTTTGTGCTCAGGTATGCTTTTGAATCGGTAAACCCAAAAGAGCGGAGGATGTGAAGACAAAAATTTAGTACAAAATCGATCTCTGCAGGCATTTGTTCTGGCCGGCAAAAATGATGGGCATCATCCTGGGTGAAACCACGTACACGCAAAAGACCGTGCAACACCCCGCTGCGTTCGTACCTGTAAACTGTTCCTTTTTCCGCGAACCGCATGGGTAGATCGCGGTATGACCGACGTCTAGAGTTATAGATCTGGATATGGAACGGACAGTTCATCGGTTTTAAGTAATATTTTTGCCCTTCGATGTCTACAGGGGAATACATGTAATCTGCATAAGAGACAAGGTGGCCGCTGGTCTTCCACAGTTCGGCCTTACCAATGTGTGGGGTGTAAACGAAGTCATATCCGGCCTTTTCGTGCTCTTCCATCCAGAACTGCTCAGCGATCATGCGCACCTTGGCTCCTTTGGGGTGCCAGAGAATCAATCCAGCCCCTACTTCGTCGTTGACGCTGAACAGGTCTAGTTCTTTCCCCAGCCTCCGGTGGTCGCGCTTTTTTGCTTCTTCCATTTTCCAGAGAAAGGATTTTAACTGCCCTTCGTTTTCCCAGGCAGTTCCGTAAATTCTCTGCAACATCGGGCGCCGCTCGTCGCCGCGCCAGTATGCCCCTGCCACACTGGTCAATTTGATGGCATTCGGGTCGATCTGCCTGGTATTTTCAACGTGAGGGCCTCGACAAAGGTCGGTAAAATTTGCGTGGGAATATGTGGAAATAACGGGCTTATCATGGGCCGGCTCACCGTTTTCATCCATAGCGCCTTCTTCCAGCCCATCAATCAATTCCTGTTTATACACCTGACCTTTGAAGAGCTCCCGGGCTTCGTCAGCAGTGACTTCTTTTCGCACGAAAGGATGGTTTTCACGGATGATCTCTTTCATCCGTTTTTCAATATGTTCCAGGTCTTCAGGTGTCAAAGTACGGGGAAGGTCGAAATCATAATAAAAACCGTCTTCAATGGCTGGACCGATGGCTATACCTGCTCCGGGAAATAGCTCCAAAACAGCCTGAGCCATAATATGGGCGGCGGAATGACGAATCCTATATAGATTGGAATTTTCATATTTATCTTTCATGGAAACTGCCTCCTTCTTTTGATAAAAAAACCTGCCCAACTGGGGCAGGAGTTATCCTCATGCGGTTCCACCCAGATTAACCTTGGATCAAGGTCATCTCGTTTGGACCTGTAACGTGGTCAACCGGTTTCCTTATTCGTACGGATTTGTACTTTCAGGATTCCGCTCGCAGGTGGTTTTCTCCATCTTCTTCAGGTGGAAATTCCCAGACATCGATTTCCATTCTCTGGCTGAGAGGAAGTTGGATACTCTTCCCGGTCTTAGCGTTTAATTATTATTTTGTATTATAAAACCAGTCATATTTTCTGACAAGTAAATTATCGTTTGGTTCATATCCAAATTGTAAATTAATGATGTGTCGGAAAATAAAAGAGATGCCGTGACATGACATCTCTTTTTATGGTGGGCGGTATAGGACTCGAACCTACGGCCTTTGCGATGTCAACGCAATGCTCTAACCAACTGAGCTAACCGCCCAATGATTACATTATAACTTTGTATCCCGTCCTTGGCAATGGAATTAGGGCGCGCTGCTGCCGCGTTGGAACATTGGTATATATACTGACCCTAAAAAAACAGGCAGGTCATTGGCTTGATCATAAATGGTGAAGGATACAAAATCATCCAAGCCAACAACCGGACCAACACAATAGAGGCGGTTTGGATACCTGATCATGGTAAAGCAATCGTACCGCTTATTTCGTTGCAACACAGCATAAAATGCCCCTGTTATTTCCGAGGGGGATTCCAGCGTAAAAAAGGCTCTCCAATTTTCCAGGAAACCAACGGTATGGATTGTAGCTTGATTAAGGTTTGAAGAAAGGGTGGGTTTAATCGTTGCGGTCACATATCCACCGGGTGAAAAAATCTTCGTCTGGGTGGGGAGGAATGTGGAAGTAGGCATTGGCGTTCTTGTGGGGATTGGATCTGTAGTTGAAAGCGTGATGGGTGCTACAGTTGGGATAACCATGCGTGCTGAACATCCAGAGGATAGAACCAGCAGCAGGCTCATGAGTTGCAGCAACTGTTTTGGGGGATGGTTTTGAAAAATCATATGGAGTAATTCGTTCAACCTGAAAGTGCAGTTATTATACATATAATACCTGCAGGCGTAAGACAAATGTATCCAATCGTCTGGAATGGGGGAATTCACCGAGCCGTTGTTTGCATAAAAGCTCCTATGTTATAATTCTGCAGGTTTTCAGAGGATTGATTTTGATGGACCAGGAGAGGTTGCGTAGTCTGGCCTAACGCGCACGCCTGGAGAGCGTGTTTACCGCAAGGTAACGTGGGTTCGAATCCCACCCTCTCCGCTCTACCAAGAACCGCCTCCCTTGAAGGGGAAGGCGGTTTTGTATAATGGTTATCCTTTGGAGATTGTCGTAACAATCAGCAAGTTAAGGGAGCATGTTTGGCAGGTTGAGTGGTGAAAAACCGGCCACTCCCGGGACGCGCAACGATTTCACCATTGTGGAGGACCTGATGCCCGCGTTGATAGGATGCTTCAGGCCAACCAATCACTTTTCGATCTTCATATAGGGAATAACCGACCTTGCTGTGCTGATTCTCTTTACGAATGGTGAATTTCCGCGTGGGATTATAGATCACAAGATCGGCATCTGAACCAACAGCCAAGGTTCCTTTTTGTGGATATAAACCGAATATGCGGGCCGGGTTTTCTGACAAGACCTGCACAAGCCTTACCAGGCTTAACTTTCCATGGTTGATCGCCCAATCGTACGTCACGGGCAACAAGGTTTCAATCTGGGGGGAACCAAAGCCCTGTTCCAGGAAATCCCCTTCAACATCCTTTGTTTTTGGTGCGTGATCTGATGCGACAACCTGGAGGGTGCCATCTCGCAAAGCCTCCCAGAGAGCATCCTGGTCCTTCTGGGTTCGAATCGGAGGTCCGATCTTTGCCAATGCCCCTTTTTCAGTGATGATCTTCTCTGTCAATGTCAGGTATTGAGGACAGGTTTCCCCGTATACCAGTATGCCATCGTCCAGGGCTTTTTTAATCGGACGCAACGCCCGGGCGGATGTGACGTGAGGAATGTACAAAGGGCATTTCATGATCTCAGCAAGGCAAAGTGAGCGAAAGATTGCTTCTTCTTCGAACGCTGGCGGCCTGGAGACGTTGAAATATTTGGCGGATGCAGTTGGCCCTTTTAAATACTTGTCTTCCAGATAATCAATACCACCACCATTTTCAGCGTGAACCATGGCCATGCCACCTGCATTTGCCAGGATATCCATTGCCTTGGCCAACTGGTAGTCATCGGTATACCAACCCTGTTTCAGGTAGGTTAGGAAGAACTTGTATGTGTTTACTCCCAATTTCATCACTTCAGGAATTTCAGGCACCTGGTTTGGTGCGTCGAAAAGGCCTCCATGCAGGGAAAAATCGAGAATGGACCTGTTGCTTGCATCATCCAGCATGATACCAACCTTGTCCAGCAGGCTTTCATCTTTTTTGGCATAGGCAAAATGAATTAGCGTCGTTGTACCTCCATAAGCCGCCACCCTTGACGAATGTTCCACGTCATCCAGGTAAACTGGGTGAACGTGCACATCGATCACACCTGGAAGCAGGTATTTGCCGGAAACATCGATCACCTGCCTGCAGTTTTCCCTCGGTAAATGAGAGCCCATGGCAGTAACCTTTTCGCCTGAGACTGCCACATCTATTGCCCGAATGCCTTTGCCTGTTACAACTGTTCCACCAGTAAATAGAATATCGGTAGGTTTATCCAAGTTCGCCCTCCTCGATTTGATGACCTGGTTAAAACTTGCCTTGTTCGATTGCTTCATCCACAGCTGCCAGTACTTTTTCCGGCGTAAGAGGGATCGAAGTAACCTGCACGCCAATGGCATCTGCAACGGCGTTTGCCAGAGCGGGAGCTGCAGGAGTGAGTGAAGGTTCGCCAATCCCCTTGGCGCCGAAGGGCCCAAGGCCCGTTCCTGACTCAAGGATGATGACCTTGGTGGGAGGAACGTCCACCGCTGTTGGGATTAGATACTCTGCCAGGGATGGAGTCAGGATCTTTCCTTCTTCCACCAGAAAATTTTCCATCAAACCATATCCCAAACCCTGGACACCGCCTCCTTCGATCTGTCCATGAACAGCCGCGGGGTTTACTGCCCTGCCGACATCGTGACAGGCTACGCTTTTCAGAATCGTAACCTCACCGGTTTCAATATCAACTGCCACCTCTACGCCGAACGTTCCAAAGGTAAAATCAGGCCAAATCTGCCCCTGGACATTCTCCGGGTTAATGGGTTCAGTAAACGGCGCTTTGAACAAAGCCAGATTTGATAGATGCATTCCCTCTGCAGCGCACATGGCAGCGAGGGCGGGTAATTCCAGGGTCTGCGAAGGGTCGCTTTTTACAAATACTACCCCGTCTGCAATATCCAGGTTATCGACTGGTTCCTCAAAATGTTTTGAAGCCCGGCCGAGCAGCGTGTTTCTAACAGCACTGGATGCCTGGAATACAGCGTTCCCAGACATGAACAGTTGCCTGGTGGCTGTGGAAGTTCCTGCAAGGGGAGTAAGGGCAGAGTCCGTATTATAGATAACAACTTTATCAATATTGACACCAAGCACCTCACTCGCGATTTGGCAAACTGCTGAGACTTGTCCTGCACCCAGGTCCGGGATCCCCGAGCGGATAACGACGGTGCCATCCATTTCCAGGCTAACCCATGCCTGAGAGGTATCATGGAACCATGTGATCCGGCCATAACTTTGCATATAAGAAGCGATGCCATGGCCTACCCGGTAGGTCTTTCCGGAAGGTGATTTATCACCCAGAGCCTCGATGACCCGGGAGGCGCTTTCTTCAAGCCAGGTGGCTGATGTGATCTGTTGATGAGAGGTCCATTCGCCTGTTTTTATATAATTGATCCTGCGAAATTCGAATGGATCCATCCCCAACTTACGTGCAATGTCGTCCATTTGAAGTTCGTGAGCAAAGGCCGCCTGAGGTGCGCCGAAACCCCGGAACGCAGAGGTAAAAATGTTGTTGGTTGCAGCTGCATAGGCATCGATATTTACATTATCGACGCGGTAAGGTCCTGTGGCGGCGCCAAGTGCGTATAGCAATACATAAGGGCTGAGATATACATATGCACCGGATTCGGCGACCATAGTGATCTCAGAAGCCGTGATGCGCCCGTTCTTTGTAACACCCGTGCGGTGGGTGATAATAAAGGGGTGCCTTTTTGAATGCGCCAGGATGGATTCCTCCCGGGAATACTCCATCATCACCGGCCGGTTGGTTTTTAATGTCAGTAGTCCGATGAAGATTTCTACACTTATATCCTCCTTTCCGCCAAACCCTCCCCCCACCATGGTTCCCTGAACATGAAGGCGGTTTTGGGGGATGCCGAGTGCCAGTGATATACTGCGAAAGTGTTCCACTACCTGGGTGCTGACACGAATATTGACGATATTCCGATCGTCGATCCAGGCCACCCCTGCTTCAGGCTCCAAGTAGGCATGCTCCGCAAAGGGAACCCGGTATGTGTTTTCCACTATCAGGTCAGCCTGGGCCATCCCTGCAGGAACATCGCCTTTATTTACCTTGTAATGGGATACGATATTATCAGTGCCTGAGACGACAGGTGCCCCCGGTTTCATTGCTTCAATCGGATCGAAAACGGCCGGTAGAATTTCGTATTCAACCTCGATTAGTTCAAGGGCTTTCTCGGCAATATCCAAGGTTTCTGCTGCCACTAGGGCAATTGGATCGCCAATGAAGCGGACCACATCCTTTGCCAGTACGTGGGCATCCGACCCTGCCCTGCGTTTCTGTCCGGTCTGTCCGGGCAGGTCGGTAACCAGGATGGATTGCGGCAGGTCATCCACTGTGAGAACACAAACAACGCCAGGAAGCTCTCTTGCCTTGCTAACATCGAGGTGTTTTATCCGCCCATGCGGGACAGAACTGCGAAACACTTTGGCTCGAAGCATTCTTGGCATAAAATAATCCGCTGCATAAATGGTTTTTCCAAGTACTTTTCCCATTGAATCGACACGGCGGATGGGCTTGCCAACGATCCGCAGTTCTGGCAGTTTTACAGGCGGGAGGGCTTTGGCAGTAACCTTTTTCATTTTCAACCTCCTCCACTCGACATCTCAGCCGCGGCAGCCTTAACAGCTGCCACAATCTGGGAATAACCGGTGCATCGACAAAGGTTGCCGGTAAGCGCCTCCCGAATTTCTGCCTCATTGGGGTGAGGATTTTCATCCAGGAGGTGTTTTGCCGCAAGGATCATTCCAGGGGTGCAATAGCCACATTGGGCACCCCCATGGTCGGCGAATGCCTTTTGCAGCGGGTGTGGGTTGGATTGGTCGCCCAACCCACTAATTGTGGTGATTTCTGCCCCATCTGCCTGCCAGGCAAGAACCAGACAACTATTAACGGCTTTCCCGTTCATGATGACCGTACACGCACCGCAATCTCCCTTTTCGCATCCATTTTTTACATCCACATAACCCAGGTATTCACGAAGAGCGCGAAGTAATGTAAGGTTGGGCGGAAGAGCGACTTGGTGCCGGTTGCCGTTAATTGTCAGCGTAATTAATTTAGCGTTCATGAGATTCCTCCTGCTCGACATTTCTCAGTGCCTGTTCGATTGCACGCCGCACAAGGACACCAACCATACGTCGCCGATACTCGGCGGAAGCCCGGAGGTCTGTTATTGGAGCACATTCGCTTGCTGCAACCTCACCTGCCTTTTCCACGACAGGTTGTTCCAATTTGGTTCCAACCAGAATGGATTCAGCCTTCATTGCCCGGATTGGCTTTGGCGCCACAGAGCCCATTGCGATGTGGGCTTTTGTACAGGTACCCTGGCCGGAAAGTTCCAGGAGGACAGCCACGCTTACGACTGAGATTGCATCCGCTTTTCTCAGTCCAAGTTTGTAGTATCCCATGCCTTGTCTGTTTGAGGATACTTTCCAATGGATGGAAGTAATTAATTCTTCATTGAGCCTGGAGGTTTTCCGGACGCCAACAAAGAAATCATGAATTGGTATTTCGCGTTTTCCGTTCTTGCTTTGAACCTCGATTGTAGCGTCCATGACCAATAAGGGAGGGGCAGTGTCTGATGCCGGTGAGGCATCGGACAAGTTCCCCCCCAACGTAGCCCGGTTCCTGATCAATGGGTTGGCAAATACACGTGCTGCCTGGATCAAAACAGGACTGGAGGCTTGCACCTCATTGCTTTTTAATATCTCATTGATGGTGGTAAGGCTTCCAACCGTAACTGTCCCGTTCTCCCTGTGGATTCCACGCAAATTATTCAGCTTTGACAGGTCCAAAATGGAGGATGGCCTATGCCTTCCACTGCGCATATCAACAACCAGGTTCGTTCCTCCAGCAATGGGTGCTATACCGGGAGATCTCTGTGCCATCAATTCCAATGCTTCAGCCAGGTTATCCGGGACTAGCATTTCAAATTCAGATAGCATGTTCACCTCCAATTGGTAGAATAGCAAGTCATGGGTTATTTTTTTGTGAGTTCTCTATATGTGCCATGACTGCACGAACGATACTTGTGTATCCAGTACAACGACAGCGATTCCCTTTCAAATAATCACGGACTTCATCTTCGTTTGCGTCCGGTTTTTCATTAATCAGGCTTTTGGCAGTCATGATGAAGCCGGGCGTACAGTAGCCGCATTGAAAGGCAGCATGGTCTATGAAAGCCTGTTGTAATGGATCCAGTGTCCCATCAGGTTTTTGCAACCCTTCGATCGTAATAATATTCTTATCCGCCACGGAGGCAGTAAGGGCAAGGCATGAAAGGATGGCTTTGCCATCAATTAATACAGTACAGGCGCTGCATTCTCCCAATCCACAACCATATTTCGACCCTGTTAAAAATAATTTCTCGCGCAACGTGTTCAGGAGCAACTCATTCGGGCTTACATGCAATGTGTGAACAGTACCATTTACCCGAATTTCAAGCTGCTTTTTCTGGCCGGCTGGGATTTCCAATCGATTAATGGAAATTTGAGTGTCCTTTGCTGGGGTAATATTTTTCGATATATTGTTTTGTCTCTTGCCCAGCGAAGACTTGATTTCATTCATCAAATCAATGAACATGACTTTGGAGACGTGTTGTCGGTAGTCAGCAGTGGAACGGACATCGGTGATAGGGGAAATACTGCTGAATACTTCGCTGCCCGCGGTATCAAGCAACTCCTGAGAAAACTGTTGACCTCGCAGAGTATTTTCCACGTTCTCAAGGCGTACCACAGTCGGTGCAACAGAACCGAAAGAAATCCTGCACTCCTCGATTCTATCTCCTTGTAACAAAAGAACTATTGCAATACTGGCCTTTGCCAAGTCTGCAGTGACACGTGACATCTTGTAAAAGGAACTGGTTGCTCCAGGGGGGAGGGGTGGAATGGTAATTGCGGTAAGTATTTCATCTGGGTGAATATCAGTTTTACCCGGTCCCAACAGAAAATCCTGAATTGGGATGGTTCGTTCTCCGCCGGGTCCGGTCAATGTCAGGCGGGCGTTCAATGCCATGAGGGCTGGAACCGTATCAGATGCCGGTGAACCGTTGCATATATTTCCGCCGATTGTTCCCATGATCTGGATTTGTGTGCTCCCAAACGCAGCACAGGAATCAGAGAGCGCTGTGAACTGGTTCTGAACTACCGGATCATCCCGTAAAGCCAGTATAGACACCAAGGGACCGAGGACGAGGTTCCCATTTGTATCGAACTCAATCCTGTCCAGGCAGGATACCTTGGCCAGGCTGATCAGTGCGTCTGGAAAAACACGTTCCATTTTTAAGTCGATCAATATATTCGTACCGCCGGCTATTAATTGTGCACGCCCTTCGTATTTGTGAAGAAGGGATATAGCTTCATTTACGGTTCCTGGTTCATGGTAAGAAAAATCATGGACCAGCAGGTGTGAATTGGTCATGTGGTTTTCATGCTCATGACCATTGGGATGGACAGCCGGTTTCATAGGGCTTCCTCCTTTACTTCTAGAACCTGGTCTTTTTCCATTAACTTTGCCAATAACTTCTCGGGTGTTATGGGCAGTTCGTGGAAACGCAAACCGGTTGCGTTATAAATGGCATTTGCAAAAGCAGCAGCAACGGGATTGCTCGCAGCTTCGCCTAGGCCTTTTGCGCCCAATGGGCCACTGGGTTCAACTGTCTCAGCGAAGAAAACCTGAAGATCATCAAGGTGTGGGGATTCCATGATTCCCGGAGTTTTTGCGTCGATCCAATAACCCTTCGAGGAGAGTTGGCCATCATCGTTCCATGTGTTGGATTCATAGATTGCGAAGCCAGCCCCTCTGGATATTCCACCCTCAAGTTGGCCAGCCGCTGCGTCTGGATTGATCACAGTTCCAGCGTCTCCGCTGGTAACCGCCCGCACCAAGCGCACATTGCCCGTCCATGTGTCCACCTCAACTTCAACGAAAACACAAACGTAGGCCGGCGGACAATTGACCGGGCGGTAGCTGTCGACTACAGCAATGGTCTTGATGCTTTGTGTCCAGAGCCTGTGGGCTATCTCTCGAATGGTGATCTTCTTCTCCGGGATGGAAGGTACCCACAAGACACTTTCCTGTAACTTTTCGTCCAGATAGATTTCAATTGCCTCTGGCATGACATTCAGGTAGGTTGCAGCATGCTGCTTAAGTTCATCCAGAACTTTAAGTGCTACCCTTACAGCAGCTCCACAACCGGCAAATACTCCCCTGGTTGCATGGGTGGTGACATCATATACGGTCGAGCAGGTTTCCGCTGGCGCGATATCTACTTTATTCAAGGGAACACAGAGCACCTCTGCGACCAGCTTGGCCATGGCTTCCAATGTTCCACCGCCATGATCCATGACGGCTGATACGACATCGACAGATCCATCCTGGTTAATTTTGACCATGGCACCGGAATAATCAATAATGTCTCCGGGTTGAGGTGCACCTGCAGACGATGTATGGAATCCGCGCGACATTCCAATACCACGGCGGAAACGACCGGTTTGGCTGCCTGTCGCCGGCCGGTTCTTCCAGCCGATCAATTCGGCTCCCCTTCGTACCAGTTCCGGAACTCCGTCGCTTTTTACGATGGACCTTACCAGGGGGCCCTGCCCCCAGAAAGTATCATTCAGGCCCACATAATTTTTCATGCGGATATCGAGCGAGTCCATTCCGAGTTTTTCAGCCAATTCCTCGATGAGTGAATCTGCGGCAAAGGTCACTTGGGGGTTTCCATATCCCTGCATGGCGCAAGATGGCGCTTTATTTGTATAGACTGCGATCCCGTGAAAACGGATATTGGGAATACGGAAGAGGGAAACCAACCACCCGATGCAAACTCCAAGGTAGGCATATCCCTGGATAATGTGCGCCCCGATGTCAATCACAACATCCATTTTTACGCCGGTTAATGTGCCATCTTTCTTGGCTGCCAACTGAATGTTTCCAAGAAATGGATAACGGGTGTGATCATGCATGTCTTCTTCTCTGGTAAGCACGAGTTTAACCGGGCGTCTGGCTTTTAAGGCCAACGCGGCGCAGATGGGGATAACGGTATTCATCTGGATGCTTGAACCAAACGTGCCTCCACAAGCGATCCGTTTGACATTAATCTTGCTGAGTGGGATGTTGAATATTTGGCCCAGGATGATTCTAACGTTATGGATCGATTGAGCAGTAGCCCATACTGTCAACCCGCCGTTCGCTTCCGGCACACAGACAACCGATTTGGTCTCCATCTGGGCATGGTAGATCTTGGTGGTATTAAAATTGCCTTCGACGATGACATCAGCCTCAGAAAAGGCTTTATCAACATCCCCCTCTTCCACATCTCGAGTGCAGGCAATATTATTTTCGACCTTGATCTCCTGGTCATTGTATACAACAGTTTCATAGAGTTGCGGAGCGTTGGGTTTTAACGCATCATTAGGATCCAGCACAACAGGCAGAGGGTCATACTCCACCCGGACCAGCCGGGCTGCCTTCTCGGCAAGTTCTTCGGTTTCAGCGGCTACCGCAGCAACCGCCTCGCCCATGCGCCGGACTTTGTCTGCCAGAACATACCGATCCTTGTGAAGTTTCCAGGGGACAGTGATGATTCTTTCATTAAAGCGAACCTTTGGAATGTCTTCAAAAGTGAGTGCCACTGCACCTGCCTCGATTGCTTTGGTAACATCCACATTTCGAATGTTCGCATGAGCATACGGGCTGCTTACACATCTTGCATGGAGCATCCTGGGGAGGTTGAGGTCCGTCGTGTATATCTCCTGACCAGTGACCCTTGCGATGGCGTCTTTTCGGGGTGTCACCTTGCCTACCACATTGAACTTGTTCTTATTCATATCTTCCATCCTTTCTTGCGAGGAAGAATTCCACAAAAGATAGCTATTAAGATTTTCCTGTAACCATGGCCAGCAAAGCCATGCGGACAAAAACGCCGTTGCCAGCCTGCCTGAAATATGCAGCACGTTGCAGAGAATCGACATCAACGCTAATTTCATTCACTCTGGGCAGAGGGTGCATGACGGTTAATTTAGGATTGATTTTGTCAACCATTTCCCGGGTAAGGATATAACTGTCCTTTAAGCGTTCATATTCCTCAGGGTCCGTGAATCGTTCCTTCTGGATGCGTGTCATATAAAGAACGTCCGCGCCTTTAATTGCGCTGGAAAGATCAGTGGTCTCTTCAAATTGAACACCCAGTGATTTAAGCCGTTCGGTAACCTCAACCGGCATGCGCAACTGGTCTGGGGCTACAAACACCAATTTACACTTGTAATGCTTGTAAATTTCAACACCAGAATGGACCGTGCGGCCATTCTTTAGATCACCACATAAAACGATTGTCGTATCATCCACACGCCCGAGCTCGGACTGGACCGTATACAGGTCGAGAAGGGCCTGGGTGGGATGTTGACCGGCTCCATCCCCGCCATTGATTACCGGATGAAGGGCTATCTTAGCCGCCTGGGCTGCCGAGCCTACAGCAGGATGTCGTAGGGTTATTACGTCGGCGTACTGGTCAACTGTTTTAATAGTATCTGCAAGAGTTTCACCCTTGGCAATTGATGTAGATTCCCCCGATGAGAAGCCCACCACAGTACCACCCAGGCGGTGCATCGCGGTTTCAAAAGAGAGGCGGGTTCTTGTGCTGGGTTCAAAAAAGAGAGCAGCAAGAACATACCCTTTGAGGAGATCAAGAGAGGCGGTCTTTTCTAGTTTTTTTCGATAATCTCCTGCCAAAGCCATAATGTCATCCAGTTCGGCTCTGGAGAATTGTGCGCCGTGAAGAATGTCAATCCCTTTATATTTGTCCATATGATTTCTCCAATGTAGGTTCTTGTTATTGGTTCTATCCCTTAATTGCTTTTTCAAGAAATTGGGACAATCGGGCAATTCCTTCTTGAATCTCATCCGGAGTTAGCGCGCAGAAGGGTAATCTGATGAATTGGTCACCCTTCCCATCTGCAAAAAACCCCCGGCCATCCGTAAGGACCAACCCGGCTTCTTTTGCCTGAGGCAAAATACTGGACATGGACAGTTCATTTTCCAGGAATAGGCTGATGAAAAAACCACCTTCCGGTTTTGTCCATCGTGCAGGAAAGGTGATATTCGCTGCCAAAGCAGAAAGCATGGCTTCAAGGCGCGGGGTATATAACCCGATCAGGTCCTGGATATTTTCGTTAAGCCAGCCGTGGCGGATGAACTCGAATACGATACCCTGGTTGAGATAACTTGGATTAATATAGGTGTCTTCGGAAAATTTGCGCACTTTTTCTGCAATCTCCGGTGGTGCTGCCACCCAACCCACTCTCAGCCCCGGTGCGATTAACTTGCTGTATGATGACATGTGGAACACCCTGTTGGGGGCCAAGCTGTACAATGATGCAATATCATCCCCCTTGTAGCGTAATTGGCGGTACGGGGAATCTTCAATGATCCAGAAACCAAATTTTTCAGAAAGGGAAACAAGGTGTTTTCTTTTTTCCAATGACAAAACACATCCGCTTGGATTTTGGAAATCGGGGATTGTGTAAAGTAAAACAGGTCTTTCCCCTCCGGACAGGTGTTGCTCAAAAATATTCATGTCCAGCCCGTCTGAAACCAGAGGGATTCCTATCACTTCTGCACCTGCTCTGCGGAGGATGGTTATGGTGCGGTCATAGGTGGGATTCTCCACGAAGACTTTGGCGCCTGGTTTAATCAGAATTCGTGACAAAGTGTCCTGGAGTTGAAGTGATCCCTGTCCAATGATTACCTGGTCGTCTCCAATCTCCAGTTGCGATGCGATCAGTGCTCGTAAAGGTGCATACCCACCACCAGGACCATACTGGAGAATTACATTCGAATCCGTATTCAACACCAACTGAGCACACTCGGTAATACGTGCAACAGCAAACGATTCAGGAGGGGGTACTCCTCTGGTAAATTGGACCGGTTTTAAGTTCGACATTTGGCTTTCTCCTTTTCGGTGGCTAATGGTTAATTTGGCCTTGTCTGAGAAACGATCGACTTTCCTTTCGCAGCTCCAAGTAGAACTGAAAGTTCATCGCACGTGTTCATAACCTGTTCGGCATAATCGGAAAATTGATCAATCGAAATCCTGCTTAAAGGTGCTGCTATGCCCAGGCCGGCCACAACATTTAATGTAAAGTCATAAACTGGTGCTGCAATTCCCATGGCCCCTGTATCTGTTTCCTCAATTGATGTGGCGTACCCCTGCAATCTTATTTGTTCTAATTCTTTGATGAGTTCGTTTTTATTGGTAATGGTATTGGTGGAGAGAGGGATCAGATCGATGTCATTCACGATCTTCATCATTTGATCTTCTGGGAGGAATGCCAATAACACTTTTGAAGAGGCACCAGCATGAAGCATAAGTCTATTGCCAGACCGGTTTGCCAAACGGATGGGGTGTTTACTCTCAATCTGGTCAATCCACATGCCCCAATTTCCATCTCGGATGGAAAGCACGGTCATTTCTCCGGTGCTTTCGGTGAGTTTGCGCATCAGAGGGAGTGCCAGGTTTCGCAGATCCAGACGTTCCTGGGCTATTCTTCCCCAACGAATTAATTGCGAACCAGGCACATAACCATGCTGATCTTCCCGGAAGGTCAATAAGCCTGCTGCCGTCATGGCTTCAAGAAAACGAAATGTTGTGCTTTTTGGGAGGTGGATTTTTCTACTAATTTCAGACAGGGTTAGCGCGTTCTCGGTTTCTTCGAATGCGTTTAGGATATCGCTAAAACGATTAATGGTTCGATAAGTAGAGGTCTGTTTTTCCTGCACAGTAATACCTCTCACTATTAATATGCTAACCACTCGTGGTTCCATGGGGTGAAACAATGTTTCACTAAATGGATAATAACATATTCTAAATTAAAAGTCAATAACCCATTTAATGAGCGCAGAGCAAATTCATGGATAAGAAACGAAATCATATCCTTCCCTAAATGGCTATAATTGTGTTAGCTGGAGAGGAGATTTATCCATGTACAGATCGATGAGGGCCCTGTTTCTCGGCGGTATTTTTTTGTTCGTTGTTTCATGTATTTTGCCATTTGGGCAAGTTCAAGAAGATTTGATTATTGACAAGAACGACCTTACAGCAACCGCATTGTTCTCTTCGGGAGTTTTTGGGTCTTTAACCCCAGCACATGGAGGAACTGAATTTGATATTGAGAATTTGCCATCAACGGAAACCCCCATCCTTTTACCAGACATAACTGCAACAAGCACCCCAGACATGGCATCTAGCTCTACGATTATACCAACTGCAAACCCAACGGCTGCCCCGACAATTATTTATGTTCCAGTTAACCCCACCCAACCACCAATCCGGCCTGGTGGCACAGTGCTTGCTGACTATTTCAGCCGGCCACCAACGATTGACGGAAACTGGGACGATTACAACGGCCTTGAACATCCCATTAGTTCCATAGTATTTGGTTATTCCAATTGGACCGGTGAGGATGACTTGATAGGTGCATATAGGATTGGATGGGATATGAATAATCTCTACCTGGCTGTGAAGGTGAGGGATGATGTGTATGCCCAAAATGCTGCCGGAGATGACTTATATAAGGGAGACAGCATTGAAGTATTATTGGATGCAGATCTGTACGGTGATTTTTCCGTCAATTCATTGAATGCTGATGATTACCAATTAGGTATCTCTCCTGGCAGGTCAAGTGTTAGTGGTTTGAAAGAGGCCATACTATGGTATCCCCGGGCCATCTCTGGGGGACGGTCTTTCCCTGTGGCTTCCATGAGCAGTGCAGGGGTGTACCGTGTTGAGATGGCCATTCCATGGTCGGTTTTTTCAATTACTCCATTTGCCGGGCAGCATTATGGTTTTGCGGTATCCATCTCAGATAATGATGACCCTTTGCAGAACCTTCAGCAGACCATGGTTTCGAGCGTTCCGGGACGAAAATTAACCTTGCCAATGACCTGGGGGGAACTTGTCCTACGATAAAGGCTGTAGGGTGTTCATGGGCCGGAAAATAATCCATCTTGATTTAGATGCCTTTTTTTGCGCGGTTGAAGAGAAAAAACAACCCGGGTTGACAGGGACTGAGTTTGCAGTCGGTGGACGCCCGGAATCCAGGGGTGTTATCAGCTCTTGTTCCTACGCTGCAAGGATGAAGGGGGTTCGGTCGGCAATGCCTGTCACACAAGCCCTGAGGGTTTGCCCGGGCTTGTTGATCTTGTCACCACATTTTCCTGATTACCGTCATTATTCGGAACTCGTGTTCACAGAGGTCGGTAGGTGGTCTCCGTATGTGGAACAGGTTTCGATAGACGAGGCATTTATCGATGTTAGTGACCTTCACGAAGAGGGGGGATTCATTGCATCCCAATTGCAAACAGCAATTTATCAAAAGACCGGATTGCCATGTTCTCTCGGAGTTGCAACGAGCAAACTTGTAGCGAAGATTGCCACAGATTTTGGAAAGGCTAGCTGCAAATTCAGATCATATCCAATGTCAATCCATGTTGTGCCGGAAGGTTCGGAAGCTTCCTTCCTGGCGCCATTGCCTGTCAGGATGATGTGGGGGGTTGGCTCAAAGACCGCCGACCGACTTGCAGAAATTGGGATTAAAACCATTGGCCAAATTGCAGTACGTTCAGGCAGAGAATTAGCCAACATATTTGGCAAATTTGGGAATCTGATGGTGGAATATGCCAATGGGATAGATAACAGCCAGGTCACAATGCAACGCGAGATGAAATCAATCAGTCAGGAACGAACATTCCCAAAAGATATTTCAGACGTTGCCATCTTGGAAAAAACGGTCTTATCGCTTGCTGAAATGGTTGCCATCCGCTTGCGAAGGAAAAACCTGTCAGCTTCCATTATTCGCATCAAGATCCGTTGGCCTAATTATTCAACAAAAGTTCACCAGGTCACCCTGCATGAGCCCACCTTTCAGGAAAGTGAAATTCAGAAAAGAGCATTCCAGTTATTTCATCAGGTGTGGACGCCGGGCAAATTGGTGAGGTTATTGGGACTGGGTGTAAGTGGGTTCTCACCGCCAAGATTGCAGTTGAATCTTTGGGGCGGGAATGATGAAAAGGAATTAAAACTAAATGCAGCCATGGATTTTCTTGAAGAAAAATATGGCAAGCGGGTCATTCGACGTGGTCAAATGGAATAATGAAGTGCCATTGATAGATCATCATACCACGTTACTTATTGGTTGGCGTTGACCCTTCATCCTGCTTGAAAAACCCGGTGCTGGTATAATGAAACCATTGCCACCGTAGCTCAGTTGGCAGAGCAGACGATTCGTAATCGTCCGGTCAAGGGTTCGAATCCCTTCGGTGGCTTCTATCATTAAACGACATATAAAAAGTTAAAATGTTACTGGTTGCCTGATATAAGAAAAACACTTGTTGATTAATTGAAATCCTTTTTATAGCTCCGGTACAACCCTATATGTCCAGTCAACGTAAATCTCCAATTGTGATCGCCATTGCCGGAGGTTCTGGCAGTGGAAAAACGACAGTAGTAAATGCGATCCTTGAGCGAGTTGGGCCTGAGAAAATTGCCTGTCTTTCACATGATGCGTATTATGTTGACCTCAGCCATTTGCCCTTGGAAGAACGCACAAGGGTTAATTTTGACCACCCGGACTCCTTGGATACGCGTTTGTTGATTGAGCATATCCAGGCTCTTAAACTGGGCAAATCGGTGAAAGCACCGATTTATGATTACTCCAAATACACACGTACTGGCGAAGAGATAAAAATCCATCCCCGGCGTGTGATTGTTGTTGAAGGAATACTGATATTTGCGGAATCCAAACTGCGGAAGTTGTTCGACGTAAAAATCTTTGTGGATACAGATCCAGACCTTCGTTTCATCCGCCGATTGGACCGCGATATTCATGAGCGCGGCAGAACCACGGATCTTGTGATCAAGCAATACCTGGGGACGGTTCGTCCAATGCACCTTGAATTTGTAGAGCCTTCCAAGCGATATGCAGATGTGATTATTCCGGAGGGGGGACGGAATAAAGTGGCGATGGATATGGTCGTCGCTCGAATTGAGGCTCTGCTGGCTGCAGCGGGTTAATACCATGATTTGTAGTGGCAGCTGTTCCGCTGACAACTGGATTAACTGATATTTCATCAATGAACCAGGATTTTTCCGGGAACTTGTCAGCCAGTGAATGATGGCCAACCAATAATGACGAATTCCTCTTGATGAAAACAACCGTTCAACACACGCCCTGCAAGTGGTTGCGAAACTGGACAATCAGAGCAAGTTTGTCGCGCATATCGATCCCTGTGACGATGGTTACGTTCGCTGTGGTTATTATCGTTCCTAATTACTTGGGCCTGGAAAACCAGTTTTCTGGATAAGAGAAAACCATATTGCATTAGCGGGATTATATATGTAATAAGGAAAGGTTAACTTCTACACGACCTCCATCTCATCGTCAGAAGTATCCATCTCCAATAGTGCTCCCGTGGAAATGAAGATGGTTCGTTCACAAATGTTCGTAACCCGATCCGCCATACGCTCGATGTTGTGAGCAACCCACATTAACAAATTCGCCTGGTCAATAATTGAAGGATTTGAAATCATCGCCTCGACCACAAATCTGTTCACCTTGTTATAAAGCTCATCTACTGCGTCATCTTCATTCGGAATTTGTCTGGCAGCATTGGCGTTTTCTTCGATGAATGCGATTAACGCTTTTTCGAGCATTTTGTTGGCAAGGGAAGCCATGCGGGTTAGATCCTGATAAGGAACCGGAATTATGGCCTTGCCAAGCCGGATAACAACCTTGCCAATGCCTTTTGCATAATCGCCCATTCGTTCGAGTTCTGTGCTTACTTCCAGCATGGCTGTCAACAGACGTAGATCATGCGCAATGGGTTGTTGGGTTGCAATCAGGATCAGAATGGCATTTTCTATTGCAAAACGCTTATCATTAATATACTGATCATCCAACATTACCTGTCGGGCTTTTTCCCTATTCTGGTCCCTGAAAGCCTCCATTGCAGACAGCATGGCATTTTGGACCATTCTGCCAAGCAATAGAATCTCCTCCTGGATCTGTTTAATCTGGTGGTCAAGTGTTGCTCTTGGCATTTTAACCCCTTGAAAAATGATTAGCCATAATGACCGGTGATGTAATCTTCTGTACGTTGATCGGTTGGATTTGTGAAGATGTTGGCGGTATTACCATATTCTATCATCTCTCCTGCCCTGTCCTGGTCCATGGAAAAGAAAGCCGTATAATCAGATGCCCGAGCTGCCTGCTGCATGTTATGGGTAACGATAATGATCGTATAGGTTTCAGAAAGTTGGCGCATCAGATCCTCGATCTTGAGAGTGGCGATTGGATCCAGAGCTGAACAGGGTTCATCCATGAGTATGATCTCTGGCTTTACAGCCAGGGCGCGGGCAAGACAAAGCCGCTGTTGTTGTCCCCCTGAAAGGGAAAGCGCATTCTTTTTTAGGTCATTCTTGACTTCGTCCCATAATGCAGCTTGGATCAAGGTTGCTTCAACCAGATCTTCCAAATTCCCTTGATATCTTTGGAGCCTGGCTCCCCAGGCAACATTTTCAAAAATTGTTTTTGGAAAGGGGTTGGGCTTTTGAAATACCATTCCAATCCTTTTTCTCACTCGAACAGGATCAACATCCGGGTCATAGATGTTCTTTCCATGGAAAAGGATTTGCCCAGATATTCTTGCCGAGGGAATAAAATCATTCATTCGATTGAACGCCCTTAGCACTGTGCTCTTCCCACACCCGGATGGACCGATGATTGCCGTTATCTTCTTGGGTTCAATTTTTAAGTTAACATTCTTAACCGCCCGAAAATGACCATAATAAAAATCCATTTGGGTAACTTCAATGGCGTATTGGTTGGCAGGTTTAAATACTGGATTCATCAATTAGCCTATTAATGACAATATACGTACATCAGCAGTGTAATCCCATTTTATTTGGGCGAAAAATTAATATGCTTGGCAAGAAAATCTATGTGCCTGTAATCTGTTATCTCCATCTTGTCCAGGTTGAGTAGAACAATATCGAAAGAACGGAGATCGCGGAGGAGACACTCATTTAATCCTTGCATTCTCCCTGGCGGAATTTGTTTTTAATCATATCAATAAGCAGCCATTCAAGTTCTCCGGAACGGATTTCCCGGTTATATGAGCGTTCAATTACTCGTCGTCCTGCTCTTCCCATTTCCATCCCTGTTTCAGGATGTTCCATAATTTTTAATACAGCTGCTGCCAATTCATCTGCCCGACCGGGATGAATGAAAATGCCGGCTTTATTGTTCTCCACAACCTGCCTGATTACACCATCGATGGCAAGAATGACCGGGCGTCCGGCAGCCATGTAATCAAAGACCTTGTTTGGGTATGTCGTTTTAAATGGTTCAATGGGCTTCAGGATGGCAATACAAGCATCGGCAGCCGCCAGAGCGGCTCCCATTTGTCTCTTGGGGATGGAGGGCAGGAAAAGCAAGTTGTGCAAACCCATTTTTTCCGCTAATTGTCGTAATGCTGGTTTTTCCTTGCCATCTCCCAGTAACACAAATTGAATCTCAGGCTTAACTTTTAGCAAATTTGCAGCCTCAAGGATTATCCCAAGGTCATTGGAGAGGCCATGTGCGCCGGCATACATAGCAAGGAATTTCCCTTCCAGGCCATGAGCCTTGCGAAATTCAGTTCCATGGTTATCCGGATCGAACATGTCCTGATCTGCCCCATTAGGGATAAGCTCGACCCGCGTCGCTCCCTCCTGTTTCACATGGTCTATAAAACCGGGAGAGTTGACCAGAACACAATCCGCGTGGCGATAAAGAAATTTCTCAAGCCACAAGGACGCCGATATTAGGAGCGGGTTTTTCAAAACCCCAACTGCAATCGCGAAGGCAGGCCACAGGTCGCGAACCTCAAAAAGAAAGGGTTTTCGTTTCACTCTTGAAACCAAGCAGGCGGAAAAACCCTGAAACAAAGGCGGAGAAGTACCCCACACAATGTCAACATTTTTAACTCTGAGAGCGTTAAAGAACGAAGTGATTGAAAAAACAACAAAACCAACCAGGCGCTTGTAGAAACTTCGATGTATCCCGGGAAGGGAGTATGACCGAATGACCTCAAGATTATGGTCTGAAGGCCCCTTTTTATTAAACCCATTATTTGTATTTGATTCTCCCGTTAAATAGCTGACAGGAGATGTGATCACGGTGACCTTGTGACCTTTTTCGGAGAGGTACCGGGACATTTCCTCATGCCGTGTTCCACCGGCTTCGTCAAGTGCGGTATATGCCTGGTGGATTAACAGAACATGCATTGATAATTATCCATAATGCAAAGAGATCATCGAGCTGCGAATTTTTGAAAGTGAAAGATGGTTATAAATTGCATGGGTGCATCCCCTGTTGCATGGAGGGAAAACGATAACCTTGGAGTCAACTCATTATATGTACTGGAGTGCCAGCCTAAGAGTGGGAATTCTTCCGGGGTTATCAGGGATTTTCCGGCTCGCACCAACTGAACAAAACTTCCTTTTGCAGATGTGCTGATCTGAACGGTCGCATGGTAATATCCATTTTTCAGGGTTAATATAGTGTCCTGAAGTATCCATTGCCAGTCCGGAAGCAGCCATTGAATGGAAGCATCAATAATTTGCCGGTGATTGCGTAATGGGGTTAGTCTATCATAGATGACAATCTGCGCATTATCTTCCATGTGCAGTGTCCTTTGGTGGTTGATGCCAACCTTGTGATAGCCAGTATGGCAAGCCCCAAGTGTATGTTCATCCAATAGAGAAGGGATATATTCCCCTCTTGCTAAGTGGACCCAACGAAAACGCCCCATCCTTTTCATTTGGTCTTGATGGTTAATTTCCACCGTATTATGTACTCTTGTGAAAACCAGCCCATTCTTCCACGGCGGTGCTGCCGTATACCGAAATGTTCCAGGGTCACTGGCGAAATTAATCCCATCCCACCAGATGTCCACATGAAGTTGATCGGCATGAGCAGGATGGGCAGGGTAGGATGCAACCCTCATTGAAGACCAGAGGTTTTTTTTGCCCCGCCGGGGGCAAAGTGGATTGATATAGATTTTTTGCTTTGTTTGCAAGGTTGTTACGGGCAACCCAAGCCAAAGGCTCAACTCATCCCATGGTCCGGGTGGAAAGAAAGGTTTCCCGAGGAACATTCGTGAGGCTGCCTGTCCGACAGGTCGGTAATCTTCAAGGGGACAGGAGGATAACGGGAGTATGTTTGAGCCGTCTTGGTGTCCAAGGTTGGGAGTACGACCGGACACCGGGTCGACCTGCCCAAGCAGCCATTCTGTAGCCAGGGTAAGTTTCCGCTCTGCTGTCGAGGAGAAAATCCATTTTGGGGCTTGTTGCGCACATCCTGCAAGTAAAGCCAGGTGGAGCATTAATCGGTGATAGTTTGTGCTTTGCTGGATATAACATCCATCTGGATGGATTTGGCCTGCCAAGGCCTGGTTAAAAACCCCCCATCCTAACGATTTCCACCGGTTTCCAGAAGGACAATTTCTTAGGAAAACTCCTGAGATATATAGACCAAGCGCTTCACTGAGCAAATGATTATTATTTTGAGCATGAGCATACCATAACGTGGTAGGTATTCGCCTGGCATGATCGATGATTGAGGAAGTCAGGGCAGCCATCCTCTGCGGGGTCGACGAAGGTGCTTCCCTGAAACCATGGGCAGCAAAAATGATCGCCATGCCCCGAATGGCAACTTCCTGCGAAGAAATCCAGTTTGGGCCAAGATTATACGGGTTTGCCTGGGAAAAAAGCTCAAAGTAATCCCAAAAGACTTCCGGGTAACGATTATTGCCTGTAACAACATATGCCCGCACGAGATCATACGCCCATCCAAAGCGGGCAGGTTCCCAGGTCAGTTTTAGGTCAAAAGATGGATCGTCATCCTCATAGCAGGTCCAGTGTTGTATCTTGGTCTCCGGATCTAATTTCAATGAAACAGCCTCACCTCCAAAAGGCTTAAAAGTACCCTGGCAGATCTGATCTGCCGATTTTTGAAGGTTATCTGCTCCTTCGCCAATTACATCAATTAGCGCATCGGCCTTGGGAACATGAATAAAAAATTCAGGTTGAAAATCGACCTTGCTGGGGTCGGTTGGTTTCGGAGGAGTGAGCAAACGTGCCAAGCCGGAGGTCAATAACATTTGATATGCGGCGTAATTAAGCATTGAAGGGAGGCCGGTTTCCCGAGCAAATTGGAGGAAATCAGTCAACCGTTGAGTGCTTGGCATGAACTATCCCGAACAATTGAAAATATTATCCAACCGGAATGATGGATTCATACCCGCCTGTTTGCAGGGATTTCGCGCCAACAATTGAAGCATTTGCCACAGCCCATAGATCAGTATACGGAATGGGAGGTGGGCCGCCACCCTGAACAGCCCGCAGGAAAAACTCCCAGGCTTTTTTGTGCCCTTTATCCAGACGGAACCTTGACCGTATGACTTTAATATTCCTGCCGGTTGCCAGGGTGAGAATCCGGAAATCATCAAGAATTGCTGTTTTGCCACCCCCATAAACTTCCACCTTTTCCTTGGGGATAAGTTCGGATCCATTTGCCAGGTAATCCAGGATGCCGATGGAATCATCTGAAAAGGTAAAGGTTAATGTCGCATTGTCTCCATGGTAACGTTTAAAGTCAGGCAACAAGTTTCCCCTAACAGCCACGGGAATTGAACCTGTCAAGAAGGTCATGAAATCGATGAAATGGCAGCCTTCGCCAATGATTCGGCCACCTCCTTGGAGAGGGTCGTGCAGCCAATGGTTGTCTGGAAGGTATCCAGCATTCACACGGTAATGAACAATTAACGGTTCAGTTCGATCCTGGAAAAAAGATTTCAAATTCATGCCCATTGGAGAGAACCTGCGATTAAAACCTGCCATGAGAATGGGCCTTCCATCCCTACTGGTTGTTTTAACCAGGTCAATCAATTCCTGATGGCTGATCGCCAGCGGCTTTTCACAAAATACGTGTTTTCCTGCCTCTAGGGATGCCAGTATCTGTCGTGAATGATGTTGATGCCGTGTGAGGATGGCGACAATGCTGATGCCCGGGTCATTGTAGATCTGGTTCTCATCCGAGGTGGCAGAATGGAAGCGAAATTTCCTGGCCAGATGAGATGCATTCATTCCGTTGGCCGACGCGATCATTTTCAACTTAACACCACCCACTTTCCGTACAACCGGTAGAAAGACAGACGATGCATAGTTACCCGCTCCCAAAACCCCCAACACAGGTTTGTCGCAGGATTCCTGAAAAGAATTCGGTGTTAATGAATATGAAACCGTTGACCGGACTTCAACATCCTCCGGGTAGGTTAATAACACACCAAGAAATGGTTCGTTCTTACCACCTGTAATTAACTCGTATGCCTTTTCAGCATTTTCAATTGGGAACCGATGGGAAATGAGTGGCTGCAAGTCAATCCTTTTACTCGCAACCAGTTCCAGGAAGGATTCCATGTTCCTGTTTTCCGTCCAACGGACATAACCAGGAGGGTAATCAACCCCATTCAATTCATACGATGGGTCATAACGGCCTGGGCCATAAGATCGTGATACGATGAATTTCAATTCCTTCTCATAGTAGGTCTTCCGGGGGATTGAGAAACCGACCGCACCAAGTGCTACAATGGTTGCCCTGTCTCTGGCAAGATACCCTGCCAACTCTACCGGGTCATTTGAAGGGGTATCCGCACAGATAAGCACAACGTCAAAACCCATGCCGCCTGTAACGCCCGGTGCGATTTTCTCAATATTTGCGCGATCAGCCGCGTTTATGCCGGTTTTTTCCGCCAGATGAACACGGGCGGGGTCGGTATCCGTTCCCAGGACCTGACATCCGGCAGCCCTGGCAATACTTGCAGACAACTGTCCCAACAACCCAAGGCCAATAACAAGCACATTCTCACCGACCTGGGGCGTTCCCAGGCGAAATCCCTGCATTGCCACCGCACCCAGCGTGGTGAAAGCTCCTTCTTCAAAGGATACATCAGAGGGCAGTTTAACGATTAGATTTTTTGGGACAAGAATATATTCAGCGTGGTTGGCGAAACCGCCGCCGCCACAAGCGACCCTTTCTCCCGGGTGGAAACCCTCCATACCTTCACCAAGGTCTGTGATAATGCCAGAAGCCGAATAGCCTAAAGCAAGCGGCTGGTCCAGGCGGTTAATTGCTGCCTGGACCGTGGTAAATAATCCTTCCTTGTGAGCTTTATTGATCACCTGACGGACCAAGTCCGGCCTGGATCGGGCTTTTCCAAGCAGGTTCTTCTCTGCGAATTCAACAACCATTCTTTCGGTTCCTGGTGAAACCAGGGATACAGAGGTTCTAATGAGAGCCATGCCAGGCCTAGGAACTGGGACAGGGACATCAGCCAGGGTGGTTTTCCCATCCCGCAAATTTTGAAGAAGTTGTTTCATCCAGAAAATCCTCCTCTGAGAGGTCAATCTGATTATATTCTACAAACCCATTCCCCACGATACTCCCTTGCTTATCTGTAAATAGAGGTAGCAACTGCATACTGTATAATCTTTTAGAAAGGTAAGGCAAATTTAGGCATCACATTTGTAACGGATGATTGTGCCATTATGAAAAAGATCCCGACAAATTTGGATTTTCGATACCTTGTCCGAGAGTCTTTTCTGATCTTGACGGGAAGTTATCTGCTCTTCTTTGCGAGCACCCATAATGGTCTTGTCCAGCCGGTGACTTTAATGATTACTGCAATGTTATTAACAGTATCGGCCATTGCCTGGCTGTGTTCCAGGAAATGGGGACCAACGCCGCTCGGAATTCCGCTCCTGGTATTTTTTCTGGTACTGTCATTTACCTCTTTCTTTTCCATTGATCCAAGGAGGTCATTCGCCGAGGTATGGCTGATCGGAATTTCAATTTACCTTTATGCAGCAACAGGGGAATTGGTGAGAAGGGGATGGCCTCGGGAACTCATTATCAAGGTTCTTCTGGTACTTGGAGCGATATTCATGGGATTGGCATGGGGGGAAGTGATTCGATGGCATATGCATTGGCATGCTGCCACAGGGACGTGGATCCCATCAACAAGTTACCGGTTGCCCCTGCCCAACTTCTACAGTGTTATTTTGAACATTATGCTGATGATGGCCATAACAATTATGATTACCGAAAAAACAGTTTTCGGGAGGATGGTCCTGGCGATATGGTGTATATCGGCTTTGGGACTCATTTTCTTTACATCCTCTCGAGGAGGCTGGCTGGGAACTGCTGCCGGGTTGCTGTGCATTGGTGTTTGGCTTGTCCACAAGTATAAACAGAAATTGTTAGATTGCACAAAATATCTCGTGCATCATAAATGGTTCACCGTCATTGGAGGTATTGGAAGTCTTATTGTTTTATCTGGAATGGCTATTGTCATATATAGACAGGCAGTTCATCCGACTCATTCTGATTTGATGAGCGCTCGGGGCGACCTCTGGCTACCTGCCTGGCAGGCGTTCCTGCGGTCACCCTGGGTCGGCGAAGGTATCTACACATTTGTCAGCCATTATGTCCAATACCATTCTGTTCCTCCCGGAACGATTTATGTTTATGCACATAGTATTTATCTTGATCTATTAAGTGGTAGCGGTATCCTGGGTTTAATGTCTTATTTCTGGCTGTTCATTTCCGCTTTGGTGGTATTAAAAAATAAACTAAAAATATCGACTTCTCCTAATAATTACATTGGAGCGCTCGCATCCATGCTGGCATTTTCTGTTCACGGTATCTTTGATAGCGTTCACCACTCAATTCCAACCAGTCTATGGATGATGGCCATTCTGGTGGGGGCGGTTCTGGGAGAAAGTTCAAGCCAAAAAAGGAGGATCATTTTTCCGGTAGGTTTATTAATAGGGTTATTGGTAACCATTGCAGGATGGATCAATCTATGGATGATCTTGCCGATGCATAAGGGAGTTCAAGAAGCCACGAGCGGCAATTTGCAGGAGGCAAGGATGAATCTTTATCTTGCCATAGAACGGGATCCACAAATGGCAATAACCTACCAGCAGCAGGGTATGGTTCTCAGTCAACTTGCCGAAGAAGGCATTGAGGGCGCTCTGGATGAAGCGATTGGAATGTTTCAAAAGGCAATTTTGTTGGACCCTTATTGGCCCCTAAACCATGCCAATCTTGGTGCGCTCCTCAGGGAGGCGGGCAGGCTCTCAGAAGCTGAACAAGAACTGGTTGTCGCCTGCCAGGCTGCTCCTGATGCTGCCGTTTTTTACCTTAATCTGGGCCAAGTGCAGGAGATGATGGGAAAGAAACGGGAGGCTATGATTAGCAATCATAAAACATTGGAATTGGAACCTGGATGGACAGACGCTTATTATTGGAGAGAATCAGATTTTAGAAAAGAATTCAACACCAGATGGAAAAAAGAAAATCCTTCCAGAAGGGTAACAATTGAGGATTTGATAAATCACGTCGAAGCGACCAAAGGGAGAGCAGCACCACTCATAGCCCTGGCAGAGCGCCACCTCAAGAATGGTGAGATTTTTACTGCTGACAAGCTGCTGGCACAAGCCGGATTACAACATTTTTCCAATTATGAAGAAAAGCTTGAATATTTCTGGCTGTTGGCTAAATCCGCTTCCTTAAAAGGGGAATATCCCGGGGCAATTATCAACGGGCAGGTTGCGGTTGATGGGTTTCTTAACCAGGGCATGTATGGACCGGGCTCAGAAGATAAATCCGTTTACTCCCAACTGATGTTCAGGCGCCCGCAAATGAAAATGGAACTTGTTCCCCAATTCACATTAGTATTATTAAATGATTTATGGGGAACTCGTTTGGCTGAACTTTGTGGCTGGTATCTTGATCAAGGGCTGTCAGAACAATATGTTAAATGTAGAAAAATCCTGCGGTCCAATATTCCGGATATTCAATGAATTAAGGAAGTGAAATACGTTTCATTTGTAAATGGGTGCCATGACTCTTGTGGAAAAATGTTAAGGTTTGCAATAAGTAAATATATATGGGAAAGAATCAAGATGTGATTAATCGGTTGGCCATTGGTGCCGGCCAAGGTTTGGCAGGTACGGTTGTCGGTAGAATCCTTGGCGTATTAACTGGAGTGTTCGCGGCACGAATCCTGGGGCCTGCAGTGTATGGTTTGTATTCAATTGGTTGGACATTATTGAGATTTCTCTCCCTTCTGTTCCCATTGGGCATGGATCGGGCATTGCTGAAATTTGCCCCGCCTTTTTGGGGGAGGGATGCAGGCAGACTTAAAGGTATCCTTTTGCAGGGAATATATTTGGCACTTATTTCAGGGACAATTTTCGGCTTAGGGTTATTTTTCCTATCACCATGGCTTGCCGTTGACGTATACAAGAAATTCGAATTAAGAACCATTTTCCGGTTGTTTTCCATGGCATTTCCGCTCATAAGTCTCTTAATTGTGGCGTCGGCTGCAACCCGGGTCACGCAGCGGGTGAAAATTTCTGTTCTGGTTCAGGATATTGGGCAACCCCTTATGGGACTGACCTTGATGCTATTCTTTTATTTCATGGGGATGAAGATTAATGGGGTTATTTTCTCTGAGATCATTTCTTTCTTCCTTGCATCCATCTTAATCCTTTATTTATTACGAATGGTGTTTCCTGAAACCGTACATACCAAGCCAATTTATGATCATTCAATCCCCAATATCTTAAAATATTCTGTGCCTGCAGCACTGGGTGGAGCGTTCTCGGTTTATATTTTTTGGATTGACAGGATCCTGGTCGGCTTATTTCGACCCTCCTTTGAGAATGGGATCTATATGGCTGTTTCTCAAATCTCAACAATTTTCCTGGTCATATCATCCGGGATAAATATGATCGTGGTCCCAATTTTTTCCGACCTGTTCAGCAAACAGGATTTTTATGGACTGGAAGAGATCTACCGTGTCAGTACGAAATGGGGAATTTATATTGGGGTGCCTGTCCTAATTGTTCTTTTCATCAGTCCGATGGAAACACTCTCACTGGTTTTTGGAAATTCCTATTCACAGGGCGGTGATTTATTAATCCTTTTAACCCTTGGTCAAGCCGTCAACCTATTTACCGGTTCCGGAAATCCGCTTTTAATGATGACGGGGAATCAAAAATTTTTATTCCAATTATCAACAATCATCCTGATTGTTGACATCCTAATCAATTTCTATCTGATCCCAATTTATGGCACGATGGGGGCTGCATTCAGCACGACGATCAGTCTGTCAGCCCTGAACTTGATATCGTTATTCTGGATAAAACAAAAATTGGGATTGTGGCCCTACGATAGGAGATACTTCAAGGGCATTATTGCCATTATTGGAACAATCCTGACAGTCCTGACCGTACGATCCATTTTTTCGGGGGTTGGAGGTTATCGTGTGATATTCGCAGCCGCTGGGGCGTTTGTATCCTTCATATTAATATTGCACTTGCAAAAGTTGGATCAAGAAGATATGCAATTCCTTTTTGCCATTCGTACGAAGTTGCTCAAATGATTCGTGAGTAGGATGATCAAACGATTAAAAACACTTCCTGAGGAAGATTTTATTTTCCGTATTGATTATTGGGTGTTGCTTACAAGCATATTCTTCTTGCGGCTTCACAACGCTTTTGGATATCGCTATTATTTGAATTGGCGGATTATTGGACTGATGCCCGTAATATTTGGGGCTGTAATAAATATTCATTATTTAATTATTCACTGCATAAAGACCCGAATCCATAAGAAAATAGCAATTATCTTTGGGTTGTATCTGGTTCTCATTTTCCAGGCAACCGTGAGAACCGCCTTCAGAAATTTGGATGTCAGTATGTTTTATTTTATGGGCGATTTTCTTATTCTGGCATCAATGATAGTTTTCCTTTTTTCAACGTTTTGGATTGCCCAGGGGGACGAAAAACGGTTTGTGTTGGGAAAAGGATTAGTTTATGCTTTTGGAATTCATGTTGGGATGAATATTGTTTTTTATCTCTTCGGGATTGATCCGAGGGAATCAATGTACCTAACCCAATACCCTGCTCAAATGCTGTCATTGATTGGCTTAAATATTGATCGTGTTTTATTCCCAATGGCAGAGGGCATCAATAATTTTGGCTTATTATCTGGTGCAAGTTTGGTTGGATTGGTCTTGTTGAATAAATTCCTAAAAACTTTTCCAGAAACGCTATGCAATTATTATTAATCGTATGCTGTATCATAGCCATTTTGATGACCGATTCGCGTGGGGCTATGCTGTTTTCGGTTATGTCTGTGCTGTTCATGCTTTTACCCCGAAGAATGTTCATCTATGCCCGATGGTTTATATTTTTTCTTTCAGCCCTGCCGCTGTTTGCTTTTACACTGGCCCCTTCATTTTTCTCCACCACAACCAGGTGGGCCAATCGCCCAAAAGTTGATTGGCAAAATGCGCCGTCGAATCAAACTGATGTATTGTGCATGGAAGCCATCAACAATTACAATGGAACCCTTAGTAATCGTCCGATAATATGGGATATTGTTCTAAATAATTTAAAACAACCGAAAGGGGAGCAAATAATTGGATATGGTATTCGAGGGCATATAGCCTCCTCGATTTCGAAAGAATATTCCTGTTTGTTTGCAAGTTACGCCAATCCAGAGATCGCATCCTCACATAATATTTGGTTGCAGTTGATACTTGATCTTGGTTATTTGGGGTTGGCTACGACCCTGGTACTGTTCGCCTCATTGCTTGTTGTCCTTGGTGGTAAGAACGGCAGGAAAAAGAATGACCATTTAGTTGGGATGTTGTTATACATCGTATTAATTGGCTCACTCGAAGCACCATTGGCGGCAGATTTTGGTAACGTTTACATGTTGTTTTTAGCGATTTGCACGATCGCATTGTTTTTGATAAATAATTCATCTGAGCAAAGAAAATAAATAAGGCGATTGGCATATCTTGGAATGCAACATGGAAATAAAGAGATTGTGATCAATACATCTGGTCGGGAGGAAAAACAAATTGGTAAAGCTTGGTCGTTATTCATTATCGGAAATCTCCCTGGGGCGCCTGATTAGCGGTATCAATACAAGGGTTGCAGACATTCCCAACTCATTATCGTGGAATTTCGGAAGCCAGGCTTCCGCTAATCGGGAGAAACTGTCAAAATTAAAAAATTTACACCTTGGTAAACGATGTTTTATTGTTGCCAATGGCCCAAGCCTGGCACGGATGGATTTGGATTTATTGCAGGCGGAAATTACATTCGGTTTGAACCGAATATACCTGATGTTCGAAAAAACCCGGTTTCGACCAACATATTATATTGCGGTTAATGAATTGGTATTGGAGCAATTCGCCCCTGATATAAAAAAGCTTGCAATGGCAAAATTCATAAATTGGAATTGCAGATCGTTGTTTAATTCCATGGATCCTTCGATTCACTTTATAAAATCAAGATTGGTCATTCGTGATTTCTTTGGGACGGACCCGAGAAAGCCTCTTGTGGTTGGTGGAACAGTGACCTACGTTGCCTTGCAATTGGCGTTTTTTATGGGTTTTCAACAAGTGTATTTGATTGGTTTAGATCATCATTATGTTGATAAAGGGATTCCAAACAAAACAGTCATTCAAAACCATTCCCAAGACGAAAGCCACTTTCACCCGGAATATTTCCCCAAAGGGATTAAATGGCAGCTTCCTGATCTTTTACGTTCCGAGTTGGACTATCAAATCGCGCTCAACTATTATGAAAAACATGGACGTGAGATACTTGATGCAACGGAGGAAGGCAGGTGCCAGATTTTCCCAAAGGTGGATTACTCTTCGTTATTTATAAAGAAAGGTGGTTAGATGGTGGAAATTGAATGTTTGTCTCCTTTTATAGATAATTCTCATCCATCTGTTTTTAATTGCCCATGGTGAATCCATTAATTACATCAGTTCTGAACCGTTTGGAAAGTAATGGTGTCCCGTTAAGTTGGTTCACAGGTAAGAGGGTGCTGGTTACCGGTGGTGCAGGTTTTATTGGCTCATGGCTGGTGGAAGCCCTCGCTGAATTGGGAGCTAAGGTTTATATCGTTGATAACCTTTGGCGAGGTTCGATCGATAATCTGAAGCGGGAAGATGGCAGTACGACCATATCACTCAAAGACCAATTCCTATACGGAGATTTATGTGATTATCAATTCGCATTAGCGTCGTGTAAAAAATCCGAGCCGGAAATTGTTTTTCACCTGGCTGATATCGTTGCAGGAATCAATTTTGTCTTTGCGAATGAGTCGTTTATATTTCGCACAAATATGTTAATCAACTCGAATGTATATAATGCAGTGAGTGAATGTGGAATCAATAAAGTAGTTTACTTGGGGACAGCCTGTAGTTACCCCAAACATCTTCAACAACAAACAAATAATACTCCCATTAAAGAAGACGATGTATATCCTGCGCATCCTGAATCAGCGTATGGGTGGTCGAAATTAATGGGCGAGTATGAACTTGAGCTATTGGAGAAAAGCACGGCCATTTCGGCAGGAATTCTTCGAGTCCATAATGTCTATGGCCCCAGGGCGTTATTTTCTCACAAGCGCTCACAGGTAATTCCAAGCCTGATTCGAAAAGCAATTCAATATCCAAAAGAGGAACTAATAGTCTGGGGATCAGGCAAGCAAACGAGGGATTTTGTTTTTGTTGGTGATTTAATCGATGCGATACTAAGACTACCATCCCGGGGCTTGGGGAAAGGTGTAATTCAAATTGGGACTGCAAAAGAAACACCGATATCCGAGCTTGCGTCCCTGATTGTGAAGATCAGTGGTAAGAAGATTCCTATTATTTATGACATGACCAAACCGGAGGGAGATATTGGACGATCTGGGAATTATTCAAAAGCAACAGAAATGCTGGGATGGAAAGTCTTTACATCTCTCGAAAGCGGATTAAGGCAGACGTATGAATGGGAATATCGTCAGATCGTTGAAAGAGGAATTCCAATTGATGAGTAGGAATTCGTTGTCTTATGGATGATTCATATATGCCTGGTTCCCTCCCGTTCCCCCGGATGAACATCCTGGGAATAAACATTTCCTGCTTATCATATGCAGAAATGTATCCTGTGTTTGATCAGTGGTTAAATGATAAATATTTACGGTCACATTCTGTGGCGGTGATCAATGTTCATATTTGTGTTTCCGCTTTACTGAAAAAAAACTTGCGCGACCTTTATAACTCTGCTGACCTGGTCAGTATTGACAGCATGCCATTTCTAAAATGGGCAAGATTGTTTTATTACAAAAATAGCGACCGATTTTATGCACCTGATTTATTGCTTGAGATCAGCGACAAAGTCCAGGAAAAAGGATATAGCTTTTATTTATACGGAGGATATCCAGGAGCTCCAGAGAAGATAGCTGAGTTTCTGAAAAGGAAATTTAGCACCATAAATATTGCGGGAGTATATTCTCCCCCTTTTCGACCATTAACTGAAACGGAGGATTTTGAATTATGTGAAAAGATAAATAGGGCAAAACCGGATTTTTTATGGGTTGGATTGGGCTCTCCAAAGCAGGATGTCTGGATCCGGGATCATCTCGAAAAGATTAAAGGCTGCATCATGATCCCTTCTGGTGCAACCTTTGATTTTTTTTCCGGCAAAATACGTCAGGCGCCTAAATGGGTCAGGAATCTCGGTTTTGAGTGGCTATTCAGATTATCGCAGGATTTCACGAGACTTTGGATTCGTTATACAGTTTACAACTTGATTTTTATTGTTATGTTCACCCTCCAATTATTACGAATCATCAGTTTTGATAAGGATAATTTTCTTACCATTTTGGGATTCCGGACAAAATTCTGGAATAGTTAAGCCGAACCGATTTGAGGACAATCTCAAATATTGTTTATGAAGCGTTGAAACTAGGAAATTAAGTCAGAGAGAATATCATTATGCTCCGGCGATTTTCAGTCAATTTTGCAGTGTTGTCCTTGTTTCTCGATTGGGCGTTACTGGTTTTGGCATTTCTGATTGCAGTTGCCGCCCGGCGACCACTTAACATCCTTCCGTTCGTTGAACCGATCACCTCGCCGGTAATAATTCCCATTACCATCATAATCCTTTTTCCATTGCTTTGGGTTGGGATATTATTGCTTTTTTCTGTTTACGACGGAAGAAAAAATTTAAAAGCCACCCATGAAGTTGTCAGTCTGACTTTTGGATCCATATTAGCAGCCATATCCATGGCGGGGGTGCTGTATTTATCATTTCGTGAGATCTCCCGTTTTCTATTTCTCACCTTTATAGGAATGGGTTACGGATTTGTTCTCGGTTGGCGTGTGATCTATAGGATCGTTTACAAAAGAAATATATTCGGAATGGTGAAAAAGCGCAGGGTGATCATTGTTGGCTCGAGCGAATCCGGTGTGTTGATAGCAGAAAAGATTCGGGAGGATGAACAATTTAATCTTGAATTGGTTGGGTGGATTGGCAGTCCGGAATGTCCAGGTCAGGGCGACCAAATCCTTGGCCCCCTTGAGGCTGCTCATGAAATTATCGGTTCATACAAGGTTGACGATGTGATCCTTGCATTGCCGCGGATGGATGAAACACAATTGGTCCAGGTTGTGAGCGAGCTTCATGATCTCCCTGTACGGGTTTGGGTCATTCCTGATTATTATTCCCTTGCCTTGCACAAGGCGTCCATCGAAGAGTTTGCTGGTTTACCGTTACTGGACTTGAGAGCCCCGGCTTTGAGCGACTATCAACGGTTTATTAAACGGGTTTTTGATCTTCTGGTTTCATTCGTATCATTGCCAATTATCATTCCCTTCTGTGGGGTAATTGGCTTATTAATAAAGCTGGATAGCTGGGGGCCGGTCTTCTATTCGTCTAGCCGGGTTGGAGAAAATGGAAGGGTATTTAAAATGCTCAAGTTTCGCTCGATGGTGGCGGATGCGGAAAAACACCTTGTTGTTTCTCATATATCCGGTGAAGTGGACAAGGTAAATCACAAGAAAAGAGATGATCCCAGGATCACCCGAATTGGGAAATTTCTCCGCAGAACAAGCATTGACGAGATACCGCAAATTTGGAATGTATTGCGGGGCGAAATGAGCCTTGTTGGGCCCAGGCCGGAACTGCCGGAATTGGTTGAAAAATACGACACCTGGCAGCGGAAAAGATTCGCCGTTCCACAAGGAATGACTGGTTGGTGGCAGATTAATGGCAGAAGTGACAAGCCAATGCATCTCCACACAGAGGAAGACCTGTATTACGTGCAGCATTATTCCATCTGGCTTGACCTGCAGATCATTATTAAAACAATCTGGGTGGTCATTAGTGGACAGGGGGCTTTTTAACTGAGGATTACCTCGCATGAATCTTGCAACTAAATTCGCTAAATCATTGTCAACTTGTATGGGAGCAAGACGTCATGCATCGAAAAATCGGATGGGTAGTGATCATGCTCATGCTGGCTGGATGTGGGGGAACTGTATTATCCCTGCCGATTGATTTGCCACAGGTCATCATCATTCAAGGCATGAATGAAGAATCAATAGGTGCCAATCAAGCATGTGCCGAGTCAGATTGCAAATCTCTGAATTGTCCCACGGTAATTTGCCCTACCTGTCCAGCAATAACCACTTCACAAGCACAAACTGCTACAAAAACAGTCATTCCATCATTCACGCCAACCGATACTCGAACAACCATCCCAACCAAAACCACAACCTGGACATATACACCGACATTTACCAAAACCCCCACAAAAACCAACACCTCTACATTTACAGTTACCGCAACCCGCACACCAACTGATACAAAATCTCCAACGGCGACTAATATTCAAACCGAAACAAATACGCTGGTGCCAACAAGAGCATTTACATCGACACCTGGGCCAACAAATATATTCATTCCTGAAAATTACCGCTTCAAACCTCAACCCGGCGCGCCAGTTTATATGCAAAACTTTGTGCATCCAGATTCTGGTTGCAATTGGATGGGGGTCGCAGGGCAGGTCTTTGATAAATTTCAGCGACCGGTGGGAAACCTGGTAATCGTCGTGGAAGGAACTTTGAACAATCAACCGATCGATTCTATCGGAGTAACCTCAGCCCGGCAGGAATACGGACCCGGTGGTTATGAAGTAATTGTTGGGTATTCAGCGGTGGATTCAATTAACAATCTCACTGCGACGATTTATGACTTGGAAGGAAATCAATTGTCGGCATCAATGAGTTTTAATACATATGCCGATTGCTCAAAAAACCTGGCTTTGATTAATTTCGTCCAAAATTAGGCAACGGAATTATATTGCTTGTACAGGCTGGTAAAAAGGATCATTTGCCTGCCTATTCACTCATTCAATGACCGGATCAATTGCTCAATATTGTTTACAGTATAATGAATCCATGGTTGCTTGAAAACGGGTTTTTCGTTGATCATGGACAAAACACTCAAACCATTGGATTTAATAAAAAAAATAGTTTTCAATTGGAAAGTATTATTTTTATTTATGCTCGTTGGCGCAGGTGCCGGAGAGCTGGCCCATTACCTGTATCCTCCTATCTTCGAGTCCCACGCTTCATTATCTGTAAACATAGATTACACCCGAACAGGACTATTAACTGACATTGAAGAGGACCAAGTGTTGGGCATGATAGGAGACCTGATCACATCACCCGAATTAATCACAGTTGTATTGCAAACGATCAATTCTGAGGAGGGAATTGATCTTGATGAAGCTGGATTGCGTGGAACCGCATCTTTGGAGAGGGACCATGAAAAATTTGTAATCAGAATTCATCATACTGATCCGCGCATATCGGCCTACATTGCCAACACCTGGATAAACCTTGTGAATGAAAGGTTGCTTGACGCACATGGTCATGCTGTAATTGCTGCCAACTATCAAAAATACCTTGACTCACTTGAGTCCTGTCTGGAAAATAGTGTTGTAATTGACCCTGCTACACCTTTTTGCAGCATCCAGGGTGTGACACAACTCCAAAATGAACTGGATGTCTTGGGGAAGGCCATTTTGTATGAAAAAAAGCTTGGCAAAGGAATATCCCCTGCCATTGGGTTTCAAATCTCCGCATATGCCCAGCCTGCCAGCAGGCCAGTAAGACACGCAAGAGGTACACTAATTTTGGCGGGCAGTACTCTGGGTTTCATCATTTGTTTATGTATTATTAAAATTAAATCCGCAAATCAAATCCAGGATAAACCAATTCCGTGAATTATTATCAATACCCAAGGATTAATACGATTCTTTGGGCTGCGCTGGTCGTTTTTCTCCCCATAACAAGTATGCCGCTTGTGGCCAAAATGGTTGGGTCGGATGCTGTTGCCGCACCTTCAGGGGTTTTTCTTCTGTTCATGGTTCTTTTCTGGTTGATCCCTTATGTTATCAAAGGCGGGCACTTTTCTGAAATAAGTGCACCCTTATTGGGCTTTCTATTGGTGGCTGTTGGAACAACCGTTGTATCACATTTTCGCGAAATACCAATATGGAAAGAGAACAGCCCTATCCGTGCACAATTGCAGGCAATGATTACGCTGGCAGTTGGTTTATGTTTTTATCTGGTTACGATGACATGGCTGTCCGATGAAAATCGGAGAATTACCACATTGAAAATCATTAATTTCTCTGGTGGAATTACCTTGGTGTGGTCTTTCGCGCAAGGATTCTCTTGGTTGGTCTGGAATCGCTACCCGGCATGGATGTGGACTTTCCATGAACTCTATTCCCTTGGCCCTTTGTTCAGGCAACGTGTGGTGGGTTTCGCGTTGGAGCCGTCTTGGTTGGCACATCAATTAAACCTGATCTTTATCCCGTTTTGGCTGGCATCAACGGTATGTCATTTCTCCGTGCATCGAATTCGGATTTGGAAATTATCCTTAGAAAACCTTTTCCTGGCAGGGAGTCTGGTGGTTTTAGGAATGACATTTTCCAGGATCGGGTTGCTCGGGTTCCTGCTGATGATCACTTACCTGATTATCCATTCATACATATGGCTGCAAAAAAAGATCAAGGGAATCTTTGAGAATAAAAAACAGACGATCCCTGGTCTGCCATCCAAAAGGATCATTATCTCATTGATACCGATATTGCTGATTCTTGCTTACTTGTTGGCAATTATTATGGCCGGATATGGATTGACCATCCTCGACCCACGAATGGTGAATCTTTATAAATTCGACATAAAACAGTCCAACCCACTTCTCTATTATGCAAAACAACTCACGGTGGCCGCCCGTCTGGTTTACTGGGAGGCTGGCTGGAAGGTTTTTTCAAATCACCCATGGCTGGGTGTTGGCATGGGCAATGCAGGTTTTTTCTTGCCGGGTGAATTAAGTGTTGAATCAATGGGACTGACGGAAGTAAGGCAACTACTTTATAGAACACCTGTATTATTAAACATAAAAAACTTGTGGATCAGGCTCCTGGCAGAAACAGGGATTGTTGGGTTTTCTATATATGTTTGCTGGCTTGTTAATCTTTGGAGATCTTCAAAGGGTTTACTGGAGTCGGATTTCCCTCTGGCTAAAACAATTGGTTGGATGGGAATATTTGCGATATTGGGACTTGCCCTTGAAGGGTTTAGCCTCGATTCATTCGCATTGCCATATTCCTGGCTTACTTTCGGCTTTATAACCTCGGCAAATTATCAGAAGGTTTTATTGGTGGAAAGGTAGGCGTATGATATCTCGATCCTGGGCAATAATACTGGGTGTTGTTATAGTCATTTGTTGTATATCGTTGGTCCTTTGTCTTGCGACGGGAATTTTGATCTTTGTTGCCAACCAAGCATTATCTGGCAATCAGCCATGGTCGGTAGCCATAACCATGTCTGCAGGGTTGAAAACACCTGCTGTCCCAACTCTTACCCCGCCGGTGATCATTTCTTCTGATACTGCAGGCTCATTAACAACCTTGCAAACCCTGGAAAATGCCGTTATTCCAGAAAATGATTTGAGAGACTTGGCTATGAGACTGCAAGGAATTGATAATATTCCAGAAACTGTGGGGGCTGAAGGGACGCTCCGGCAGGTGGGAGAAATCGATCAGTTTTGGGTGACCAACACAGATACAAATAAAACCATAAGAATTAATGCGGTACTTCGCTATGTTGCTGAGCATGTTTATTTCTGGGTGGAAGAAGGGGTGAAATATAATGAGCATGACATGGTGATGTTAATTGATGAATTTGATCAAAAGATCTATGAACGAAATCGGGAGTTTTTTGGCAGTGAGTGGAAACCCGGGATTGATAATGACCCAAGGTTATACATCTTGTATGCAAAAGGTGGTGGAAGTGTGGGGGGATATTTTTCCTCCATGGATTCTGTTCATCCCCTTGTTCATAAATACTCAAATGCGCACGAGTTGTTTTTTCTCAGTGCAGAATATGTAGATTTGAGGGACGAGAGCGCCTATGGGACGTTAGCTCACGAATTCCAACATATGATCCATTGGTATCGGGACAGAAACGAAGAATCATGGGTTAACGAAGGTTTCTCGATGCTGTCTGAATTTATCAATGGATATGACGTTGGGTACACTGATGACGCATATATGGAACAGCCGGACATCCAATTAACTTATTGGCCTTCAGGATATGAATCCTACCCCCACTATGGTGCTGCTTTTTTGTTTATGAAATATTTTCTGGATCGTTTTGGTGAGGATGCCACAAAGGCGTTGGTGGCTGACCCGGACAATGGATTAAAAAGTGTCGACAATGTCATACACGATCAAACTATGGGAAATTCAAAATCAGGGAAAAGTTACCTGGCTGAAGATCTATTTGTTGACTGGACTATAACCAATCTATTGAATGATGCAAGGGTTGCTGACGGGAGATATGCTTATAGGGATTTTCCCAAGGTACCGAAGACCAGTGTAAACGATCAGGTTTCCTGTTCCGAGGGTGTCCAAAATTTTTCAGTCCACCAGTTTGGTGTCGATTATATTGATTTGAAATGTAACAATAAGAAAGCCAAATTCATATTCGAAGGATCCAATTTGGTTGGAGTCCTGCCGTCTGACCCACACTCGGGCCGGTTTGCTTTTTGGTCCAATAGGGGAGATGAATCGGACATGACCTTAACCCGAGAATTTGATTTTTCCTCCATCAATGGCCCAGTAACACTCCGATACTGGGCCTGGTATGACATTGAAAAAGATTACGACTATCTATACGTTCTTGCCTCCGAGGATGGTGTTCATTGGCGCTCACTTGAAACCCCATCCGGAACCGGAGAAGACCCCACAGGAAATAATTATGGATTCGCCTATAACGGAAAAAGCGAAGGCTGGATTGAGGAAGTGGTGGATTTGTCAGAATATTCAGGAAAAAAGATCCAGATTCGATTTGAATATGTTACTGATGCTGCCGTAAATGGTGAAGGATTTCTAATAGACGATATCGCCATTCCAGAGATTGGCTATTCGTCTGATTTTGAAATGGATGATGGGGGGTGGGTTTCAGCTGGATTTGTTCGAATTGAAAACACACTGCCTCAAAAATATGCCATCACAATAATCGCGGAAGGAAAGATAACCCGGGTTCAATCCTTCCAAGTCATGAATGGAGATCAATTGGAAATTCCAATCGATTTTGAGGCGAACAACAAAATCACTGCTCTCGTCAGCGGTATTACCCGTTATACCAATCAATCTGCCGGATATAGGTTGCGCTTATCCGAAGATAATTAATTATCGGATCCTGTTTGCGCTGTGACAGGGATCCAATGGTTACGAAATTCACTTACTGGCTGTGAGATATTCCCTTCTTTAGTCTCACCAGTTCTGCCTCAAGTTCTTGACGTTTATGTTCTGCAGCCAAGCGGATTTCGGATGCAGCCTGATGAGAATATCCAATGATCCGTTCTCGTGTTTCCTTGCCTGATGCAGGTGCCAACAATAAGCCGGCTGTTGCACCAATAACACCGCCGGCAAGTAGTCCAATTAGCCAATACGAAAGTCTTTTCATAAGTCACTCCAAATGCTTCAGATATTATTTAAGTCAGTTTGATTTTATCAAACAAAATTGGGACAATTAAGGAGATCCAGCCAACGACAAGCAGGTGCCGAATAAGTGGAAGAAAACAACCAAGCTTTACTGGGTTCGTGGGAGATAATTGCCGATGGCTGTACCATAAAAAAACTGGAATAAAAAAAACCAGGGAAATACCCTTCTGGTCTCAATCGAAGATGGCATTTACTTGTAGGGTTGTTCGTGTGGTGATGGATAGATAGTAGAATCCGTGGCATTATCGGGCAAAGAACCTACAGGGGTGAAAGCTCCAGATGTGTTGAGTGGCCTAACAGACCCATTGCCATTAGCCAAAGCACTATTTCTGTACTATTCTATGTGGAATTCCCGGGACGCGGAAACAAGTGTCGGAATGAGCACTTGAAACATGAGGGATAGGGATGCTTCAATGCAAATAAGTAAGCGGATGAGGTACATGTTTATAAATAACAAATTGACGCCTGGGAAACCAAAATATTTCAGTATTTTAAAGGACGATTTTTGAGCCAAAACACCTGCATACAAGTGGCAGGATTGTTGGAAAAATTGCTCCTCACCATGGGAAATGACCACTCTCATGCCATGAGACAGCAAAGCAGAATATTGTTGTATAAAGAATATTGACTGCAAGCCATTTTAATTATTCAAAATGGAATACACCATGGATCGATGGTGGTTTATCCATCAACGTTACATGTTTAGAATTTTTTTATCATTTTCCTTAGTGCTTCCACCCTTGATATACCCAAGGCGGGAAAAGCATCCATTATAAAAAATGGGCCATCCCCTTCAACCGATAAAGAAGTGGAAATATTACCAAATAATGCAGCATCGACCGGTGAGTAGCTGGTGCGGAATCCGGATAAAAAACCACCACAGAAAGAGTTGCCCACTCCTCTTGGGTTGTCAATTTTTGCCGGATATGCAGGAATGCCCCAGCGAGCATGGCTGGAGTGATCATAAAGGTATTGACCATGGTCATGAAGTCTGATGACAACAATTTCACATCCATAACCGGCAATTGCCTCGGCCATCTCCCAAAGATCAATCGTTTTACCGGCGAACAGGTTCCGCAAGTTCCTTTCAGACACAATAAATGCTGACAATCCTTTAACCAGCAACGGGACATCCGCCAAACCGGATGGTTCCATAAACGAATCAGAAGGTTCGAGTGTAATTGTGTAAACTCTGGAGATATTCAGCAATTGGGATATCGCTTTTTGGCTATCGATGTTGAGAGGACATATATGTGCTGCATTGGCATTCAGATATTCTTGCGGTACTTCGGACAAGCCAATTGATCCCATTTGTTGGGGGTATTGATCATTTTTATCAATATTGGAATCTGAATAACCCACCAATGCACTGGGCGCCTCTAAACCAAGTTTTGAATATTGTAGCACTGGAGACTCGAATACAGGTAAATCAGGATTGAGATAAGAAATAAAAAATCGACTGTCGGTAAAATGCGAATACCTTTGTATCCCACTGGTATCGAATCCTTTGCGCCGAATGGATCTTATCCATTCTTCTGGAAAATCCAGCCCTGCCCTGGCAACCAGGCCAATGTTCCACTTCTTCCAGTATGCTGCATTGGCAGCAGCGTAAAGAACACTTCCGCCCGGGATATCGTTTAATGTGTTCCCGGAATTGGTGATGATGAAATCTCTGCATACATTACCAATAAACAGAAGTTGGAATTGCCCATTGTTATGAACCATGGCATGGAATCAATCTACATTTTGGTGTTCTTTAACAGCAATCGTGTGTATGTGTTATGTTTTGTCAACCGATAAATCTGAAACCATTTTCAACAAGCCAATGACACCCATGCCAATCTTTAATCCCTGGCTCCGTGTCAATGCAGGACTGGTTTCGTCAGTATCCATCCTTTTTAGGAGGATGTATGATGCGGCAATTCCAATGATTGCACCAATAAATGAACCGATTATGAGGGTTTTTGTTTTCTGGTTAATTTTTGATGGCATATCGTTGTATTCCTATATTCATGATTTATTTTTGAATTTTTTTCAAGTAATTTAGGACAGTTGAGCGAAAAATTATTATTCGATAAATTGGTTCAACCAGGAATTTTGATAGTTTGGAAATAAATATTTCAATTCTAAAAAAATAAACACCGCCAAGTGTAAAAATATTTGTCAAGTAATGAGGAATCCTTCCCAATAAAATATTTATACCAATAATCAGAGTCAAGGCAATTATTCCAAATGCCAATAATGGGATTATAAGAAAAATAGCAGATATATTGGCCAGTCTTGTACCAGTAGGAACTGATCCCATTGACGTGACCGTGACGATTACAACCAAGATGATGAAGACAATAATACATATGAATAATGGCAAGAATATTTGTAGTCCAACCTGGTGGTGGAAATTCCGTTTCTTTTGACGATTTTGTATATCGATCGGATTATTGGGTGGGTTCATTTTTTATCCGCATAAATTAAAAATTATTGTAATTATTTTTATTAAACCAACGATTATCATATTGATCGGTACATATTTGATTAGATACGACCTCGCCGCCTAAACTACACTCCTTTATTCCAAATGCCATGCTTCTTTATTTCATATTATCAATCAGCAAACAGGCTTTTTCGCTTTCTTTCGATAAAAGTTCCTGGTTAAGAAAATAGATGTAAAAATATGCCTTTGGCGCCCAATGAGCAGTAATGAACCTTAAGTTGGATTTTGCAATATTATCAAGCGATATTTGTATTATTTTATATATTCGATGTATAATTTGTGTGAATTTGAATTAGCAATAAATAATTAATGATAGGCAGGATTTCACGCTTTAAATTATATCGTATTTGGGTTATGGAATTTCATGAAAGTTCGCAAGAACTGGATGATGCTTGGTTACTTGAAAATTGTAAGATTTCAATTTTGTATAACGAATTGACAATTTGATACGGTAATTTTCTTCTGAAAAGTATATTATGCCCTAAGGCTTAAAAATCATACATTATTGGAATCTGCTCTACATTGGGTTTACGTATTATCCTCAAATGACCCATGATTAATGTAAACAGTTCGTAACCGTTTCCCAGACCTAAATAACGATATAAGCGCAAAAAGCCGTGGACTGCTATCAGGTTGCGGTCATTTTTATATGAAAACAATAACAAGGATTAAGGCTCAACGGCGTTATAAAGACAGGTTTAATATCTATCTGGATGATGAATATTCATTCTGGCTATCGAAACATACTGCCGCTACACTGTCTGTTGGGCAGGAAATTGATGAAGAATCCCTCGCTGATTTAGTTACAGGCGATCTTTATGAAAAGGCATACCTCAAGGCACTAAATTTCGTCAGTTATCGCCCAAGAACCATGTGGGAGGTAAGGAAGCGACTGATCCAGTATGGGTATGAAGTGGGACTAATTCAAAAGGTTTTGGATAAATTATTAATGAATGGCGTATTAAACGATGAAGATTTTGTCAAACAATGGATAGAAACCCGCAATTATTCACATCCACGTAGCCGGCGGTTCTTAATCATGGAATTGAAGAAAAAAGGGGTAACAGAAGAACTCATTCAACGTACAACCCAAAAAGAACAATTTGAGGAGGATGAAATAACCGCGTATCGGGCTGGGGCGAAATATTCGTGGCGATTGCGTAATTTGGACTGGAAGACTTTCCGACAACGCCTTGGCATGTACCTTGTCCGACGTGGATATCAGTATGAGGTAGTAGACAGTGTTGTTAAAACGTTGTGGCTGGAAACTCAACGTACTGATGATTTTTAACTGATAAAGGATTTAATAGTGATGAATAATATCAGCCCAATTTTTCTATTCTTGATCGTGATAATTGACGTCTTCTTGTTAATTGCCATCCTGTTTTTTGCTTACGGCTTTATAAAAAAAAGGATAATAAAAGAACAGGAATATGAAGCCAACAATCAATTAATAGCCAGTCAGGAAAAAGCACGGACAATCGAACTGGAGGCGAAAGACAAGGCTCTACGGACATTGGAGGAGGCCGAAATCGAAATTGCTCGAAAACGATCTGAATTGTCTCGTGAAGAGGATCGCCTCCAGAAGCGAAGGGCAGAGTTGGATATCCGTGTTGAACGGATTGAACAAAGGGACAAGGAATTAAACAAGCGTCAAAGTGTGATTGACAGAAGGTTTAATGAAGTTGAAAAAATGGCCCACCAGCAGTTGGAAGAGTTGCAGCGGGTTGGACAAATGACGCTTGAAGAAGCCAGAACTGCGCTCCTGGAACAAACTGAAAAGGAATCACGAAATGATATGGCAAGGATCATTCGGCAGATCGAAACGGAAGCAAAGCAAGAAGGTGATAAAAGAGCCAGGGAGATCATTGCAGATGCCATCCAGCGGGTTGCCTCCGAACATGTTGCTGAAGTAACGTCCTCCATTGTTCCACTTCCCAATGAGGAGATGAAAGGCCGTATTGTTGGCAGGAATGGCAGAAATATTCGAGCATTCGAACAAGCGGCTGGAGTGGATGTGATTGTTGATGATACACCTGAGGCGGTCACTATCTCCTGTTTTGACCCCGTTAGACGTGAAGTCGCGCGTCGATCACTACACCGACTGATACTTGATGGAAGAATTCACCCCGCCCACATTGAAAAAGTAATGGCAGAGGAAGAGCGGGAAGTTGATAGATTAATCGTTGAGGCTGGAGAACAGGCGGCTTATGAAGCCAGTGTTGTTGGTTTACATCCTGAAGTCACCAAGGTGCTTGGCCGTCTTAAATTCCGAACATCGTACGGTCAAAATCAGCTTTCCCATGCAGTTGAAGTTGCCAAACTGGCCTCGGTCATTGCGGCTGAATTGGGCGCAGACGAACAATTAAGTCGGGCTGCAGCATTGCTTCACGACATTGGCAAAGCAATGGACCACAACACGGAAGGGACACATGCCCAGATTGGAGCTGACTTTGCGCGGCGATATGGTGTTCACCCGAAGGTCGTCAACGCAATTGCCTCTCATCATCATGAAGTGGAACAGGAAACCGTTGAAGCTGTTATCGTGGAGGCAGCCGATGCGATTTCCGGAGCACGGCCCGGCGCTCGCCGGGAAGATCTCGATCAATATATTAAAAGACTGAAAGCCTTGGAAGAACTGGCCAACTCACATAAAGGGGTAAATCAGAGTTATGCTATCCAGGCCGGCCGCGAAGTTCGGATAATTGTAAAACCGGATGATATTGACGACTTGGCAGCCACCCGTTTGGCCAGGGATGTGGCAAAAAAGATTGAAGAGACAATGCAGTATCCAGGCCAAATTAAGGTTACCGTTATTCGGGAAACCCGGGCCATCGATTACGCCAAGTAATCTCGATTAAGGGTATTTGGATGAGCGGAAAATTAATGTTGCTGGTTCACAGTTTTGCCGTTTACAAATGGATTGTGCAGCATCTCTTCGAACACAGTGGTTTCGGGGCCATGGCCGCTGAGCAGGCGAGTATCTGGAGGAAGGGTATATATTCTTGAACGGATACTCGCTGCCAACTCCAAAAAACTGCCTCCGGGCAGATCTGTACGGCCAACCCCGTGGCGAAAAATGAGATCGCCACAAAAAGCGACCTTGGTCGATTTAGAATAATAGGTCACGTGGCCGGGAGAGTGTCCGGGGGTATGACTGACCAGTATCCTCTCGTTGCCAATAAAAAGCTCTTGTTGATCCTGAAGTAAAATGGTAGGATCTTGATTTAAATTTAAGGTAAACCCATAATCCAAGGCACCTCCCCCGTCCTTCCAAAGTTCCAGATCACCAGGGTGAAGTGCTATTGGAACTGGTGGGGTAAATTGCGATGCAATGGCGCAACCGGCAATATGATCAAAATGGGCATGTGTAAGCCAAATGGCTTGCAACTTCCAGTCGTTTTGTTGAATTGAATCATATATGGGTTGGCTGGAAAATGATGGATCAATTACAACGGTCTTTTTTTCGTTTTCATTAACCAATAAATATGAATTGTTTTCCAAAGGACCAAGGGTAAAAGATAATACTTTCAGAGTCATAACTTCTTTCCTTCCTGAATAATAACAGGGGGTTTAATGTGAATAAGAAAATGGCTGGTAATTATGGTTATAAGAAGTATTGCGCATACAAGCATGTACATGCCTGCAGTTGAATTTCCGTAAATTAATCCGGAGAGGGGAGGGCCGATGATTACCGCCACGGCATTGACTGTCTCTACCATTCCGAAGGAAAATCCTATCATGTTATCGGGGGCAAACGGCCTGATGATCGCAAGAACCATTGACCGAGTGAGCTTGTATCCACCCAACAAAAAGTATCCAAAGGAAAAGAGCTCGATATTGTTGCCTTTCCACATTAATAATGCAAAACAAAATACCAACGCTTGCCCAAGCATAAACCCAATTTTCCCTTTTAACCCGCCAAGAACTAACGCAATAATCACATTCCCCATGCTGGCAATTGAACCGAGCTGACCAATTTGACCAATTGAAAGGTTGTGGACATCACCTAAATAAGTTGGTGTTAAAGGTTGGGAAAGGTATTCAGACAAAAACACAAAAAAGAATAAAACCAACAATCCGATAAAACGGGGGGAAGGTATAAAGCCATCCCCTTTCTGCAAGTGTGTTTGTTTCTGAATATCTATTTTTTCGATTAAATGCATGATCAAGGTGGAAATAAAAAACGTCATCGCAGCGATTGAATAGACGAATCGAATTTGATAATGTTCCGCGATCCAACCTCCTGTGATGGGACCCAGTACCACGCCAAAATTAAAGCCGGCTGATGAGATGGTGAGCGCCCTTTGAATGTTCCATTTTCCTTTTACCATGTTGATATAAGAGTTCAACGGAGCTGCAACAAAACCGGTCATGACATATAGAATCCAACCGATTGAAAAAAGGGCAAGGGATGGCGATGCTGCCATGACTATTGCAGCAACTGTGCCCAGGAACCAGGATGCTAAAATGATATTCCGTGGTCCTACCCGGTCGGACAATCGGCCTGCAGGTATCTGGCTTAATGCCAATGCAACACCACTTGCACTGTAAATTATTCCAATAATAACGGGTGAGGCGCCCAGGGATTCGAGGTAGACAGGTTGAAAAAAATAGAAGAGTCCCTCCCCAAAGCCCCAAATGAACAAGGATATTGTAACCAGAATTAAATTACGGTTCATTGAGGCTTCATTGGCACTAGACAAAGATTAGCGGGTGATTATCCAATTTATTTTAATATCATCAATTCTCGTGGGAGTGTTGTTAGACTGATAGATCCTTCATCGGTGATTAAAATATCATCCTCAATCCGTATTCCTCCTTTTCCTGGTAAATAAATACCCGGCTCGATGGTGTACACCATTCCAGGTTGAAGGAATACGGGATTGTTAGCGTGGATATAGGGTGTCTCATGGGGTTCCAAACCCAAACCATGACCTGTACGATGAATAAAGTAATTGTCCAAATTATATTTACGTAATACATTCCGACAAGCATCATCAACTTGTTTAGACATAATGCCGGGCGCTGATATTTCCCGCCCAGCCTGATTGGCCTCCAGAACCTTTTGGTAGAGAAATTTTTGTTCCTCAGTTGCTTGGCCAATAACGAACGTGCGCGTAATATCAGAACAGTATCCATTGAACGCGGCTCCCCAGTCAATAATCACAAAGTCTCCAAATTGGAGGATTCGGTCAGATGGGGTGCCATGTGGATTGGAGCTATTGGTTCCACTGATTACAATTGGTTGGAAAGGTAAAGCAGTATCGGAACCGTTTTCCAATAATTTACAAACCAGTCTGGCGGCAATTTCTTTCTCGGTACGGCCTTCACGTATCTCAGGCAATATCTGGAGCAAGGATCTTTCCGCAATATCTGTTGCAATTCGCATGGCCTGGATTTCTGTATCATCTTTTACAGCCCGGCACTTGGAAATTTCTGTTTCTGCTGAAACGAAGAGGGAATGATTGATTGAATTTTCTAAAAAGCGGTACTCCATTACTCTTAACCTGGACGGTTCGATCCCGATCGTTGTACCAGAGATGCCCATATCTGTGGTTGCTTTCTGAAATGCCTCCGACCAGTAATCCGGATCATCTGAATATGAATAGGTTTTAATTGGAAATTTGCTGGAAAGCAATTTCCCTTGTTCAAGTTCAGGAAGCACTATCCCACACCTGTTTGGTCGCACAAGAATGAAAACGATGGGTCTTTCACTTAGATGAAATTCAAGTCCAGTCAGATAATAAAGGGAAGCCCCGGGGTTGAGAACAAGTGTGTCAATTCCCGATTTATCCATTTCAGCGCTGATCTTATTCAATCTGATATTTTCCATAAAAACCTCGACTGCAGACCGATTATAAACGTTATGCAGAGTCTGGGATAGAAGACCACAAATGTATCCTTTCATTGAATAATCGATTTCATCAGGCAAATTCGGTTAACCAACGCAATCGGCTTGACAGTGGAAACCCGTTCGAGTAAAATCCAATCCACCCAAATAAATTGGGCCTGTAGCGCAGTTGGGAGCGCGCTTCAATCGCACTGAAGAGGTCGAGGGTT
>CAYQUO010000016.1:0-73188 GCA_964420835.1 uncultured Anaerolineaceae bacterium
GGTTTGACCGTTGGGGCCGGTGTTATCACCAAGATTATTGAGTAGGAAGCAAGGAATGGCTAAACAAAAGATACGTATACGACTGAAGGCATACGACCACCGGGTCTTGGATCAATCTGCCAAGAGGATTGTGGAAACCGCTGAGCGGAGTGGAGCCAGAGTTGTGGGGCCGGTACCGCTGCCAACAAAAATCGAACGCTTCACGATACGCCGATCATCCTTTATTGACAAGGATTCGCACGAGCACTTTGAAATCCGAACCCATAATCGCTTGATTGACGTACTGGACCCGGATTCGAAAACGATTGATATGCTCATGCGGCTTAACCTGCCGGCAGGTGTCGATATCGAGATTAAAATCTAAAGAAGCGTTTTTAGGTGATCAAAATACAATTTGAACACTTAAAACCTCGATCTTTTGATGAAGTTGTGGTATAAATAAAGGGTTTTGGGTATTTTTCAGTTGCTAAGTCGAAGGGAAAGAGCGGTACTGTAGGCGCATACAAAAAACAACCCATGTCGCAGCAGACAGTTTACTGCCCTTCGGTGGGATGATGCAACCAGGCCCTGGTTGACAGTCCCGGAAGAATAATAAATAAGAGGAGACAACCGAGATGTTTAAAGGGCTGATTGGCAAGAAAATCGGCATGACCCAGATTTTCGAGGAAAGTGGTATCGCCATTCCGGTGACACTGATCGAAGCTGGGCCATGTTACGTTACACAGGTTCGCACCCCCGAAAAAGACGGATACTCGGCCGTGCAGTTGGGGTTTAATGAGGTCAAACCAAGGCGCCTAACAGGTGGTGAGCTTGGCCACCTGAAACGCATCAATATACCGCCGCTGCGTTTTCTACGGGAGTTTCGGGCCAAAGATCCCGGTGTAAGTGAGGGGGACGTTGTCAAGGTTGACATTTTTTCTATGGGTGAAAGAGTTGATGTGGTGGGCACCAGCAAGGGAAGGGGATTTGCTGGCGCAGTAAAGCGGCACCATTTTCGCGGCGGCCCAAAGACACATGGACAATCGGACAGACAACGGGCTCCCGGTTCGCGGGGTTCCGGAACCACCCCTGGTCGTGTTTACAAAGGTTCACGCGGTCCGGGCCATATGGGTGACGACCGGGTCACTGCACAGAACCTTAAGGTAGCCCTTGTAGATGCCGAACGCAACCTGATCGGAGTTCGGGGAGCAATTCCTGGTGGCCGTGGTGGCCTTGTGATCATTAAGGAGGCACGGAAACAGTAGGCGGGATGCACCCGAACTGCATCTGTGAAAGGGAGCAAAAAACTATGGTAGTGGATGTCTTGAATATGAAGGGCAAGAAAGTCAGCACAGTGGAACTGCCTCCAAGTATTTTCGAAGCCCCGGTATATGTTGACCTGATGCATCAGGCGTATGTCCGACAAATGGCGAATGCTCGTTTGGGCACACATGACACCAAAGTCCGCAGCGAGGTTGCCGGGGGAGGGCGCAAGCCGTGGCGACAAAAGGGCACCGGGCGCGCGCGCCAAGGATCCACCCGGGCTGCACAATGGAAGGGTGGTGGAAAAATACACACACCACATCCACGGTCATACGCCCAGAAAATGCCGTTGAAAATGCGCAGGGCTGCCCTGCGGTCTGCGTTGAGCACCAAGGCTGCAGAGAGCAGCATTGTTGTTGTGGATGAATTAAAGTTAAGCGAGCCCAAGACGCGCCTGATGGCGGAAGCCCTTGGAAAACTTGTCGGCGACAACAGCGCATTGATTCTCATCCATGAAAAACAGGACTACGAAAGTGTGATCCGCTCGACCAATAACATCCCGGACGCAAAAGTGATGCTTGCAAATTACTTGAACATCCGAGATTTGCTTTCATTTGACATGTTGATTCTGCCGCTGAAAAGCCTGGAAGCCATCACCAGCCATCTGGAATAGGCAGGAGGAATAGATGACCACGATATATGAAGTACTCCGCCGACCACTGGTAACCGAAAAGACCAACTATCTTCAGAGTGGTTTGCACCAGTACGTTTTTGAAGTTAGTGAAAGCGCAACACGAACACAAATCAAGGATGCGGTAGAAACCCTTTTTGATGTGACCGTCCTGCGTGTAAATATCATAAATGCCCCAGGGAAACGAACCCGTCGGGCGCGAAGCAGGAGATTATTGATACGGCGAAGTGGATATAAAAAAGCGATTGTCACTCTTTCGCCTGAAGACCGAATACCGTTCTTTGAAGGGGTTGAATAATGGCAATCAAGACCTATAAACCGGTAACCCCAGGTTTGCGTGGCATGACCGGGTATGCCTTTGATGAGATAACCAAAGATCGCCCTGAGCGCAATTTGATCATTAAACGCAAGAAGCATTCCGGGCGCAACAACCAGGGCCGTATAACTGTTCGGCATCGAGGTGGCGGGGCACATCGTTACATTCGCGTGGTTGATTTTAAGCGCAACAAACGGGATGTGCCCGCAACTGTGGCGGCAATCGAATACGACCCCAACCGTACCGCCAGATTGGCTCTCTTGCACTATATCGACGGCGAAAAACGATACATCCTCGCGCCTTTAGGTTTGAAGGTTGGCGACAAGATTGTAACAGGCGCCGCCGCAGAGATCCGCCCTGGCAACAGCCTGCCGATTTCCCATATTCCTGTGGGAACAACAGTGCATAATATTGAACTTCAGCCGGGGAAAGGCGCCCAAATGGTGCGTTCAGCCGGCGGATCGGCCCAGTTACTGGCAAAAGAAGGCGATTATGCCCATATCCGTTTGCCATCGGGCGAAGTTCGACTTGTCCGACAGGAATGTTATGCAACCATCGGACAGATTGGGAATGTGGAACATGGCAACATTAAACTCGGCAAGGCGGGACGTACACGGAATATGGGCATACGTCCAACCGTACGTGGAACAGCCATGTCACCGCGCGATCATCCGCACGGGGGTGGTGAAGGCCGGCAGCCAACAGGTATGCCAGGGCCAAAAAGCCCTTGGGGTAAACCAACTCGTGGCTACCGTACGCGGCGGAACAAGCAGACGGATAAATATATCGTTCGCCGGCGGAACTCTGGTGGCAGGTAAGGACGAACAGGCAAGTCTGGTTAGAGAGGAACGAAACTATGTCACGTTCACTGAAAAAAGGGCCATATATCGACCCTAAGTTAATGAAAAAGATTGAGACCATGAATGAGCGTGGTGATAAAAAAGTCGTGCGAACCTGGAGTAGGGCATCCACCATTTTCCCACAAATGGTGGGTCACACGGTGGCTGTCCATGATGGCCGGAGGCATGTGCCAATCTATATCACCGAGAACATGGTAGGGCATCGTCTTGGGGAATTTGCCCCCACACGCCACTTTCGCGGTCATGTCGCCGAGAAATCCACCAAGAGGTAATGTAACATGGCTCGTGATATTTACGCGAAATTAAGCAACTGTGGCGTTTCCGCTTCCAAGGTGCGTCTGGTATTGGAGCTGGTGCGTGGTAAATCGGCAGTTGATGCCCTTAACACTTTGCAGTTCACGCCCAAGGTGGCGGCAAGGCATGTTCATCGACTGCTGAAGTCGGCTGTGGCGAACGCGGAAGAGAACTTTGGTGTAAGTCGTGATAATCTATTTTTATTCAGCATCACTGCCGATGAGGCACCGACCCGCAAATGGCGGAAATTTGGCGCCCGCGGTCGTTTTAAGCCGATTTTACGGCGTTCATCGCACATCTCGGTAATTCTTCGGGAGCGGGAGTAAAAAACATGGGTCGCAAAGTACATCCAATTGGTTTTCGATTGAATATCACCAGGCCATGGGAAGGCCGATGGTATGGTGAAGGACGTGAATATGTTGATCAACTCCATCAGGACCTTAAAATTCGTCAGATGGTAAGGAAAGAAACTGACAAGGCTGGCGTTTCCTTGGTGGAGGTGGAGAGATTCCCTGGCAAAGTGAAGGTGGTTGTTCACACAGCCAAACCGGGAATTCTCATTGGCCGTAAAGGGGAGTCGGTAAAAAAGTTGCGCCAGGAACTGGAAGTGTTAACAGGGAAAAAGATTGATCTTGAAATCAAGGAGATCAAATCACCCGATACAGACGCGCGGCTGGTTGCCGAGAACATTGCCGGCCAGATCAACCGGCGGGTAAGTTATCGGCGGGCAATGAAACGTGCCATACAGCAGGCAATGCGGCAGGGCGCTCTTGGGGTCAAAATTGAGGTTGCAGGTCGTTTAAGCGGCGCGGAAATGGCTAGGACAGTTTGGCTGCGCGAAGGACGCGTGCCGTTGCAGACACTGCGAGCCGACATTGATTTTGCTCGCAGCGAGGCATTGACCACCTATGGGCAGATCGGTGTAAAAGTGTGGGTTTACAAGGGCGAGAAACTATCCCTGATGGAAGAAACGATGGAACCCACTGAAGGTGTTTATGTAAGTGAATAATTCCCTGGCCGGAAATATTCTCCTTGGCCTGGATTAAAGAGGTTGCTATTATGTTGATGCCAAAGCGTGTGAAATACAGGAAACAAATGCGCGGCCGGATGCGTGGCAAAGCCCTGAGAGGTGCAGATGTTACCTTCGGGGAATATGGCTTGCAGGCACTGGAACCGGGTTGGGTATCCTCCCGCCAGATCGAAGCGGCCCGCCGTGCTTTGGTGCGTGTAATGAAGCGGCGTGGAAAAATGTGGATACGCATCTTTCCGGATAAACCCTATACCCACAAACCACCCGAAACCCGCATGGGCAAGGGAAAAGGAAATGTAGAATATTGGGTTGCTGTTGTTCGGCCGGGGCGTATCATGTTTGAAATTGGCGGCTTGCCCGATCAAGTTTCCCATGAAGCATTAAAACAGGCTTCATATAAATTGGCGATTCGAACCAAAGTCGTTTCCCGCCATGAAAGCGCTACTGGAGGGTAGAGATGAAAATCGCTGAGATTAGGCTGCTGGCGACTGAAGAGATCAAAAACAAATTGAACGATGCACGTCAGGAACAGATGAATTTAAGGTTCCAATTCGTAACAGGGCAATTGACTGATACCAGCCGAATTAAAAAAACAAGGCGTGAAATTGCCAGATTTGAGACGATATTGAAGGAACGGGAACACCCATCCAAGCCGGAAGGTGACAAATGAACGAGCGACGTCGAATGGTAGGGGTAGTTACAAGCAATAAAATGAGTAAAACGGTTGTGGTGGAGATTAAACGCACCTTCCGGCACAAGTTCTACGGAAAGGTGGTCCATTCAACTCGCCGGGTTAAGGCTCATGACGAGATGTCCTGCCAGATTGGTGACAAGGTTCAAATAGTCGAAAGCCGCCCGTTATCCCGGGACAAGCATTGGGCGGTTGAGGTTGTACTGAAAAGACAGGGTGAAACCGAAGGAGTGCAACAATGATCCATCAGGAAACCCGATTAGCCGTGGCAGACAATACCGGCGCACGAGAACTAGGGGTAATCCATATCGTGGGTGGGTCAACCCGACGCCATGGACGTGTTGGCGATGTGGTGATTTGCTCTGTAAAATCTGCAACTCCCCAAGGCTCTGTGAAGAAAAGTGATGTTGTGAAGGCTGTGATCGTTCGCTGTGCCAAAGAATGGCGCCGGGAAGATGGCTCCAGCATCCGCTTTGATGACAACGCAGCCGTTATATTGGATACGGATGGGACAAACCCAAAAGGCACCCGCATCTTTGGCCCCGTTGCTCGCGAATTGCGTGAAAAAGGATACATGAAAATCGTCTCACTCGCGCCAGAAGTACTTTAGGCGGATGTGTGCAGGAGTAACAGGATGATCACGAAAATACGTAAAGGCGATACGGTTGAGATTATTTGTGGCCGCGCGGAAGACAAGGGAAAGCGTGCTGAGGTCATCAAAGTGATACCTGATCAAAATGAGGTTGTTGTTCAGGGTGTCAATATGCGGACCAAACACCAAAGGCAGGTCCAGGCGCAAGGCCGGACAGTTAACCCCGGGAAACTGCGCTTTGAAGGCCCCATCCACATTTCTAACGTAATGCTGGTATGCCCGAAATGCAATAAACCGACAAGAGTGGGCGTAACCCGGGATGCCGGGAAAGCACTTCGCTTGTGCAAAGAATGTTCTGCAACCATTGATGAGTAAGTAATCAGGGAGAACTGGAGACCATGAACCGTTTGAAAGAGAAGTACCAAAAAGATGTGTTGCCCTCCCTGATGAAGTCCTTGGGATTAAAAAATAAAATGGAAGCACCGCGCATCGAAAAGGTTGTTCTGAATGTCGGCCTTGGAGAGGCATTGGACAACCCCAAGGCATTGGATGCAGCGGTAGGTGACCTGTCGCAGATCACCGGCCAAAAGCCGGTCATTACCAAGGCCAGAGTGAGCGTGGCGAATTTTAAACTTCGCGAAGGGCGGTCCATCGGCGCAAAGGTGACACTGCGTGGCGAAAAAATGTGGTCCTTTTTGGATCGCCTTATGAATATCGTTCTACCAAGAGTTCGCGACTTCCGAGGAGTATCAAGGGATGCCTTTGACGGTCGCGGCAATTACACGCTTGGTTTGCGCGAGCAGTTGATCTTCCCCGAGATTGATTATGACAAAATTGACAAGGTCCGGGGAATGGAAATCACGGTCGTTACCAGTGCAAGGTCGGATGACCAGGCAGCGGAGCTGCTGGAAATGCTTGGTATGCCCTTCAGGAAGGGTTAATATGGCAAAAAAGTGTATGAGTTATCGTGAAATTCGTCGTAAATATCCCACACAGGTGAGGAACCGTTGCCGGATCTGTGATCGGCCGCGCGGCTATATCCGCCGGTTCGGTTTGTGCAGAATTTGCTTCCGCGAGATGGCTCTAAAAGGTCAGATCCCCGGTGTGGTCAAATCATCCTGGTAGGCAGGCTGGAGGGTAAACGAATGAGTTTTAATGACCCGATATCAGATATGTTAACAAGAATTCGGAATGCGATCATGGCCGGTCACACATTGACCGCCATGCCTGCCTCTAAGTTAAAACTGGAGATCGCCCGCATATTAATAGAAGAAGGTTTCATTGAGGGATTTGAAGAAGTGGAAGGTGACAAACCTTATCTGAAGATGTTGCGGGTCAAGATCAAATACTCAGGTGAACGCAGGCAACGGCAACCGGTAATCACCGGCATAGAACGGGTGAGCCGGCCTGGCAGGCGGGTGTATACAAAAAAGGGTGAGATCCCTTGGGTGCTCTCTGGAATGGGTATCGCCATTTTATCCACCCCAAAGGGGGTGATGACCGGGCAGCGTGCCCGCCAGTTGGGGGTTGGCGGCGAGATCCTATGCAAGATCTGGTAACCTGGGGAACGAGGAGGTAGCAACGTGTCTCGAATTGGTCGATTACCAATAGAAGTTCCACCGGGTGTTCAGGTGGAAATAAAAGGGAGCGAAGTATCAGTTCAAGGACCTAAAGGCCAGATGAAACGCAATTTCTCTCAGGCAATGACCTTGAAAATCGAAAATAATCAACTAATCGTGGAACGCGGATCGGATGAACCGGATGTCCGTGCGCTGCATGGTACAACGCGTGCCCTTATTCAAAGCATGGTCACCGGTGTCAGTTCAGGCTTCACCAAGGTCCTTGAGGTCGATGGCGTTGGCTATCGTGCCGAAATGAACGGCAAGAACCTGGTCCTGTACGTGGGATACTCACATCCTGTGGAGGTTGCTCCTCCGGATGGGATGACCTTTGAGGTGGATAGCAAAACCAGGCAGATCACGGTTGCCGGGATGGATAAAGAAAAACTCGGTCAATTGGCTGCGGACATTCGAAGTATCCGTCCACCGGAACCATACAAAGGCAAGGGAATCCATTACCTCGGGGAGAAATTAAAACGTAAAGCCGGTAAATCCGGGAAGGCAAAGAAGTAGGGTAGGAAGAGATGGCAAAGACCAGTCGCAATGAAGCTCGAATTCGCAGGCATTCACGTGTGCGAAAACACCTGTCGGGAACGTCCGACCGCCCAAGATTATGTGTATTCCGCAGCCTGTCAGGCATCTATGCACAGGTGATTGATGATCAGGCAGGCCGCACCCTGGCTGCGGCATCCAACATAGACCATGAATTACAGCCGCAACTGAAAGGGCTTTCAAAGACCGAACAAGCCCAAAAGGTCGGCACCTTGATCGCTGAACGGGCAAAAGCAAAAGGTATTTCAACGGTTGTGTTTGACCGCGGTGGTTTTCGCTATATCGGCCGTGTTAAGGCACTTGCCGATGCTGCTCGCGAAGCCGGTTTGCAGTTTTAGTTTTTTACCATTCAAGTAAAGGGCCCGCAAATGGACAAGGCAATGGATTATCAACCGATAGAAGAACAATTCGATGAACGAGTTATTGAGATCGCCCGTGTTGCAAAAGTCGTAAAAGGTGGCCGGCGCTTTCAATTCCGGGTTTCGGTGGTCGTTGGCGACAACCACGGGAAGGTTGGGTTAGGTATTGGAAAAGCCAATGCCGTCCCGGATGCAATGCGCAAGGCTTCAGAACGGGCGCACAAGGACATGAAAACCGTCGAACTGTCTGGAACCACCATCCCTCATGAAGTCATGGGGAGGGTAAGCGGTGCGAGGGTTTTATTAAAACCCGCTTCAGCCGGGACAGGTGTTATTGCAGCAGGAGGTGTCCGGGCTGTGCTGGAATCGGCTGGGGTACATGACATCCTCTCAAAATCACTTGGCAGTGCCAACGTATTGAATGTCGTCAAAGCTACTTTTGATGCTTTATCACAGTTGAAAAATGTTGAGGTGGAGGCTTTCCGCCGGGGCAAACCGGCCCAGGACTTATTACCATTCTGGGAGCGGAGGAAGCATGGCTAAGAAAACAAAAGCAAGGGTACTTGAGATTACATTGGTAAAGAGCACCATCGGCTATTCCCAGCGACATAAGGCAACCGTGAAGGCACTTGGCCTAAGAAGAATGAATCAGACTGTTACCCAGACTGATTCGCCAGCCTTGCAAGGAATGTTGAGAAAAATTAACAACCTTGTGCGGGTGGAAGAGAAGGTGGAAGAATGAAATTAAATGATCTTATCCCGAACATGGGAGCAAAAAAGCAGCGAAAACGAGTGGGCAGGGGAATTGCCGCCGGCCAGGGGAAGACTGCTGGTCGCGGAACCAAAGGTGAAGGCGCTCGATCGGGACAAGGTGGCAATTTGTATCGCCAGGGTGGAAACCTGCCTTTCTACCGTCGTCTCCCGTTCATGCGTGGTGAAGGATTTACACCACCCAATCAAGTGGAGTACAACGAGATAAATCTTGATCAGTTGTCCCGTTTTAAAAAAGGCGACACAATCACTCCGGAAGTCCTGGGTGAGGCTGGCTTGCTTCACAAACGGGCCAATCCAGTCGTCGTTCTCGGCGATGGGGAAATAAAAATGGCGTTAAAGCTCCAAGTACACCGGGTTACCAAAGGCGCCCGTGCCAAGATCGAGGCTGCTGGTGGTAGCGTGGAGCTGATCTCATAATTGATTTGCTCGTTTGAGGAGAGCCGCTCATGAAGCGTTCAGCCTGGCGTTATTTGTGGAAATCGGAGGATATCCGCAGGAAGTTGTTGATCACACTCCTGCTCTTGGTAATCTACCGTTTTGCAGCCAATATTCCAGTCCCCGGTATTAACCGGGAGGTTCTTGCCTCTCTTGCACAATCCGGAGGCGCTGCCGGAAACCTGTTCAACCTGCTTGACCTTCTTTCAGGTGGAACGGTTTCTAATTTCTCAATCCTGGCGATGGGAGTTTACCCATATATTACCTCCCAGATCATCCTTCAATTGCTAGTTCCGATCATCCCAGCACTTGAAGCCCGGATCAAGGATAATCCACGTGAAGGCCAAAAATTGATGGAGCGTTGGACGGTAATCTTAACCGTGCCCATGTCAGCTCTTTCGGCTGTCGGACAAATCAACATCTTCAGTTCTCTGACCGGAGGACAATCAATCCTGCGCAATTATGGTTTTAGCGGCGAAGCACTGCTTCCAACCCTGGCGACGCTGTTTTCCATGATGGCTGGCACCATGTTCGGCATCTGGTTGGGTCAGTTGATATCTGAGTATGGCATACCCAACCAGGGCCTTTCGTTAATCATTTTTGCAGGAATCGTTTCCAGAATTCCAAGCCATTTTGGTTCAATCCTTAGCGATAAGACCAATGGTTGGTGGTTGATGTTGATCATTCTTGCAATACTTGGGCTGACAATTTTCGCCATCGTTTTTGTACAACAGGGCCGCAGGAATGTGCCTGTTCTCTTCCCTGGCAGGCGGGTTGGAAACCGGATGTCCATGCCGGTGCGTAGCAACCTTCCATTGATGGTTAACATGGCCGGCATGATCCCATTGATCTTTGCCCAATCGTTAATGACCTTCCCTGCCATTGTTGCCAGTTATTTCACAAATGTCCAGGCGGAATGGTTGAAAAATTTTGCCATGGGTGTTTACCGGGTCTTTAATGGATCCAATGTCTGGTATTCATTGATGTATTTCTTCCTGGTCGTGGCTTTCACGTTCTTCTACACAGATGTACTGTTCACCCAGCAGAATTATGGGGACAACTTAAAGAAACAGGGAGCACAGATCCCCGGGGTGGTACGTGGAGCACCAACCCAGAAATATTTGACCAAGGTTCAACGACGGATCACCCTTCCCGGCGCGCTTTTTTTGGGATTTGTGGCGGTATTTCCCTTTCTGCTTGGGGTTGCACTGCCGGTCGGCTCACGTCAATCAGGGCTGTTCCTGATTTCTGCAGCCGGATTGCTGATCGTTGTGGGTGTTGTTCGCGATACCTTTAATATCATTGACGCTGAACTTAAATTGCATGGTTATGATGAAAGCCTGATTAAAGGGTAAGCGAATTGATGAGTCATTTTATTATTCTTTTAGGTCCCCCGGGTGCGGGAAAGGGAACACAGGCACAGTTGCTATCCATGCACTTTGGACTGGCCCATATCTCCTCTGGTGATATTTTTCGCGTGAATCTGAATGCTGAAACCGAACTTGGCAAGCAAGCCAGGCAATTTGTTGACAAGGGGGAACTTGTCCCTGATGATCTCACCATTGCCATGATAAAGGATCGGTTGTTAAAGCCGGATTGTTCAGCTGGAGCCCTGCTGGATGGGTTTCCGCGAACAATTGCCCAGGCGGAAGCCCTTCAGAAAACCATTGGCGAAATTGGAGGGACAATTGCATTGGTTCCTTATATTTCCGTCCCCGATGATGTCCTGTTGGAAAGATTGGGAGGCCGCTTTACCTGCCGGGAACAGGGGCATGTTTACCATATTAAGAATAATCCACCAAGGGTTGCAGGGCAATGTGACCTTGATGGCTCAGAACTTTACCAGCGCGAGGATGACAAACCGGAAACCGTGGCAAAGCGCATCCAGGTATACAAGGAGCAAACCGCTCCCTTGATCTCATACTATAAGAACCTGGGATTATTGTTGGAAGTTGATGGCACCCGGCCGATCGATGCGATCAATTCACTGCTTGAAAAAGCCATTGAGGAGAAAATTCACTGATGTCCTGGGACCGCCAGATCTCAATAAAAAGTCCCGACGAGATAGCCATAATGCGCATGGCCGGTCAAATTAATGCCGAAGCCCTTGCGGCAGCCTACAAGGCGATTCGGCCGGGTGTATCAACAGCTGACATCAATGCAGCGGCTGAAGATATTCTTCTCCATAAATACCAGGTGTATTCCCCTTTTCTGCATTATCCGGGACCATATCCCTACCCTGCCAGCACTACGATCAGCATCAACGACGAGCTGGTTCATGGAATACCGGATAAGCGGCGGAAATTAAAAGAAGGCGATATTGTTTCAGTGGATTGTGGGACGGTGTACGAAGGGTTTGTGGCTGACTCTGCATTTACAGCACCAGTTGGTGAAGTAAGCCATGAAGTTTATCATCTCCTCAATGTGACAGAAAAGGCACTCTATGTTGGAATTGAAAAAATGATTGCCGGGAACAGGGTGGGAGACATTTCTTCAGCCATTCAGGAATACGTCGAAAGCAACCAACTTCATGTTGTTCGAGAATATACTGGCCATGGGGTGGGCCGGCAGATGCACGAAGGACCCCAGGTGCCCAATTATGGAGTGGCAGGACGAGGGGTGTTGCTGAGAAATGGAATGACCATTGCCCTGGAACCGATGGTGTTGGTTGGGACGCCGGCTACCCGCATCCTGGCGGATGAGTGGACCGTGGCATCACGAGATGGATCACTGACCGCCCATTTTGAACATACGGTTGCGATCACGGAAGAGGGGCCGGTCATCCTTACCTTACTGGCTGATGATAGTCCACCGGTCAGTATCTCTGGACAGAAAGTGCATCAAAAGATATAATTTCAAGTTTGGTTTCATGGTTTTTCGGTTATTAGGAGATTTTTATGAAGGTCACAACATCCATCAAAAAACGGTGCTCCAAATGTAAGATCGTAAAGCGTAGTGGGCGTTTGTATGTAATCTGCGAAAATCCAAAACATAAACAACGACAGGGGTAAAGAGGAGTTATGGCGAGAATTGAAGGTGTTGACCTGCCACGTAATAAGCGGATTGAAGTGGCATTGCAGTACATCTACGGAATTGGACCGACCCGGGCTCGCAAGATCCTGGCGGAAACGAAGGTTAACCCAGACATCCGGGTAAAAGATATCAGCGAAACAGATACATCTGCTCTGCGGGATTATATCTCCCAAAACTACAAGGTCGAGGGTGACCTTCGCAGGGAAATGCAGATGAACATCAAGCGGCTGATAGAGATCGGATGTTATCGGGGTTTGCGTCACCGGAGAAACCTGCCTGCACGTGGTCAGCGCACCCGGACAAACGCCCGAACCTCGAAGGGTCCAAAAAAGACGGTTGCCGGTCGCGGTCGCCGCAGAGGAGCTGCAAAGAAATGATCCTTTGACTGGACGGACTGGTTGGGAGGGCTTCCTTCTTGCCCGCGGCTGCCCAACTGGTGTCGGTTCCATCAAAGGCTTTGCTTGGATATATTGTAGAATCTTAACTGGTGAGGTTTTATGGCTCAAACAGCACGAACCACAAGGCGTGGCGCATCAACAAGGAAAGTAAAACGAACCCTGAACTCGGGGCAGGTGCATGTTTATGCATCCTTCAACAACACGATCATCACGATTACTGACCAGGAGGGCAACACAGTTTGCTGGGGAAGTTCCGGGTCGGTTGGTTTTAAAGGGTCACGGAAAAGCACTCCATTTGCAGCACGAATGGCAGCCGAACAAGCCATCAAGACTGCACAGGAAATGGGTGTTCAGGAGGTGGATCTGATCGTTAAAGGTCCGGGTCCTGGGCGGGAATCAGCAATCCGTGCTGTCCAATCGATGGGCATTAAAGTAAGATCGATCGTTGATATTACCCCGGTGCCCCATAACGGATGCCGGCCTCCCAAGAAACGCCGCGTTTAAAGAGAGGGATTATTTATGGCAAGATATATTGGACCGGTATGTAAATTATGCCGGAGAGAAAATGAAAAAATGTTCTTGAAGGGCGAGCGATGCTATACCCCCAAATGCAGTTTTGAGAAACGCGCCTACGCCCCCGGAGAACACGGACACGGCGCACAGCGACGCGCTGACAGGATCTCGGATTATTCGCGACAGCTGAGGGCCAAACAAAAAGCGCGCAGGCTGTATGGGGTGATGGAGAGGCAATTCCGCCGCTATTTTGCGGCCGCATTGAAACGGCGGGGCCTTACAGGCATGAACCTGTTGCAGGAACTGGAATTAAGGGTGGACAACGTGGTTTACCGGATGGGATTTGCCGAAAATCGCAACCAGGCACGCCAGTTGGTGAATCATGGGCATATCCTGGTCAATGGCAGGCGTGCTGATATTGCTTCGATGATTTTAAAGCCAGGTGACAAGGTTGAAGTCCGTGAAGGTTCAAAGAAACGGACATATTTTAAAGAATTGCCGGATTTTGCTGAAAAACGGACTTGTGCTCCCTGGCTGGCCTGTGATGTAAAAACCCTGAGTGCCACCGTGTTGCGTCTCCCGGAACGGGGAGAGATCGACGGCAACTTGTCGGAGCAGCTGATCGTTGAGTACTACTCAAGATAAACCGCATAGTCCGGTGCGCGGTTGTACAAGGTGTACCGGGAAGGGGTAAAAGGTGACTACTATTGCGAATATGGTTACGCCAAAAGTCGAACGCGAAGCTGAAGCGCGCAACTACGGGAAATTCGTCATCAGCCCATTGGAAAACGGTTTTGGCATCACGCTTGGGAATGCATTACGAAGGGTATTGCTATCCTCCCTTGAAGGTGCGGCTGTAACGTCCATCAGGCTGTCAGATGTATTGCATGAATTCAGCGACATACCTGGAGTTCGAGAGGATGTCATACAGGTCATGCTGCAGGTCAAACAGATAAGAATGATCTTGCATGATGTTGATACGACCCATCTCCAACTTGAGGTGCGCGGAGAGGGCATAGTAACCGCTGCTGACATCATAACTCCGGCAGAGGTCGAGATCGTAAACCCGGAACTGTATCTCTTTACGGTTGACAACCGGAAAGCGTCTCTGGAATTCGATATGACCGTTGAGCGGGGCCGTGGATATTCCCCGGCAAACGATCGGAGTGGAAAGTTGCCGATTGGCGACTTACCCGTGGATGCAATCTTCAGCCCAGTAAAACGGGTAAACTGGTCTGTATCCAGTGCCAGGGTGGGGCAAAGCACCAATTATGACCGCCTTACCCTCGAAATATGGACAGACGGGACAATCTCTCCGGAGAACGCCCTGGGAACGGCTTCCAAGATCATTATTGATCACCTGCGTTTTATTGCCGGTATCAGCGATGAAATGCTGATAATTGGGCAGGATAAAAGTACTGCCGTAAGTCACTTGACCAGTGAAGCGGCTGAGACACCGATTGAAAACCTCGACCTTTCTGTTAGAGTTTTCAACAGCCTTAAAAGGACCGGTATTACAACTGTGGGGGATGTTCTAGAACTGTTGGAAAAAGGCGAGGAAGCTGTCATGTCCATCCGGAATTTTGGAGAGAAAAGCCTGGATGAATTGAGGGAGAAAATGCAGGAAAAAGGATTCCTGCATTCTGAAGAAACGGTATCGGAGTAGGCTGAAATGCGACATCAGGTTTCAGGATTTAAATTAGGCCGCACCAGTGGCCAACGAAAAGGATTGCGGCGTACAATGCTCAGCCAGTTGTTTACTCATGAGAGTATTCGAACAACTCGCACAAAAGCGTTGTTCATCCGTGGGGAAGCCGAGCGTTTGATTACTTTGGCCCGAAATAGTGAAAACTTGTCGGAAATTGAGAAGGTGAATAAACGCCGCCTTGCTGCGGCACGACTCGGGAATAATCCTGAGATCGTCAAAAAACTATTCGATGAGATCGGGCCACGGTTTGTCAACCGGAAAGGCGGCTACACCAGAATGTTCAATCTTGGGCCACGTCTTGGTGATGCGGCCGAGATGGTCATTCTGGAATTGGTTGAAGAGTAAATCCATCCGGCTTACCGGATCGGAATGGCACGTTACCAGCTTATAGTTGCTTACGACGGCACGAACTACTGCGGTTTTCAAAAGCAGGGGTTTGGAAGGTCGGTACAGGCCGAGATCGAGAGTGCGTTAAAAAAGATCGGCTGGCCAGGCGGCATTTTTCTGGCGGCAGGTCGAACCGATTGCGGCGTACATGCTTTGGGGCAGGTCATCGCCATCGACATGGAATGGAAACATTCCGTTGATGAACTTCGCAAAGCGATGAATTCCCATTTGCCACCCGATGTATCAGTGCGGCAGGCTGCCCAGGCGGATGCGACTTTTCACCCCAGGTATGGAGCCAGGTTGCGCACCTATCAGTACACAATTTATTGTGATGCGGACCGGAATCCATTACTGGAACGATATTGTTGGCGCGTTTGGCCGGCGGTGCCTCTGCACTTATTGGAAACTTGCGCTGGAGTTTTCATCGGAAAGCATGACTTTTCATCTTTCGGCTCACCACCCCGCAAGGGCGGGAATCCAGTAAGGTCCGTTTTCTCAAGCAGGTGGTGGAAAGATGGTGCGCTTTTGAAATATGAAATCAGCGCCGATGCATTCCTGTATCACATGGTTCGACGGATGGTATTCCTCCAGGTGCTGGTTGGACAAGGCAGGCTTGACCTGGCTGAATTGGAGAAAGCCGTTTTGATTGGAACGAAAACGACAGAAGGGCTGGCACCCCCGAATGGTTTGATGCTGGTCCGTGTTGATTACTAACAGGAATGAATATCTTTTTAAAAAAGTTATCGCGGTCGAAAGGTTCCGACCGCCAGCGGAGAAATGAACGTGGATAAAACATTTGTTATCAAAGGTAAGACGGAAACCGAATGGGTATTAATGGACGCCTCCGATCAAAGCCTGGGAAGACTCGCTACCAGGATCAGCCGCTATCTGATCGGGAAGCACAAACCAACCTATTCTCCCGGTGTTGATATGGGCGATGCGGTTGTTGTCATTAATGCCAGCAAATTGAACATCGCACAAAAACGCCTCGATACGAAGTTCTACCATCGACATTCCGGGTATCCTGGTGGAATATCATCCATCAGCATGCGGCACCAGATGTTAAAATATCCTGAAAGGGTTATTCGAAGTGCTGTGTGGGGAATGTTGCCGCATAACAAACTTGGACGACATATCATAAAACGTCTTAAGATCTATCCCGGAAACGAGCATCCGCACATTGCACAGAATCCCAGGCAGGTTGTATAAAGGAGCCTAATTAATATGTCAGTACAATTTTATGAAGGAATTGGTCGCAGAAAGGAAAGCACAGCCCGGGTTCGGGTGATGTCAGGTGCTGGGTTGTTTACAATTAATGAAAAGCCGATCGATCAGTATTTCACAAGGCTCGGTGATATGGAAGCAATCCTGGCTCCGCTTCAATCTGCAGGGTATGAACGCACCTCGTACGACATCACCGTAAAAGTTGAGGGCGGAGGGGTTACCGGTCAGACAGATTCAGTCCAACTGGGGCTGGCACGCGCTCTTATTAAGATGAATCCGGACCTTGGCTCCGTATTAAGAAAAGGCGGTTTTCTGACGCGAGACCCAAGGATCAAAGAACGGAAAAAGCCAGGTCTTAAACGCGCCCGCAAGGCTCCAACATACACGAAACGGTAAAAATAAAAATAGATCAAATCGCCTTAAAATTGGATTTGTTTGTAAAGAAACCGAGAATGGGTGGGTTTCAGGTGCACACCTGAAACCCATTTGTCTTAAAGGGATCAGCCATATGCACACAGATATAAATAATGGAATCACCATCGTTGGCTTGGGGCCTGGGAAGGCGGAAAATTTGACTGTGGAAGCCTGGCAATGGTTGGAAGGAGTTGACAAGGTTTACCTGAGGACTTTGGAGCACCCTTCGGCGGCTGGCATCCCGCCGAATGTACAAAAGGTCTCCTTCGACGAGTTGTATAGAAAAAGCACAACACTCGAGGAGGTTTACAGGGAAATTGTTGAGACCATACTTACGCTAGGCAGACAGCCCGGGGGGGTTACTTTCGCAGTGCCAGGACACCCATTTATCGCCGAAGCCACCTGCGTTGAGATTGTAATGAAAGCCCGAAAGGCTGGCATCCCTGTGAGGATTATTGAGGGCATCAGTTTGCTGGAGCCTGTTTGTAGAGCATTGGAGATCGACCCATTCCCGCAAATGGCAATTATCGATGCTTTGGAATTTAGCGGGTTTTGCCACCCCCCATTCCCGCCGTCACAGCCGGTGCTTGTAGCCCAAGTTTATTCGAATATGGTTGCCTCTGAGGTAAAACTTGTTCTAATGGCAGTGTACCCGGATGATTATCGGGTAAGGCTTGTCCATTACGCCGGGACAGAGGAGCAGATCGTGGAAACACTGCCCTTGTATGAGGTGGATCGAAGCCCTCATATTGGCCTGCAGACTTGCCTTTACGTCCCACCGCTTGATCGTGAAACATCCTTTGAGGCATTTCAAGACCTGGTTGCACGCCTGCGTGCACCGGATGGCTGCACTTGGGACCGGGAGCAGACCCATCAAAGTTTGAGGAACTCACTTCTTGAGGAAACCTACGAGGTTTTAAGCGCCCTGGATGCAGGGGATATGCCGGGATTGCAGGAGGAACTTGGAGACCTGCTTCTTCAACTGGTGCTGCATGCGCAGATAGGTGTAGAGGAGGGAGAATTCTCCATGACCGATATTCTCGCGGGCATCCACCAAAAGATCGTTTACCGACACCCACACGTTTTTGCCAACAAGGAATTGGATGGACCTCATGCAATCCTGCGAAATTGGGAACAATTAAAGGCGGCTGAAAGAAAAGCCAGTGGAAAGGCGGAGCATGGCCTTCTGCATAGTGTGCCCAAGGCATTGCCTGCACTGGCTCAGGCCCAAGCTTATCAGGATCGGGCAGCCCGGGTTGGTTTTGACTGGAACGACATTACTCCTGTTTATAGAAAAGTGAAAGAGGAGTTGGCGGAAGTCCGGGAAGCCAAGACCAATTCTGAAAGGGAGGATGAGCTCGGGGATTTATTGTTCTCATTGGTGAACCTGGTCCGATGGCACAAGGCAGATGCCGAATCAGTGCTGAGAAAAACAAACGATCGTTTTTCCAGGCGCTTTGCATATGTGGAAGAGCGTGCCAGGGAAGCCGGTAAAAATTTGCATGACATGTCATTGGAAGAAATGGACGCGTTTTGGAACGAAGCAAAAACGAGGGGATTGTAACCGAGGAGCAGAAAGATGAGACGGGCCGGGTTTATTCTCTTTTCCATTTGTCTTACCAGCCTGCTTGTCAGCATTCGTCGGTTCCCATTGTCTGAAAACCACATGATCATTGGTGAACCTATTTCCCTGTCCACCAGATTAATATACCCTTCTGCTGTTCATTTTGGGGAAAAAGCGAAGATATCACTTAAGGTGGAATTGATGGATAGTCTTCCTGGAGAGAAGACAACCGCCTTAGATCTTTTTTCCTCGCAATCCATTGACGATACAGATACCATGTCCAATACTCCGATTTTCGCCGAAGCAAGGTTGGAATCTCCGAAAGATCAGGCATTTCCGGCCGGCTCAATTGTACAGACAATGGCCAGGGGTCACCCGGCGAATTTCTCCTGGACCTTGCAGCCTGCCAGACCGGGTGTGAGCAGAGGCCAATTGTGGGTCTATGTTGATGCAGGTCACACCGATTGGGATGCAACAACATTTACACCAGTTCTCGTGCATGATATTGAGGTCAATTCCCAGATGTTTTTGGGTTTTCCACCAAAAAAGGTCAGGCCATTCTTGATCCTGGGACTGCTCGCAGGTATGCTTGTAGCCTTTCTTCCAATCCGACATAAGATTGGTTCGAATAAAAGTGGCGAAAAACCCAAACCCACGATGAGCGACCAAAGTGATAGAAAGGGACATGGCGTACCAGGAACGTCCAAGGATGTTCGCTCGTGAGGTGCTCATTTATTGACCATATTTATTGCTTCTGATATAATTTTTCGAATGTCAGAAAAAAAAACCGGCGGGGTTGATCAAAAACCGGCGATCCTAAATCTGGGTGTCGCATTTGTCCTTGGCAAGGTTGGTTGCCTGACCCTGATCATCATTATCGCAGCAATTATGGCAGGAATGTGGCTGGATCAACAATTTCAAACCAAATCAATTTTTACGTTTTCCCTGGTGGTACTGAGCATTCCATTATCCATTGCGGCCATGTTGGGAGTGGTTCGTTCTGGTTTAAAAAGGTTATTGGCCCAGGGACCAACTGAAAAGATCCACAAGGAGGAACCTGGTATTGGAAACTCCAACTAAACGAAAATGGAGATGGGGCAAGAATCGCTGGATTGTCCTGTTTTTCATCATCCTCGGGGTGATCGGTGTCAGATACTTTCCACCGGTAAAACCGCATATTCAAGTCGTTTCTGAAAAGATCTTTGACACTCCCATTGTTACCCTGCCAGTTATTGGAGATCTCTATTTATCCAATACCATGACCGCCATGATCGTGGTGGATATCCTCTTGATTTTGATCATCATTGCCGTTCAAAAGGCAATTAAAAGCGGGAGTTTAATGCCGAAGGGAATTCCCGGTTTGATCACCTATGTATTTGAGACCCTCTATAACCTGACCGAATCGTCTGCCGGTGTCAGATGGGCAAAGGTTATTTTTCCCTACTTCTCGATTGTTATGCTGGTCGTGTTACTTGCGAATCTGACCAAGTTGCTGCCGGGGTATGAATCGATTGGCTTGTTACACTCATCTGAACATGGATCGGCAGTAAGGGAAATCATTCCGGGTGTCTTTTCCCTGGTGAAGGGCGAAGTTCAGCCTGGAGAAGGATATAACCTGGTCGGGTTTTTCCGAGGGATGCCAACCGATCTAAACTTTACGGTCGCCCTGGCAATTTTTTCTGTTGTTATGACCCAGGTTATTGGAGTGAAAGCCCACGGGTTCCCTTACTTTAAAAAGTTCTTTAATCCGACCACCATCTTTTCAAAACCCGGTTTGGGGGCCATTGATTTTTTTGTGAGCATATTGGAGCTCATTTCAGAAATGGCCAAGGTCCTCTCGTTTTCATTCCGTTTATTTGGGAATATGTTTGCCGGATTCGTTCTTCTGGTATTGATCGGTTCTTTAATACCGGTGTTCGCACAATCTGGGATTTTGCTGTTTGAATTCTTCATTGGGCTGATCCAGGCATTTGTATTCGGCATGCTGACGATGGTATTCATGGCTCAAGCCACCCAGGGACATGACGGGCAGGATCATGCAAATGGTGAAACATCATAAATACTGGAACTTCGGAGGTTTGTTCGCATGACAGGAGACATTGTACAGGCAGCTAAATTTATCGGCGCAGGTCTTGCCATGGTTGGGGCGTTTGGTGCAGGAATCGGCATTGGCCTTATTGGCCTTGGCGCTTTAGGCGGGATGGCAAGGAATCCGGATACCTACGGTAACCTGCTTACCAGCATGATCCTTGGCATTGCATTTACGGAAGCGATTGCTATTTACTGCCTGGTAATCGCATTCCTGATGCTTTTTGTCCTCTAGTTAGCGATAGAACTCAGGAGGATCGCTTTGGAAGGTCTTGGAATTAGTCTGGGATATTTGCTTGTACAACTGATCAATTTCGCGATCATGTTTGTTGTTCTGAACGCCTGGGTGGTAAAACCCATAATGCGGATGTTGAATAAGCGTCGTGAAGTGGTTGCGCAAGGGATAGAAGATGCCCGTGTCGCCGCCGAGGCACGGGCAAACGCAGAACGCGATGCGGAAAAGGTCCTCAAGGAAGCTCAGGAGAAGGCCGGGTTGATGATCAAGGAAGCTCAGGAGAGGGCTTCTGTTGCGGCGAGGGAAATTACCGCAGCCGCGGAGGCGGAAACAGCAAAAAACCGGGAAGTTGCTTTGGCCGAGTTGGAGGAAGAACGGAACAGGATGCTGACAGACCTGCGCGGCCAAATCGTTACGCTGTCCATTGCTGCAGCACAAAAATTGATCGGAGAGAACCTGGATGAGAAACGGCAAAGGGTATTACTGGATGAATTTTTCTCCGGGGTTAAGAATGGCAAGGTGGTCGTCCTCGAAGGGGAGATCCCTTCGACTCCGTCGATCGATGTCATCAGTGCCCTTCCATTAACCAGCGCTGAGCAGGAGTCGATTCGCAAGGAAGTCGTCAGCAGGATGACGAAAGGCAATCCCAAAATAGAATTTCGAGTGGATACCGCCATACTTGGCGGGTTGATCATTCGGGCAGGCGATCGAGTGATGGATGGGTCTATCGCCGGACAATTGGAAGCCTTGCGCCAAAACCTAAAATAATTATTGGTGCTTTGATACTCAGGCTTTGGCAGGCACAGGCAGGGCATGCCATGGCTTGTCTTTTACCTGCTATGGGGTAAATTGTGCCATGGTTAAAAAAGATGCAACTGAACTCTTGAAGGACCTGCCCCTGCGGGTGGAAATCTCAGGGGAACTCCCTACTAACACGGTAAGTGATGTTGTGTTTGATTCCCGGCAGGTTGTTCCCCAATGTATTTTTGTCGCCGTACAAGGGGGCAATGTTGACGGCCATGATTACATCATGGAGGCTGTTCGGAGAGGGGCCAAAGTGATTGTTGGGACAAAACCGGCGCCGCAGGGGCTTTCCACTGCTTATATTAGGGTTGATAATTCCCGTGAAGCCTTGGCGTATCTTTCTGCTGCCTTGTTTGGTCATCCGGCCCGCGACCTGACTGTTATTGGGGTTACCGGTACGGATGGAAAAACCACGACCTGTAACCTGCTTTATCAGATATTGATCCAAGCGGGATTTCGCGCCGGAATGGTCACATCTGTCAATGCTGTATTGGGGGACGAAGTTGTGGATACGGGGTATCATGTAACCACACCCGAGGCTCCCGACATACAAAAATACCTCTACCGCATGAAAGAAGATGGCTTAACCCATGTTGTCCTGGAGGCGACATCCCATGGATTGGCCCAACACCGTTTAACTGGATGTGAATTCGATATTGGCATTGTGACAAACATCACCCATGAGCACCTCGATTACCACGGAAATTATGAATCATATCGTAATGCCAAGGCAATCCTGTTCTCCAACCTGCTGGAAACTGCGACGAAACCGGCCGGAAACATTCGAATGGCTGTTCTCAACAGGGATGATAGGTCCTATCCCTATTTGCATGAGGGAATACCGGCGAGACAGGTCTGTTATGGATTGAAGCCCGGTGCGGATGTTTGGGCCAGGGACGTTCAACACAAACCAGCCGGAATATCCTTTATGGCTGTTGGAGATGATTTCCAATTGCAATTATCAAGCCCGCTGGTGGGTTTATTCAATGTTGCGAACATTCTGGCTGCATTTACAGCCGCCGTAAAAGGCCTGCAGGTTGATCCCACAGTGGCCGGAATGGGAGTGGCATCCCTAAAAGGTGTTTCGGGGCGGATGGAATCGATCGATATGGGACAACGTTTTTCCGCGATCGTCGATTTTGCCCACACACCCAATGCTCTGCAGCGAGCCCTTGAAACAGCCCGGGAATTGACCGCCGGACGGGTGATCGCGGTATTCGGGTCCGCAGGATTGCGCGATCGGCAAAAGCGAAAATTAATGAGCGCTGTTTCTGCCAAACTGGCTGATATTACGGTGATTACAGCGGAGGATCCCAGGACTGAAAAGTTGGAGCATATCCTGATGGAGATGGAGACGGAAGCGGTAAAACACGGCGCTTCGCTCGGTGAAGATCTTTTTTGTATCCCTGATCGTGGCAGGGCCATCCGGTTTGCAGTCGGTTGTGCGAATCCCGCTGACCTTGTTTTGGTGTGCGGAAAAGGCCATGAACAATCAATGTGTTTTGGAGAAGTTGAATTTCCCTGGGATGACCGCGTAGCCTTAAAGGCTGCCTTGGCCGATCTGCTTGGGAAGGAAGGACCTGCCATGCCATATCTTCCAACATCCGGGCAAAACAATATACAAACCAATCTGATGGATTTGGCAATGTAGCCTTTTTTGGCGGATATCATGATTAATTAAGAGGTATGCCATGCGGCATACCTCTTTGTTGATCTTTGTGAATCGATTGGAGGTTTCTTTAATTCCGCCTGGAACGATTTCCGGCTCCCCGATTGGTACCGCCGATGTGTCCACCACCCCGGGAGGGTCTGTTTCCTCCCCCTGGTCTTCCTCCAAAACGGTTGCTGTTGTTGCCGCCTCTTCGGTCACGCTCCAGGGCTTCTTCGGCGGTCCAGCCCTCCAATACTGCTTGGCGCGAAAGCCTGATCTTGCCGTTCTCATCGATATTGATGACCATGACTGTGATTTCGTCGCCCACACGGACAACGTCTTCGACTTTTTCAACCCGTTCGCTGTCCAATTGGGAAATATGAACCATGCCGTCAATATTTGGAAGGATCTCAACAAAAGCTCCAAAATCGGCGATTCGGACTACCTTTCCTGTATAGATGCGTCCTACCTGGGCGGATTCTGTCAGGGCAAGGATACGTTCGCGCGCCCTGTTTTCGCTATCTTTGCTTGTGGCTGCAATGAAAACTGTTCCATCATCTTCAATGTCGATACGAGTATCTGTTTCCTCTTGCAGAGCCCGGATCATTTTCCCGCCGGGGCCGATGATGGCGCCGATTTTGTCAATTGGAACCTTTAGGCTGGTGACCCGGGGTACGTGAGGTTTTAATTCGGGATTGGGCGCCGGGATGACAGAAAGCATACTGTCAAGGATCTGCAGGCGGGCCTTTTTTGCCTGTTCCAAAGCCTCGGACATGATTTGCGAGGTAATTCCCTTGATCTTGATGTCCATCTGCAGGGCTGTAATCCCCTTGTCAGTGCCAGCCACTTTGAAATCCATGTCACCGAAGTGATCTTCGGCCCCTTGAATATCAGTCAGGATGCAATATCGATCGCCATCCGAGATCAACCCCATGGCCACACCGGCAACTGGAGCCCTGATGGGTACGCCGGTATCCATTAGTGCCAGCGTTGAGCCACAAACGGAGGCCATGGAGGAGGAACCATTTGAAGACAGTACCTCGCTAACAAGACGCAGAGTGTAGGGAAACTCATCCTCAGGGGGTATAACAGGCTCCAGAGCGCGTTCGGCTAGTGCCCCGTGGCCGATCTCGCGCCGCGAATTCCCGCGGAGCATCTTCACTTCACCCGTACAGAATGGTGGAAAATTGTAGTGGTGAATATAGCGTTTGGTTTCGGTCGGCGTAAGATTATCCAGCTCCTGTGCTTCGCGAGGTGTGCCAAGGGTTGCCAGGGTGAGTACCTGTGTTTCTCCCCGGGTGAATAACCCAGAACCATGTGCACGGGGGCTAAAGCCGACCTCGCACCAGATCGGTCTGACCTCATCCAATGAACGGCCATCGGGGCGCATGTGTTGTATGAGAATGCGATCCCGAACAACCTTCTGATATGCGGCGTGAAAGGCCTCTTTAACGTCGGCTGCTTTTTCCACGTCATCTTCGCCGGCTGATAATTTGACCGTCTGCTCCTCAAGTTCATCGATTGCTGTGTTGAGTTCAGCTTTCGATTGAGGTGAATCCAACAGTTGGGTAATCCGATCTTTAACCTGTTCGTATATTTGTTCTGACAGGGTTGTGTCAACTTTTTGGACGATGGTTTCACGCTTTGGCTTCCCTGCAACGGCCCTCAGCTGTTCCTGGGCTTCGATCAATGGTTGAATTGCCTGGTGACCGAAGAGCAGAGCCTTGACCATGTCATCCTCTGAAATTTCTTCGGCCCCACACTCAACCATTAGAATTGCATCCTTTGTGCCGGCAATCCTGAGATCAAGATTAGATTCTTCCATCTGGGAAAATGTGGGGTTGATCACCAAATTCCCATTAAGTCTGCCAATACGCACAGCTCCCACCGGGCCATCCCAGGGAATGTCCGAGATCATTAATGCACAGGAAGCCGCATTAATGGCGAGGATGTCCAATGGGTTTTCTCGATCGGCTGAAAGAGAGTATAGGATTACCTGGACCTCGTTGCGCATTTCCTGATTAAACAGGGGGCGCAGGGGGCGATCGGTTAAGCGCGCTGTCAGGACGGCATCCGTTCCGGGCCGACCTTCCCGCCGGAAAAAGGAACCGGGGATTCTTCCTCCTGCGTACAAACGTTCCTCATATTCCACCGTCAGGGGGAAGAAGTCTATTCCTTCGCGGGTGGTATTACTCATTGTGGCAGCTGCAAACACGACAGAGTCGCCGAGGCGGACGGTCACCGCTCCTCCTGCCTGCCCGGCAAGTTTTCCAGTTTCGAAAATGACCGAATTACCGCCAACATTGGCGGTGAACTGCTTATTGATTGGTTTTTCCATTTTTATTATCCCTCTTTGTATTTCCACCATGTTAGGGACTGAGAGCAGCCTGCGATATCATCACAGGATCCTTTCAATTCCCAACTGGCGAAAACACAATAGTCAAAATTTAGTGGATCGAACATTAGGTCCGATCCACTGCAGGTGTTCTTTCTTATTTTTGGCGCAGGCTTAATTTTTCGCTGATCGAAACGTAGCGGGGGAAATCCTTGCGCCTCAGGTATGCCAGCAAACGTCTTCGCTGGCCAACGAGTTTCAATAACCCTCGTCGGGATGATTCATCATGCTTATTCGCCCGCAAATGTTCAGTTAATTGGAGAATACGTTTTGTGAGGATCGCAATTTGAACTTCGGGCGAACCAGTGTCACTCTCGTGAATCTTGTAGGTTTCAATGATCTGATTCTTATCTTCTTTCTTCATAACCTTGACTCTGCTTTCTATTTTTTACTAGCAAGTCTCCACGCCGGAGGCGTCACCGCCGGAGGGACCAGTCAGGCAGAAATTATACCAGAGGTTAATCAGGCAGGGAAGGTGACAATATTGTTGGTTCTGCCATTCTCCTTTAGATAATTCCAATGCTTCAAACCATGCTTTCCCATTCTTGTTGACACTTTCAGGATCTTTTGCTATTATTCAAGGCCTTCCATGGGTACCATTTTTGGAAAGGCATGTTGGCTTGGGTTTATAAGGGTGCCAGGATTGAGCACTTATGTGTAAGGACAATCTGATGGATGACGAAACAATTGAGATCCTGATGGACGACCGGATTGCCACGGGCGGCTGAGTCCGGATAATCGATCACACGTCAATAAACCTGCTCGATTGCCAAAAAGTGGGAATGGTTCCTCTTCAGAAACCCCTATTGACGAATTCTTTGTGTTTCTTCCAGTATCATTCGAACCTGCTTTGCGTTAACGGCATCCAGCCCTGGAATTAATTTCCGTACAAGCCGGATAATGTTCGACTCATCACCCAGGATTAATGCCTGACGCAGGAGAAATAAAACCTCAGCAGGAGAGCGAATAGCCAGGGCTTTCAGGATCTCGATCAACTCCGGTTGCAGGGAGATTGGCGCTTGAGTGAGAATTGGCATTAACTGGTTGTACAAGGAAGGCAGGTCAAGGAAGCCATCATCCCGGATGGTTGCCAGGGCGGCCTTTAAACCCGTGATCTTGGAAAAATCATCCGGACTTGCCAGCCAACTTTGAATTAACATCAACCAATCCTGGGCTTTTTGTTTCCGCAAATTTCCGGCTCCGAGGTGGAGAAGTGACCAGATCAATTCACCATCCTCCCCTGGTTGGCACCATTGGTTAATCCGTAGAATCGTTTCTTCACTTTTATCAACAGGATTATTGGCAAGTATCTCAATGGCTGTCTGGCGAATTTCAAATGATGCATCCTTCCAGAGGGCATCCGCCAAAGATAGGGCAGCAACTGGATTCTCTTTGCACCTTGTATGAAGGACATTATTTAGTTGAATGAGGAAGATTGGCGGTACGCGATAAGTACGAATGGTCTTTGGCGATGGGTTTGTAACGCCACTACGAAATGTTCGATCTGAATAATATTCCAACAATTCCCGCAAACCGTCAAGAAACTCGTCCGGTTGGTTAAATTTCCACATGAGCTCGTTCAACTGGCTCTGCAGGCGGTCAAGTTGGATGGCTGCCATCTTCAATCGGACAGGTCAATAATCAATAGGCACGCGCAAAATAAACCTTTTGAATTGCTTTTTCCCCACAAACAATGCATTTTCCAGTACCCTCAATCTGGTTCAGCGGTACACAGCGGGTGGTCGCCTTCGTATCTTCTTTGACCTTGTTTTCACATTCCACATCCCCACACCACCAGGAATATGCCCAGCCATTTTGAAGTACTTCCACCAGTTCGTTGTAATCCTTTGGCTCGGTGATATGAGCGTCGCGAAAGGCGGTTGCTTTTTCAAGGAGGGATTTTTGGATAACGGCGAGCAGGTCGGCAACCTGCGGTGCCAGTTGATCCTGGTTGAGGATCGATTTACCTGCCTTGCCAGGGACATCTCTGCGTGCAGCCAATACGCTGTTATTTTTCACATCCTTGGGGCCAATTTCAATTCTTAAGGGAACTCCTTTTAATTCCCAATCATTGAACTTAAACCCTGGTGTTACTTCCGGTCGATCATCAACTTTGACGGAAAATGCGGATAGCTGGCTTTCAGCGATTGATGCTGCCGGTAAAACCATGGATTTTTCTTCCTCGTTGCGATAGATGGGAACGATGACCACCTGAATGGGAGCCAACCTGGGGGGCAGAACCAGGCCCTGGTCATCCCCATGGGTCATGATAATGGCACCAATAAAACGGGTGGAAAGCCCCCATGAGGTTGTCCAGCAGTATTGGAGTTGGTTGTTCTCATCCAGGAATTGAATATCGAATGCCTTGGCAAAATTTTGTCCGAGATTGTGTGAAGTGCCTGCCTGGAGGGCTCGTGTATCTCCCATCATTGCCTCAATGCTGTATGAGCGCATGGCTCCAGCAAACTTTTCGGTGGCGCTCTTTGTGCCCGGAATGACAGGGACGGAAGCTTCATTCACTGCAAAATCGGTGTAAACATCCAGCATCTTGCGGGTTTCCTCTTCGGCCTCTTCATAACTGCTGTGTGCTGTATGGCCTTCCTGCCAGTAAAATTCCAGTGTCCTCAGGAACAGCCGGGTGCGCATTTCCCATCGAACGACATTTCCCCACTGGTTGATAAGGAGGGGCAGGTTTCGATAGGATTTGATCCATTTTGAGTACATGTGTCCGATTATCGTTTCGGATGTGGGACGGACAATCAGGGGTTCTTCCAGAGTTTCTCCGCCGCCGATGGTTACAACGGCAAGTTCGGGAGAAAACCCCTCAACATGTTCCTTTTCCTTCTCCAAAAACGATTTCGGAATCAATAGGGGAAAGGCGGCATTTACATGTCCGGTTTCCTTAAACCGACGATCCAATGCCTGTTGGATATTCTCCCAGAGAGCCCAGCCATAAGGCCGCACAACCATGCAGCCGCGAACCGGTGCGTAATCTGCCATTTCAGCGCGTTGAACGACCTGGTTGTACCATTCGGAGTAATTTTCTGTGCGTGTTGGTAATTTCTCTTCAGCCATCATACCTCAATCTGACAATGACGAATTCTGATCGACTTGATAATTAATCGGCAATTGGTTTGTGAATATTCCTAATCATGTCCAATGAATTTTCAACGTTATCTGCAAATTTTAAAAGCAGCAGGTCTTCCTTTGAAAAATAGGACTCCAGGTTTTCATAGATCGCATCCAGTATGCGCTTCCAGGGTGAAAGCAGAATAAATGGCTTGCGGGGCAATGAATTAATAATCATCCTGTTCCACATCAGGGTGATCTCTGTCAAGGTGCCAGGCCCACCAGGAAGGGCAATTGCAGCATCACAAACTTCCATCAGGCGATTCATACGGCTGTCCAACGTGGGACATAACCATTCTTCTTGAACCCAGGTATTTGCAGATACATTCCGCCATTGTTGGATCTCTTCACAGGTAATACCAATGACGTGGCCGCCTGCCTCGGACGCCCCACGTGAGACGGCTTCCATGGCGCCGAAGTAACCTCCTGTTACCACGCTGTATCCTTCCCGGGCAAGTCCGCGTCCCAGTTCCAGAGCCTGCTGGTAATCTGGGTTGCCAGGTTTACTTAGGCTGCTTCCAAAGACTGTTATGTGCATGGGATGACTATTGGTTCCATTCGTGGGATTTGTTTTGAACAAACCAACCAATTATACCTGACAATCGAAGAGCCAATTTTGGCCGGTATGATATACTTCGCGAAAATGCAAAAACGAAACCCAAATCCCCAAAGCCAAATAATTCATCCTGCCTGGTTCACCCCCATATTCCTGCTGGGGTTGTGCGTTGTAACCTTTGGTATTGTTGCTCCCAGGCTTGGCTTCTATTGGGATGATTGGGCCAAAACCCTGGTGCACCGATTGCATGGTTTAAATGGATATTGGTCTTATTATGCGGAAGACAGGCCTATCTCCGGCTGGACCCATATCCTCTTGATTAGTCTAATTGGTGATAAACCATTGCACTGGCAGTTCCTCTCCGTATTTCTTCGCTGGTTGTCAGGGGTCGGTGTTTGGTGGAGCATGCGTATCTTGTGGCCGCAACAACGTTTTTTATCAGTTCTGACCGCTTCGCTTTTTTTGGTGAATCCTGTATTCACCCAACAAGCCGCCGCGGTCACTTTTCATCAGCAATGGCTTCAGTATTGTCTGTATTTTCTGTCCATCGGTTTAATGATCCTGGCTTTTCGCAATAGACCGCGATTTTTGTTTTTTACTGCCTTTTCCCTGGTTTGCATGCTCCTAGAATTGACCATCACCGAATATTTTATCGGGTTGGAGTTGCTCCGTTTCTTGATATTGGCATATTTGGTGCGTCAGGAGAGGGATGAAAGCCAAAAGAGGTCTCGTGTATGGCTACGCCATTCTTTCCCATATGGAGTGGTTGCCATTGGTTATATCATCTTCCGTTTATTCCTTATTCCTCTCCCCGGAGAAGACCCGTATGCGGCTGTGACCCTGTTCTCCTTTTTCAAGGAACCCAGGGAAACAATCCTCTCTCTTTTTTGGGTGGTTATTCGTGATTTTTCCCATATGTTGGTTTCCAGTTGGTATCAGTCTTTTGAGCCTGGCGACTTTATTCGGGGTATGCCTCGGTTTTCCATGATTTCATGGGGTTTGGCCGGCCTCGTTACTGTTGGATCCTTCTTGTATTATTCATTTATCCACGGGAAGGAAAATCCCCACGAAACTGACAGCACAGGTGATATTAACCAGGTGATCACTCTTGGGGCATTCGCCATCCTGTTGGGTGCTCTACCGGCATGGATAACCGGGCGCGAAGTGGTTTTTGACTTTCATTCCAATCGATACGCACAACCTGCCATGTTTGGTTTGTCTTTGTTCCTTGCAGGTGTCCTGGGTTGGTTTATCACCCGGAAGCACCGGCTGGGCCTTTTTGTGGCAATACTGGTTGGATTGGGAGCGGGTTTTCACCTGCGTGTCCAAAATGATTACCGTTGGGAATGGATCCAACAGAACAGATTCTTCTACCAGATGTTCTGGCGGGCTCCGTACATACAACCGGGTACAGCCTTCTTAACCTCCAGGGAGCCTTTTCCCGAGGAGGGGTTGTTTTCAATTTCATCTGCTGTTAACCTGCTGTATCCTCAGGAAATGAATCAACCGAAACTGGCATACTGGGTATATGCATTAAGTAACCGGTATACGTCTGATACATTGCCAGACCCATTGGAGTTTGGTCTGCACACCCAATTCCGGACATTGGTTTTTGATGGAGGGACTCCGAATACCATCCTTTTCTTTTTCGACCCAAGTCAGGCAAACTGTTTGTGGTTGCTGGATCCGGTAGAGGATCAGGGTGACCCTGACCTGCCTGAGATCCTGGCAGAATCCCTGCCGGCATCGAACCTTGCTCGAATATCCAAGGATGTAGTCAAGCCTCCGCCAGCGGATCTTTTTGGTCCAGAGCCTGAAATGCCCTGGTGCAGGTCATACCAGGAAGCGTCCCTTTCAAGACAATATAATGACTGGCAAAATGTAACACAAACGGCATTGAAGGTCCTTCAAGATGGTTATTCTCCTTCAGACATTCGCTCAAATTCGCCTCACGAATGGGCTCCTTTCATACAAGGGCTTGCCTACGGCGGTTACTGGGAGGCAGCGGAAAAGATAACTTTGGAGGCGTCAGAAAAGCATCAGAAATATAAACCCTGGTTGTGCGCTCTCTGGGCCAGGCTGGATGAAAAGACCTTAGAATCCCCGGAAAAACGCTTGGCGATGAACAATATCAAACACACAATGGTATGTAAGTGACCAATTATTGAACAACAGTAAAACCGGGTGAAATGAACCCTCATCGCAACTATGGAAAATAAATAGAAAAAATGAACGGACAGGGATGAAGCACCTGCCCGTTTTTATCGTTCTCAATTTATGGAGGATGTTGCCGTTCAGTCTTCTCTCTTTTCCTGCAATTCCTTCTGCCGTTGGGCAACCAGGTCGGATGTGATGTGTGCTGGAACGACCTCGTAATTCGAAAACTCCATTGAAAAGATGCCCCGGCCGCCGGTGATGGAGCGAAGTTGTGTTGTATAGCGCTGCATTTCTGCCAGGGGCACGGTTGCCGAGATCGTGGATGTACCTTTTTCAGTTTCCATGCCCATTACCCGGGCACGCCTGGTGTTCAGGTCGCCAAGTACATCTCCCATATAGTTTTCCGGGACGATAATCTTGACCAACATGATCGGCTCTTCAAGCACGGGGTTGGCATCCATGAAAGCCAGTTTGAACGCTTCGCGCCCGGCAATTTCAAAAGCAATCGGTTTGGAATCGACCGGGTGTTCCTTCCCATCAAACACGGAAACCCTTACACTGTGTACTGGGTACCCTGCCAGGATGCCCTCTTTCATTACGTTGCGGATCCCTTTTTCAATTGCAGGGATGTAGCTGGATGATATCGAGCCTCCGAAAATGTCGTTCTTCAATTCAAATTCGCCGTCCGGTAAAGGCTCAATGCGCAAGTGGACCTCTCCGAATTGCCCTGCTCCACCAGTTTGCTTCTTATGCCGGTACATTGACTGGGATTTCTTCGTGATCGTTTCCTGATAAGGTACTTTTGGTTCTTTGGTAAGCAGGTTAACCTGGAATTTTGTCTCCGCCCTGCGGATGGCAACATCGATATGCTGGTCTCCCATCCCCTGCAGAATGGTCTGGTTTGTGGCAGATTCATTGAACCAGGAAAGCGTCATATCCTCTTCGCAGAGACGGGTAAGTGTGGGGGTTATCTTTGTTGAATCCGCTTGTGTTTTTGGCATGATTGCCACCTGGTAAAGCGCATTCGGGTATTCCGGAACAGATAATGTTAATGGATGTGCCTTGTCGCATAGTGTGTTGCTGCTGGCGGTCTCAGTCAGTTTTGCCACCATCCCAATGTCGCCTGAGTGGATTACCTTTACAGGGGTGGTATCCTTGCCATTTGGGATGTAAACAGTACCCAGTCGTTCTTCAATACCCTTGCTTTGGTTCCAAATTCTGGTGTCGGATGAGATAACTCCGGAATATACCCGAAAGTAGGTCTGTTTTCCCACAAAAGGATCTGCAGTGGTCTTCCATACATACGCTGCCAGGGGGCCGCTGTCTGATGTTGGCAGTTCTTCCGGGCCGGTTTTTCCTTCTGCAGTGATCACCGGAGAATTGGTGGGAGAAGGAAAGATGTTCAGAATGGCGTCGAGCAGGGGACCCATGCCGACCTCTGCTGAACCGGCGGCGGCAACAACTGGTATGTAATCTCCTCTCAATACAACATTCCGCAAACCGCGAACTATCTCTTCATTTGTGAGGGAGGATGATTCCAGGTATTTTTCAAGAAGGGCGTCTTCTCCTTCCGCGGCTGCTTCTACCAATTCCATATGGGCCTTTTCTGCCGCCTCCTTGAATTCTGCGGGGATTTCAGAACTGGATTTTCCGTTCCCAGCATAGGCAACCATCCCAAGTAGGTCAATCACGCCTTTAAATTCCGCCTTCTCTCCCATGGGCAACTGGATGGGGATCAGCCGGGTATCAGACATTTCCCGAACAGAATCCAAGGCTTTTTGAAAATTCGCATTATCGCGGTTCATCTTATTGATGACAAGGAGACGGGGAAGTTTGAAGGTATCACAATACTTCCATGCCAATTCGGTGCCGACCTCACGCCCGGACACAGCATCAACAAGTACCAGGGCTGCGTCTGACACCCGCAAGGCAGAGATCATTTCGCCTATAAAATCGTTGTAGCCAGGCGTATCGAGCAGGTTGATTTTACAATCCTTGTATTCAACTGGCAAAACAGTGGTGTATAGTGAAATACCGCGGCGTATCTCTTCTTCATCATAGTCCGACACTGTTGTGCCATCTTCTATCTTGCCGAGGCGAGTGATCATCCCGGTAAAGTGGAGTAATGATTCAGCGAGCATTGTCTTTCCGGCACTGCTATGAGACACTATAGCCACGTTACGGATCTTGTCTGACGGATATTCTTTCATTGGTTGTTCCCTTTTCTTTCAAGGTGATAATGGTAAATAAAGACTAGTAATTTTATTGTATGTCCTTGTTCTTGTCAAAACAATTTCCTTTTACTTAAAGCGCGGTTATGGACGATGGGCTGATATTCCAGTATCATTGTTCATGATTCGGGTTGTGCCAGATGCCACATTTATCAAAGATTTTATTTAATCTGCGATACTTGGGGTCCCCGCCATGGGACACCGGTACTAGTCCTCCGGAGTTGTTGGAGTATATCCATTCCAATACACCCGGAAAAGCATTGGATTTGGGTTGTGGCACTGGCCTCAATATGCTTTCGCTGTACAAAGCCGGCTGGCAAGTAACAGGTGTCGAATTTGCGTGGTTGGCGGTTAAGGCTGCAAAGAAAAGGTTCAAAAAAGAGGGGGTCAAGGATTATTCTCTCATCCAGAGAAATGTAATGAATGTCATGTTCGCGGATTGTACGTTCGACCTGATATTAGACATCGGTTGTTTTCACGGGCTTGCAAACGCAGACAAAGCAAAATACATCCAGCGATTGCCCGGATGGCTGACAAACGATGGTACCTATCTCTTGTATGGGCATCTCTCCAGCGCTGGAGATTCGCGGGGAATCAACAGCACTGACCTGGACGAATTGGCCACGAGGTTATCTTTACAGCGCAAGGAATCTGGCTTTGATAAAACTGGACCTCGATCGGTTTGGGCCTGGTATAAAAAAGAATCATCAACCACAGAAAAGTGAAGAAAAGGATTCTCCCAATGTTTTGCAGGAGACAATTGGGGCTCGCCGATTGAAATGAACGGAATCGGTTGGCTTCGGGGGAAGTTACACTAACCTTTTTTCCATTCGCCATGCAGGCTCAACAACAGTTTGAACTTCTCCATGCTGGTCGATGTATGACCAAATCCCTGGTTCGTCGGCAACGGAGGAAAAACCGCATTCCCGGTAGAAGGATTGGGCTCGTCGGTTGTTTTTTGCCACGTTTAGGGTTAATATCCGGAAATTTCTTTTTAAAAGATCTGATTCAATGTGATCAATAACCTGTTTTCCCAGCCCCTGCCCACGGTACTTGGGTTTGATGCGAAAGCCGTACAAATAAGCCCGGTGGAATCCATCGGCCAATTCTGGGCGGCTGCAGGTTAATTGGACAATCGCCTGACCAATACATCCAATCCCTGGAATTTCCATTATCCAGATTACGGTGGTCCCTTGCCGGGCTTGAGAATAGGCTTGTGCGAACATGTGGCGGAAATGTGCATACTCACCGTTCCATTCCATGGCAGGCAGATCGGTTTCAATTGCTTTCCGAATTCTGACATGGATTAGCCAATTTGCCTGGAAGTTTCCCATTTTCCTTAATATTTTGCCAGGTGGGGTTATTTTTGACGATGCGGCAATGAAATGACCAAATCGTCAAGGAACTGTTTTTCCTGCTTTTTGTTGGTTATTTTCCCGTCAAGCCAGGCGGCTTTGAGGGTCTCCAGGATCTGGCTGAATTCCGGCCCCGGTTTCAAACCCATTGCCAGCAAGTCGTTACCCCTGGTCTGGGGTTGAACGTGTTGCCAAACGTCGATGTAATTCTCGATCAACCTGGAAAACCCATCCCTTTTCCGTTTATATATTGCAAACAACGCCATGTGTGGAACATGGGAAAACCGTTCTACAACCTTGCTGACCGGAGAATTAAACAGGGAGGTGAGTTCGCCAAACACCCGGCATCCTGATTGCAAAGCCTTTCTTAACTCCCCGGGAAAATTCAACCTTTCAGCAATTGCGGCTGCATCCTGGGGATGGTAGGTGATCAACCAAACCAGATACGCGAGTATTCTGCCAGCCGGAGCGGTGCCGATCTGGTCTGGAATTTCCCACTTCCTGTCTGGCGTGGCAGACACTACTTCCTGAATCAGGGGTTCCAGGGCTGGATCCCAGATCAACTTGGGATGGATCGCTTCCAACAATTTAAGCTCGCTTAATCGGGTTAACATTCTCCCGGCTTTGTCCTCGGTAAGGATCAAGTCCAGTTCGTGTCGTAAGCGGGCGCCGGTGACCTGTTTTAACAAGGGACCGGCTTCAACGATTAATTCCATGGTCCTTTTTTCTATCTGAAAATCGAAACGCTGCTCAAAACGTACGGCTCGTAACATCCGGGTAGGGTCATCGACAAAGGACAATGAATGTAAAACGCGGACCAGGCTTCGTTGAAGGTCGCGATAACCGCCCCAATAATCATATAGTTCCCCGTAGTGCCTGCCATCCAGCCGAAGAGCCATCGTGTTGATCGAAAAATCCCTGCGGTGCAGGTCATGTTTGATATTGCTATGTTCTACTTGCGGCAGGGCTGATGGGTAATCGTAAAATTCAGACCTGGCGCTGATAAAATCAAGGCTGTCAGGAATATCCTCTGCTGCAAGACCTGTTGTCAGGTTCATCTGGCTTACCAGGTTTTTTCGAATACCTCCTGTCTTCCATTTGGCTGTTCCGAAACGGCTGTGTGTAGTCACATTTCCACCATATTGGCTTGCAAGCGATTTAGCCAATGCGATGGCATCACCTTCAATAACCAGGTCAAAGTCAAGGCTGGGCCGGCCGATAAGCAGATCCCGCACAAAACCGCCAACAATATAAACCGCACTACGCAACAACCTGGCCTGGTCAGCAACCATATGCAATAGGATAAGCCTGGCCGGAGGCAGGGCGGTTTCGAGCTGCCTGGCGATGTTCAACCTCCCGGGTATCTGGAGTTCGCCATTTGAGATGGTTTTTAACAGATCTGTCCGGGTAACGATCCCGATCACCCTGTTTTCTGTTTCATCCACAACGGGTATCTGCCCCCAACCGCTGTCAATCATGAGTTGCTGGAGTGTTTGCAGGGAATCGTTGGGGTGAACAAAGAATGACCCCGCTTCCATTAATTTGTCTGCTGTCAGGTTTAATTTATGGGCAATGGCACGGTCAACCCCTCTGCGTGTCAGCAGGCCGATAACCTTGTTGTCACGGACAACGGGAAAACCCTCATACCCATAACGCTGCATCAGTTTCACAGCCTGGCTGGTTAACGTGTCCGGTGACAAGAGGTGTGGCTTTTTGGACATGATCTGCCCGACTGTTAGTTGCGGCTGTATGTATGTTGGCAGAATGGACATGAGATCCTGGCAGGCTTTTAATAGTTCATCGCCATTTTTTATGGATACATCTGAACGAATTAATGCTGCTGCCGCTTTTGAATGACCGCCGCCTCCGAAATGCGCAGAGATCGCTGCCACGTTGATTTGGTCATTGTTTGCCCTGGCCACCAGGCGAACACCATCCGATGTTTTTACCAGCATGAACAATGCATCCGGATCCAACAGGTCTCCCAATTTATGGGCAATTGTGGACACTTCTTCTGATAATGGTTCAGCGTTGGCGCAGGCAATGATGACCCTTTGCCCCTGAATGTTAATGGTCTGGGTTGAAGACAAGAGCCGGTCATACACTTCCCTTTGCGCGATCGTTAATGGCGGGTTCAAATAATTAGTAGCGATTTGCAAGCTGGCTCCTTCATCCACCAAAAACGCCGCTGCACGGATATCGCGCGGGGTTGTCCCCGGATAACTCAACGATCCGGTGTCTTCATAGATGCCCAACAACAGCAATGTTGCCTGTATCAAGGTCAGGGTCATACCACGGTGTTGCAATTCTTCCACAAAGAGCGTGGTGGCTGCCCCTACGCTGTCAACCCGGATGTTCCATTCATCCGGGATATCGGAGCGTTCCTGATGATGGTCGATCACGTGGATCCGGGTTTTTTTGGTCATTCCCTTTAGTGTGATCATGGATTGTGTATCAACAAGGGTTACATCTTTAATGGGTTGTTGAGGAAGGTCAGCTGCTTCAATGAAAGGCAGTTCGCTTCCATAAAGCAGCAGGTAGGATTTAAGGTTGCGGTTTAACCGTCTGGGTAATACGGGAAAAGCGGAATCATCCAGCAGGTATGCTCCCAGCATGGAAGCAACCGCATCAAAATCAGCCTGTTCGTGGGTGAGAATTACATGCACGAGTGAATTGTATACCTCTTTCGTTATAAGTGCCCGTGAACCGGCTGCTGGTTGACCGAACGATAAGGGAATAAGCCGGATGCTTGAGGTGACGCCTTCTATAGGATGGCTTTTACTAAGGAAGGCTATAATCAATAGTATAATTTTATCTTCGGGAATTTATTGGGTCATGTCAGATAATATTCTCTTGTAAGGATATCGTATGAAGATTATTGTTGTTGGCTGCGGACGGTTTGGGGCTGAACTCGCAGAAGGCTTATTCTCAAACGGCCACGAGGTGGCTGTGATTGATCAATCCTCGCTTGCTTTTAATAACCTTTCGCCTGATTTTCAGGGAAGACTGAACGAAGGGGATGCGATGAATCAGGATGTTCTTCATCGAGCCGGGATTGAAGAAGCAGATGGCCTGGCGGCTGTGACCAATTCTGATGCATATAATTTGGTGGTTGGTCGTATCGCTGTGGAAAAATACCATATAAAAAATGTTGTAGCACGCAATTATGACCCCAATGCCAGGAGACTTTACGAGTTGTTTGGTCTGCAGGTTGTCAGTGCGGCCAGTTGGGGAGCCCAAAGGGTGCAAGAGATGCTCAGCCATGGGCATTTTAAAACAGTTTTCTCTGCCGGTAATGGCGAGGTGGAAGTGTATGAGGTTCCAATACATTCGATCATGAATGGACGAACTATTAGCCAACTACCCGCTTCTCCCGACCTGGTGATCGTTTCTCTATCCAGGGCAGGCCGTGCCTTTATTCCCGCTCAGGACATGCAGCTGGAAAATGGGGATGTGTTATATGTGAGCTCGACTGCACAAGGGATTGCCAAATTCATGGAAGGCCTTGGGATTGGGGGGGAAGTGTAATGTTTGTGATCATTGTCGGTGGAGGCAGGACAGGAACTTACCTGGCACGCCTTCTTCTTTCTCAAAACTATGATGTGCACATAATCGAGAGTCGGCCGGAGATCCTCTCCCGGATGCATCGGGATTTGCCAACCGAGATTATCTATGAAGGAGACATGAACGACCTGAAGTTGCTGGAACATGCGGGCATCCAAAAAGCCGATGTTTTGGCGGCAGTGACTACAAAAGATGAAGCGAACCTAGCCGCTTGTTACATTGGTCGATCATGCTATAACGTTAGAAGGACAATCGCCCGGGTGAACAACCCGCGGAATGCATGGCTTTTTACTGAGATGTTTGCGGTGGATGTGGCGGTTAATCCCGCTGAGACCATCTCTCATCTCATCGAAGAAGAAATGTCGATGGGTGACATGATGACACTTCTTAAACTTCGTCGTGGGAATTATTCATTGGTGGAAGAAAAAATACCTCATGGCGCTGCAGGGATCGGGGTTGCCATAAAAGACCTTAATATTGATAGTTGTGTGATTGCAGCGATCATTCGGCATGGAAAGGTGATCGTCCCACGCGGAATCACCACATTTCAAGCCGGGGATGAAGTTCTGGCTGTCGTCGATTCAGAAGGGGCGCGTCAATTGGCAGCCATATTTGAAAACCCCAACCGCAAGAATATTGGCAAAGGAAATTAGCCAAGTTCATGATTGACCTGCAAATTTCTATACGTTATAATTGCCGATTGTTGTGTTTTATGTAATTATGGTAATTATTAATCGAGAGGATTTAGCATGCCCAAACGGACATACCAGCCAAAAATTCGCAGAAGAGTTCGCGTGCATGGTTTTCGAAGTAGAATGGCTACTGCCGATGGTCGGGAAATATTAAAAAGACGCCGCCTTCGAGGCCGCTACCGCCTGGCAGTGACCAAGAATAACCATGTCAAACACACCCGGTGGTGATCACCATCCGCACTTTTCGCATTTTTTACGGGAGTAATCGAGTATTAGGTGAATCGTCATTATCGCCTACGGCGATCAATTGACCTGCAGCAGGTGAGGTGTGAAGGCAGGAGATATGCTCATCCGCTCCTAATCTTAATAATTAGACCAAATGAAGTATCTAGGGTGCGAATTGCAGTTGCTGCCAACAAGAGTGTGGGAGGGGCGTTTGAACGTAACCGTTCCAAGAGACACATCAGGGAAGCATTTCGCGAGTTGTTGCCAATCCTTAAGCAGGGATTTGATATCCTTTGCATGGCCCGAAAAGGTGTCGGCAATGCAGATTATCTGGAGATAAAAACAGCATTAAACGAACTTGTCCAGCGAGCACAAATGGTTAAGACCGATGATGACCAGCGGAATCCAACTCGATACTACTGACCAGGCACCGGAGCCGCAATTAAAAGACCTGCCTTTTAATTTGCGTACAATCCCGCGTTGGCTTTTATTGGTGCCTATTCGGGGATATCAAATAATAATTGCTCCGTTGATACCGTCGAACACATGCCGTTTTTATCCGAGTTGCTCGCATTATGGGTACCAGGCTATCTACAAGTTTGGAGCCATAAAAGGTTTTGGCATGGCTGTGTGGCGGATATTGCGTTGCAATCCATTCAACCCGGGTGGTTTTGACCCGGTACCCTGATGGATATCCAATGGACGTGAACAGGAACATTTTATGAATAACTGCTTAAAAAAAATCATTCTAACATTCATATTAATCCCCTTTGGTTTTTTCTTGTCATCATGTTCGGGCGGCCTGGCCATGAACAATTGGCCGGGGGTATCGACAGATGGCGAACGAGTCTATGTTGCTGCTGGAGGTAGTGTTGTTGCCGTCAGGGCTTTGGATGGGATGATGGTTTGGCGTTACCCGGAAAAGGCAGATAACCGACGATCTTTTTCAGCCCCGCCAACTGCGATAGATAATCAGGTGGTTGTGTCCGATCTATCAGGGTCCATTAACCTGGTTGGCGCTGCGAACGGACTGGAGATCAAGACCCTTCATGCCAATAAGGGTAAGATCATTGGTGCCCCCGTGGCTTTGGAAAATGGTTTGTTGATCCCGTCTGGCGATCATAATTTATATTTTGTATCTTTGGATGGGGAAATTCAATGGAAGTTGCAAACAAAAAACAGCCTTTGGTCCAGTCCGATCAACAACGAAAACACTGGCTATCTATCCTCCCTCGACCATAACTTGTATGCATTTCAATTATTGGATGGGAAGGTAATCTGGAAGGTGGACCTTGGAGGCGCCGCTGTTGCCAGCCCGGCACTCGGTGAGGATGGAACAATTTTTGTTGGCACCCTTTCAAACGAAATGCTGGCCATTGACCCCTCTTCCGGCAAATTCCTTTGGCGTTACCCAACAACAAATGCGGTTTGGTCCCAGCCGCTCATCATGAATGGCATATTATATTTTGGTGACCTCTCTGGAACTCTGTATGCCTTGGATGGAAAAAAAGGTGAACCCATTTGGGAATTGGATGCCTCTTCAGGAGCCATCATCGCCCGGGCTGCACCAATACCTGATGGCATCGTCTTCGTAACTGAAGCAGGGGATATGTTGGCAATGAGCAGAGAGGGTTCAAAAATGTGGAGCCAGGTTATCGATGGTAAACTGTATAGTGCACCCTTGGTTGTGGGTGACTATATAATCGTGGCTTTGTACCAGGGAGATTCCCTGTTGCAAGCCTTCAATTTGAATGGCACAAAGCAATGGACGTTCGTCATTCCCAAATAGAAAATTAGGAAGGTTATAGAATGTGGAATACCTTCGTTGGACTTTTTATTAATGTACTAATGCTCATTTACCAATGGGTGGGTAGTTTTGGTGTTGCCATCATTCTCTTTACGATTTTAATCCGCTTGGTCACACATCCGCTGACCGTCAAACAAATAAAAGGTTCAGCCGGAATGCAGGCACTTCAGCAGGACAAACGATGGATTGAGATGCAGGCCAAATATAAAAACGATAAAGAAAAACTTGCCCAGGAACAGATGAAATTGTACAAGGAACTGGGCATCAATCCATTGGCCTCCTGCCTGCCCCTGCTAATTCAATTCCCGATCATTATTGCGCTTTATCAGGCAGTGATCCGGGCATTGGCATCCACGCCGTTGGATCTGCTGAATCTGACCAGGAACATGTATACATCCATATTAAATGTTTCAAATTTGATCCCGATTAAAAACCAATTCCTCTGGATGGACCTGGCCCAACCGGAAAGACTTAACCTTTCCTTTCTACCTTTTAGCATCCCGGTTATGGCCATCCTGGTCATGGCTACCACGTATGTTCAATCCAAGGTGATGCAACCGCCTTCGTCAGGTGGTCCCGGCGATCAGGCTGCAATGATGTCAAAAATGATGAATCTTTACATGCCGTTCTTTATGGGATACCTGGCTTGGTCCCTGGCATCAGGTTTATCTCTTTATTTCCTTGTCTCCAATGTTGTTGGAGTTTTACAGTATGCCCTTTTGGGGAAGGTGAATTGGCGGAATCTTTTGCCAACAAAAACACCGGCAAAACCGGCAACAAGGAAATGATCTATCCAGGATTGCAAAATTGAGGTTTTTATGAAAGAGGAAATATCCAATCTTGAGGTAATTGCCCCCTCAGTAGAAGAAGCAGTCGAACGAGGGCTGGACCAACTCGGGCTGCCAAGGTCAGCAGTCCAAATTGAGGTGATTGATTCCGGCAACAAGGGTTTGTTTGGACTTGGCGGTCGTCAGGCCCGGGTTCGCCTGTTTTTTGGCTTTGAGCCGGTGGAGAAACCCGGTGGGGCGCCAGAACCAGCTGGTGTTCAAACCGAAAAAACACCCGCCAGTGAATCTGTCCTTGATGCACAACGAGCAATAAAAGTTGCCAATACTGTTGTTAGCGATCTCCTGGAAAGGATGCATGTCAGGGCGACTGTGACCACCAGGTACCAAACTGCGGACACTGGTAACTCATCGCCCTCACTTGCTGTAGAGATCCAGGGGAAGGACCTGAGTGTGTTGATCGGTCGACGTTCCGAAACACTGAACGCCCTTCAATATATTTCCAATCTGATTATTTCGAGGGAACTTGGCGCCTGGATCATGGTTTCACTTGATGTACAGGGATTTCGATCGAGACGGGAAAGACAGCTGCGATTGATGGCGCACAGGATGGCGGAACAGGCCATGCATACCGGACGACGACAAACCCTGGAGCCAATGCCGCCAGGAGAGCGCAGGATAATCCACATGGAATTGCGCGATCATCCTCAAGTGTCAACAGAAAGTGTCGGAGAAGAACCAAACCGAAAGGTTACAATTTTTATAAAAGAGTGACCGGAAAAGGAAAATGGTTCGAAAGCGTTCTCCTTCCATGGAAGAACGCTTTTATTGTACCCAATGCTGATTTTGAGAATCATGGGAGGAGAACCTTACAATCATATGTACTTCCTGATGAGAAATAATTGATTGAAGAGGTGTGCCATGAGAGCTGTTGATATCATCATTAAGAAAAGAGATCGACAGGAACTAAATAAGGAGGAGATCGATTTCTTTGTTCAAGGCTTTACCCGCGGGGACATTCCCGACTACCAGGTTTCTTCGTGGGCAATGGCCGTGATGCTAAATGGAATGAGCGACCGTGAAGCAACGGACCTCACCCTCGCAATGGCAGGGTCTGGTGATGTGATAGATCTATCACAGGTGGTTCCGATCGCTGTCGACAAGCATTCTACAGGTGGTGTGGGGGATAAGGTCACCATAGTTGTGGCACCTTTGGTGGCAGCCTGTGGTCTTCCGGTTGGAAAAATGTCCGGCCGGGGATTGGGGTTTTCCGGAGGAACCCTCGACAAATTGGAATCGATCCCTGGTTACAGGACAGACCTAAGCGAGGCGGAATTCAAAGAGCAGCTTCGGACTTTGGGCATTGTTCTCACGGGGCAATCCGGAGAGCTGGCACCAGCGGATGGAAAATTATACGCCCTGCGCGACGTCACTGGAACGGTCCCTTCCATTCCACTTATCGCCTCATCTGTCATGTCCAAAAAATTTGCCGCAGGAGCACAGGCGATTGTTCTGGATGTGAAAGTTGGGGTGGGGGCTTTTATGGAAACACTTGAAGATGCACGCCATCTGGCACACCTTATGGTCTCAATTGGCAAGATGAGCGGCAGGCAGGTGGTTGCGCTTGTCTCGGACATGAATCAGCCTCTTGGAGAGGCGGTGGGAAATGCCCTGGAACTCATTGAGGCCATTGAAACCTTGCGCGGCCAAGGGCCGGCTGATTTACGGGAGCATTGTCTTGTGGTTGCCAGCCATATGCTGGTGCTGGGCAGGAAAGCCACAGAAATACCAAAAGCCCGGAAAATGGCTGAAAATGCCCTGAATGATGCAAGTGCCTTTAACACCTTCTGTTCACTTGTGGAAGCCCAGGGGGGAGATAGTACCTATGTGAAGGAACCTGGGAAATTCCCGCAAGCCCGGTATATAGAAACCCTGGGTTCGAATGACGAGGGTTACTTGCGGGCATTGAGTGCAAGGGATATTGGCGAAATTACAGTATCCCTTGGGGCTGGCAGAGCCCGGAAAGACGACAAGATCGATCACTCCGTGGGTGTTCGGGTGCATCGCAAGGTTGGCGATTGGGTGAAGAAGGGAGATCCATTGTTCACGGTTCATGCAAATGATCGGGAAAAGCTAGAAATTGCCAAACAACTGCTGCCTCGGGCCTTGCAATGGAGTATTACTCCGGCAGAGCCTCTTCCGTTGTTCTATGAAATCATCCAGTGATCACTAAAAACAATGAATCTGTAAATTTGAATTAATAACCGTTGTGCCTGTGGTAAAAAAATAGGCCAAGGAACCTCTTTGCATAAAACTGCCTGGTTATACAGCAAGATCCTTTTTACAGTTTTGGTTTGGGGAGCGTCTTTCATTGCCACCAAGGTTGCCCTGCGCTTCCTTTCGCCTGTGCTGCTTGTTTGGATGCGTTTTGGTTTTGGCGTTCCCATTTTGGCTTCTGCTGTTCTGTTGCGTAAACAATGGATCACACCGAAGCCAAAAGATATTGGGCTGTTTTTCATCCTGGGATTTTTAGGCATCACGTTAAACCAGATGCTCCAGGCAACGGGTTTACAAACCAGTAAAGCATCCACAACCGCATGGATGGTGGCAGCAATTCCAGTGTACATCGCCATCCTGGGGTGGGTTTTCCTGAAGGAAAATTTGAGATGGTTGCAATGGTTGGGGGTATTCCTTGCCGCATTCGGTGTACTGGTAATTGTTGTAGGCGGAGATCTCGGTCAACTTGTGGAAGCCCTGAGAAATACAGCACCTGGCGATGGATACATCCTTGCCAGTACGATAGTTTGGAGTGTATTCTCCATCCTCTCACGCCATGGATTAAAACGCTACCCGGCTTCATTATTAATGCTTTTTGTTATGAGCGCAGGATGGCTTCTCACGTCAGTATGGTTGATTATTGATTACCCGACTGATTATTCCCGTTTAATCCCACCTGACGCATGGCTGGCCGTGGTATTTTTGGGGGTGGTGTGTTCAGGTATGGCGTATTTATTTTTCTATGATGCCCTAAAGTATTTTAAAGCCGCTGTTGTAGGGACGTTTTTAAACCTTGAACCAATTGTGACAATGGCCCTGGCAGCCATTTTTATTGACGAACCGGTGACAATTGTCTCGGTACTGGGAGGGTTGTTGATATTGGGTGGGGTGTGGCTGGTCAATAGAAAACAGGAAATTCCCAACAATATGGATACGGGCGATAAAGTTGGAAAATTGCTTTCATAATTTGGAGATAACACCAGCCGGGTTCTGGAAAATATTCCCTATCTGATTCTGGCCCCCTATAAGGAAGATACTTCTTATCCATTCACTCAGATTATTGCACTGTTGATTATGGCGTAAAGAGTAGGATGTTCGATGTTCCTTTGAAAACGAGAATTCAGACACTTCCAGGGAACCTGTGGGCTGTTTCGGGGACCAGTTTTTTTATGGACATCTCATCAGAGATGGTAATCAACTTGCTTCCGTTGTTTCTTTCCAGCGTGCTGGGAATCAGAACCAGTATTATCGGTTTGATCGAAGGGGTTGCAGAAGCGACAGCCTCCATTCTTAAAATGTTTTCTGGCTGGTTTTCAGACCGGTTAAAAAGTCGCAAATGGCTTGCGGTTGCAGGTTACATCCTATCAGCGATTTCCAAACCGCTCTTCTACGTTGCCGATACTTGGGGTTTTGTGGCAGGGATTCGTTGGATGGACCGTATTGGCAAAGGCGTTCGCACGGCTCCGAGAGACGCGTTGGTGGCCGATTCAATCAATCCGGAGATGCGGGGATTGGCTTTTGGGTTTCATCGGGCTGCAGATACAGCCGGGGCTATGTTTGGAATTGGGATTGCCATGCTTGTTGTTTGGTACATGCAATCCAGTAGCAGCCTGCTACAACTTGCGACATTTAAAACGATCGTTCTATTCAGTATACTTCCCGCTTTAATGGCGGTATTAATTCTGATCATTGGCACAAAGGATACGCATGTTGGCAATGGTCAACCTGTTCCTCGTTTGTCATTCCGTTCGTTGGGACGTCCATTCTTAAAATTCATGGTGATCATGGCGGTATTTGACCTTGGAAATTCCTCGGATGCTTTTCTGGTATTGCGGGCTCAGGAAAGGGGGGTTAGTGTAACGGGGATATTGGGTATGCTTCTCGTTTTCAATTTTGTGTACACACTTGTGTCAATACCCGCTGGCTCTCTATCGGACCGACTGGGGCGGAGGAAAATGATTATTGGGGGTTGGCTTGTTTATGCGGCAATATACCTGGGTTTTGGTTTTGCCCAACAGGCATGGCTGGTGTGGCTTCTGTACGTAATTCATGGTGTTTATTATGGGATGACCTATGGGACTTCCAAGGCCATGATCGCAGACCTGGTCCCAGTACATTTACGTGGAACAGCGTATGGCAATTACAACGCCATCCTGGGAATATTGGATTTCCCGGCTTCACTGATCGCCGGAATTCTGTGGCAGGGGCTGGGAGGGTGGAAAGGTTTTGGTGCACCAGCCCCCTTTATTTTTGGAGGCTGCATGGCGCTTTTGGCGGTAATATTATTTTTAACCTGGAAACCGGAGAAGCAGTTAGAACATCCGAATTAATTATGGACGTGGCCGTGAGCTAGTTCTTGTGGTGTGGCAGGGCGCACGTTAACAACTTCTATCTCAAATTCCAGTTCTTTGCCAGCCAGCGGGTGATTAAAATCCAACACCACCTCCTGGTTGTCAATCTGCTTTACAAAGGCTACCCAGGTATCGCCCTTCGGATTTTTGAATTCAAGCTCCATCCCAATATCAAGCTGCATTTCCTTTGGGAACTCGCTTTTTGGAATTTTCATGATGGCATCGGGATCAACTTCTCCGTATCCTTCCGCAGCGTTTATGCGAAGGCGTTTTTTATCCCCGGGATACAATCCATAAAGTGATTTTTCGAGGCCAGGGATGATGCTGCCCCTTCCCTGGATAAATTGGATGGGCTTATTACTGGTTTTTTCGATTTCCTTGCCCTGTAGAAACAGGCAATAGTTGAGGGTTACAACATGGTCGTCAACTATGGCTTGGTTGTGGATCTCAGCATTCATCGGAAAACGTCCTTGTGGTTGAATTACCCTTCTTTGGTTATAGGCAGGCAGTCATTATATCATTTGGAATGGCTGGGCAAGTATGGGTCGATAACTTGAATGCAGCCTGGTTGCAGGGATTTTAAGGAATTAAGGATAAAATTAGCGTTCATAATATTGGAGGGAAAACGATGCAACTGTTTTTTATTCGACATGCCCAATCAACAAATAATTTGCTTTGGGATGAAACGGGGAGCTCCAAGGGTCGTTTGGAGGATCCAGGTTTGAGCAAGGCGGGTTTTGAACAAGCCCGATTGCTTGCCGAACACTTGGATGGCGGAAATCCGGAATTGAAAAATGGAAGAAATCCTGGTAATCATACTGGATATGGCCTCACCCATCTTTATACCAGCCTGATGTTGCGGGCGGTTCAAACCGGATGGGCCATTTCAAAAAGAATCGGTATTCCACTTGAAGGTTGGATCAACCTGCATGAAGGTGGTGGTGTTTATATTGAAGACCCTGTAACAGCCGTCCGTCAAGGGCGCCCTGGATGGAAACGGTCTGAACTTAGCAAAGAATTTCCCGGTCTGATCCTGCCGGCTGCGGTAACGGAGGATGGTTGGTGGAACAAGGATTATGAGCCATGGGACGATCGACAGAAAAGAGCCATTTGCCTGCTAACAGAATTGCTTCGGTTGCATAACCATTCAGATGATCGTGTTGCCCTGGTCAGCCATGGAGATTTTTATAATGCCTTTCTTTATTCCTTGTTCGGTATAACGATAGAAAGTGGGATTTGGTTTGCGAATAATAATGCGTCCATAACAAGAATCGACTTTGGCCCGGAACGCATTGAAGTGGTTTATCTCAACAGGGTCGACTTTCTTCCTTCTCAACTTGTAACCTGAAAATAGGTTGGAATTTATTGGAGGATAACCATCTGGCATTCCAGGTTGGTTAATTGAAGCATTCGCCAAAATCCATTCCCGGTTTCCGAATTAAGATCAGTCCGCAGATGAAATGGGGTGACCTCTGACCAATCAGGGATTCCTGGATCCAGAGGGAGCAGCCTACAAAGATGCTGGTACCAGTCATGTTCGTTCTGGATGGAATCATAGGCAGTTTGTGTGTTCCCCATAGTGTCACCCTGGGATTGGCTGGAGTAAGCGGACAGGGTGTTTACAATCCATTGATATCCTGCCTGGTCGAACATGACATAACCATCCCATGGCACGTTGAAAAGATTCAAGTTGTACAATGACCATGGAGTGGGCAATCCATTTTCATCCATTGAAAAACTTAGAACCGGACCGGTTTCGTAGCCAGAACCGGGATAAAGGGCCTCAAACGTGGCTTGAGGAGGATTGCCAGGTGAGATTGATGTCCTCCAGATGGAGAGAACCACAGGGTCCTGGATTTCCAAGTCATTCATACGGATGAGTAACAATGCTGTTTTTCCCGGCTTGGGAACGACTGGCAATGTTGGAGTAGGGTTGGACATTTGAGTGAAAATGAGGAACAGGCCCCTGGCAATAAGGAAACCAAGAAGAGTGAAGCCCGCAAATGCTACCAGGAAAATCATCAATCCTTTTTTAGACATGGTTTACGATGAATATTTGAACAATATTGCCAGGATCCAAAGGCGTCTAAGTTGCCTGAACATAAATATTATAGCCTGAACCACATATGGGCGTGTGGTTGGATTGAACCCTCAGTAAGTAATAGAAATATCAAAAATATTGTTCCATGGGAATCTTCGCGATAAAAAAACCTGAAGGCGAAAAATGGCCTTCAGGCAGTGAAGAACCTGACAATCCATCCCGTCAGGACCATGTAAGTGTGATCAGGAACATAATGATGCCAAAGACGAATCCACTGCAAGCAGATTTCATGACCAGCGATACGATTTCATGATTGCTCTTCAACTGTTGGTAATAAGGGTAACCCACCCTGACAACACTCCTAACCAGCGGAGATGAGGTCATTCCCCAGTTTATGATTTCCCAAAATTTGATCTGGCTTTTACGGATGAATGTTCTCATTTTTGTATTCCTGATGATCATCTCGATGTGGATAATTTTTTTATCTTTCCTGATTGATCAACAACTGCTCGAACGGTATGGTGAATGGCCACGCCTCTACCTGTTTGAATAGTTTTTTCAAAAATCAGGAGCCATTGACCATTTGGATGCGATTGAATTTTTGGCCTGCCCCCATCCATAAAAGGGACCTGTTTATAGACGTTTCGGCAGGCTTTTTCAAGGACGTTGGGGGGGATTTTGTCGCTCATTGGAACCCAAGTTCAACGGTTTCTGCGGCGCAAGAACGCCGGCAGGTCAAGGTCGGTCATTACTGACGCCAATTCAATTTCCTGGGTTTGTCCAATGGCCTTGGAGTCAGCAGGTTCTTCCACAATTGCTTCTGAATTGTTTTTTTCGTGGTGTTGGCTTCGTATCTTCTGGCGGTCAATGGATGTTCCACCCAACCCGGTTATGATCAGTATTACCTGTACCCGGTCTTCCATCTGGTCGTTGATGGTAATACCCGGGATGATATCTGCCCTGCCGCCTGTCAGCCCTTGCAGGCGCTCCAGTGCTTCTGCAACTTCATGGAAGGTCAGATCAGTACATCCGGTAAAACTGGCGATGATTCCGGATGCATTGTCCAGGGGGATCGATTCGAGCAATGGATGGTGAAGTGCATTTTCAATCGCCTTGGAGGCTTTGTTATACCCTTGCCCCTGACCAATGGACATGATGGATCCACCACCGTTCAGCATTAGATTTCTTACATGGGCGAAATCGACATTGATCATTCCGGACTGGTTGATAATCTCGCTGATCCCCTGAATTCCCTGGCGGAGTACATCGTCTGCCAGTTGAAAGGCGGCTTCGATGGGAAGGTCGTGGGGGGCAATTGCAAGCAAACGGTCATTTGGCACGGTGATCAATGTATCTGTATGTGGGCGCAATTTTTCCAGACCGACACGGGCATTGGTTTGCCGTTTGCCGACCTCAAAAGAGAAGGGTAGGGTGACAATCGCCACACAAACAGCCCCAATTGCCCTCGCAGCACGGGCAGCAACTGATATGGCACCGGTCCCTGAGCCTCCACCCATCCCGGCGGTTAAAAAGACCATGTCTGCTCCATTTAGAGCCGCGCAGATGTCCTTGTAACTTTCTTCGGCGGCTGCTTCACCAATTTCTGAATTTCCACCGGAGCCAAGTCCTCTGGTGAGACGGGGGCCAAGTTGTATTTTAACCGGTGCAAGACTGGATTTTAATGCCTGCAGATCGGTATTTGCTGTGATGAATTCCACACCGGAGATTCCCAGCTCAATCATTCGGTTAATTGCGTTGGATCCTCCACCGCCCAAACCGATGACTTTAAGGGATGGTATTCTTGCGGTCAATGGGGTTCGCGTTTGGGGAATGGTTTCAACGGTCAGGGTCATGTTTCACCTCATGCGATGCTATGGTGCAATCATCATGCCATTCATATCCACCCGGTTCACCAGGCACCCGGCTTCCTTCAATTCCTGCAAGGATTGCTCAGGATAGGCGTCTTCTGGTCCGACAATGGTCACTTCACGCGCCAGAGATGCTTCTGTAATGCTAAAACCAATGGCTGGCTGAAATTGTTTGATGTATTCCCGGAGGAAACTCAACCTGTGATCGGTAAGCACCCAATCTGCTGAGGGCAAAAGAAGATAATTGCGGATTGGGCGGGCGTGTGAAAGGGTTTGAATTCCCGGTGCTTTTCCATGATGTCCCGCGTCAGGTGATGCTTGGCTCGCAGCGGATGGAGTGTAGGCTTGTTGATCCACGAGCCATTTTTGCCATTGGTCGGCAATGGGCATATTTACGCCTTCCGGATGAAACCATGCATGTTGGTGTTGTGGTCCAGAAGGATCAGCAGAAAGAAGCCAAAACGACCCGAATAGGACCTCGTCCGGGAGGTGCTTCAGGGGAATGGCTGGATCTGTGGGTTCATGGGATGGTTGCCCAGCCAGCAACCGGCCTATTGCCAGATTAACAAGGGTTTGCGTTTCCGGGTCAGGGGCGTCACCTTGTTTGCTCAGAGGATCCTTTATCAACCCAACCCCTAACAGAATCATCGGAACGGAATGGCCTAATACAGTTTGGCACACCTCCTGGTACCACTCATGGCATCGAAAGCCTCTCTGATCCTGAATTGTGGTGGATGTATTATATGGTCGTGCATCCGGCCATAGGGCGGGTCCACCAACTCCCCAGTTCAAAGGGTGGTCGAAGCTCCATGCGTAGGATGACATAACGAAGGATTCCAACAGCTCGGTGTCTCCTCTTTTCATCATTGATTCAAGTGTAGAACGCAAAAAGATGGTATCCCAAAGATCACCTCCCGGCTCTAACGGGGGAAGAATGGGTATCAGGCCGGATGTAAGAGCCCTTCGGGCCAATGGCAAGTAGCTGTCCAGGAAATGATCAACGAGCCCGCCCCGGCTCCAAATAGATGAATGCCAGGATCGACGTGAATTCACCCTTTCGGCCAAAATCACCCCTTTTATTCCCCAGTTGGCATATGCATCAAAAAGAGATTCCAAGTCATCTACATCAGGCAGGTTGGATGGCGAAAGGTTGAACTGTAAAATGGGTTCGATCTCGTTCTCTAATAAAGGCCTAAGGAAAAATTCCGGTATTGCCCTTTGTGTAATGGATGGGAGGATCAGCCAGGATGCTTCCAATGATTGGAGTATCGGAAGCCAGGTTTTAAGATCCTTTTCCTGGTAGTGCTGATTATCCTGGAAATAGTGGAACCCGAACCGGGTGGATTTTCTAGGCAATGAAAGGGCGGTTGTTTTCATGGCTTCACAATCCAATTTCAATGTTTGATCTGTACCTGTAATGGAGCAAGACTCGTGCCACCATGCTTATGAAATGCCTTCTGCTATAATTTAGCCGTTATGATTCTGGTAACGGGCGGCACCGGCTTTGTTGGAAGTGCATTGGTCAAGAAATTGGCGGCCTCCAACAAACCTCTCCGCATACTTTTACGGCCTTCAGCCGAATCCCCCAACCTTCCGAAGGGAACGTCGGTTGAGGTTGCAGTATCAAGCCTCACCGATGAGAGAGGTTTGCGTTCGGCCATGAAAGATGTGGATGTTATTTTTCACCTTGCTGGAAGTGAGCGGATGGGTTCAAAAACCGACTTGAACACCGTTGATGTTATTGGCAGTCAGTTGCTGGCAGGGGTGGCCCAAGATGCACGGGTCGAACGGATTTTGTTTCTTAGCCACCTGGGGGCGGATCGGGCGTCTGCTTATCCTGTGATGAAGGCAAAGGCAATTGCCGAAGGCTTCATCATGAGCAGTGGCATTCCCTATACGATCTTTCGAAGTGGTATTCTCTTTGGCCCGGGAGATCAATTTACCGTACCGCTCCTGGCGCTGCTACGAATGCTTCCCGGTATCTTCCTGGTTCCAGGGAAGGGCACCAGCCTGCTGCAACCATTGTTTATCGACGATATGATCACCTGCCTCCTCCTGGCAATGGAAGATCCGGCGATGGTGAATCAGAACCTGAACATTGGGGGTATGGAAACTTTCTCGTATGCCCAGGTAGTTGAGATCTTATTAAACCATGTGGGAATGCGAAGAAAACTAATCTCTGTCCAACCAGCGTACCTGAAGATGCTGGGTCTTTTTCTGGAGCAAACTTTGCCGAATTTCCCGGTTTCGGTGCACTGGCTCGATTACCTAGCAACAGACCGCACTTGTGCTTTGGATTCCCTTCCGAGAACGTTTGGGATCCTGCCAGCCCGGTTTACCCAAAATTTGGATTACTTGACGAAACACACCAGGAAGGGCACAGGACAATAATTATGACGACTTCATCAAGACCAGCATTCACGGTGCATGGCCATTTTTACCAGCCGCCGAGAGAGGATCCACACACAGGTGAGATTCCTCAGGAGCCAGGCGCAGCCCCTTACCATGACTGGAACGAGAGGATTTTTGACCAATGTTACCGACCGAATACCGAGCTCGGTAATTTTGCCCGCATCAGTTTTGATCTTGGGCCGACCCTGGCCAAATGGATGGCAGAAAAATACCCCGCAACATTGGCAAGTATTATCGATCAGGAGCGGTCCTCCTACCTTGTTTTCGGAATTGGCAATGGTATGGCCCAGGCCTACAATCACACTATTCTCCCCTTGAGCAGTCATCGGGACAAGGTTACACAGGTCACATGGGGCATTCAGGATTTCGTCTATCGTTTTGGCCACCCGCCTTTGGGGATGTGGCTACCTGAAACCGCCGTTGATCTGGACACATTGTCTGTCCTGTCCAGGCAGGGGATCAAGTTCACCATCCTCGCTCCCTGGCAGGCAGCTGAAAATGAGGTTGATGTATCGATACCATATCGGGTTCAACTCCCAGACGACATGGAAATTGCAGTATTGTTCTTTTCACAAGAACTGAGCATGCGTGTCAGTTTTGATCCGATGTCGACGATTAATGCGGATGTCTTCCTTACGAAAATGTTGTTGCCCGGCTTTGGAAAGAAAAAGAGGGAAGTATCCACCCCGCCTTTTCTTGTCATTGCATCCGATGGCGAACTTTTCGGACACCACCAGCCCTTCCGGGATAAATTCCTTGAATATTTAACAACCGGTGCACTGAAGGGACGGCCCGTGGCGCTTTCCCATCCAGGCTTGTGGTTAACACAACATCCTCCTGAACAAACCATATCGATTAAAAACAACACTTCCTGGAGTTGTCCTCATGGGGTGAAAAGATGGAGCGAACAATGCGATTGTACGCCACATGCAGAGTGGAAAGCCCCCCTGCGAGCATCTTTGGATGCCATTGCGGAATGGGTGGATGAAGTTTTTGAGTCTTCGCTGGCCCCCTTTGGAGTAGAGGCTTGGCACCTCCGTGATGATTATGGCCAGGTGGTATGTGGCGCCCAGTCTTGGGAATATTTCTCCCAGGTTCATTTTCCGTCAGCATCAACAGAACAATTGAAGACTTTGTCCAATCTCTTTGAAGCCCAAATGGAAAGGCAGCGGATGTACACTTCGTGCGGCTGGTTTTTTGATGATTTTGACCGAATCGAGCCAAGAAATAACATTGCTTACGCCTCCCGTGCAGCATGGTTGACCTTACAGGCCCACGGAAGTGACCAAACCTCCCGGATTGCAGCCATGCTGGGCAGGGTTAGAAGCTGGCGGTCAGGCCTTCGCGGCGATACTGTCTTTCTTCATAATTTGGAACGCATGGGTTCTTAGGAATTGTCTTCTGGATTGCCATTAATGCATGATAGCAACTTCTCGACCTGATATCCGGACCTCCCCTCTGCATTGATCAATGTTTCAATGATCGAGAATACAGATTGAATAACCTTTGCCAGTTTAGATATATCAACCCCGTCGGATTGTATGGATTGAAGGACCGCCAAAACCATCATCCACCAGACCAGCTCTTCAAATGCTTCCTTGTTGTACCAAAGACATCCTTTGTAACGGTTAATCATCAAGAAACGTTGGATGTCAGAGTCCTCCAGCCAGCCGGATACGATACTGCCTAATGGTGCTTTTTTCACCCGTGAAAACCATTGCTGATGGGCGGTCAGGAAACAAATCGTTGATGCCAGCCTTTCAGCTGAATTCCCGGAATATCCCATGTCCAGATATGCCTGTTCCAGCATTTTTCTAAGTTTCCATTCGTCTAGCCAGCCTCGGCTGATATTTTCAAAATCAACCTCTGTAACCATTTTCCCGATATCATGAACGAACAGGAAACCAAGCATTGCAAGCAGATGTTGATCATTCATCCCGCCGATCAGATAACGGGTTGCCTTGCGGTAGCGGGCACCTTCCGTCGCAGGGTGTAAGCCTTCCAAAGAGGATAATGATCGTACAAATTGCAATTGATGCCGCAACGCTTGAAGGACAGTTTCCAGTGGTCTTGAGGTTCCAGTGACCATCTGAATGCCTTTCAGGAAGGCCTTTTTTTTCTCGACTGCTTCATCAAGGATCATTGGAGATTTGTGTTTCTCCTGGCCAGCACCACCAGCATTCATCAAGAATGTAAGGTAACCCGGATTGGCGATCTGCAGGAAGGGGGATTGAATTGGAGTTAATAATAGTTCCCTCATCGCTTCGGTAACGCTGGGAACACCCCGGCCATCCAGGTAATCGCATAAACGACCAAAGGAATTGACATCATCATCCTGAATGGTCTGGAAATCCAAAAATACATGGTATTGGTAGGCCTCAAGATTCACCTGCAATCCTTGTTCGCATAAATCGATGGCTTTGCGAAGGTATTCAAGCCCTGAGGTTTGATCTCTGAAGGTCACAAATGTTCTGTCTCTTCCGTGGATATTCAAAGCCTCACCAAGTGTGCGGCGGACCATCCTCCGTCTGCCATCCGGTTGTTTGAAAGAAATATCGCAAGAATTGTGAATCCGTCCTGTCGTCTGGCTGAACTTGTTATGATACACCACCAGGGCCCGTTCATTGTCCGAGCCATTTGAGAATGCAAATACGTTCTCGTCGATTTCACCGGTTGATGAAACAAAGTCGTAAAAGGTGAAGTTTTCAACACCGGAAAATATCCCTCTTCGATGCAAAAGGGGAAATATGTCTCTTTCATGTCGCTGGACCAGGTTGTTGTCAACCTCTTCTTCCCAGTATGCTCGGCGGTATTCCATTCCGTATTTCTCGCTAAAACCTTCCACCTGGCCGTGGCCGAACATGGGAAGACCGGGAAGGGTGACCATCAATGTACAAATACCGAAGTATTTATCCCCCTTGCCAAACTGTTCCACAGCTGTTCTCTCATCCGGGTTATTCATGAAATTGACAAATCGTTTAAGGATCTCTGGATCAAATTCGAGGGTGTTTTTAATCAATGCCCGAAAACGCGCGTTGTCCTCATTCCGCAACAGGTTCATAAAGGCGCTGTTATACACCCGGTGCATGCCTAGTGTTCGCACGAAATAACTTTCCATCAACCAAAAAGCCTCGGCTAGCAAAAGGGTGTCGGGAGCTTCAGTTGAACACCGGTCAACCACCTCCCGCCAAAACTCATTGGGCATCAGTGCATCGAATTGTTCCTGTGTTAACCCGTGTTCAGACCGGCTGGGGATGTCTCCGCCGGTACCTGGTTGGGGAAACCAAAGCCGCTGATAATGACGTTTGGTCAAGGTCATAGCAGCATCAAAACGAATTATTGGAAACTTGCGCGCCACCTGAATAATGGTCTGGATAACGGCTTCCCGCACCTCCGGTTTCAGGTAGTTTAATTGGGCAGTATCATTCCAAGGCATGCTGGTGCCATCGTTGCCATGGTATATGTATTCCGTTCTGTTATTACGGCGATCCACCCGTTTAAAAACAACTGCTGCATCTGATCGGTCAAAATAATGGTCGTCAATATAAATCCCCACCCCTTCATTCGGAGAAAGATCCACCCCGTTAAAACGGTAGGCAGGAAATGGACTCTGCTCCGAAGAAAGGAAATATTCCGGGTGTTGGAGAACCCATTTGGAATCTATGCCCATGTGGTTGGGGACCATATCGCTGGCGATCCGGATTCCAAATCCCCAAGCCCTATTTTTCAAATTTTCCAAAGAATCTTCACCCCCAAGGTCAGCAGCGATTGTGTAGCCATCCAATGAATATGCGGATGAGATCGCTTCCGGGTTTCCACACAACTGCTTTATGCGTGCGGAGGCTTTGCTCCTCTCCCACAGCCCGATCAGCCAAAGACCATTGAAACCACGCCTGGCGAACAACTCCAATTCCTCATTCGGGATCTGGTCCAACCTGGTGATCTGTCGGTGATACCGCCTGCCAAGCTGGTCAAGCCAAACGTGTGTATTTTTTGCGATCATTACCAGGCGGGGCATCCAATCTTTATCCGGGCTGTATGCTTCAACATCCCCCAAACCTCGATGGGTGTAACCTAGTATTGGAATAGCCCCTGGACCCTGAAAAGTGACCTTTTCCTCCTCCTTGATAAAATCCAGGCTACTTAATAATTTATAAAGCAGCCGTCCGAGAAGGTAACCCCAATGCTGGCGGATAAATTCAAGTTGCCCTGACAGCGAATACGGCACAGCAATTGCAGGGCTGTGCAGCATATCCAGAAGGTTCTGATCCTCTGGCCCAAAATGGGGCTGTTTTTCGAAAAAGGAATGTAGTTCTTTGCAAAGATGATCATAGTCAGTTTCATGATAAAGCATATGATCAGCGAACAACTCTTGAAATGGGAATGCAGCCGGGTTTTGATTGGTGATCCAGAGAATGGCCAGTTCTTCCAGCGCTATGGACTGGTTTGATACAGCCCCTGTTTTCCCGGATAAATACTCCTGGCAGGAAATCTCCCTTCGATAAACCTGCAACGGTGGAAATTCGCGAACGAAAACCTCCAGAACCTGGTCAACTTTGTTTTTTCCCATCCGGTGATGCAACCATTCAAGGGCACGATCCATTACCTGGGGTGCAACTTGTTCGGAATAGATTTGAATAACGAAGTGAAAGATTTCATCAATAAGGCCAAGGGCATTGATTTGTGATGCCTTGATTGCGTATTCAGGGTAACGGGCCAGATCACGCTTCTGATTCATTTTCTGGCTAAACAGGCGGGCAGAGTAAAAGTTATGAAACACTACGTTCCCGCTCAGGCTGAATAACGATTCGTCAAATTGATAACGATCGCGTGCTGATCGGGATATATGAAATTCTCTCATTTTATTCTTTTAGCGATGACGATGGAAATATTATCCGGCCCTGATCGTTCATTGGCCATCTGGACCAGCCGGTCGGCAGCCTGTTGTGGTGGATATTGAGCGAGAACTTTGCCGATGCTGCGATCATCTACAGGGCCCCAAAGACCATCACTGCACAGCAACAGGGTTGCGCCCGGCTCAAACTTGAAGCGGATTGAAAAGACCTGTACCTCCGATCTTTGAGCACTTAATGATTGGGTCAGGATGTTCCTTTGGGGGTGGGTGTGAGCATGCTCTGCCTTGAGAAAACCACTCCTCACCTGTTCAGCAACAAGGGAGTGATCATAACTGACCTGCATTAATTCCCCACCGCTGAATAAATACCCACGGCTGTCACCCACATTGGCCAGGATGACCTGGCCATCAAGCAGGATGGCTGCCGCAACGGTGCTTCCCATTTTGGATAGGTTGGGGTCGCTCGCAGCACGGTCCTTGATGGCTTGGTGGGAGGCATGGATCGATCCGATCAACAAATCTTCGTAATCACCGTTATCATTTGAGGCCTTGTAATAATCCTGCATTGTGTGGATCACCAATTGGCTGGCGATGGAGCCGCCAAAGTAACCGCCCATGCCATCTGCAACGATCAGTAGAGGAGGCCGAAAACCCAAGAACTCTGAAGGACAAACAAGGATCGAATCTTGATTGCCTTCCTCCCTGCGCTTGATCCCGATATCCGTTTTCTGTCCAAATTCAAACAACCTGTTTCTCCTTGCATCCATCGAATTTAGTATACAAAGACATATGACGGGTGTCAAATAACTGGAATATTTGGCAAAGGAAGACTGTAATCTTTGAACTGGGTATAATCATTCTCATGGATCTGGAACAATTTAGAATGGTCCTTGCAGACCAATGTGGATTGCCGGACGGCATCACGTTGGTTGTCGGAGTGTCCGGTGGGGCAGACAGTATATGCTTGTTGGATCTTCTTTCGCACATGAATTATCGCTTGGTTGTCTGTCATTTTGACCATGGTCTGCGCCCTGAATCGGCTGCTGAAGCAAGGTATGTGGAAAGAATTGCCATCGAATTGGGACTTGAATTTATCCTGGGGAAAGGTGATGTAATTGCGTTTTGTAAAAAAGAGCGTCTTTCGATTGAAGAAGGAGCCCGCCTTTCCAGGTATCAGTTCCTGTTCAGGGCAGCGCGCCAAGTCTCTGCGTTTGCAGTCGCTGTTGCCCATACTGGAGATGACCAGGTGGAAACAGTCCTCATGCACCTGCTGCGTGGATCGGGTTTGGCCGGTTTGAGAGGCATGAAACATCGAACGATATTCCCTGAGTGGGATGCGGCAATCCCGTTGGTGCGCCCACTGCTTGGAGTTTATAGATCGGAGGTCCTGCAATACTGTCTGAAACATGGGTTGCAGCCGGTTGAAGATCAAACCAATCAGGATGTGACCTATTTCCGGAATCGTCTTCGTCATGAATTGATCCCGGCATTGGAAACTTACAATCCGCAAATCAAACCGGCCCTTTTGAGGATGTCCAGTACCCTGGCGGCTGATGAAGAAATCCTGGAAAAAGCAGCCATCGTTGCCTGGGGGGATTGCATCCAACGGGAAGGACCCGGTTGGATATCCATGTCAAAGGATGCTTTCGAATCCCAGGAAGTCGGCTTGCAGCGAAGAATTTTGCGACACGCGATCGACCAGCTAAGACCGGGGTTGCGGAATGTGGATTTTGAAGCCATTGAAAGGGGGCGGGGCCTGGTTATATCTTCCAGGGGTGCCGGGCAGGTTGAGCTGACAGCAGGACTGCGGTTGTATAAAACGAGGAAGTTATTATTTATTGCTTCACACGAAGATCAGCTGCCTACAGAGGATGTTCCACAAATGCATCAGGCTGACCCTGTTCTCTTGGAAATCCCCGGCAGGGTCGAGTTGGCCAATGGGTGGATAATCGAATGTGAAGTGGTCAATGATGCGACAAACCGGAGATTTGGCAATTTACCAGATACATACCAAGCCTGGCTGGATGCAGATTATATTGAAAGCCCGCTTGTTGTACGGAGGCCAAAACCAGGCGATAAGTTACAACCACTTGGCATGCAGGGACATTCCGTAATACTTGCAGATCTATGGATAAATAAGGGTATTCCAAGGTTTCAACGGAAAAATTGGCCGCTGGTGATGGATAAACAGGCGATCCTTTGGGTGCCAGGCGTGCTCACTTCGGAGCTGGGAAAAATTGTTGAAACTACTCGTAATATATTACATTTAAGGTGTAATAATTACAGTTAATTGCCGTTTTCCTCTTCTGCCAATTTACGCAATTTTAAATTGATTTCTCTCCATTGAATTTTTGATATTCCCAATTTTTGCCTGATCGTTTCAGGTTCTACACCATTTCTCCAATCATTTAGCACGCATGTCCAACGGCACATGTCAAATGATAAATGCTTTTCCAATCCCGCTTCACGTCCAATGTCTTCCAGCAGGTATTCCAGCCTTCTTGGCGACCATGGAAATACCACTTCCGCTGGCCTGTATTGCTCAAGGTATTCGTTATAAGCAACAATCCATTCATTTGGAAGGGGTATCTTCCTTTCTTTAAAGCGGTTTTGAGGATTGGCGTACCGAACGAATAGGTAAGGGTTTTCAGGGGAATCCATTGAAATATGATTTAAATGGATCGCAAGGCATTCGCCTTTTTTTATTCCTGTTGTCAACAATAATGCCAGCAGTGTATAAGGCCTGGCATCCGGTTTTTTAGCCTGGCGGAAGTTGGAGGCAACCTCAACAACTCTGCTTTCTTCGTCGGGAGTTAATACTTCCGGAAGGGGACTCATCACAGATAGGGCAAGCACCTTGTCAGATGGATCAACCGGTATACTGCCGTGTTTCTGCAGCCAGCGGAAAAACGCCTTGATGGATGTGATTCTACGCGCCAGGCTTTTTGGGCTGCACGGAACACCACGTTCATCTTTCAACCATTTTAGAAAGCGGTTGATATCTTCTGTTGTAACCTGGCCAATTGCGGTATCGGGTGGGAAAAATTCACTAAAAAGCCGGAGGTCACCAATGAATGCCTTGATGGTGTAGGGTGAGCGGCCTTGATCCTGCAGGTGGATTTCCCAGCTGTAGACAACAGGCAGGAGCGGTGAATTTGGATGGATGTGACTGACGGGGGAGACAGGTTCAGGGCTCATGGTTGCCTCTCAAAATATGCGTATAGATTATTGCCAATACAGTTTACATGAATTAATGACCCTTGTCAACACCCAATAACTACAAATGCCCGCTATCCATCAGCGAGCATTTGTTCTGAATGGTAAAACATTATATGTTCGTGGGGATTAGCTGGAAGACAAGGGCAAAGGCTCTTTATTAATGTATGTCTTTAAACTCACGGGCACTTCTGTTTGAAAAGACCTGTGGGTATGGCAAACCCTGTCAGCAAACTCAACCAGTTTTCGAACATTCTCAAGGGGTGAGGGACTTTGGATGGATAATTTTATGGTTACCTTTTTGAAAGCAGTGCTCTCATCAGAGAGATCATATTTGGCTGCCGAATCGAAACTGGCACGCAGATCGATCGAAGCATCTTCGAGGATAACATCATATTGATGCGCAAACTGCGCAAAATGGGAGAGCATTCAGAAGGCTGCCCCTATCATGAAATATTCAAGCGGACTCGGAGCCCGGTCATCGCCGCCTCGTTCGGGCGGTTCGTCGCAGGTAAAATGGAACCGACCGATACGACCTTCCAGATACGTGTCATTCACAAGTTTGGCTGTTGCCCGAAGAGTGGCGAGGGAGTATCCTGGTTTGTCAATGTATTTTTGGCGCATCATTTCATAGGCTTTGCGCGTTTTTACAAGGTCTATTCGTCCTTTGGATGGATTGTTCAACGTCATGTTCCTCAAATACCTGGAAGTGAAATTTTATTAATGTGATTTGTCAATGAACTCTTCTATCCTTCAACCCGGCAAAATAATTATCAATTCAACAAGATTATTCTGGCTGAACATGTGGATGATATTTATTTATCCGGGCCGTTTTTATGGATCCAAGTGATCCACTCTCTGAATGTGCGGGGCTTCCTGCCAAGCATCCACTCCAAGACACGGGGATTTCCCCAAAAACCAAATTTCTCCATGAACTCAAACATCATCAGCAAGGTGTTTGTGTCGTATTCGGGCATCCCACCGCTACGGGCCCTTTCCCCCCAGGCAGCCCGGGAGATGACTTGGATCTTGATCTCTTTACCCATGACCTCGCTGATGATCCTTGCCACTTCGGTCTGTGAGAGGATCTCCGGCCCCGCCAGTTCATAGGTGGCCCAATCATGAATATCCTCTGTTAGAACACGCCCGGCAACTTCGGCAATGTCCCCCAGGTCGACCATGCCGAGCAGGGTGGTGGGTTCATAGGGGATCTCATAAATGCCGTTTTCAGTGATATTCTTCCATTGCCCCAATGTATTCTGCATGTATGGAGTGGGTTGCAGGATTGTAAATTTTAGTCCGGATTCCTTGATCTTCTCCTCCACGCGCAATTTCAGCCAGTGATTTGGCAAGGCCTCTATTTCAGAATGGAGCAGGGAGTGATAAACTATCCGCTCCACCCCCGCCTTTTTTGCCGCTTCAACGGCCACCTTGCCCATTTCCAGTTCGTCCGGGTTAACATTGGGGCAGATCAGGTAAACCCTTTCCACCCCATCCATGGCCCTGGCGACATCATCGACTTTGTGCATATCCCCGAATACGGCTTCAGCGCCCAGCGCTCGTATTCTTTCGGCTTGAGATTCAAGCATCTCAAGGCCGCGTACTTTTTGACCGCGCTTTAGAAGGGACCGTGTGATTGCCCGCCCGGTCTTCCCACCTGCTCCTGTTACCAGTATCATTTATTTACCTCCTCTATTATTACAATTTCGCTAGAATTAGCCACCCGAAAAAAACCAGATCGCCTTAATCAGACGATCTGTGGTTTCGTGGATATCTTCAATAATTTACTTTGAGACAAAATATCCTTCCCCGGAAAATTTATTACTACACCAATTTTATACCACCCGTTTCTCACGGTCGTAGTTCTTTCCTAAAAAGGCCGGGGCACGTGTCCTGCCGAAGGAGATCGCCATGACCACCAAAGTGAGAATGTAGGGCAGCATGAGCAGGAACTGGTAGGGGATGACCCTTCCGATCATCTGCACCCGGTAAGCCAGGACCTCAATGCCGGCGAAGAAAATGGAACCGAAAAAGATCAGGTGGGGAGTCCAACCACCGAAGAAAGCCAGGGCGCCCGCCAACCAGCCGCGGCCCTTCACCATGCCTTCCGTGAAGGTCCCGGTGTACACCATGGGCAGGTAGGCTCCTGCCAGGCCGATCAACATGCAGCCAATGATGACCGCAAGATAACGCCGCAGATAGACATTAATTCCCAGGCTGTCTGCCGCCTTGGGGTTTTCTCCAACGGAACGGAACTCCAAACCGGCCTGGGTTTTGTACATGAACAGGTAAAGAAAAATGGTTAAAAGGATAGAGAAATAAACCATCCAGTTTTGATTGAAGAAGATCTCACCGATGATCGGGATCTTGGATAAACCGGGTATTGGCAGTGACTGCGTGATGGGGATGATTGGAGGGGTGAGTGTTACCCCAATGACCAGTTTGGGGATTAACGTTGAAATGCCCAATCCGAGGAAATACAATGCCAACCCAATGACGAACTGATTCATTCTTAATTGTGTGGTGAAAAAGGCAAGCAGGACTCCAAACAGACCTCCTACGATAACTGCTGCCACCACACCAATGGCCACGTTGTTGGTCAGGTAGGAGACTACGAAGACCACGGATGCCGTTGTCAGCATTATTCCTTCCTGGGCAACGTTGTAAACACCGGCTCGCCCACCCAGCATGGTCCCCTGGCTGGCCAGGATGAAGGGGACCATGGAATACAGCAGGATCTTTCCAAAAGCAACAACTTGGGACAAAATTTCCGAGTTCATGCAGGTTTCCTCTTGATTTTTACAATGCTCGTTAAAAGTACAAAGATCAGAACGAACGATTCAATAATGTATACCATTTCAACGGGGATCATCAGGGTTCTTTGCATGGCGCTGGCGCCGACTTCAAGTATGGAGATGAAGAAGGAAATAAATGGGATCACCAGGGGGTTGCCCAGAGCGATCAAACCGATGATCAACCCCAAAATCTTGAAATTGGACTGCATGTCGGCGATGAGGCGGTGTTGCACCCCGGCAACCTCGATGGCCCCCGCCAGTCCGGCCAGCGCGGCGCCCAAGGCGAGCGCCAGGACAAACATCACGCTCACGTTGATGCCAAACACCCGTGCCGCTCGTGGGTTGGCGCCGGTGGCTACGATCTCATATCCAGCGGTTGTACGATTGATGTAGATATAAAGGATTCCAACGACGATCAACATGAGGATCAATCCGGCGTGCAGGGGGGGGTTTTTTACCAGCAAAGGCAGGTAGCCCCCCCGCCCTATAGGGATGGTGGTTGGGTGTCCTGCACTGGGGTCTTTCCAGACGATCGTGGCAATATAATCGACCAGGAAATATGCCACAAAGTTCAGCATGATTGTGGAGAGGATTTCGTGAACCTGGAATTTATACAGCAGGATCCCTGGAATAAACCCCCAAATCAGCCCAAATATGAAGCCGGTGATCAATGCCAGAGGAAGCAGGATCCAGATCGGCAGGTTGGGTAGAAGGATGCCAACCGTTGTAGCCCCGATGGCTCCCATCAGGAACTGGCCTTCACCGCCGATGTTGAATTTTCCGGACATCCACGGAATCGAGAAGCCAAAAGCAAGCAGGGTTAAGGGGACAAATTTAAGCAAGGTCTGCACAATCCCGTTGGCGGTCCGAAATGATGTGCCCAGGATAGTGGAATATGCTTTAAGAACATCAAAACCCATAATGGCGATGAAGACGCCTGATACGATCAATGCCAGGACGATCGCGACGATATAGGCGAGCAGGCCCTGGATGATAGGAGATTGCAGAAAATGTCTTTTTTGAGGTGGGTTAGTTAGATTTGACACCGCTCATCATCCGTCCAATTTCATATTTTTCGAAACGATCCCGCGTGACGATTCCAACGATCTCGCCGCGGTACATAACGCCAATGCGGTCGCTCATTAAAAGCAGTTCATCTAGGTCCTCCGAGATGAGCACCGTGGCGACCTTGTTCTTTTTGGAAGTGAAAAGTTTTTTGTACACAAAATCGATGGAGGCGATATCCAGGCCGCGCGTGGGGGATTGGGCCACCATCAACTTGCAGCGCTGGGAAAACGCCCGGGCAATCATCACACGCTGAATGTTCCCCCCGGAGAGATTCCCGGCTGCTTCCTCAGGCCCTGATGTCTTGATATTGTATTCCTGGATCAGTTCACGCGTGATGTTGTAAATGTTCTTCCAATCTATAAATTTTTTTCGGCTGTACGGCTCCCGTGTGTGCGCACCCAGGATGATGTTCTGGGCCACGTTGGCTTTTGGCAGGTACCCGTCTTCAATCCGGTCTTCCGGGATGTATGTGAACCCATCATCCAGCAGTTCCCGGGTGGTTTCTTTGCAGGGCTCACCCAGATAATGGATCTCTCCGGAGGTCGGTTTTTGGATGCCCATCAAGACCTCGCCCAGTTCCGACTGCCCGTTTCCGGTGACACCTGCAATCCCAAAGATCTCGCCTTCACGGACGATGAAATTGATATCCTTGAGTCTGGCAACACCTTCTTTTTTATCGATTAGTTCGATATTCCGAACATCCAGGATCACCTGGTCTCCAATTTCCCTGTATTCGCTGCCGGATGCCCCCTTGGTGAAAATGATGCTTTTCTGTAGGTCCGTATCCGCCCCGACCATCGCTTGGACGAATTCATCCTCGCTGGCTTCCCCTTTTTTTAGGGTGGTGACATTTCGCCCGTTGCGCAGGACGCTGATCCGGTCGCAAACGCTGAGGACCTCGCGCAGTTTGTGGGTGATAAAAACGATGCTCAGTCCGGCGTCGACCATCGTTCGCAGGGATTTAAAAAGTGCATCCACTTCCTGGGGTGTCAGGTTCGTCGTTGGCTCATCGAGGATCAGGATCTCAACCCCGCGGTAAAGTGCCTTCAGGATCTCAACTTTTTGCCGTGTGCCAACGGGCAATTCCGATATCGGTGCATGAAGGTCAGCCTCGATCATGAAGCGGTCCATAATCTCCCGGACCTTGTTCTCTTCGTTGGATAAATTCATACCCAACGCATTTTTTATCGGGGTGCCCAATACGACGTTTTCGATCACGTTGAAATTGTTCACCTGCAGAACATGCTGGTGCACCATCCCGATCCGGTGTTGGATGGCTTCCCGAGGAGAATTCACATGGATGCTCTTGCCATGCAGCAGGATTTCACCCGAATCCATCCGGTACAACCCGTAAAGAATGTTCATCAGGGTGGTTTTGCCTGCACCGTTGCCCCCCAACAGCCCATGGATCTCCCCTGTCTTCAGCTCAAAATTGACATCATCCAGGGCCTGATTGCTGTCAAAGGCTTTGTATACACCGGTCATTTTCAGGATGATAGAATCAGCGTTCATATCTGCCGGTATCCTTGAAAAAGAATGATTTTTGCATAAGTGCTCCAATATCACCTCCCCCCCTCTGTGATTGAGGGAGGAAGGTGAGGTTGATTTAGGTCTGTTAATTAATGCTGACTGTTTAATCGATCGGCGTAGAATCCTTTACGACCACGATCTTGCCACTCTTGATGTCATCCACGATTTTGACAACTTCAGCATTGATCTCTTCGCTGACGTTCATAACAGGCAGTTGGGCATCGAAGCCATCACCAAAACCCATTGGGTAGTATCCACCGGTCACGCCTTCCGTGGCTTTCTTGATGATGTTCTTCAGAGGAGTGGCCCAGTCGTAAAGCGAGGAAGAAAGATAATTCTTGGGGGCGAACTGGGATTTGTCGGTGTATTTTGCCGTTACATAGACCGTTTTTGTATCCGTGGAGGCGGCTTTGGCGGCTTCAAAGATACCGAACATGCCCAGGTTGAGGGAGCCCATGATGACATCGACATTGTCGGCGATCATGGTGTCGGCCAGTTGGCGTGCCTTGGTGGGATCATTAAAATCGCCGGCCCAAAGCATCTTGATTTCAGGGTTCAGATTGTGATCCTTGAGCGCCTGCTGAATGGCGTGAGCTTCCTGGAAGGTGAAGGGCATGGTTAACCCTGAGAGGTAGCCGATCTTGCCGGTCTTGGTAACGTTCGCTGCCAGGTAGCCGATGGCGTAATACACTTCGTGGAAGTTGCGGTCGATATGCCAGTAGTTCGCCGGGGCGTTCTCAACCGGATCATCCCCTTCACAAACGAAGATCACGTCCGGGAATTGCGCGGCAACCTCAAGAGTCTGGTTCAAGAACTGGCCGCCGTGCACGAAGAGGATGTTGTAACCCTGGTCGATGTACTCCCGTTCAACGCGCTCCACATCCGGTACGGGGACGCTCTCCGAATAGGCAAAGGGAATGCCCATCTCGTTCTGTACCTCGGTGGCTGCCAGGTAGCCAATGGTGTTGTAGTCGGTGTCGGTGATCACACCAGGGAGAATGACAGCCATCTTGTATTTGGCCAGCGGGTTCTCCTTTTCAACCTCAACAACAACGGTCTTTTCGACAACTTTTTCTTTTTCGACCTCGACGGTCTGAACGGCAGTTTGAGGCTGGCAGGCGCCAAGCAACATGGTTGCCAGCAACAGGATGGATACAAGGAACAACATTGACTTCTTATTCATCATTTCCTCCGTTTTTGAATTGAGTATGGTTATACTTGCTGCTTTGAACAATAGCCATTATCTCACCATGTAATTCACTTTTCAAGATACATTGTTCACGTGCTGGATGTGATAATGGGCATATCACGATCAGGATGGGATTTGTTTCAACATTTCGGGTTTTGGAAGGCCGCTGTTGACATCCCAGCCCAAGGTTTCATAATACTCATCCAGCGCTTTTTGCACCTCCTTTCGGTCCAGTTTTTCCCCGGCAACCGGACCACTTGAAATGGGGGTATCAAAGAAACGGTCGGGGACAATGTCATCCTTGCGGTCAAAACCGCCCAACCGGTTCATCAGAGACCGTTCCATGGAATGAATGAAAAGCCCCAGGTTTCTTAATTCCACTCCGGTCTTTTTCACACCCGTTACCGAGGTGTACATCTCTGCCAGATCATCCAGGTTCGCAATTGCAAGGTCGTACCAGCCGTAGGCAAAGTAACAGAGGCCAAGGCTGTCCACGATCACTTTACGAAGTTCGCTTTCGGCTACCAGTTTTCCCTTGCCTTCATAAGAGGAGGGAACACCGGCTTTTGCATTGCCGGTCAGGCGCAATCCATCTTCAGGGGAAAGCCGCCGATTCTCGGTTTGGATCGAGCCACCCAGGTGACCGCCGCCGCGGGTGGAGGTGATGATCCCAAGTGCCCAGCCCCGGTGGGAGCGAATGCCCTGTTCGTTGATCCCAATGCGTTTGGTCATTACGGCATGCTTTTCACTGCCTTTGCCGATGGCCTGGGCTGCCTGATACACTCCCCTTGAAAGGATTTCTCCAAGGTGTTCGCGTTTGGCGATCTGCTGGGTGAGTTTGACCATTGAAGGACCATCACCCCATTCCAGGTTAACACCCCCCGGTTGTTCCTTCTCCAATATGCCATGCTCGGCGCATTCCAGGGCGAAGGCAAGAGAAGAGGATACGCCATCGACATCCAGTCCGTATTCATTGCAGTAATAATGAATGAGCAGAACAGAATGGGCATCCAGGATGCCCAGGTTCGAGCCAAAACCACGGACTGAGTTGGCATGCATGCCTTCAATCTCAACCTGTTCCTGTTCGTCTGTGTCCAGATTGTAAACATGCAGGCAGTTCACCTGGCATCCTTTGCAACCGGCACGGCCGGTTTCAATATTCTTCAGACTTTCTTCGCGCAGTGGCAAGGATATCTCAGGAGCCATGAATTCGTCCTGGATGTTCCTGACCGCTGTAGGCACCAACCCCGAAACCCCTCCAGCCCCGGCTGTCCGGTGTGTACCACCCGTTTTCAATTCGTTCATAACAAAGGAGGTTCTGATTTTTTCTTTATAATTTTCAACCAGTTGGGCGTAGGTTTCCGGGTCTGAAACGGGAACGGGTTGAGTTCCGATACTGATGATGGCTTTCAACTTTTTGCCCCCAAAGATGGCCCCACTGCCGCCCCAGCCGGCTGCGTGGGCCCGGTCGGAAAGCAGGCAGGAAATTCTCACCTCGGCTTCTCCTGCAGGACCGATGGCAAGGTGGCTGGCTTGCGGCCCGTATCGCTTGTGGATCTCCTTCCGCAGGTCTGAGAGTTGTAGGCCCCATAGATCCCCGGCGGGTATCAGACGCGGGGAGTCTTTCTCGAGCAAGAGACAAACCGGGCTTTCGCTTGCACCCTGGATGAGAACAGCATCATAACCAGCCCGCCGCATTTGAACACCAGTATCACCGCCCACATTGGAGTAAAAGAAGCCTCCGGAGATCAGGTTTCGGCCGATGATGGTGGTTCGGGTTGCCAGAGGGATGCGGGTGCCGGTTATTGCCCCGGGTGCAATGGCGATCGGTTGGTCTTTTGGGTCGGTTTGCTTCAGAGCATCGAAGTTTTGGGAAACCAGCCAGGATGCCAGGGCTCTGCCCCCCAGAAAGCGAGCGTAGTTACTGGTGTCCTCTTCAACGATGACGCCTGTGGAAAGGTTGACAATAACAATTTTCCCATTGATCATCATACTCATAATAATTTACCTCTCTCTATAACAATAAACCCAAGGCAGTATCATACATGGCAACGATGTTCTCCGGCGGGACATCCGGCTGGATGTTGTGAACTGCGCAAAGTACATATCCGCCATCACGGTTGAGGGTCTCCAAAGTTTTCACGACACTGCCTCTAACATCGTTGACTGTCCCTTGTGGTAAAAGGTCCTGAGTGTCGATACCACCCCAAAAGGTGAGGTGCTTTCCAAAATCCTTTTTCAAAGCACTCAAATCATCCATGCCCACAGCCGATATCTGCACCGGGTTGATTGCATCCACGCCCATGTCAATCAGGCTCGGAAGCAATGGGCGGATGGCCCCGTCAGTATGATGTAACACCTTGGCAGGAGTTTTGGAATGGATCAAAGCATATAGTTTTTTTAAGCGCGGTTCCAGCAACTTATTATACACCCGTGGCGAGACCAGCAGGCGGTCCTGGATGGCGAGATCATCAAAATTGACCACTATATCAACCTGGTCTCCAAATGCCTCCAGGATGGACCGGCAAACCTCCAGTTGAACCTCCTGGATGCTGTCCAGGAGGACTTCCAATAAGGGTTGGTCTTGTGCGGAATCCATCAACCAATCCTCGTATCCGCGCATCTCGATACTCTTTAAAATAAAATTGGTCGGCAGGGAAAGAAGGATGGCACAATCCCTGGCGGCGCGGATACTGGCAATTGTATCGCCGATGCCCTGGAACCATTGTGGATTTTCCGGATCGGGGAATGGGTGGTTGAGCACATCCTGCCGGCTGATGGAGCCTGAGAGAGGCCCTTCAACCACAAACCAGGTGTGTGTCTCATGGGAGAATTTACGGCGCACACCCCAGGCATCCGGCTGGCTCAGGTCTTCCCCGGGGCTTACGTCACTGGGGTTTTTAGGTGTGCCGGGTTTAACGCCTGCTGTGTCGATCTGGAACCGCTCCAAAATGGTTGTGTCCACCAACGCCAGTTGTGCTTCCAGGTCGAAAAAATCAATCGCACCCGGGCGAATGCCCAGATGCGATAATAAATTTTGATAAGAGGAGATGGCGATTCCTGTAACGATGGTGGACCCGAGGTCGAGTGGAATGCGGTCCGGCTGCCGATGACGAAGAGCGTCCAAAACCCGCTGCCGGTGGGGTCCAATTGTGTTTATTCCCGTTGTTTCCGCGGTCGATGAAGCAGGGTGGCTCATTATACCTTTTCCACCATTTGTATTGCCAGGGTGGGACAAACACCAACACATAAACCGCATCCGTCGCACTTGAGCACATTTACAACAGCCTTTTTATTCTGCATGAATAAAGCCTCAAATCCTCCGGAATCGCAAGCCTTGACACACAACTCGCACCCGTTGCATTTTTCGGGGTCGATCGATGCCAGCATCTTGTAACCAAGGTCGATCTCTGGATAGTCGCGAAGTTGTGGTTGCGCCTTTCCCACCAGTTCTGATACGCTGCTGTAATGATTTTCTTCAAGATATTTGCTTAACCCTTTGGTCAATTTCTCAATGATGTCGTAACCGTTCCACATGACCGCGGTACAGACCTGCACGAGCGAACAACCAACCGTGATATATTCTGCGGCATCCTGCCATCTGCCGATTCCGCCACACCCTGCAAGGGGAATGTCGAAAGTTCGACCGATATTCGCAGCGCAACGAAGAGCAACTGGCTTTAACCCCGGGCCACTGTAGCCGCCAAAGGTTCCAATTCCGTCGACTGTGGGCAGTGGTGACAATTGGTCGAGATCAATTCCAGCCAGTCCTGAAAGCGTATTGGTGGCGGTGATCGCGTCCGCCCCCGCTTCAATGGCCACTCTGGCCAAGGCGGTGATATCGCTTACATTGGGTGTCAATTTTACCCACAAGGGAAGTTTGGTTGCCTGGCGCACCCATTCAACGGCTTGTTGGAGGGTTTCAGGGTCCTGGCCAAGCTGGGCACCTCGACCTCCATGGGCAAAATTGGGGCAGCTTACGTTCATTTCGAAGCCGTTTATCCCATGCGGCTCCAATGTCGTTACCACTTCCTGCCAGTCTTCCGGTTGACCACCTCCCATAATGCTGGCAATGATTGGCCGATCGGGAAATTCATCGCGAATGGATTTAATCTCATTCACCCATTGTTCAAGTGGTATATCTGTGATCAATTCGATATTCACCATGCCGGTTTTGTTGCGCCCTTCCCTGACTATCTGAACGCGAGGGCAGGGGTTGGGCGTAAGGGTTAGGCCGATAGTTTTTAGGACGGCTCCGCCCCAACCTGCCCGAAAAGCCTTTTTGACCATATGGCCGTTCGTCGTCGGTGGTGCAGAGGAAACCAAAAAGGGATTTTGGAATTCGATCCCGGTAAAAGTTGTACGCAGGTTGTTCATTAAAACCTCCAAGGAACAAAACGTTAGGATTAAACAGAGAGATTTTTTACGGATGCATTTGCTGCCTGGGTTAGGTGCCGTTTCATAAGAACAACACCCGCATCTGCATTCTTCTCTGATATGGCATTAAAGATATCCTGGTGATCCTTGATTCCAACGATCACGCTTTCGAACAGATGGGTTTGCAAGGACAGGTAGCGACGGATAACAGGAACCATGCCATCGAGGATTTGTTTCAGCCGTTTGTTGTCAGCGATCTCCCAAATTGTTTGATGGAATTCCATGTCGATATCGGCTGCAAGAGCAAAATCTTGACTCTGTTCCGCCTCCAACAGGCGGGTTAGTACCTCCTGCAAGCGGAAGATCTGCTCTTCATTAATCTGCAGGCAGGCAAGGCGAACAGCCTCCTGTTCTAAAAGATTGCGCAACCCATAGATTTCCTCGGCATCCCGGCGGGAGACCGGGGCGACATAACTGCCGCGCCCTGGAATATTCTCGATCAGAGCGTCTGCCTCAAGAATTCGCAAAGCTTCTCTGAGAGGGCCTCGGCTGATACCAAGGCTGTTTGCCAGCTCGGTTTCCAGAAGGCGTGCTCCGGGAGCCAGTTTTCCCTCCTGGATCAATCTGCTGAGGGTTTGAGCCACTTCAGAAGCAAGAGACTGCCGATGAACGGTTGCATCTTGGATGTGTTCAATCATGGGGTTCATTCTAACAATGGCTGATTTCAATGACCATAATTAATATAGCCTACTAAAAACAATTTGTCAACAAGCAACTTGTTGACAGTTACAGTCACAAAAGTCCATAGAAAAGGTAGAAAATAGAGAGAGTTCCAGTCA
>CAYQUO010000017.1:0-72275 GCA_964420835.1 uncultured Anaerolineaceae bacterium
GCCTGGATTCGAACCAAGATCCACAGATCCAAAGTCTGGTGTGCTGCCATTGCACTACGCCCCAGTATCCCCAACTTGCTGCGGGATGGATATTTTAACACGAATCCAGCCGAATGTAGCCGGCAAAGGGCTGCACATTCAACATTGGTGCCCAACGCGGGAACAGTCTGCTCTCCCATTCTCCCGCCAGAGAGCCCAGGTGGTATAATCCCACCATTCGCTTCGGGGAGGTTGGTGTATTGGGAGAACTGGCTTCATTATTGGCATCTTTTTGTTGGACGGTTAGTTCGGTTTCGTTCACCGAAAGCGGCAGGCGGGTCGGATCGATGGTGGTCAACCGCATCCGCCTGCTCATCGCCACGGTCCTGGTGATGCTCTCCAACCTGGCTCTTACGGGGAGCCTTCTTTCTTTTAATGCCGGTGCCGACCGCTGGATGTGGCTGAGCCTGTCAGGGATTGCCGGCCTGGTGATCGGTGATGGCTGCCTGTTCCAGGCGTATGTACTCATTGGGGCGCGCCTCTCCGTATTGATGATGGCCGCTTCCCCGGTCATCAGTGCCTTTTTGGCCTGGTATTTCCTGGGGGAGATCCCCAGGCTGCTCCCGGCAATTGGCATTGTGGTCACCGTCCTCGGCATTCTGCTGGTCGTCTCCGAGCAGCAGACCATCCGCCAGTCTGCCATCCCCCGCAAGCAGTACATTGCCGGCCTTCTTTTTGGACTTGGCGGCGCCGCCGGCCAGGCCTCCAACCTCATCCTGGCCAAAAAGGCCTTCTACGGTGGTTTTCCAACCATCTCAGGTGTGACCATCCGCATGTTCGTCTCCGCGGTGATCATCTGGCTGCTGGCTGCCGCCACGGGAAAGGTGCGCTCAACCATAAAACTGGCCACCTCCGACCGGAAGGCGCTGGGCCACACCGTCCTGGGAAGCATCGTCGGCCCCTTCATCGGCATCTGGCTTTCCATTTACTCCATCCAGACCACATTGATCGGGGTGGCCTCCACCCTGCAGTCGCTCATGCCGATCATGGTCCTGCCCATCAGCAAATGGGCTTTCAAGGAGCATATCTCCAGCCGGGCGGTCATCGGCACGCTGGTGGCCATCGTTGGCGTGGCCATGATCTTCCTGTTCTGAGCCTGTTGCTTGGAAAAAGAGGACCAACCTACGGCGTAGGCGTTGTCGCCGGCGCCGGTGAGGATTGTATCGTATAGTCCTTCGGCGGTTCACCGTAGTGGTACACCTGGACCGCCCCATCGACACCCAGGGCAGCCAGGGTGTATCCATCCGGGCTGAAAACCACCGCCCGGTCCGGTCGACCGCGAAAATCCGCCAACAGGTTGCCGCTCAGGGCGTCGAAGGCCTGCACACGCCGGCCGTCGTTGCTGCGGGCTGTCAACAGGCCGTTGCGCAGTGAGAAGAGGGGTGCCGAGAACAACCCCCCGCGGTCGAAGTTGAATACCCGTTCGCCGGTCATCGGGTCCCAGGCGCGCGTAACCCCACCCCGGGAATCCGCCGCCAGCAGCCCTCCGTCCGGGCTGTACACCAGGGCAGCCAGGTCTTCCAGCGGCTCCTGGACCGATAACACCGGCACCCCGCGCCCCAAATCCCAAATGGCCAGTGGGGTTTCATCCTGGCGTTCAAAAGCCAGGCGGGAACTGTCGGGGCTGAAGGCCATCAGCGGCCTGGAACCGGGTTTAAAACGGGCAAAGGTCACCGCCTGTAATTCTCCGTCCACCAGGTCCCAGGCGCGCAATCCATCCTGCGGGGCTGAGCGTGAAAAGGTCAGCAACACCCGTCCGTCCGGGCTGAAGGCGCCGCCGGTTTGCTTCTCCAGCCTGATGCGCACCCTGCCGGTGGCTAGGTCCCAAACGGAAAGGAAATCCTGTTTCGAGCAGCCCGCCCCGCCCGTGCAAAATCCGGCGGCCAGCAGGCTGGAATCCGGGCTGAAGGCCCACCAGTCTAGGACGCAGGGCACATCCACGCTGCCGGGCTCCAGCAGCCAGAGTTCCTGTCCGCCCAGGGTGTCCCATACCACCAGTTGTCCCCGGCGGGTGATTCCCGCCAGCAGTCGCCCGTCGGGGCTGAAACCCGCCCCGGCCAAAGGCTGCCCGGCATTGAAGGTGCGAACCTTGCGCGCCTCGTTCACCTGCCACAGCCCCAGGCTGTTATGCCCGCCGGCAACCGCCAGCTGGCTGCCATCTGCATTGAAGGCCGGCAGCGCCGGCGGCTCCTCCAGGTCTGTCGGTGCCGGCAGACTCAGCCAAAGCCTCGCCTGTCCTGCCAGCCCGGATGGGGGCAGTTGCAGCGTGGGCGTGCGCCAGGGTTCGGTTGGCCCGGCCGGCGCCGTTTCCGCTGTTTCTCCTCCCGGCGGCGCGATCAGCGGTGCATACAGCAGGGTGCCGGGGAGCAGCATGCCGCCATCGCCTTTGCCCCCCGAGAGCCACAACTGGCCCCCCGGCAGGTCCACCGCCGCCGCCACCGCCCTGGCCTCGGGCATCTCCGGCGCCGGTTGCCAGGTTGTCGATTGGGGATCGAAGTACCATGCCTGCCTGGAAACCTCCCCAAATCCCAGGTCGGCCGTGCCCCCGGCCAGCAGGCCTCGTCCATCCGGCAGCGCCGAAAGCGCCCCCCACAGCGAGGGGGCCGGCAGGCGGCCGGCATCCGACCAACGGCCGCTTTGCAGGTCATACAACTCGACCGAATCGGTCACCCCGGGTGGTTTGTTCACCCCGCCGGCCACCAGCACCCCGCCGCCGGCCAGTGCTGCCGCCGCGTGTTCGGTCCGCGCCATTATCATGGGGGAAGCCGCCTGCCAGGTGTTTGTTCTTGGGTCGTAGATCTCGCTGGTGGCAAACACTTCGCTGCCGGCACCGCCGGCCACCAGCACCCGCCCGTCCGGCAGCAGCGAAGCCGTGTGTCCGTTGCGAAGTTGCAGCATGTTCCCGGCAGGGCTCCAGGTTCCAGAAGCCGGGTCGAACAACTCGGCACCTGCCAGCACCGGGCGTGAGCCCTCAACGCACAGACCGCCCGCCACGAGCACCCGCCCATCCCTCAGCAGTGTGGCCGTATGCCCGCTGCCATGGCAAAAAAGCGGCATGCTGGCCAGCCAGCCATTGCCCTCCGGGTCGTACAATTCCGCGGAGGCCAGCGGCAGCCCATCGTTGTTCTGCCCCCCCAAAACCAGCGCCCGCCCGTCCGCCAGCGCTGTCAGGCTGTGCGAATCTCGCCCTTCCGGCAGCGCTGCGGCAACCTGCCAGGTGTTGCTGTTGCGGTCGAACAGCCAGGCCGTGCCAAGGGACTGGAAATCGTCCATGCCGCCGGCCAGCAGAATGCGCCCGTCCGCCAGCAGCGCCGCTGCATGCCAGGCCCTGCCCTCCTCCAGCGGCGCCAGTTCGTGCCACTCCCCCGGCGAAGGCGTTGGCAGCACCGCCGTCGTGGGCGGGAAGAACGAATACCGGCCCAGCAGGTATCTCCTGGCGAACCAGCCGGCGATCAGCAGCACGCCCAGCAGGATGGCTGTCACCAGCAGGAGGATCAGCCTGCCAACCCTCCGGTTTCCAGTGGGGCTTTCCGCCCGCCGGCCAGGGGGTTCGCTCCCGGCAGGCGGGGGTGCCTTGCCGGCAGTCGCGGTTCTCAATTGCGCTGCGCCCGTAGTACCCGGGGCTTCAAGGCCTGCCTGTACAATTCTCCCCTGCGAAGTTTCGGGGGTTGCCGGCGAACTTTTGCCGCTTTGCGGGGTTCCTCTGGTCGCTATGCGCGGCTCATCATCCGGCAGCGATTGGAGGAATTCAGGCGTTGTATTGTTGGGGGTTCCATGCGCCGTCACCTGGCCGCCAAGCGCCGCCAGTTCGTCCAGCATGGGAACGCTGCCGGGGATGGCCTTCAGGCCGGCCTGCAGCACGGCTCTCCGCCTCTCCGGGCTGGTGTAGCAGCGCGACAGCCACAGCCAGGCCTGTTCGTCCGAGCGGTCGGCCTGCAACAGGGCCTCCAGCAGAGGCCGGGCTTCCTTCAAACGCCCCGCCCGCACCAGCGACACCGCCTGCTGGAACTCCCGCCCGCTCAGCGCTGCCATGCCGCCTCCGCCACCCGCCTGCTGCTCATGAACTCCATTATACAGGCGGCGGGCTCAGCCGGACGGTGGCAGCACCTCGCCGTGCGTCTTTTCCCAGGTTTCGTCGTCCACCAGCGTCACCACCCGGTAGGATTCGGCGTAGGCCATCTCCTTGCCCCGGGCCGCCTCTGCCGCCCATTGGCGGATCATTTCCCCCGAGCCGATATCCTTCACCTGGCTTTTGTGGGCCAGCAGCGCCTGGATCTTGAGGTCCATCGTCTCCTCGATGTTCACAAAGGTGTCGCCGTTGCCCCACGAGGTGGCGTACACCTTGCGCGGCTTGAAGGCCCGCAGCCCCTCGGCCTCCAGGTCCTCGAACAGGTTGGGCTGCCCGGCGGCTGGGAAGGTGGCGTCCAGCGCCGCCTGGGCCGCCGCCCGGTGGTCCGGGTGGTTGATGTAATCCTCCCCGGACCAGACGATAGTCGGGTCGCCGACCACCACCACCTCCGGGCGGAAGCGGCGGATCTCGCGCACGATCATTTTTCGCAGGCGCAGGGTGGGCTCCAGCAGGCCATCCGGCTCGCCAAGGAAGACCACGTCGGTCACACCGATTACGGCTGCCGCCGCCCGCGCCTCGGCCTGGCGGATCTCCGCTGCCCGGGCGGTGGTCATTCCCGGTTCGGCGATGCCCACCTCGCCGCTGGTGCAAAGCACGTAGCCGATGCGGCAGCCCTTCCTGGACCAGCGGGCCAGCGTGCCCACACAACTGAACTCGATATCGTCCGGGTGTGCCATGATGGCCAGGGCACTGGCCGGGGTGTAGGTGGATGGGGTCATAAATGCCTCCTCTTGTTGCTACCAATAAATCCTGGCCGATTGCCCTCAGGTAATGGCCGGGTATTGCAATCTGAAGGTCCGATTGGTGCGGTGCCTCTGCCAGGCGTCAATCATAGCACAAAGCGAATCACCGGTGAAGAATTGATTACAGGCGATATGATATAATCGCGATACATAGGGGGCCCGCCGCAGGTCCCGGAATGTCTTTCTTCCGGGATCGCGAAAGTGGCAGAAGGTGCTGGGATGGTTTGTTTCCAGTACAGAGCGCCCGGTGGGTGAGCAGTTGGATGTACAGGGGGCCCGCCGCAGGTCCCGGATGGGTTGCTTCCGGGATCGCGAAAGTGGCAGAAGGTGCTGGGATGGTTTGTTTCCAGTACAGAGCGCCCGGCGGGTGAACAGTTGGATGTACAGGGGGCCCGTAGCTCAGTGGCAGAGCACGCGGCTCATAACCGCTGGGTCGATGGTTCGAATCCATCCGGGCCCACTGAAACTCATAGGGGGTAAGGCTTCAAGTATCGCTTCTTTATTGGTGGACGGAACGCGCAAACACATTGATGTCGTTGATCCGATTTCCCATGGGAGGTGACCTTGTGCTTGATGGACCTCCCATCTTTCGTGACCCAAAAGCCGGGGAGCAAAGGGAGGCGCAAATATTTTCAGGCCATGTCGCACCGTTGAACAACTGGGTGCGGCAGTTGCGAACCCGATTGGGGCCGAACGCCATCGTCCCGTGGTTCGATCCATGGGATGGTGGTTGTGAGGCACAGATCCTTTGGCTCCTTGAAGCTCCAGGGCCGAAAGCGACCCGTGAACGCGGTGGAAGCGGCTTTATTTCCTGCAACAATAATGATGGGACCGCACAGAACACCTGGGAGACCAGGGAGGAAGCGGGTGTCCCTCGCAGGCTGGTCGTTCATTGGAACGTCATACCCTATTACCTGGGTACCAGCACCAGGATCAGGGCCTGCAACCCGCACGACGTCGCCGCGGTTGGTCCGCTGCTCATGGAACTGCTCAAACTCCTCCCCCGCCTCAAGGTCGTGATCCTTGGAGGTGCGGCCGCCCGGAAGATATGGCAGGGTTTTGCCCCGATTCGCATAAAACTGCATCTTATTGAATGCCCCCACCCCTCACCGACGAATATCAATACCCGTCGGGGGTCCAGGGAACTCGTTGTCAAGGCCTGGCAAACTGCCCTCAAATATGTAAGGGTTGATTAATGGGTGAACGCTAGGGCAATGGCTAACCACCCTTTGGTAATGCTCAAGTGTTATATACTTCAAATGGCCGGGATTGCTGTTTGACCTCCAGCCGTTATGATGTGCTAAACCGTTAACCGGTTTGGTTGCAATTTTTTCATTCTTCGCTTTGGTTGTTTGGTCAAACGATCAGGAAATTGGAGGGGATATGCCATGTGCTTATACACCCGAAGAATATCAAGCCATTTTCGAGCGGCTGCTCACCCATCTCAGGATTGCCTTGAATATGCAGGCCATCCCTTATGACATTAATGGCAACCGTCTGCGCCTGTTCCTGAATGCCGTGAAAGCCAACCATTACGAGGTCTGCTTTCGTGAAAAATACCTGGAAATTGGCCTGCATTTCGAGAGCACCTTGCAGCCGAACGAACTGCGGTTGAACGCATTCATTGACCACAAGGAGAAGATCATCACCGCCATGGGAATGCCGGTCCAGTTCGGCAAACTGGAGAACTAGGACCGCCGCAGGGTGTGGATGGAAATACCACCCTCAAATGTAGGAAAAATCCTCGCCAATAACCAGCAGGAATTCCAGCGAACGGTTGAGGATTTCATAAAAATAACCTTGCCGATTTTCCGGAGTAGTGTTCAATAAGCAAAACAATTCCATCAACATCTTTCGATTTGTCTACGGCACTCAAACAGAATGATATTCTCTGCACAGCCAAGGCTATCGTCACCGATGCCATCGGAATACTCATTGGTCTCTGCACTTGCTCGACCAATTTTTTACTGACCTTTCCTCAGTTTGGAAGATATTCAAAAAGATGACGGGAAAATTGTAGGCTGGTGATTAAAAGGATTACCTTATATTCATTCGTCAAGATTTCTGAAATGATTCAACCCATGCGATAATCTTATTGAGATCACATCATTCTTTCTAATGGGTATGGTGCGAATTTGAAGTGTTCTTGACCTGAGGGATATTGACCGGCAATCAGTATGTCAAGAATTGTTTGGCTCAAAACGAATTAATATCGGAACATGATGTATGAAGGGGATAACAAGATGGATATTACTGAATTATTCAAGGATCTAAGAATTGTGTCAAGGATTCAACAGAAATTACCTGCGCTCTTTTATCTTGCCGAGTTGGACAGTTCGCGAGCTGGAAAGGTGGGGATGGAGGTTGGTTCTCTGCGGGAAAAAATAATCATTGCTTTACTCATGTACAAATTTGGACCTTCAAATGTTGATACGAATATCCCAATTACCGAACCGGAAGTCGATGCCAAATTATCCGGTGTACCTTTATCAATAAAAACAATTACCGGTAAATATTTATCAGGCGTAAAATTAATTTGGACAGTCGATGCAACTCAGGCGAAATTATTTAGGCAGAATTATTATCCATTATGCGATATGATCTTGGTTCGAATTAACTGGGGATCAACAAGCCCTATGTATTTATTCCCCCGTGATATTCAACGGCAGGTATTACACAAAATCGGAAGAGACGAATATATCACCTTACCCAAAGCAGGTACAAATCCTAGGGGGGTGGAGATTTCAAAAAAAGCACTTGAAAACCTGGCGGGGGATCCTTAGGTTCTCACCATACCAATTGACTGGATAAAACATACAATCGCTTATAATCCTTATCAACGCTGGTTGGATTATTGGCAAAGTGATTAATTCGATGAAACGTGGTTCTAAAACAAGTCATTTTGGTACAAATTCCCGAATCAATCACGATTCCTCTTCCTATTACGCATCGCGACTTTATTCAGATCTGCCTGTTGTTAATGGAGTAGTTGTTCAACCTGATAATCCTTTTCCGGAGGATTACATCAATCGAATTATTCTTGGCAGTTCGGAAAAAATGACAGCTATCCCGGATCGATCCTTGCATTTGATGGTCACATCTCCACCATACAATGTAACCAAGGAATACGATGAAAACTTATCACTTATGGAATATTTGCAGTTGTTGAAATCTGTGTTTACCGAAACTTACCGTGTTCTTGTGGATGGAGGCCGGGCTTGTATCAATGTAGCAAACCTGGGTAGAAGACCATACATTCCTCTTTCCGATTACATTTCCCAGATGATGCTTGAAATTGGATTCCTGATGAGGGGTGAAATCATCTGGAATAAAGGCGCAGGTGCAGGGGTGTCCATGGCCTGGGGAAGCTGGCAATCTGCATCGAATCCTGTTCTAAGGGATGTTCACGAATACATCCTTGTTTTTTCCAAAGGATCATTTTCACGAAAAAGGCTGGAAGGAAAAGAAAATACAATAACCAAAGAACAGTTCATGGAATGGACTAAATCCATCTGGACAATGAATCCGGAATCAGCAAGAAAAGTTGGCCACCCTGCACCTTTTCCAGTGGAATTGCCCTACCGGCTCATCCAGCTCTTTACTTTTAGCAACGACATCATCCTTGACCCCTTCATGGGAAGCGGATCAACAGCCATCGCTGCTTTAAAATCCAATCGAAATTACCTTGGATATGATAATGACCCTCACTATATAAAACTTGCTGAAGAAAGAATTGAACCTTATCGTCTGCAGTTGAAATTGGATATTTAAAGTGGGGTGTGCCCTCGAATAAGGCCAAAGGGATGCGCGCCACCCATGCCATCCCCATCTCCGCCCAAAAGGCCCTTATCCCCACCCTTCCCCAATCTCTCCGGAAATACCGCTTCCTCTTTTATCTAAAGGGCGCTTTCTAGCAGGCTTACTGCAGCCTGCCGAAAACACCCGACCCCGCCCATCACGAATAATGGTATCTCGCCAGTAAAAAATCGACCTGGTCTTCACGGACCAGGGCAACGATCCGGTGCTCCTGCGTCAACCTCCTTGACCAGGCTCGCTTTACTCCGCTCGAAATGCGCCGACTCCACCGGAAAACTGGAAATGATTGCCCCCATCCAACTGGAGATCGATATCCACCGGCGTTACTTTGGTTATTACGGCTGCGGCTTCTACATGCCCAGCAAGCCCTGGCCTCTGATTCAGCAACCCCCTGCCTCGGGAGTAATCACTTTCGAGGCCAGGGGGTTATTTCCTTCATCCGGACGCGTGATATCCCTTCCGGTGAAGAGGCTCTTTCTGAGGCACAAGCCGTAATTGGCGAACATCTCCATGGGTTTGCCTCCAATCTGAATTTCCTGTATACTAATTCATAATCATGGATAACACCTTGCAGGTGCCAGCCATTGATGTTCGCACGAGCATCCCTGCCACCGTGATCTCGTCTCTGGCAGAGCGCATTGCCGAACGCTTCAAACCGCAGAAGATCATCCTGTTCGGCTCCTATGCCCATGGTTCGGTCACCGCAGAAAGCGACATCGACCTGCTGGTCATCATGGATACACCATTGCGCGCCCGTCAGCAGGCTGTGCAGATTCGCCAGTACCTCGACCCGCTCTTTGGGGTCGATCTCTTGGTCTACACCCCTGAGGAGATTTCCCGGCGCTTGGCCTGGGGGGATTCCTTCCTGCAGGAAGCCCTTTCCCATGGAAAATTGCTTTATGAATCCTCTTACCCTTGAATGGATTGAAAAAGCCGAGGGGGATTTCACGACCTCCGGCAGGGAAGTGAGAGCCCGCCTCCATCCAAATTATGACGCTGCTTGTTTTCACGCTCAGCAGGCTGCTGAAAAATACCTGAAGGCTTTCCTGCAGGAAAAGGGCCATAACATCCCCAGGACCCACAGCCTGCTCGAACTGCTGGCCTTGTGCCTGCGTATCAACCCGGCTTTTCAACTCATCCGTGCCGATCTGAACACCTTGGAAGGCTATGCCACCGCCTTCCGCTACCCGGGCCAATCCGCCGACAGGGCGGAGGCGCTTGCCGCCCATCGGAACGTATCAACGGTCCGCAGGCAGGTCCGGGAATTTCTCGGCTTGGACCGTAACAACACCAATCGATGAAATTCAGGATCGCTTTGCCGGGCTGAAGTTGCTTTTTTTCCTGCGCACCCACCGGCATGGCTAAATCCCCCGTCGTCCGCCGCCCTTCATCCCCTGAGGAATTTCCACAGGAAGTTTTCCCCGGAGTGAACCCGCAGCAGCGTCGTTAAAACCAGTGGCAGGCTGGCTGCTCCCGGGTAAACCAGGTAACGCGGTTCCCACTGCGGGTGGAACTTTTCCTTGAACGCGTGCAGCCCCTTAAAGTTGTAAAAACGGGAAACATACTCGGAAATGGTGTGCAAAGCCTTCTCAACGCGCGGGTCCTCCGGTTTCTCACCCACCCCCACAATGGCGCTCAGCCCCAGGCTGAACGTATCGCGGCCGTTCTCCCTGGCCCACTGCAGCATCCTGGCGAAGAGGAACTCCATCGTCCCGTGTTCCACCTGCTGGTAATGGCGCATCAGGTCAATGGTCATCTCGTTCTTTTGGTATTCGGGCACCAGGTTGGCAAAGGCGGTCGGTTTGCCGTCCGCGGCGTGCACCACGATCGCCGGTCCGTTGCGGATGTAACGGTCGTTAAACCAGCCGTTGGAAAAGCGCATTTCCCCCCCATGCCTGATCGCCAGCCAGGCGTTGCTGATCTCGTGCAGGGAATACAGCAGGTCATCCTCCAGGGGCGGCTGGTGCACAATCGCCTGGTAGCCTTGTTTTTCCATCCGGTTCACGGCATAGCGCAGCCCTTTGTTCTCGCTCCCTTCCAGGGTGAAACCCTCCAGGTGCACGATGGCTTCATACCCGATGCACACCGTGTCAAAGCCGGCTGCCCGGTAGGCTTCCAGGTGGTCCGGCAGGGTGGACACATAGGCAGGTATCCAGTCGTTCCTGGAACAGTGTTGACGGAATAGGCGGATGGCTTCCGCCACCTGGTCCGGCGGCCCGATCGGGTCACCCAGGACCATGGCGCCGCGCTGGCTCACGGCGTAGGCTGTCACGGTATCCGTCGGCCCGAAAAAATAAGCCTTGTCCTCGAACAAGGTGGCCCTGGCCAGGGCTGTGCGGCCGTAATGGCCCACAATCGTTTCCGCCCGTTCCCATTCTGCAGAGGTGGCGGGCAGCCGCACCAGCACCGGCCGGATCAGCATCAGCAGGGCGAATCCCACCGTCCCCAGGCCGATCACATAGATCGAATCGGCAAAGTATCTCCCGAACCGGGTCATTGGCTCCAGCCCGGGGTTATAGTACATCGTGAACATTACCACGGTCTGGCGGACCGCATCCGCAAGGCTGAAGGCAACCTTGAAGTGCCTGTCCAGCAGGTAAAACCCCGCTGTTCCGTAAACCAGTGTAAAGGCAAAGGCCAGGGCCAGGACGGTCAAACCCTGTTGCAGGGATGGCCGGTCCGTGGTGGCAAAAAAACTGCGGTGCAGCACCAGCAGCAGTACCAGCAGGCCCAGGCCCAGGCTGGCTTCCTCCACATCCAGGCCCTTCAACAGGTGGGAGGGTATGCTTACGGCCAGCAGGAGGATCGTCAGCGCCCACGCGGTGCGTTTGCGCCTTGCCAGGCTGCCGGCAAGCAGCAGCAGGGCGAACCCGGCCAGCGCCGAGGTGATGCGGCTCCCGTGCCGCACTTCCAGCGGCAAGACCGCTTCGATCACAGCCAGCCGGGAGTGCAATGCCGGCTGGACGGCTGAGGTCAGGTTGACAATCCCCATCAACCCGGTCAGCAGGGCGGATATTCGCACCCCCCAGGCTTCCCACCGGATGGTTTTTTTCCTTTTTTCCTTGCTCTCCATGTTTCCCATGCCAGGGTCTCCCGGTCATCTCACCCGTTTGAAGTCGATGAACCCCTTCTCAACATCCACGTGAACCAGTTTAAGGCTTACCCGGTGGCCCACGTCAAGGTGTTCAAACCCCTCCACAACCTTTCCCTCCACTGGGAACTTCAGCAGTCGTGCCCAGGTGCCCTTGGCGGCTGCTCCGGTAATGATGCCATCAAAACGCTCCCCGATGCGGGGCTCAAGGAACAGCGCCGCCGCGGATTTGTGCAACTGGCGCTCCACCTTGTCGGCTGCGTCTTCAGCCAGCGTGCAATGCCTGGCCAGGTTGCTCAACTCGTCTTCGCCGTAGGGCGAGGGCATTCCGGCCAATGCGGCTTTGATGATCCTCTGCGTAACCAGGTCGGAGAACCGCCGGTTGGGGGCGGTGGAATGGGCGTAGTCCTTCACCGCCAAGCCAAAATGCCCGGGGGTACGATCCCCCGGCACATCGGCAACATATTCCCCTGCGCCCAGCAGTTTGATCACCGTCAGGGAAAGGTCGGGGAACCGCAACGGGTCCTCCTTCTTTTGCTCCACCAGGAATTTCTCCAGCGCCCTGGAATCGGGGTTTCCCGGCAGTTCGAAACCGTGTTCTGCCGCCACCTCAACAATCCGCTCCCAGCGTTTGGGTGTCCTCACCACCCGCCGGATGGAAGGGTATCGTTTCTCCTCCAGGTGCCGTGCCACCACCCGGTTGGCGGCGATCATAAAATCCTCGATAATCTCCTTGGCGCGGTTTCTCTCCTCCACCTCCAACCCCAGCACCTGGTCATCCTCGAAGACCGGCCGGGCCTGGATCGTCTCAAGGCTGAGGGCACCGTGGATGTGCCGCAGGTGCTTCATGCGCTGGGCAACCTGGTCCTGCAGGCGCAGGTTGTCCGCCAGTCCTTCTACCCGGGCCATGGGCTCTGGCATGCTGCCGCTTCCCTCCAGCCAGGCTGCCACACTGGGGTATGCCAGTTGGGCCTGGTTGTGCACCATCCCCCGGTAAATATCCGATCCCTGCAATGACCCGTCCGCCCCAATGACCATGTCGATGATAAAGGCCAGGCGGTCCTCTCCCGGGTTCAACGAGGTCAAGCCGGTGGAAAGTTTCTCCGGCAGCATGGGGAAGATCTGCGCCGGCGTGTAGACCGAGGTCGTGTTGTGGCGGGCGTGTTCGTCAATGGGGGTGTCCCTGCCTGCCAGGGAGTCCACGTCAGCCACCGCCACCAGGATGTTCACCCTCCCATCATCCTGCTCCCGGGCGACCGTCAACTGGTCCAGGTCCTTCGAATCGTCGTTGTCGATGGAGCACCACAACAGGCCCCTCAGGTCGCGGGCTTTACCATCCTCATCCCTTGCCGGCTCCTGCAGCCCTTCAAGTTGCTGCAGTGCCTGGGTCGAAAAATCGGGCAGCAGGCCCCGGTCCAGCATTGCCTGGCGGGCAATGCGGATCAAGAGTTCTCGGTGTTTCTGGGTGGATCTGTTCATGGTGAATGGGAACCTTTTCTGTGGTCGTTTTTACACCGGTTGGTGACCTTTCAGCCCTCCGGTGTGATCGTTTTTTCCTGCGGCATTTAATCTTTGGTAGAACCAGCGCTTGGTCAATTCGGCTGAGAAGAAGTATGCCGCCACAATGCACAGGATGAGCACCAATGCCCCCGGGCTTAAGGGTTTGAATCCCAGGATTCCTGCCAGCGGGGAAAAAGGCAGCAGCAGGGCGGTCAGCCCCACCACCCCCGTCAAAAGCAGCATGACCCGGCTGGGACGGCTTTTGTTGAAGGGCATCTGCGTGCGCACGGCAAAGACCACCAGCGAGGCTGACAGAACGGATTCAATGAACCAGCCGGTATGGAAGGTTGCCGCTTTGGCTCCCAATCCCCACAGCAGCAGGGCAAAGGTGGCAAAATCGAACAGCGAACTCAACGGCCCAAAGATCAGCATGAAGCGCCGGATGAAGTTCATATCCCAGCGCCGCGGCCTCTGGATGAAGTCCTCGTCCACCCGGTCGCCGGCAATGGCCATCTCCGGCAGGTCGGTCAGGAAGTTGATCAACAGGATCTGCTTGGGAAGCATCGGCAGGAATGGCAGGAAGAGGGAAGCCCCCGCCACGCTGAACATGTTGCCAAAATTGGCGCTGGTGGCCATGAAGATGTATTTCAGGGTGTTGGCAAACGTTCGTCTTCCCTGCAGGATTCCCTGCTCGAGGACGTTCAGGTCCTGCCTTAGTAGGACAAAATCAGCCGCATCCTTGGCAACATCCACCGCGTTCTCCACCGATATGCCCACGTCGGCATCGTGCAGGGAGGGTGCGTCGTTGATGCCATCACCCATGTAGCCCACCACGTGCCCGGTCTTTTTCAGCGCCAGGATGATGCGCTCCTTCTGGTTGGGGTCCACTTCGGCGAAGATGTCGGTCCGTTCTGCCGCGTGCCAAAGGGCCTCGTCCCGCAGGTTGTCCAGGGCTGAACCCGTAAGGATGGTTGGCTCCTCCAGGCCGATTGCCCTGGCTGTATGGTCCGCCACCAGCCGGTTGTCGCCGGTGATGATCTTCAACTGCACCCCCAGCGCCTTCAGCCGGGCGATCGTTTCATGAATTCCTTCCTTGGGCGGGTCGAAGAACAGCAGAAATCCGAGGAAGGTCATTTCCGCTTCGTCCTCCCGCTTGTAGAGCTCCTTCGCCCTCACTGCGGCCGCGGCCACCCCCAGCACCCGGTACCCCTGGCTGCTCCACCCGGCGTACCTGCTGTGCAGGTTTTCCCGGCAGGCAGCTGTACAGGGCTGCAACCTTCCTCCGGCATGGAGGCTGGTGCACACCTCGAGGATGTTCTCGAAGGCTCCTTTACAAATGAGCACCCGGTCTCCGGGGAATCCCTCCAGCGGTGCCTCTTTCCCATCCACCACCACCCCCAGGCGTTTGCGGACGAAGTCATAGGGGATCTCATCCACCTTGGCGTTGTCTGGCGCTTCATATGACCCCGCTTGCAGGATGGCAGCATCCAGGGGATTGGCCATGCCGGTCTGAAAGCGGGCGTTCAGCCAGGCCGCCCGCAAAACGGTGGCAGAATCTTCCCCTTCGGCATCGTAGGCCCCGTCCAGTTTCACCACTCCCAGCGTCAATGTGCCGGTCTTGTCGGTGCACAGGATGTCCATGCTGCCAAAATCCTCGATCGAGACCAGCCGGCGCACGATGACCCCCTTTTCTGCCATCACCTGGGATCCCTTGGAGAGGTTGATGTTGATGATGGCCGGCAGCAACTGGGGCGTCAGTCCCACCGCCAGGGCGATGGAGAAGAGCAGGGAATCGATGACCGGCTTATGAAAAAGAACATTAACCGCGAAGATGGCCACCACCAGCACGAACATCACCTCCGTCAGCAGGAAACCCAGGTGACGGATGCCGCGTTCGAACTCGGTCTCCGGCGGCCGCAGGGCCAGCCGGTCGGCGATCTGGCCAAAACTTGTACGCCTGCCCGTTTGCACGATCAACACCCGGGCCCTGCCGCTGCGCACGTTCGTGCCCATGAACACGCAATTGGTGCGTTCCGGAAGCCCTGCCGCTTCCGGAACTGTCCCCGGCATCTTCTCCACCGGGAAGGTCTCTCCGGTCAGCACGGCCTGGTTGACGAAGAAATCCTTCGCTTCAAGCAGCAGGCCGTCGGCCGGCACCAGGCTTCCCGCGGAGAGCAGCACAACATCGCCCGGGACGATTTGCTCCGTTGGAATGGACGTTTCTTTTCCATCCCTCAGCACGGTCGTCTTCAGGCTGACCTGCTGGCGCAGTTTTTCAGCGGCATTGCTGGCGCTGTATTCCTGGCTGGTGCTCAGGGCGGCGCTGCCAAGGATGATGAGCAGGATGATCAGGGAATCCGTCCAGTCTTTTACGACCGCCGAAATGATCGTCGCCGTCAGCAGGATGAGGACAATGGGGCTCTTGAACTGGTTCAGGAACAACCCCCACAGGGTTGTCTTCTTCCGGGTGGTGATGGAATTGGGGCCGGCCTCTTCCAGTCGTCCGGTTGCCTCCGCACCGGTCAGCCCGGCAGGGCGGCTGGAAAGGGACTGGAACAGGCTTTCGACCGGCTGGCTCCAGTAGGGGTGTTGCAGCGGGGTTGATCCTTTGGGTTTTCCCTGGGTTTTAGGTTTCATGGCTGCTCGAAATTCATCTGATTATGACATGAATCCGTCCACTGCGCCATTCCCATCCACAGGGAAGATTAATTGCAGTTGCCTGGACATTGATCGCCTTCGCCCGCCAAACCAGGGTGCCGGGCATGCCATTCCGAAAACAACCCCCCGCCCACTTCCAATTCCTCCCGCACCCCACCCGCCAGCAGGTCGATGGATCGTTTGATCCTTGATTGGTCTGTTTTTCCCTGGGACAGGTTGGAAAAATGGGTATCGGCCGGCAACCGGGTCTGGCCTCGCCATGAATGGTTGTTACCGGCAGGCAGGGGTGAACTGCTTCTACAGGCAAAGGCTCAGGTTTTGTGCAGGTCCCGGATGGCCTGCAGGCGCGCCTGTTTTATCTTTCTTCGCCGGATGGCGATGTAGACCAACGGCGAGAGCAGGATGCCCAACTGTAGCAGGGTTGTCACCACCAGCAGTTTTTCCTTGCCCGTTATGGCGTCCGGCAGGATGGCTATGGCCTCATGCCGGGCGGGATGGCGCAAGATGTAAATACCGGGTTCCCGCACGCTGAAGGTGTAAATCATCCGCCCGCGCACCAGCGCGGAATCAAAAGGGATCAGCCCCCTTTTTACGTAGTCAACTGCCAGTTTCCTGCCGCTGGCTTTCTCTTCCACTTTCAGCCATGGGTGTGTGTTCTGTTCGTACATGCCATCGGTCAACTGTAGCAGGTCCGCATCTCCCGTGTAGACGTCATATCGACCGGCTTCGAGGAATTCCAGGGTGGTTTGATGGCTGGCCAGGTCCAACCTCAGCACCTGGGCTGGTCCCACATCACGGATTAACCCCAACTTCGCCGGCAGGAATAAGAATGGTGCCCCCAGGATCTTGACAACCTCCGGCAGGAGACAAAAAATCACCAGGAGGCCAACCGAGATCAGGATGCCTCCCAGGATTGCTCCACAGGATGGCTGCCGGTAGGAGGACGCACTGTTCATATTTATCATTGTAGTGACACTTCGGCCGTATTTCAAGCGGCATCTGTTGGTTCCCTGGATGGAAGATCCGTCTGCCGGTGAAAGCCCGGTTGGTGGACTGCTTATAATCATGACAGGATCGTTAAGCAACAAGGTTTGGCGGGTATGGTATACTCTCTGGTTTGGGTTTTTCTGGTTGGAACGCCCACTTAAGGCAAACCAGGCAGGATCATCCCGGCACATGATCTATGGACGAAGGAAGTAAAGCATGGCCAATTACAAACGCGAAGCAGCCAACCAATTCAGTTTGCCCAAACGCATCGAACGACTGGGCCAGTTGGCTTACAACCTTTGGTGGTCCTGGAACCCCGAAGCACAGTTGCTCTTTTCCCAGGTCAACAGGTCAACCTGGGATGAAGTATCCCACAACCCGGTTGCCTTTCTGCAAAATGTTGAGCGTTCCTATCTAAACGCAGCCACCGATAATCGCAACTACCTGGAAATGTACGACCGGGTCATGCGTGCGTTTGACGAGTACATGTCCGCAGACAGGACCTGGTTCACGGACCATCACCCCGGCCAGGCGGGCAGACCCATTGCCTATTTTTCCTTCGAATTCGGTCTTCACGAATCGCTGCCCGTCTATGCGGGCGGGCTGGGTGTGCTCTCCGGCGACCACATGAAGGAAGCCAGCGATCTTGGTCTGCCCCTGGTTGGCATCGGTTTTATTTACAACCAGGGCTACTTTGTACAAAAGATCACCGAGGATGGCTGGCAGGAAACCCGCCACCACCACCTGGAAATAGCGAACATGCCGGTACAGTCCCTGCTCGATGAGGACGGAAAACCATTGATGGTCACTGTGGATCTTCCCGATCGACAGGTGACCGCCCGCATCTGGCAGGTGCAGGTGGGCCGGGTTCCCCTCTATCTGTTGGATTCCAACACAGAAGCCAATTCAGCCGGCGACCGACAACTGACCGCCCTGCTTTACAGCAATGACCCGGATGTGCGCATCTGCCAGGAGATCCTGCTGGGAATTGGTGGCGTGCGGGCGTTGCGCCGGCTGGGGATCGACCCGGCAGCCTGGCACATGAATGAAGGGCATTCCGCCTTCCTCTGCATTGAGCGCATCCTTGAACTCGTGGAAAAGGGGATGGAATTCAAGGATGCTGCAGACCGGGTGCAGGCCGAAAATGTCTTCACCACCCACACCCCTGTTCCGGCAGGCAATGACCAGTTCCCCGCCTGGTTGGTGGAACGGTATTTCTCCAATATCTGGGCCTCCCTGAAAATCACCCGGGAGCAATTCCTCGCCCTGGCCAGTCACGAGGAGGCCTGGGGTGATACCTTCAGCATGCCGGTGCTGGCCCTGCGCCTTTCCGGCCAGCGCAATGCCGTCTCGGAACTGCATGGGCAGGTGGCCCGGGAAATGTGGAAAACGCTCTGGCCGGAACGTCCGGTTGCCCAGGTGCCCATCACCCATGTGACCAATGGCATTCATACCCTTTCCTGGCTCTCCCGCCGAATGACCCTCCTGTATGAACGCCACCTGGGGGATGATTGGACGGAGCGCATGGATGACCCCGACCTGTGGTTGAACATCGACACCATCCCCAATGGTGAGATCTGGTCCGTCCGCCAGTACCTCAAACGGCAACTGATCAGTTATGCCAATGAACAGACACGCCGCAAGTGGCTGGAAGGGTCCATCACTGCAGCCCAGCTTGTTACCGGAGGCGTACTCCTGGAACCCTCTTCCCTGACCATCGGCTTTGCCCGGCGTTTCGCCACCTACAAGCGTGCGTACCTCATCTTCCACGACCTGGAACGCCTGTTAAGGATCATTAACCGCCAGGACGCCCCGGTTCAGATCATCTTTGCCGGCAAGGCCCATCCCGCCGACGAACCGGGAAAGATGATCATTCAGCAGGTCTACCGGCAGGTGAAAGACCACGGTTCCGGTGGCAGGCTGGTATTCCTGGAAGATTATGATATGAACATGGCCCGTTATCTGGTGCAGGGTGTCGATGTGTGGCTGAACACCCCCCGTCGTCCCAATGAAGCCTCCGGTACGTCTGGAATGAAGGCTGCCATCAATGGGGTGCTGAACTTTTCGGTCCTGGATGGCTGGTGGCATGAGGCTTACAACGGAAAGAATGGCTGGGCCATCGGCAACGACAAGGACTTCGACAACCCCGATGCCCAGGATGACCATGACGCCAAATCGCTTCTGGATGCCCTGGAAAATGAGATTGTCCCCCTCTATTACAACGGCAGGACCGGCAACAATTTGCCGGGCGAGTGGATAACCCGAATGAAGGAAAGCATTCGCACCCTGGCCCCGCAGTTCGGCACCCGGCGCATGGTCAAGGAATACATGGAGCAACTCTATCTTCCGGCCATTCAGGCTGCCGGGAACAGGGAGGGTGCATAATGGGGCTGCTATTATCCCAGGGCGCATGGCTTACAGCCGTCCTGATCTTCTTCCTCAGGGTTGGCGACATGGCGCTGGACACCATCCGGGTGCTTTTCGTGGTGCGGGGGAAAAAAGGGCTTGCCTGGGTCCTCGGTGTTTGCCAGTCGCTCATCTACGTCGTTGCCATCAGTTCGGTCCTCGCCAACCTGGATAATCCACTGAACATCGTGGGCTATGCCACCGGTTTCGCCACCGGCAATGTGGTTGGCATGATGATCGAGAGCCGCCTGGCCATCGGTCACATCCGGTTGATTATCATTTCGCCATCAAAGGGGAAGGAGATCGCCAGCCAGTTGCGGGAAGTGGGCTATGCCGTCACCGAACTTGCCGGCCGTGGCAAGAGCGGCAAGGTTGCCCTTTTACACATGGACATGCTGCGCAAGGATGTTGACCAGGTGGAACGGATCATCCAAAAGTGCGATGAAGACGCTTTTGTGACCGCCGAGGATGTGCGGCCGGTCCGTCGGGGCTTCTGGAGGGCCTGAGGACCACCCCCTTTCACAGCAAACGCTCACCGGGGTTGCCGGTGGTTTCTGCGGTTTGTCCCCGAAACACCGCCAAATGAGCTTTACCGTTTCTTGCGCACGATCAGGCGCAGCCCCTCCAGCCTCACAACCTCGATGCGTGTACCCCTGCGGATGGGTGCCTCTTCCGGAACAGCCTCGGCGCTCCACAACTCCCCGGCCACCAGAACCATGCCTCGCGGTTCCAGGTCCTCCTGTACTTCCCCCGTGCTTCCTTCCAGGGTTTCCATGCCGATCCGTACGGGTGTCTTTTGCGCCTTCCAGGCAAACGTGACAACGGCAAAAAAACTGGCCGCTAAAACGATCCCAAATCCCACCACCAGCGGTACTGAAACCGGTTGAAAGCCGGGCATCCGTACAGTGTTGAACAAAATGAGGGCTCCGGCAATAAATGAGACCGCCCCGGCAACGGTGAGCGCGCCCAATGTGTGCGTTTTCACCTCCAGGATGAACAGCACAAATGATGTAAGGATGAATAGAAGGCCGAACAGGTTCACCGGCAGAATGCCCAGCCCGTAGGTCGCCAGCAGCAGGCAGACCACGCCAATAAAGCCGGCCACCCAACCCCCGGGGCTGGAAAGCTCGATCAGGATCGCCTGCACGCCAATGCCCAGCAGCAGGAATACCAGGTTCGGGTTTACCAGCAGGTTAAGCGCCTTCTCGATGAAGGTGTATTCAAGCGGAAACTGAACCGCTCCTTTCGTGTTCAGCACCATCTCCTTGTCCAGCACAATCACCGTTCGCCCGTCGATCTTTTCCAGCAATGTCGTTGTATCCTCGGCGATCAGGTCAACCATGCCCGCCTTTAACGCTTCCTCCGCCGTTACTGCCCGGGCCGATTCGATGGTCTCTTCGGCCAGTTTGACGGCCTCATCCGATCTTCCGGCGGTCAGCGAGCGGGCGGATGCCTTCAAAATCTCCTTCACCTTGCTTTCCATTGTCTTGCCGATATCCTCCCCCTGGGTGCCCACCGGGCTGGCCGCGCCGATGGTCGTCTCGGGGGCCATCGCTGCCAGGTGCCCGGCAAGGGTGATGATCGTCCCGGCGCTGGCTGCCATCGCACTGCGCGGTGAAACATAGACCACCACCGGGATGGGGCTGCGGCGTATATTGGCCACGATCTCGTTCATCACATCCACACTGCCCCCGGGGGTGTTCAACTCGATGATGACCACATCGGCCTGCATCTCTTCCGCCTTCTCGAATCCCCGTTCAAGGTACCCCGCCATCACCGGTGTCACCGCCGATTCGGCCGTTAGGACGATGGCCAATGGTGCAGAGCCAGCCCGGGCCTGTACCGGTGCGTTCAACAGCATTAACAGGAAAAAGAGGCCTGCCAGTAATTTCATGCCTGTCCAACGTCTCATTTCAAACTTCCTTTCAAACCCCTTTCCGCTCCCTGTTCGTTTCAATTTGCGGGCTGCCCAGGAACTCCCGGGCTGTGGCTTCACCCGGCGCGTTAATGCCCTCCCGCCGCAGGGTTTTCATAACCGTCATCCATAGAATGCGTACATCCAGCAGCAACGACCAGTTGTCCACGTACCATACATCCAGTTTGAATTTATCCTCCCAGGTCAGGGCATTGCGTCCGTTCACCTGGGCCCAGCCGGTAATCCCTGGCAGCACCTCGTGCCGCCGTGACTGCTCGGGCGTGTATCGTTCCAGGTATTGTACCAGCAGCGGACGCGGCCCCACCAGGCTCATCTTCCCGCCAAGTACGTGGAAGAATTCCGGCAACTCGTCCAGGCTGCTGGAGCGCAGAATGCGCCCCAGCGGGGAGATGCGGCTTCTGTCCGGGGCTGCCTTTCCTTCGGCGTCCGTGAGGTTTCGCATGGTGCGGAACTTCCACAGGGTGAAGATGCGCCCATGCAGCCCCGGCCGCGCCTGCCGGTAGAACGGCGGCCAGCCATCCACGACCAGGATCAGCAGTCCCACCACCAGCATTAACGGCAGAATGAGAACCATAGCCGGAATCGTCAGTGCCAGGTCGAAAATCCGTTTGCGTAACGGCACTCCAGGGAGGAAACATGTGCCAGCCACGCCCGTATTGTACCAATAAAGCCGTTCTTGTTATAATCAGGGCTGTCAGGAGGCGTCGTTGCCTATGAGTATCAAGGTGTCCATCGAGTATTGTGCAGTCTGACACTACACCGACCGTGCTGTCGGTCTGGCAGCCTTATACCTGCAACGTTACGAAGACGAGATTAAATCCATCGAGCTGATCCCCTCCTCCGGTGGCTGCTTCGAGGTAACCGTCAACGGGAGCCTGCTCTACTCCAAACTGGCCACCGGCCGGCATATCGAGCCAGGCGAAAGCCTTCGGCTGTTGAAGGATTACCTCCGGAAAGGCAAACCATGAGCACAAAAAAAGGCCGGGTATTTTCCGGCGCCCGCCCCACCGGGCGGCAGCACCTGGGCAACTACCTGGGCGCCATTCGCAATTATGTTGCGCTCCAGCAGGATTATGAGTGCATCTACTGCATTGTCGACCTGCATGCCCTGACGACATTGGAAACCACGGAAGACCTGCGCCAGAACACCTACGAAATGGCGCTCGACTGGCTCGCCGCCGGCATCGACCCGCAGGAGACCATCGTCTTCATTCAGTCCCACGTTCCACAGGTCACTGAACTGCACACCATCCTGTCCATGGTCACACCGCTGGGCAAACTCACCGACCTGCCAACCTTCAAGGAAAAGGTGCGCATGCACCCCAACAACGTCAACTATGGCCTGGTCGGCTACCCGGTGCTGATGACAGCCGATATTGCCCTCTACAAGGCCGGCTTTGTTCCGGTTGGCTTGGACCAGGCTCCTCACCTGGAGTTCTCCCGCGAGACCGTGCGCTCCTTCAACTACCGCTACAAGACCAACGTCCTTGTGGAGATGCAAATGAAGGTCACCGAGGTTCCCAAGGTCATCGGCATAGACGGTCAACAGAAGATGAGCAAAAGCCTCCATAACGAGATCGAGATCGCGGCCACCCCGGAAGAGACGGAAAAGCGCGTCATGAGCATGGTGACGGACCCCGCCCGGGTCCACCGGAACGACCCTGGCAACCCGGACATCTGCAATGTGTTCGCCTACCACAAGATCTTTTCCTCCCCGGAAGAGGTTGCCATGATCGATGTGGAGTGCCGGAGGGCCGGCATTGGCTGCGTGGATTGCAAGAAGATCCTGGCCCGCAACATGAACGCCGCCCTCGCGCCCTTCCGCCAGCGCCGGTCCGAACTTGGGGCCCGCCCGCAGCACATCTGGGAGGTGTTGGAAGATGGCGCAAGCCGCGCCCGCCTCATCGCCGAACAGACGATGCAGGAGGTCCGTGCGGCCGTTGGCCTGCCCTGAACCGCAGCCAGGTGCGATAAAGGGAAAATGGAATGGCGCCCGCAAGGGCGCCGTTTTTTGTCCCTGTCCTACCCGCAGTTGGCCGGGTCAAGGCTGGAAGAGAATTTCTCCGTTCGGGCCTTGGCCCAATTCCAGCACCCGGGTCACTGCGCCTGCCGGAAGACGCCGGTGGATGTGCGGGAACAGTTCGCTTCCTTCTTCGGCATTCTCCCAGCGGATGCTTCCCTCCAATTGCCGGCAGTCGATCTCCAGCACCACCAGCCCCTTCCTGCCGCTGAAAAACCGCCCGGCCGTCGGCGCCACCTGTTCAGCCGAGGAGCAATGGATGAACCCATCCTGCAAATAACCTGCCGGTTCGTACTCGCCGGCCACCTTGGCCGCCTCCCACTCCTGCCTGGTCGTGATATGGTAAATATGGGTGGCTTTCATCACAGCCCTCCTTTATATGGATGGGTGTAACTGTTGTTCAGGGGCAATATTGCTTGTGTCTGGGATGACCTCAATTCGTCACCATGCCGGCAACTTCTACTTCGTCCGCCACTGCCTGCCCGATGGAAAAGGCCTCGAAACCAATATCTGCGTCCCTTTGCCCAGGCCGGTGTCAGTCCGGGTCGTCCGGGGTGTTCTGTTGACATCGAATGGGCACTATGGCTCGTTGGCGCTCATCCCTTTCGGCAGCAGCAGGATGAACGGCAAACCCGTCAGCATGATGACCGCACTGACCTGGTAGGCGGTGCGCAGCCCCCAGGCATCTCCCATCATCCCCACCAGCAGCGTCGCCAGCGACTGGATGGAAAAGTTAAAGAGCATGTAAATGCCGTTGCCGAGCGCCCGGTTCTGCGGGAAACTTTCCTGGACGAGCGCCATCAGCACCGGGGTCATTGAAAGGATCATAAAACCGACTCCCAGCAACGCCAGCATCTGCAGCCAGCCCCCCATCAGGAAAAGGTGCAGCATCACCGGGCTTGCCAGAAAACTGATCGCCAGCACGCTCCGCCGCCCAAGCCGGTCGCTGATCCATCCGCCGGTCAATGCCCCGGCCACCCCGGCAGCCTGCATGATGGCAAGTGCCACTCCCGCCGAGGTGTAACTTGAGCCCTCATCGGTCATCAAAACTGGCAGGTAGGTCTGGAAACTGCCCACCATGAAGGACCGCGCCATCTGGACAACTGCCACCGGCAGCAACACCGGCGCCATGGCGCGCAGTGTGCCCTTCCAGTCGAACCTGTCGGCTGTCAGGTAAACCGGCACGGCCACGTTCCGAAAGCGCCACCACAGCAGCCCCGAGACCAGCCAGCCCCCCAGCATCAGCCAGTACAACCTGCCTTCCCCCAGCAGAGCAATGGCACCCACAACGATCAGCGGCGCAACCGTCCGCCCCAGTTCCCCGCCGGTCATCCAGATGCTCATCCCCAGGCCCAGGCGCTTCCCCGATTGCCGCCCGGCCATTACGGGTCCGACCGCATGGATGAAGGCCGAACTGAAACCCGAGATGATCAGCAGGATCATCACCGCCCAATAACTCGGCACAACGCTCACCAGGCTCAGCATCGTGGCCGCAATCGCCGGGGCCAAAATGACCGCATGGCGCAAGTCCACCCGGTCTGCAAAATACCCAATGAACGGCTGCATGGTCGAAGGAACCTGGTAGAAGACCGAGAGCAGGCCAGCCTCCGTCTTGCTCAGCACCAGGTTGCGGATCAGCACCGGCAGCAGCGGCGGCAGGAACGATTGATAGGTGTCGTGGACGAAATGGGCGCCGGTAAGCGTGGCCACTTCCACACCGTGGAACCCATCCCCTTCCACCGGTTTTTCAACCCCTGCCATCTGCTTCACCCCTGCCGTGTTCATGGTTTGCCTCCTGTGGCCGGCATCACAATGCATGCCAGGCATGACAGGAGCCAACGGCCATCGCCCAGTTTTCCTTCCCTCCCCGGGAGAATGGATGCCATCACAGGAACACCTGCACGATCAACAGCACCAGGAAGATCATGCCAAAAGCCCGGTTATGGTAGAAGGTTGCTGCCAGGAACCACATCGGCCAGATGCCCTCCCTAAGGCCGGCGGGGCGCTCGGTCGGCCGTGGTTTTAGCAGCATGCGCACCGGGCGAACCACGTAGTACATGGCTGCCACCACCAGCAGCATGATCGGGTGAAAATAACCGCTTGCCACCAGTTGGAAGATCAGCAGGTACTGCAGCGCCAGGATGGCGATGGTCAGGGATCGCGAAACCTTCTCCCCCAGAATCACCGGCAGCGTGCGAATGTTCTTCGCCTTGTCCTCCTCCAGTTTGTCAATGTGTTTTCCGAAGATCACCGATGTCACCCCCAGGCCAAAGGGCAGGCTGGCGATCACCACGTTCCAGTTCCAGCCGCCCGTGATCACGTAATACCCCCCGGCGATCATCAATGGCCCCCAGACCAGCAGGACGGCAACCTCCCCCAGACCAATGTGTTTCAGCGGCCAGGTGTAGAACAGCACGAAGATCACACCGACCGCCAGCAGGGCCAGCGCTGGCAGGCCGCCGTGGATCACCAGCGGGATGCCGGCTGCCAGGGCCACCGCGCCGGTGAAGGCGGTGTACCCCAGCAGTTCCTTTTTGGTCATTAAACCCTGCTCAAGCACCTGTGGGCCGTACTGTGTTCGGAAGTAGTTGTCGCGATCCACCCCCTTTTCATAATCGGTCAGGTCATTCAGCAGGTTGTTCGTGGCATGGGCAAAGCACAGCCCCACGGTCAGCAGGGCCCAGCGCACCAGGTTTAATTGTCCCTCGCGCAGCGCCAGAAGCCCGGCGATGGCCGCCGAGATGAACGACATGACGATGACGGCTGCCCGCGTGGCCACCAGCAACCGCGAAACAACATCCAGTTTCTTCCATTCCTCCGCGCTGATGTGGGGAATGATCTTCAACGCCTTGATCCACATGCCAACATTCATTTCTCATCTCCACCGGCACTTGCCATCCTCGCCGGCAGGCCGGTCTTGAAGTATATCCTGCTTTTCATCAATCTCACACATTTCACCCGTTTGAAAACAAGCGGGTGGATTTTCATTGATCTGCATGACAAAACGAAGGCTTTTCCATGTAAAATGTCACCTTTTCAGGCACGAAAGCCAATACCATGAGGTTAACCATTATAATGAAGGTTTGAGGGCCTCCAATGAGCTCTGCCGCAATTCGCAACACTACCCTGCGCTGGACGGTGGAGGAATACCTCCGCCTGCCGCCCATCATCGCCCAGGCCCTTTTTTATAACCATCCCGGCAGACGGATGAGCATCCGTCTGGCCCGTTATGGCCCCTACAGCCGTCAGTACGCCATCCTTTGTCTTCCCCGCCCGCTGGTGGCCCGGCGCACAGCGGTCTTTTTCGTCCATGGCGGCGGTTGGAGGCGCTGGAATCCCTGGTTCTTCCTTTTCATCGGCCGCTGGTTCACCCGCCTGGGCTTCCCCGCCATCCTGGGCGGCTACCGCCTGGCGCCGGATTGGCAGCACCCCGACCAGTTGCAGGATGCCCGCGACGGCCTGCTTGCCGGACTGGCCGCCCTGCGGAAAAGCCGGCTCCCCCTCGGCAAGGTCGTACTCGGCGGCCAATCCGCCGGAGCCCATCTCACCAGCCTGCTCGCCTGTGGTCACCCGCCCGGTGCGGATGCCTCCTTCGATGTGCCAGGGATCGCCGGCTGGTTCGGCATCAGCGGCCCCCTGGAATTTTCCGTCTGCACGAACTGGCTGCTTAACGGCATGGTTCGGGGGTATGCCCCCGAACCGGAGCAGTACGCTGCCGCCGACCCCATCCGCCAGCCATGCAATGGCCGGTCTTTCCCGGCCCTGCTCATCCATGGCAGCCACGATGCCCTGGTGAGCCCGAAAAATTCCATCAACTTTGCCGAACACCTGCGCCGTTCCGCTCCCGCCCCGGTGGAACTCTGCGTGGAGGAAGGCTGGCACCACGCCGACCTGGTGGCCCTCTTCTGGCGCGACTTGCCCTCCGCCCGCGCCCTCAGCCGCTGGCTGGAGGTGATGGACTTGAACTGACGATCGGATTATTCCCAGGCCAGGTCCGGCATGCCGGGGATCCTGGCTGTGCGCAGCGCCGGCGGCACCGGCACACCTTCCGGCTCCATGCACAGGGCGCTTTTGCGGGCAAGGAAGATGATCCGCCGCATGATGTCCCTGGAGACGAACTGCACGTAATCGCGGTCTGCCGCGTCCCCCCCGTAAACCACCGGCCGTCCCACTGTCATCGTATATGGCCCCTGCCAGTACCAGCGCCCGGTCTCCTTCACCCCTTTCACCGTCGAATCGATCGGCACCACCCGCTTGTGGTCCAGGTGAACGCCCACCGGGATCACCGGCGCCCCCGTTGCCAGCGCCAGCCTGCCCACCCCGCTGTGCACCTTGTTGAAACCTCCCTCCGCCGGGCTCACCACCCCCTCGGGGAAGATCATCACCGTTCCGCCGGCCTTCAGCCGGGCAGCCGCCTCATCCAGCGCCTTCTGCCCGTTGCCATACACCACCTCGATGTGCCGGGTGAAGCGCAGGGACTGCCCCACCACCGGCACCCGGAACAGCACCTCGGTGATCAGCACGCTCACCCGTTCTCCGGTCAGCAGCGTTGCCAGGATCGGGTCCGTGGTCGACGGGTGGTTCAGGGCCAGGATCTTTGCGCCCTTCGGCAGCGGCCGCTCGGATCGGATCTCCAGGCGCAGCAGCAGCCGGGCGTACAGCCACACGATCCCCCGGCCAAGTTGATACCACAATTCACGAATGGGTTGCATTCTTCCTCGTAGGAGATATAACCCCCAACCGGGCCTTCGTTGCTCGCATTATTGGGATTAAAAAATTGGTCTGAACGGGACTGAAACCAAGGTTTGTAATCCGCATGGGTTCTTCGTTCATTTTGCACTTCCCTGTCCTTTTGGGGGTTGAAAATTGGCAGGCTGGTGGAAAAATTGCTCGCTTGCAGAATGGCGCTGCTACTGTCTCTCGACCCGGTCCTCACTCCAAAAATGGGTGATATTGATAATGAAAATTGGTGATTTTGCCAAGTGACGGGATGCTTGGAAGGGTGTAGGATCAAAAGGATGTTCCTTGAACAGCCGGCGCCGAATCGAACCGGTATGATGCCGGGCGTTTCAATTCCCCGCCTGCCATGGTACCTTGACAACTGGGCAGCTCCCCTCCGGTCACACAACCTGCCCAGGCCCATCCGCAGGACCAGGTTCCCCGTGGCTGCCGTATTCGCCAGGAATCAATTTCATCGGAAAAACGAAAAAACGAAAACGAATACCAGTCCCCCTGGGTTTGGGCAAATTGTCTCGCCAGTCTCGTGCAAAAGGCTGTTGTCAGGCTGCACCCCGGCCTGCGAGTGTTTGGCCTCCCGCCCCCAGCAGCGCCTCGTAGGCTGCCACCACCTGCCCCAGGTCAAAGCGGGTCGCCAGCCTTCGGCTCGCCTGGCGGGCTGCCAGCAGCCTCTCCCGGTCGTTCAGCAGCAGCCACAGCGCCGCCGCGTACTCCTCCGGCTTGCCAGGAGGCACCAAAAAGCCGTTCTCCCCTGCCTGCACCAGTTCCGGGTTGCCCCCGGCCTCGCTCAGCACCAGTGCCAGCCCCAGCGCCAGCGCCTGCACCCCCGCCACCGGCAGCCCCTCCGAGAGCGACGGCATGAAGTAAATGTCGCTCTGCTTGTACAGCGCCAGCACCTTCTCCGGCTCCACCCATCCGGTCAGGCTGAAGCGCTCCTCCAGCCCCAGCGCCTGTATCTCCTGCTCCACCTGCGGGCGCAGCGGCCCATCCCCGATCAGCCTGCAGTGCCAAGGCAGTTCGGCCACCTGCGCCAGGCTGCGCACGATCTGCAGCGGGTTCTTCTGTGGCATGAAGCGCCCGGCGAACACCACCCCCGGCGGGTCGTTCAATCGCATCTCCCCCGGGTCCAGCGCCTGCAGGTCCACCCCGTTGGGGATCACCTCCACCGGCACCGGGTAGTGCTTCAGCGCCAGCCCGCGGGTGAATTCGCTCACCGCCGCCACCTTCTTGGCCTTCCGCCAGATGGGAGGTGTGAACGGGAAGATCCAGCGGAACCAGTTGCCGGTCTTTTCCGGTACCCCGCCGGGAACGTCGCCCAGGTGGGCGGTCAGCACATAGGGAATGCCTGTCAGCAACCCGAGCAGCCAGGCGGCTGCCCCGCCGGGCACCGCAAAGTGGGCATGGATCACATCCGGCTTCCACCGGTGGGCCACCTGTAGCCCGCGTAACACGGCTGCGGCCACATAGGCTCCCATCGGCACCAGCCCGGCGCGGAACATCTCCCGGCGCAGCGAGGCCAGCCGTTCCACCACCAGGCCGCCGTCCCCTTCCACAGCCGGCAGGTCGCCGCAGCGGGCGGTCAGCACGTGCAGTTCATGCCCGCGCCTGGCCAGCCCCTCGCAGATGTCGCGGGCGGCGCGCCCTCCACCCCCGCCCACTGGCGGGTACTCGTGGATCAGCACCAGGATGCGCATCAGCGCCTCTTCAGAGCCGGGGCGCCCGCTTTGATGTTTTTGATCTCGCGCACTGCATAGGTCGGCTTGCCCTGTGATTCGTGGTAGGTGCGCATCAGCATCTCGGCGATCAACCCCATCAGCAGCGACTGGAATCCCAGGATCCCGATCATGATCGAAACCGCGAACAATGGCGAACTGAAGGGCGAGATCTGGTAAGCCAGCCGCCGCACTGCCAGGTAGGCCAGTATGAGCACGCTCACACCGATGAAAGCCATGCCCGTCCCGCCAAAAACGTAGATCGGCTTGTTGGCGTAACTGGAAAGGAACTTGACCGTGAACAGGTCCAGGATCACTTTTATGATGCGCTCCAGGCCGTACTTGGCCTTGCCGTACTTGCGCGGATGGTGCTGCACCGGCAGTTCGATGATCTTCGCCCCCACCGACGAGGCATACACCGGGATAAAGCGGTGCATCTCGCCGTAGAGCCGGAAGCCCGTTAACACCTCGCGGCGGTAGGCTTTCAGCGTGCAGCCGTAGTCGTGCAGGCGAACGCCCGTCACCGTTGAGATCAGCCAGTTGGCCACCCGTGAGGGCAGTGTGCGGGTGATGAAGGCATCCTTCCGCCGGATGCGCCAGCCGCTCACCACGTCATTGCCCTCGTCCAGTTTCGCCAGCATCAACGGGATATCAGCCGGGTCGTTCTGCATGTCGGCGTCCATCAACACGATGATCTCACCGATCGAGTGGTCGATTCCGGCGGCGATGGCTGCCGTCTGCCCGTAGTTGCGCCTCAGCCCCACCACCCGCACATGCTGCGGGTCTTTGGTCGCCAGCGCTTGCAGCACAGCCCAACTCCCATCTCGGCTGCCGTCATCCACCAGCACCACCTCCCATTCCCGTTTCACCTCCTTCATTGCCTCCAGGATGGCCTGGTACAGGCTGGGCAGGGTCTCTTCTTCGTTGTACACCGGAATGACGATGGACAGGTTCATTTGATTCTCCGGAAGATGTGGATGATCGATCTTGGCCGGCAGGGCACCGTTTCAGGGGTGGGGGACATCTCGTCAAAGGTGACCCCGTCCGCCGACCCGCCGGGGAAATGGTTGGTCACGTAGCGCTCGGCCAGCAGCAAGTAATCGGCTTGCTGCTTCCAGCGCTCGGCCAGTTCTGCGCTCCAATAGCCCTCGCGTTCCAGTCTGTCCGGGTCACCGCTGAAAAGGTACGTGTACCAGTGGTTCACCTGCGGAGCGAAGACCCGTACCCCGGGAATGTACAGCAGCGGCAGCGGTGAAATGTCATTTTCCCAGTACACCAGGGAGTTGGCAGGAACCTGTTGCGCCAGGCTCGCCCCCACAGCCTCGTGGGCGGTGATCACGTCGTCCCGGCACAGCGTGGGCAGCCTCCCGCCGGCGAACACTAGCGTCGGTGAAAGCAGGATGCCCACCGCCAGAAAAACCTGCAACGACCAAACCGCCGGCGAAATGCGCCGCTTCCTCACCTGCCGAATGAAGAAGGGCAGCAGCAGCAGAAGCGCCCCGAAAAGTCCTCCGGCTATGGCGGGCAGCAGTTGCTGGATGAAGTCATACGACCAGCCGAACTTGTTCATCAGCACCCGGAAAAGCTCGGTCACCCCACCCTGCAGTTGCATCCCGCTCACCCGCGGTACGGGGATGTTACCCAGTGTCCTGCCCAACACCTGCCAGGCGCCGTAGCCAATGCCGATGGCTGGCAGCGCCACGGCCAGTGCCGACAGGAATTGGCGCAGGAACCCGGCTTTCCTTCGCCAAAGTGGTTGGACTGCGGCCAGGATGAGCAGCCCCAGCGCCGTAAAGAAGGCCAGGTATCCCGGGTAGCAGTACAGGCAACTGGCCGGTTTTAATGCGCCCCACAGGTGGACGCCCATCAGGAGCAGGAACATCCACGAGAGACATATCGCTGCCCGCCGGCGGGTTTTATCCCTCCAGTCCTGCCGGGCCGGCCAGAGAATCCAGGAAGCCAGCGGGCCAAGCAGGGCGGGAAAGTTATAGCGCCAGCCTTCAAAGTAAACGTAGATTGTTGAAAGGATGTTGTATTCGGGTGCCCACCCGGTATTGCCGCTCAGTCTGGTGGGCGAAAGGCCGGTCCAGTCCAGCATGGCCCGATACAGGCTTCCAGGCAGGTAGGGCAGCCAGATATCCATGATGCGCGGCCAGTAGAGCGCATGGATACCAGCCGCCAGCAATAACGCCACCAGCGTGGCCGCCAATCCCCTGCGCCAGCCATGTTCCCAGAAGATGTAGACCAGCAGCAGTGGCACGGCAGGTGCCATGTTTTGGCGTACCATCACGCATAACACCATCAGCGCTGCACCCACCGCCAGTTGCCAACCCCGGCGGTTCTTCCCCAGGGTGAACGCCAGTGCACCCATCAGGAATGCGGCGGTCAATCCCTGCGAAATGGCCTCAGTGTAAAACATGATATTGGCCGGGCCAACTGCCATTATCCAGGCCACACCGGCTGCCCACCAGCGGCCGGCCAGGCGCAGGGTTGCCAGCCAGGTGGCCCCCAGCACCAGCATGCCAATGAAAAGTGAAAAGTAACGCCCGGTTCGCAACCCCGCTCCGAACAGGGCTTGCGCCGCACCGGGAACCAGGTATGCCAGCGGCATCTTGCTGGTCAACAGGCCGTATTCCTGGAAGGGGTGGTAGTCGCCCTTGATAAAGAGCAGGCCTTTGACCAGGTACATGCCTTCATCAAGGGTCACATCCATGTGGTGGGCATAATACACCCCCTGCAATGTAAAGATAAGCAACCCCAGCAGGCTCAGCAACAATGGCAGCCGGTTGAGCCAACGTATTTTGCTTTGCAGATGCTTGATCATGTCCTGTTCATCCCCTGCGCCGGCGAAAACCCCGCCTGGCATCCCACAACCAGCCGCTGGCCAGGACGAGCGCGCTCAATCCGACGATCCACGCCACCATCTGCCAGAAAGGCATGCGGCCCCACCACTTGTAGTAGCGGCTGAAATACCAACTGGTAAAAAAGCCCAGGAAGATCAGTTCCACCAGCAGGCCCCGTACCAGCCAGGCATCGCGCTTTTCCAGGCAATGGCAGACCGCCCAGGCGGCGAAGGCGGCCATGAACGGCAGGAACAACGTGCGGTATCGCGGGTTGTCCCACTGGTCGCCGCCTCCGCGAGCCGAGGAGAGCAGCAGCCAAAAAAGGATGGCTGCCCCGAACCACAACAGCACAACCTTTTCGCTCCCCGGCCTGGCCTTGAAGGCGGCAAGGATGCCGTAAAGGAGCAGGGGGGCCAGGGCATACCAGCCCACCGCTCGTAGTATGGCCACCACCTTCCAGATTGGCAGTGCCGGGGCGGCAATGGCGGCTGGCAGCACGGGTTGTGCCAGGCCATAGAGCACGATGAAGGGCACCCGGAAGGTGCGGCCGATCTCTTCGATGGCCGTTTGTACACGGCCGCTCTGCCGCTCGGTTAGGATAAAATCCCACATGGCGGAAGACCTCAGCCAGCCCCAGCTTATCCAAAATAACACCAGCAGCCCAACAGCCAGAACCGGGATACCGGCCAACCGCCAGGCTTTGGAGCGCGGGGCCAGGTTTTCCAGCCAAAACCAGCCCAGCAGCACTCCGGCCACAGCCAGCGCCACCCGGTTGGAGAAGAAGCTCATCCCCAGCACACTAACCCCGGCTACGATCGTGGCGGGCAGCCGGGATTGCCGCCAGGATAACACTGCCCAGATCCCCAGGCAGGTGAAAGCGATGAGGAAAGGTTCGCGCATTTGCGAACTGCCGAAGAGGACCCCATCCGGGTAGATCGCCAGCAGCCAACTTGCAAGGTTGGCAACTTTCACATTCCAGCGCTGTTGCAATGACCGCTGGAGGAACGGCAGCCCGACCGCGGCGGCAAATGCACACAGGATCAAAACCAGGAAGGGGCGCTGGGCATCCGGCGAGAGCCAGCGGTAAATGACGCCTTCCAGGAGCAGCAAACCGCCATATTGGTCGGTGTCGAACTCCACCCAAAGCACCTGGCCAAGCGGGCGCGGATCCTTAACCAGGCCCCAGGCTTCCTGATCCCGGCGGTAGGCATCGTAGAAGAGATAACCGGAATTCTGGGTCGGTTCGTCGTACCCGTGTTTGGGCAACGCCAGGCTCAGGCTTACACCCACGACCAGGCGCAGAAAAAAAGCCGCAGCCATCATCCATGCCAGCGTTCGGCCGGCACCCGCCCAAAGCCAGGCGGTAAGCAAAAGAAAAATGGAAAGCCCCGAAAGGAGCCATGCGCCGGCAAAGCCGGGCAGGAAGCGCCCGGGTGACAAGGCGCCCAGAATTGCCCCCAAGGCTCCACCCAACCCAAGTGCGGTCAGGATGCGAACTGAGATCTTCATTCAATAAGGATTGTACCACTCAAGGGGCAAGCCCTTCCAGCGCCTGCTTTGCCCGCAACACCCAGGTGTAGCGTTCGGCATCCTGGCGCGCACAGGCAGAAATCCTGAGGCGACGGACCGGGTCGTCCAGCAGGTCTCTCAAGGCAGCCGTCCAGGCGTCCGCATCTTCCGGCGGACAGAAGATCGCATTGCCCTCGTGCAGCACTTCGTGAACCACCGGCAGGTCGCTGCTGATGATCGCCCGGCCGGCGGAAAGATAATCGAACATTTTCATCGGGCTGCAAATGTCTGCTGAATTGCCGCCGCTGCTGCCGGCGATACGCCGCTCGTATGGCATCAGGAGAATGTCGCATGCCGCCAGGTAGGCTGGCAGGTCCTGGTTTGGCACAAAGCCCGTCAAGGTTACATTTGAGATCCCACCGGCTTGCAGCCGTTCCTGCCAATACGTCACATCCTGGGGCCGGCCGCCAATCCAGAGGAAGTGAATTTGTGGGAAACGGTAAGCCAGTTCCTGGAGAAGCCCCATGCCGCGGCCGCTGTAAAAATGGCCGTTAAACCCAACCGTTGGCAAATCTGGCAGTTCAAGGTCCCGGCGGGCTTTATGTGGGTCCTCACGGTCGGTGTATCGTTCCGGCTCCGTGCCGTTGGGGGCAACCTGCAGGTCGATCTGCTGCATGTCCTTGCCGTATTGCGTTGCCAGTTTGCCGGCAAGGGCACGGGTGATGACGAGCAGCCGTTTCTTCCCCGGGGTGCGCAGGAATCGCCGGAAGACGGAAGGAGCGATCCGCCCGGTTGGGCGATCATGCACTTCGAGGATCACCGGAAAACCTCGCCATGCAGCCAGCAGCGCCGCTTGTGGCAGCCAGGTATACACTACTTGGGAGTCCCACGACCTGGCTGCAGCCAGTGCACGCCAGGCAAGATCGTAATGGCGAAGCGCCCTGCTGCATGGCAGCCAAATGATCTTCAAGCCCCCGGCCGCCATCGGATCGCCCAGGCCATATAAGGCAGCCAATTGATCCTGTTGCAAGGCTTCCGTTCCCGGTACCCACAAGTGGACCTCGTGGCCATTGCGCTTGAGGGCAAAACATGCCTTCACCAGTTGGATGCTGTTGGCCGTGGTTGAGGGGATGCGGGAGGCGGCAATACAGGCAACTTTCATGTGGCTGGATTCTCTCCGGCAGAGGTTTTTTCCCGCTGGTGGAGTTCAAGCAGGCCACGCATGACCACCCAGACCATGGATACGGTGAAATATCCCGATAATAAGGCTGCCTGGGCTAGGTACCCCAACGGCCGCACCAGCAAAAACATAAGCCCTGTTTTCAAGGCACCGATTACAGCCGTGGCTTTCAGCGGTTCGTTGGGCAACCCAAGCGAAAGTAACAGGGGCCGGTTCCAAAAGAGGACATTTCCCACCCCATAACCAACCAGCAGGATGAGGATGGCCGGCAGGGATGGCAGGTATGCGCCCTGTTTCAGCCAGGAGAGCAAGGGTCGGCCAAGAAGCAGGATGCCCGCTGCGCAGGCCAGCGTCCAGGCCAGGGCCAGGAGGGAGGTCTTTCTGAGCAGTCGGCGGAGTGGTTTCCATTCATTTCGTGCAACCGAACTGCTGATCTGTGGGAAGGTGGTATTGATCAATGGAGTGACCGGCATGACGATGATGTTCATAATGGCCAGGGAAAACTTGTAATACCCGGCTTCCAGGCTGGAAAGGAAGAAACCAACCCACAACACCTCACTGTCTCGGATGACCATGTTGATGGTGCCGCTCAGGTTGGTGCTGATTGCGAATCCAGCCAATTTTCGTCGCTCTTGTACCAGGCTCAAAGGGGCCCTGTGCCAGCCTTCCCCCAGTGTTTTGCCAGCCCGGCGCAGCGCCAGGAAGAGCATCCCCAGGCCGTTGAGAACCTTGCCGGCTAGGTAGGCTGCCAGAACCAGGTTAAAACCAGCCTTAAGGAGGAATGCCGCCAGAATGATCCCTGCCGTGAGAACACTCTGTGCCAGGGTTACCAATGCCTGGCCGCGGAAATGATCACCCAGTTGCAGGAGGGCTGTGCTGGTTTCTGCGACCAGGTTGGCAAGCAGGGCCAGTCCATAGATGATGATGTAATTGGTGGTCTGGGTATCCTTCAAAATATATTTGGCTGCCAGTGGTGCCATCAGGACAAGCAGTGCGTAGGCAATGACGGACGTTGCCGCTTCAGTAAGGGCGGCCATCTTAACAACCGCAGCCGCTTCCTGTCGGTGGCCTTTGGCAAGCTCCTGCCCGGCATACTTGATGACCACCTCCCCCATACGGAAGGATAATAACCGGTTCACACTGGAGGCGAAGAGGATGACCATGCCCAGCAGTCCGTACTCGGATGGCCCAAGCAAAACAGCCGCCAGGATGCCCTGGAGGGAGGTCAGAACCATGCTGACCGTGTTACTGCTTAGCAGGTATCCGGAATTTCGCAGGACATGGATGAATAGAGGGTCCTGCTGCCAGGCGGACAAACGCGAGCGCAGGCTCATGGGGTCAGAACCTGGCTGGCCCACTCCCTTTCCTGCTGGTACCATTCGACCATTCGACGCATTCCCTCGTTGAGGGATACCTCGGGGTGCCACCCGAACAGGCGGCCAGCCTTTTTCACATTGGCCCAATTGGCCTGCATATCCGCCTTGTGAAAGGGATGTTGTTCCACATGGGCTTTGCGACCGATCAATTCCTCCAACTGGCGGATCATTTCGTTCATGCTGATAACCTCGTGTCCGCCTAGGTTGACGATCTCAAAGCCAACCTTTTGCAAACCCAGGATGGTGCCGCGGGCAATATCATCCACATAAGTAAAGCCGCGTGATTGTTCACCGTTGCCGTTAAGGTGAACTGGCCGGCCTTCGGTAATCCACTGGACGAAGCGGAACATGACCATGTCCGGGCGCCCGGCAGGACCGTAAACCGTGAAATAGCGAAAAATTGTCACATCCAGGTCGTAAAGAAAGTGGTAAGCGTGACACATGGCCTCCGCCCCTTTCTTGCTGGCGGCATATGGCTGCAAGGGGCTGCTGCTGTCCGCCTCCTCCGGTGTTGGAAAAGGGGCATTGGCTCCATAGATACTTGAAGTGGATGCCAGAATGAACTTGTTCACCCCCTGCAGGCGGCTGGCTTCCAGTAGATTCAGCGTGCCGGTGGTATTCGTGTTCAGGAAGGCCCAGGGGTCTTCCAGGCTGTAGCGAACACCGGCCCGCGCGGCCAGGTTGATGACCGCGGAAAAGGGGCCTTCTTTTTCAAACAGCCTGAGCAGGGGCTGGAATTCCGTAATGTCCTGCCGATGAAAGTGGAATGCGGGCAGGCGCTTCAACTGTTCCAGCCGCCAGTGCTTAAGCCGTACATCGTAGGCATCGTTCAGGTTGTCGACGCCGACAACCGTATGTCCGTCGCCTACCAGGAATTCGCTGACCCGGGCACCGATGAAGCCGGCCGCACCGGTAACCAGGTAAACCGCCATCAGAGCCTCACCACTTTGGGATTGCCGGCGCCCATCTTCCCCAGGGCGTTGCGTGTATCGATGATCAGGCGGCTGGCGGCAAGGATGGCAGGGTAATCATACCTGGAGTGATTGGTGACGATCACTACGGCATCTGCTGCCTTTGCCTCGGCCAGCAGGTCGCCATCCGGGATGGAAACCATGTCGAACTCCTCGTGGGCCAGGTGTGGGATGTGTGGATCATGATAATTGACGATGGCTCCCTTCCTCTTTAGTAGACCGATAACATCCAATGAAGGTGATTCCCTTAAGTCATCCACATCCGGTTTATAGGCAGCACCCAGGACGAGAACCCGGCTGCCTTTTAGAGGCAGGCCGCGTTCATTGAGGGCATCCTGTACCTTGCCCACGGTAAAGCGCGGCATGTTGGTGTTGATCTCAGAGGCCAGCTCAATGAAGCGGGCATTGTAATTCAATGAGCGTAATTTCCAGGACAGGTAAAGCGGATCGATGGGGATGCAGTGACCGCCAAGCCCGGGGCCGGGGGTGAACTTCATAAAACCAAATGGCTTGGTGGCTGCAGCATCAATGACCTCCCAGACGTCCACCCCCAACCGGTCGCACATGACTGCCAGTTCATTTACCAGGCCAATGTTGATCATCCGAAAGGTGTTCTCGAGCAGTTTGGCCATTTCGGCTACTTCCGTGGAGGAAACCGGGACAACGGTCTTAAGAGCCTGGCTGTACCAGGTCCGGGAGATCTCGCAGCAGGCTGGGGTGAGGCCGCCAACAACCTTTGGGGTGTTGTAAGTGGTCCAGTCCGTTCGCCCGGGGTCCACCCGTTCTGGTGAGAAGGCCAGGAAGAAATCGCTGCCGGCCTTGAGGCCACTGACCTCCTCCAGACGGGGAAGGACCATCTCCCGGGTGGTTCCCGGGTAGGTGCTGGATTCAAGGACGACAACCATACCCTTGTGCAGGTGAGGAGCGAGGGATTCGGTGGCAGTAACAATGTAAGAGAGGTCCGGGTCGCCAGTCTTGCGCAGCGGGGTGGGCACACAGATGCTGACCGCATCCGCTTTCCTGAGAACAGAAAAATCGGTGGTTGCTGATAGCAGGCCTTTTTCAACCAGTTTTTTTAACTGCTCTGAATGAATGTCCAGGATATAACTTTCCCCGCGGTCGACCGCTTCGGTTTTTGACCTGTCCGGGTCAATGCCAATGACCTTGAATCCGGCTTCAGCAAAAACTACCGCCAGCGGCAGGCCGACATAACCCAATCCCAAAATTGCCACACTGGCGGAACGATCCTGCAGCTTTTTCTTCAAGCCATCAAAGACGGAATTTTCCATGAATGATCAGATCCTCGTGAGGATGGTTCAATAATGGACAGAGTGAAATGCCCAACCTCCAATTTTACCAGAATGCCACAGCCTTGACCTGTTTTTCCGGTTCATAGAATGGACGGCCCACAATTTTCCGGAATCAGCAGGACCGTTATATGCCATCGGGCCCATTTATATGCTCGGTCATTGGCAATTCCGATTCTCATCGCACACGGGTGCCGGAAGCGGACATTTCCACTCGGTGACAGGCCAGCGTTCGAGAAGACGAGGTTCTCCGCCTGGAGGCAGGACCAGCATTGCCAGGGCATCCAGCGAGCTGAACCCCGGGCACCCAATGACATAAACCAGGGAGCCATCAGGAAAGGAAGCGGGGGAGGCCTGCAGCGGAAGGATCACATTCCCGCCCGTCCTGTTTCCCAGGGTAAGGGTCAACCGCGGATAGGATTGGATGCGCAGGAAATTGTACTGGTCAGGTTCCCCCCGGTCTTTTTCATAAAACCTTGGGTACAACGCCTGGCCCCAGGCCAGCCTGCCCCCTGCCTGCTGGAGGAAGGAGGTTATTTCCTCATCACCAAGCCCTGCCTGCTTGAATACTTCTTGCGCTGTAAGAAAATGCATCACTTCTTCAGGCTGCTGCGGGGGGAAACGAAGCGGGAACAATCGTTCAGAAAGTGGCAAGGATATTCCGGCAAGCAGGAAAATTAATACTATGACGAGCAGAGGTTTCGAGGGTGATGGATCTCGAACGATGCTCGAATGGTCAATCACCCCCCATTCAAGGGATCGAAACCCGAGCCATATCCCCATCCATCGCACTCCTTCCACAAAGCCAACTGCATAATACAGAAAGAGCGCCCATTCGACCGGTACTATGTAACGCCCTCCCGATGTGCGCGCAACGGCGGCAGCCAGCAGGTATGCAAGGTAAACCGCGAGTGGCACCAGGCCAGCCCAGCGATACCGCTTCCAGGCGCCCCCGACCCCCATGGCAACGACCATCAGGCTGAGATAGAGAACCACCACCCTGGCAGCCGGCAATGAGCGATCCCAGTCTGCACGCTGTGGCGAGTCCGGGAGGTTGGACAGCCTGGAAAGGTCATCATATACAAATCGGGTGGGGAGTGAAAGGCTGTTCGCCACCAGGTTGTGGAAAAAGTGCTCAGACATGAACCCCAGGTAGGTTTCAGACTTCTCCTGGTAATTTCCAATAGGATCCCTGGAATCCTGGACAACAACTTCAGAGGTTGCAACGATGTCCGGATGGTAACGATGTTGGACGATCACACTTCTGAAGGTGCCCAGGACGTAAAATGGGTTTCCTATAACTCCGGATGTGCGGATCCCCCAGGGGACAAGGGTGGCAGTAAATACCGCCAGAAAGATGGCCAGTTGCAGGGTGGCAGCCCGCCATTGTCTGCCATAAGCCAGGATGACCCCTGCGATCACGAATGGCAGGAAGAGCCAGGGGTTGTGCCGTACCAGGGTGGTCAGGGCAAGGACACCTCCGGCAGCAGCCGTCCAATTCAAGCGATGTCTGTCACTCCTGACCCAGCCGGCAGCGCAGAGGGCGAAAGCCGTAAGCATCACGGCAGTTGGGATTTCGCTGAGGAGCAGGCGGGAATGGGATGTGCTGAGTGCAGTTGTTGAAAGGTAGGCGTTCAGCTCACGGCTGATCACCAGTGTTGCAGCAGCCAGGCCGGCTGGGCGGGAGTGAATTGACCTCCCTATAAGGTACACCAACGCAGGTAGGATCGCCAGGAAACCTGCCTGGAGGGAGAAAATCCGGGTATAGTCATTGCCAGCCAGACAGTGGATTATTAACAACAAAAAGGCGTACAGCGGCTTGTCGACCTGGCCTCCGCCGGCATATCCTTCCCCGATAATGGCATGCCAGGCGTCGAGGTCGTAGGTGACTGAATCGGAGAAGGGGTAATAAACCATTCCTGGAGGGTAGGGGCCGGGAGCAAAGAAACTGCGCACCATGGGCGCGCCCGACCAGAGGCCCGCCGAAACCAGCCACACGAATAGAAAAATCAATAGGTCCAGCCACTTCCCACCGGTATGCTTGGAATGATTCTTGGCTGGAGTCTCATTGGGCGAGAGGAGCAATAGCCCCGCCAGGCCGATTACAAAAGCCAGCCAGACCTGTTCGCCTTTTAGTGGCACACCATTGTCGTTCCAGTGGATGGCGTCCGGCGTCAGACCAATGCGGGTGACGGCAATGATAAAAATCAATAATAAGAGCACTCCTGCCGCAACCCCGGCAGCCCTCAATGCCGGATGTTCCCATTTTAATCGTTCGCGGGATGGGGCTCCCTTTTTACAGAATATCCAGAGAAAAAACGTTTGCAGGCAGAAGAGAAACAGCCACAAAATGAGGGGTGAAAGCCGCTCATAATACGCTGAAAGGTGGCCAAACCGATAGGCCGGGGTCCAGATGAGCAGCCAGCCAACCAGCGAACCGGCACCCATCAACCACGGCAGGGCACCAGCCAGACGGCCTTCCTCTTCAAGCCAGGCAACCAGGTGCATGCGCATTTTGGTTTTCCTGCCCGGCAGGCTGCCCAAAGCAAGACAAGCCATTCCTCCAAACAGGAGGAATGCCGCAATCCCCAGCCTGCCGGCGGAAAAGCCGAGCAGTAGGCTGTTCTTTGGGTCGGAAGGAATTAGGAAAAGGCAGGTCAGCAAGCCCAAGGCCTCCAGCCCGCAAAGGAGGAAGAAGACCTGGTAAATCCGCCGGTTTGTTATTTTCGGTGGCTGCTGCATACGATGCTCATTCATCCTTATTGTAACTTGAAGGGAGGAAAATTGGTGAACATGTTGCTCAAGGACCTTCCCGGGCTTTAATTGTTGCCATTTCCCTGCTTTTCGATACAATTAGTTCAACCATTACCGAAAAACAAGGAGGCGAAAATGAATCTGAAAGGCTGGACCCTGGTGATCATCCTGGCAGCACTTGTCATCACCCTCGCTTGTGGATTGCCCTTTGGGCGGGATACAGGCGGAGATGTCGACAAGCCGCTGCAGGCGGAGAAAATGGATGAAAAAGTAGAGGAACATTCAACCACACCTCTGCAGGGGGACGAGGTAGAACGAGATAGCCCGGCTGTGAATGGAGATTTCCCTCTTCCGCCACAGGCGCAGAATTTGATCGTGGTTGGAGAAGGGGCGATCAATTATCAGGTGAAAATGAGCTTGGAGGAGGTGGTGAAATTCTACCGTACCACCTTGGGAGGCCAGGGGTTGACAGAACGAGAGATCCTCACCGTGATCTCCGATACGACATTTAATATGGCTTTTGATGGTTCTCCCAATGGCAAGGCCATCATCATTCAAGGGGTGGATCTTGGCAATGGGCAGGTGAATGTGAACATTCGGTACGAGGATGTATAACCCAAATTGTGAAATTGGAGAATAGCAAGAAATACTCCATTTGACAACAGAAGAAGCCATTCCCCGGTTAGTCGTACTTTTACGCAACCGGGTTCTCGGTTGGTGGCTTGCCGGTGAGAGGGTGGATTCTGTTCATACAGGCAGGGGAGATCGTCTATGACAGAAGCCGAAAATATTTACGGAGATTTTAAGTCGCTTCAGGTGGGCAGCACACCGCTCGAATTACTGGTTTTTTATAAAGCCTTCCCCATCTCTTTTAAGGCGGTTGCCCAGGCTGTTACACTTCAATCTGTGGTCTTTAAGGTCATGCCACCGGGTTGTATTTGCATGGAAGCAGGTCAGCCTGCCTGGGTGATCACCGAAGAACCTTTGGGAACTGTCAAGGGCAGGGTTGTGGATATTAACCTGCACAAAGGGTTGGCAGAACTGGATGATTTCACATATTCAGATCTGCAGTTGGGTAACCGAAAACTGGTGCGTATGCAGCCGGCGGAACCGATTCCGGCTGACCTGGAATGCAAGCAACATCGGTTCCCTGTTAAAGTCACAGACCTTTCCTTCAATGGTGCCGGAGTGAATTTGGAAACACGTTTGGAGTCGTTGCCAACTGGAGAAGCGTGCCTTTTATCTTTCCGCCTTCCATTGGGGGCAGTCCGTCTGCCGGTTAAGGTTATGGACATTCAGCCGATTGAAACCGGCCAGCATATCTCCCTGCTGTACAGCCAGCGCAGCCCGGAACGGACGGCCATTCGGCACTACCTGGTGGAACGCCGGGAGGAACTTCAGGAGGAAATCAGGCAGAAATACGAGGAAGAATTCAAAAAAGCAACGCGAATTCATTAATGAGAATGGCTCTGCCCGTTTAATCAAGAATGCGTTTTACAGTAAAACTGGAATTAATAATTTGGAATCAAAAGGGGGGAACGCTGATTTGTAATCCTTTACCGATGGCCTGCCATCCTCAATTCAGACATCAAGAACGCTGCTATGAGCAGCCAGGAAGCCCTCACCGGGCAAGTGGGAAATCAAGGCAGAGAAGCGCCTAAATGGAGAAATCTTGGTCCAAACAATTCCACCGGGGCAGTTTGGTCGAGATGCATGTCAGGAGATCTTTTTTTCGATCTTGGCCCAGGTATCCCGCAGGGTCACGGTCAGGTTGAAGACAAGGCTGCCAGGTCGGGTGTCGGGGTCGACGTAAAAGAAGCCCTTCCGTTCGAACTGGTAATGTTCTCCGGGTTTTGCCGATTTGAGGGAAGGCTCAACCTTGCAGCCGTGGATGATCTTGAGTGAATCCGGATTAAGGTCATCGATAATGCTGCGACCCTCACCCTTGCCGGGGATCTCGGCGTTGAACAGGCGGTCGTACATGCGCACTTCGGCATCCAGGGCAGATTCCGCCGAAACCCAGTGGATGGTACCCTGTACTTTGCGTCCATCGGGTGCCTAGCCGCCGCGAGTCTGCGGGTCGTAACTGCAATGCACTTCTGTTACCAGCCCGGTCACCGGGTCACGGAGGAAGTCCTCGCATTTAATGATGTAACCATACCTCAGGCGGACCTCGCGCCCGGGAGCCAGGCGGAAATACTTGGGCGGCGGGTCCTCGCGAAAATCCTCCCGCTCGATATATAAAGTGCGCGAGAAGGGAACCTTGCGGGTTCCGGCAGAAGGGTCTTCCGGGTTATTCGTGGCGTCCAACTCCTCCACCTTGCCATCCGGATAATTCGTGATTACAACTTTCAGCGGATCGAGGACGCTTAGAACACGCGGCGCCTTGCGGTTCAGGTCTTCCCGGACTGCATTTTCCAGCAGGAGGATGTCGATCAGGGTCTCTTTTTTGGAAACTCCGATTCCCTCAATAAAATTTCGGATGGCTGCTGCGGTATAACCGCGCCGGCGCATACCCTGCAGGGTGGGCATGCGGGGATCATCCCAACCCTTTACATAACCTTCCTCAACAATTTGTTTAAGATAACGCTTGCTGAGAACCGTGTATGCCATGAACAGGCGGGAGAATTCGATCTGACGGCTGCGGAATATGTCCAGTTTTTCAATGAACCATTCATAGAGTGGACGGTGATCCTCGTAGGCCAGGTCGCAGAGGGAGTGCGTAACGCCTTCAATGGAATCGGACTGCCCATGGGCAAAATCGTACATGGGGTAGATGCACCATTGATCACCGGTGCGGTGGTGGGAGGCATGGATGATGCGGTACATGACCGGGTCGCGCAGGTTGATGTTGCCGGAAGCCATGTCGATCTTTGCCCGCAAGGTTCTGGAGCCATCGGGGAATTCGCCGGCACGCATCCGCTTGAACAGGTCCAGGTTCTCTTCAACAGAACGGCTGCGGTATGGGCTAAGGCGCCCGGGCTCGGTAAGCGTTCCGCGATACTCGCGCACCTGTTCGGCATCCAGGTCATCCACATAGGCCAGGCCTTTCTCAATCAGGCGAAGGGCAAAGTTGTAAAGTTGCTCAAAATAATCCGAAGCGTAGTAGACCCGGTCACCCCAGTCAAAACCAAGCCAGTGGATGTCTTCCATGATGGCGTCCACATATTCAACATCCTCCTTGACAGGGTTGGTGTCATCAAAGCGCAGGTTGGTTTTTCCGCCAAAGGCCTGGGCAATGCCGAAATCGATGCAGATGGCTTTGGCATGTCCGATATGCAGATAGCCATTCGGTTCGGGAGGGAAGCGGGTGACAACCTGCTGGAACCTGCCCGTGCGCAAGTCCTCTGCAACAGCCTCACGGATAAAGTTCGTAGGTTCAACGGCCTGGTCGCTCATAATACTTCTCCTTCCCGGGGTAAAGAAAAACACCCTGTTGTTCAAGGTGCTTTCGGTTCAGGCTGGGGGCAAGGGATTCGAACCCCTATTGACAGATCCAGAGTCTGCAGTCCTGCCATTGGACGAGCCCCCACCAAACGCAGATGGTATTTTATCATGCCGTTTTGGGAGTGTCCATAGGCCGCAGGGATCACGAGGACAGTTCACCCAATCATTGCCGGTTTTTGCACCACTTCACAACCACAACGGGTTGCTATGTCAAATTTCTGCCGGTTCCTTATACATGCTTCTCAATCTTCCTTGATGGTGATGCTCTCGATTGCATCGCCGCTGAAACCGGGTTTGGTTTCCGGGTTTCGCCTGGTGATCCCGTTGACCACATCCATCCCCTGGACAACCTGTCCGAAAATGGTGTATCCACCATTGAGCTGCGGGGTTGGCACGAAGGTAATGAAGAATTGGCTGCCATTGGTGTCGCGGCCGGCATTGGCCATGGCCACCACACCCGGCTTGTCGAACTTCAGGTCACTGTCCTCGTTCCGGAATTTATAGCCCGGTCCTCCGCCGCCGGTGCCGGTTGGATCGCCTCCCTGGGCCATAAAACCATCAAGGACCCGGTGAAAAGTGACTCCATCAAAATAGCCCTGGCGGGCCAGGAAGACAAAACTGTTGACGGTGACGGGAGCCTTGTCCGGGTAAAGTTGGATGATAAATTCTCCGCCTTTGGCCATTTTTACCCGGGCTGAATATTTCCTTGCCGGGTCGATGCTCATTGGGGGAGCCGATGAATACGTTTTGGTGCCTACAAGCTGCGGTTCCGTGGCATTCACCTCGACCTTATCGGAAGCCTTCAAGCGATTGACAACAATGAACGCCACGATTGCAACCAGCGCAATGACTGCTATTGCCCGAAGGTTTCGGATCTTCCGCTCCCTGGCGGCTCGATTAATCATTTTCTTTTTGGTTCTCTTTTTTGCTGCCATTCTCGCATCTCCTGGTTGATGAATTGCTGGCAGCGGACCGGCCTGCAAGGGCGCCGCTGCTGAAAGCGAACTGAAGGTTGTATCCCCCACAGGGGCCGACAACGTCGAGCGTTTCACCAGCAAGGTAAAGGCCACTCACCCGGCAGGATTCAAGGGTCAAAGGGTCAACCTCTGTCACCGGCACACCACCGGAAGACATCTGGCAATACTCGAAGCCTCTTACACCTTTCACCTTTAATCGGGAAGCGGAAAGCAACCGAACCAGCCGGCCCAGGCTGGCTTTGTCAAGGTTGGAAAAGCGAATGTCCACCGGCAACCCTGCCAGGCGAAGGTAGTGATCCCCGATCTTGGGTGGGTAAAAGGCCCCCAGGAATATTCGCAGGGGCATGGCCGAATCGCGCTGTCGGCCCAGGAGGTTGTTGAACTCATCGCGGATGAAATGGGTCAGGTCCAAGGAGAGGATCAGTTTTTCACCAGGGCGGCAGGAAATATGGTGACTCAGGTCCATGACGGCAGGGCCATTCAACCCCCACCTTGTAAAGATCAGGTTCCCGGCAGTTGAAGCCAGGCATTCTTTGCCCTTCCAGAGCGATGCCCCGGCGTCCAGCCGCATTCCCTGTAACGGGCTTAACTCTCCCAGGTCCGCCAATACCGGCGCCAGAGCAGGCCGAAGGGGGATAACGGAGTGACCTGACTGTTCAAGCAGGGGGAACAATTCTCCGCGTGATCCCAGTGCTGGGTGGGCCTTTCCTCCGACAGCCAGAACAACCCGGTCATACCGATCCTGGCGTGCCTCTTCCCCAATGGAGTGCCAGACGAGAAACCCCCTGCCTTTCTTGGTAAAACTCCGCACCGGTGATGAAAGGCGGATCTTGACCCCAGCCTGGAGTAAAGCGCTCTCAAAGGCATTAACCACTGTTTGGGCGGAATTGGAGAGCGGATAATACCAGCCATCCGACGTAGCCTGGATTGGGACTCCGATCTCCAGGAGCGTCTTTTGCAGGTCTCTTACACCAAAAGCAGCAAAGATCCTTTCCAGCCAGGTTGTTGATGCGCAGGTGTATTTTTGTGCGCCAACCCCTTCATTGGTAATATTACAGCGGCCGCTTCCTGTTGCAGCCAGTTTCTTCCCAAGCGCAGGGTTGTGTTCAAACAGGGTGACCCTGGCCCCTTGCCTGGCAGCCTGCAGCGATGCCATCATCCCGGAAGCCCCGCCACCAATGACTGCAATCTCCATACAAAGATTATACATGAGGCATTAAATGAAAATGCCAGCCCATCCTTGGAACTGGCAATTCTCCTGGTCGATTACCCATTGACCAATGAACCCGCTCATCACCAATGCAGCATTCACAGCCTCTGAAGGTCGGCCAACAAATGCCCGGGTCAGTTGGCCGTTTTGGACCTTTCCGAAGCGCAATCAATCACCTGGCTGGCGAAGATGTGACCAGTGGCCGATAACTGGCGACCAACCCTTCCAATCACTCGTTGGTCACGGCTTTGGTGAGGTTTCTGGGGCGGTCAGGGTCAAAACCTCTTGCCACGGAAATATTGTAGGATAAGAGTTGCAACGGCAAGACCGCCAACAGGGCAGAGATCATTGGCGTGGCTGGCGGGATCACAATCAGGTCGCTGGCGCTCGCACGCAGACTGGGATCTTCAGGCCCGATCACAATGGCCCTGCCGCCACGGCGGGTTACCTCGTTGATGCCGCTGATGAACAACGGAACATCCGGCAGGCCGGTTATGAACATGACCGGATAACCTTTTGTCACCGCGGAGATGGGTCCATGCCGGAACTCTGTGAGAAGCATCCCCTCGCAATGGGAGTACGTGGTCTCCTTAAGTTTCAGGGCGCCTTCCAGGGCAATTGGAAAGGTGTTCCCGTAGCCCAGGCAATAGAGGTCGTTCCAGGCAATGGCTTGTGGTGCCAACCGATTCACCTGGGGTTCAACCAGTTCAAGGGTTTTTTTTATCAGGCTGGGAATCTCATCCAGTTGTGCGATATCCAAATCCGCCAATCGGTGTGCCAGGGAAAGGAAGGTGACCACCTGGTTGGTGAAGGTTTTGGTTGCCGGAACGCTGACCTCGCTCCCACTGCACAGCGGCAGCCAGGCTTCTGTTTCCCTGGTGAGGGCAGAGCCGTTGACATTGGTCAGCCCGAAACAGGTCATCCCGCCCGCCTTGGCTGCTGCCAGGCTGTTCAGCACGTCCGTGGTCTCACCGGACTGAGAGACAAAGATGCCCACATCATCCCTGTTCACGGCCGGAAGGTATTGCTGCACGAATTGAGTGGCCAGGACTGGGATGGCTGACCGGTGCGCCAACTGGGCGAAGAAAATGGAACCGGCCACGCAGGCATGAGAGCTTGTCCCACAACCGAGAAAATAGACCTGCCTCGCTTTTCTGATCTTCTCCAGGATCGACTCAACTGTGTTGTTGTCAACCAGCATTTGAAGCACTTCTCGCACTGCCTGTGGTTGTTCGTGGATCTCCTTGAGCATGAAATGAGGAAAACCGCCTTGATGGGCAGCATCCTGACCATCGTTAATGGTCTCCGGTTTTCGCTGTATGACAAGCCCATCGCATATGGACCTCAGCTCCACCCGATCCGCCCAAAGGGTGATGATCTCGCCATCCCGGATTCGAATGATCTTGTGAGTCAGCGGTAGGATGGATGACAGGTCAGAGGAAACACATGTGAAGCCCTCACCCAATCCAGCCACCAGGTCTGATCCCTGGTTGACTGCATACAGGCAGTCCTCGTGGATTCTTCCAATGACACAGGCGAAATTTCCTTTATGATCATTGAGGGCAAGACGCACGGCGTCGAAGATGCCCTTCCCGTGGTTGAGGTGCTTTTTCACAGTGTGTATGCAGGTCTCATCAACATGTTGAAGAGGTACGGCAAGGCCATCCGCCATGACCGTATCCTGCAAATCCGATTTGTAGCCCGGGCTGCAATTTTGCGCTCCAACCAGGTTGCCATCCGAATCCAGGTGTGGCTGAGTGTTGATCCGTGCTGCCTCGCCAATTGTGGATGGGCAAATCTGAATGATTCCACGCAAGCCGGGCAGGGTGCCAAAATCAAGGCGGGCGGCGGCACTGTTCATGCCGCCGACGTTATTCCTGAGATCAATCTGACTCTTGCCCATGGTGGCTGCGCTGATGTAGTCATTCCCTCCTCGGGTCATTTTTTCAGCCGCTTTAACTAGTCTGGGGCTCAGGGTTTGTTCCTTGTCCACCACAATACCAAATATTCCGTACATAGGTTCCTTTCCGATGTAGTCAGGCGTAGGATGATGAACTCGAACCTTGGTGCCTGGTCAGAAATTGGGATGTCTCAGACAACCAGTTTTTGGGTTCAGTGTACGAAATTATAATCGAATCCCCTTTCCACCCGATTTCTTAATTTTCGCAAATGAGACTCCCCCTGCGCGACACGAGTGGAATTTTTCCGGAAATTAAATAATTACATCCTGGATCTTAATAAATCAGGTTGTTGATGGCAATGCCGGTGTTTGGGGTCATCGGCACACCGACTCCGGCAGCGTGAACCTTTTTTGGGAAAGAGCCAGCCGGTCGCCTGAAGCATATGGCTGACCAGAAGATCGCCAGGTCAGGGAGGTGAAACCGAAGAGTATTATGTCCTGCAGACATTTTTAAGGGTTGCTTTGTCAGGGAAGTTGTCTACCATATTCCATGTTTCGCTTGGGTAAAGGGCAGTGCGATAATGAGGCCTTGCAGGGTAATGAGTAGTGTGATTACCCTTTTGTTGGCAGTCGGAAGAGATCGATCCCGCCTGTCGGCAGGGCTAATGGCCTTGAAATTACCCCAGCCTGTGCGGGTGCAGAAAAAAACCGGCCCAAATGCAGCCGGAACATAACGTCGATCCTACCAGAAAGCCTGAAAGAAGCCGTGTTGGAGTGCTTCGGATGTGTTTCCCCAATAACCAGCAGTTCCGATGAATTATTCGCCAGGGTCCTTGTTGGATTGATCTTTGGGATCCTCCCTGGGAGTTCCCTCCTCATCGGCCTCCTTCTTTTGGTCGCCTGATAATCCTTCTTTAAATGCGCGGATGCCCCTCCCCAACTCGCCGCCAACCTTGCTGATTCTGCCAATACCGAACAACAGAAAAATGATGATCAGGATGATCACCAGTTCCAGCGGACCCAAGCGAAACATTTTTACACTCCTCTCTTGGTTCAGATAATTTGATTATACCGTGCTGTTCCGATCACAGAAAATAAAGCCAGGCTCAGCACACCCCATTGGAATTTACCCGATTCAGAAAGTGGCATTTGCAGAGATAAAATATCCAGCATCCTGCCCCCCGATTTTCAAGGGTTTCATTTTCTACCGGCAATAAAAGCAAGCATTACGCTCAGGAAGTAAAGAGCGAGCAAGGGAACCATAAGGATTGCCATGTTCACCGGGTCTACCGTCGGGGTGATCACCGCGGCAAGGAAAGCGATTATTACTATTGCCAGGCGCCATTGTTTTAATAACATTTGTCCTCTCACCAGACGCAGCCTAGCGAGGACGAAAACAAGCAATGGCATTTCAAAACAGATGCCGGTCCAGAATACGATTCCTGAAATGAAATTGATGTAATTGGAAAGACGCGGAAGCGTGGTAACACCCAGAAAATTCACCAGGAAGGGTACCGCCACCGGCAGCATGACCAAGTAGGCGAAGGCAACCCCGGAGAGGAAGAGAATGGTCGCAAATGGGATGGACCACATAACCCATTTTTTTTCCTTTCTAGTCAAGCCCGGCAGCACGAATGCAAGCAATTGATACAGGATGTAGGGAAAGGCGATGATGACCCCCCCCAGTAAAGATACCCGCATGAATACGCCAATATTCTCGGTTACTTCGATCGACTGAACCTTGTCAACACCCCCGATCGGTTTCAACAGCAGGTTAACCAGGTGGTCGCCAAAATAGAAACTAAGGATGACCGTTATGGCGAGGGCAATTAAGGATTTCAACAGCCGGGTGCGCAGTTCTGATAAATGATCCCATAAACTATTAGGGTGTCCCTTATATTCATCGCCCACGGGCTTCGCTCCATCCATAACTACCGCGGAAGGATTATAACATTTCAGGATCACCAGATATGTCTGCCATCATGAAGGCGGGAATAAAGGCGGTCATCATGGAATTATCAAACGACAATGGCAGAACCCCTGTCATAAGCGTCGCGAACCAGCAATTGAAATACGGTATAATTTTTTTGTTATGGAATTCCTGAATGTAGGCCCGCTTGAGCTGTTTTTTTTCCTCCTAATCGCGTTCATCGTCCTGGGGCCTGACGAAGCCATTAAGGCAGGAAAAAAAATTGGCCAGTTTCTCTCCCGTCTGTTCTCCTCGGAAACCTGGAGGTCGATGGTGAATGCCTCCAGGGAGATCCGGAACCTTCCAAGGAATATGGTTTCTGAATCAGGAGTCGAGGAAACCATGATGGACATATCCAGGGAAATGGGTCGAATTCTGGATAACCTGAACACTCCCACCAATAAACCACCGCATAACCCAATAGCGCCCAATGAGAGGCCAGTTAACCTCGGAAATACTGGCGACCCGTTCATTCCAGGACAAAAAAAGCAATGAAAAAGATTGTTGTGATCGGCAGCGTAAATATCGATCTCGTCGTTAAAACCAGCCGAACCCCCAATGCAGGTGAGACGATCCATGGGGAGGATTTTAATATCTTCCCCGGTGGAAAGGGAGCCAACCAGGCAGCGGCAGTTGCCAAACTGGGAGGCCACGTGAACATGGTCGGACGGGTCGGTGATGACGCTTTTGGACCGGGATTGGTTGAAAATCTGGCCAAATTGGGGGTTGGGATTGAACGACTTCGTGTCGAAAAAGGGCTTTCCAGTGGCACTGCGTTAATCATTGTTGATGATCAGGGCGAGAACCGCATCATTGTCATTCCGGGAGCGAACAAGAAGGTCGCCCCGGAAGATGTTAACCTTGCCCTGCCAATGATCAAATCCGCCGATTACTTGCTTATGCAATTTGAGATCCCCCTATCGACAGTGGAATATGGCATCGACATGGCAAAAACCCATGGCCTTAGGGTGATCCTAAATCCTGCACCAGCCCAAACCATCCAACCCGAAATTCTGCAAAAAGTCGACCATTTGATCCTTAATGAGGTTGAAGCCTCCATGCTGACCGGAAAACTGGTTTCTGATATTGAATCAGCGAAAGCAGCCACAAGGGATCTGCTAAAGCGAGGAGCGGGGGTTGTGGCATTAACGCTGGGCAGGCAGGGAGTGATCATAGCCTCAGCCGATGACTGCCAGCATGTTCCAGCTTTCCCGGTGAAAGCAGTGGATACGACTGCGGCTGGGGATGCGTTTATTGGAGGCTTCACCGTTGCATTGTCGGAAGGAAAAAGCCTGATGGACGCAGCCATGTTAGGGAATGCAGCGGGGGGGTTAGCCGCCACAAAGGCTGGGGCTCAATCCTCCCTTCCTTTTCGTGACGAGGTTGAGAATTTTCTGCAAAATCAGTCCTGACCTTCAGCCGACATCTGCTCACAGGTGAATAACAGGAAAGGGCGGTTGATTATCAACCGCCCTTTCCACGCACTCCTTTGGTCCTACTTTAACTTGATCTGCACTTTTTTCGTTTTTCCGGATGGCTTATCCAACTTAATCCGACTCTTTGGTTTTACCCCCCCAAACACCTGGACGCCGCCGCGAACCAGGAAGGGGATGGCAAACAGCACAAGCAATCCAGCCAGGATGCCGATGAATAAAGCCCAGGACCGGGAGGGGACTTCCGGCAGAACGCCTCCGGGATTATAGGTCACAACCGTTGAGTTGCCGCTTTCCGTCAACCTAATGTCCAAGGTCCGGTTGACGCCATCCCGCAGGGAAAAGGGGGAAGTATAGACCAGGATATATTCACTTTGCAGGGTACGCCCCTGTTGCTCATAAAGCGCATTCAGCACTTCCCCGGTTTCTGCAAAGCCATACCCTCCGCCGGCTCTCTCGGCAAGCGATCTTAATCCGGGTTCATCCAGGCCGTAATTGGTAAGGCCTTCTTCCGGATTGCCCAAACCGATCGTTGAAATGGAGAGTCCGCTGGGCCCAATCGCCTCTATTACCGCATCTTCATTTGCCTGGCTGCGGTTATCCAGGCCATCTGTCAGGACGATCACCGCCTTGCGCCCGTCAATTTCATTTAGATGTTGAATGGTCTGCAGCAGGGCATCGTACATGGCGGTGTCCTTGTCTGCCACCAGGCTCTCGATGGCGCCAAGAAGTACGGCCTTGTCAGTTGTTGGTGGCTGGTTGTAGAACACCTCTGTGTTAAAAGAGATCAACCCTGCCTGGTCGCCCAGGCGCATTTGTTCAACGTAGGATTTGGCAGCCTCTTTGGCCATGGCCATTTTGTTATAATGCACCATGCTGCCTGAAACATCCATCACCAGCATGGTGGTCAGGCTGGCTTGCAGGGAACCTACCTGACCAGACCCGCTAACCTGTGTTGGGGTCATCAGGGTGCCATTTTCATAGATCTGAAGCAACGACGGGTCCACGGCCATCGGTTCACCGGCGGCATTCGTGACCGAGATGTACACGGTTACCTGGGGGAAATGGGAGTTGTCCACCTGGGTGATGCGGATGTGAGGGGACTCATCCTGTGCAAAGGCACTGGCTGCCGGTTGAAGGAACAGGAAGGCGGCCACAACCAACGTGAAGAACACTCGGAAATACCGGATTGGCAACATGGTCACCTCTTTTCGTGGTACACCATTTCGGTGTTCCCCATGCGTATCTTCTGGCCGTTCACCAGGTTCAATCTTTCAACCCGCTTGTTGTTTACATAGGTTCCGGAGAGGCTCATGTCCTTGAGCGAGAATTGCCTGCCATCTCCGGTGAGCATGGCATGCTGTGGGGCAATATCCGGGTCCGGGAGGACGATCTCCGATTTTAATGGCGAACTTCCAATTGCCACTGCCGGGCCACCAGCCCGCATGAATTTATCGAGAATGAATTCGGTGCCCTTCAACTTTCCCGAGGTCACCTCTAGCCAGGCGCGTGACAGCAGCACCGCAATTAAGGAGATGAAAGCGCCAACGGAAGCCCCAAGCAGAACCAGGCCGGCGGCCTTGCCTGACACAGGGTCTTGCAGCCAATGGCGTGCCGATTCGAGGAGTATTCCGCCCAAAGCCCCGCCCAGCAAACCGCCCAACATGCCCTTCCAGATTTGGCTTTTCCCGAATATACCTTCAGCCAGGCCGATCAACATGCCGAAGACCGCCCACCCCAAGGCTCGCCCCAGGATGCCAGCACCTACAGACTGAAAAAGGAATTCACTCAGTGGAAGACCGACCGCCCCGGCCAGCAGCCCCAACAGGCCGCTGAAAAGACCGGACCTGGCAGCCTGGACGGGATTGCGGGTTAACAGCCCGTCCGTCAGGCCTATGAATAATCCAACACTCAACCCTACCAGGGCGCCAACTGCAATTTCACTCAGGTAAAGATTGGTGGCGATGGACAGACCCAGCAGGTTGCTTACCTGCCATCCGATCAGGCCTCCGATGGCACCCAGGATTGCAAAATAATAAGAACGCATTGCTCTACTCATCAGGGCATTCTCCTTCGGATCCTTCATCCACCTGCCAGAGGTTCTGCCAGCGGACGATGCTCTTCCCCTGAGAGCCATTAATTTCATAAAAACCGAAGTAACGGGTAGGATCCAGGTTCCCGTCAGCCTGTCGGATGAAGAAACCTCCCAGGGAGGTGAATGGCTCAACAACCAGCGCTACCTGCCACAGGTCTGGGAAAAAATTATTGTGCAGCCAGGTATCAAAAGGCGAAAGGAAGATGCCCATGCGGGGGTGTGTGTGATACCACCCTACGATCCGTTCACCTTCAAAACGCTTCTCTATCTGCTCGTGCAGATCGACCAGGCTGTCCTGTGTAAACGTCAGATAAACATTGCCCTGACGGGTATGTCGCGCAGGCAGTGCATGCTTAATAACAAGGAACTGTCCACCTGCGGGTTCATTCTGGCACCATTGTCCCACCAGCACACCGCCGACTTCAACAGAATCGCTGTTGGCATGCACGCTGACCCGGATGTAGGCTGCCTGTGCCATGAAGACTGAAACGGCCAGGTCCACCGGTTCACAATCGTATGGTGTATTCCAACGCTGGGCATTCTCCAACGGTTTCAACAGGGTTAAAGGCTGGAGGATTTCAGGCGGTGCAAGGCGGATTCCGTATGTGGACATTCGTTTTCCTTTATCCGTTTCTTCCGGACCGCTCCACGCTTCCGGAGCGGTCCGGGAAGAAGACAATTCAGCCGGCTGTGACATCGGCTGTCATCATTAACCGATCGCCGGAGGGGATGCCCGCTTCGGTAAGCGTTTCCTCTTCCTTGAGTTCACGTCCGAGCGCCTTGCTGTCCAAACGGTAGGACATGGGGCGGCCGTCGGGGCCGGTCACAGGAAGTTCCAGGGATGTGGTAAGTTCTGGGATCAATTCTTTCACCTGCACTTCACCAGGCACCTCGGCATTTCGACTGCCCCCGGAGGGGAGCACAATGGTTACAGGAATATCGGCCATTTCAATCTCCTTTCTGGATGTTTATTCTTTAATACGGTTCATACTACAAGGCGCACGTGCACGGCGACAATTGGCTTATTTAATGCGGATATTTGGTTTCTTCTTAAACAGCTCCAAAGTATTCATCTTGATCCGGTTGGCAGGTTTTTCTGCCACTGGATTGGCCGGCGCAATTTTGACTTGAACAGGGGCCTTTTGCGCTGCAGCCGGTTTGTTCAACTTAACCCGCTCAGGACGAAGCAACTCCCGTTGATCCAGGGGAAAGGCATCAGGATGTTTTTTTCGATATTCGCGTGACCACCGGGCAGCTTCTGGATCCCAGGGAAAGGGAGGTTTGGTCGGGTCATCATGAAAATTCTTCCATTGCAGCATTTCTCCCAGCATGACCACCAGGCGGTCCAGAGACCGGCTGGCTGCCCACCAGGCTGCATCGATGCAGACGCTGCCGTTCAAGTGGTTGATATTCGGGTGCCAAATTGGCGTCATCCACTTCATTCCCGGCCAGCGGTGAGGGTACTGGTTATGCAGATAGATTTCAACCTGATGGTTGGACCCATACTTCGGGTTTCCTTGCCGATCCACACCAATAATGCTCCGGCACTTAAATGTAATGATGTAGCGTTCCGGTGGCAGGTTTGGACGGGTTGAGGTTGCCTTGAACTGGATCAGGTCGCTGCGTGCAGCCAGTTCCACCATCAGTTCATAATCAGCCCGCAACCGGCGCATGCGAGGGGTATCTGCCACAAGGCCTCCGCCGGCGGTTATATCAGCCGTGAGGATAAGCCGGTCATGATCAGGCACACAGGCATTTGCCAGCGTCTCTTCCTCTCTCAACTCCCGGCCGAGTGCTTTTGAATCCATGCGGTAGGACATTGGCCTGCCATCCGGGCCAACGAGGGGCAGCTTTAACAGGGATGCAAGTTCCGCCAGGAGATCACGCACTGGGATGTCGTCAGGGATCTCTGCATTCCGGGCTCCACCATTGGGAAGGACAAGGGTAACGTTCAGGTCTGTCATGTTCGGTTTAATTCCTTATTGGTTCAAATGAGGCACCTGGCAGGTGCCGGTGATGTCCCAGCAGTCCTTGTGGTGCAGGGAATGACAAATATCACATTCAACAACCCCGCGGGGGTCATTGCGAGAGACCGGCTCAAGGCAGTAGGGGCAGCGGTGTTCCTCAACGACAGCCAATTGGACTTTGTTCTTATGCCGCAACAAACCCTTTGACTTGAGGCGAAGTGTTTTGCCAATATCCCTTTTCGGCTTGCGGTGTACAACAGGGCGCTCGGCAATAAGTGGTTTGGAAATGGAGATGGTTTCCATGGATGGCATTGGCTCCACCCTGTGTGTAACAGGCCGGCGAACGCGGGATGTCTGCCTGATGGTTTTGGTTTTTGTGGAATTGGATATAACAGGTCGCGAAACCGATACGGGTTTGGTGGCTCTGGGAGCCGGGTGATGCCAGGCCCAAAGTGCAGCCATAGAAATCACAATGCCGGTTACCAGTCCACCCAGGTCAAGCCAACGGATGTTTCCTTCCAGCAATTGTGCGATGTCGAAACCGATCTGTGCTTCCGAGGCGTATCCGCAGATCAGCATTCCGGCAATAAATGACGAAATTGCGCACAGGGATTGAATTATGCCATTCCGGCGATGGAATAAGAGGCGTGTGGAAAAGCCGGCTATGAGCCCAAGCAGAATGACTGTGAAAACCCATCGCAAGGCCTGCCAGTACCAGGGTCTTACAACCAGGAAAAGCACCATGGAAAGTGCATACGCAGAAACCAATAACAACAGGAGAACGGCTTTGCGGATCAGACGTTCGAACTCCAAAACTGGCGAAGGTGCCATTGTTGATCTCATCTTGCCTTTTTCCAGGGCCATCAAACCGGACGGTCCTCACCAAGTTTGATCTTTGCTTGACCGGCTTTAAGGGATGTTTTTCCTGCAGCCGGACCCCCCTCTTTGCGCGCACTTGTCGGCGAATTTGATATTTTGATAGGAACGGGTTTCTTTCCGGATGATGTGACCGGCTGCCCTGGTTTGATTTGCAGGCCTTCTTCTTTCTTTCGGCTGATCTTCAGGGATGGTGCTGCTTTAATGGTTATTGTATCCTTTGGCTTTTCTTTTCCAAGGCGAATGCGCCCGCGGGCTGGGTTGGCGTTTCCATCCAAAAGAGAGATCTCTTCCTTGAGCCGTATGCGGCCAGCCGAAGGCTGGATCTTCAAAGTACCGGTATTTTCAAAATGGCGAAAGTGTAAAGCCTCCGGAAGATCGCCCGTCAACTCATAAAAACGGTAGTCCACTCCGTTTTGAGCGCGGATGATGTGCAAAGGGGGAATCCCAACATTGGCAAGGGTGCGGTGGAGAAACTTCTCGTTCCCGGTAATAATATGTGTGAATTGTGCTTCCCGGAGAATGTCGCAGGTGGGACAGTGGCCATTATCAAATGACACATCGCTTAACGGACGAAGGACCTCTTCAATTGTATGGCAATTGGGGCATTCAAGTGAGGTGACCAGTTCCTGGTCCAGTTCGATGAAGGCGTCCGGACCTAGATCGGCTCGGGCTATTCGCAGCAATTCCTCCAATGTGGCACGCTCAGCCCGGGCAGGCAGTTCGGTAATCTCCCCGTAGAACCAGTGGCTTTCGCAATCTTCACGGGGGACATACGCGGTTGTGTGCATTTCATTCGTCAGCCCGTTGAAGTGGACAACCTTGCCTGGTTCCACGGGCATGTCATGGATCAACTTCAGCGCTTCCTGCGACTGCATTCCGCCAATGATAGAGGCAATCGTGGGTGTGGTCGGCACTTTTCCCAGCAGCACGTTCTGGCGCGCCAGCAGTTGGCAGGAGTAACGCAGGGACAGGTCCCTCAATGCTTCCTCGGTTAGAGTGCATTCGTAACAGGCTCCCTGCCCTGGAACAAAGACCCTCATCAGCCCAAGGAGTTCCTGGATGGCTCCATCCACCCAGGGTTTGTTCAGCCAGTAGCAGAAGCGGTTCACCGCCAGACGGGCTTCGCGATTATCTAGGCAGCCAATTACCACGTCCATTCTGCGGATTACACCCAGCCCCAGGCCGGTTGTCACATCACCATTCAGGTATTGGACATTTACCTGGGGGTTGATTGATTTGGCCCGGGCTGCCACGACCTCCGCCTTGCTGCGGTTGTCATCCGTTTCACGGAAGAGAACCGAACGGCTCAGATTGGCAGCTTCGACCTTGTCGAAATCGATAATGTAGATGTTACCTACACCCATCAGGACGAGATTCTTGACGACCTCATTGCCCAGGGCGCCCGCCCCCACAACAAGCACCTTGGCCTGTTGAACCTTTTCGCGCTCCCACCAGGAAATGAACTCAAACGTCCCCAGCCGGTCTTTGCGAAGATTGGGAATATGGATCGGTTTTTCCGGTGAGACCGGCAGCCGTTTTGGCCCGCTCAGGGGATCGGGAGGCGCAGTGTCCGTATCCTGGGTTGTGAAGACCCCGGCCAACTCCTTGGCTTGGGCGATGTTGGATTCGTGGATCTCCCGGGCAAACCAGCCGACATTTGGTCTTGATTCTATGAGGCCGGATTCCTCCAGGGACTTCAAGGCCTCACGAAGGGTTGAACGGCTGATATCCAGCCGGGTCATTAATTCGCGTTCAGGCGGGAGCTGGGTGCCCGGTGAGAGGCTGCCATCCAGCAGAGAGGCGGCCAGTTTTCCGGCAGCGGCCTCAGCCAAAGTCTTGTGGGACAGGGGGAAAATTTTCATTTCAATATTCTGGTATGGTGGTCAGACCAAAGATACCAAAATTATAACCAGGAATTGGCTCGCTGTCAACCGCCTTACAATTTTGAAAGGTGTCCGATTGGCTTGGCGTCACCCTGGCAGGCCATTATTTTTTGATGTTTTATGCAGGAAATTAATTCGGTATAAAAAAAGCCCCCATTCAGGGGGCCGATGCTTATTTGAGGTGATCACAGGAAATGAAAGACGCTTACCCTTAATTTACGGGTACCTGCATTCCCACCGTGAGCGGGCTCTTTAACCCAGCCGCATCCGCTTCAACAGCCTCTTGTACAGGGTATCCATCCATAATCATCTTTTCGGCACAAACAGGGCAGGCTTCCCTGGGCGGGAAGACCTTTTCCTCACAATGAGGGCACACCTCACCAACCATTAAATATCGCTGCTTTTGTAAACGCCAATGTCGCGGCACTTCCATAATGTACCTCCTTGGTAAAACTTGTAACACCGAGTTTACACGGGGGGCACTATCAAACACTATCAGGATTTCGAATGGCTTTTTCGTCACAGCATAATTCGTAATATTCCATGCGTGGAGCCACCCCGCAGGAGGGCATCGTCGTGGTCCATGGCATCCACACCATGGACATGGATTAAGGCAGGAGGTCTCCTCATCTCCGTATTGAAAAGTTCGGCCGTGAGCTAATAACCGCCTGCCATTCACCAGGCGTCGACCGATTGTGGAATGCGCCGGAATGAAGCGGTCAGCAACTGCATTTGTGCGTTCCGGGCAGCCGGCCGGGGATCGAAATCCTTGGTGATGGCATCTTCAGCAAGGTAGGCGATCATTTGCTGCCGAAAGGCTGCGCAGGTTTTCACCCAAGATGAAACCGCCATGGGATACTTGGTGATCCAATATAAGGAAATCTGGCGGCGGGGTTCACGGCAGCGGTCCTTGCCCCCCGCCGCCTTGGCTTGGAATATTTGAATGTGCACGGCAGCCATAAGCCGGCGACAGACTGTATTCGTCAGCCCGGCGTTCTTCCCGGTATTGGCCATGCGAAAGATGATCAAGAGAACATATTAAACATTAATTAACCGGAATGGAATTCCAAAAAATGTTTCGCCATTAATTATTTTTTCTATTTGAATTCTTTCCGCATGACTTCCATATCAGATGAGTAAATCGGCTTTCCCTGGGCAAGTTGTTGTGTCGATCTCAACACCTACATATCCCGGATTTATATTCTCGATGGCTTCAACCATGTTTCGGTGTTCCTGGATAACTCGATTTACTTCCACCACAGTTGGCAATTGTTCGCATGATAAATAGTGATTCTTGTTATCCATGATGTAATTATCAAATGCCCGGCGAAAGATTCGAGTCTGTGTCTCCAGAACCAGCAACCCCAGACAAACAAGGATAATTATTGAAAGGACCACCAGGAATTTGGGTGTTTTCGTCATATGTAACTCTCCAACGAAACTCAGACACTTGCCAAATAGATGTACCAGTATGGGCTATCCATGCGGCGGAGGACTATTTCTTTTGCCCTTGTACCAACCTCAAGTGTGTAATTACTTCCTGCCCATAATAGAATAGTGGGGACAGTTCGTGCCTGTTGTTCCCTAATTCGTTTTCAGCGACATCAATCGTGAGGATTCCTGAATGGGCGAGGGCAAAAAACTTGACCCTGCCGACGGCAGGTGAAGGAAAGGCATCTGATAACGTCATATTTTGATAATACTATTCCGCCGCTGCCACGAATGCTTTGCTCGCCTGCGCAATGTTTGCATGTTGACCGCCGCCTATCATGCCGTCGCCATTACTGAAATACAGGCTGGTTGTACCGTCAGCCAGTGAGACCAAGGTAGCAATGCCTTGAGGATAACCCGTTTCCATGAGGATGCCCCAAACAGCGGGCATCTCATTGGTTGGTTCAATCCCAACATCATTTGGTATAAAAATATATATTTTGTTCCTTTGGATCAGATATATTTCCGCGTTACTTCAGATTGTCCGCAGCAGCCATATTTAAGGCGGGTTTTTATCCTTAATTCTAGTTCCCTCACACATAACTTGCCGCCTGCACGAATCTCTTAATATCGCGAAGACCTATCCTGCCCTTGAAAAACTCACCTCCGGCGTTGATACTCGCCAGCGCTTCGCATAGATCAACGGCGTTGGCCTCTGCCACCATAACGGCGCTCTTATAGCCTGCTGTAATGAGCATCCGCGCAAATGTCGGACTCACCCATTGGACTCGCACCAAGTCCGCCAACTGGGCAAGAATTTCCAGTGTGGCGAGGTTCACCCCGGTCGATTTCGCAAGCGCAGTTCTCTTTTCGGCATTGTAGGCCATCTCATGGAGAACGGCAGTATCTCTTATCCCATTCCGTTCAAGTGACACGATGTCTTCTTTCGGCAACCAATCGAAGACTTTCAATGCCACCGGTTTGGGGAAATAGCCTTCTATCTCTCGCCTGAGTAGGATGGGGTATTGTGTATCTATACCGGTCGCTTTCGCCATGGCCGCCAGTCGCCTGGCGTTCTTAAGTTCATCGCGCAGAGAGGCAAGGGTTATAATGCCCTGTTTTTCAAGGGCCTTCATCTTTTCCCTGATATTGTCAGTAAGGGACGCACGACTCGGTACAAGGTCTGTTGCTTCAATCCGTATCCGTAAATCCTCAAGACTGATTTTTTCTGCATTATTGTAGGATGCCATTCTTATCACCTTTGTGTGGAACATCTTTGCTTAATAACGCACCTGCCCAGCGGTTTGCGTTAGTCTCGGACGTAGGGCGAGGGTGGGTTCGACTTAAGAGCAGAAAAAAACTCCAAGCGGGAAAATTGCTTCTCAAAGCAGAAGATTCCCACTGAGTACTACATGCCTTGGTAACCCGCTATTTGATTGCAAGACCAACCTATGTTGTAACAGGTTTTATTTCACGGCAATACGGATAATTTTGGCAACCATAAAATTGCTTTCCTTTATGTTCGCCTTGTACTGCTGTTCGTAAAACCATTGGAAGACCACATTTGGGGCAAATTGGATTCGAACCAGTCTCTATGGCAATTACTGGATATGGCGAAGGAACAATTTCCTCTACTAAAAACGGCTCGATTTGAGCCGCAATTTCTCTTGAATTATAGTACCTTTGAACTGGTAAACGCAACAAAGGCAACCCAGCAACTTCACAGACACTTTCTACAAACTTATCGCGTTTTTGAATGTTAATTCGGTTATGGCTTAAATCGTCCAATTCAACGCCAAACAAAGGTTTCATTGTCGCAGAGTCACAAACCAAAAAATCTAAATGCTTTTGAGCGATTCTATTGAAATAGGCAACATTTTCATTGGGATGAGCCACAAAGAAAATATCTGTCATTCTTACCTTGGATTGAACTGTTAATCTTGGGCTAATTAAAGAAGATAGAACTTTATAAAACGAAAATTCTGCCGGGGAAAGAAAATCATCACGCAGACGATAGGGAAGCGTATCAGGTGTTGTATCGGTTTTTGAGTGTTTTATAAAAGGAAAAATGACGCTCAAACAACCTGGTTTTTCATTCGTTGAAGTCATGTTTGGATGGATATCTCCAGTGTGATGAAATTGCTGAAAGCATTTCAAAATCTATCTTTATAGGATTATCAGATAATTCAAATGCAATTTTAACGAAACTTGTGGATAAATCAATTTTGGTTGGGATTTCATGACGAATTTGAAAGGTAACCTCCCCTTCAGTTATTGTAAACATGAACCACATCAACAATTGCTCTAAAGACTATCATGGCTCTTTTTACCTTTTGGATTTGCCTTATTCTTGCCCATGTTTTGCAAGGATTGTGTCATCCATTAATTACATAAAACCCTATTATGCTGGAATCATGCCTGGTTATCATTAACAAGCAATTGCCACAAAATCAAAAATTATCTTATCCTAAACGAAGCAATATTCCAATAGCACTAAAAAAACTATGTTCACTGGACCAGGCGCTTTACCCACGATCACAACAAACGCCCTCCGGCTGATATCGGAACTACTGAGTTTGAAGCTCTCCTTATCCATCTGATAAAAGAGGGGAATATTTCCTCATTTGCCCATAACCAGGTGAAGCCCTTAATAATCAAATTGCATTTGTCCGAAATTACCATGAGCAGGATATCGTGTTAGGTTATGGCTCCCAGGACGGTAAAACGAAGATGATTTATGCCCATGTACTCAACCGAAGACCAAAGTCAGGGCAGAACCTGTTGGATTGACAGATACACGTTGGAATTTAACAGCGTTCTCCAGAACAGGAGAACGCTGTTAATATAAATTGTTAAACTCGTGTTTAATCCGAAGCAGCAATCACCGGCCGGAACTTGTATCCATAAATGAGGATGCCCTTGTCACCCCCATCCGTGCGGATGAGGCGGGTGACCATTTCGACCGGCATGCCGATCTCCACCGGCTCTTCGCCCAGGTCGGTCAACTGGGCAGTGACCACCGGGCCCTCCTCCAGCTTGACCAGGGCAATGGTGTAGGGGGCTTTATCCTCGAAGCCAGCCGGACCTTCCCCCATGTGCGTAAAGGAATAGACCTCCCCCTTTCCGCTGAATGTGAAAGGCTCTTTGGCTTCGCTGCCACAGTTTGGGCAAACATCACGAGGGGGAAAGATCTTTACCTGGCATTGTGGGCAAACCTCGCCCACCAGGCCGTCGCGATGTTTTTGCAATCTCCAATGACGTGGAACCTCCATTGCATCACTCCTTTCCAAACGTACCGCTGCGTTCCCTCCACAGCGGACTGCATTCACAAAACATCCTCATACGAGATATCAATTGAACCGCTCCAGCACATGGGTGACTACTGTTGAAGCTGGCCCACCCAGTGATTGAATGAGCGCCCGGCCGGGTTTGGACAACTGGTTCTTCCCAGCCTCGCCGCGCAACTGCAAGGCTGCCTCAACAGCCTGGTAAACCCCGGTGGCGGCCAGTGGATCGCCGCGGGCCTTGCAGCCGCCCATGGTCATCACCGGCAGTTTGCCGCCCAGAGCCAGATCTCCATCCCTGCCCAGTTTCCAGCCCTCGCCACGCCCGGCAAATCCGGCTGCTTCCAGTGAGAGAACGGCGTAGATGGAAAAATTATCGCTCAGTTCAAAGAAATCCACCTCAGTGGGCAGGATGCCGGCCTGGTTGCAGGCCCGCTCCACGGAAAACCGGGCCGCCTGGAATGCCAGTGGATCGGACCGGTCATGCAGTGCCAGGGAGTCAATAACGGAAGCCGAACCGGATATGCGCACGAGGGGATGCCTGGCCTTTGTTTTCGCCAGGTCGGAACGGGCAAGGACGACGGCGGCGGCTCCATCGACATGGGGGGCCACATCGTAGAGGTTGAGCGGGCTGGCAACCATCTCGGCCCTGGAATAGGATTCCTCTTTTATGGGCTTGCGATAATAGGCGTTCGGGTTGCCTGCCCCATTGGCATGCGCCAGGATGGCAAAATCCGCCAGGGCTTCCCGCGGAATGCGGTACTCGTGGAGATACCGTTGGGCCAGCAGGGCGGCCTGGGCGGCAGGATTCATGCCGGCTTCACCTTCGTAATCCGTATCCCCCGAAAGCGAAACCGCGGCTTCCACTTCCGGCCCGACCACATCGGTGAATTTCTCCACGCCAACCACCACAGCCACATCCACGTAGCCGGAAGCGATGGCCAGGAAACCCAGGCGCAGGGCAGCCCCGCCAGAGGCACCGGCTGCTTCCAGCGTAAAGGATTCAACACCCTTTAGACCGGCATGCTCGCTTAATTGTGCGCCAAGGTTGGTCTGTCGGGAAAGGACGGATGCCAGAAAATTGCCAATATACAGGGCCTGCGGTTCAAGCCCGCCAGAGTCCTTCAAGGCAGCCCGGATGGCCCGGGTTGAAAGGGTGTGCAGCGGCAGTTCCCAGTGTTCACCCACCGGGACCTGGCCGACACCGGCAATGACAACATCGACCATGATATTCCCTCCTTAATTCGCCAGTTTGCCGCGCAGGCGTACGTACATCCCGTAATCGATCTCTGTACGGCGGGCGATGTAATCCCCGGTCTTGGGAGCGAGGTCGCGTTTTTCAGAAATGCGGTCCGTGACCTTTAAGGAAAAGGCATCCGATCCGGCCCCGGAGCCGTAGGAGGTAACCAGGATTCGGTCGCCCGGTTCGGAAACATCCAGAACCGCTGTCAATCCGATGATCGCCGCCCCGGCATAGGTGTTGCCAATTACCGGGGAAAGGACACCAACCTTAAGTTGCTCCTCCGTAAAACCAAGCAACTGGCCTGCCCTGACGGGAAACTTGGAATTTGGCTGGTGAAAAACAGCATGCTTGTAGTCGGCTGGTTTTGCCCCCAGTTCCTGCAGCAGGCGGGAGGCGGCGGAATGAATGTGGTGAAAATAAGCCGGCTCGCCGGTAAACCGCTGTCCGTGCTGCGGGTAGAGTTGCATGGGCCGACGCCAGAAATCCGGTGTGTCACTGACAAAGGAATAGGCGGCTTCGATTATGGCAAGGGATTCCCCGGCTGGACCGAGGATGAAAGCCGCACCGCCACAGCTGGCGGTGTATTCCAATTGATCGCCAGGTTCCCCCTGGGCGGTATCCATGCCGATGGCCAGGGCGTAGCGGCCCATGCCTGAGCCAACCAGTCCCATGGCTGCCACCATCGCTTCCGTTCCTGCCTTGCAGGCGAACTGCCAATCGCCGGCGGAGATGTGATTCCCGGCACCGATGGCCTCGGCAACAACCGTGCCGCTGGGTTTAACGGCATAGGGGTGGGATTCCGAGCCGATCCAAATCGCACGGAGGTCCGAGGCGGCTATTCCGGAACGCCGGATGGCGTTGCGTGCAGCCTCAATGGACATGGTAATGACATCCTCGTCCAGCCCGGCAACGGATTTTTCCTTGACCGGTGCGCCGCTCGCCCCGCCGTGCCAGATGCGATTGATCTCGCTTGCTGGCAGGCGGTAGCGAGGAACGTAGGCGCCGTAGCCGATGATTCCAACCGGCCGGTCGGTCTTTAAAAGCAAAGTATCATTTTCCGCGGATGGTTTCAATGTTCCCATCAGAATTCCTCCTTACTCTCTTGTAATTCACTTAATAGATCAATCGCCCGTTCCAGGCGGATGTTCTTCTCTGACACCATTCGGGAGGCAATCTCACCGGCCTGCTCCGGGGCAGCTCCGGCGGCAATGGCGACCTGTCGTGCGTGCAGCCCCATATGCCCGCGCTGTATGCCCTCGGTGGCGAGGGCTCGCAGGGCAGCCAAGTTCTGGGCAAGGCCAACTGAAACGATGATCTCTGCCAGTTCCCTTGCGGTCTTGATGCCCATCAGTTTGAGGGCGGTGCGGGCTCCCGGGTGAACATGGGTGGCTCCTCCAACAATCCCCACCGCAAGCGGCATTTCCAACCTGCCCACCAGGCTTCCATCCGGCCCCTTTTCCCAGGTGCTCAGGCTGGTGTAACGGCCTTTGCGCGCAGCATACGCATGAGCCCCGGCCTCCACTGCCCGCCAGTCGTTGCCGGTGGCAAGCAGGACAGCATCCACCCCGTTCATGATGCCCTTGTTGTTGGTGGCTGCCCGGTACGAGTCCGCGGCGGCAAAGGCCCAGGCCTGCAGGATATTGTCTCGGACCTGCTCGCCGGTAAAGGTATTAAAACCAAGGGCAGCCACTGGAATGGATACTTTTGCCCTCGCAAGCCGGCGGTCGGCTAGATTGGAAAGAATACGCAACAGGACCCGCCCACCGGTAATCCTTTCCACTTCCGGTGCCAGGAGTTCCATGGATGTATTTACAGCATTGGCTCCCATGGCATCCAGGACATCAATATAAACATGGACAACGAGAAAACGACCGGTGAGCGGATGCTGCAGAATGCGAACATCCATTGATCGGGCCCCGCCACCCAGCCTAGCAAGTTGTGGGTGACAATCCGTGGCCATCTTTAACAACAATTCCTTTTCAGCGAGAAGGCGATTGCGGGCTGCCTTGGGAACAGCAACATCCAAAACCTGGATCTGGCCGATCATCACGGATGGATCGGCGGAAGCCACAAAACCCCCAGCCGAACGGGCCAGTTTGGCCATAAAGGACGCTGCAGCCACAACGGACGGCTCCTCGATGACCATGGGGACCTGAATTTCACGACCATTGATCAGAAACCCGCGCGCAATGCCCAGTGGCAGGGCATAGGTGCCGATACAGTTCTCCACCATGCGCTCGGCCTGCTCAAAGGACAGGCCCGGCTGACCGGAGAGTTCCAGCACATCCTGCAATTGCATGCCGTCTATTGCGGCAAGGGCGTTGCGCCTTTGCTCCAGGGTCATTTTGTGAAATTTTATTCCGGTGTGATCCGTGGCCATTGAAGGGACCCTTCTTCAAACATATCCCTTCTCTATCTTACCGGTTCCTCCTGCCAAAAACTATCAGGATAATTGAAAAAGTTGCCAATGGATGATGTTCCGGCGCGTACGCCAAGGGCCTGAACGGCCAGAAAAAGCCGGTATTCTGCTTCCAGAAAAAGACCAGTGACGGTCAAACAAGGAGAGGCCCGGCTGCCCCCTTTGTTATGGGAACCCCGCAGGTGGCCCTGGCATACGGCCATTAGATGCCGGAAGGTTTTGCTAAGCGATCTCCAGGCTTTCGCCGGGTTTCAGGACGTGAACCCTCACCCCGGTTTCATCCTCCACCTTTTTTTCCCAGGCCAGCGCATCCTGCCGGATGACATCAAAGGCGCTGAAGTGGATGGGGATGACATGTTTGGGCTGCAGAAGCCTAACCGCCCGCAGGGCATCGGCCGGCCCCATGGTGTAGTTGTCACCAATGGGCAGGACGGCCAACTCGACATCTTCCTCGCCAATTAGGCGCATATCGCCGAAGAGGCCTGTGTCACCGGCAAGGTATACCTTGCGCCCACTCTCAAGGGTGAGAAGGAAGCCGGCAGGATTGCCCCCATAACTCCCGTCCGGAAGGGCGGAGCCATGGTGGGCTTGGGTCAACTTTAGGTAACCAAAGGGGTGTTGGAACCCGCCGCCGATGTGCTGGGCATGGGTTTTGACCCCCTGATTCTGCAACCAGGTGCAGATCTCGGCATTGCTGATGACAAGGGCACCACTGCGTTTTGCAATGGCCACCGTATCTCCGACGTGATCGCCGTGTCCATGGGTGACGAGAATATAGTCCGGTTTTAGGTTTTCTGGTTTGATGGTTGCATCCGGGTTGCCGGTGAAAAAAGGGTCGACGAGGATGTTGAACCCCAATATTTCAAGGCCGAGGGTGGCATGTCCGTACCAGGTGATTTTTGCAGTCATTTTTAACCTCCTGTTGTCTTAATGATACTGTGAAATCTGGTAAATCGATAAGAGCACGGACCCGGCTGAAGTGGCTGAAATAGCCATGACAAAACAAACCACGGAGGGACCGACGGGGCGCCCTACCTGGCAAGGGCCTGCGCCTGGCGGGTGACGGAAGCGAGCGGACTGGAGCCGCTGACATCCAGAGGTTTTGAGCCGATGCAGACCACACCCATGGCGCCCGGTCCGACGTGGACTCCAATGGCGGGAGTGATATCGGCAATCAGGCTGGGCATTTCGTGGGAGAGGTAAGGGCGTACCCGTGGAATGAAATCTTCCAGGCCAGCCTTGGCATTGGAGTGGAGAAATCCGATCCTCTCGATGTCACCCATATCACGGACGTGTTCGATGAGGCGATCATCGGCGTTCTTGAGGGTTCGCACCTTTTCCATGTGAGGATATCCCCTATGGACGACCATGACCGGCTTGATGTTCAGCAGAGTCGCCAGCCGATAGGGAAGGTGGGAGAGGCGCCCGCTTCGGCGGAGGTATTCCACCGTTGCAAGGCGGGCGAAGATATAGGTGCGGTTGCCCAATTGCTCCACCAGGTGGGTTATTTCGGCAGCAGAAGCCCCATCGCGGGCAGCACGGGCAGCTTCGATGACGATCAGTCCCAGGCCAAGGGATAGCTGGCCTGAATCCACAACTGTGACCGGGAACGGCTGTTCGTCTGCGGCGGCGATACGGGCGGCGTCCACAACGCTGCTGAGGGTTCCAGCCACATGGATGGATACGATCCCATCGGCTCCATTCTTTTGCAGGCGCTGATATTCGGCGTTGAAGGCACCATGACCAGGAGCCGAGGTGGTGGGGTGGGGGTTGGCATGGGGAAGGCGTGAATAGAAATCATCGCGGGAAATATCCACGCCATCCAGGTAACTGCGGGAATCCATGTTAACGTAACAGGGAATAACGGAAATCCCAAATTCCTGTTGAACGCTGAGGGGCAGGTCGCAGGTGCTGTCTGTGACGATCCTTACCGGCATGACAACCTCCAGTCCAGGTTATTTAATATAACCAGCCAAAGCGAAATAAGTGACGGGAGAAGGAGGGTAAAAGGGGAACGACAAAACCTGAGAAAGTTGAGGGGGATCGACCGCAACACAACTCAGGCGCCTTCAAGCAGAGTTTCCCTGCTGCGTTTGACCGCCTTGCCGCGCTCCTCTGTATCCAGGATGCGCTTTCGGATGCGGTAGGCAAGGGGCGTGACCTCGAGCAGTTCATCCTCGGCGAGGGATTCGATGGCCTGGTCGAGACTGAGGTCCACGGGTGGGGTGAGGCGAAACTCAAAATCCTTGTTGGACTGGCGCATGTTGGTAAGGTGCTTTTTCTTGCAGACGTTGATGGTCACATCCCCATCACGCAGGGTCTCGCCGATGACCATGCCCTCATATACCTCAACACCCGGGCCGATGTACAGCAAGCCGCGCTCCTCGGCATTCTTGAGGCCGAAGGTGGAACTGACACCATCCTCCCAGGCGACAAGGGAGTGGGTTTGCCGACCGGCAATGGGGCCGCCAAAGGGCAGGTACCCATGGAAGATGGTGTTAAGGACGCCGGCACCGTGGGTGGCGGTGAGAAAGAAACTGCGAAAGCCCAGGAGGCCGCGGGTGGGAGCGAGGTACGTGAGGTGGGTGGTGCCATCGGGGTTGGAGGTCATCTGCTGCATGTTGCCGCGGCGGCTGCCAAGCATTTCAACAACAGAGCCGACGAAGGCGGGTGGCACATCGATGTGCACCTCCTCGAAAGGCTCAAGCAGGCCGCCCTGCCCATTTTGGCGGTAGATGACCTCGGGGCGGGAGACCTGGAACTCGTACCCCTCGCGGCGCATGGTTTCGATCAGGATGGCCAGGTGTAATTCACCACGACCGGAAACGGTGAAGGTGTCGGCCGTTTCCGTTTCTTCCACGCGCAGGGCAACGTTGGTGCGCAGTTCCTGGAAGAGGCGTTCACGCAGTTTGCGCGAGGTGCCCCACCTGCCTTCGCGCCCGGCGAAAGGTGATGTGTTGACGCCCACCGACATGCGGACCGTGGGCGCCTCCACCTGGATGGGCGGCAGGGCGATTGGAAAGGCAGGATCGGCGAGGGTTTCTCCGATGGAGATGCCCTCCAGGCCGACAATGACGACGATCTCTCCAGCTTTGGCGTCTTCGACCTCGACCCTTTCCAGCCCTTCAAAGACGTAGAGGTAGCGCGCCCGCTCGGAAATAACCTCCCCCTCGACCGTGATGCGGGCAAGCGGTTGGCCGACGGTGATGGAGCCGGAAAAGATTCGCCCTACGGCGGTGTTACCGCGATAGTCATCCCAGCCCAGGCTGGCAACCAGCAGTTGGAGCGGGGCTGCAACATCGACCTGCGGGGCGGGGATGTGCTCAAGGATGACGGCAAAGAGGGGGGAGAGATCGGGCCCGAGGGCGGGGGTAAGCCCCGCCTGCCCGGTGATCGCGTTGGCGTAGATGATGGGGAAGGAAGCCTGGGCTTCACTGGCTCCCAGTTCAATGAAGAGGTCAAAAATGCCGTTAATGGCCCGGTCCGGATCGGCATCGCGACGGTCCATCTTGTTAACGACCACAATAGCCGGAAGACCCATGGCGAGCGCCTTCTTGAGGACGAAGCGGGTTTGGGCCATGGGGCCTTCGGCGGCGTCGACGAGGAGGAGGACACCGTCGACCATGTTCATGATGCGCTCTACCTCGCCGCCGAAGTCGGCGTGACCAGGCGTGTCGACGATATTGATCTTGACAAGGTCGCCGGTGGCAGGATGGGGAATGGTGATGGAGGTGTTCTTGGCGAGGATGGTAATGCCGCGCTCGCGCTCAAGGTCATTGGAATCCATGACACGCTCGATGACCTGTTGGTTCCGGCGGAAGACGCGAGCCTGGCGGAGGAGCTGGTCAACGAGGGTGGTCTTGCCATGATCGACATGAGCGATGATGGCGATGTTGCGGATGTTCTCACGACTTGCTTTCATAAGGCTGCTTCGCTTTTATTGCTTGCGAAATGGACACAAGCGTGCAATCTTATCAAAGTGCGGGCGGATTGAACAGGGGGTATTCGTTCCGCGGAACCAATACTGAACGAATGATTCCCGTCTGGGGGATGGATACGTAATCGAAATCACTCAGCGACCTTCCTTTTAGTGGGATTTCCTTTGTTCGTTTTTCCAGGCATTTTTTCATTTGATTTGAACCGCGGTTCAAATACGGTTCAATTAGGTTCCGGGAGAGGGACAGGTGAATGTGAAGGCATTCATGGATCAATTATAGCACTATTGTTCTAATTTAATACAAGCAATTGCTAAACGCCACCCACATTATGGGAGTTTTCATTACATGATTTAATTATTGAATCTTTATGGTTCCCTTCTGTAAAATAACCCTAAAAAATGTTTGCCAAGATTGTGCAACCCTTTTTCTGTAGATTACGCAACCTTTTTTCTGTAAATTCGAGCCAGAAATATCCATTGTTCTTTA
>CAYQUO010000018.1:0-71379 GCA_964420835.1 uncultured Anaerolineaceae bacterium
ATGGCTGATCATCTCTCTCTTTTACCAGTTCTATGGATTTTTGATACAGTAACAAAGGCGTTTACCATCACAACATCGCCTATGGCGAGGGGGACATCACGCTGGATATCGACACCTCCGGCTTCTTGGAGGCCATCCCCACCTCACCCGGGCTGGACTGGCCGCCCGAGCTGGAAGGCGTGGTGCCCAGGCCCGGGCGCTGCCCGGTCGAATCGGCGGCACCGGATTCCCGTGGCGGCTACAACATCACCTGCCGGCCTGCGGATGAGACGGTGGCGGGCGATTATGGCCAGGCGCTGCTTGCTGGTGGCTTCCAGCCGAAGAAGTCGGCCACGTACACCGGGCCCGGCGAGAAGTATGCCCGGGAGGACCTGGAGATCCTCGTCGAGCAAACCTCCACCTACCTGATGCACATCCGCATCTTGAGGCCAGACCTGTCGAACACCACCTGGCCTTCGAACCTTTCCGGCATCCTGCCTCAGCCTGAGGGATGCCGGGTGACGAACGTCCTAGAAGGCGGCGGGCCCTATCCCCTGGTCAGTGTCTCCTGTGAAGGCGGCCGGACGGTGCAGGATTACATGGCCCTCCTGGTATCGAACGGATTCGTCGAGACCAGCCGAATGGAAACGCCGGAAGGCGACCGCGACTCTGCCCGCCTCGAAAAGGCGCCGCTGAAGGTCCAGTTGATGATCAGTTCAAGCACGGAATTCATGGTACAGGTTTCCATGTGACGATGCAGGAGCCGGATGCCGGTCTCCGGTTCGTGGCCAAACAAGGTTGATTGATGCTGGTGCCGTCAGGTAGTGAACATTCTCCCTGGGGGAATGGTTCGGCAAATCCTGCCGGCCTGCGTGGCGGGACCCCGGGAGAATTCGTGCTGCCGGGAGTTGAATTTCTTATTAAATCGCTATATGATGTTCATAATCGATTAATCCAGTATGGCTCATCGTCCGATTTCGTCAGGCGTCACCGGTTTGCAACCACAATCTCTCACCCCTGGGTTTTCCCTGCCGGCTTATCTCCTGAGGCCCAGCAGCGAGGGGAACGAATAGCGCGGGATGCCCCGGATGGAGTAGGGCGTTCCGTTCAGCATGGTTTCGGCCGCCCGCAGCCCGCTTTCGATGGCCGGGCCGATGCCCTCGCCCATGTCCAGCGTGGCCAGGCCGATCGAATCGCCGGCGAGCAGGGCGTTGCCGTTGCGCAGCGCCCCGGCCGCCCGGCGCAGGAAATAACTGTGTCCGGAGGGCTTCCAATCCCGCCCGCCTGCCAGGCCTTGGCGCTCCAGTTTTTCCAGAAGCCGGCCCCAGTGCTCCTTGAGCGGCCGGCCCCGGGACTTCAATTGGGCGGCGCTGCCGCCGATGCCCACGTTCAGCCACCCGCCGGCCTTGGGGACGTACCAGGCGTAGCCCGGCAGGCCGTCCTCGAGGAACCACAACCGGCAACGGTCGTCCGGCGCCTGGTACCGGAACTCCTCCTCCATGGCAACGATCAGGCCAGCCTCGCCGGGCGGGGAGGCCGGGTCGAAGAGCGCCCGGCGCACCGGGCAGTGCGTCCCGCCGGCGCCGACCAGCCAGCGGGCCGAGTATGCGCCATCGACAATGTAGCGCCCGCCGGCCTGCTCGATCTTCTGCACGGTGTGCACCCTGAAATCAACCGCCGCCCGCTGCAGCAGCCATTGGTCAAACTCCAGGCGCCGGATGGCGTACTGCTCCGTTCGCAGGTGGAATTTGATCCCCTTAATGGAAATGTCAAACGAAGTGAAGCGGGTCAGCCCGTGGGGGTAATCTTCCGCTTCCAGGTTCAGCGCCCGCAGCACCCGCGGGGTGATCCAGCCGGCGCAGGGCTTTGGGCGCGGGAAGGGCTGGCGGTCCAGCAGGATGCAGCCCAGCGGTCCGCCCTGCAGCCGCCCGGCGCAGGCCGAGCCGGCCGGCCCGGCCCCCACGATCAGCACATCGGTCTCGATCATCCGGGTTCAACTCATGCGGCAATCCGGCTGCGGTGTGCCCTCGCGGGTGAAGACGATCTGCCACAGTTGCTGGCTGCGCGAGCGGAAGGCCCCCGCGCTGGTCAGCAGGTAATAGCGCCACATGCGGTAAAAACGGTCGTCGTACAGCGGCTTCAAATCCGGCCAGGCCTTCTCAAAGTTGGCGTGCCAGGCCATCAGCGTGTTGTCATAATACGGGCCGAAGTTGTGCCAGTCTTCCATCACGAAGCGGTGCTCCAGCGCCGCCCCCAGCCGGGCGATCGAGGGCAGCATGCCGTTGGGGAAGATGTACTTGTCGGTCCAGGGCTCGCCGGTGTTGGTGGTCTGGTTGCCGCCGATGGTGTGGATGAAGCCGATCCCTCCGGGCTTCAGGCAGCGGTCGACCATGTCCATGTAGGAATGGTAGTTCTTCGCCCCGACGTGCTCCATGATGCCGGCGGAGATGACCGCATCGAACTGTCCCTGCACCTCGCGGTAATCCTGCAGCCGCAGTTCAACCGGCAGCCCTTTGCACATCTCCATCCCCAGGGCCACCTGCTCCCGGGAGACCGTCACCCCCAGGACCGAGACGCCGTACTTTTCGGCGGCGTATTTGGCGAAGGCGCCCCAGCCGCAGCCCGGCTCCAGCACGCGCATGCCGGGTTTCAGGCCGATCTTCCTGCAGACCAGGTCCAATTTGGCCTCCTGGGCTTCATCGAGCGTTTTGGCCTTCTTCCAGTAACCGCAGGTGTAGTTCATGCGTTTGTCGAGCATGGCCTTGTAGAGCTGGTTGCCCAGGTCGTAGTGTTTTTCTCCGACCTCGTAGGCCCGCCCCGAGGACTGCCGGTTCACCAGGCGGGCGCGCAGCACTTGGAAGGCCATGCGGGCGTTGTTGCGAACCTTGTCGTCCAGGTGCGCCTTGAGCACCCGGTTGATGAACTCGTCGATGGAATCGCAATCCCACCAGCCATCCATGTAGGATTCGCCCAGGCCAAGCGAGCCTTCCCTCAATACCCGGTCATAGAAGTGGGCATTGTGCACATGGATGTCCCAGGGGTCACTGCCGTTCACTTCAATGTCGGCCAGCGAGAGCAGATCCCGGATCGTGATCTCCGATGTTTTCATGGTTAACCTCCTTAAGGGCTTTTCTTGTTTGAGATAACCCTCCCGTCAAGAAAAAGGTTCAACACAGATGATAGCATAAAAAACCGTACGGTCCGCCTACCCCCGGCGGGGCGGGCAACCTGGGTTTGCAATGTGTTCAGCATGGATCGCGCTTGTGCTATGATAATACAATCAAGTGAATCCATACAAAACAGGGAGAACAGGCATATGACCAGGCGCTTTTGGAATATCGTCTTCATCGTTGTTGGGGGGCTCCCGTTGGTGCTCATTGGGATGCACTACCTGTTCTTGTTGATCGATCAGGGTCCGCTGATGCCGGGGCTGCTGGATTGGACGCTGATGCTGGCCGGCCTGGTGATGGTCGTCCTCGGCTTCGGGCTGTTGCGCAAGGGCAGCCGGGCAGACCGGGCAGCCGGGGTTGCCGCCTTCATTCTCCTGGTTTTGATCGTGGGCTGGTCCGAATTCAGGATCGTTTTTCCCTGAATCGTACGGGCGTCTTACCTACCCCGGGTTGTTCCCCCTGCCAACGGCCGGAACAACCCCGCCTGGCCACCGGGGGGCATTCAAAACTCCTTAATCCACTTCCAGGGGCACGAGTTTGCTGCCCATGATGTCGACCAGCCCCTTGTCGGATATCTTCAGGTAGGGCATTCCGCCCACCCCGCCGGCAAACCCCAAGGTCATCAGGGGCGCCGGCAGGGCGCAGCCAAGGTCACGCACGGCTTCGTTCATCTTTTCCACCAGGGGGACCACTTCCTCGTACGGTTTGTCAGACATCACCCCCGCCACCGGCAGGGCAAGTTCGGCCAGCACCCGCCCCTGTTTGCAGACCACGATCCCGCCCTGCAGTGCCACGATCCGGTTCGCCGCCTGCGCCATGTCGCCGGTGTTATCCCCAATTAGGATGATCTGGTTGATGTCCGGTGCGATGCAAGAGGCCACCGCCCCTCCCCGGATGCCAAACCCCCTGGTGAAGCCCAGGCCAATGTTGGGGCTCCTGGTTTTGCCGTGCCGTTCGATCATGGCAATGCGAATGACATCCCTCCCGGGGTCCGCCGGGAGTTCGATCCTCCCGTCCACCACCGGAAGGGTCTCGATCTCCTCGTAACAAAAGGTCGGGTCTGCCAGCACCCGGATCGCCCGCACCCGCACCGAACCGCTCTTCTTCGTCCGGCAGATGAAATCCCCTTCCGTCAATCTTCGTCCCACGTGTACGGTGCGCCGGATGCGTGGCGGGTACTTTGGGGGGCGGATCTCCTGGCACAGTTTCCCATCCACCGCCACCAGTTCCCCGTTGGCGATCACCTTGTGCGCCCTGAAGTCCTCCAGGTCCTGCACCAGGAGGATGTCTGCGATCATGCCCGGGGCAATGCCCCCCACCCGCTGGTCCAGCCGCAGGTATTCGGCGGCGTTCAACGATCCCATTTGAACCGCCGTAACGGGGTCAACCCCGGCTTTGATGGCCTCGCGCACCATGTAGTCGATGCTCCCTGTCTGCAGCACGTCGTTGATGTCCTTGTCGTCAACGCAAAAGCACACCCGCCGCGGGCTCACCTTGTGCCTGGTGATGGCCTGGATGGTTTCCTGCAGGTTGCAAAAACCGGAGCCCTCACGAATGACCAGCCACATGCCGTTGCGGATGCGGTTGATGGCCTCAACAGCGTTGACGGCTTCGTGGTCCGCCCGCACGCCGCTTGCGGCGTAGGCAGCCAGCTGGAACTCGTCGAAGCCCGCACCGCTGCCATCCACCTGCTTGCGCCTGGCCAGCGCCTGGCGGATGGCGTTGTGAATATGGGCATCGCCGCCCAGCACCTCGGCCAGGTAAACCACCTCGCCGAGCGTTGCCACCTGGTCCATTGCCAGCAACTCATCCAGGTCCTGCAGGCTGAACTCGTGACCGGGGGTTGCCAGCCGGGATGTGATGGAAGGCACACCGGAGGCCGCGGCGGCAAATACCTTGAGCGGCGTGCGGTTAACCTCCTCCAGGAAAAAGCGGATGCCATCCTTGCCCAGGATGTTTCCTGTCCACAGCGTCTCCCAAAGGATGGTTGTGTTGCCCCGCACCAGCGCGCTGCGGGCGAACTGGGTCGGCGAGACCATGCTGGCTTCAATGTGAACATGGGCGTCGATCAGGCCCGGGGCAAGGTACATGCCCGCAGCATCGATGACCCTGGTTTTCCTTCCAAAGGTCCGGCTGACGTCGCCCACCAGGGCGATCCGCTCGCCTTTCAACGCCACGTCCGCCGGGCGGATCGAACCGCTGAACACATCCACTAGTTGTCCCCCCCGGATGACCAGGTCCGCCGGCTCCTGGCCGAGGGCGGTTCTAACCAGCTCTTCAGCGGGGGTTCGGGGTGTTATGGCGAAATTGGTGTTCCTGTTCATTGGGCTGCCTTTCATGGTCATGTGGTTTGTTGTTTCTTCCTTATAAGCGGCCTGGTTAAGCATTGGAAAGCATTGGGCACAGGCGCCTGGCGCTGCCGGGTGGAAAAAATCCCTTGCCTGGGTTGCCGGGTCGAGGGCTGGCAGCCATTAATGAAATTTCCAAACCAGGCTGCTCTTCGAAAACAAGGCCCGGGCAGGGTTTTACGCCACCCGGAAAAGGAGGAAAAAACTTTGTGGCCCGGCTGGCGGGTTTTAGATGACGCTGGCGGCCACCTGCTCGCCGAAGGCCAGCAGCGCCTTCACCAGCCGCGGAGATCGCCCCTCGGCGTACACCCTTAGCGCCGGTTCGGTCCCGCTCGGCCGGATCAGCAGCCAGGAATCGTCCTCCAGCAGGTACTTCACCCCATCCAGGTTGTTCACCGCGGTCACCTTTTTGCCTCCCAGTTTCGCCGGGGCTTCGTTGACCAGCCTCTCGGTCATGGCGGCTTTGGCCACCGGGTGTTTCAATCGCAGGTCGGTGCGCTCGTAGTGCGCCGGCCCCACGTCCGCCAGCAGGTCCTCCACCAGGCGGCTCAGTGTCTTCCCGGAGCGGGCGATGATCTCCACCAGCAGCAGGCCCATCAGCACACCGTCGCCCTCCGGGATGTGCCCTTTAAAGGAGATGCCCCCGGATTCCTCGCCGCCGATGAGCACGTCTCCGTTCATCATGTGGTCGGCAATGTGATTAAAGCCCACCGGCGTCTCGTGCACGGTCAGCCCGTAGCGGGCTGCCAGCCGGTCGATCATGCGGGTGGTGGAAACGGTGCGCACCACCGAGCCGCTCCAGCCGCGCTGCTCCACCAGGTAGCGCAGCGCCAGGGCCATGATCTTGTGCGGGTCAACAAAGTTCCCCCGCTCATCCATCGCCCCAATGCGGTCGGCGTCGCCGTCGGTGGCCAGGCCCAGGTTGCCCAGCCCGGTGCTGATGGCCCCGGCCAGCGCCCCCAGGTAGCGGCTGATCGGTTCCGGGTGAATGCCGCCAAAACCGGGGTTCATTTCCCCGCGGATCTCATGCACCTCCACGCCGGTGCCCTGCAGCAGCCCGCGGATCACACCCCTCCCCGAGCCATACATGGAATCCACCACCACCCGCAGGTCGCGCCCCTCGGCGATGGCGTCGAAGTCGATCAGCGTGCGCAGGTGGTTCCCGTATTCCAGGACCGGGTTGAAGCGCCGCACCAGGTTAAGTTGGCGTGCCTGTTCCAGGTCCATCAGGTTCGGGCCCCTGCCGCGCTCCTCGTTCGTGTTCAGGTACACCTCCACCTGGTGGCATTGTTCCGGCAGCGATGAGCCGCCATAGGCCGATTTGACCTTGACGCCGTTGTACCGCGGCGCATTGTGCGACGCGGTGATCATCACCCCGGCTTTGGCCTTCATTTGTTTAACGGAGTACGAGATCACCGGTGTGGGAACATCCGCCTGGCTGAGGTACACGGTGTAACCATTGGCGGCCAGCACGCGCGCCACCTCCTTGGCAAAACGGTCGGAAAGGAAGCGGGTGTCGTAGCCGACCACCATGGTGCGGCATTCAGCGGTTGCCTCCTCGGCGCAGCCGTTACTCCAGGATTCCGAGGCGACCGCATCGGCGATCGCCTGGGCTACCAGTCGCAGGTTGTTGAAGGTGAAGGTGTCCGAGATGACGGCTCTCCACCCATCGGTTCCAAAATTGATGCTCATTCATGTTCTCCAGGGAAGAAAGTGGGATGCCTGCCCGCGGTTAACCGCCGGGTCGGGGTGTGGCTGTGGTGAGCAGTGAACGGAGGATCCAACCCTCCTCGCCGGTTTCCACGCGCACCATCACCCAGGCAAATCCCTCGGCTGTGCGGGTTTCGGGCAGGATCTCCACCAGCATTCCGTTCAGCAGGCTCTTGACGATGGGGGCGTTAAAGGCCGGTTTTTCGCGCACTACCGCTCCTCCGCCCTCGCTTGAACTGATGCGGGCATAGATGGGGGTGGGTTCCGGGCTCACTGTCAGTGTGGCGGTGCGGGTCGGCACGAGCGTACGGGTGGGTGTTGGTGTGGCCGGCAGGGGGCTGGGCGTATTGCTGGCGGTTGGGCTTTTGCTGGGCGTTGCGGTCAGCGTGGGCGGTCCCATGGGTAGGGCCATGCGGGTCTGCAGGGCGGTGCCCAGCCCCGTCCCGCCGATGACGGCCACGGCTGCCAGCAGGGCCAGCGTTGTCGTCAGGGTGTAGCCGAAGGCGTTCAGCGGCCGGAAATGCATCAGCGCCAGGAGGATCGTGCCGGTGATGGCGGCCACTGCCAGGTAAATGGCGAAGACCAGCAGCCCATCCGGCCACAGGCCGGGCCTGCCACTGGCCAGGCCGTAGCCGGCAACCCCCAGTGGCAGCAGCAACCCGTATGCCAGGGCGGCGCTGGCCACCATGGGCTTCTGTTTTGGGGACCGGACAAGCAGGTACACCGCCAGAACATCACCGCCTGCCAGCAGAATCAGGTTGGGGACGGAAAGGTGAGCCATGCGCAGGGCCATCTCGTAGGGCAGGTCCGGCCAGAAAAGCCGTGCCAGCAGGCCGGCCAGCATGCCGGCCAGGAAGGTGATCGCCCCGCCCATGAAAAGGCCGCCGGTTGTCCGCAGGAAAAACTGCACCGATCCGACAATGGCCGCCAGGGACAGGCCGACCACCGGGGCCATGAAGGGCGCCACCAGCACGGCCAGCAGGTAGAATGCCGGGGCGTCAAACAGCAGGGCGGCCACCAGTGCCAGCCCAGAGAGAAAAATGAAGATATAGAAGTCCAGGGAGGGTACGATCCGGCGGGCCAGTTCTTCAATGATTAAAGCCCGGTCGCCGGCATCGCCCGGGTAGACCATGCGCTGCCTCCGGCGCCGGCGTGCGGGCGGCAGGGATTGCTCTTGGCGGGGGATGTTTTCACTGGTTGGCAGGTTCATCGTCTCAGGGTGGCGATCAATCGTTTGGGTTTGTCCAGCAGGTCAAAGGCGCTCAGGATGTCCGGGACCAGAATATCGGCGGCTGCCAGGCAGGTCATCGCCGTGCCCTCCGGTGAAGCCACGCAAATGCCCACCCTGGCTGCCTTCAGCATGCGGGCATCGTTGGCGCCCTGCCCGATTGCGGCGGTTCGCAAGGCACCCCGCTTGCGGATGAAGGCTTCCTTTTGTTCGCCTTCCCTGCCGGGCATCAGCAGGGCCACTGGCAGGTCCAGGCTGCGTGCAGTTTCAGCCGCCCGGCCGTGCGTGTCCGCAGAGAGGATGTGGATCAGCAGGCGATCCTGCAGCGCCTTCAGTCTTTCCTTGACCCCCGGGACAAGTTCGCCGTCAACCACGAGCGTTCCGTTCAGGTCGCAAACCAGGTGTTCCAGCCGGATTGGTCTTCGTCCCGGGATGTCAAATTCGATCATAATCGTATTATACAGCAGAGAAGGGCGGTGAACCATGCACACCAGGCCGCTGCGTGTGCCCGGGTTTTGGCGGGTGGCGTCCACTTCCTTTCAGGTTGTTTTCAAGGTGAATCGGGTTTCGTGTCGCCGGCAGCCTGGGCGAGCAGGCGCCGGGTGCTGTTGAAGGCCAGGGGCGGCAGGTGTTTGAGGTCAAAAAAGGCTGCCCCGCTGGCATCATCTCCGGCCTTCAGTTCACCCCCGGTAACACGCGCCCGGTAGACCAGCAACAGGTCCGATCCCCGCTGGTGTTCGCGCCCGTTGATCACATCCAGCAGGCTGGTGATCTCCACCTGCAGGCCGGTTTCCTCCAGGCACTCACGTGCGGCGGCCTCCCGCGGGTCTTCAAAGGCATCCATGAATCCGGAGGGCAGCGTCCAACTCCCCTCGTATGGCGGGTAGACCCTTTGGGTCAGCAAGATCCTTCCCTGGTCATCCTCCACCAGGACGGCAACGGCCACCTTGGGGTCGCTGAAGTGGATGTACCCGCAGGCCGGGCAGGTGGGGTGCTGCCTGCCGAACTGCTGCTGCATCTCCAATGGGGTGGCACATTGTGGGCAGTAACGGATGACGGGGTTGTGGTTGTGGCTCAGGGTTTCCTCCGTCGCATGAGCAGGTCGGCGATCCAGGCGGCTGCAGCGGCCAGGGCAGCGATGATGGCGGCCACGAACCAGCCGGAAAGCGGGAAGGCGGCTGGCATGGCGGCCGGAGCGGGTTCTGCCGCCGGAATTGCCTGTTTGCCTTGTTCTTCAGCCGGGGCGATCCCCAGGATGGGCCCACTGCCTTCCAGCGGAGGTGGAACAAGGGATGGAGTGGGCTCTGGGAGTCGCTTTTCCTCTGCCGGCTGGGTGGCTTTCGGCTGGGGCAACCCCTGCAGGTTCTCCACCCCGCTGGGGGAAGGCGGAGCCTGGAGGTCGGGCTCCACAGGCATCGCTGCGGCGGCCTCCGGCTCGCCAGGCCCCTCCATAGCCGGCAGGGCAGCCATGGGCGGCTCCACCGCTCCACCCCCTCCGCCGCGGCCTTCTGTGCGGGCCCAGGGGTATTGTTCCGGCGGCCCCCAAAAGATCAGTGGCGGCGGCGTTGGTTTACCGGCTTCCGCATCGGCAGCATGCTCCCGGGCAAATTGAACTGCCGCCGGTGCCGCAGCCTTGGGCGGAGATAATGAGAACATCCCGGCGGCAAAGGTTGCCAGCATCACCAGCGTTGCCGCTGCCGAAGCCAGGCGCAGCGGCGAGAACCAGCCGGGTGGGCGTCTGCCCGCTGAAGCCGCCGTCCCGGGGCTTAGGGTGTAATTCCGCCGGGCGCGTTCGGGTTTTACACTGCGCAGGGTGTTCCGCACGGCGCGCAGTTCATCCAGGGCATCCACCAGCGCCGCATCATTGGCAAGGCGTTGTTCCAGGCGCTGCCGTTCAGCCTCCTCCAGTTCACCGTCAAGGAAGGCGGAAAGCAGCTCCCAGTCACGTTCGGGTCTGGGCGTGTTCATCAGCTTTCCCTGCCCATCTGACGAAATTCCGCCGGGAGAAGTTCCCCCTGGTCCTGCAGGCAGTCCCGCATGCGCAAACGGGCTCGCGCCAGCCGGCTCTTGATCGTTCCCACCGGCTTGCCGATGACACAGGCGGCTTCCCGGTAATCCAGGCCCTGCAGGTCCACCAGCACCACAACCGCCCGAAAGTCCGCCTGCAGCGCCTGCAGGCAGTGGGCCAGTGCCTGTTTCAGTTCCTGCTGCGACAGGCTTTCCTCCGGTGAGGGATCGCTGCCGGCCAGCCATGCCGGCGATTCCATTTCTTCACCGTCCCCGGTTTCCGGCTCGAGCGGTGTGGTGGGTCTGCGTTTTCTGCGCCGCAGCTCATCCAGGCAGGCATTGGTCACCATGCGCAGCACCCAGGCCCTAAAGGACCCTCCCCGGTAGGTTTTTAAAGAGCGGTATGCCGAGATGAAAGCCGTCTGGGTGGCGTCGTCTGCCGCATCCTCGTCAAGCAGGATGCGGCATGCCACGTTGTAGGCGGCATCCTGGTGCGCCAGCACCAGCCTGTTAAAGGCGTCCAGGTCTCCCTCCTGTGCGGCCTGCACCAGGATGGCCTCATCCATGGATTCTGTACCTGCCTGAACGGGCGGTTGTGCTTTTCATGGCTCAGGGAATTATAGTACAGAGTGAACCGGTGGGAATCCCTGATATAATCCACCTTCCGGGGTTGGGTGCACCCCGGTTTTTTGGGAGAACCATTGGCACAGGTTGGATTGTTGGAGATCATGCTGGTTTCGGTTGGGCTGGCCATGGATGCCTTTGCCGTTTCGCTGGGCGTTGGCACAGATCCCGGCAACGGCACACGCAGGGCCATTGCCCGCATGGCTTTTCATTTTGGCCTCTTCCAGGGCTTGATGGCCTTCATTGGCTGGCTGGCCGGCAGCACCATTTCCCATCTCATATCAAGCGTTGACCACTGGGTGGGCTTTGCATTGCTGGCCTGGGTGGGTGTGCGCATGATGCGCTCCGGTCTCAACCCGAATTCTGATACGGGTTGCAGCAACCCCACCCGTGGTGGCACACTGGTGGTCCTTTGTGTGGCAACCAGCCTGGATGCCCTGGCGGTGGGCCTCAGTTTTGCGGTTATGGCGGTCAATATCGTATTGACCAGCCTGGCCATTGGCATCATCACCTTCGCCCTCTCGCTGGCAGGCGGGGCGGGAGGAAGTGCCCTTGGCGTCAAATTTGGCAAACGCATGGAAGTCGTCGGAGGGATCATTCTCATCGCCATCGGCTTGCGCATCCTTGTCACCCATCTGTTCCCATTCCCGGCAACCTTGCAGATCTATTAAGTGGAAACCCTTCAAAATCCTCTATAATCACCTTAAGAATGCATGGGCAACCGGTTCCCCGGTTGTTGGTTTTCATTTAACCTATTGGTGAATGCTTATGAGACCGGTACTTTTGAGCAAACTCCTTGCATGTGGGCTGCTCTGCAGTTCCTTAATTACAGGGTGCGGCTCTTACCTGCCCTTTAGCCTGCAGTCCGTTCCCCAGGGTGAATCAAACCCGCTTGAGCAGCAGCCCGTACCAGCCGGGCAGTTGCCCGGGTTGCCGACTGATGCCTCTCCGCTCCCATCTCCTGACCTGCTGAAGACCTCTCCCATGCCGGATGAACCGGCGGCGCCGGACCAGGAGGGGGTTTCTGTCGATCTCCATTCGCAAAATGGGGGAGGCCCCCTCCCTGCCCCCGGGCTGGCGCCGGTTGTTCCCCCCTCGGCGCAATCAACAGACACTGGAGCGGACGGGTTCCCCCCAGGCATCAATCCCCTTACCGGCCTTCCCGTAACCGACCCCGAAACGCTTAACAAGCCTCCTGCACTGGTCTCCGTTGCCAATTGGCCGGTCTCCACCCGGCCGCAGGCGGGCCTGTCCTTCAGCCCCATGGTCTACGAACTTTACATTGGCGAGGGGATGAGCCGCTTCCTGGCCATCTTTTATGGCGATTATCCTGTTGAGGCCAGGGAAGGCGGCACCGGCGTGGGCGGCGCCGGCCTGCCCCTGGATGATGCCGGCATTGGCCCGGTGCGTTCCGGGCGGCTGCCCTATGAGCACATCCGCAAACTGTACAACGGCTTCCTGGTCATGGCCTCCGCCTACCGGGGGGTGGCCGCCCACCTGTCTTCAACCACCAACATTTTTGGCAGTGATGAATCGGATATTAACTCGGCCATGATCCCGGTCTCCAGGCTGGCCAGTATCGCCGCCTCCAACCCCAACCTCCTGGCAGAGGGCAGCCTGGCCGGCATGCGCTTTGATTACCGCGTCCCGCCGGGTGGGAAGGAGGCCCGCCGTTTCTGGTTCATGTTCAACGCTGTTGACCAGGTCCTTTGGAGATATGATCCCGCCGGCCAGACCTGGCACCGCTGGCAGGACAACGCCGATGGGACAACCTTCATCCAGGCAACCGACCGCCTGACCGGAGAACCATTAACGTATGAGAACGTCGTGCTCCTTTTCGCCAACCATCGGGCCTGCACCGAAACAGCCTTCGATATCGACCTTCTTTACATGGACCGCATGCCGGCATTGCTTTTCCGGGATGGTCGGGTTTACAACATCTACTGGTCAACCCGGAGCGCTGAATACGAGAAGATCACCGGCAAACTGCGCCCCATCCGGTTCATCGATGAACACGGCGATCCCTTCCCGTTCCACCCCGGGCAAACCTGGGTGCACCTTGTACCACAAAATACTCCCTACTGGGAAACTGCGGATACCGAGGTGCTTTTTGACCTGCTTAACAAGCCGCAGGCGGGTACCGGTAACTGGGCAGCCCGGTTCCACCCCTCCCTGATGGTCGAAGACCCGCAGGTCTGCCAGGCCATTCGCTGACCTTGCAGCAGGTGCCGGAAGGCGGTGTGCACCCCGCCCGGGATGGCGCGGCGGGGTGGTGAACCAGCTCTGTAGGGCTCTAACCAGCCGCCCGTCCAGCGGGTGCCGTCCAATTGAAATGACAGGAAATTAAGTGCCTGCCCTCAGGCCTGCGAAGGCTTTGCCGCGACCTTGCTGGAGGTGTTCTGGGGTTGGGCCATTGCCCCCTCTTCGTCTGCTGTCTCGGAAAACCGCAGATATTCCTGGGTGGCGTTTTCCAGGTCACTGTACATCCCGCGGTACTCAGCCGGCAGCAGGGCGGCCAACTGGTACATCACCTCGCGGGTGATTCGCTCCCGAACCTCCCTGGAAAGGGCTGCCCCTCCATTAACGATATGAAAGGGCCGTCCCACCCGGAAGGTGAAATCCGTGCGTTTCAGCCGCTTCAGGTTATGCCAAAATTTCTCGCCACCCCAGAAAACCATCGGCAACAATGGGGCGCCGCTGCGTAGAGCCAGCAGCACCACCCCGGGGTACCCCTGCTGCAGCCTGCCGTCGCCGCTGCGGGTGCCCTCGGGGGCGATGGCCACGATCATGCCATTCCTGAGGGCCTGTTGCGCCTTTTCGTAGGCGGTAAAGTCCGCCTCGCCCTTCTTAAGCGGGATGCCCCCCCATAAACTGAAAAGCGGCCCAAAGAACGGGTTTTTCCAGGTCGTCGATTTGGCCAACCCGGTCAACGGGCGGTCGGCCAGGTGGGTGTAACCCACCGGCACCTCCAAAAAGTTGACATGGTTGCCCACCAGGATCAATGGCCCCTTCCCGGGGATCTTGGCCAGTTCCGCGGCGTGCACCCGGCACAGGATGTCCACCAGCGCCCGGATGATGGCGGTCACCAAAAAGCGGGCGATCTTCATTTCTTCTTCCTGTCCACCGTGAAGATCTCGAGCGATTTCGGCAGGAGCTCCACGCAAATTTCGTCGTTGGTGGTCGAAACGGTTTCCCCGTCGGCCTGGGAGGGCAGGTTGCCGGTGAGCGCCCGCACGGTCAGTTTGCGCCCCCGGTGGATGTGCACCTTGTTGTCGCGTTCCTGTGAGCCGTTGAACAACCTTGGCAATACGGTCAGTGTGCGCAGTTTGCTCATCCCATCGGCGATCAGCACGTCGAACATGCTGTCATCCGGTTCCGCCCGCGGCGCCATGAGGAACCCGCCCCCCATGCGCCGTCCGTTCATGGCGGAAACAAGGAGCGTGGTCTGTTCCAGGTGCATGTCGTCAAGCTGGATCTCCATCCTCGGCGCATCGTATACCGCCAGTGTGCGCAGGGCTGCCACCAGGTACCCGGCAAAACCGGAGATCTTCGAGCGGGTGGCCACAAAATTAACGGCCGCATCGATCCCAATGCCGATCCCGTTGGCAAAGTAGCGCCCCATGGGGTACAGGCCGCTGCGCACGAACCCGATGTCGATGCTCCGGGTGTGACCGTTCGCCAGGATGGCCGCGCTCTTTTCCAGGTCGTGCGGCACATCGATGGCGTAACCCAGGTCGTTTCCCCGGCCGATCGACAGCAGAGCCAGCCTGGCCTGCCCAAGACCGGCCTCCCTGGCCAGCAGGAGGCCATTCAGCACCTCGTTGGCGGTTCCATCGCCGCCGGCTGCCACCACCACCTCGTAGCCCAGTGCCACCGCCTCCTGGGCCAGCCGGGCGGCGTGCCAGGGTGCACTCGTCTGCACCAGGTCAAAATCAACCCCGTACTTCTTTAACGCTTTTTCCACATCCGGGATGCTGTTAATGCCCTTGCCCTTATTGGACTCCGGGTTGGCAATGACGCGCATCTTCATCATGTTGCTTGAACTCCTTCGCTGAGGATCTCGATGGCTTTTGGATGCATCTTCACGGTCACCTGGTCGCCCTTGGTGCAGATGGTTTCCCCGTCCGCATGCACCGGCAGGGTTCCTTTAATGGCTTTTACGCTGATGCTGCCGGAGCGGCGGAAGTGGATCTGTTTAAACCGCCCCTGGCTGCCGTTAAAAAAGGACGGGAGGATGCGAAGCACGGAGAGACGGCTCATCTCTGTGCCCAGGCACAGGTCGAACAAGCCATCATTGTTGGCCGCTTCCGGTGCCATCAAAAAGCCGCCGCCCATGCGCCTTCCGTTCATGATGGAAACCAACAGGCAGGGCCAGGTGAGCGTCTCATCGTCCAGCGTGATCTCCAGCAGCGGGGCGTCAAAATACAGGACCATTGTTTTCATGGCCGCTGCCAGGTAGCCCGGGAAGCCGGACAGGCTGGATTCGGCGGCAAGGAAGCCGACCACGGTGTCAAAGCCAATGCCGATCCCGTTGCCGAAGAATCTCCCGTTGGGATACAGGCCGCCGCGCACCTCGCCAACGTCCATGGGGATGCTCTTGCCGGTGGCCAGGATCTCCACGCTCTTTTTCACGTTGTGGGGGATTCCGGCGCCAAAACCGAAGTCGTTCCCCCGGCCGATCGGCAGCAGGGCCAGCCTGGCGTGTCCCAGCCCGGCCTTCCTGGCCTGCATCAGCCCGTTCAACACCTCGTTGGCGGTGCCGTCGCCGCCGGCCGCAGCCACCACCTCGTACCCGTTCACCACGGCCTCTTCGGCCAGCCTGGCACCGTGCCAGGGGCTGTCCGTCTTCACCAGGTCGTAGGGGATGCCATGTTTTTTTAGTTCACCTTCGAGCATGGGCAGTCTCTTTTTCGCATTGCCCTTGTCTGCTGCCGGGTTAAGGATGATGCATGTCTTGTTCATTCTGTTTGCCTTGAAGCTCAGGGTATGCCGCCTGGCGGTAAGAGCCAATTATCCCACAAAATGCGCCGTACCAGCCCTTATGCAGCCCCTGCATGGTTAAGCATCAATTTGAATGTCATAACACCGTTGCGTTGTAATCGGTTCAACCCGTGGATATAATTTGTTCTGAAGCCGTAATCATTATAAATGCAACCCTGCAAATGGGGCCTGGAAGGATGATCATGAAGGGGAGGGCGGGTGTGTTGAACGGGAAGGGGAAAAGGACCACTCCCGGAGTGGTGAATGCCAGCCGCGCCGGGGAAACCGCCGCCGGGTGGAGGGCGGTCTCTGCCGTTGTGAATGGATCAGGCGGAGACACCCAGAAGGTTGTTGGGCGCGGGGGATCTGCGGGCATCAAAGCTTCCAACCCCCTGGCCTCCGTGGGCCGGACTCCCTGCAGCCGGGAGGCTTGGGCATGATGCGCCTGAAGTGCCTGGCAGTTCCGCTGCTTCTGGTTTTATCCGCCTGCAGCCCCGCTGCCATGGCTGAGAGGGGTCCTGTTACCCCGTTGCCCGCTGCAACGGCCGGCGCCGTCAGCACCCAAAAAATGGTGCCTTCCCTGGCCCCCACCTTCTCTCCCAGCCCGGAGTTTCCCCCTTCTTCCACCCCTGCCGTCACCGCCACCGTGCCCCCCTCCGGCCCGGACGAGTATCCTCCCGGCGTCAACCCCCTCACCGGCCTGCCGGTTGCCGACCCGGCAGACCTGTTGCTGCCGCCGGCGCTGGTTTCCATCTCCAACTCGCCGGTCACCACCCGCCCCCAGGCGGGTTTGTCGTATGCCTCCCATGTCTATGAGATGTACATCGGAGTGGGGGATTCCCGCTTCCTGGCGGTGTTCCATGGGGACCTGCCACCGGCGGAGGCACCCCTGGCGCAGGCAAACCCACCCCCCGGGGAACAGGCCTTTGTGGGGCCCATCCGCTCCGGCAGGCTGCCCTACGAGAGCCTGCGCCTGCTCTACAAGGGGTTCCTGGTCTTCGCCTCGGCTTCCGACCGGGTGCTGCCCGCGCTGGATGAGTACTCCATCATCTATGGGGAAGGGGCCACCAGCGGCGATGTCAACCGGGCATTGCTTGGCAGCAGGGAAATGCGCAGCCTGGCCCGGGAACACGCCCTTCGGCTCGGGAAGCCGCACCTTTCCGGGCTGCGCTTTGACCCCCGTTCTCCCACCTCGGGCAGGCCAGCTGCTTCCCTTTGGCTGCCCTGGCACAACCGGAACCAGGTGCTCTGGAAGTATGACCGGCAAACCGGCGGCTACCAGCGCTGGCAGGACGATGGCAGCGGGGCGAACTTTACCCCGCAGGCGGACAGGCTGAACGGGCAGCCGCTGGTTTTCGATAACGTGGTGGTCATGTTCGCCGCCTATCATTATTATGACCCGGTCTATTTCAACATCGACCTGTTGTACATCAGCCGCCAGCCGGCGCTGCTCTTCCGGGATGGGCGTATGCTGGAAGTCTACTGGAGTACCGGCAACACGGACTACGAGCGGAAGACCGGCCGGGTGCGCCCGCCGCGGCTGGTCGATTACGAAGGCAATGCTATCCCGCTTAAGCCTGGCAGCACCTGGTGGGAGATCGTCCCCCTGTGGACCCCGTATGGTGAGACTGCCGAAACAGAGGACTGGTACCAGCATTGGAACCGGCAGGAAGCCGGCAGCGGTCACTGGGCGGTGTATTTCCAGGCGCCGGCGCTGGAAGGCTTGCCAACAGCGTCCGTCACACCCGGGACGAAATGACCTTCGGTTCTCCATGGTATTTCGGGCCATACCCGATTCCGCAGGCTTCATCTTTGGCGGAGGGCTTTCCTGCACCCGGATCCGTTGAGGAAGGGGATGGAATCCGTATTAATTACAACATTGTAATGAAACGTTTTAAGGATTGACATTTCCAATTTCCGTATGTACACTGCTTATTGGAATCTGGTTTTATTGGTACCTTTTCGACTGGAAATTGAAGAGCAGGGATTTAATGTATCATATTGGGTAGTGATGACCCAGGCGTTGTGTTTGGTCGCTGTTCCCTGAGTTCTTCCGGGTAAGGCGCCTGGCGAGCCAGTAGCGAAACCGGCCCCAGTATCGGGTCGGTTTCGTTTGTTAATTTCCTTCCCGCCGGCAAGGACCGGGAGGAACCGTTGAGAGCTGAAATAAAGGAGGTATGTATGATCGCAGGAAAACGAATATCGAACATGGATCGGCTGCTTTATTTTGTCTGGGTATTGGTGCTTGTCATCGGCATGAGCCTTGCGCTGGCCGTGAAGACGGTGGCTGCCCAGGATGAGATCCCCCCGGATGTTGAACCGGGGGCTGCAGCGGAAGCCGGTGCGGAAGAACTGGTTTCCGAAGAGCCGGCTCCAGCCGGTGAACAGGCGGCCGACGGGGCACTGCCGCAGGCGGATGGCCTGCCATTGGAGGCGGATGCCCTTCTGCCTGCCGGGGAGCCCGCATCCGGGGAGTTGAATGAACCGGGCGCTGCTGAACTGCCTGCAGTCGGGGTGGAAGAGATCGTTGAGGCGGCTGCGGCCAACGATATCACCCTGGTCAATGGGGGAGGCGAATCGCTGCCCCTGGCCACGGACGAGGCATCCGCCGCGCTCCAGGGGGGCGACCCCTGGTACGTCCTGCCGGATGGCACCGTGGTGGGCTATCGGCTGGCCAGCGGCAGTTGCGCCCCGGTCGTCACCGATTGCCATGTGAGCGCCACCCCCGTGCAGGATGCCGTAAACAGTGCCCCCGCCGGCTCGACCATCGTGATAGACGGCACCTATGCCGAGCAGATCACCATCGACAAGGACCTCACCCTGCAGGGCGCCTCCAGCGGCGGCGTTCTGCGGGCTCCGGGTACGCTGGTGCAGTCCGGTGTGGCAGCCCTTTTGCCGGTCTATGCCCTCGTCACCATCGGTAATAACGCCAACGTGGCCCTGCAAAACCTGATCATTGAAAACCGCCTGCTTTCCGGCACCCAGGTTACAGACCCGATAAGCGGGATCTTTCCCGCCATTTACGCCGGCGTCTGGTTCCATGGTGGCGGGCGTGGCCTGGTGAGCAACTCGATCGTCCGGGATTTCACCGACACAACGTTTGACCAGGAGGGGGTGGGAATCTTCATCGGAGACGACAGCGATAGCGGGGTGCAGGTGGAACTCAGCCACATCGTCAACAACGAGATCGGCATCCGCATCGCCGGCGATAACGTGACAGTCGAGGATAACCAGATTGAGGATAATGGCATCGGCATTTCATCCATCGGTGGCAGCAACACCCAGGTGCATGGGAACAATTTCCTGCCGGGATCATTAACCCAAACCAGTTTCATGGATTTGAATTCGAACAACATCGACGCCTCCGGCAACCACTGGGAGAATTCGCTGGGCATCACCTGCAACTATTCCGGCGGCCTGGTCTCCTGGGCGCTCTTCCGCCTCTGCGCGCAGATCAACCTCGGCGGGCTGAGCGGCGCTCAGATCGGCGGGGCATCCGGTGATGTGCCAACCCGCTTCCAGTTGGACCCGGATGGGGATGGCTTGAGCGTCCTGACCGCCCAAAAGGATAATTGCCCCTTTATGGCAAACCCGGACCAGGCCGACCTGGACAACGACGGAGTTGGGGATGTTTGCGATGATGATGATGATTCGGACGCCATCCCCGACGCGGTGGACAACTGCCCCTTGGTTGCAAATCATGACCAATCCGACATGGACGGGGATGGCATCGGCGATGCCTGTGACCCGACGCCATTTCCTGCTTTGGCCCCTCCGGCCGGGGATTCCGTTGCCGCCCCGACATTCCTGGAGGATGGGTGCCCCAACCCCCTGACGCTGGCCCAGATGCCCAACCTGGACGAGGTCAGGTTTTCCGGCTTGTGCGGTTATACGGCCACCCTGCTCGCTCAAAGCTTGGGCGAGGCGGGCAGCCTGCCTGGCGGCTTGACCTACCTGAAAGGCATGGAGATCACCTTAAAGTTGAACGGTGCCGAGGTGAAAGTCATACCTTCCTGGGCACAGGTGACGGTGTCCTTTGTCATCCCGCCGGAAGCCGGGGGGAAGGAACTCGTCATTCTCTACTGGAACCCCGAGGCCAACGGCGGCACCGGCAGTTGGCAGGAAGTTCCCGCGGTCATCAACGGTGATCGGGCTGAGGCCACCTTTAACCACATCGGCATCTTTGCCCTGGCCATGAAGTAACCCCAACTGGTGCAGCAATAGAGCGCCCCGGTTTTCCAGGGCGCTTTTTTTTTTCCTCCGGCAGGCACCCTCCAGGGCACCCTGTTGGCCTGCTCATCGCACGCCTGCCCGGGTTGATCGGCAACGGCTGCCCTTGTGTTGCCTGCCTGCATTTCCCTGCCGGTTTTCGGGGGAGTGTCCCCGCCTGTGGCCGCTTGAGGCCCGTGGGAGGCATCCCATCCATGGTCAACGCCCCATTGAACCCGGGTCCGGTCCGGTTGAGGGCAGCGCTCAAGGTGCGGTCATGGGCGCATTGGGTGCTGGGAGGGTGGGCACGTCCACCCCGGCCTGGCGCAGCGCATTGACGATCGCTGTTTCGAGGAGGGGCGTAAAGGTGAGGCTGCCATCCACCAGGAAGGCCGGTGTTGCCTTCAGCCCCACGCTTTTCCCGAACCGCACATCGTCCTGCACCTGCTGCCCGTACCGTTGGTTCTCAAGGCAGGGCAGGAAGCGGGTCATGTCCAGCCCAAGCGCCCGGGCAAAGGCCGCCATGTCGGTATGGTTGTCGCCGCTCAGGGCGCGGTTGGATTGGTTCAGGAACACCAGGTCGCGGAACTCCCAGAAATGCCCCTGTTCCCCCGCGCAGTAACTGGCTGCCTCCGCTGAGAACACCTCTTCAGGCTGCCGCGAGTAAAGGATGTAGGTGTACTGCACCAGGCCGCTGGCCACAAACTGTTCCACGATCGCGGCTTCGTTTGTGCCCTCGCTGCTTTCGCCGCCAATTCCCCCCAGGGCAAACCTGGCGCAGTGGTTGCACTCGAAATTGGAGAAAGCCACAACCTTTACCGGTGCCCGTGGATCGCCCAGCGAGTTGCCGTTCACCCGCGGGCGCACGGTAGGCGGTGGCAGGATGATCCCATCATCAGTCCGCCTTGGCACCACCACGGCCGGGGTGTTGATCGCCGTGGGGGCAGGGGCGGTGATCTTGTTGGCTGCCTGCTGCAGGGCGGCATCGATTTCCATCACCAGCATGTCCCGGAAGACCATCCTGCCATTGACCAGAAAGGAGGGGGTCGCTTCGAGGCCGGAATCCTTCGCATAGGTAACGTCCCGGGCAACCTCCTTCAGGTGCTGGTGGCCGTTGAAGCATTTGTTAAATACTCCCATATCCAGGCCCAGCACCTGGGCGAAGGCCGCCAGGTTCCCGCGGTTGATGCCCCCAATTTTGGCGTTGCCGGCGTTCAGGTACACCATGTCGCGATATTCCCAAAACCTCCCCTGGTCGCCGGCACAATAGGCGGCTTCCTCGGGCGAGAATGCAGTTTCCGGGGACCAGGAATAAGGGATGTAGGTCAGGCGCGCCCTTCCGGTGGCCACGTAGGTTTGAACGATGTCGGCTTCGCTGACCTTCCCCCCGGCGCTGTCATTTGCTTCCCCGGTTGCAAAGCGGGAGCATTGCAGGCACTGAAAATTGGAAAAATTGACGACCTCCACCGGGGCTTTCGGGTCGCCCATCGTGTTCCCGTTTACTTGAGGGCGCACGATCGCCGGGGCGCGGATGATATCCTCCGATGGGGCAGGTGTCAACAGCCCGGTAAGTTGTTCCCGGAAGACCAGCCCGCCAGCCGCCACGAGCACCACCAGGCTCCCGAAGGCCCAGCGCAGTGCCCTGCCCGCCTTCTCCTTTTGTCGCATTTTTTGCACTTTCGTCTTCTTTTCCTTGGTTGGTGGCTCCCCGTGCCGGAGGCCGTAGTCTCCCATTTTTAGGCATCGAACCAGGCAGAAAATGATACCAACAGGCTTGACCGGGATCGCCGGTGCCTGTCAGGGCTGTCCTGCCAGGCGGGCCAGGCGGGCATACTGCGGGCTCCGTGCATACTGGCGGATGGCTTCGATGCGTTTGATCAGCATCGGGTGGGTGGACAGGGTGTTGGCCAGCACGTTGGCCCAATTGTCATCCTCCCGGTCGATCTGCGCCAGCGCCCGGCGAAGTTCCTCGGGGGTGTTGATATCGCCGGCTGCCAGTTGAGCCAGTGCGGAAATGGCCTTGTCGGGGTTTCCGCAGGCCAGCAGGCCGGCCCGGTCGGCTGAGAACTCGCAGGCCCGGTTCCAACTGCGAAAGGCCAGGGTGAACACAGTCATCAGCCCCAGCGAGGCCGGCACACCGGCCATGCCTCCCAGCAGTGTGTTCAGCCAGGTGTGTCCTAGGGCGGCGTGGCCCATCTCGTGACCGATGATGAAGGCCAGTTCCTCCTCGTCCATCACCTGGAACAGGCCATCGTACAGCACAACGGCCTGCGGGCTGCCCAGGCCGAAGGTGTAGGCGTTCAACCGCCGGCCCGGGACCACGAAAACGTCCAGCGGCCCCGGCTGCAGCCGGCGCTGGCACTCCTGTATGATCGCCGCCAGTTTGGGTGGGCGGTTCGCATTGACCCGGAAAGCCTGACGCAGCAGTGCCCGGTGGTGTTACTGGTTGGCTTGGTAGGCATAGGCCATCACACCGGCCAGCAGCAGTGGCAGCAGGCAAATGGTTGCCCCGGCGGTCAGCAGCGCCAGCGCGCCGATCACCAGCACGGTTGTCCAGAGGATGAAATGTTCACGCGGGAAACGGTAGGCGGTTGTTTTCATTATGAGGAAAGAGGCTGAAAAGGTACCTTCCTGGCGGTGGCCTCCTTTACGGGGAACCACCGGGCGTTGGTTCCAGCGTTCCTGTCTGTTGCGATGACGGCAGGGTGGAAGTCCGCACAAATACAAAGTGACCATCCAGTTCGGCCGCACGCCGCCCGCATGGGTCATTCAGGGCGGCAACCCGGATGCCGGCGCTCCCCTGCATTCGCATCTCGTACCTCCCGGCAGTGATCCCGCAACTGGGAACGCCCCTGGCGGACTCCTCCGTGATGGTGATCGTGGTCCCCGAAAAGGCATAGCGGCTTGTCGCGTACGGGGAACTGTCAAGCCGGTCCAGCGCATCCGCCTGGGTCATCCTGCCATCAGCCTCAAACCGCACATATTTTTCCCCATTGGTCCAGGTTCCTGTGATGTCTGCCGGCGAAATGGCCAGGCGGAGGGTTGGCGGAAGGGTGGCCGTGGCCGGAACCGGCGTTTTGCTGGCTGCCGGCACAACACCCGCCGTGCTCGTCGGCGTGAGAAGCCCGGCGGCAAGATCCGCCAGCCCGGGGGGCAGCTTGCAGCCGGCGAGAAGGATGAACAACAACGGGATCCCGTACTGGAGGAACTGCAAGAAACGGACGCGTTTCACTGGCTCACTCCTCATCGTGAGACCTCGTCTTCAGGCCTCCTGGCTGGTGGATGGCCCGGGCGGGAACGGCTGTTTCATCCTGGAAAGGTCGGTCAGCAGGAGGATCCCGGTCACCCCGGTTGCCAGCACCGAGAGGTCGTAGATGAAGAACACACTCATGGTCGCGAAAAACTGCCAGGATTCCATGCCGATGCGGCCGTCAGCCAGCCCCGTAACCTGTGCAAATGCCTGGCTGCCCACGAGCGTTACAACGGCGAGGATGATGCACCCGGCGAGCAACCGGGTTCTCCTGCCCGATCGCAGGGCTGCCCAAAGCAGCAGGGCCCAGGCGGCCAGCACCACCGGAAAAACCTCGGCAGGCATCAGGAAGTCAAACAGGAATCTGCCTCGTCTGATCAGCGAACCGATCGCCAATATGGTCGGTGCCAGCACCGGCATCCAGGCCAACACCGTGCCGGTGACCGCCAGGATCTTCGTGAAGGTACCGGTATTTTTCATATTTATACCCTCTGGTGGCATTGTACCACCGGCAGGGGGTTCCGTTTCCCTAGGATTCCCGCCTGTAGAAGGCACCTTCCTTCCTCATCCAATCGCGCCCCAGGCTGAAGGCCGCAAAAGCCAGCACACCCCAGCCCAGGAGGGTGGAGTAGGGCGGGAACCAGGGCTCCGGCCAGCCCAGCGCCTCCACCAGGCCGATGGCGATGCAAAACAGCCAGATGCCCCATAAGGCGGTGCGTGTCCTTTTCAGCCGCCGCTCGAATTCCTCGTCGCTCACCTTGCGCCGGATGGTCCTTTCAAAGGCGGCCTTCTGTTTGGCGAACTCTGCTGCTTTCATGCCGGACCTCCTCGTCAGCCGGGTTTCTACCGCTGGACCTGGATGGGGCCGTGTGCCCCGATCATCCTGCGGATGTGGGTTTGCGGGTCGGTATGGTAACAGGCAATGTAGAATTCGTCATGGTTGGCCATGGCTGCCTTGGGCGCCAGGTCGATGATCTTGCTGGAGGTGCCTGTTTCGGTCTGGTTGACGATCGTCAAGCGGTCAGCCCATGCGGGGTAATCCCCGGAGGTCCAGGCCTGCAGGTCGGCCAGGGTTTTGCCTTCATCGAGCACCAGCAGTGCATACCCGGTCTCCGACACCTTTGGAACGTCGATGACCAGGTTGACCTTGAACTCCCCAAAGGGCACGGCTGTTGGCCCTCCCAGCGTGCAACCGTCGCTCGTGATGGTCAACTGCAATTCCGGGGGCGCTCCGTTTGTTGGTGCAGCGGCGGGTGCCCCGGGCGCGGCTGTGCAGGCGGCCAGCACCAGGACGATGAAGAGCCAAACCGGTTGTAGTTTGAAAAGACGATGCATTTCATCACCTTCCCTTCTTTTATTATTGATTATAGGACGAAAACGGACAGGCCTGGTCAAGGCGCCTCCGGCTGGAGCGCCGCGCCGTCTGCCTCGTCCGGGATGACCGCATCCATTTCCTGCAGGCCCGGTAACCAGTATTGGATCCGCCGGTTTTGTCCTGTCGCTCCACTTCCCAAACGCCTGGTCCGAAACCCAACCCTTGCGCCCAAATTACTGCCCGGTTGTGGCAAAGGCTCCTGGTCCTGGTGAAAATCATCCTCCCGGGCGTTATTTTGGCTGTTCGGGTGCATCCATCCTTTCCGGATCATTCACCCCGGCAAATTGCCCTGCCCGCTGTCGGGTGGTCCCCTCCGGGTCTGCCGGCCCGGCTTCCCAAATTGAGAACAGCAGCCAGCCGGTAAAGAACAGGCTGACCAGGTACACCCCGTACTGGTAGCGGGTTTCCTGTGAGACATTGAACACGAAGATGATCAGCGATTGCAATATTGCCGGCGCCGCCGCCAGCAGCGTTCTCCCTTTTCGTTTGGTGATTGCGATTGCCACGGCGCAAAAAAGGATCGCCGCAAGCCAGGCTGCCGGCCGCCAGAACAGGATGTACAGCAGCTGGAAGGAATCCCAGGAGAGGGTTTGCCAGTAGAATCTGCTCAACGGCTTTACCAGCCAGGGCAGCCTGGAATCCTCTCCGCTGACCCCTGCCACCGTGTAATCGATCCAACTGGCGCCCGCAGCGGTGTCCGGCTTGTAGTACAGCGGGGTGACGTAAGTGTTGCAGGCGGGCTGGATGGTGTACACCAGCGAGCCAATCCCGGCTGCCGCCTCCAGGTCCGGCCGGGGATCGCGCAGGAACAGGTTGAAGGCCAGGTGGATGTACCGCAGCGGGTGCGCCAGCAGCGGGCCGGCGTCCAGGTTTTGGCCCAGGATGATCGGCACGGAGGAGCATGGCGAATAATCCCATTCCTTCAGCGGCATCAATTGTTCGATATCCGTCCGTTCGGCGGCACTCAGGATGGTACCGTGCTGCACGTGGGCTCCAATGTGGTGTAGTGGCAGGGCATATTGCAGCCCTGCCGGCATGGGCGAGGCACCCAGGGCCCGGTAGCCCGGCCCGCTGACTGCCCAGCGCAGCGCCAGCACCGCCGCCAGGGCGGCCAGCGTCCATTTCCACTGGCTGCGGAAGAACAGGATGATCAGCGGCAACAATAGGATCACCAGTGGGTAGCCGTTGTGCCGGAAGAGGGACACCAACAGGCAGCAGGTCACCAGGCCCGCCCAATTCTTCCGCCTGGTCAGCCACCGCCCTTGGCTCAGGGCGATCTCCACGCAGATCAGCGTCAGCCACAGCAGGGAGATGCTGTAGGGCACATCCTTCCAGACTGTGGCAGTGTACAACCAGTTTACCGGGGAGATGGCGAACAACAGGCTGGTCAGCCAGGCGATGCCCGCCGGCATGCCCCTGCGGACCAGGTTGCTGATCCCCCAGGCTGCCACCAGTGAGAGGAAGGCGGCTTGGGCAATCGTCACCGCCGTTGGGCTGTCCCAGGCGAGCGTCACCAGGCGGATGGCCAGGGTGTGGAACACCGGATGGTGGTCCTCCATTTGCAGGGTGTGTGCCTGCATCCATTGTGACAGCGAATCACCGCTCATCAGCGCCGGGGAATAGGTCAGCAGCACCACCAGGCAGGGGAGGAAGATGGGGATGGCGTAGAACAGCCAGGTTCCCGCTTGGTTGCGCCCTCCGGCTGTTCGTGGTGGCAACGAAAGCACCCAGCGGAGGATGAGGTAAAACAGGCTGGTAAAAAAGACCAGGCTGAGGAAAAAGTACAACCAGCGGATGGAAGCCTGCAGCGGCAGGTGGGGGTCGTAGGTATACTGCCGTTCTTTCTCTTCAATGAGCGAAAATTCATCGCTTAGCCCGTCCCAGGTGATTCGCACGCTCCCCATCCCCGGCCCGGCCTGGAACTGGATGTATGGACGGCTGGAGGTGTGGCCGCTCCACCTCAGGGTCGCCGGTGAATCGGCGCGGAACGTCCGGGCCTGGTATTCCCAGGGCCCCTCCCGCACGACCTGGGCGTGGGGTATGTCGATGTGCCCGTTGTTGATCCCCTCGATGATCACCGGCCCGTTATTGGTCAGCGCCTCGATGGTCAGGTTTCGTGCCTGGAGGAAGGAAAGACTGCCGGGGACGGGTATGGAAAGGGGGATGGCCAGCAGGATGGAAATGGCCAGGGATTTCCTGCTTGCAGATTGTTTCCATGCCGTACGCGCCCACCCGGATGATGACCACATCGCCAGGGCGAAAAGCGCCGCGGCCAGGGCAACACTGCCGGCCAGTTCGCGGCGCGAAACCAGGACCTCATCCAGCGTTGACAGATGGAACCAGGTGCTGCCCGCGATGGCGAACAGCGTGGATGGAATGACCCTTCGAAGACCCGTCATAAGGAATTCCTGGCTGCCAATCCCCGGTAACAGGAAATATGGTGTTTCAATTTTACATGAGAAACCACTTGGTTTGTCAACCTGCCCCTGGCGGAGGGTTTTTTCCCGGCCCCTGCCGGGTGGTTTATCGTAGGAACTCCAAATAGAGAAACACCATCAGGGTCATGCCGGCGATCAGGATCAGCGCCGGCAGCAGGTGGCGTTGGAAGGACGACTGGCCTGGCGTGTCATCCTCCAGTTCCGGCCGGGATGGATCCTTCCCGCCAGGGGCGCCGCTTTGTACGCGCTTCATTGAAGGCAGGTCGTATGGCCTCGGCGTCCCGCATTGGGGGCAGAACTTTTCACTGGGGTCGTATTCGGTACCGCAATAGTTGCATTTCATCGCAGGAATCCTGGTTGAACCATGTGTCCGGCGGGCTTTGTGGATGGTGGCACCTTCCTCCGGCTGCCAAAGGAAGGAAGAGGTTGTGCAACCGGCAACTTTGCCGGGATTTCCTCCTCCCCGGTCCCGCCGGGCCCCTTCAGGGCACAGCCCTGGAAGGGATTGCAATTATAAGATACGCCTGAATTGGCAATTTTTCAAGTGTTTTTTGGATTGGCTTAACCCGGGGCTGGCAGGACCCTGCAGTCCAAACCATTCACAGCCCTGGCGGCGGGTGGCTCGTCTCCCGGAACGCTGCCCCGGTGCGCCCTAACTCGCCCTGGCCAGGTCGGACAGGAACCCCTCCACCGCCCAATCCGGCGTCGCCCACGAGGTCACCAGTCGCACGGCGCTCCTCTCCCCATCCATCCTGGACCAGGTGTAGAACAGGTAGTTCTGCATCATCGCATCGATCACCGCCAGCGGGAGGATGGGGAAGATCTGGTTGGTCGGCGAGTCGATCAGGAAGGGATATCCCAATTCCCGGATGCCTGTGGCCAGTTTTTGCGCCTGGCGGTTGGCGTGGGCGGCCAGTTGCAGGTACAGGTCGTCCCGGAAGAGTTCCTGGAACTGGATCCCCAGGAGCCTGCCCTTGGAGAGCAGGGCGCCGCGCTGCTTGAGGTGGTGCCGGAAGTTCAACTTCAACGCCGAGTTGCAGATCACCATCGCCTCGCCGATCAGCGCACCGTTCTTCGTCCCCCCGATGTAATACGCGTCCGCCAGGCTGGAAAGTGCTTCCAGTGTCAGGTCGCATTTCCCGCAGGCCAGCGCCTGCCCCAGCCGTGCCCCGTCAACATACAGGTACAGCCCCAGCCGGCGGCAGGTTTCCGCCAGGGCGGCAAACTCAGCCCTGGAATAGACCGTCCCCAGTTCGGTGGACTGGGAGGTAAACACCAGCCGGGGCACAACCATGTGCTCATCGTTGTGTTCGGCCGCCACTTCCTCCACCTCCTGCGGGGTCACCTTGCCATTCACCCCGGTCACTGCGTGGATCTTGTGGCCGGTTGCTTCGATGGCCCCTGCCTCATGCACGTGGATGTGCGCGCTTGGCACGGCGATCGCCGACTCGTACGGCCGTAAAAATGCCGCCAGGGCTGTGAGGTTGGCCTGTGTTCCCCCGGAGAGGAAATGCACGTCGGCATCTGGCCGTCCGGCTGCCGCTTTGATCATCGTGGCCGCCTGGCTGCAATGGCGGTCCTCGCCGTAGCCCTTTTCCTGCTCCAGGTTGCTCTGTTCCAGCGCTGCCAGGATGTTCGGGTGCGCGCCTTCACCGTAATCGTTCAGAAAACTGTATTTGCTCATGGTTGTCGAGAAATATTGACTTGTGTGACCGGGCTTTACATGGCTTCCGCCATCCGGTTTACTCCATGGGTACGGACAGTGGGTTGATCAGGCCGGCTTGCAGGTTGTCCAGCATCCGCTGCACCATCCCCAGGCGGCCCGGGGTCAGGATGTATGGCTGCACGTCGTTAATGGCGATGGGGGCGGTTACCGTGCCGGCTCCCTGGCCGCCAGCCAGCGTGGGCCAGATCTCGCGCAGCGCCCCGGGCACATCCGCCTGGATGGTGGCTGCCCACCGCGAGCGCACATCATCCGGCGGGGTTTGCGCCCCGGCCAGGATCAACTCCCGGTTGAACAGGTTGGACAGCACTTCCGGGCTGGCTGCTTGGGGTGCCACGTACACCGAGTACACCACGTAGGGTGCCAGCGCATCCATGGCCGCGATCCAATCCTCCGGGCCTGCCGTGGAAGGCGCCGGGCTGATCAGTGGGAACCTGGCATATGGGGAATAATACGTTGCGCAGGTGCCGCAATAATAAGCCGCTCCATTCCGGAACCCGTCCGCAAAGTCCACCACCCCGGCGGCATCCGATGGCAGAAGGGCCCCGCTGCGCCAGTCAAAGGTGGAAACAGCCATCAGGTAGCCGGCGGTGAACCCGGCATTGGCCGGGCTTGTATGGATCACGGTCAGGTTGGCCGCCGCCGGCAGGTCTCCGTCGGCAGGGGTGACGAACTGCACCTGCGGGGCCGCTGCGATCAGCCCGGCCAGGTTGGCTGGCGGGCGGGGCATCACCACCACCTGCCAGCCGGCGCCGATGTCATCCGGTTGCAGGTCCTGGCGTGTTTCCAACTCCATCCCGCTGCCCGCCGCCAGTTCCTGCAGCAGTTCCTGGTAGGACTGGGTGACGGCGGCATCCAGGTCCTGCGGTGCCAGCAATACGGCCAGCGCCACCGGCGTGGTCGGTGTCGGCGGGGGGGTCTCCGTCGGAGTTGTTGTCACCTGGGGTTCCGGGGTGGGGCCTCCGGGTTCAGCTGCTGCTTTGCAACCGGAAAAGGCCAACGCCAGGCCAAGCAGGATCAATGAAAGCCACAGCAGGGATCGTCGCATGGGCCAATTTTACCTCATCCCCGGGTCGCTGGCGGTTGGATGCGGGGGGAGGAGTCTGCCCGGGGTTGGCTGGCATGGCGCCGGCCTGTACGGGCGGGGCTGTCCCGGAGTTTCTTAAAGTCCATCTTCCGCCCCGCCGCAGGGAAGAAACAGCCCAGGCATTTCCACTCCGGCTCTTAAGCCCTTTCATCTTCCCCAAGTGAACGCCCAGGCACAATCCTGCCAGGTGCATTTTTCTCCATCCAGTGATACAATGTTGAACCTCAAGAGGTTGCGGCAGGATTATTTTCTGTACGGTCTGCCCCCTCCTGATGGTTTTGTTTGGAAAATGAATGTCTTTATCCTTGGCCCACTGCTGATCATCTTTGCCCTCATCGCCTGGATGGGCTGGCAATCCACCATTAAACCGGCGCCTTCCGAGGTCCTTTTTCAAGTTCAGGAAGTTGACCTGTTGCGCGTTACGCGCGGGGCGGATGGCTGGGTCGTCACTTCCCGGGATCACCTGCACCCCGTGGCGCTGCGGGTGGGAAGCACACCAGCCGTGATGGAGCAGGTTTACCCGCTCAGCCCATCCAATGGCGGCTTTGTCACCGGCAAAACGCAGTTCCCCGCCGGGCGCTGCTTCTTTGAGGTCACCCTGCAGGATGGACGGTCCATCCCCCTTGTCGAACGCCATCTTCCGCTTGAAGGGGCGGCTAATTTCCGTGACCTGGGCGGTTACGAGGCGGCTGGCGGCCGCCGGGTGGCTTACGGCCGGATATTCCGCTCCGATGAACTATTCCGCCTGAACGAGATGGATGAGCAGTTGCTCAACACCCTGGGCTTGCGAACGGTCGTCGACCTGCGCAACCCGGACGAGGTTCTCAAGCGCCCGGACCGCCTGCCGCCTGGTTCAACCTATGTCAACCTGCCGGTGTATTTGGGGGATGCGATCTCCCTCAAGGATATTCTGTTCTTTCGCCACCAGATGGACAGCCGGTTCCAACATTTCTACCGGGAAACGCTGGTCGACCGGGGTGCACCGGCCCTGGGTGCGCTGCTTCGCCTTGCTGCCGATCCCGCCCGCTTGCCCCTGCTCTTCCACTGCACCGCCGGCAAGGACCGAACGGGTGTGGCTGCCATGCTCCTCTTGTCCATCTGCGGTGTCCCCCGCCGCACCATCGTCGCCGATTACACCCTCAGCAACCTGGCGCTCGAATGGAGCCTGGAGACTTTTCGCAGAAACAGCAGTTCCAACTGGAGTGTGCCCGGCCTCCGGCTTGAGCAACTCCTTCCCCTTTTCTCCGCCCGCGGGGAGATCCTGGAAGGTGTGTATGATCACATCGAAGCAAAATACGGCTCGATGGAGGATTACCTCCTGGGCCCGGTGGGGCTCACCCCGGAGGAATTTCAAGCCATCCGCAGCAACCTGCTTGTAACTTCCTGACCAGCTTCATTTATTAATAAGAAAGAGCCCAAAACGCGCCGGCAGACAGACCGGTGGGTTGGATGTTGACCTTGCAGGGATGATAATTTCCCTGGTGGTTTCCCCGCTATAATAGGAGTGTTTGCGGAAGGAGGGAAACCCATGGCAGAGGTAAAGGGACATCTGCGTGAGGACAAGGCTACCTATGGCGAGAAGGTGGTCCTCAAACATCTTGCCGATCACCTCCCGAAGGAATTCACGGTATATGTGGAGTTTCCGATTTCGGACAGCCGCATCCAGCGGTATCCGGATTTTGCTGTATTGGCTAACTATGGGGTGGTGGTCCTTGAGGTGAAGGACTGGGTGAACGTGGAATCCTTCGACCGTTTCACTGCCCGCATCCGTACACGTAAGAACGAGGTGCGGGAGGAAAAAAACCCCGTCTCCATCGCCCGGGATTACTGTACGTCCTTAACGGCGGAATTTCAACGCATGAAAACCCTGCTCAACGACCGGCAGGCGCTTAAGGTCGCTTGGGGGTATGCGGTTGTTTTCCCGAACCTTCATGGCTCCACGCTCTCAAGATTAAAGAAATTGTGGGGAGAGGATTTTGTTCTTGGACTGGCTGACCTCTCGCCCGACCTGATCCTGAAAAGGCTCAAATCCACCATTGCAACCCATCACATTCGTACACTAACACGCTCCGAACTGGACTGCATACGGGGTGTATTGAACCCTACAATCGTCGTCCATCCTTCCGGGCGGTTGCCGGTAATCCTGGATCAATCTCAGGAAACCCTCGTCAGCGAACCGGTTCGTCCACCTTCTGAAATTTCGACCGCCGATGAAGCCCATCCCGTCTCCCGGCAGGAAGTCCTCCTCCCCCGGGAAGAGCCGCTTGCTGGGACTGCAACCCAAACCTCTGAACCCGAACCGCCTTTCAAAAGAACCCCTCCCACCCTTGAAGAACTTGCCAGCCAGACCGCTGTCCGCCTCGTCCGAGGTGTTGCCGGCTCCGGCAAGACGCTTGTTCTCACCCAGCGTGCCCGATACCTGGCCGCGCGCTACCCGGAGTGGCGCATCCTCGTCCTCACCTTTAACGACAAACTGAAGGACAGCCTTGCGGATTCCCTTTTCCGCTGCTCCAATATCAGGGTGTGCACCTTCTATGGGCTTTGCCGCCAACTCATGAGCGATCGCATCCCCTGGAAGAATCCCATCACGTCCGAAGGCTGGCTGAAGCACCACCGCGACCGGTTCCCGCTGGTCGATGAACTGGGGGTCGAATTCCTCCAGGAGGAATTCAAGTGGCTGATGGATACGCTCACGCTCGACCGGGCCGCCTACCTCTCGTCCGAGCGCAAGGGGCGCGGCTTGCAACGCCGCCTGGGCAAACAACTTCGCAGCCGGGTCTTTGACATCTTCGAGGCTTACCGCGCCTGCCTGCAGAAGGAAAAACTGCTGGATTGGGTGGATATTCCACGCCTTGTCCTGGATGGCGTTCTGCAGGGCCAACTTCCTGTTGAACCCTATCATGCCATCCTCATCGACGAGGCGCAGGATTTTGCCCCTGCCTGGTTCCGGCTGATCAATCACAACCTTGTTTCCGGGGGTGCCCTGTTCCTTGCCGATGACCCTGCCCAGAGCATCTACCGCTATTTCAGTTGGCGTGAAAAAGGCATCGAGGTCGTCGGGCGCACCCGCCACCTCAGGGTCCCCTATCGCAACACGTACGAGATCTACCAGGCCGCATTTGAACTGATCCGCAGCGACGAAGCCCTGCGCCACCAGTTCGAGGAGGAGGGCCAGATTGTCCTCCCCGACCTGGATCCCGATTCGATGCAGCATGGAAAAAAACCCATCCTCAGGCGTTTTTCCACCTTTGCCGCCGAGGCCGGTTTCATCCTTGAACAGGTGCGCTCCCTTTCCCTGTTGGGCATTCGCGGCGGGCAGATCGCCGTTCTTAACCGCCACCGGAAGGGCAAGGCCGAATTGCAGAAAGCCTTGAAGGGGCTTGATATTAATATCGACACCTATCACCAATACAAGGGCCTGGAATTTGAGGCCGTCTTCCTCACCGGAATCCAGGATGCCTTCCCGCCCGGGGCCGACCCGCAAAAACTGAGCGAAGAGCGCCGCCTGGTCTACATGGCCATGACACGCGCCCGCCGCGAGCTTGTCCTTACCGGTTGCGGCCCCATTCCACAGCCGCTGCGCTGCATCCTGCCCCATGTTGACCAGGTGTAACCCCTCCAACTTCCTTCCCCTGGGGGGGTTGGTTTTGCCGGTCGATCCGTCCCTCGCCTGGCCCTCGTGCCCGGGGTTTTCCATTGGGAATATTAATAATTTGCATACAGAAGTTTCATCCGGTATTAATCAGCATTTCCTATACTTTTACCTGTCAGGCGGGGGTCTGACCGGGCGCAATACCGCATGTCTCCCCCTGGCCCCGCCTGTTGAAAGGTGTATCCGATGAAACGTTTTCTGCTCGTTTTCCTGCTGCTGACCGGCATCGGCATCTCCTCCCTGTTCGGCGCAGCCGTGGGCGCCCTGGCCGTTTATTCCATCGAGCACAAGGACCTTCAAAACGCGATCAGCGGCCTTCAGTTCCCAACCGCAGGGAGCGCACCGGTGGTGACCATGCCGGGGCCAGCCGGGGCCATTGTCATTAACACTTCTGACGTCCAAACGACCATCACGCAGGTGGTCAGGCGGATCGGCCCCGCCGTGGTCACCGTGGTGGGGAACGCCCGGGTGGATGTGGGCCCTTTCTGGCCGCATTCCACATCCGAGGTCAGCGGCAGCGGTGTGTTCATTTCCCCGGAAGGTTACATCCTCACCAACAACCACGTGGTGGAAGATGCCTCCGGTTTCCATGTCACCCTGGCGGATGGCACCACCCAGTCGGCGGTTTTGGTGGGCGCCGATCAGTATTCCGACCTGGCCGTGCTCAAGGTCGATGGCCCGGTCCCGGCGGTGGCCGGTTTTGGCAATTCCGATGTGCTGGATTCCGGAGAAGCGGTCATCGCCATCGGCTCCCCCCTTGGCGACTTCAAGAACTCGGTCACCGTTGGCGTGGTCAGCGCCACCGGCCGTTCCATCGATACCGGCCGCGGTTACCTGGTGGAGGACCTCATCCAGACCGATGCCGCCATCAACAACGGCAACTCGGGTGGCCCGCTGGTCAACCTGGCCGGCGAGGTCATCGGCATCAATACGCTCGTCGTCCGCTCCAGCGGCTCGGGCACGGTCGCCGAGGGGCTCGGTTTTGCCATCCCCTCCAACACCGCTGCAACCGTTGCCGGGCAGATCATCCAGACCGGTTCGGTTTCCCGCCCCAACCTGGGCATCCGCGGGCAGTCCATCACCCCCTACGTTGCCCGCCGCTACAACCTGCCGGTGGAATGGGGCGTTTATATTACGGCTGTCCAGTCCGGTGGACCGGCCGCCCGGGCCGGCCTGCAGGAGGGTGACATCATCACCCGCATCGGCGAGGTTGCGCTGGGCGAAACCAACTCCTTCATCAACGCCCTCTACAGGTTCCACCCGGGCGACAAGGTCACCATTGGCATTGTGCGCGACCTTAAGCAGATGGAGGTCCAGGTCACCCTCGCCGGCTCCTGAAAGCAGATGGGCGGCCGCCATGCCGCCCTTGCCAATACCTGTCCTGGCCGGCTCCTGCGCCAGTCCGGTGTATTCGCCAGGGTACTGTTTTTCCCCTCCACCCGGAGGGTTTTCACACATGCCGCCGGGTGCGCAACAACCTTCAAACAGTTACGGCCCGGTTGGCTGCGGTTCCACCGCCGGGGGTTCCCCGTTGCCTCCCTCCGTGGGGGAAGCCTCCACGGGCGGGGCGGTCTCCATGGCTGGTGTCTCGGTGGCTGTTGCCGTGACCGTGGGGGTCGATGTCGTCTTTGAGGCGGTGGGTGTTTTGGTTGCAGTTCTCGTTGGTGTGGCGGTCGGGCTTGGGGTCGCGCCCGGAGTATCGGTGACCACTGGTCCGGGAAGGAGGCTCTCCTCCGTCATGCCGCCCGGGATCTCGATCACCTCGGATGTGATCGTTCTCTCGCTGTTCACCCGCTCCCATCCGCGGACCAGCAGCGCCCCGGCCGTCGCCAGTCCGCCCAGCAGCAAAACGGCCGCCAGCCCCACGCCTGCCAGCAGCCACTCCCGGTTGCTCTGCCTTCGCCGCGGCCTGGACGGCGGCCTCACCGGCGGCAAACCGGATACGGTTGTCACCGGCTGGGCAGCCTCGATGGGAAAGGGGACGGCCTCCCAACCTGCAACCGGTTCGGCCATTGCCGGAGGCGGGGGCAGGGTTTTCTCTGGCAGCCGCCCTGGCGGGGCTGGTTCCACTGCTGGGGCCTCCGTTGGGATCGTCTCCCACTGCCGGTCAACGATCGTTCGCACCGTGGCGCTCAATTTGGTCAGCACCTCCTCCAGCGGGGGTGTCAGCGCGTCCAGCCAGTGCGTCCGCCCCAGGTAGTAGGCCATTGCCTTCACCGGCTTCACAGCCTCCAGCCGCAGCGGGATGATGCTGATGCGCTGGTCAAAGGCATGGCAAACCTCGTTCAACACGTGCTCCGACGCGTTGGCGCGGGCTGTCCATACCAGCACCAGGGCCCGGCTGCCTTCGATCGCCTCGATGATCGACTCGGCGAAGTTGGCCCCCGGCAGCACATCCCGCGGCGCCATCCAGGTGCGGATGCCGTCCTGCTCCAGCCGGGCGCTTACCGCTTCCGCTGAGTCCCTGTCCACGTGGGCGTACGAGATGAAAACATCATGGGGCATGTTCTGCTCCTGCTGCCTGCCGGCATCGGCAGACGGGCTTATTGTACCCAACTTTTTCCTTCCATTGGAATTGAACTGCTGCCGGATGGCGCAGGGCGGTTGCCGGCTCCCTGCCTGCCGCAACGTGCATGGGGTATCAACAAATTCACGGAATGGATGATTTCCCGCCGGGCTAACCGGTGAAGAACATCAGGGTTATCCCCGTGGTTACAGCGCCCACAATGGCAATGATGACGGTGGCCCGGATGACCCGGATGAGGCTTTTCCGCTCCACAACACCGAGGAGGTACGGGATGGTCCCCAGGTCGCTGGTGAGGGAGGCGATCACCGCGCAGATGCCGGCCACCTGGCTGGTGATGCCGCCCTGTTTGGCAAGTGTGGCAACTGCGGCAACGGTGCTCGTGCTGGAGAACAGGCTGCCGACAAAACTGGTCACGTAAACGCCCGCCTGGCCCGCCAGGCGTTGTGCGACCACACCCACCACCTGGATGACCAGCAGCAACACCCCGAACATCAGCACGGATTTCAACGAAAACGGCGAGGAAAGGTTGATCACCGCGCCGGTGCGTTCCGTTTCAGGGGGGATGTGGGGTTTTCGGCGAACGAACGTGATGATGACCGTGGCCACCAGCATCATGATGAAGGCCGGCATGGATACGAACAGCGCCCGATAGTCAAGAATGGCCAGCAGGACCGCGTTGCGGATGATCATGCCGGTGTTGGTGAAGAGGATCCCCCGGTACGCCGAATCGGATAAATGCCCCAGCATGTCGTGGGAGCGCCGCGCCAGTTCCCTGGCGGCCACGTCGCTGTTCACCAGGCCTCCCAGGAACCCGGAGATCTCGTTCCCGCGGTCCTCGTACGCTTTCAGCAGGATGTAATTGATAAATCCGATCCCCGCGATCAGGATCACAGTGATCCAGGCGGCCTGCAGGTCAACGACACCCCACGGATCAACGGTTCCCTTGGGCAATACCGGGTAAATGATGAAGGTCAGGATCGCCAGCAGGATCGCCGAACGGATCTCCGCTTCCGTCAGCCGGATGCTGAAGTTGGTCAATGGCTGTTTCCATGCCAGCAGGGCCGCCGTGATGACCCCCACCGCCACCGGTGTAAAGGTGTGGCCCAGCCCGCACAAGATCCCCATAAACGTGGTGATGGCCAGGGCGATGGAGGTGGTCAGTTCGGCTTCCTTGTTGGCGCGGATCGCCTCGATGTTCATGATCACCACAATGATGCCGATCAGCAACAGGCTGATCGCCGCGTAGACCTCTCCGAGCAGCCCTCCCAGCACACCCATGACGGCCGCGATGCTGAAGGTGCGCACCCCGGCGCCTTTTTCCCTGCGCTGGCGCTCCAGGCCGATGAACAGCCCAACGGCAAGCGCCAAAAAGAGGCGCTCAAAGATGATCAAATAGGGCCACTGGTTGTTTACGATGTTCATGGTCTAGGCACAGGATCGGTCCAAAAACCGGCTCAGAGAAAATTATTAGGAAGGCTGTTGCCCTCCAGGGGCGTTCCAGGGAAAAACAGGTTTTCCCCTCCACCCGAACGTCCTTTCAATGGGTTGTCGGGCGAGTATACCAGATTTTGGTTTTTTTGCGATTATTTTGCCGGGAAATAGAATTGGCTAAGAACAACGCATGTTACCGGAACAGGTGTGTGGAAAAATGTCCAATCACTGATCCAATGAATGGATGGTGGATATATAATCATAATGGGCAACGATTTACTCCTTCTAGGGTTGAAAACAGCCGGAGGAAAAATGGGCGAGGTCAATGATTTAATAATTGAAGATTTGATTAATGAAGCGAAGCGAATTGCATCAAAATACTATCAAATCACCGGGCGCCCGCTTGGGATAACCGGAGAAGTTGGGGAGCGCACTGCCGCATCCGTGCTGGGGTTGAAGTTGGCGGATGTCCGTTAAAAGGATATGATGCAACCCGGGAAGTGAATGGGGTCCAACAAAAAATACAAATAAAGAGCAGGTGTGTCCCAAATCCTCAAAAACTGCTCCTGCGGGTTGGCAGGATCGATGCCGGTGGTGAATGGGATTCTGTCGTGCTGGTCCTAATGGATCTTGATTTTCAATTACACTACATTTATGAAGCATTTCGTGAAAAAATAATCCATGAATTGAAAAAACCTGGATCAAAAGCCCGGAATGAACGGGGCGCGTTGTCCGTTTCCCAATTTATTAAGATAGCCGAACAACGTTATTCTAAGTAGGCGGACGTTGGGGATCTCCGCCCCTGTCTCCTGCATATCCCTGGCAGCCGCAGGGTGGTTGTGGTTCTTTATGCCGTTTTCTATTTTTATCTCGATGCATCATTATTTTTCAATTTCAAGGATCGGGATGTTCAACCAGGATGGTTGCTCGGTATAAAACCTGCTCTATTGGTCAATCCCCCTTCTTAAATGCGCCATTTTTCCCATCCGGATTGGTGAAATTGCCAATTGCCAAATTCCCCCCATCCTGTACAATGGGAGGGATGGAATTCCATTCCATGCTCAACCCGCGATGCCTGCACCGCCTCACCCCGGCAGGCGAAAACACATCGGAAAAACGAAAAAACGAAAACGAATATTCCCTTGGCTCACTGCGCCCCCAGGGGCACAGGCGGGAATGGCGGCGGGTTTTGCCGGTGGCAGGTTCCGGACGGTTGCCGCCCTGGGTGGATGCTGCTTCGCGGCATATATCCGGGCTGTGATAGAATGATTCCATAATCAGGAGAACCCCTTTGGCCAGGAAACCCGCCGCTCAAAAACGCAGCAAAGGGCGCCCGGCAGCCCGCTCCTCCCGCGGCCCCGGCCGCCCGCCGGGCAGCCGCAGCCGCGCCCGCCGCACCGCCCCGGCCCGCCCGCTCATCACGCTTTCCCCCGAGCGCAAACTGGACCTCATCGGCGCCGTGCTGGCCCTTGTCGGGCTGCTCACCCTGCTCTCCCTCGTCTCCGCCAGCCGCGGCGGCCTCATGGGCGCCTGGATCGGCTTCCTCAACCAGGCTGCCGGCTGGGGCTCCTTTGCCCTGCCCCTGGCCCTCATCCTCGTTGGGGCCTGGCTGGTCCTGCGCAAGATCGATCGCCTGCCCATCCCCTCCGCCGGGCGCATCGCCGGGGTCGTCCTCTTTTACCTTGGCCTCCTGGCCGCCCTGCACCTGCTCGGCGGCGGCGGTTGGGAACTGGCCTCCCGCGGTGCCGGCGGCGGCTTTCTCGGCGCCGCCTTTGAGCGCCTGCTCACCGGGGCGCTCGGCAAACCAGCTGCCGTGGTCCTGGTCGCCGCCTGGCTGCTCGTTGGGCTCGTCATGCTGCTGGATGTCTCCGTTCCCGACCTTCTCCACGCGATCGACCGCCGATCCCGGCCGCAGCCCGCCTCCCGTACTGCCGCTCCGCGCACCCTCCCCCCGGACCCTTCCACGGCTGAACAACTACCCCGCGACTTCCAGCCGCTGGATGTTCCCCCCGCCAAAGCGCCTGCCCGCAGCGGGCGCGCCGCTGTCGGCCCGGCTGCCTCTACAGCCGCCCGGACCGCCGCACCTTCCGCCCCGAAGGAGGACGCGCCCGAGGCTGCAGCCCCGGCCCCTGGTGCCGCGGCCCCCCGTCCGGCAACACCCTGGGTGCTCCCCGCCATCGAGGCCGTCCTCGACCCGCCCACCCGGCAGGCCCTCCAGGCTTCCACCGACCTTGATCGCGGCAAACTTATCGAGAAGACCCTGGCCTCCTTTGGCGCCCCGGCCCACGTTGTCGAGGTCCATCGCGGCCCAACCGTCACCCAGTTCGGCGTCGAGCCGGACTTCATCGAGACCCGCAACGGCCGCACCCGTGTGCGGGTCAGCAAGATCGTCTCCCTGGCTGACGACCTGGCCCTGGCCCTGGCCGCCCACCGCATCCGCATCCAGGCTCCCGTCCCCGGCCGCAACTACGTCGGCATCGAGGTCCCCAACGCCGAGGTCAGCCGGGTCACCCTGCGCGAGGTCATCGAATCCGAGGCTTTTCGCCGGCAGCGCTCCAACCTGCGCTTTGCCCTCGGCAAGAACGTATCCGGAGAGGTCATCGCCGCCGACCTGGCTGCCATGCCGCACCTGCTCATCGCCGGCACCACCGGCTCCGGCAAATCCGTCTGTGTCAACTCCCTGCTCTGCTCTTTCCTGATGAACAACACCCCCGACGACCTGCGCCTGGTCCTCGTCGACCCCAAGCGCGTGGAACTCACCGGCTACAACGGCGTTCCCCACCTGCTGGCCCCCGTTGTTGTGGATACCGGGCGGGTCATTGGCGCCCTGCAGTGGATGCAGCGCGAGATGGATTCCCGCTACCACAAGTTTTCCGCCGCCGGGGTGCGCAACATCGGTGAGTACAACAACCGTCAGCCCGCGGAACGCCTGCCGCAACTGGTCGTCGTCATCGATGAGTTGGCCGACCTGATGATGCTGGCGCCGGATGAGACCCAAAGTTCCATCACCCGGCTGGCACAACTGGCGCGCGCCACCGGCATTCACCTCATCCTGGCCACCCAGCGTCCCTCGGTCGATGTCATCACCGGCCTCATCAAGGCCAATTTCCCCGCCCGCATCGCCTTCACCGTTGCCTCGGGGATCGACAGCCGTGTCATCCTGGACCAGCCCGGCGCCGAACGCCTCCTCGGCCGTGGCGACATGCTCTTCCAGGCACCGGATGCCTCCTCGCCCGTTCGCCTGCAGGGCGCCTTCGTCTCCGACCACGAGATCCAGCGCCTGGTCGATTACTGGCGCGATGCCGCCGCCAGCCTGGCCATTGCCGATGCCGCCCCGGCCGGGGACGAAATGGGCGAACTTCCCCGCGGCGTGCCCCTCAAGCAGGTGCCCATCTGGGAGGATGTTGAAACCGTCCAGGGTGATCCACTGCTAAATGAAGCCATCGACCTGGTGCGCCGCGAGGGGCGCGCCTCCATCACCATGCTTCAGCGCCGCATGCGTATTGGCTACACCCGCGCCGCCCGCCTGGTCGATGCCATGGAGGAGAAGGGCATCATCAGCCCGCCCATTCCCAATTCCCAGGTGCGCGAAGTGCTCGATTACGGTCCGGCCGCCCCTCCGCCGGAGGATGCCTGAAGGCTAATTTTCCCCCAGTTCGTGCAGCACCAGCAGCGTGCCAGCCAGCGCCGCCGTTTCCATGCGCAGCGTGCGCCTTCCCAGCGTCACCGTCCTGAAGCCGGCCGCCTGCGCCCCCTGCACCTCCGTCTCTGCCAGTCCCCCCTCCGGGCCCACCAGGAGCTCCACGCTGCCCCCGCGCCAGCCGGTCAATGCCCCCTTCAAGGTTGTGCGTTGTTCGTCCTCCCACAGCGCCAGGCGGAGCAACCCCGGTTCCGATGGCTGCTGCAGCATCTCCTCCAGCCGTGCGGTGGGCAGCAGTTGCGGGATGCGCCCCCGCCCGCACTGCTCGGCGGCCTCCTGCAGGATTCGCTCCCAGCGCCCGCGCTTGGCCTCGGCTTCGGTGGTGTTCTGCACCAGGCTGCGCTGCGAGACCAGCGGCCGGAACGCCGCTGCCCCCGCCTCTGTGCACTTCTGCAATGCCCACTCGAACTTCTCCCGTTGTGTCAGGCACAGGTCCAGCACCACCCGCACCGCCGGTTCCCCGGCGGCATCCATGCGCTCCGTCACCCGGCCGCTTACCAGTTCCTTCTCCACCACTTCCAGCGCCACCGTAAACCGGCTCCCCCGGTTGTCCAGCACCGCCACCATCGTCCCGGGCTTTAGCCGCAACACCCGGCTGATCTGCCGGGCGGTCTCCGCCGGAAAACTGACCTGCTCTCCGGCAATGTGGTGCGGATCAATGAAGAAATGGTGCATTCTACCCCCCGGCCTCCACCCCGGTGATCACCACCGTGTACTCGCCGCGCGGCTCCTCCTCTGCATGGCGTGCAGCCAGGGCGGAAAGGCTGCCGCGCTCCACCGCCTCGTACAGTTTGGTCAGGTCGTTGCACACCGCTGCCGGTCGGTCGCCGAACACCGCCAGGGCATCCGCCAGGAAACCCTTCAACCGGTGGGGGCTCTCGTAGTAAATCAGTGTGTGTGGGGAATCGCGGTCCACCTCCAGGAAGCGCCGCCGCGGTCCGCCCTTGTGCGGGGCAAACCCGCGGAAGGTGAAACTGTGCACCGGCAGCCCCGAGAGGGTTAACGCCGGGATCAGCGCAGCCGGACCCGGGATGCAGGTCAGCGGGATCCCCTCCTCGAGGGCGCTGCGCACCAGGATGAAACCCGGGTCCGAAATGGCCGGGCTGCCGGCGTTGGTCACCAAGGCCACCTTCCTGCCCTCCCGCAGCAGCCCCATCACCCGCGGCAGCGATCGGCGCTCGTTGTGCTCGTGGAACGAGATCTGCGGCTTGCGGATGCCAAAATGGTTCAGCAGGTGGCCCGTCTTGCGCGTGTCCTCGCTCACCACCCAGTCCACCGCTTTCAACGTCTCGATCGCCCGCAGCGTGATGTCGCCCAGGTTGCCGATCGGCGTTGCCACCAGGTACAGCAGTGGTTCCATGCAAACGAGTATATCACGCCGCCTGGCGTGAGCCTCGGGCTTGAATGGGCAGGTGTTTCCTGCCGGCGGGTCCCACAAAGGGGGCGTACACACCGCGGATTCGCCCCCGACTTCGGCAAACCCGGTATAATTCGCCGCAGGAGAACAGCCATGTCCTTTCAAACCACCCGCGACCGGGTCAACCCGGACAAGATCGATACCACCCCCATCCGCCGGCCATCATGGATCCGTGTTCGCGCCCCCTCGGGCGAAACCTACGAATGGCTGCAGGATCTTATGCGCCGCAAGGCGCTGCACACCGTTTGCGAGGAGGCCGGCTGTCCGAACATGGGCGAATGCTGGGGCAGTGGCACGGCCACCTTCCTCATGCTCGGCGATGTGTGCACCCGCACCTGCGGCTTTTGTGATGTCCGTCATGGCCGCCCGCAGGAACTGGACTGGGATGAGCCGGAGCGCGTTGCCCAGGCGGTGAAGGCCATGGACCTCAAACATGCGGTCATCACCAGCGTCAACCGCGATGACCGGGCGGATGGGGGCGCCCCCATCTTTGCTGCCGTTATCCGCCGCATTCGGGAGATACACCCGGGTTGCTCGGTGGAAGTGCTCATCCCCGATTTCAAGGGCAGCCAGGAGGCGCTGAAGATGGTGATGGAGGAACGCCCGGAGATCCTCAACCACAACGTGGAGACCGTGCCGCGCCTGTTCAGGCTTGTGCAACCACAGGACCGCTATGAATGGTCCGAAGCCGTGCTGCGCGGCGCCCGTCGCATGGACCCCGAGGTGCTCACCAAGTCGGGCATCATGGTCGGCCTTGGCGAGACCGTGGATGAGGTCAGGGCGGTGATGGACGACCTGCGCGCCTGGGGTGTGGACATCCTGACCCTCGGCCAGTACCTGCAGCCGAGCCGCCGGCACCTGCCAATCGCCCGCTATTACAGCCTGGAAGAGTTCGAGGAGTTAAAGCAATACGGCCTGGGCATCGGCTTTCGCTGGGTGGAGGCCGCCCCCCTGGTGCGCTCTTCCTATCACGCAGCCGAGCAGGTGCGGGCCCTCAGCGTTGTCCACCGCAGGTTGTACGGGGGAGACCCGGTCTAAGCGCAGGGGGATTGACCGGGGAGGGAATTTTCTGTTTTTCTACCCCCAGCCGGAACAGATCGGGAGGTTTGGCTGGCTCAAACAGCAAGTTTCAGGCAGGCTTCGACCGCCAGGTTGAAGAGCAGTTCGCGGGTTGTGGAGGCGTTGGCCCAGCCGCGGCTGTCCCAGGAGTCCGGCAGCACCAGGTCGCCGGCATAGACCACCTGCCCGAGGGTGACCCCACGAAAGGCGGCCACGGCAAAGCAGGCGGCAGCCTCCATTTCCACCACGCTGCAACCTTCAGACACGCGTTGCAGCCGGCGGGCGGGTGTTTCGCGGTACAGGGCGTCGGTTGTCCAGGTCTTTCCCACCCGGTAGTTGATGTTGTGCTCTTGGAGGACCTCTTCTAATGCCCGGATGGCTGCCGGTGAAGCCTGCACCTCGCGCCCCGGGGGCAGGTAGTGGTACGAAGTGCCCTCATCGCGCACCGCGGATTGGATCACGGTCGGGTGTCCGGGTGCGATCTGTTCGTCCAGTACACCGCACCCGCCGCACATTATGAAGCATCTGCCCCCCAGGCCGATCAGTTCCTCCAGGAAGCCGGCTGCCAGCGGGGCTCCCACGCCGGGGTGTACCACCGCCAGTGGTTTTTCGGCTCCCTCCAGCAGCAGGATCGGGTTGCTGCCGATCTCCGAGACCAGGCGGCCGATCACGGTCAGCCGACCCACCCTCCGCAGCCTTCGTAGCACATCCTGGAAAAAACACAGCACCACCCTCCCGGGCAGGGCGGTTTTGCCGGGCTTGTTGTGCGGGTTGATGATGGCGGTTCGTTCGGGGTCAAACTCCAGGATGGGGGGGATGCGTGTCATGGTCGGTTTCCTTGCAGGGGATGTTTTTCTTGGGTGGGATTGTCGCCTGGTCAGGGCAGGCGGGGGAAATTGTCTGCATCAACCGGGCGTGTGCTGTTGGTGCCTGTGCCATTCACCATCAATGTGATCGCCCAGCGGGTGGCGGTTGCACCGGTGGAACTGAAAGCAAGCCGGTTGGACATTGCCCGCCGTTGGTTGGTCTCCATAAAGACTCCTTCGTCGCCGTCCCAGTCCTTGCCGGTCATGAAGTACAACTGGTAACTGCCATCGGCGATCCTCTCCAGGGTGTGGCTGGCTTTCATGTGAATATAAACCGCCAGCAGCGGGCGGTCAACCTCGTCGCACAGGATCACCAGGCTGTCCTCGAAGGTGCTGTTGCTGAGGAGCAGGCTGCCATTGCCTTTCCGGTCACGCCTGTCTAAAAGCAGGTTGCCGTTTCCCGGCCGGAAGGTGCCGTGCGGTATGGATTGGCATTCCAGCGGCAGGTCTATGTAACCCACGCCGCCCTTTATCCAGCCGACCTGCCCTTCGATCGTTTCCACCTTGATCCATTCACAGGATTTGTACTGCCCCAGGATCCGCAATTTTGTCTGGGCAGGCAGTGAGGCCAGCGGGTCATAGGCTGTCGATGGTCCGGCGCGCAGGTTCAGGTTGCCGATGAGCACGGTTGCCGGCGGCAGCGGGGTGGGAGATTCGCCGGGTGTCGGCGTTGCGGGCCGGGTGGGTGTACCGGAAGGGATGCGGCTGGCGGTGGGGGCTCCGGCTGTTAGCGTGGCGAAGGCTTCGCCGGCGATCTGGGTTCGCAGAACCAGCAACTTGTTCGCGGGCAGGCATCCGGAAAGGAGGGCAACCAGCAACAGCAGCATGCAGGGCAGGAGGAAGTTTGGCAGCAGCCGGGACCGGAGGATCATTTTCCACCCCGGCGCAGCAGCAACTCGCGCAATACATCGTTGGCGATCCAGCGTGCCGAGGGCGTCCCCTGGCTGCGGATCTGCACGGCCGTCTGCAGGGCTTCCTGCCGGAGGCCGGGGCGGCTCTTGCCCGCCTGCCTCAACGCCCAGCTGACCGCCTTCTTGACATAATTGCGATCATCGCCGGCAAATTCCACCATTCGCAGGAAGAACTGCCGGAAGGTTTCATCCGGCAGGGATTTGTTGTGAACCGCCAATACAGCCATCAAGGCAAACCCGGCCCGCCGGATGAATTCCCCCTCCCGTTTGGACCATTCCATGGCCAGGTCAACTGCAAATGGCAGGTGGCGGAACAGGTTGTTGCAGGCCTGGTCGACAAGATCCCAGGAATCCATCGATTCGACCCATGCGTCCGCCTGCCGGCGGGTCATCCGGCTGGCATCGGCCATCATTGTGGCCAGCAGGCGGGCTTCATGGACGCCGCTGTTCCACAACGCCTGTGCCAGTTCATGGTCTGTTTGCCCGCGGGCCAGGCGGCGCAATTCCGGCAGGGGGATGCCAAGCATACGCCCTCCCCGGATCCCGAATTGCTGCTGCCCGATCACGTTGCGGGGATTCGCAAGGGATTCCAATTCAGCCATAAGCGGCTCAAATCCGGCGGGCGGGGATTTCCCGATCATGGCTGGGCCGGCTCCACATAATAGACCTGCCCATCTTCTGCCTTCTCCAGTTGCTGGATGGATAATGGGGTCCCGGTCAGGGCGGAGAGGTCCGGCAGGCCTTTGGGCTTGGTGCGGGTTTGCACCGGTGCAACCTGGTCGAACCAAAATAGCAGGAAGGGTTGTATCTTCTCCGGAAGGTAGATGTTGTTTTCCACCCGGCCATCCATCAGGGCGGAGGGTTGGATGTCGGCATAAACGTACAGGCAGCGCGGGCAGTTGCTGTAGAACGGCACGGTACGTGCGGGAGGGTTGTTCCGCAGCAGCCCTGCCAGGCTGCTGTTCTGCAGGGCTCGAAAGGCAAACCCCTGGTTGGTGATGCTCTGCATTGGGTCCATGTGCGTGAACTGCCAGGCCAGCCGGGCAGGCGGGAAGAGCATGCATGGCAGGATGAGGGCGATGATCACCCTGACCGGTACTGGCCTCCGGTTGATTGCAGACGACCAGGCCCTTTGAAGGCCTGCCATCAGGAGAATCGTCAAGGGCAGGTGCAGGGGAGCCAGGATGCGGTCGTTGATGGCTGCGTTGGTCAGGATGGAAAGGTAAGCGGTGATGGCAATGGCATAAGCCAGGCCAAAGAGGGCGAGGGTCCGGGCAGATAGTCCCCTCTTCCTGTTCCTGGCTGTCATCCCGTAAACGGCCAGGCTGGTCCACAACAATGCGACCGGGATTGCCAGTTCCGGGCGGGTTGTCCAAACTGCCGGCAGTGGCGTGTACCAGCCGCTGATGGTGGCTGCCAGGCTGGCCAGGTTCTCGCCCAGGCTCAACTCGGCGGCAGAACGGGGGCCGGTGAGCGTTCCAGCCATCAGCCAGTTGCGTCCCACCCAGAGCGCCAGGGGAAAGCCCGCAGCCAGGCCAAATGCAAGCGTTCGGACCACCCGCCGTTGGAGGCTGATGGAAGAGGTGAGCAGGAAGACCAGCCCGGCCACAGGCAACAGATAAACCCCGATGTAGCGGGTTAGAGAGCAAAGCGCGGCGGCCAGTGCAGAAGCAGCCGCATCAAACGCCTTTCCCTCTTGAAGGTATTTGACCAGGTACAGAAGGAAAACTGCCTGGAGAACCAGGTATAGCGGTTCGGACATGGCGGATGAAAATGAGATCAGCAGGGGCCGGGCGAGCACAAACAACAGCATTCCGGGCCAAAAGAACCCCTGCGTGCCTTGGAAGACCCGGCGGGCGATGCACCCGCTCAAACAGGTGGCAAGCATTAACAACAGCGCGTTCAGCCAGCGATTCAATTCCAGGGCTCCAAAGCGGGAGACCCCGCAGAGCGGCGCAAGCACGGCCGGGTAGAGCGGCGGCCACCAGACGTACGTGTCCCCGTCCATGGCGATATAACCCTCCCCGGCAGCCAGGTGTCTTCCGGCGCTCAGGTAACTGGTGGTATCGGTCTCAACCAACAAGCCGGTTTTGGTTGTTGCAACCAGGAAGATCGCGGCTGACAGCAGGCCGAGGAACAGCATCCCGGCATAAAACCCCCGGCTGGGGGGTTGAAGGGATGCATTCGCGGGGCGTTTCGGGCTTGGTGTGCCAAAGGCAAGCAGAACCAATGCTAGCAGCCCCAGGTACAAACCGCCAACTGCCGCCCCGGCGCACAACCAGGTCAGGGCGCTGATCGGCCAGGGGTTTTTCCGTTGATAGCGCACAACCAGTTCGCCAGGTTCGGGCGCGTAGGTATCCAGCCTGGTCACCTGGCCATCCCAGGTAACCTGCACGATCCCGCAACCGGGGCAGGAGCGGAAGACGAGCTCTCCCTGTTGCAACCTGCCCTGCCAGGCCAGGCCTGTTGCCATCCTGCCGTCTGTTTCCAGCGCGGTGCCATTCCGCTGCCATTCGCCGGATGGGGTGAACGTGTTGTAACTGATGAAGCGGTTCCCGGTGGAGAATGCCAGCAGGGTGACCGATGATCCGGAGGATTGCAGGTTGTGCGTGCCATCCACGGACACATCCAATTTGGTTGGAGAAAGCATTAACGGCTGCAGTTGTGTTGGGAGAAAAGTAACCAGCAGAAGCCCAAACAGGAGACTAACAACGCACATACCGATGACGGCAGGGCGGCACAGGGCCGCCAGTGCCGGCAGGATGAGCCAGCGCAGGAGCAAAAGGGAAAAACCGCAGGCAGCCAACAGGACGACCAGGGCAAGCAGAACGAGCCGGCGGTTGATGAACTCGCTTTGCAGGGCTGCGGTGTAAATGAAAATGGCTGAGGCCAAGCCGAGCAATCCTCCCGGGAGGATCGCTTTCCTTATCTTAAAGCCGGACAGCATTCGCACAGGCGGAAGTTTATTCATGCTGCAGGGGTTCCCAGCCTACCCAATTAATGCTCATTTCTCCGGCGAAGCGTTTTGCCATGGTTTCCATGGCGGCGGGGTTGTTGTCGACCAGGATGAACTGCCGCCCAAGCTGCAGACAACTCGCACCGACTGTGCCGCTCCCGGCAAAAAAATCCATCACGGTATCCCCCGGGTTGGATGAAGCCTGGACGATGCGGTTGATGATGCCAAGTGGTTTTTGGGTGGGGTATCCGGTTTTTTCCCGGCTGTTGGTGGGAACAATGGTGTGCCACCAGGTATCGGTGGGCAGTTTGCCGCGGGCTGCTTTCTCCCTGCCCACCAGGCCTGGTGCCATATAGGGGATGCGTTCGACCTGATCCGTATTGAAGATGTAGTTGCGGGGATCTTTTACATACCAGAGGATATTGTCATGCTTGGGAGGCCAGCGGTGACGGGTACGTGCCCCGTAATCATACGCCCAGATGATCTCGTTTAGAAAGCAATCCCGGCCAAAGATTTGATCCAGGAGGATCTTGCAATAATGCACCTCCCGGTAGTCGATGTGAAAGTAGAGGCTTCCATTGGGTTTTAAAATACGGTGGGACTGTTCCAGGCGGGGTCGCAGGAAAGCCAGGTAGTCTTCATGCTTGTCGGAATAACTTTTCTTATCCAGCAGGGTTGTCCGGTAACGCCGGCCACCAAAACCAGTGCGATCACCGCTGTCGTCGTTGTCGGTCTGCAACCTGGATCTTGACTGGACCTTGCCTGTATTAAAGGGCGGGTCGATGTAGATCAGGTCAACCAGTTCATCCGAAAGTGAAAGCAGTATGGGAAGGTTGTCACCGAAGTAGATCCGGTTGGGCATGGTTTGATTGTAGCATGCCGGTGTTGCCATCGTCCAGTTTTCCGATGATGGTTTCGGTCGTTTCGATCAGTCTTTCGATGAGGGCCTCATCGTCAACGATCGTGATCAGGGTCCGGTTGGTTGTCTCTTCATGCCTCAGCAGGTTGTTGATGCTGGGCATCAGGGGCAGGTCGTCCCGCAGTGTTGAGAACTGGCGCAGGCGCCCCAGCCCTGTGCTGGGAAAAATCGTCACACCCTGCACACCGGCCTCTTCCCAGGCGTTCAGGAGTTCGTCCAGTTTTTCCGGGTTGTGCAACACAAGCAGGAGCAGATAATTCATGATGCCTCTTTTTTATCAACGGATTTTTCAAGGATGCCTTCATTGAGGGAATGTGCGTTTCTCTCCGAAAAGGCGGACCTGAGCAACGGCGGGGTGACGAGTGTCGTCACAAGCACCATGCCGATCAGAGAGGAGAAGGTCTCATTGGCCAGGATCCCGTCACGGATGCCGATCTGGGCGATGATCAGGCCCACTTCACCCCTTGAGATCATCCCAATGCCGAACTGAAGTGCTTCCTTGGGGCTGAAACCACCCATTTTGGACCCCAATCCTGCCCCCAACACTTTCCCCACGATGGCAATTGCGGATATGGCAATGAAGGGGATCAATGTGCCGGCTGAGAGTACGCCCAGGTTAATGTTCAGGCCGATGCTCACAAAGAAAATGGGGACAAAGAACCCGTAGGCAATGGCTCGGATTCGCCCTTCAATGTCGATCTTTTCGGGTGTTCGTGAGAACATTAATCCGGCAATAAAGGAGCCGGTGATGGCCGCAACACCTCCGACAATTTCAGCCGCCAGGGCATAGGAAAGGAGGATGACAACTGCCAGGGTGAGCGTGCTTTGGCTGATGGACAGGTTTTTTACCTTGCGGGAGATCCAGGGAAGGGCATACAGGCCGAAGGCAATGGAGAAGCCCATGAACACGAGCATTTGCAGAAATACAACCGCAATTTCCAGCAGGCCGTTCCCGCCTTCAAGAACTGCAAGGAAAACGGAAAGAAGAAGGATCACCAGGACGTCATCCAGGACCGCAGCACCCAAAAGCCCGAGCCCGACCCGGCTGCGCAGGGCCTTCAGTTCGATGAGCGTTTGAGCGGAAATGCTGACACTTGTGGCGCCGAGCGCCAGCCCGAGAAAGATGCATTCCAGGTTCCCATAGCCTAGCAGGCGGCCGGTGGCCCAGCCCAGGCCTGTTGGGAAGATTACGCCGAAGAAGCCGCCGAGGATGGTGACGCGTTTATCGCGCATTAGTTCAGTGAGATCCAGTTCCAAGCCGGCCAGGAACATCAACAGCAACACCCCGATCTCGCCCATCTGGATCACCACTTCGTGCAGGTGGGCATCCGTGATGATGCTGGAATGTGTCAGGTCGATTAGGCTGGGGCCAAGCACAACACCAACCAGCAGTTCTCCGAGTATGGAGGGTTGACCTATGCGGGTGGTCAGATACCCGGCGGTTTTTGAGAACAGGAGAATAACAACAAGTACCAGGATGAGTTGCAGAAAGGGCGTCATGGTTGCCAGGTTCTCTTTGAGGTTCCACAAAGTATAACTTAAAATGACCAATGGGTTTTTCTCGGATTGTCAAAGCCGAACCTTGGAGTGAGGCCCTTTTTCTTGATGCTGGCAGCAGCAGTCGTAAACCGCCAGGATACCTTTACAACGGGAACAAGACGGTCTGCACGCAAGGCGCGGGCTACAGATGCCAAAATCGCTTTGTTGGGAATGCACCTTGCCAATCATTGCCGGGAAAATGGGCTGAGTTCAAATTCAGGTCACATAGGCAAACTGCCGTATGTGGCAACCCGGCATGGTATTGGCATTTGTTCTCACAATCACTACGGCCAGGGGAGAACTTGGGGAACCAGGCACGTCATTACGAATCCTTTTTTACGAAACCAACCATCTTTCTTCTGTCGGACCAATGGGACGGTAATTTATCCGGGAACGGATCCCAGGCTCTCAGTAACTTGTCCCCTTCCTGCGGCTTAATGCGCCATGGACAGAAAAGGATTCCATTTCCCTTGCCCAGGCGGTTGATCGCTTTTTGAACTTTTTACAATTGGAACGGAAGGAATAAACCTGTTCCTGTTTTGTCCAAATTCCTGGAAAGAAAGGGGACAATTGCAGGTTTTATTGCTTTTAAGCACCCACAGTACAACCCGATTGATTGAACGATCTTTGACAGATTACCATCCCTGCAAAACGGTCTGAGAGAACTGCAAGGGAACACTGCCGGCTAGTTCGACACCATGATCCAACGCGAGGGTTGGAGATTAATTAATGGATGGGGGAAGTTCTCGGGAGATGATTCGGCCCAGGCTGGTTTGTTTTGGGCCCATTCTGTGAAGCGAAATTAATCCGGTTAATTAACTGGGAAAAAGGTTCGGCGGGCCTCTGCGGATGCGTTCGATCAACGCATCCAACCCCCCGGCTTTTCCATGTGTCAGGTGCCAGGCCGTGTCGATCCACCAGGTCGCCCCGGCATCGGCGTATGGTTTGATCGTATCCACAGCCTTCTTTCGGTCTTCCGGCAGCAGACCTTCGAGGATGATGTCGAACCGACCATTCCCCTGACGATGATGGCAGGAATACCGTTTCAGGTCGACAATATCCTGCACGCTCATGCCCCCAGCCAGGGCAAATCCATCCCGGTCCATATTCTTCCCATCCTCGGCAAAGCGGACCGGAAGAATGCCGTCCCAGCGCAATGCCCGTGCAAGGGAGCGTTCCTTTTTCCAGGCTGCGACCACCCAAACGGGAATGCGGGGCTCCTGGAGCGGCCGGGGTAGAAATAACATCTCCTGCAAACTGTAATGCCTGCCGTGGAAATGATAGGGAACCCCGCTCCAAAGACCCTGCAGGATGGACAGGCCCTCATCCAGCAGTTCAGCCCTTAATACCCGGTCGGCTGGCTCGTTCACCTTGCTGAAGGCACCGTCGGCGGGTACACCCAACCCAACGGAAAGGATCAGTCGCCCATTGCTCAGATGGTCTAGGGTGACCGTTTCGCGCGCCAGCAGCCATGGCCGGCGCCTGGATACCGGCGTGATGAGCGTTCCCAGGCGGATTTGATGGGTGGCAAGGGCCATGGCGGCCAGGGAAATCCATGGGTCGCAGGTGACTGCAGCTGCCTTGTCTTCGGTTTCGAAATGGACAATATCCCAGATGAAAACCCCATCCCATCCGGCGCTCTCGGCTTCCACGGCAAGGGATGCCAGCGCGCGGGGGTCTCCACAGGCGCCCATGTTGGACAGTTCGAGGCCAAACCTCAATGCCCGGCTGGGGCCAGCCCGGTTCGGAGGATCAGAGGTCATCTTCATCTGGAATATTTAATGGCGGCCAGACCTGTTTTCGGCTTTGACCGCCAGGCAAACACATTTGGATGGAAATTCCCGCCTGGTTGTCCCTTCCAGCGGCTTTCCCAAGGGATGACGGGCTGACCTATTCTCACTGGGCCTTATACACCAATCAATGGTTTGCCGTTAAGAACCTGCTTCACCTGAATGGGTGTGTTTTCGGTCAGGGCTTTTTCGGTAAAGCACATCCGGCGGGCAAGTTGAAACAGGAGGGCTACTGCTTCAGGAGGTTCCTCTGTGTCCACAGAGATTTCCACATCAAAACCATCTGCAAAGCCTTCTGCGTCACCGCGGAGAACCGATCCCTGTTCGTGAAAATGGGCAGAGATCCTGACGCGCTCATTTCGTATGGCCATCTTCTTTTTTGCCGCAACCTGCGACACGTGGGAGATCAGTCAGAGCGCCATCCCGGAAACGAAGTAAGTTAATGGGGTTGGCGCAGTTCCCTCACCTCCGGGCATATAGGTTCCTTCGTCGCTGATGAACGCGTAGAGCCGCCCAGTTTCAGGCTGGCCGGCCACCACCTGTTTTCGCCATTTTTCAATCGAACTGGCATCGGCGGTTACCAAGATGTCCCGGAAACCTGCCGGCTTGGATGCAGTTGAATCGGTCATTTTCGACCTCCCGGATATTGGATATCGCCCATTATAGCAGAACAGGCAACATTCCCATCAGCCCCGGCGCAACCTAGATCTGGCGTGCCAGGGATGGTCGCTCACCCCAGTCCATTGAGCCTAATGACGATCAATCCGTTCAATAAACGGACAAGGGAGACAGGCTATTGAATGATATGCAGGCGGATGTGAACCAGGTGATCCGTTCAGCCTGCCCTGGCGGCTTTGGCGATCGCCTGCAAATGAGCGGGCGAAGTACCGCAGCACCCGCCGACAACGCTGGCGCCGGATTTGATCCATTCCGGAACCCGGGCACCCATATCCTCTGGTGTCACGTCATAGCGGGTGTTCCCCTGGGCATCCGTCAGCGGAAGGCCGGCATTGGGCTTGAACCAGACCGGCAGCCTGGTTGCGGCTTTGAGTTCCTGCAGTACCTTCAGGTTGTCTTCCAGGCTGCGTCCGCAGTTGATCCCGAGGAGGTTCACGCGAAACGGTTCAAGTTCCCCGGGCAATTGAGAGGGTTTCACCCCCATCATCGTCCGTGTGCCACGATCAAAACTGAAGGAACAGACCAGCGGAACCTCGCTGCTTGCATCCCGCACTGCCTTCAAGGCGGCTTTTGCTTCAGAAAAATCGAACTGGGTTTCAACGACGACCAGGTCGACCCCGGCTTCAACCAGGGCGCCCGCCTGGAGGAGAAAGGCGTCGTATGCAACCTGCTCATCCAGGGTGCCCAGGGGTTTGAGAAGTTCGCCTGTCGGGCCGATCGACCCGGCGACAAATACGGGTTTGTCGCCGATGGCTTCCCGGGCGAGGGCAACCGCGCGGCGGTTGGTTTCTTGCGCCCGGTCTTCCATCCCGCTGTGGGCCAGGCGGATTGGGGTGCTGCCGAAGGTGTCGGTGAGGATGATGTCGGCACCGGCATCAATAAAATCCCGGTGGAGTTGGAGGATGGCTTCGGGATTCTCCAACACCCACCGGTCTGATGGCCACCCGCCGGGCAGGCCGCGGGCCTGCAGGTTGGTGCCGGTGGCTCCATCCGCCACCAGCACCTGCCTGCTTTCCAATCGCTTGAGGAAGGGTACGGTATTCATCCCATGATTTTACCCTTTCCCACACGGTAAGTCCATTCTTTGGCCTTCGTCTATTGATTCGTTGTCCGCCGTTGCCTCCTGGTGTAGGATCGGTATTGCAGAACCTTGCGCTCATCCATCGCAAGGCCTTGCTGCATTTTCCGGGTATCCACCTTCGCTTCCTCGATATCTTCTTGTGTTAAGTAGCGTTCATTGGCAGCCAATGCGGTTAGCATATAATTTGCCGCCCCCTGATAATCGCCCTGGCGTTCCTTTTTTAGGGCTTCATTTTTCGCTTCTGCCATGGCCACCTGGGAAAAGCGCTGCCTGAGGGCATTATCCAGAGGGGCGGACCTGGCCTCGCTTGCCGGGACATAATGCAGTTCCAGTTGTTTCTCTGCATCCAGAACATTCCCCTGAACATCCTTTGCCAGAAGGTGGGCTTTCAGGGTGATCTGATCTGCTTTCCCTTTTGGCGGAAAATTCAGTTGAAGGTAAACCTCGCGCTTTTGGCTGGCGGCAATGTCTCCCAGCCAGAGATGCAATTTGTTGGCCTTCTTTTCTGACCGCCAGCCCCCCAACACTTCGGCGGCGGTTTTTTGGGGCAGGTCGATGACTACCTCAACATTGCTGGCGGTAATGGCTGCAATTTCCTTTAATTCCTGCTCGAAGATATGGGGGATCTTGTGCGGATGGTCGATGTAATAATACTGACCGCCACCCTGGTTCGCAATGTGCTCCAGGAGGTGTTCATCATAGTCCACGCCAACACCGAACGTAGAGGTGGGAACGCCGAGGGATGCCAACTGGCTGGCGTGCAGGCCAAGTTCCTCGAGGTCGGTGATCCCCTGGTTGGCCAGGCCATCCGTCAGAAGAAGCACCCGGTTCAACATGCCTACTTGGGCTGCTTCAGCGACTTCCTTGCACCCCTGAAGCCAGCCTCCGCTCAGGAAGGTCATGCTGCCCGCGGTGAGGCGGCGGAGGATTGTCTTCAATTCATTGCGGGCTTCCCGGGTGACCGCAACACTTGGTGAGAGCAGTCTGACCTCCGAATCGTAGGCGACGAGGGAAACCCGGTCCTGGTCTTGCAGCAGGTCAAGCACGTGTTCTGCGGCTTTTTTGACATATTCCAATTTCTCACCGCCCATCGATCCGCTGCGATCGATTACCAGGGCAATATTCAATGCCGGGCGCTGTATGTTGGTGGCATCCTCCGGGGCGGTTATGGCAATTTCCATCACTCGTTGGGTTGGCTCCTCGGCGGCGATCAATGGTGAATCCATATTCATCTCAAAGGAAAGCGTTTTCATTTCTTTTTATCTCCTTTGGCAAGTAATAATCTTCTGCCTGTTTTTTTTATGTTGCTGCTTTTTTCCTGACCCCCTAAAAGGGCTTGTGTAAAAGAAGTTGTTTGGCTTTTTAGCGCTCCTTTTTAAACATTTTTTCCAAACGTTCCAGCCATTCGAGGATTTCCGCAGAGTGGGTTGCATGTACCTCGTCGCTGATGTGCAACTCCAACCCCGGCCTGATCACGTAACGGTGCCAGGCTGTCCCGGTAACGGTTTTTGTGCTTCGTTCCACTCCGGTTTCAGTGAAATTTATTTTCCTCAGTGAGGTCCTGGGGGGTGCCATTTTCATAGGGTCAGTGCGAAAATTCATCTCTGGATTGAGATCCGCCAGGTAATTCAGGGCAGCGCCTCCGGGGCGGGTTGCGTTTTCATATAACCTCAAAAATTCCTCGATTTCCTCCTCTGTTTCTGTTTCCAGTTTTCTGCGAATCTCCCTGATGGGGAGAAAGGCTTCCTTCAACCGCTGGATCAACCGTATTCGTTTCAGGTAATCCTCGTCGTACATGGAGTACCGGCCTCGGACATCAGGGGACGGGAGGAGGCCTTCGCTGATGTAATAGCGTATGGTTCTTACGGTCACCCCAGCCTTTTGAGCCAATTCTCCGATCTGATATGATTCTGTTTTCATGATCCTTTTTCTATGTGGCCTGTTTCTAATGTACAGTATTACTGTAATAAAAACACTAATACGTAATTATGTCAAGAGGGAATTTTTTCCTTTTCCCCCGAATTCAATTGTCAATAACCATTGAGAAATTACCCTGGAGGATGCCTTAGCGGGTAAGGCGGATCAGATAGCGATAGCGATCACCCCGGTACAGAATCTTGACGAATTCCACCGGGCGGCGGATCTGATCGTAAAGGAGCCGCTCGTTCAACAGCAGGGGCGCGCCGGCAGGGATCTGAAGCAGTGCGGCTTCTTCGGGTGTTGCCAGAGTGACCTCCAAGGTTTCATCGGCCTCCGTGGGCAGTATGTTGAATTTTTCCTGAAGAATGCGGTATAGAGATCCGGATGTTTCGAGCTCCTGGCGTGTAATCAACTGGCCGGGTTGCAGGGCCAGGTACGAAACCTGCAGGCCGATGGGGATGTTGTCGCCCAGGCGAATCCGGTCAATGCACAGCAGGCGGGTGCCGGGTGGCAGTTCCAGGCGTTGCAACACCTTAAGAGGTGCTTCCACCGTTTCGATGCTGCGAATGATCTGCCCGGGGCGCTGGCCGCGGCGTTGCATGTCTTCGCTAAAGCTCGTCAGTTCCTGGATGCCTTTCTGCAGTTTTTGCGGTGATACGAAGGTCCCTTTGCCGTGCTCCCGGTAAAGATATCCCTGCCGTTCGAGCAATTCGACAGCCTGCCGTATGGTTGTGCGGCTCACATTGTATTGAAGTTCGAGCTGCCGCTCGGATGCAATGGGGGTGCGGGGAGCCCATTCGCCATCTTCTATCTTGTTGCGTAAAATACTGGCCAATTGGAAGTATTTTGGGACAATATCATATGGATTGATCACGCTTGACATTTCACTGCCCGGATGGTATCATTAACCCAGACTCATTATGTTGTCATTACCAGTTGTCCTTATTATGCCTGATTATCTAAATTAATTCAAGAGGCAACTTTTGTGATATCAGTGTCTGACCAGGATCTTCGGGCGATCGTCAACCGGGTGGTTCGGAGAACAATGGGATTGTCCGGTTCGTCAGAACCGGTTGCGAATGGCAAGCAACCCATTGAAACAACCCCGCGCCCGATCCCTTCGCCGGCCCCAGTGCCCGTCCCGGTTCCTGCCACGCAAACTGAAGCAACCAACCCGGGAAAAATAGTGGCAATCGGTTCGGATCACGGGGGTTATGACTTAAAAGAGATCCTGAAGAAGGACCTGTCTGAAATGGGATACACGGTGAACGATGTTGGGCCTGGCAGCAGGGATGCCTGTGACTACCCGGATTATGCACACGCGGTTGCCCATCAGGTTGCGCTTGGAAAAGCCTGGCGGGGGGTGATGATCGACGGCGCCGGGATTGGCTCCTGCATGGTGGGCAACAAGGTTCCGGGGGTTCGGGCGGCATTGGCTTATGATCTTTCCACGGCGATCAACAGCCGGGAACATAATGACGCCAACATGTTGACCCTGGGCGCGGGGTTGATCGGCAACAACCTGGCCAGGCAAATCCTGAAAACCTTTCTGGATACGGAACATGCCGGTGGACGACATGCTAAGCGCGTGGAAAAGATCCGTGCAGTTGAGAGAATGTATCTTCTCCAGGGATAGATTGAATGGCGCCTGATCCCAAAACGGTTGAAACACTTGTGGAGATCATCACCAGGGAAGTCCTCCTGGCATTGGTGGACGCGGAACAGAAACAGACGATGACACAGGAAGGTGTTTCCTGCACCCTTGAATGTGCGGAAGGGATCTGTGTGAAGACATGCTTTGACATGGCAGGCCGGGTGATTAGTGCCGGGGCGGACCGCCTTACATCCTCCCTGGGGGTCATCCCGGAGGATGCCAGCCTGGCGAAAACCATTGATCATACCTTATTAAAACCGGATGCCACACCGGATCAAATTGCCCAACTTTGCTTTGCAGCCCGCAAGCATGGATTTGCCTCGGTGTGCATCAACCCGGCCTGGGTTAAACTTAGCGCCCAATTGCTGCAGGGATCGGATGTTAAGGTTTGTACTGTTATCGGGTTTCCCCTTGGTGCCACTGCGCCCGAAGTGAAGGTTTACGAAACGAAAAACGCGCTCGAGCACGGCGCCACCGAGATCGACATGGTGCTGAATATTGGTGCACTTAAAGCCCGCGACCTGGAAATGGTGGCGAAAGACATCCGGGGTGTTGTCCTCACAGCGCACAATGGGGGCGCACTGGCGAAGGTGATCATAGAAACATCCCTGTTGACAGACGAGGAAAAGGTCATTGCCTGCCTGCTGGCCAAGGAAGCGGGGGCTGATTATGTTAAGACCTCCACCGGCTTTTCAGGTGGAGGTGCCACTGTGGCGGATGTGACGCTGATGCGCCGGGCAGTTGGCCCGGAGATGGGCGTGAAAGCCTCCGGAGGGGTTCGTACTTTTGAAGATGCCGAGAACATGCTTAAAGCCGGAGCAACCCGCATTGGTGCCAGCGCGGGAGTGAAGATCATTCAGGGAGCCTCCAATACCGAGAAGTTCCCGGAGGCAAAACCGGTTTCCACCGGAAAGAGTTATTAGGAGTGCTGAGATGCTGATCGCAAAAGTTGTGGGGACGACCGTGGCAACCATAAAGGATGAGAAACTGACCGGTCGCAAGTTGCTGGTGGTCCGGCAAACGGACGAGCGTGGCAACCCGGTGGGAAAGCCATACGTGGCCATTGATACAGTGGATTCAGGCGTTGGTGACCTGGTGTTGACTGCGGCCGGGTCCAGTGCTCGGCAGACGAACGTCACAAAGGATACACCGGTGGACGCCGTGATCATGGCGGTGATCGATTCGCTTGAAGTGGATGGTGTAGTGGTCTTCAGAAAATCATGAGAAAGGTGAGACGAACATGGCGGTAGACAGCGACCTGGTATCCATCCAGGAGGCACGTGATCTTGCCAGCCAGGCGTATGAAGCCTGGAGGATATGGTCGCACGCGTCACAGGATGAAGTGGACAGGGTCTGTTCCGCCATGGCGGAGGCTGGCTTTAATGCCTCTGACCGCCTGGGCCGCATGGCACAGGAGGAGACGGGTTTTGGCATTGCCGCGCACAAGCGTCTGAAGAATGAGTTTGGTTCGCGGATGGTATGGGAGAGCATTCGCGACCTTAAAACTGTGGGAGTCATCCGGCAGGACCCGGAACGACGCATCTACGAAATTGCCTGGCCAATGGGGGTGGTGGCTGCGCTGATCCCTTCCACCAATCCAACCTCGACGGTCTTTTTTAAAACTCTGATCGCGGTAAAAGGGCGCGATGCCATCATCCATGCTCCGCACCCGGCAGCAGCGCGTTGCTGCGTGGAGGCAACCACGGTGATGGCGCAGGCAGCTGAACGTGCGGGCGCCCCCCGAGGGCTGATCAGTTGCATGCAGAATGTATCCCTGGAAGGGACCCAGGAACTGATGCACCACAAGCGAGTGGCATTGATCCTGGCAACCGGAGGGGCGGCGATGGTGCGGGCTGCCCACTCGGTCGGCAAGCCGGCTTACGGGGTCGGGCCTGGAAACGTGCCAGTGTACGTCGACCGCAGCGCCGACATCCAGAAGGCAGCCCGGTACATTGTGGCCAGCAAGGCGTTTGACTGTTCGACCATTTGTGCCACGGAACAGGCTGTGCTTGCCGACAGCCCGATCGCGGTCAGGCTGGCTGAACTGATGCGTGTGGAAGGTGCCTGGTTCTGCGACCCCTCCCAAACGGCCATGCTGCGTACGGCGCTGTTCCATCCGGATGGGACAATGAAAACACAGGTGGTCGGCAAACCGGCACCCCAGGTTGCAGCAGTTGCCGGGTTTAATGTTCCAAAGGGAACCCGCATTTTGGTGACACCCCTGGAATATGTTGGGAGGGAAGAACTGCTTTCCCATGAAAAATTGACCACGGTGCTTGGCTGGCACGAAGTTGAGAACTGGGAACAGGGCTGTGAAGCCTCTATCAGGATGATCGAGACCGGAGGTAAAGGTCACACGCAGATCATCTATGCCAATGATGAAAAGGTGATCATGGCTTTTGGGCTGGAGAAGCCGGTGTTTCGCATCCTGGTCAATACGATGGGCACTCTGGGCGCAATCGGGCTTACCACGGGTGTGATGCCCTCCTTGACCTTGGGCTCCGGGGGTGTGGGTGGAGCCATCACCGGTGACAATATCAGCGCCCGGCACATGTTCAATGTCAAGCGGCTGGCTTACGAACTGGAAACACCTCCGCCGGCTGCGTTCCTGCCTGGCGAGGCTCAGCCGGGCCCGAACCCGGAAGAGATTGAGCGGGTGGTGCGGGAGATCGTAAATCAGATACTTGCAAACAAGCCAGTACAATAAACCTGTAAAAGAAAGGAAGAATGAAATGGCTCTGGATACTGCATTGATCGCACTGGGAATGGTCGAGACCAAGGGGTTGGTCGGCTCCATTGAAGCCGCCGATGCCATGGTCAAGGCTGCCAACGTGGTCCTGATCGGTTCCGAATACGTGGGGGGGGGGTATGTGACCGTGATGGTTCGCGGAGATGTGGGCGCTGTTAAGGCAGCCACCGATGCCGGGGCTGCTGCGGCCAAGCGCGTGGGCGAGCTGGTTTCGGTTCACGTCATCCCACGACCACACCAGGACGTGGAGATGATCCTGCCCCAGCAATCCCGGGGCGCCATTGGCGGGCGCACGACTGAAAAGAAATAACCCGGACGCAGCGGTGCACGATTGTGACAGCGGATCCGGGTAAAGCCGATGGCCACCGGGTTGTACAAACCCTGGCCAGGGCCGGAGAGGTGATCCTTCACCGCAGCCGGTCGCAACAGGCAGCCCCCTGGCAGAACCCTCCCGACGGTCCCCTGAAAGTGGGGGTGGACCTGGGGACAACCTACCTGGTGCTGGTGGTGTTGGACCAGAACGATGTGCCCCTGGCAGGGGAGTGGCAGTTTGCCGCGGTGGCCCGCGACGGGCTGGTGGTGGACTATGCCGGGGCGACAGGGTTGCTGACCGGAATGAAAAGGCGCGTGGAAGCCCGCATTGGGCGCTCCTTAACCCATGCCGCCAGTGGATATCCGCCAGGCGTACCCAGGGCGGAGGTGAGGGCCACAGCCAACGTGATCGAGGCGGCAGGAATGGACTGCCCAACCCTGTTCGATGAACCTTCAGCGGCCAACCAGGTGTTGAAAGTTCAGGATGGGGCAATTGTGGACATTGGCGGGGGAACGACCGGTATTGCCATTGTGCGCAATGGCAAGGTGATCCACACGGCTGATGAGGCAACTGGGGGAACCCATTTTTCGCTTGTGATCGCCGGTGCGCTGGGGATCAGTTTTGAGGAGGCAGAAGAACTGAAATTGATCCCGGCTGAACAGGAACGGCTTTTCCCGGTCGTTCGACCAGTGATGGAGAAGGTGGGGACGATCATTCACAGGCATACCCATGAACAACGGGTGGAGCAGATCACCCTGGTCGGGGGGGCCTCGGCCTTCAGCGGGATGGCAGGGGTGATCGAGGAAGTGACCGGTGTGCCGACATGCGTGCCCGCTGACCCGCTGTTCGTCACCCCGCTGGGCCTGGCAATGCACGATACCGCCAATGGAGGCGGAAGAATGGAGTAAGGATGGCAGATACCTTTTCATTGCGCTGTTACTGCTTCCTGGACCGGATGCAGGCCCAGTTCGCAGCCTTCATCGGGACGATAACCCAGGGTGACCTGCCCACGGAAGGCATGGCGGCATTGTATGTTGAAATGGCGCCCGGCAACGAGGTTTTTCGCGTGGTTGACATCGCCGTAAAGGCAACAGAAGCCCGGCCGGGAGCCCAGATCGTGGAACGTGAATTTGGCATGTTCGAGGTGCACTCGCTAAACCAGGCGGCCGTGCTGGAAGCCGGGGATGTTGTGCTGCAACGGCTGGGGCTGAGCGTTGCCGACCGCATCAAACCCGAGGTGGTATCGACCCAGGTGATCACCCGGATCGACCCGTACCAGTCGCAACTGCTCAACCGCTTTAGGCGGGGCAGCATGCTGGTGCCGGGAGAAACGCTGCTGGTGCTGGAATGCGCACCGGCGGCGTACATCAACTATGCCTGCAACGAGGCTGAGAAAAAGGCCAGCATTAAACTGGTGCATGTATCTTCGGTTGGGAGGTTTGGGCGCATGTGGTTATGCGGCAGCGAGGCGGAGATCATCACGGCCCGTGATGCAGCCATCTCTGCGTTGGAGAACCTGGATGGAAGGAAGGAATAAGGCAGGCCAGTAAACCCCTGGCCAGGAGAGTAGGATGACGAAAGAGTTCTATACAGAAAAGGACATTGAAGACCTGGCGGCACGCGGGGTGATGTCTTTGCAGGTAACGGAAAACGTGGTGTTGACCGACCTGGCCTACGAACGGGCCAAAGCCCTGGGCGTTGCACTGGTGGAATGTGCGGATAACCCGCCGGCGGCGCCGGTGCGACCCTACCTGAGCGGCGGCAGCCCGGCAAACAGCCAGGCATTGCATTCCACAGAAAATGCCGCGCCATTGGCCGCTGAATTGGAACCGAAGGACCTTCGGGAGCGCATTCGCAGCGCGGTGAACGCTCGCCTGGGCAACGCGGTGGATCCAACGGTGTTGGAGACGATCATCAACCGGGTGTTGGCAGGTACGGGGATCAAGTAGGGCATATGCAGTTGGGACGGGTGAAGGGCACGGCGGTCTGCACGCTCAAGGTAGAAGGCCTTGAGGGCATCAAGTTGCTGGTTGTGCAACCGCTGAACAAGCGCTTGGAGCCGATGGGCACATTGCAGGTGGCAGCGGATGTGGTGCAGGCAGGCCCGGGGGACCTGTGCGTGATGGTGCGCGCCCGCGAGGCATCGCTGGCCATGCCGGAGATCAAGTTCGTGCCGGTGGACCTGGCGCTGGTGGGGATCGTGGATGAAATGGAAGTGAAGGAAGATGGTGAGTTCAACATTGCCCTGCGGCAGGGCTGGAATCGCTACACATAGGGGAAACAAGCGATGATCCTGGCCAAGGTGGTTGGAACGGTGGTGACGACAATCAGTCACCCGCACTACAAGGGCAGGCGGCTGCTGGTGGTACAGCCAATGGCGGCACCGGGGGAGGCGCCGGATGACGATTTCATCGCCCTGGATAACACGCAGGCAGGCATGGGAGACACGGTGCTGATCAACCGGGAGGGAAACGGAGCCCGGCAGATGCTGGGCAACCCGGACGCCTGTGTGATCTCGGTGATCTGCGGGATCGTGGACGCGGTGTACCTGGAAGAGGCCCGGTAATATTTTTCCCACAGCAACATCAACCAATAAGGATACTGGAAACGCCCCGGGGAAGGGGTGTTTTATTATGTGAGGGAATATTCGTTTTCGTTTTTTCGTTTTTCTGATGAATTCATGATTTGTCCTTTTAATGGCTCGTGGTGTGATGGTTCACCAGGAAAAAAAGGTTGGCTGGAATCCCTTTGGCAATATTATAGCATAGATGTTCTAATTAAACCAGCATTCATTCAAAGTGTTTTCCGCCGAATAGAAGATAATACCAAAATCCGGCTAAATGCATATAAAGAGTAAAATGGAATAAAAAAGAAAATTGATGTCAATCGATCAATAGGCTGTGAGGAATCGATACTTAAATTTAAAGAAGGAACACAATGAAATACAACCACCTGGGAATCCCAACGACGGCACACTTTGAGGGAGAAATTGACCTGCCGCATCTGAAAATGACGGTAAGTGATCATATGAACAACATCTTTGGCATTCAGTGGCAGCGATATTGGCCGGATGCTCCATATCCAGACCTCGTAAAAACCATTGCTCACGTTGCCTTCGAAGTAGATGACCTCGAAGCCGCCATGGACGGGCAAAAAGTAATTATTCAACCCAACAGCCCCAGTGAGGGCTTGATGGTGGCCTTTATCGAAGTTAATGGCGCACCGGTTGAGCTAATGCAGTTTGACCGGGCGGGTGATGGAGGTTAGTTGAAGCGGAAATAGTCTTCGAAGTTGACCTGCCAGCCATCCGGGAAGAACTGGCCGGAGAAGCGTTTTTGGGTATAGCGGCCCTTGTAACGGCCGGCGGCGATGGCCTTAAGGGCTTCAATGAAGGCGTCGACATCGCTGGTATCGTTGTAGAGGGCGAATGAACAGCGCACCATGCCGGGAACCTGGCTGCGGTCATTGGCGAGGATGGAGGTGCGCACCTGTTCGGCTTGCTGCTCATCCACGTGCATGAGGCTGAGCAGGTAGGGGTGGGCGCAGAAACACCCATTGCGGACGCCGATGCCAAACTCGTAGCCGAGAATGGCCGCCAGGAGGTAATGGGAAAGGCCTTCAAGGTTAAGCGGGATGACACCCAGCCGGTCTGCGGCGTGGAGTGGATCCGTGCTTCCATAGATGTGTATGCCGGGAACTTCGGACAGGCGCTGGAGGGCGTGGCGGGTGAGGTGGGCTTCGTGGGTGGCGACCTCGTCCATGCCGATGGACTGCAGGAAGGTTATTGCGGCAGCCAGGGCGACGGCTCCAATCACATTGGGGCTGCCAGCCTCATCCCTGTCCGGCGGGGCGGACCACTCGACGCGGTCGAGGGTGACGATCTCCACCTCGCCGCCGCCGAGCAGGTCGGGGTCACCCGAGGCAAAGGTATCGCGGCGTCCGATGAGGGCGCCGGTGCCGAGGGGGGCGTACATCTTATGGGCGGAAATGAAAACGTAATCCAGGTGGGATGGGTCGTCCAGTGGGAGCATTTGGATGCGGCGGTGGGGAGCGAGCTGGGCGCAGTCGACGGCGATGCGGGCACCGGCAGCATGGGCTTTTGCGGCCAGGCGATGGATGGGGTTGATGTAGCCGGTGACATTGCTGGCGCCGGTGATGGCGACCAGGGCAACACGATGGCGATGGTTATGCAGACAGCGGTCAAAATCCTCTTCATCCAGGCAGCCATCGGGCTTGAGACCCACGTGCACCACGTTGGCCACCGCCCGCCAGGGAAGATCGTTTGAATGGTGCTCCATGGTGCTGAGGATCACCGTGTCGCGTTCCTTTGTAAATGGGAAGCGACGAGCCAGTTTATTGGAGGCCTCGGTGGTGTTCTTGCCGAAGATGCAGACGTGTTCGGCCGGGTCGGCGCCGACGAACTCCAGCACCCGGCTGCGGGATTGTTCATAATAGTGGGTGGAGAGCAGGCTTTTAAAACCAGTTCCCCGGTGGACACTGCTGTAATATTCCATAAAACCATTGACAGCCTCCCGGACGCACTTCAATGGCGGGGTTGAGGCTGCGTTATCAAGATTGATATAACGCCGCCTGGAGCCATCGAGGAGCGGAACCTGGATGTCTGAACCAACGAACTCATTGTGGAAGGATTTCATGAATGCACCACCAGGAATGATCTCATGCGTAAATACTGCTCCTTTGAATCCCTGAATTAAACGCCTTTTCGGATGATACTCCTTTTGGCCGGTTCGAAACGGGCAGGCAATCCAACAACTTGATGGATGCAAAACTCCCGCTGCCCTTGATGAATAAAAAACAGGGGTATTATACAGGATGAGGGGAAGAATGGCAAAACGGCAAGGTGTCGGGCACGAGGGGTGAAGGGGGTTTTTCTCCGGTCTCACCAAATGCCGGGAAAAAGACGCCAGCGAACCCGCCCGGCATACTCCCGGTAACCTAGAAGGCGCTCCTGCAGGGTGCGGTCCTCCTTGGCGGTGCGGATGACCAGAACCACCGACAGGAGAATTGCGGGGATGAAAGCCCATGGGGAATTCAACAGGAAGGGAGTGGCAAGGTAGGACAACAAGCCCCCGATGTACCCCGGGTGGCGAAGAAACCGGTACGGCCCGGTTGAAACGACGTAGTGACCCCGATCGGTTTGAATGCGCACCACTCCGGAAAAGAAGCGGTTTTCAGCCAGAGCCCAGGCGCCGAGAACATAGCCGGCGACGAACACGACGAGCGCGAGAGACCTGATCGAAAGACTGAACGGGCCCAGGCCCGGATGAGCATTTCCAGGCCGGCAACAAGAGGGATCAGGCTGCCCCCCAAACCGATGAGCGGAGCTAGGAGTTTATCCCAAGGTTCGGCATCCTGATGGCGGGCGAATTGGGCCCGCTCGGAAAGCAGGTCGGGGTGGCGGCGGACGGCAAGCAGCCGGCTGACGATGGAGCCCAAAATGGTGAGGGCGGCGTAAACCCAGGCCTCCCACCAGCCCCAGCGGCGGGAGATCAAGAGGGGGAGGAAAGGGATGATCAGGATATAAAATGCCATCCGCAGGATGACGGAGGGTGCCAACAACTTCTGCTGACCGCTCAAGAAACACCTCCAAATTTGCCAAGGTACAATGAACAGGCCAGGACCTTATAATCTAATGACCTGATACAAGTATTTGGCAGAAGGGAACATGGATAACCCGTGAACAGGTTGGTTTTGTCTGATACCTTTCTAACATTCCTCTTACATCCTTCCAACACTTAACGATTATGCTTCCATGAGCGAGGGTGCGAAAAGACCCTCATTTGAACATGTGAACCGGAGGCGGCCATGAACTTAGAGCGTTTTACCCAAAAAGCACAGGAGGCGCTGCTGCAGAGCCAACACCTTGCAGAAAGCCTTCATCACCAGATGATCGAACCGGCACACCTGCTGCTGGCGTTGCTGCGCCAGCAGGACGGTGTTGTTCCGGCACTGGTGACCCGCATTGCCGGCAGCCCGCAAGCGCTGGAGGCAGATGTGGAGCGAGAGCTGGAGGCGCGCCCCAAAGTGCATGGCGATACCGGGCAATTGGGGCTGTCGCGTCCGGCTTCGGACGTGCTTTCGGCTGCCGAGCGTTTTGCCAAGGGCATGCAGGATGAATACACCTCCACCGAGCACCTGTTGCTCGGGCTGACCGAATCAGTGGAAGGGAAGCGCCTCTCGCACCATGGAATCACGAAGGAGGCCATCCTGAAGGCATTGACCTCCATCCGCGGTTCACAACGGGTGACCTCGCAAAACCCGGAAGACACCTACCAGGTGCTGGAAAAATACAGCCGGGACCTGACCGCGGCCGCCCGCCAGGGAAAACTGGACCCGGTAATCGGCCGGGATGGGGAGATCCGCCGGGTGATCCAGATTTTGAGCCGGCGTACGAAGAACAACCCGGCGCTAATCGGTGAGCCGGGAACCGGGAAGACCGCCATTGTTGAAGGACTGGCGCAACGGATGGTGAACGGCGATGTGCCCGAGGGGTTGAAACGCCGGCGGCTGGTGCAGTTGGACATGGGCGCCCTGGTCGCGGGGGCCAAGTACCGCGGCGAGTTCGAAGAACGGCTTAAGGCGGTACTGAAAGAGATCAGTGAATCCAGCGGCGAGATCGTCCTCTTTATTGATGAAATGCACACCGTGGTTGGCGCCGGGGCGGCTGAAGGGGCCATGGATGCCAGCAACATGCTGAAACCGATGCTGGCGCGGGGTGAATTGCACATGATCGGAGCGACGACACTGGACGAGTATCGCAAGTATGTTGAAAAAGACCCCGCCCTTGAACGGCGCTTCCAACCCGTGCTGGTGGAGGAGCCTTCGGTGGAAGACACGATCAGCATCCTGCGGGGGTTAAAGGAGCGGTACGAACTTCACCACGGGGTGCGCATCACCGATGCGGCCGTGATTGCGGCGGCCGTGCTTTCCAACCGCTACATCAGCGACCGGCATTTGCCGGACAAGGCCATTGACCTGATCGATGAAGCGGCAGCGGCATTGCGGACGGAGATCGATTCCAAGCCGCAGGCACTCGATGAGGTGGACCGGGCGATCATGCAACTGGAGATTGAACGCCAGGCGCTGCAAAAGGAAAAGGACAAAGCCTCAAAGGAACGGCTGGAGAAACTGGAAATGGAACTGGCCCGCCTGGGCGAGGAATCCACCCGGCTGCATTCCCGGTGGGAAACCGAAAAGGAAGCCATTACCGCGCTTGGGAAGATCAAGGAAAATATTGAACAGGCACGACAGGTGATGGAACGGGCTGAGCGCCAGAACCAGTTGGAGGAGGCGGCGCGCCAGCGCTACGGGGTGCTGCCGGAACTGGAAAAGCAGCGCGCCGCGGCCGAGGAACGGCTGAAGCAACTGGAGGACGAGGGCGCCCTGCTGAAGGAAGAAGTCGACGATGAGGAAATCGCCGCGGTCGTTGCCCGCTGGACGGGCATCCCGGTGGACAGGTTGCTGGAGGGGGAGACCCAAAAACTGCTGCACATGGAGGAGCGCCTGCAGGCACGGGTTGTGGGGCAGGACGAGGCGCTGCAGGTAGTGAGCAACGCGGTGCGGCGGGCACGGGCCGGTTTGCAGGACCCCAACCGGCCGATGGGATCGTTCATCTTCCTTGGTCCGACGGGTGTGGGAAAGACCGAACTGGCAAGAGCGCTGGCCGAGTTCCTGTTCGACGACGAGCGGGCCATGGTACGGATCGACATGAGCGAGTACCAGGAAAAGCACACCGTCTCGCGGCTGGTGGGCGCGCCCCCGGGGTACGTGGGTTACGATGAAGGGGGGCAATTGACCGAAGCCGTGCGGCGCAAGCCTTACAGCGTGGTTCTGTTCGATGAGATCGAGAAAGCCCACCCCGAGGTGTTCAATGTGCTCCTGCAACTGCTGGACGACGGGCGCCTGACCGATGGACAGGGGCGGACGGTGGATTTCCGCTCCACGCTGGTGATCATGACGAGCAACCTGGGCAGTGAGTTGTGGATGGAGGGCAGAGATGTGACCCGGGAGCAGGTCATGAACGTGCTGCAGGGGCGGTTCCGCCCGGAATTCCTGAACCGGATCGACGAGGTGATCGTATTCCACCCGCTGACCAGGGAGGAACTGGCGCGCATTGTCGACATCCAACTGGCAAACGTGCAGCGGCTGCTGGCCGGGCGAGGTTTTTCGCTTGATGTGACGCCGGAAGCGCGCGCCTGGCTGGCGGAGACGGGCTATGACCCGGATTTTGGAGCGCGACCGCTTAAGCGAGCCATCCAGCGCGAATTGCAGGACCCACTGGCCATGAAGGTCCTTGCCGGTGAACTGCTACCGGGACAGACAATCCTGGTGGATAAAGGGGCAGAAGGCCTGACCTTTACAGCAAAGGAACCCGGCGGATAAACCAGGATATTTGATTTTCCCTCCGACCATTGGCCAGGGAGAGGAGCGGAGGTGACATACTTCCACTCCTGCGCTGATCCAAAAAAGTGAGCCTTCCGGTTATCCGGAAGGCTCTTTTGGTTGGGGCGGACGGTCCTCTTCCATTGCAGCCAGAGGCCTAGGAGGAAAAGACAACCAACGACAAGGCTGATAGGCTGCCGGTTAACCGGCAGCCGCCTTGCCAAGCCAGGGTTATTGCGGGCGGGTGGGGCAAACAGTTACACCGGCGGCTGGGCCGGAGGCGTTGAGGTAATAAAGGAGCGCCTGTTGGAGCCGCAGATCGCCGGACAATTGCATGGCCCATTACCAAATTATGATTGGTTGGGTTGGAACAGGAACAGGAACACCAGTCGGTCCTGCTTCGACCACCGGTGGGAGGTATTCGCAGAGCCCGGGTTCTCCGCCCACCGGCGTGTAGTTGTAGGGTGCGATGCAGGTGTTGTCGTAGGCGTAGAATGCCTTCAGCGGGTAATACGGGCTGGCTTTCTCGGCAGAGCCGGCCTCTTCAATGGTGAAGCGGTCGTTGGGGTCGAAATTGATGTTGTCCTTGAGGAGGCTATCGGCAAAGGCGCGCCAGTTGAACTTTTGGTACTCCTGGAACAGGCTGCGATGGAGAGCGAACTCGATGCGGGTGTCGATGAGCGGGTCCATGCGTGCCCAGCCCAGGTCCGGGTTGTCGCCCTGGCCGGCCTGGAAGAGCAGGGCCTCGTAGCCATCCCCGCTGCCGGCGGGCGGGTCGCTTTTTACGGCTGTTTCGCCGCCAACGGTTTCATTGGCATCCTCCCATACCTGAACCCCTTCCTGGCTCCATTGACCGGTAAGAACGCCAGTGGAGATGATGAGGATATCTCCGCGGCTGTCGAGGTCGGTGTCGATTTCGATCCCATAGGCCGGGAATCCATCCTGGGAATCCTTGGGGCTGCCGATGAGGCGGATCATGAAATAGGCGAAGGGCTTTCCCCAGACCATGTTGGCTTCAGCAATATCGAGGTAGGGGAGATAGGTCATATCCTGGGTAAAGGGCCGCTCAAGGCGCCCATTGGTGAAATCGTCGCCACCATAGGCGCGTTTTTGTGAGGCGTATTCCTTGGTGACCTGGTCGTGGACCACCTGGGCCTTGCCGCCGGCGCGACTTGGGATATCGACATGTTCGACCTGTTGGGGAGCAGATTCCAGGGTTGGGGGAATTTCGGTGGACAAGGGCTGTGAAGTGGCGTTGAGGGGCTGGACTGGTGCAGGGGCTTCTGTTGACTGCCTGGGAGCCTGGGGTTTATTGCATGCCAGGCTGATCAGCAGGAGGGCGGCAAATATATAAAACAGGGACAATTTGCGGGTCTTCATCAGGCTCCACCTTAATAAAACCCATTTCAGGCCTAAAAAACCGGGTGGATAGAACCCTTCCGATGAGAGAATTGTATTACGCCCGAATCTCCTGATTACCTAATCGGCCTCTCCGGGCCGGCGTCCATTCCCAATCCCCTTCCGTGGTGATCCCAGCCCGGTGAAACCCGATCGGGGGAATTCGGACAATGAATATGATGATTAACTTATTATAGGAAGCACAATGGGAAAAGTCAATTGCCTGGAGGACAGTTGTTACAGTCACAAAAGTCCATAGAAAAGGTAGAAAATAGAGAGAGTTCCAGT
>CAYQUO010000019.1:0-64351 GCA_964420835.1 uncultured Anaerolineaceae bacterium
TGGCAGACAGGCATGACTTAGGATCATGTGCCGAAAGGCGTAGGGGTTCAAGTCCCCTCTTCCCCACACATTCATAAATTATCAATAATTAGGATAACGAACTTGAAACTGGAAACCAAACCTCGTGAAGACCACCAAGTACAAATAGTGGCAGAATTTGATCTTTCAACTTTTGAAGCGTATCAAAAACAGGCAGGTAAAAGAATTGCAAAAGATACAAAAATCCCAGGGTTTAGGCCTGGGAGGGCGCCTTTCGATGTTGTTAGAAGATATGTGGGGGAGGATGCCATCAAGAGAGAAGCGCTGGATTTATTACTTGATGGTGAATATCCAAAAATCATCCAGGAAGCAGGGATTTCCCCGGGCGGCCCAGGCACGTTGGAAAAAATTTTGGAGGATAACCCCCCAAAGATCTCTTTAATTGTTCCCTTAGAGCCAGAGGTCCATTTGCCTGATTATCGGTCAGTTCGAAAACCGTATTTGGAAGAGGCGGTTGAACCTTCCGAGGTGGATGAAGTGATCGAGAATTTGAGAAAAAACCAAGCAACGGCAGAACCTGTTGACAGGCCGGCAAAAAAGGGCGACCAGGTTGCGGTCAATGTCAGTGGAGAAATTATCAGTCCAGCCGGAATGGAAAAACGTGATTTTCTCTCAAATATCCCTTATCAAGTAATTATCGGTGAGGATGTCAGTGAGGACAGCTGGCCGTTTGTTGGTTTCTCAAAAAAGTTAAGCGGTTTAAAAATCAATGACGAAAAGATATTCGAGCACAAATACCCCAATGACAGCTCATATAAAAACCTACAAGGCGCAACGGTTAAGTTCAAGATTTCTGTACAAAGTGTAAAAAGTGTGACCCTCCCACGGTTGGATGATGAATTTGCACAATCCACAGGAGAATTTGAGAATTTGGCACAACTCCGCGAGGAGGTAAGTAAACAACTGAGCCAAAGAAAAAAACATGACTATGAAAATAGGTATCTCTCTGAATTGATTGACCAACTTGTAGAGGAGGCAGAAATCAAATACCCGCCAATTTTGCTGGAGGAGCAAATAGAGCACACACTTACAAATCTGGAGGGTGACCTGGCAAACCATCAAATGGACATGGATGCCTATCTTAAATCCCGGTCAATAGAACGGGAAGATTTGGTGAATAATGAATTGAAACCAATGGTTATTGCCAGAATTAAGCGCACTCTGCTGCTGGAAGAAATTGCAAAGGCCGAAGATATTCAATTGTCCAAAGAGGAATTACAAGAAGCGGTTGGGAAGACAATAAATGACTTTTTTGAAAGTGGCAATACACAACCCAAGAATCAATTGGAGAGAACACGTTTGACAAACGCACTTGCGTATGAAACGGCAACCCGTCTTGTCAATCAGAGATTGATGGAGAGATTAATTCAAATTGCATCAGGGAAAATGGACAATTCGGCTAACAATACTCCGGGTAAATCATCTGCAGGTAATAAAGTGCAGTCTAAAAAGAAGAGGACAGAAACGAAAAATAATAAACGACTGGAAATGAATGAGAACCCGGATGAGATTGTTCATAAAGAATAAAATGAATTTTCTGAGCGGGCATTTATTGAATTAAGAGAAACCTGAAATATTATAGAAATACTGACAGATATTGATCGGGAAGAAAGGATGGATTCATGAAGGATACTCGAAATTTTCGCTCAGTTATTCCCATGGTGATTGAATCATCTGGGCGCGGTGAAAGAGCATACGATATCTACTCACTACTATTAAAAGAACGGGTTATTTTTTTGGGTACACCGATTGACGACCAGGTTTCAAACCTGATTGTAGCTCAACTGTTATTTCTGACTCATGAAGACCCCGAGAAGGATATTCAAATGTATATAAATTCTCCGGGAGGCCAAATATATGCCGGGATGGCAATATTTGATACGATCCAGATGATCCCAAACAAAGTTAGTACAGTTGCAGTGGGAGTTACAGCTTCTTTTGGAACTTTACTTCTGGCATCTGGAGCGAAAGGCCATCGCTATGCATTGCCAAATGCAACCATCCATATGCACCAACCCTTGGGGGGTGCTCAAGGACAAGCCTCGGACATTGAAATTCAGGCGAAAGAAATACTTCGGTTAAAAGCGAAAGTGAACGAAATATTGGCCAAAAGCACCGGGCAGCAATTGGACGTGATTGAAAGAGATACCGAAAGGGATTTTTACCTGGATGCAGAAGCTGCTGTGAATTATGGGATTGTGGACGAGGTCCTTCGTTCTCAGAAATAAGCGTTGAAGGTTACCATTTCCATTCCAGCCGGATAGCCAATGCGCTGTCCGGCTGATTATTGGAGCAGGAGCAGGTCATGATTAACACATTATGCCCAAACATCTCAGGGATGATCTTGGATATGGATGGTGTCCTATGGGTGGGGAACAAACAAATTGGGAATTTGGAACAAATATTTAAGAAAATTGCAGATGAAAACATTGAAATTGTATTGGCCACAAATAACTCAACTAAATCTGTCACAACATATCAGTCATTATTGAAGAGCTTTAACGTCGAGTTGAATGCCCATAAAATAATTAATTCTGCCATGGCCGCTGGATATTGGCTTTCCCATCAATACCCATCAGGTGGTTCAATATTTATATTGGGCGAAACTGGATTGCAGGAGACATTGAAGGATTTCGGATTCGAACATACTGAAGAAAAACCGCTCGCTGTTGTTGTTGGAATGGACAGAAAAGTTACTTACGAAAAAATTTCAAAAGCTTCCAGGTTTATCCGGGAAGGATCTGTATTTATTGGGACGAATCCGGACAAAACATTTCCTACATCCTCGGGGCTTGCTCCAGGTGCCGGAGCAATTGTCGCAGCTGTTGAGGCTGCTGCGGGGTTGCCTCCACTCATCATGGGTAAACCCCAGATAACCCTGTTTGAAATGGCATTGGAGAGGATAAACAAACCGGCAAATCAGGTTTTGGTTGTAGGAGACCGTTTGGATACAGACATCCTGGGAGGCCGGCGTGCAGGTTGCCGGACCGCACTTGTATTGTCTGGCGCTTGTACTGTGGATGATCTGGCAAATTGTCCGTACCAACCAGACCTGGTCGCGCCTGATTTGACATCTCTCCTGAATTAATCATTATCATTTCAACCTGCGAACGCTTAAACCCCATAGATTAATTGACAAGGATCGATTTGTAATTGGGATTTAGGGCATAGAATTGAACTCGAAGGGTTTTTGCGGATATCATTCAAAATATATTTCCGCAACATTTGATGTCAGACAACTCAATTTTGCCCATGTTATAATCTCATGCCATGGTTGAAATTTTCAATAAGTGGAAAGAAAGCTTGGATAAGACCAGGAGATCAACTTTTAGTCGGATCTCCAATTTATTTGGAACCTCCGAAATTAATGAATCGTTTTGGGATGACTTGGAATCAATGCTGGTGCAGGCCGATTTAGGCATTGAGACTTCTACATCCATAGTTGACTCATTAAAAAATAGAACCATCCATGAAGGATTGACCAGGATTTCCGATTTGCAAGAGGTGTTATATCGGGAACTTATCAAACGTCTGGATGTTGCCGGATCACTCGATTTGTTCACAACGAAGCCAACTGTCATATTATTGGTTGGGGTTAACGGCTCAGGGAAAACGACAACAGCAGCCAAATTGGCGAAGATATTTAGCGAACAAGAAAAAAAAGTTCTTTTCGGCGCAGCGGATACATATAGGGCGGCAGCAGTTGATCAGCTGAAAGTATGGGCAGAACGTCTAGCAGTCCCCATTGTGTACGGACAACCTGAGGCTGACCCAGCTGCTGTTGCATATGATGCCGTCCAGGCAGCAGTTGCCAGGAAATTGGATGTTGCTATCATTGACACTGCTGGCAGGCTTCATACCCGGTATAATTTGATGGAAGAGTTAAGAAAGGTGCATCGCGTGGTAGGGAAAGCAGTATCGGGCGCACCTCATGCATCTTGGCTGGTTTTGGATGCGTCCACCGGGCAAAATGCTTTATCTCAGGCGAAAGCATTCCGTGAAGCAATTCACATCAATGGAATTATTCTAACAAAATTGGACACCTCAGCTCGCGGGGGAATGGCTTTTTCCATCCAGCACAATCTAAAACTGCCAATACTTTATGCAGGACTTGGCGAACAAATTGATGATCTGAAAATATTTAATCCGGAAGCATTTGTAAAAGGAATAATGGAAAAATAGGAGGATCTATGCAAGATTTATTGACGCGTATTGGAAATTGTTCTGAAAGATATAACAGCCTTTTGGAGCGTCTTTGACTTGCCAGCCATCGAGGTTGAACTAAAAAAATTAAAAAAAGAGATTGAAAGCCCCAATTTTTGGGATGAAAACAAACTTGCCCAAAAAGTGATGAAACAATATTCCGACTTGGGCGATGAGATAAAAACGTGGAGAGATCTTGAGATATTAATTAAGAATACAACTGAACTGGCGGAAATTGGGGATGAAACAATTCGATCGGATTTGGAAAAAGAAATTACCAAAATTGAAAAGGATTTGGATCAACTCGAGATAGATGTCACCTTGGGGGGGCCTTATGATAAAGGAAACGCACTGCTTGCAATACATGCCGGAGCAGGAGGTACCGATTCTCAGGATTGGGCAGGTATGCTTGAAAGGATGTATTTGCGCTGGAGTGAAAATAACAACTATAAAACAGATATATTGGATGTGTCCGAAGGTGAAGAGGTTGGTATTAAAAGTGTGACAATTGCGGTTGAAGGTCGATTTGCATATGGTTACTTAAAGTCTGAGAAAGGAGTTCATCGACTGGTCCGCTTATCGCCATTTGATTCCGCCCACCGGCGGCATACTTCATTCGCCCTGGTCGAGGTTTTACCTGATTTATCAGAAGAAGATTCAACCATCGAAATTAAATCAGAAGACTTGCGCATAGATATTTATCGTTCCTCAAGCGCTGGTGGCCAAAATGTCCAGAAGAATGCAACGGCAGTACGAATTACACACTTACCGACCGGAATCGTTGTTGCATGTCAAAATGAGCGTTCGCAGCTTCAAAATAGATTGAATGCAATGAGAGTGCTTAGGTCAAGGTTGCTGGAAATTCAACAATCCGAACAAGCCAGACAACTAATGGAATTGCGAGGTGAGTATACAAAAGCTGAATGGGGGAGCCAAATACGTTCTTATGTTCTCCACCCTTACCAAATGGTTAAAGACCATCGGACTGATTATGAAACCGGTAACGCACAGGCAGTCCTTGATGGTGAACTCAATAAATTTATCGAAGCATTTCTTACACATAAATAATAGCCTCGAGGGAAACGAGAATTATTATATTTGCTTTATGACAAAATGATACGGTGTTATTGAAAACAACCCACCTAACACGAACAACTATACTTCTAACCTTCTTTTTTGCTGTGGATAAAGTTCTGGCTGTCATTCGTCAGATCGTGATTGCCAGACAATTCGGGTTGTCTAAGGAACTTGATGCATTTAATGTCGCAAATAATATTCCTGATCTTCTTTTCGCTCTCATCTCTGGTGGCGCACTGGCTGTTGCGTTTATTCCTATATTAAGCGAAACCTTAACTCTAGAAGGACGTAATCCTGCCTGGAAGCTTTTCTCCAACGTTGCAAATATTGCATTCCTGGTTACTGCCTTGCTTGCCATATTGACAGCAGTTTTCGCCGGTTCCCTTGTGGGGTGGGAGGTCGGTATTGCTCCTGGATTTGGAGAACCACAACAGAGATTGGTGATCAAACTCATGCGAATGAATTTGATCGCTACAATGATTTTTTCCATCAGTGGACTTGTTATGGCTGGGTTACAGGCCAACAAGCATTTCTTATTGCCGGCAATAGCCCCGATATTTTATAACATTGGTCAAATTCTTGGAGCAATTATCTTGTCGCCGGCGGATGGTTATAAAATTGGATCTACAACCTTACCGCATTATGCGATGGGTGTAGAGGGATTGGTGGTTGGTGTAATTTTTGGTGCAGCCATGCATCTCTGTGTTCAAATACCAGGCCTTATCACCTATCAGTTTCAGTGGACTCCGAGTTTCGGTTTTAACACACCTCAAGTTAATAAAGTCATTAAAATTCTGGCTCCAAGGTTAATGACAATGATGTTTATCCAATTGATATTTATTGTGCGGGACAATCTGGCTTCCCGCCTTGAGGCGGGCGCAGTAACATCCTTAACCTATGGGTGGATGCTGCAGCAAGTACCCGAAACTCTTATTGGTACCGCGATTGGTACTGCCTTGCTTCCAACATTGGCTGAGTATTTTGCCAACAAAGACACAAATGCATTTCAGAATACCATTGTGAGGGCAATCCGTGTTTTGATCTCTTTAACGATCCCCATTTCGGCAATTTTGGCTGTTGGTTTTCAACCATTATTGGGGCTGGCATTTGGATTTGATCTTAAGGGAACTGAACTACTAATGTGGGTGTTTCGGGGATTTTTGGTGGGGCTGTTTGGACATTGTTTGCTAGAGATAACATCCCGATCATTCTATGCCCAACAAAATGCAAATATTCCGCTTTTTGGAGCAATAATAAATTTGGGGATTTATATTTTCATTGGAAGTCAACTCTACAGGATTATTGGTGCGCCTGGAATAAGTGTGACTGATTCGCTTGCCTTCACATTCCAGGCGGTATTACTATTGTTTGTCTTAATAAATATAGATAAATACGCTCGGTTTTCAAAAAAGTCCCGAATTTTTGCAGTATTATTTCCGGGAAATTCTAACCCGATCTCTGTAACGAGTACACATGAACTATACGGCCCATTATTTAGAGCGTCTCTTTCGTCCATACTCGGTTGCATACTAGTAATCTTAATTATCAACATTGGTGGACGGGTTGGGATTCCTTCGGTGGTTTTATCAGGTGGCGGTATGCTTATAGGGTTTGCTGGAATAATTCCAATTATTTGGAAAGATGTAAAAGTACTTCTAAGGTTATGATCGATCATTAGAGTATAATGCCTGATATGGAAAACCAATTGTCGGATAATACCGTACCAACAACACCTGCAGATATAAATAATACCCTTCCCACAAATATTTCATCGACCGATAATACCCGTCCAATTAATACAGATAAAAGACAGAAACAGAAGTCACCAGAGGACAAATTGAAGGGATTCGGACGTTGGGTTTGGATTCTTGCTGGAATTGGTTTCATCATTCTTGCCACTCTTCTGGGCGCGTTTGCTGGATATCGAACTGCAATCCGATATCGGCTGCAGCAACAAAATGACCAGATCGCTCTAGAAGCAACAACTCAGTATCAACTTGGAATACAGGACCTACAAGACGGCCATCTAGAAGCAGCAAGAAAGCGTTTTGAGTACATTGTTCAAATTGATCCGAAATTTCCCGGTGCTGCTGAAAAATTGACAGAAGTAATGGTGGCTATGGCACAGCAGTCAACACCTACTGCGGTGAAGACCCCAACAGTTGTTGCTACCCCGACAAAGGATATGCGACCATCGGATGAAATATTCCAACACGCATATCAGCTGTTAAGGAATCAGGATTGGCAGGGTGCCATTGACGTGTTGGATTCACTTCGGACGATTGATATTAATTATCGCGCCCTTGAAGTTGATGGATTGTACTACATTGCCTTACGGTACCGGGGTGTCCAAAAAATCATTAATGGGTCAAACCTTGAGGGCGGGATATATGATCTGGCCCTTGCTGAGCGCTTTGGGCCATTAGACAGGGAGGCGGATAGTTTCCGAAATTCGGCCAGAGCTTACATGGCTGGTACCAGTTTTTGGGGAATCGACTGGTTCAAAGTGGTTGAATACCTGGGGCAGATATATTCTTCTCTCCCCAATCTGATGGATGGATCCGGACTTACAGTTGCGGAACGCTATCGGACAGCGCTGATACACTTGGGCGATCAGTATGCAGTTGGTGGCGACTATTGTGGCGCTAGAGATTATTATCAACAAGCCCTTGCTATCAGCCAGGATATGGGTTTGGCGCCGACAGCAACCGCCGCTCAATACATCTGTTCACCTCCAACGAGCACTCCCATGCCAACCGTTGCAATCACTCCAAGCCCAACAATGGAAATCGGTTCTGAAACACCTACTGTCGAAGAAACGACTCCTTCACCATAGCAATTATTAAAAACCGATTAATTAAAATATCAAATATTTCCAACAAGCATAACGGCATATTACTTGCATGGTTACATCATCGGTTGATGGTACCGATGGATACGCTTTTTAATATCATTAAGTTGATAATATTTATTGGATATATTGCTGTCTGGAGCAATATTCTGGTTCGGCTTACATCCGCCAATAGGTGGTTGGGTTTCTTTTTTGGATTGTTTATTGTATTTCCTGCATCATTCGGGCTTCATATTCCATATTGGTTGGTTATTATTATATGGATGACTTCACTATATATGGTTATGCTCCACAAACAACGTAAACTGGCACGTTTGGTTGGTATTTTCTCATTAAAGGGATTAACCCATTATTGGGCGACCACATGTTTGATTATTTCGTTTTTTAATTTATTGAACAATCAGGGGACAACGGCTGTTATTACAACGGTTATTACACCAACGGTTGCAGGGAGTATTTTATTCCTACGAGCTAACTTGATTTCAGGTAACTATTTCTCCGAAGAAAATAATTTGTAAGGATCATCAGAATAATAGTGCCATATGCTTCGTTGGGGGAAGTATAGTATTGCTTTCTGGTCATTTTCATCACCAAGACTAAGTGAAAAAACCAGGGGGGTTGAATAATAAGGATCGCTTAATTCCAGCAAAGCGCCGTATTCTTTCCAGGAATTAATTTTATGAACAATAATTAATGCAGGGGTAAAGTTCTCAACGGCAGGTGACAAAAATGGCATTAATTGGGCTTTTGAGAAACCATAATAACCATGCATTCCTCCCAGGCGGATGGGCAAATAAAAAAGCAAGTTGCCTACCATAAGGGTAATAATTACGCCTTTGGTTATGACCCTGCCGGCGATACTTAGCCCTCCCCTTTTTTTTCCATTTCCTGAATCAATGAATTCTCCAATGAACCATTTCATGCCGATTGCTGAGATGAATGCTAGGCTAAAGATGCTCTCAAAATAATATCGTGGCCCCAACAACCATGAGCCAATCCAATAAAAAGAATATACAAATATAATTCCAAAAGGTATACCAATAATTGGCCAGGTTTTTGGTTGATGGGTCATGGAAAGTATTCCCGGGATTAGAAACATTCCGGATAGATAAGGCCAGCCAAATAAATCATGTTGTCCGACCCACAGGCTAAATTTGGTATTTACCCAGGAATCCCTAAGAGTAAAACCTCCTTCTTGAAGACCTATACCCTGCCCGAATCCTACTTTGTCGTATGGCCACCAAAGTGTATATGGATTTATTAAAGGGTCTCCGGTGCAAGCATACCGCCATAGGAAATGTAAACTGGCGATTGATATGGACAGGATACCAATCCAAAACACTCCCCTTCTTTTCTTTGCTGGGCCGCGGATAAGAGTGAACAATCCATGAATCATGAAAGGTAATCCTACACCCAGTGCTGTCATTGGGCGTGTTAGGGCAAGAACTCCTAACGATAGCCCTGAAACGCAGGTGCTTAATTGAACGGGTATTTTGTTGGTTGGGTGAAAGGTGTCAAACCAGCCAATTATAAAAATGACAGTTAGAAGCAGGCACCATCCGTGAGCCAAGAGAGAACTGACATTCATTAAATAAAAGGGGGAAGTGGCAACCAGGATGACGGTAATTATGGAAGGACCTGGTGCAGTCAGTTTTCTGCTTAATCGATAGACAAACCAAATGATTAGAACAGATAGGATTGGAGGGATCCAATTGCGTATCCCAAAACGGACTCCGAATGAAAGTAATACCGGCCAGCCCAATGGGTATTTGCCAAACCGATTTCCCCTATAATCGATTACAAATGGGACTTGAAAACATTCAGGGCAGGGGGGAGATTCAAGAATGAAGTGGCCTCCTGCAATCGCCTTTGCCTCCCATATATATGCAATTTCATCTTCAATGTGCGGTATGCCCTCATAAATTGAAAGACTGATATAACCTGTTGCAATTCCCGAAAGGACAGCTATCAATAATGCCAGGTAATCCCACTTGGCCAGGTATCTATAATGCTGATGAGTAATCATGAACAGATTAGCGCGATATTTTACCGATAAGGTCATATGGCAAAGCTTTACGGATCTGAACAGGTAATAGGTCTCCAATATTGGCTCTGCCTTCAGCAATCACCATGCCATCCACCTCTGGAGCATCGCGATAGCTGCGGCCGATCGCGATTTTCTTATCCAATCCCTCAATTAAAACATCCAGTGTACTGCCAACAAGGGATTGGTGAATTTGTAAAGAAATATCCTGTTGAATTTCCATAAGACGATCTCGTCTTTCAAGTTTTATTTCTTCAACGATCGGATCGCCAAGGGCTTCGCTGGGTGTGCCAGCTTCGAAAGAATAGGTAAAGACGCCCACATGGTCGAATTGCATTGCGCGCACAAAGTCTAAAAGAAACTGGAATTCATTTTCTGTTTCGCCTGGATATCCGACGATGAAAGTGCTTCGAAGAACTAATCCGGGTGTTGTTGAGCGAATCCTGTTCAACCAATTTATCAGTCTATCAATATTGGCTGGCCTTTTCATTGATTGCAGAATTCGTGGGTGGGCATGTTGCAAAGGAAGATCGAGATATGGAAGAACCTGCTGCATTTGGTTTACTGAATCTAATAATTTTTCAGTTTGCCTACCAGGATATGCGTACATTAACCGAATCCATGGAATGTCCGGTGCAGCACATGTGATTGATTTTAGTAATCCAATTAGGCCATCCTTTTTTCCCAAGTCAAGACCATAACTCGTTGTATCTTGGGCTAATATGATAATTTCTTTAATATTTTTCCCGCTTAAAAATTTTACATCTTCCAGAATCTGCTCTTTTGGGCGACTGGTGGTACTACCCTTGATCAATGGAATTGAGCAAAAAGCGCAATTTCGGTGACAACCATCGGCAATTTTCAGATATGCGCTGGAACCCTGGATGGCAATTTGTGGTGTGATATCCCGGTATGATGGGATGGTTGATATATTATTATCAAATCGAATGGTCCCGATGCCATTACTTGAATCGATTTTGTTCAATAACTCAACAATATCTACCCACCGTCTGGTGCACAGAACGCCATTAATATTTGGGATTCTATCCATCGTTGTGGAGGCATGCCTTTCCATCATACAACCTGCGGCAATAAGTACTTGATTGTCTCTTTTATTTGTCGCGATGGTATTTAAAACGTCCAGAGATTCCTGCCGTGCGGTTTGAATGAAACCACACGTGTTAACCAGAATAATTGACGCGTCATCAAGCCTATCAGTTCGGGAATAGCCATGGTTTATTAATAACCTCATCATGGATTCAGAATCAACAGTATTCTTTGCACAACCAAGTGAGACCAGGTAAACGGATTTCTTAGGCATGAGGAAATTAATTAGGGTATATAAGGTGTAATGGTATAAGTACCCTGGGTTGGGGTGGCGGCCATCGTTAAGGTTGGCTGGGGAGTATTTGTTGCAGTGGCTGTGAATTGGGGTGTAGGAGTTGTGTAACCGGCAACTGAAAATATGATTCTGTTTGGCTGCCCAATCAACCCAATTGTACCGATGTCTTTTTGATTATAAATAACCTGCAATGCTGCAGAATTGCCAGTTAATAATTCAATTTTATCGGTAGCGGAAAACGAATATGCACTTCCTGGAACAGTACGTCCGTTAAATACAATCTTGTCATCGGCAGTAATTTTTAAAAATGCCCGTTGGTTCGCTACAATATATAATTGGATAGGATCATTATTTTCGCTTTTTTCAACCTGGCCCTGTCCATTTGTTTCGCCCTGGATACTATTCATTTGAGTTGCAATTTGAGTATTTATTTCGGTTAGGTTGGTGTCAATCGGGAGGAGGATGGGGGTAATTGTTCCGAGATCCAGATTAGTGGATATTGAATCATTGGAAATTGGTAGTTCCTTAATCCTGGATACTTTGGCTACACCCCACACAGCAAATATAAAAAGGATTAAAACCAATATACTCCCCACCATCATGTCAGGATTGAGTAATTTCTTCCAGCGGATATTGGAAACATCTTTCAAGATAACTTTGTTTCGACGTTGTGTCGGAGCAACCATTTCAATCCTTCGGGATTGAAGTGCATCTGCAAAACGGGTCAAGATCCGGTCAACATCCATTTGAAGGAATGAGACATAGTTTAAGAGCAATCCTCGCGCTTGAACAAGTGATGGTAGTTTTTCAAATTTTCCAGCTTCTATGATGCTTAAATAATGTTGTTTAACGTGGGTATGTTCCTCAATATCTTGAAGGGATAACCCCAGTATCGTCCGCTGTTTATATATGTCCGTTCCGATTTCTTCGAATATCTGTTTTGAGGAGCATTTATCCGAATCTTTATTTTGTTCCGGGGTTTCAATGAGTTTTGCTGACACACCCTGCTGTTTGCCTGTATGGAAATCGTTAGGCAAGATGGGATTGGAAATCGTTGTATTGCCGTTTTGGCGATTTATCCTGTTCCATTCTTCGAGCAGTGGTTGATAGGGAATTTCTAAAAATTCAGCATATATCCGTAAAAAACCTCTTGCCTGAGTTTCTGATGGAATAAGTTCAAGTAGATCTTTTTCAAGGGCTTCTAAATAGCGTTGACGAATCCTGGTTGCAAAGGAGGCTTGTTCCAGTGTGATTTGGCGCCCGAGACGGGTACTTTTTAATATTTCACCAACAGATTTGCCCATAAATTTGATTTGTGATAAACAATTTTACAAAAACCGGCTGGCCAGCATTTTGCTGAAACCCGCCGGTAATTAAGGATCATCATTATTCTCTGAGTAAATGATTTATACCTGTTCTACGGGTTTCTCTTCGTCAGATTGATCTGCCGCATTATTCCTTCCCGATTCATCCTCGGAAATTTGTGAATTATTTACTTCCATCTCAATTGATGCGGGAATTTCGCCTTCGCGGTAGACCATGATTTTTATTTCGGGGACGAGGTCAACGGTTAAGCGGATGAGAGCCTTGTGTTCACCGAGCGTTCTTATAGGACCGACCTCAATTTGCCTTTTTTCTAATTCTACTTGATATTGATCTCTTAATGCCTCAGAAACCATGAGGGAGGTTATGGAACCATAAAGTTTGCCTGTTTCTCCAGCTTTGCTTGAAAAAACAAGGGTGGCACCATCAAGTTTTGAAGCAAGACCACTCATTTCTTCATTCAACAAGTTTCTGGAATTATTTGCCTTGGCTCGAATATGTTCGGCCTGTTTTAGAACGCCAGGTGTTGCAAGAACCGCCATTCCTTGAGGTATCAAATAATTCCTTCCATACCCATCGGCTACCTTTTTTATATCCCCCGCGCGCCCCAGCTTGTAAACATCTTTCAATAACATCACTTTCATTATTCAAGCCCTTTCAAAATCTGAAATATGTATGAAGCGAAGGGTACAACGCTTCAAAACCAAAAAATTTTACCAGATAACATTTGTAAGGTCAATTAAAACGCCTTAGTTAACAACAATTCGCAATGAAAACAGGCATGCGTCAACTTTTTGGCTTGTAATTCCCCATATAGTCGTATAACTTCCTTTTTCCAATGGAGCCATCAAATCTACTATGACATTAATCGTATCTCCTGGAACCACCATTTTTGGTAGATCATAACTGTTGTTCCTCTTATTTAAATAATCACCCCCGATATAATTCAAGTGAAAACTGGACGTGTCCCAAACAGCTGTGCCGACATTTTTAATAGTCCATTTACCATCAAAATCAAATCCGGATCGGAATATTGTCCCATTTTGGGGGTATTGAGCAACAACGGAACATTCGTAGGGCGAAGCTGTTTTGGCAGGAGGGTTAATCGTTTGAATTAAGGGTATTAAAGGCACGGGTGTCGCTGTTTTGGAGGGATATGGGGTGAAGGTATTGGTTGGGGATGGGTTAATCAACGCCTCCAATGTCATCTGTGAGATTACTTTTCCTGAAGCCTCAGTTTGTACTATTGCCAAGGTCATTTCGGAGTATTTGGGTTCCAACGTAGCAATTGCCTGGGGGCTTATTGAAAGAAACCCACAGCCAGAAATGAAAATTAAGGCAAGAACAACCACCGATAACCGTAATTTTGGTTGATCAATCATTTGGTTCTCCTGGTTGAGGTCTTCATTAATTTGATGCAAGAAACAAACCAAAATTATATGAGGGCGGCAGGTGACAAACTGTGACGTTCCGTCTAGTCATTTTGTATTATAAAAAAACCAAGTAAAGACACTTAAATTTTGGTGTTATTATTTTCTTTTTCGGAATACTTGAGAATTATTACACTTGAAAAGATGAGTAAGCCTCCAAATATTTGGACATGCGAATATTGTTCGCCAATAATCATGGATGCTTGTACAGCTGTGAAAACTGGTTCCATGGTGGCAATAATATTCGCCGTGCTTGCTTTTAAATAAGACAAACTCACATTGTACAGGCCGTAACCTCCGATCGTTGGGACAATAGCTAGAATCCACAACAACATCCAGCCAATCCAATTATTTTGTAAAATAAATAAATGTGCTTGAGGTTGGGAAGAGATAAACTGGTTGGAAATGATATTAATAAATAATAAAAATATCGATGCAATGCCAAATGTATAAAAAATCGTTGACCAAGGTGCGATATTTCGGTTTAAAGAGGATTTCCCCATTAGACTGTAAGCAGAAAATAATACCCCCGATAAAACCCCAGAAATTAAACCGATGGCATTAATTTTATAATTGATTAATGAATATGCACCAGATACCAGCACACAGCCGGTCAAACTGAGCAAAACAACAATTGCTTTACTCTTTGTAAATTCAATTTTATATAAAATTCTTTCCAGCAAAGCAGTATAAGCGGCTGAACTATACGCCAGAACTGTTGAAACTGCTGCACCGTTGTAAGCAACTGAAAAGGTCCAAAGGGAGTTAAAACATGCCAGAAGAAAACCGTATAAGATTAATAAGTGCCTTGTTCCCTATTAATTCTAAAAAATTGAACTCGAAACAAGACAAATGACACTGCCAAAACTATTGCTACAAATAGGTCTCGCCAGAAGGCTATTATCAATGGAGGAACCAAGATATTTATCGCCAGGTATCGAATGAAAACCCCCGTTGATGACCATAATATGGTTCCTAGAATTGCAATTAACAATCCCTTTGAGTACGATTTTTGCATTGTCTGTATGGAAGATTGTCCTAATTTGCGAACCGGTAATTATGGGCTTTTCAGTGTATCAAAAATGACACAATATTCTTGATTATTCACCCATAGATTGGAAGCAGAATCAATGGAGGCATAGAAAAATTATTATATCATCAATAACCCGTGAAAGATATGGGTTTCTGATGAAAAATTATGGTGTAATACAATGACACGATTTTAAGCCAGCAAAAAACATTTAGAATTGCCTTCAATGAGAATTAGAAGGTTTACTTCCCAGTTTGGGGAAGCAAAACTTGTGTCGGCGGACAATAAATAGGTACAATTTCAATATTACCAATGGGATGTTTTGCTATAATGTTTGATTAAATCGATCTCACTATGGGTCAAATGGAAGGGAATTTCCACATGCTATGATGTAGTGAGTACAAAATTACAGCTTCATTTTTCTATTTGTTAAGGAGATTCATGGTAAACAAAATCTCGGTAGGAAATGCACCTTGTTCGTGGGGAACTTTGGAGTTTAAGGGGTATAACAACAACCCTATAGATTATGTTCAAATGTTGGACGAACTAGTGGAAACCGGATTCACTGCGACTGAATTGGGAGATTGGGGATTCATGCCAACAGAACCGGCACTTCTCAAGGAGGAAATTGAGAAAAGAAAATTGCGTATGCTGGGGGCATTTGTCCAGGCTCCATTCAGGCTGGAAAAAGCTTTTGAGGAATCGTCTGAAAGGGTGATGAGAGTTGCCCGGCTACTCTATTCGGCGCTTGAATCTCACAAGCCATATATTATTCTCTCCGATGATAATGCCACTGATCCAACCCGAACCAGGTATGCAGGAAGGGTTACGAAAGAGATGGGACTTTCAAATTCTGAGTGGCGCGTGTTTACAAACACAATCCAAAACATCGCGCGACAGGTAAAACATGAAACGGGTTTTCAAACATTATTTCATCACCACTCCGCGGGTTTCGTTGAAACCCCCGAAGAGATTAAGCACTTTTTAGAGCTCACAGATTCATCCTTGATAAACCTCGTATTTGATACCGGCCACTTTATTTTTGGATCCGGAGAGTATGAAAACATTGACATAATTGCGGCTCTCGAAAATTTTCGCGATCGTATATCCTATTATCATTTTAAGGATTTGGACCCAGATATTGCAAAGCAGGCGCGTTTAAAAGGTTGGGATTATTTTGAGTCTCTTAAAAACGGAGTGTTTTGTGAACTGGGGAAGGGCTGCGTTGATTTTAGAAGTATTGTGGAATGGTTGAAGAATCAGGATTACTTGGGCTGGGTGTTGATTGAACAGGATGTTCTACCGGGAATGGGGGATCCAAAGTATTATGCCAAAAGAAACAGGGATTACCTGAAATCAATTGGAATCTAAGCAAGGCTAATAGAACGTGCAATTTGAACTTTATTAGTCGATGCTTGGCTTGCCTTATCGCATCGGATTCATACATAAAAGTATTGAGTATTCAAAGCCAATTATTGGGAAAGGAGCTGTAAATTTCTATTAATATCAAGACCAAATGGGGATAGTGTAGACGATTATTCGGACTGGGGGCAACAAATGGATTTTACTTTTTGAATCCAATTTTCCTTAGTTATCCTTGATTCTTTGTAAATATGTGATATTATAATACAGACCGGTCGGTATGTTAATTGGAGATCTAATGCAAAAACGAAGTTCTGAAACCAGGAGCAAAATTCTTAAGTGTGCCCAGGAACTCTTTGGGCGCAATGGGTATGATGCAACGGGTGTGGAGCAGATTTGTTTGAAGGCGGGCGTAAGTAAAGGAGCCTTTTATCATCATTTCCCATCAAAACAAAAGTTGTTTCTAGGTTTATTGCAAAACTACTTGGATATATTAAATACCCAATTTTTCGAGGCTAGAAAGGAAGCCCAAACCATTCCAATGTGGATGATGGAAATGGCTTCATTAAGCCAACAGGTTTATGAGGCTGCAGAAGCCCAATTTCCTCTATATATTGAGTTTCTGGTACAGGCGATGCGTCGTCCCGAAGTCTGGAAAGCTGCAAGTGCACCATTTAAACAATATCGATCGATTTTTTCAGATATCATCCAAAAGGGGATAGAAGAAGAATCATATCAAAATGAGTTGGATACTTTAATGGTCTCTCGGATTGTTATTTCCATGGCTATTGGCTTGCTAGTTCAGGCGGTATTTGATCCTGGTGAGGTCGAATGGGAAGAAACAATAAAATATGGAATTTCTATCATCAATAAAGGAATTGCAAAGGAAAAACAATGAATCTAGTAACTGGAGCCACCGGGCATATAGGAAATGTACTTGTTCGAGAACTGGTTCAATCGCGAGAAAAGGTGAGGGTATTGATGCTTCCAGGAGAGGATGGAAGGTCTCTAGCCTCACTCAATGTGGAAAAAATTACTGGCGATATTCTTGTGCCATCATCATTGAATAAGGCAATGGAAGGGATTACCACTGTTTATCATTTGGCGAGTTTGGTTTCCATCCAGCGGGATCAGGAAGAAATCCTGCAAAGGGTTAATGTGGAAGGAACCCAAAATGTTATTGAGGCTGCAAAGCGGCACAACATTAAACGGCTTATCTATACCAGTTCTATTCATGCGTTGGCCAGACCACCGCAAGGAGTGGTAATTGACGAAAGTCAGCCTTTTGACATTCATAATGAAGCTGGGGATTATGATAGGTCAAAAGCTTTGGCTTCAGTAAAGATCCTTGAAGCAGTATCCCAGGGTTTGGATGCTGTTATTGTATGCCCGACAGGTGTCATTGGACCATATGATTTTCGAAGGTCGGAAATTGGAGAATTGATATTAGGGTGGATGAAGCGTAGAATCAGTGTCCTGATCGATGGAAAATTTGATTTTGTGGATGTTAGGGATGTTGCGCTGGGTCATATATTGGCCAATAAATATGGCAGAAAAGGTGAGGTTTACATACTGGGCGGGGAGCAATTAAGCTTGATAAGTTTTTGTAAGAAAGTAAAAGAATATTTGGATATTAAATCTCCCATAATAAAGATACCTTACAAATTAGCATTCTTTTCAACAATATTTTCTGAGCGATATTACAAATGGACAAAAACAAGGCCCAGGTTTACCAGATACTCTCTAGAGACTGTGGTCGGAAATTCAACAATTACGTATGAAAAAGCCAAACGTGAATTGGGGTATTCGCCTCGGGCTTTGGTGGATTCGATCAGAGATACAATTATTTGGTGGCTAGATCACCGGAAATCGATACAACCAACTTTGAGAATTTAAAGGCTTAATATTCAAATGAATTTGGAATATTGGGGGAAATGTAAGGGGTGCAACACTTCAATGTGGCGTTAACATGGAAACGACTAGGAACGATAAACGCAATCATCGATTGCTAAAATTTTGATGTTCCATTTGCAGATCTATCATTCTAGCTGTGGTATTATTTGCCTCCTCAAAATCATCACAAGAGGAATCGCTGAATATGGCCAAGAAGAAATCGAAAAGCAAGATATTTTCTTTGGGAATTACATTTGTTGCAACTGTTAGCCTAATCATCCTGGTAATAACGTCCATTCGCAGCTGGAAGAGCCCTGACGAGATATCACCCAATGAGGCTTATGAGAAAATCCTATCGGGAGCATTCATATTGGATGTGCGACAAACTGATGAATGGAAATCCGCTCACATTGATGGTGCCGTTTTAATTCCGTTGAACGAGTTATCCAACCGATTGAATGAAGTTCCAAAAGACAGGGAGGTTATCATCTATTGCCGGTCTGGAAAACGAAGCAACTCAGCAAAGAATTTATTATTATCATCCGGATATCACAACGTGATGAGTTTGCGCGGAGGAATTAATGCTTGGATTCGGGCGAAGTTGCCAATAATTTCAGAGAAAGAACGATCTGTAATTAATTTTTTAGTTATTTAGGATTTTGTAACGGCTATAAAAGAAAGAGAAAAGATAGATCATTTACGTTTGTGCCGGTAGGTCCAGTCTTTATTAGATCCCCAAGTGTATTAAAAAAATGATATGAATCGTGGTTGGAAAGATAGGCATTTGGATCCATCCCATGCGACAAAGCCCGTTGAAATGTGCTGTTGGTTACCAAAGCGCCAGCCGCATCAGTGGGCCCATCACCCCCGTCGGTTGCGAATGTGGCCAGAACTACCTTCGGAATTTTGCTTATACATTCCACCGCTGCAAGGGCAACTTCCTGATTCCGCCCACCCAGTCCGCAACCGGATAAAGTCACAGTGGTTTCACCGCCCAGAATTAGACAAGCGGGTCGCTTAACTGGAAGTCCGGTTTCATGAACTTGTTTTGCCAATGAGCAGATTAATAAACCCGCTTGTTTGGCTTCTCCAATTAAACTGCTGGTAATGATTGTGGAATTGAATCCAGATTTTTGTGCAGCAGCAAGTGCTCCATTGGCAGCGAAGATGTTACTACCTATAATGAAATGATCCACTTTCGAAAACAATGGATCAAACGGTTTGGGCGTATCTTCTACATCTCCATTGACTCCCTTGTGTAGATATGCAATGACAGCTGGAGGAATGCTGTCAAGAAGATTGTACTTATGAAGAATTTCCAATGCATCTTGAAAACTGGTTGGATCACCTATGGTTGGCCCTGAAGCGATCACACTTATTTGGTCACCAATAACATCCGACAGGATCAGTGAAACCATCTGATCAGCATTAGCGGCTTTTGCCAGTCGTCCACCTTTAACTTTTTCAATATGCTTTCTTACACAATTGATTTCATCTATTGATGATCCACAATTAACCAGCAATCTCGTCACTAGTTTAATATCATCAAGCGAAAGATTATCAGCTGGAGATGTCAATAACGCCGAACCTCCTCCTGAAATCAAGAAAATCACCAAATCTTCTTTAACTGTTGTTTGAAGGAGAGAAAGCAGGAACTGGGTTGCCGCTACTCCATTTTTATCAGGGATTGGATGACCGGCCTCAAATAATTCAAAATTGGGGGGGATTTCCTGTTTACCAATATGGCCGTATTTTGTTAAGATCATTCCACGATGGCGATAATTCTTCACAATATCAGATAGGGCGAGACTCATTAAATAGCTAGCTTTTCCGATTCCAATGACAAAGATATTTTGATAATTGTCTAATTTGTAAATATTTCCGCCAATATTAAGGTTGCCATTATTAAGGTAAACAGCATCCATAATGATTTTTTGAGGATTAACTGCTTCCAAAGCGGCTGAAAGTATTTGGAAAAATGGAATATTTACAGGATTCCCTTCCAGGGATCGAATTATTGTGTGCTGCATACTTTAAGAATAACCGACAAAATTGTTCTGTTTATTGGGTATTGTATCGTAGATAAAGGGGGGAAATGTCACTTTGATGTAGATTTGTTTCATTGTTGGATTTCCTTCCATAAACCGGTCTTTTATTTCCTGATTTTTGAGGGGTAATATAAATGATCGTATTACTTTTCTATCGATAGTATTGATTTTTTTCAAATCAATCTATATACTGATAAATAATATTAATCTTATTAATAAGAGGTTTATAAAATAAATGCCAAATAATCGATTATCAGCATTATTACTCTATCTCTTGGAAATATCTCATAAAGGAATAAACAGGATTCCATCCATTAAGGATCTTGGTAAAGTCTTGGGGATAAGTACTCCACTGGTGAGGGAGCAGTTAGAAGTTGCGAAAACACTTGGAATGGTTGAAGTAAAACCAAAATTGGGGATCAGGAGATTGGAGTACTCATTTGCTCCCGCGATCATGCAAAGCCTTTTCTATGCTGTTGCATTATCACCAGACCATTTTGAAAAATATTCTGATCTCCGTGTTCATCTGGAATCTACTTATTGGAGTGAAGCAGTTAATACATTAACTAAACAGGATCATGAAGATTTAATAAAAATACTGGCAGAAGCAAAAAGAAAAATGAATGGGAACCCAATAAAAAATCCGCATCAAGAACATCGAAAATTGCATTTGACCATATTTTCTCGTCTAAACAACCCCTTTGTAATCGGATTGTTGGAAGCCTATTGGGACCTCTATGAGAATGGTGGATTGGATGTTTACGCAGATTATTCATACCTTGAGAAAGTATGGCTCTATCATGAAAAAATCGTTTTAGCCATCTGTGAGGGTAAGATCTTGGAGGCACAATCGTATTTTATTGAACATATTAACATCATGCATGAAAGGCCGGAAAAAAAGCCATAAGGATATTTGAATCACCAATTGTTTATCAGGAGATGATGTAATGGCAATTAATGATGTGGATAAGTTAACTGCGCAGAATCGCTTACCATCCATAATCAATGATTTCACAATTACGATCAGTACAATCAATGGATCCGGAAGCGCAACGGCAAATACATCCTTGTTGCGTGCATTATTCAAGATGGGTATCCCTGTTTCTGGAAAAAATATTTTTCCATCAAACATCAAAGGTCAACCCACTTGGTATACCTTGCGTGTAAGCAAAATGGGGTACTTGGGAAGGTTAGAACAGGATGATATTGTAGTGGCTATGAATCCTGAAACGATTGAAAATGAACAGACATATATTCAACCATCCGGTGTATTACTATTTGCAGATTACATTGATATAAAGGTATTACGAGATGATATTGTTTGTTATGAATTACCTGTCAATAAGGTTGTAAAAGATGCACAGGTGGTTCCGAAACTTAGGGAATATCTTGGAAATATGGTCTATGTGGGGGTTTTAGCTCGATTGCTTGGAATTGATTTGGATAAATTAAGGCTTGCGTTGGATATTCATTTTAAGGGACAAAAAGGTGCTGTTGATGCAAACATGAAGATTATTTTAGCATCATTTAATTGGGCTGAAACAAACCTTAAGAAGGTTGACCGTTACTATGTGGAGCCTATGGATTCAACCAGGGGAAAGATCATGTCTGACGGCAATACCGCTGCGGCATTAGGTTCAATATTTGGCGGCGTCCAGTTTACCGCCTGGTATCCAATTACCCCGGCCACCTCACTGGCTGAGAATTTAAATGAGTACGTTCCAGTTTTACGAACGGACCCCATTGAAGAGGGCAAGGTCACCTCTGTGGTTATACAAGCTGAAGATGAGTTGGCTGCTATTGGCATGGCAGTTGGTGCAGGTTGGGCTGGTTTGAGAGCTATGACATCCACATCCGGGCCGGGTTTAAGCCTTATGGCTGAATATCTGGGACTCGCATATTTCGCCGAAATTCCAGTGGTTGTTTGGGATGTTCAGAGAGTTGGCCCAAGCACAGGATTGCCGACGCGTACAGCCCAGGCTGATCTAGTCGCTGCATTTTTTTTAAGCCATGGAGATACACAATACATTATTCTTTTACCTGGATCAGTAAAAGAATGCTTTGAATTTGCCTGGAGAGCCTTTGATTTTGCGGAGAGATTCCAGACACCTGTAATTATTTTAAGTGACCTTGACCTTGGAATGAATCAGTGGATATCAGATCCCTTTGAATATCCAAACAAGCCGATGGATAGGGGCAAAATCCTATGGGAAGTAGATTTTGAAAATTTCTTAAAAAAGCATAACAACAAATGGGGCCGTTATCAGGATGTTGATGGAGATGGAATTCCTTATAGGACATTACCTGGCAATTTACATCCGCTAAGTGCATATTTTACAAGAGGAACAGGGCATGATGAGTACGGACATTATAGCGAAAACCCCGATGTATGGGAGAGCAATCAAAAACGTTTAGCAAAAAAAATATTCACTTCAAGAAGTGTCTTGCCAAAACCATTGATCACCAGGGAAGAACCTGCAAAGTTTTCAATAATATCTTATGGATCATCTGATTTTCCGGTATTAGAAGCCCGGGATATCTTCTCGCAAATGGGAATCGGCATTGATTACTTGAGAGTTCGGTCAATCCCATTTTCAGATGAAATTAAACAGTTTGCTGAAAACCATGAGCGCATCTATGTTGTGGAGGGGAATCAATTTGGGCAAATGAGACGGTTGCTAACCTTGAACATGCCAAGCCTGGCTGAACGTTTTGTGTCGATCTGTCACACAGATGGACTGGCGCTTTCTGCCCAATGGATTTGCGATTCAATATTGAGGGAGGAGGATAAACGAAATGACCGCTGATTTTACCTCGCCACATTTAGAAAAGCGATTGAATGACATTGGATTGGGAAAACATGAATATAAAGGTGCACTATCGACTTTGTGTCAGGGGTGTGGGCACAACTCAATCTCCAATCAAATTATCTCGGTCTGCTACGAGCTGAATATTAATCCTCAACGAATAATGAAATTCAGTGGTATCGGATGCTCAAGCAAAAGCCTGGCTTATTTTTTGGCAAGGTCATTTGGTTTTAATGGATTACATGGAAGAATGCCATCGCTGGCGCAAGGTGCGATGTTTGCAGATGTTACTTTAAGATCCATTGGAATTAGCGGGGATGGGGATACGGCAAGTATTGGCTTGGGGCAGTTTAAACATATAATCCGGCGCAATGCTCCATTGGTGCTTGTGATAGAAAATAATGGGGTGTACGGGTTAACGAAGGGGCAATTTGCGCCAACTGCTGAGAAAGGATTAACACTAAAACGGCAGGGAACTAATCATTACTTTCCGGTCGATATTTGTATGGAAGCATTGGCCTCGAACGCATCTTTTGTTGCTCGAAGTTTTGCCGGGGATCCTCACCAGGTGAAAGAGCTTCTGAAGGCAGCTTTTCGCCATAACGGGATTGCTGTAATTGATATCATAAGCCCTTGTGTAACCTTCCATAATCGCGAGGATTCAGTTCACTCCTATACCGGGGGAAAGGCCCATGACCTACCTTTACACGAGGTTTCGTTTATACCCGCCCGTGATGAAATTCGAATTAAAGATTTTAAGAATGGTGATATTCAAGAAGTATATCTTCATGACGGAGGTGTAATTCGATTAAAGAAACTTGGAAAAGACTACGACCCGTGCGACCGGTATAAGGCTTTTGTTGTATTGGATGATGCGGAGAAAAATAACTTGCTCGTAACTGGGTTGTTATTTATTGATCCTGAGCGAAAAACGATGATTGAGAACTTTAGCCTGCCCGAAACTCCGCTTAACCGATTGAATGAACTTCGACTTCGCCCTTCAAGGGATATGTTGGAAAAAATTAACCAAACGATGTCGTAAAACCCACTAAGACTATCATCGCTTATAAAAAAATCGATGCTGGGGTTCTCAACGTCATATGCTCTGCATTTGATTATATTTGGAGGCTAGTTTCAAGTGGTTAAATAATCTTATATGAATAAACACGATGTTTTTTATACCAGGTAACACCCAACTTTTCCATGTCAGATTTGCTGAGGAAATTCCTCTCGTCGATTTGCACAAGTTCGCCAATATCAGCCCTTCTGGAACGCAGCGTTTTTTCCAATTCAAAGTATAGAAGTGCATTGGCGCCCATACCCTGGGCAGTCGGCAATAGACCAATACCATTCATGTCAACACGCCGGGAAATATGTTTTTGAAGGATCAATAGTACCCAACCAAATGGGAATAATCTGCCACGAATTTTTTGCAGAGCCACCCCGATGTTCGGGTATGTCAGGATAAAACCTACCACGGCATCGCCTTTCATAATAAATTTAATCATTGACGGTATGGCGATCTGGATTATGGTGTTTGCAATTAAATAAAATTCTTCTGGCGTTGATGGTATATAGTTTGGGTTTGTTGAAAAAGATTCTGTGTGCACCTGGTCAATGGTATTAATCCATTTACGCATCTCGGCACGATTGTGAAAACTTTTTACCCAATAAGTGCCTCTTTCTATGACCTTGGCTGCAATTTGATACAATTCGGGTGGTAATGTTATTTCTGGAGTCAAAAAACCAGAGAGAAAATCTGTTTCCTTTTCAAAACCAAAATCATCCAACAAATATGAATAATATGGATAATTGTATGGAATGCCCATCGCAGGTAATAACTCAAACCCTTCAGTTAGCAAACCGGCACCACTTGACCGAAGGAAACCTTTGGGGCCGACCAAATACTCAAGGTTTCTAACTTTTGCCCATTCTGCAGCATGGGCAAACAATTTCTGGCTGACATTTGTATCATTAATTGAGTCAAAAAAATAGAAAAAGGCTTTCTTGGAATTGTGATAGGAATTGTACGGTCGATGATTGAGTACAGCAATTCGACCAAGTACCTCTCCTTTTTCTTCGGCTATAAAAAAATCAGCTTCTGAATGAGAATAGAAAGGATGTTTAGTGCGGTTTAAAAGAAACCGCATATCACCTACCAAGGGAGGAACCCAATACGGGTTGTTCCTATACAAGTTGAACGGCAGGTTAATGAATTTATTAACGTCAGTATTGTCTTTTGTGTTTACTTGGAGTATGTTCATAGTCGTATTCCAGAATTCCAGGATGTTAGATCAAATTCAAAATGTGTACAACATGACAAGATTTGGGGGTTTGCCGGCTCCAACAGGATAGTTGCTGATCAGGATGATCTGAGTACCAGGGATGCAATTTTTATTCGAATTCGCAAATTTATTCACTTCCGCCAGTACTTCATCGAGTGAACGTAAATAAGGGGTCATTTTTGGGATGATGCCCCAATATAATCCCATTCGTTGAAATGTATCATGGTTTGGTGTAAATGCAATAATTGGAACAGTAGAACGAATTTTTGACATTAATAAAGCGGTTCGGCCGGTTACCGTAAAAACAGCAATAAACCTGACATTAACATCAAGTGCTAATTCTCTGGCAGCACGAGTTAAAGAAACCGCATCATCAGGTGATGGCTCATCTTCTAGGTTCTTGTATGCAGCCCAATCTACAAAATTATTTTCTGCTTCACGAATAATTCTGTCCATCATCTGGACGGATTCAATGGGATGGTCTCCAATTGCAGTTTCACCGGATAGCATCAAAGCATCTGAACCATCAAATATTGCATTGGCAACATCTGATGCTTCAGCCCTTGTGGGTCTTGGATTGTGGATCATGGAATCCAGCATTTGTGTTGCCGTGATGGCAATTTTCCGATTTTTTTGGGCGGTTTTGATTATCCTTTTTTGAAGAATGGGCACAGATTCTGGAGATGTTTCTACAGCCAAGTCACCTCTGGCAATCATGACACCATCCGAGACAGCAATGATCTCTTCGAGGTTTTGGATTGCTTCGGGTTTTTCAATCTTAGCAATAATTGGAATGGATTGCTTTTGAGGATTGATTTCCGAAATTATCTCTTTAATTCTTTTTATATCCATTGCTGAATGTACAAATGAAAGCGCTATTACATCCACTCCATTGGATAAACCGAACTTGAGGTCATCAACATCTTTGCTCGTCAATGAGGGAATCCCTAAATCCAAACCAGGAATATTAAAACCTTTATGCGGTTTTATGGTGCCTCCGGTAACCACCTCGCCAATAATTCCTTGAGGATTGTTTTCAATGACCTTTAATTCAATATTACCGTCGTCTATCAAGATCCGGTAGCCACTTTTTAACAATAACAGGCCTTCAGGTAGATCAAGAGGAATGGCAGGATTATTTAATTTGGATTGATATCTTTGATTAATATCTTCCTGAATTATTTGGACGACCTGGCCAGAAGACAGGAGGTATCCTTCAGGAGGAATATTGCCCACCCTCAGTTTTGGGCCTTGAAGATCTTGCAAAATGGTAAGCGCTTTGCCCAACCTGGTAGATATATTTCTGATTGTTGCTATCACACTTGCGTGTTCGGTGTGACTGCCATGAGAAAAATTGAGTCGGGCAACATCCATCCCGGCAAGGATTATTTTTTCAAGTATTTTCGCTTGCTGACTGCTTGGCCCAATGGTTGCAATGATCTTAGTATTTCGGGGGATACTCATTATGTTTAACCAATTATCAAATGAAGGTTAAACCAATCTTCAAGTGTATGGGAACACCATGGGTGTGGAATAGTAAATAATTTAGAAAAACCACCCCAATAATTACGATTTATTTCATTTGTAAAACGGACCGAATCCTGTCAAGAGCCCAATCAATTGCTGGTTGGTCGATAATCAGCGGTGGCGCAAATCTGATTACATTTTCATGGGTTTCCTTGGCCAGTATGCCATTATCCTTCAATGCTTCACAAAACCGCCTTGCGCCTCCGGATTTGGGTAGTAATTCAACGCCGATCAATAATCCTTTGCCGCGCACCTCCTTAATATGGGGGCTTGATATCTCAACCAGATGTTCCATAAAATAGTTGCCAAGGGTTTTTGCATTTTCGATCAAGTTTTCTTCCCGAATCACATTGATCGCAGCCCTTCCCACCGCAGCGGCAATTGGGTTTCCTCCGAATGTTGACCCATGTTCACCGGGCTGAATTATACCCATGATGTCTTTTGATGAAAGGGCAGCTGATACAGGATAAAAACCACCTGACAACGCTTTTCCCAAAATGACCATATCGGGAGCGACATTTTCATGATCGCATGCAAATAACTTGCCGGTACGCCCCAGACCAGTTTGTATTTCATCGGCAATGAACAAAATATTATTTGAGCTGCATATTTCCCGGATGGATGCCAGATACCCCGCGGGAGGGATGATAACTCCATTTTCACCCTGAATGGGTTCAATCATAATGGCCGCAGTATTTTTGTTGATGGCCTTGTTTATGGAGTTGACATCCCCATATGGTACGGTTACAAAGCCGGGTGTAAATGGGCCAAATTCTACTTTATAGTAATCCTCCGTTGAAAAAGAGATTATTGAAATTGTCCTCCCGTGGAAATTCCCTGCGGCGATGATGATCTCAGCTTTATAGCGCGGTATATTTTTTACTTTATATGCCCATTTTCGGGCAATTTTTATTGCCGTTTCGACAGCTTCTGCACCGCTATTCATTGGCAATGCCATGTCATAATGTGTAAACTCACAAAGTTCTTTATAAAAAAGTGGAAGTTGATCATTATAAAACGCCCTTGAGGTCAGGGTTAACCGATTTGCCTGTTCGATCATGGCAGAAAGGATCTTGGGGTGAACATGTCCTTGATTCAAGGCTGAATAAGCACTCAAGCAGTCGAGGTAACGATTGCCCTCAACGTCATAAACCCATATTCCTTCACCACGTTGAATAACAACATCGAGCGGCTGATAATTATGAGCGCCATAGGTATCATCAAGCTTAATGTATTCGGCTGTTTTCATATTTATTTATCCATCCTTGTCGAATAAATAGGCCAATATCCCTTTTTGTGCATGGAGACGATTATGGGCTTGTAAAAATATTACTGAATGTGGTCCATCCGCAACCTCATCGGTAATTTCCTGACCGCGGTGTGCTGGAAGACAGTGCATGATAATCACGTCTTTGTTAGCCTCCGCAACTAGTCTGGAATTTACCTGGTAAGGAGGGAAGACTTTTTCCCTTTCCAGCGCTTCATCTTCCTGGCCCATACTGGTCCACGTGTCAGTATAGATCACATGTGCAAATTTCACAGCCTCATAAGGATCCCTTACCTCTTTGATCATTGCCCCTGTAATCTCCGCAATCGACTTGCCAATGTTAAGTGCTGCTCTGTCAAGGTCATAATTTTGGGGGCTGGCAATTGTAAAATTTGCTCCCATTTTAACGGCGATATGTAGCAAAGAGACGGCTACATTATTCCCATCACCAATGTAAGCAATATTCAAGCCTTTTGCATCGGAAAATTTTTCTTGGATTGTGAGCATATCTGCCATGGCTTGGCATGGGTGGTTATAATCGCTCAAACCATTAATTACTGGAATGGAGGACCATTTCGCTAATTGAAGGATGTGTTCATGCTCGAAGACCCTGGCCATTATCCCCTCAACATAACCTGAGAGGACTCTGGAGATGTCAGCTATGCTTTCCCTTTTGCCCAAACCGACCTCGTTAGGGGAGAGATACAGGGCATCTCCACCAAGATGGCGCATGGCTATATCAAAACTTACCCTTGTCCTTAGGCTTGGTTTTTGGAATATCATTCCCAACACCTTGCCTTTTAACAATGGAGGATTCCCCCCAGAACAATATTCCGTTTTAAGTTTCCTGGAAATGGTTAAGATGTTTTCCAGTTCACTTGTGGTGAAATCGGAAATGGCAATAAAGTCCCTTTTCATTCACGCTCCCGCCCCCATTTGGAATAATATTCAATTTGAGTATAACATAATTAAATTTTTGAATTATGTCTGAGATCAGGGGTAATTAATCAAATTCCATGTGGAATAATGAGTACAACTGATTCCTGTGTGGCATAAATTATGGGTATCTGTTTTTCTTTCGGTTCTTGTATGAGGTTTTTTTGGCCTCATAGACCAAAATATCCATTAAAGGATATATCAAAGTTCCAAGGATATTGCTAAGAAAGAACATCATCTGGTTTTCAAGTCCTGGAATGATCACATAATGTCCTTTCTTTATTGCATCTATACTTTTTTTTGCAACCCATTCAGCCGGAACTGCCTTACGGGCTCCTCCAAGATATTTGGTTATATCCGGCTTGAATTGATCTTCATATGTAAGTTGAGGTGTATCAGTATCAGGTGGAAAGACAATACTAACATCTACATGATATGGCTTTACTTCTGCTCGAAGCGCATCTGACAAACCTCGAATTGCAAATTTGGAAGATCCATAGGCAGTGTATCCATATATCCCCATGAAGCCGGCGAGTGAACTAACATTTACAATGTGGCCTGATCTGCGGGCAACCATTCGCGGAACAATTACTTTTAAAACATGAATTGTACCGAAGTAATTTACATCCATCATCTTATGAAAGATCTCGGTAGGTAAAGAAATAAATTCACCGGGGTGAGCAACACCTGCCGAGTTAATCAGTAGATCGGGAATTCCAATCTCGTTACAAAACCTAACAATCTGATTATTTACTGCCTCTTTGTCGGTCAAATCGACTGAAATAAAACCAAATTTCTGGTTCTTTTTCGTTTTAAGATTACTTATATCCCGTAATGAATCGCGCAACAACTCTTTTCTGCGTGCCAAAATCCAAATATCAGACCCACACTTGGCCAGCTCTTTAGCCAACGCAAGTCCAATACCGCTTGACCCTCCCGTAACTAGTGACAATTTCCCTGAAAAGTTATTCATTTAGAAACATTACCGGCCGCAAGAGTCACATGAACCACCTGAACAATTGTGACAGCCCGAGGGTTGCTTTGTAATGGACTTTCCGTTACTTTGGGCATAAAAAAGAGAAACCTGTCGTTTGGAATCATTTCTGGCACAAATTTTACAGGTTATTTTTTTGTCAGAATCACTTATTGGTCGTAAAGCCTCAAATGTAAGTTTGCAATGGGGGCAAAAATATTCATATAGCGGCATAACCTTCAAATCCTCAGAAAAAGGGTTTTCAACGAATATAGATATGATACTACTGATTCCGCGAGAATCAACAACATTTCGACTGGGGCTATTCCTGTTAATTGCTGGTATCCATTCGCATTCCGATGGAAAATTAATTCGATATTGCGTTGATCAAGGACGTTGCCTGTTGTGGAACATAATGTCGTTGAATAACAATAAATTATTATTATTTAGCCACTGGGGTATAATTTCTTTGATATTTAATTTGCCTCTTAATTGTTATTGTCATATCTCCAGCAGAAGTTTTATGATTAATATAACCAAAGAATCTCAACAAGATATCAGCATTTTCAAGCGCCACCATTATCCAACCATAAAGGGGAATCGATTATGATTTGTGAGTATCATCGACCAAATAATATAAACGATGCGCTTCAACTTTTATCCAGAACAACAATTAAAACCTTTCCTCTTGGAGGTGGTACCGTCTTAAGTCAATATAAGGGTTTGGAAGATATTGCTGTTGTTGACTTACAGAATCTTGACCTGGATAAAATTACTCTAGACCAAGGAATTGTATCCATTGGAGCATTCGTAACCCTGCAGCAGCTTCTTGAGTTTACTGACGAACCGGCTTACCGAAATGCCATTGAACTCGATTCGTCACTTAATACCCGACATCGGGCGACCATTGCAGGTAAATTAATTACAGCCGATGGACGATCACCATTTGCCACATTGATGCTGGCTCTAAATGTAAAACTGATCTGGATGCCAGGTGAACGTGAAATCCCTTATAGCACATGGCTCTCTCAAAGGGAAACCCAAAGACAGGATGGCATCATTACAAGGGTCATCTATTCACCGGCTGACAAGATCAACTTTGATCAAGTGGCCCGAACCCGATACGATAAACCCATTGTATGTGCTGCACAATGCCGTTGGAGTTCCATAGAACTGCGAATTTCGATTGGTGGGTTTGGAAAATTTCCAACAATATTTTTTTCCGGATCACCAGAAGATTATTCAGCCGATGATTGTATTTTATCGCTCAATGATATGGATGATGAATGGGCGACATCTACTTATCGAAAACAAGTGGTTTCAACACTAATAAACCGTATGCTTAACAATGGGGGTACAAACATCGACTAAGAGGTGCACCATGCATATATCGGTAGAAATAAATGGTCATAATTTTGAATTGGAAATCTCACCCTCCGATAATGTTCTATCAATTCTAAGAAAGAATGGTTTTTTTAGTGTAAAAAAAGGAGGATGCTCTAAAGGTGAATGCGGTGCTTGCACAATTTTGCTTGACGGCAAACCGGTAAACAGCTGCACAATCCTTGCAGCCCAGGTTGATGGACATCGTATTGAAACAATTGAAGCAATGGGTGAGCGGCCATTAAATGGGTGGAGAATTACTGAAGGGTTAAGTATCATTCAAAATGCATTTGTGGAATCTGGAGCAGTCCAATGTGGCTATTGCACCCCCGCAATGATTTTATCAATACATGCTTTATTAAAGAAAAAAAGTAATCCAACCGACGCAGAGATTAGGGAGGCGTTATCCGGAATACTTTGCCGTTGTACTGGCTATTTAATACCAGTCCAAGCTGCCCAAAGAGCTGCCGCCATCCTTCGTGGTGAACTTCCAAATTCAGGGATGGGAACGCAGGGATTTCCTGAAGAAACGGACCCTAATAATTTTGATTATAATTCCAATGGTTATATCTTCCCAGAAATACCCGTTACTACAGACCTGTTGGTTAGAACTCAGCCTCAAAAAAGCATTAAGACCAAATGGGAAACAGCCGGAAGGCCAGAACCCAAAGTTGATGCGAATAAACTGGTACAGGGAAAACCCGCTTTCACATCTGATATCGAAATAAAAAACCTGCTCCATGCCAAAGTATTAACCAGCCCTTATGCTCATGCGATCATTAAAGGGATTGATACTACGAAGGCATTACAGTTGCCCGGTGTCGCTGCGGTGTTGACTTGGAAGGACCTGCCGCGTGTCCCTTTTTCTACCGCTGGTCAATCTGATCCCATCCCTGGTCCATTGGACACATTTTCATTGAATAAAAAAGTGCGATTTGTTGGAGATCGCGTTGCATTTGTGGCTGCCGAAACGATTGAAATTGCTGAACAAGCCTTAAAATTAATATCCGTTGATTATGAAGTGCTTCCGGCGTTATTGGACCCCGCTTTGTCCCAAAACCCGGATATGCCCATAATCCATGATGAGATCGAATATCAAAATTTTGCAGATTCTGACCCGAATAGAAATCTTGCTGCGAAAATCAGAATCGATATAGGTGATGTTGAGAGGGGCTTTCAAGACGCAGATGAGATATTTGAAGCGGATTACGAGGTGTCTAAGGTCCAACAAGCTCATATTGAACCCCATGTTGTAATTACCTATTGGGACGAAGATGATCGTCTGGTCATCCGTAGCAGCACACAAGTGCCTTTCCACGCCAGAAGAATTTTAGCCCCAGTGCTCGGGCTACCGGTGAAGAGAATACGGGTAATAAAACCCAGGATTGGCGGTGGGTTCGGTGGAAAACAGGAAGTCTTGACTGAGGACGTTGCAGCTCACCTAACTATTGCTACCGGAAGACCGGTTCTGTATGAATTTACCCGTGAAGATGAGTTTGTTTCATCGCGTTCACGCCACCCGATGAAAATACACATGAAGACAGGCGTAAAGAAAGATGGTGTAATCACCGCAAATGAAATGAGAGTGCTGGCCGATACAGGAGCCTATGGCGGCCATGCACTTACTGTCAGTGGCAATACAGGCCATAAACCAATGGCTTTGTATGTTGGAGAGGGTCCATATCGGAATTCGCCAAATATCCGATTTTATGCTGATATTGTGTATACAAACCACCCACCTGCCGGTGCTTTTCGGGGTTACGGTGTTCCTCAAGGTTTTTGGGCAGTGGATCGCCACATGGAGAAAATTGCCAGAGCTCTGAAAATCGACCCAATTGATTTTCGCATGAAAAACACCGTTAAACCCGGTGATGTGCACCCATTCAGTGCTGCCTGGAGCGAAGGCAGAGAACCCAGGCCGGAGATAATTCATACGGTCGGTTTAGAACAATGTGTAGCTCAAGGAAAAGCAATTATTGGTTGGGATCAGAAATTTTCCAATCAAGAATGGCATTCCGTTAAAGGAAAACCATACTTGCGAAAAGGAATTGGTATAGCCTTGGTGATGCACGGTACCGCTATCCCTTATCTTGATATGGGTGGCGCAAGTATAAAGATGAATGATGATGGCTCATTTAATTTACTAATGGGTGCCACTGATTTGGGGACGGGTTCTGACACGGTTTTGGCACAAATGGCTGCAGAAATATTGGGTGTTCATTTGGATGATATTATTGTTTACTCATCAGATACAGATTTTACACCATTCGATAAAGGTGCTTATGCATCCAGCACGACATATATTTCAGGGGCAGCTGTCGCAAAAGCCGCCCAGCAAGTTGCTGACCAGATAAAAATGCGAGCTGTAAAAATCTGGAACAGCCGTGGTTTTCAAGAAATTGATAAAAACAGTGTGACCTTAGCATCACAAAAAGCAGTTACGAATGACGGAAAATCATTATCGCTCCAAGAAATTGCCCTCCATGCACTTCATCAAGAAGATCAGGAGCAAATAATGGCTGTTGCTTCCTTCTTTTCACCTGTTTCACCACCGCCATTTGCCGCCCAATTTGCTGAAGTAACGGTGGACGTCGAAACCGGCAGCCTGATTGTTGATCATTTGGTAACGGCTGTTGATGCTGGGATGATCATCAATCCTATTACTGCTTCTGGGCAGGTGGAGGGTGGAATGGCACAAGCGTTAGGGTATGCAATATGTGAAGAGATGAAATACGATTCACATGGCAGAGCACGGGAAACCGATCTTGAAAATTACCATATTATGCGTTCTACAGAAATGCCTGAGCTATCAACTGTCCTGGTCCAGACCTACGAGCCGTCACATCCTTTCGGAGTTAAAGCCATTGCAGAAATTCCAATGGATGGTGTGGCCCCTGCAGTAGCCAATGCAGTCAGGGATGCCTGTGGAGTCGATATTGACACACTGCCTGTTGAGCCGGAAAAGATATGGCGAAGTCTTTCAAAAGCAACGATAAAACAAGGATGAATTATTGGCACCAATATATGTAACCGGTCATGTTAATCCAGACACCGATTCCATTGCATCGGCAATGGGGTACTCATGGCTCCTTAGAAATCGTGATGGTATGGATACCGTGGCTGCCAGGGCAGGTGCGTTAAATCCACAAACAGTGTGGGTATTAAAACGTTTGCAACTTGATGCTCCCATTTTGTTGACTGATGCTTCACCCAAATTTGAATCTGTCACCAGGCGACTGGATTCAGTTTACAGATCACAACCGCTGCGTGATGCCTGGGCAATTTCAATCAAAACAGGTGGAATTACCCCCGTATTGAATAATGATGGAACCCCTTTTGGGTTGATCACTGGAAGAAGTTTATTTAAATTTTTAACCGAATTGATTGGTCCAAATCCACAACAGCAGGAAGTTAAAATTAGTAAGATACTTGAGAGCAATTGTGAATTGGCTGCTGATGCCGGTGTGGTGAAATTTCAAGCTGGACACCGGATACGGGATGCATTACAAAAAATATTGCGGGAAGAAGGAGATGAGTTTTGGGCGATTGATGAAAACGGTATGTATGTTGGTATTTGCCGTCAACGAGATCTATTAAACCCGCCACGTATGAAACTGATCTTGGTGGACCATAATGAGCCGCAACAAGCGATACCATCGCTTGAAGAAGCAGATCTTCTCGAAGTTCTAGATCATCATCGTTTGGGGAACCAGTCTACACGATTGCCAATTAGATTCACGGTGGATGTTGTGGGCAGCACCAGCACACTGGTTTTTGAGAGAATAATTGAGGCTGGTTTAAGTGCCCCTTACGATCTTGCGGGAATGCTGTTAGCCGGATTGCTTTCAGACACGTTAATTCTCTCTTCACCCACAACAACTCTCAGGGATAAAGAAGCCGCTGAGCGCTTAGCCAGATGGGCTTTCTCTCCCAATACGGCGTTGGCGGGAGAAAATATTGTGAGTTTTGGAGAAAAACTTCTCACTTCTGGAGCTGGTTTACAGGTGAAAACCGCCAACGAAATAGTATCCAGTGATTTGAAATTATATAAATCGAGCACATTGGATTTTTCCATTTCACAGATGGAGGTAACAGACTTATACGAAATGGAGGATAAATTAACGTTGTTGTCTGAGGCTTTGGACAATTTGCGAAAAATTAAGAGCCTGGATTTTTCAATATTAATGGTGACTGATGTTGTCAGGAGCTCAAGCAGGTTATTGTTAATTAATGCCCCTCCTGAATTGGATGATCTTCCATTTACTTTGCAGCCAGATGGCACGCTTCTCGCTAATGGCATCGTGTCAAGAAAAAAACAATTATTACCGGTAGTGTTGGGCTTATTGGAGGATTAAGAGATGAAATCCATATATCAAATAATTGCTGAGCAGCAGAAAAAGGGTGAAGGTTGTGCATTATGTACAATTGTCGATAGCAAAGGGTCCATGCCGCGTCACGATACAAGTAAGATGATTGTTTTCCCTAAGGGAAACATTTACGGATCAGTTGGTGGGGGGGAACTAGAAAACCGAGTTATCCAGGAGGCGTTAAATTCCATGGCTGATGGAAAATCAAGACTTGCTGAATACAAGCTCGTCAGTCCTCAGGATGGTGACCCAGGGATTTGCGGTGGCCAAGCAAAAATCTATATTGAGCCAATCCTACCCCCTCCAACCTTGTTGGTTATCGGCGGCGGGCATGTCGGGAAAGCAGTTGTTCACCTCGCCCATTGGCTTGGGTTCCGGGTTGTGCTCGCTGATGACAGAAAGGAATTCAGCACTCCAGAGGCAGTTCCAGATGCAGATGAATATCACCACGTTTCTATGACCAAATTGGTCGATAAGGTGCAGGTAAACGATCAAACCTACATCATTTTGACAACCCGAGGACTTGCTTTGGATTTGGATTGTGTTCCTCAGTTAATCAAAACTCCTGCAGCATTCATTGGAATAATCGGTTCAAAAAGAAGATGGATCAATGCGAAAAAGCGACTGATAGAGGAAGGTGTCAATGAAGATGAATTGGCAAAGATTAATTCCCCAATCGGATTGGATCTGGGTGCTGAAACTCCAGAAGAGATTGCCCTGAGTATTTTGGCGCAGGTCTTAATGATTAAAAATAAAACCACTGCAAAAATAATGACGCTATAGTATGGGTGGAAAAATGTGGCAATCATATGTGAATGCAGCAAGCATCGATGATGTACTGGAATTGTTATCAACAAATCAAGAGAAATCCAGAGTGGTTGCTGGAGCTACAGACTTAATGCTGGAGTTGGAACGTGGAACCCGGGACAATCTTGAGCTATTAATTGATATTAGCAGGATAAAAGGTCTTGATCAAATCACAGAGGACAAGGACGGAAATATTCACATTGGGCCAACAGTAACACATAATGAATGTTGTACCTCAAAGATCATTAGAGAAAATGCATTTTTACTTGCACAAGCTGCGTATGATATTGGTTCACCTCAAATCCGAAATCGGGGGACCTTAGCGGGGAATGTAGTAACTGGCTCACCAGCTAATGACACAATTGCACCATTAATGGCTTTGGGTGCTAATTTGGTTTTAAGATCATTGCGTGCGCAACGTGTTATCCCAATCTCCAAGTTCTATATTGGGCCAAGAAGAACAGTGATGCAATCGGATGAAATTTTAGTGGACATTATTGTGCCCGGGCTTAAACCAAACCAGACCGGACTGTACCGAAAATTTGGCTTGCGCAAAGCACAAGCGATTTCATTGGCTAATGCAGCTGTTATATTGCAAATCGTTGATGATATGGTTCAAAAAGCCTCAATAACACTGGGGGCCGTTGCGCCAACAGTCATCCATGCAGAAAATGTTGAGAAATTCCTCAAGGGGAAAACTTTAACGCAGGGAACAATTCTCAAGGTGTCTCAAATAATCCAGGAGGACATCAGCCCAATAGACGACCTGCGTGGTACTGCAATTTACCGAGCGAAAATTGCGCAGGTTCTTATTCGGAGAATTTTATCTGACATCCATGATGGGAAACAAAACCACTCTCTCCCGGACTCTCCGGTTACATTGTCATCACAGAAAAAAAACTACTTAAATACCACTACTACGCATAAGTTAAACCAGTCAATTAATTTTACGTTAAATGGCATAGAAAAAACCAAAACGCTTGATGGGGAGAAAAGTTTATTGAGACTTATTAGAGATGATTGTGGTTTAACTGGAACAAAGGAGGGGTGCGCAGAAGGTGAATGTGGAGCTTGCACCGTCTACTTGGACGGGAATGCAGTAATGAGTTGTCTTGTTCCTGCTCCAAGAGCGAATAACTCAAACATCACTACCATTGAATGTATTGGTGATAATGGATTAAATATTGTTCAACAAGCCTTTGTTGAACAGGGAGCTGTGCAATGTGGTTATTGCACACCTGGTTTTATAATGGCTGCAACAAAACTTTTAGAGGAGAAAAAAAATCCCTCCAGAGGGGATATTTTACAAGCGATTTCCGGAAATTTATGCCGATGCACAGGGTATTATAAAATCATCCGGGCGATTGAGTTGGCCGCGGAGGGGAGAACAAAATGACCAGGTATGGTGAAGTTAAAGAGGATGAAATACGAAAACGGAAGATTCATCCGATTTGGAGGGGTGTTGGCTTTATTTTGATAATTCTAATCCCCATAATATCCTATATTGGCACGTTGGTTCTGCTTGAAACGAACATGAGAAATAATTGGGTTGTGATACCGCCTTCGCTACTAATTAGCGGGAAGGATCCATACTTATTATTAAAAATTATCCTAACGATATGCTTAATATTTATATTAGGGTGTTTATTTACCTTGATAACTTTTTTCCTTACAAGCATTTTTGCCCCGCCGCGTTATGGACCATATGACATTCCTCCGGTTCCATATCGTGGAAAAAGATATAAAAGATAGTCGAATTACTTATCCCTGGAGCCCTTCATTATGCAATATATCGGCAAACCATTATCAAGGATTGATGCGGAAAACAAAGTAAAAGGTAACGCGTTATATCCTGGAGACTATAATCTAAAAAACCAGGCGTATTTGAAAGTCCTGTTTTCCAAACACCCGCATGCCATCGTTACATCAATAGAAACATCAACGGCATTGTCTTTCCCGGGGGTAATCGCAGTGCTGACTGCAAAAGATGTTCCAACCAATGAATACGGAATGATCATTTATGATCAACCGGTGCTTTGTGGGCCAGGGTCGACAATACAATATGCGAACCGGTCGCGTTGTGTTGGAGACCAGATTGCGATTGTCATCGCTGAAACCGAGAAAATCGCGGAAAAAGCACGTGATCTAATTCACGTGGATTATGAACCTCTATCCTCATTCTTTGATCCGGAAGATGGAATGAAAGAGGGCGCACCACTAATCCACCCGGAAACTGATACAAACGTATTTTGCCATTATAAAATTCGGAAAGGCGACGTACAAAAAGCTTTTAATAGGGCAGATATTATTGTAGAAGGTACATATCGGACACCTGTCCAAGAGCACGTTTATTTGCAGCCAGAAGCCGGAGTATCGTACGTGGATGAAGAAGGAAGGGTGACTGTTATCACAGCTGGGCAATCTACTCATGGAGATCAGGACCAAATAGCCCATACCCTAAATTTACCCGTCGATAAGGTTAGGGTTATTTACCCGGCTATCGGCGGGGCATTTGGCGGCAGAGAGGATGTGTCCGTACAAATTATATTGGCGCTGGCATCATGGCATCTATCCGAAAAAGGGATAAATAGACCAGTAAAAATTATGTGGAGCAGGGAAGAATCAATCATCGGACATCATAAACGTCATCCATTCACGGTTAAAACCAAGTGGGGGGCAAAAAAAGATGGAAAAATCATCGCCGCAGAGGTATCTTTGATCGCTGATGGCGGAGCTTATATTTACTCATCTACAAAAGTAATTCAAAACGCCACCCTGACCTGCACTGGCCCTTATGAGATTCCAAATGTAAAGGTTGATTCTTATGGTGTTTACACGAATAATATCCCAAATGGGGCTTTTCGTGGCTTTGGTGGCCCACAAGGAGCTTTCATCGCAGAAACGCAAATAAATAAATTGGCCGAAGCGTTAAGCATGGACCCTGTTAAGATAAGGAAAATCAATTTGATAAAAGAAGGCCGTTTATTGCCTGTTGGGTCACCCCTTCCAAAAGGAGTTAGTATTGGAAAAGTTGTCGATGAGTGTGCAAAAGTTTCCAATTGGTACAACAGTAGAAATGAAAAGAGGGGTATTCATAATTACACAACAAATTTAAATATTAAAAAAGGAAAAGGATTCGCATGTGCCTTTAAGAATGTGGGCTATTCCTTCGGCCACCCTGACCATTGTTCGGTAAAAATTGAATTACATGGCGAAAGTGAGATTGAACAGGCAATACTTTACCATGCGGGAGCAGAAGTAGGTCAGGGCGTTCACACCGTGATAAGTCAAATGGCTGCTGAGGCGTTAGGACTTCCCATTGAAAAAATTCAACTTGTTACATCCGACACGGCAAGCTGCGAATATGCCGGAAGTGTTTCTGCGTCCAGAATGACATTTATGGCCGGAAATGCAATTAATGGCGCTGCCTCTTTAGCAATGGAAAAATGGAGAAATGAGGAAAGACCTGTTATTGTCACTTATGAATACCGTGCTCCAAAGACTACCCCATTAGATCCTCAAACGGGTGCATCAAACCCAAATTTTGCTTACGGGTATGTGGCGCAAGTGGTTGAAGTTGAAGTAGATGTTGAAACCGGAACAATCCATATTCCCGTTGTTTATTGCGCTGATGATGTAGGGTGCGCAATTAATCCAACACTTGCTGAAGGGCAGGTCGAAGGAGCAATTGTTCAGGCGGCAGGATATGGGATTATGGAAAATTACATACAACGAAATGGTGAAGTAATAACGAAAAATTATTCTACTTATCTTATTCCAACAGCAATTGATGTCCCAGAAGAAATTCAGAGTGTTTTATTAGAGTATCCTGATCCGATTGGACCTTTTGGAGCCCGTGGGTTGGGAGAAATGCCATTCCTTCCATTCGTGCCCGCTTTAATAGCTGCCGTTCACAATGCAACAGGTGTATGGTTTAATGAGTTCCCTCTAACACCAGAAAGAGTACTGTTTGGGTTGAATAAAAGTACGAGTGAGTGATTTGTTGAATAAATTGAAATTCCTTACGATTTAATTAACTAATGGATTTATTAAAAATATTTTGCATTGAGAGGATGACAAGGCTGGCATTTACTGGAAGCGGGGGTAAAACAACTGTTATGTTCCAGCTCGCAAGAACGATCGAAGGAGGTGCAGTAATTACCTCAACGACCCATTTGGCCTGTGAGCAATGTCAATGGGCAGATTATCACTACACGATTAACTGTTCAGAAGATCTTAATTCCCTGCAGTTCCCTGTGCTGAACGGTATTCATCTTTTTACCGGCGGAATTGAAAAAAATAGAAATGGCATCCCTGGATGGAATTCTGAATGTAGAACCAAAGGATTAGACCCACAAACCATTGCAGATCTGAAAGAAATAGCCGATAGTGCCAGGGTGCCAATGTTAATCGAGGCTGATGGATCCAGGCAGAAACCATTAAAAGCGCCTGCTGAACATGAGCCAGTAATACCCGAATGGGTTGATAATGTGGTTTATGTGGTTGGCTTAAAAGGATTGGATAAACCTTTAACAAAAAAATATGTTCACCGCCCGGAATTGTTTGGCAAAATCGCTGATCTGAACTTTGGGGAACGTGTCACAATTAATTCGTTGCTAAAAGTGATCCTGAGCAAAAATGGAGGAAGAAAGGGAATTCCCCCCAACGCTTACAAGGTACTTCTGATCAACCAAGCCGATAATACATTGCGACAGTCAAAAGCGTTTCGTATGGCGGATTCCGCAAAATCTGTTTTTGATCGGATAATAATATCAAATTTCCCATGCAAACAATCTAACACCATTCCATTCAAAGAAGAAAATGAGAATGGTGTTCATGTCCATTCTGTTATACAGCCCATAGCAGGGATAATCCTGGCTGCCGGCCTTTCAAAAAGATATGGATCTCCAAAGGTCTTACTTCCTTTTCGGGGTAAACCATTTCTCAGACATATTGCGGAAACAGCAATTATGACAGGGCTTTATCCAGTCGTCATAATTGCCGGATCCGAAATAGATAGAATTTCCAAAACTGTCGAAGACTTGCCTGTAATGGTGGCCATCAATCAGCGGTGGGCGCAAGGCCAGGGCACATCGGTATCAGAGGGAATAAAGAACCTGCCTGATAAAATCGGCGGTGCTGTCTTTTTATTGAGCGACCAGCCACAAATTACACCAACAATCATTGATACCTTGATACAGACGCACAGGACTACCCAAAAACCAATCATCGTTCCGGTAATTGATGCAAAACGAGCGAATCCCGTCTTATTTGGGAAAGAATGCTTCTCAAAAATGGCAGAACTCGACGGAGACGTTGGAGGCAGGTCATTATTTAACCATTTTCCCGTCCACGAAGTTCCCTGGTATGACACGTCTATGCTTCAAGATGTGGATACACAAAGTGATTATCAAGAATTACTGAAAATGGAATGAGACATGGTTCGTTCTTCTGGCTTGCAAATTGGCGCTGTTGTTCTTGCTGCTGGTATGTCTGTCCGCATGGGACAACCCAAGATGATTCTTCCCTGGAGAGACAGAACGATTATTAGCCAAGTGGTTTTTACCATGAGCGAAGCAAAATTGCACCCGATTGTGGTTGTAACCGGGAAATATCGGGAGTTAATTGTTCAAACTTTATCCAGATTTGAGTATATTGATGTTTACAATCCTGATTATGGAAATGGCGAGATGTTGCTATCCCTGCAATTGGGATTAATTAAGATATCAAAGTTTTGTAATGCCATACTCGTAGTTCTTGGAGATCAACCGCAGATTGAAATAAGTACTGTAAATAATATCGTTAATTCATATTCGGATACCGGCCATCAACTAATCATTCCGAGTTATCAAAAACGCAGGGGGCATCCATGGTTGATTGGCAAGAAATATTGGCAGGAAATCATTGATTTAAAACCCCCACAAACTTTACATGATTTTATTAATAAGAATGAATCAAACATATTGTATCTAAACAATCAATCGGAAACAATATTATTTGACATTGATACACCCGATGAATATAACTCATTAAAACCCAATAAATAAACTGGCGATATTTTTCGATTATGCAAAATCTTACTATTTGGACATTTAATAAGGCTGGCCATGTAACAAAAAAAATGCCGCTAATTGAAGAATTCACGAATCCCTCAATGGATCAGGTCACTTCGACCATGCCAATCGGTGCCTATACTACCTTCCGAACATTCAATAACAACGAAGTATTCCACCTGGATGAGCATTTAAGTCGGTTGGAGAATACCTTTACCTTGGAACAGAAAAAACTGCCTGTTACCAAGGCAAAATTACGAGTTGCCTTACGCCATGTGATTGATTATTTACCCCCTCAAGATTACCGAGTAAGAATCCTGATACCTACTCAAGTTACCACGCCTGAAGGTTACATAATAGCAGAGACTTTAATTCCTTATCCCCAAAAATATTACCGGGAAGGAATACGGGTGGTGACCATAAATATGACAAGAAATAAACCGCGCGCGAAACTATCCACAATTATTCAAGATACTGCTGCAATTAAAGAAAAGTTATTGGCTGAATATCAGGAAATTATTCTTATGGACGAGAATGGGTTCCTCTTGGAAGGAATAAGTAGTAATTTTTTCGCCCTTGCCAACAACATTCTGTATACGGCACATTCTGGAATTTTGGAAGGAATAACAAGAAGGACAATTCTTCAAGTGATCAAGGAGAATCATATCCCTCAAAAATCATTCCCAATTCATGTTTCCAGTATAACTTCGCTACAGGAAGCCTTTATATCGAGTTCCAGCAGAGGAGTTTTCCCAGTAGTCAGAATTAATGAAATTGAAATCGGTAAAGGGATTCCGGGAGAAATCACACAACGCATCAGTACGTTGTATAACCAAAAAATCCAAACTGACTTGGTTCCAATTTAGGGGATACCATCAGTAAAATTATTGATGAATCGATCCTCTTCCATATCCTTTAATAAGCGCTTTGCAATATCTGCATCTTTTTTCCGAACAAAAATCATTGCTTCACCAAGTTGTCCCAAATTAAGGCCAAAAGTGGAACCAATACTTTCCTGATTGATAAAGGAGTCTATATCATGTGCGGCAAGGAAATTTTTGATCATTTCTGCTGCGAGCATTCCATTAACAGAATAAATACATTCATATTCAATGTTGTTTGAAATTTTCATATTTCCACCATTTTCGTTCATTTTTAAAACGAATTTGTATGCATGGATGGCGACATCTGGATTGGAATTAAAAATGTTAAATAACCGAATAAATTCCTTAAGGATACATCTTACATAAATATAGATAATAATATCATTTTATTCTAAACTTCCATAATGGAGGAATGACATGTTTGTCAAATTGATCATCGGTTTCATTGTCGGAATTGTTGGATCAATGCTGATCAACCACTATTCAGACATCCTTCCCTTAAGGAAACCGATTTTTGCGCCACCTGTATGCCAGTATTGCTCCTCCCGCTATTCGGTGGGCAGATATATTTTTGGTCTACCATGTCGGAGTTGTTCGGCAAATCTCACTTTGCGCCACGCAATTGTGATATTCTTATTTACCACAATATCAAACCTATTTATTTTATTCCCAATTGGGAAATATCCATACTGGATGGATGTGGCCATTGTTGGCTACTCATTGATTGTCCTGGTTATCGACATTGAGCATCACCTGGTTCTGCATAAAATCACCTTTACGGGAGCAATTGTTATGCTGGTTATTGGAACAAGTATTCACGGAATAAGCAGAACGCTTATTGGCGGCATATCAGGATTTATAATAATGTTCGTGTTGTTTCTGTTAGGGGGATTTTATGTAAAAGTGATCAATAAAATTCGAAATTCAGAATACCGTGATACTGCCTTAGGCTTTGGAGATGTAACTCTTTCGGGAGTAATGGGATTGTTGCTCGGTTGGCCGGGAATAACAGGAGGATTGCTGGTTGCAATTGTACTGGGAGGTGGTTATAGTCTAATATACCTGTTGATCAATATAATTAAAAATAAATACCAGGCTTATTCCGCTATCCCTTATGCACCGTTCATTGTTCTTGGTTCATTATTCTTGGTCTATTTGCCAAATTAAGATATTATCTGTTTGATATCGTTTCGTCGAACAACCAAACTCCCCAAAACGCCATTCACAAACCGAGGCGTACTATCAGACCCAAATAATTTTGCCAGTTCTATTGCTTCATTTATCGCAACTTTTATTGGTGTGCATTCGGAAACTGCAAATTCCCATAAGGCTATTCGAATGATATTACGGTCGATGACGGCGACTTGATCCATTGGCCATTCTGGAGCATACTCGGAAATAAATTTGTCTAGAATACCAAAAATTGGATATACTCCATAAACAATATCCTGGATGAAATTTTCCAAAGAAGGATCAATTGCTTCTTCTTGAAGTCTTTGCTCTAATACAACACCGGGCGGGTGCTCTGTAATATCAATTTCATAAAGGATTTGCAAGGCAATGCAACGGGCTTTTGTGCGGGATTTCATTCTGAGAAAGAGCCATTAATTGATGTATTCAATGTCTTCTACGTGGATATTCACTCTTTCAACATGCATTCCAACCATATCAGTTATTGCACGAATTACCTGGGATTGTATGTCATGGCTGACTTCCCGTACATTATGGTTGTTTTTAATAACAACATAAATATCAACAAAAATGACATTGTGTTCGACATTAATTACAACCCCGCCGTCCGGTTCACGCTTGAACAATTTGTTTACACTGGCAGGAGATGGGGCTAGTCTTGCCACTCCTTCAACTCCCAAGGTGGTTAATCGTGTCAGAGTATTGAGCACGTCTGGAGCTATTGTTGTCTTGCCTGCTGGACGTTCCGTATCCATATGATTTCCTCAAAGAATGAGATTGTTAATAATTATAACCCTGAAAAGTTTTCTGGTTATGCCTGTTGGACGTATGCCATAATGTTTGTGGCGTAGGGTAGAATGGCAACCTCAACGTTTTTCTTGTAATTGCCTAATGTCATATTAAGAGTATCTTCTAAAGAATTAGATGGGGTCATAAAAAACTTTGTTACATTGTTTGGAGGAAGATCAGAAATCAAAGTTATTTTATGTTTCTCCGCAATGAGTGCTATTTGCAGAGCTTTATGCGGCCCCACGGAAAAACCGTCCCGTTTAAAATTCGCGATCACATTGTTTATAGTGGCGTTTTTTTTGATATATTCTTCAAACAATTGATTGCCACTTCCCTCCGGGCAGGCAGCCACGAGGATAATCTGTCCACCTTCTTTCGCAAGTCTTGCAGAATGTGTTAAAGCTTTTTGAGCCTGATAAAGATTGATGTCTTTAGGATGACCCCCGGCCGAGGCAATGACAACATCAAAATAATAATTGGATCTATATTCAGATATTTCCTTAATGCGACGTATTCCCTTAATCATAACCTGATCCGGTGATCCAAAAAGAGAAGATACGATTTGTTTGTTGTATATAATTGTGTTCAACGCAAAATCAATTCCAATCATTGATCCGATTTCTTCAACATCCATTCGCATTGGATTGGAGGAAAATTTCCCCATAATTGCGTTTGGGTCTCCAAGCATGGCATGATTACGATTGATCGTTTCTCTGCCTGCCAGGCCAATGGCGGCAGTTTTTACGCCACCAGAGAAGCCCATAAAATGATGTGGTTCAATATTTCCTGTAACAATTTTAATATCAGATCGTAAATATCTAGAATTTATCCAGACTGGCGTTCTTCTGCTGGTATGCCCAATGAATTCCAAATTCGACCTATCATCGCAATTATGGCTCTCTATCAAACATCCATCGACTACACAATTGGGGATAAGCTGCTGTATTTCATCCTTATTCAAAGGGCTATGAGTCCCTGTCGCAATAAACAGGCGAATTGATTTGAGGTTTTTTGTAGTTTCTCTAATTGACTGAAGCAGTGGCGGTAAAAGGAAATCATAGGGAACAGGTCTTGTCTTGTCATTTATGGCTATGGCAATGGACTTGGCAGCAATTAGTTTGTTTTTATCAACTTGTTCAAGTCCAACGTGAATGGATTCCATCACATGATCAAGTGGATTATTCACAACAGGGGTAACAGTGGGCTGAATAAGTTGAATATTCCCTTTAATACTATTTGTATCCAGGCTTATGAATGTCTTGCCATATGGCAGATGGATCATTGGCACGATGATTAGCCGCTATTATTTGTTGGTTACGGGTGGTTTGTTCAGATGATAAATTAGTAAACCTTTACTCCCATAAACGTCCGATTCAATGGTTGCAATCTGCTGGTAGAGTGAATAAAAGTCCTGGTCTTTTAATAATGTTTCTCGACCATATGCTTCAAGGAATATCAACCATTCGGGTTGCTCTTTTATGATTAATTCGGTCGGGATTGCATAATTAATAACATACATTTCCGGATTCAATGGGTAATACATCAACGATCCTGGAGAATTAAGTCCAACCGTATCCAGAATACGAGCACCACTGAAATATCCAATTACTCCCACATCCGCTGCTCCGATCGTGTCCGATGGAAGGATTTGCTGTTGAATAATACTTACTGCTTGTAGATATTGCAATTCAAGCTTAATCCAAGACATTTTTGGTGCGGGTCTATCCGAGCCATGGGATGGATGTATCGTCCAGCCAGCAAGTGACATAAGGATAGGTATAGCCATAATTATGGTTGACAAGCCGGTCGAAACCCATTTAGAATGCATTATTGGCTGGGTTTTTAATAATATTTCCTTAAGAATATTTTGAGCTCCAATAAACACTACGAAAATAAAAAATGGTGTTGGAGGGCTTAGATACCATCGAAAGATCAAAGGATTGGCCACAGCAAAAACAATCAAATAGAGAAATGGAAAAAGCATCAATATTGCAGCTGATCTATTTGATTGTTTAATGGTTAGCAATCCGATTACATATAAATAGGGGTAGAGAATTAAACCGAACGGTATGAACGTGGTGCCAAAAAGGTCAGCTTCCAAAAACGGCGTGGCAAAATGTTGTAAGATGCGAATAAAACCATCATATTGACCAAGGTGATAGGCAATAATCTTCGCTTGTATGCTGTGCGGTATTGGGCTGCCATAAGTTATTGCTGATACAACCAACCAAATTAACACTGGTATAGTCCAGAACGCAAATTCGCTGCCACGAATTTTTTCTACATCTCGTTTATACGATAATGCTCTATCCCATATAACTAAACCCAATAATATGGCGGCATCAGGCCTTGTAAGAAATGCTATTGAGGAGAAGATGGCAGCAAGGTTTCTATGTTTAGTGAGGCAAAAATAAACAATGGTTAATAAGAGGGTCACGTAAAGGCTTGTTTCAAGTCCGCCTACAGCAAAGGTAACACTGAATGGAGCTAAAGCCCATACACCAGCAGTCAATAATCCAACTGCCTTCCGATTAATTTCTTTGCCAATTAATATTATTATCCAACAGCCGATTCCATCCAGCAGGGCATTGATAAAACAAGATAATTGCGGAAGGGGAAGTAATAATTCAGGTGAAAACAGCCAGCTTAAAAACGATAACAACAACGTGTATATCGGTGTTGTGGTTCCGAGGACCCATTCTCCAGGATTGAAGACCATCCCTTGCCCCTGCAGAATATTTGCTACATATCGGTAAGTAATATAGGCATCATCAATTATCCTGGGGCCAGGGACAATCCGAATGATCACCGCAAGTGTGGGGATGAGGAATAAAACCAAACCGGGAACTTGAGATCTCTTGAAGGTCAAATGGGTCATTTCCAGTATTAATACTGATGGGCAAATAAATAATCGGGGAATAATTTTGGAGTAACGGAAATCGAACTATTGTCCAATTATCCAACTTTGAATCCAAGGTTGATGTTTACTGGGCTCAAATTCAATGAATTGGTAGGTGGCATACCCTTTGTAAGTGTAGGGGTCTTTTGCAAAAAAGGTTTTTATATCCTCCATTGATGGAGCTCGCGCAACAGCAACACCACCAATCCATGGATTTTGGGGACCGGAAAATAATAGCCAGCCTTTGTCATAGGCGTTTTGCAAGTAATCTCGATGTTCTTGGAGGATAGTTTTGATTGTATCCAGGGGAACGGTATATGTGACAATCACAATAAAGTGTTTCATTATATAACCTCATGCATAAACCCAATTGCGTATAGGTGTATGGCATCATTAAAATCACAAATCAGCCGCCAATATATCCTTTTGATAGCATTAACTCCGCGTTGTAAATTGAACCACCGGCCGCACCTCGAATTGTATTATGAGACAAGATGATTAATTTTATATCAAAGAGAGGATCAGGTCTTACGCGTCCAACCAATGTTGTCATACCTCTACCATTCATTCTGTCCATGCGTGGTTGAGGTCGATCGTTTTCCATGCAGACCTGAATGACGGGGGAGGGGGTAGAAGGTAGGGCTGAACACTCCTCCGCTGGTTTGTAATCCCTTAAGTTACTGATTACATTTTGAATATCATCTTTTTTGATCATTTCGATCGACGCACAAACAACATGACCATCACTGACATTTACACGGTTACAATGGGCTGATACTTTAAAAGACGCCGGAATGATTTTTGAATAATTAATCCTGCCAAGGATTTTTTTTGTCTCTGCTTCCACCTTGTCCTCTTCGCCAGCAATATATGGAATAACATTATCCAGAATATCCATCGATGAAACGCCTGGATATCCTGCACCTGATATTGCCTGAAGCGATACAACAAATACCCGATTGATACCATACGTTGAATGGATGGCTTGAAGGGTAACTGACAAGCCTGCACTTGTACAGTTGGAATTTGTCACAATAAATCCTTTCCAGCCCCTTTTGTTTCTCTGATGATCAATAATTGAGATATGATCTGGATTCACTTCAGGCAACAAAATGGGGACATCATCCTCATATCGGTAAGCCGATGCATTAGAGAACACCGATGCACCTTGAAGTGCAAATTGCGGTTCTACCTCACGGGCAACATCAGCGGGAAGAGCTGAAAAGATTACAGGAAGGTTCATTTCCACAGGTGACGCGGGCAAAATGATCATTTCCCTTGCCCATAATGGCATTGGTGTAGGCAGCAACCAATGACATGCATCACTATATTTTTGACCTACACTCTTATCGGAGGCAGACAATTTCACTACTTCAAACCAAGGGTGGCCGTCAAGAAGTTGGACAAACCTTTGGCCTACACTCCCTGTGGCTGCCAATATGCCTACTTCAATTTTTGTTTTCACATTTACAATCCAATAGTCACAAAGTTAGTTTATGCAGTGCTCTAATCGCTTCATTCCCAAAGTCACTACTGACAATAAAACTGATTAATACTTCCGATGAGCCTTGCGCAATTGCTATGACATTAATACCCGCATCGCCCATTGCACTAAACACACGGCCAGATACACCAGGTGTAGAACGCATCCCAGCGCCAACCACAGAGATTATTACGACGTCTTCTGTTGCCCAGACACGATCAATATCACGACGTTTGATCTCTGCTTCAAATTCTGATTGAATTGATTTAATCACTTTTTCAGCAGAATTTGTCGGAACCGCAAAACAAATCGATTGTTCAGAAGAAGCCTGAGAAATTAAAGGTACACTTGTGTCAGTGGATGCAATAGCGGCGAAAGTTCTTGCTGCTACACCAGGAACGCCAAGCATTCCGCGTCCTTCCAGTGTAATTAGTCTCATACCTGTTATTGCAGTAATTGCCTTAACAATGCGCCCATTTCTTACTTCCTGGTTTGCAGTAATAAGTGTCCCCGTGTTTTGAGGTTTGAATGTATTTAAAACTCGCAATGGTATTCCCGCTTCAATGACTGGGCGAATCGCTTTAGGGTGTAATACTTTTGCACCATAATATGCCATTTCAGCAACTTCCCGAAAGGAGAGAACATCAAGCGTCTTTGCTTCGGGAACAATGCGCGGGTCTGCGGTCATCACACCGCTCACATCAGTCCAGATCCATACTTCATCAGCCGGAAGTGCGGTGCCAATAATCGAAGCAGTGTAATCACTGCCGCCTCGTCCCAGTGTTGTGGTTATGCCTGATGGCGTTGCTCCTATAAAACCTGTGACGACAGGTATCTTGCCATCGTTCAATACGGTTAACAGATACTGGCGGATATTTTGCGAGGTAGGATCGGTTAATGGGTTGGCTGATTGATAGACATCGTCTGTCACGATAAGTTTTCTTGAATCCAAAGAAAGAGAGTCGATTCCATTATCATTCAAAGTGCCCGCGAGAACTGGCGCAGATAGTCTTTCTCCAATTGAAACCACTGCATCCATTGCACGTGGTGTTGCTTCACCAAGAACACGGATTGCTTTGCACAAATCGTCGAACTCTTGAAGCAATTTATCAATTAATCGCAATGTATTGGTTTTAATGTTGGGGTTACAAATTGAGGTATTTACTAAGTCTTTTGCCCTAGTTTCTATCTCCACCTTATAATCCGCGTAGGTATCATCAATACCTTTCGCGGCATCAGTTGCCGATTTTAATAACTTGTCTGTAACACCGGAAAATGCCGAAATTACAACACATATCCTTGGCCAATTCTTTTTTGTATCCGTTACAATATTTACGACCTGCTTGATGGCATCTGCAGACCCTACAGAAGTACCGCCAAATTTCATCACAAGAATCGACATAAACCACTACATCCATTGAAAAGTAAAGCGCTATTATACCTTGTATTATTCTTTCACAGTGCAAATGGGCTTGCTAAACCATCAAGTTAAACAACAGATGCAAAATGACAGAGCATGATTCATGGAAAAAAACATGGTAAAATGATCAGTATAACTTCCGATTATTTATACAAATCAGAAGTTATACTGATCTGACAATGATTTACCATCAATAAAGAAGAAAATGATTTTAAGAACATGATGAAAACCTTCCCAATGTTACCATCAGAAAACAAACCGAGACAAACTCTTTTGTCAAATGATCTTGTTCGAGCTGGCGAAGAAGCCAGTCGTTCAGCTGCCAAACACCGATTTGAAAATTACCACCAAAGGCGTTCCGAGGAGACCCTCCGACGCCAAAAATCAGATCTATTATTGTTTAATGATTTTATTGTGGTAGTTGGTCTGCAACCAAGAGATTTCTTTAATGATCCAAATTCATGGTTGGGAGTAACTTGGGGATTGGTTGAGGCATTTATAAAATGGCAATTGGATGAAGGATACGCAGTACCTTCCGTGAATGTAAGGTTATCTACGATAAAAATCTATGCGAAATTGGCAATGCAAGCAGGTGTTCTCTCGGTTGATCAATATGCCCAAATCAAATCGCTTCGAGGATTTAGCCAGAAGGAAAAACGCCGTATTGACAGCAATCGCATAAATAATCGTATTGGTTATAAGAAAGAAAAACCGGTCCCCCTCACCCACCAACAGGTGCTGTCATTAAAAAACCAACCCAATACACCTCAAGGCCGACGAGATCGATTATTGCTTTGTTTACTCCTTGATCATGGCTTAAGAGTTGGTGAAGTGGCAGATTTAACTGTTGAAAATTTTCAGAATGAGAAAGGATTGTTCAAATTTTATCGGCCTAAGGTAGGTAAATATCAAGTTCACCGTTTAAGTAAGGATACTTTGGCGGCACTAAAGGCCTATCAAGATTGCGGCGATATACCTGCAAATGGTTCATTACTTCGACGCAGTCTAAAAAACGGAACGCTGGGTAAAAATAGTCTAACGGAAAGGGCGATTACCAGAAGGGTGCATGATCTTGCGATGGAAATTGGGATAATTGGACTTTCCGCACATGATTGCCGCCATTATTGGGCGACTTCTGCTGCCCGTTATGGAACAGATCCTTTTGTATTACAGGAAGCCGGGGGTTGGTCATCGCTTGCAATGCCAAGAAGATATGTTGAAGAACAGATCATTTCCAATGAAGGAATTCAGTTAAATTCGGCTAATGATAATGATGAATAAGTGAAAAGTTTTCTGTGCACAAAATTTTCAAGGATTGATTATCCCAATACTATACCCTTTTCAACAGTTCCTTTGATGGATGTTTCTCTGGGCTTTCAGAGAATACACAGATGAGTTGAGCCATTTATCCAATCGCAACACCCTCATTGCCTGCTGTAATCTAATAATGTTTGTCGTTCTAAATCATTAGCAAGCATCCATCTTATTTGAGCTATCGATTAATTTTACGAATTCTTTCCATCGAGTTATTGCACCGGGTCTTTTTTGTGGAACGACAATATCAATTGCTGATGGGATGAGATCTACAATAAGCGGGGTAAACCCTATAAATTCACCATCCGATTCAATTGGCAACTCCCGGTTTGTTATAACTACTATCCTTTTCCTTGCCTGGAAATAAAGTAATTGAGGTGCATGTCTCGGTCTTCCATAAAGGATATTGAAACCTAAAGCCAGGTAATCCTTAATTGTTCTTGCTTTTATTACAAATATGTCCAGGATACCATCATCAGGCTTAACAACGATATCTTGGGACAACTGAGGGAGTTGAACCCCAATGATACCTCCTCCTGCAATAAATATTTCAGATGCATTTTGATTAACTCGCTTTCCATCAATCAATAGTTTATATTTATAGGGTTGTAAGCCTGCAAATGCGATTATTGCCTTCCATAGATAAGCAAAAACCCCATATCTTCGTTTTTCATGTCTTTGGGTACTTTTAATTATGATCGAACTTAAGCCCACACCAACGTTTAATAAATAATGCGAATCATTTATTTTCATCGCATCCATTTTTATGATCGAATGTGGTTTATTAATTAAATCGAAAGCTTTTTCTACAGTGCGTGGTATCCCCAGTTCTTTAGCAAGTGCATTCCCGGTTCCTATTGGTATGATAGCCATTGGCACACCAGTGGAAACCAGGCCAGAGGCTGCTCCTGAAATGGTGCCATCTCCCCCGCAAACCAGCACAAGTTCATTTCCATTTATCACGGCTTGACGAACTTCGGCGGCTAAACCCTCACCTCCTGGTTTGGTGAGATAAATATCAGCTTGAATTCCCGATTTAGTGCATAAATTAATCAGTCTTTTTTTTATGTTCGTTACATTTCCAAAACCCGCCACGGGATTGATAACTATGAAAATCTTAGTTTTCATATGGTTTCTGATAGTTAATGCATTTTAAGGCCATAAGAAAATTATTATAAATACTTGAAGAGCAGCGAGGTTTCGTCCAAGCCATGCCCGCAAAAAAAACCAACTGAACATTCATATTTTAGCTCGGCATGTTGGGTGTGCACTTTGATTGCAATCCTTAATCTGACAATAAGTGAACAACCAACCTAAAACAATTATGGTTATTTTCCCTGTGCAGGATCAACTTGTTTTTCACCTCTTTTAATAATGCATTTTGATAATGATCCAAAGGTTGTGATGACTAAGAAGAAAATTTCAACAATTCCGATATTTAAGGACGGTTTATTTTCCACAAGATATGGACTTTACCTCTTCGAGGATTTTCCTGGAGAGTATTGCAGTGCCCTGAGGGTCTAAATGAATTGAAGTATTGGTAAAATGGTCTTCAGAAATTAGATCCCAGTAATCAAAGTAAGGAATTGACTCATTTGAAAGTGTGTATTGGATCATTTTCCTATATTCATCATAAGCCCAACGTGGGTAGTAATAGTTATACCTGATGCCACTATTTTTTCCTGAACTTACCATAATTGGTTCATTAACGACCAAGATCGGTTTGGGTGAAGCCATTTCAACCCCGGCTAATAGAACGTCGAAGGCAAGTGCATCTTTAGAGAAAGAATTGGGAGTCAAGTTGTAATATCCGTCATCGTCCGAGAGGTCTCGTTGTGCCTTTTGATAATCATCAGGGATATACTGATCTATACCCGTTGCCGCCCAAAGAAAACCATACACTTGCAACCATATGAGATCAGACAACGCTTTCCGTTGACCAATGATCGATCTTTCCATAATTTGGGATAGGGGTTTGTTATTAGTGTCAATATAATAAGAAAGGTTATGGTCTGCACTAATTCTGTTAACCAACCATGGGTTCTTAATTACAATTGGCGATTCTAATTGACGCACTTTTGGAAATGATTCCAAGGTGACAAGCCAAATAAATAAATCTGGGGGATATTGTTTGCTCAATTTCAAAAACATCAGATCTTTCAATAACGACATCGATGGATAACCAATGTTGTATGCTTGTATGTCCAATTCATCGCAGGTTTTACTCTTTGATTCATTAATCATACCCGCCAAGGTGTCTTCCGGCTTCAAACGTATGCCCCAGACGGATGAATCCCCCATTATATAAACACGATACTCTCCAGGCTTTTTTTTCTTATGCGACAAGGTGAGGCTTTCCACCATGGCATCCACATTAAATAAACTAAGGTTAAACGATTTTTCACCCTCCTCACCAAACGGCAATCTTTCTCTACCTGGAATTATTTGGTTATATAATGAAATTCTCCCGATAAAACGAGTTGGGTTAATTAGGGCAAATAATAAATTAATTAGAATGAAAATGATGAGCGATTTGATCCCTATTCGATAAATTGAAGGGTGCGTATCACTCTTGAAACTTTTCGGATCCGTTACTCGCTGCTCCATTTTGTAGATCAATCCCTTTCCACAACGAATCCAAAACAAGTAACGCGGTAAAATTCCTGCGGTCCCATCCTTCCGGTGTTAAGTAAATATTATCTCTTGAACCATCAAGGCCATGATTTGGTAGCGTGTCTGCGGCTAGCCAAAAATTCCATAGCGGGACATCTAATTCATAAGCCACATTTGCAGTTGCCCGATTGATGGAATGGTCCCCCTCAACGTTATCTGCTTTTGTTGACAAGACGGGAATTGTACCGTTGTCAATAATTATTCTGACAATTTGCTTCAGATATCCCTTATAAGCATCTGCTGATGCGCCTGCCTTCCAATTTGTGCCAAGATTTACAAACATAATTGCAGGTTTACGAATACGCAGTTCGCATTGCACGGGGTTTTCACTAGTTTCACACATGCCTTGGTCGGCCCAAAGGGGGGAAAGAGCAGAAGGTGCGCTTAAGCCATCTTTAACTGCCTGACTTTTATGCGAAAAGGAACCACGGAAAAATGCGATGGTATTTTCTAGATAGGAATATTCATCGGTAAAATAATAGCGGTCTGTTTCATAAATTCCCAAGAATACATTGGGTTCACTCTGGCAATCGCCCACAATGGAAAAAACCTTGGGGCTGTTCCCATGTTCCAAACCATATTCGAATATTTCTCTCATCCGCGATGAAACAACTGGCACAACAGGCCAGGACGGCCATTCTCGAGGCAATAAACCTTTATTTGGGGTTGGTGTAATTAATATAACGTGATTTTCTGAGTCAAGACTGCTTGTTTGATTTCCGGTGTACGCTTGTTCGTCATTTGCATGAGAAAAAACTGGTGTGCTGGTTTCTAAAGAATCCAAAATAATTATTGGAGTCTTAGACGTGGAGGGTGCAGTAATTGTTGGGTTAAAAGGGGTGACTTCATCGAGTTGGGTGCCTATGGCAGGATCATTTCGAATGCCATTACAGGATGAGACAATAAGAGCTCCCAAGGATATTATGCTTGCAATAAATATCTTTTTCATGCTTGTTCTACCAGAAACCAAAAAGCCTTTTGATTATAACAAAAGCGATCTTTGGATCAGTTATCGTAAACCACACCCAGCCCAAGGATACAAAAGTAAAGGTCAGGCAAATTCCAAGAACCCGCGCAACAAGTGGCACCCATGAAATAGATGATCTTTCCAAATATTTTATTCCAAACCATGAATGCCAAAGATTATTAATAAAAAGTCCAGTTGCGTGCCAAACTCCCCAGATGATAAAACCTGGTTGAATGCCATGCCACAAACCGATCAGCAACATTGTTGAGAACTGGCCAAGGGTTTTGATCCATAAGGGAGAAAGAGATCGATGTCTCGTTCTAAGATGCCGTGTTAGAGGGTTAAAGAAATATATACGAAACCAATTTGTTAATGACATGTGCCAACTATTCCAGAATAACGTTAAATTCGGTTGAAGGTATGGTTGATTAAAATTTTCAGGAAGTTGAATCCCCATCATTTCCCCAATACCAATTGCGATGTCTGTATATCCGCTGAAATCAAAATAAATTTGAAAGGAATAAGCGCACAGTAGGAACCACATCCATCCAGGTGTTTTCACCAACAAGCCATTATATGAATTTAATGAAATTCCAGAAAGTAAATCAGCCACAAGATATTTCTTAAATAAACCGATGGTAATCCTTTTAAATGGTTCATGAATATGATGTTGTTCAACGAAATCTTTGTTATTCAAGTCGCTGGTGAATCTATCAACCCTGTCTATTGGTCCTGCGACGATTGCTGATGGAAATAAGATGAAAATCAAGTAATCACAAAAAGGCACATCGGCATATCTACCTAATTGCTTATCTCGCAATGTATGAATCAGGCGAAAAGAGATATATGAGAAACCAATCCACTGCAGATCTGTTGAGGCAGCCGTAGCAGTGGGCTGATGATTGATGCCCCTGAGAATTTTGCTTATATAAAGGGAAAATACAGGGGTTTTAATCAGAATGAATATTCCGATTACAACAATAAGCCCCGCCCAAATCTTAATATGATCCATTGGTAATTGGGTAAAACCCAAAATAATTAATAAAATCAGAATAATGGTGACGGGAGATAATTCAGCAGGACGATAATTAAACAACCGCAGATGGAGATTAATATTTTGCGTTGCTGAAACACCGATGATTAATAAAATGGCAAGAAAAATATACAGTCCATTTACACTTGACAACACCTTTTCACGCCCTGTCACACTTATCCAACAGAGTATTATGACAAGCAGGGATATGGTTGGCAACCAATACGCGACATTCCGAATGGGTATGTTCGGTTGGAACCAATAAACAGCTATAACACTTAGAGAAAAAAGGAAAGGTTTTTTGTTTAATTTGATTGGGGTTCTATAAAGAAATGCTATCAGTACCAAAACAGGGATCGCATGGAGCGTCATTAAAACCCCTGATATATCCAGCTGGGCGTTCGATCAGATGTTAGGATGATCAACAATATGACTAGGAGACTTAGAAGAAACGCCCACAGGTTTTCTTTTGTGAGAAAACCATATCCATTTTTCATTGGTAGCCGCAAACCAACCAGTCGGAATTTACTTTATTAACCTGAAAAATCCTTCTGGAAATATCCAGTTCCTGAAGTTCGTTATTATAAGTGGCGATTATTTTCCCTGTACAAACCACTATGGCATGGGTATCTCCACTTTCAGTGCTCTCACAATTAAGATCTTTTAAGGATGCAGTGACTCCAATAAAGGAATCAAGTTCCAGCTTAGCCTGCGGCTCAAATTCCTCGCATATTAAATTTGAAAGTTCGATTGAGTCTTCATTTACCAATGCTTTCAAGTAATCTTCAACGACAGTTGCAGCTTTTCCTGTTTGGCTGGAACAGCCAACAATTAAGAACTGAAATAATAGAAAGAATGCTATTATCTTTTTGCCCATCTTATCTCCATTCGGTTTTTAATCTCACGCAATCAATGAAATAACCAGGCCAATCCAATAACCAAATCATGAGTTTCCCTTACATTTACTTTTGTGTCAAGCCCAATTTGTTCTCGCTAATGGTAATTACTTGAAGTTCGTAACTTATTGTTTTCTTGTATGAATCCCAAAGAATAACAACTTTTCGCATACTCAAGTGTTAAAGTTGGGTAATCACGAGAATATCTAACGATTTTGAATTTCTTCGATAAAATGAGGCCGGGTTGAAAGACATATTCACACCCAGCTTAGCATGATAATGAAAAGGGTTAATGCCCAATCCGCATCTGTTATAATGCAGGTGATATTCGTCCCATTAATGTTAAAGAAGGATTGATCATGAATGCTTTATTGGTATACCCGGAGTTCCCAGATACTTTCTGGAGTTTTAAACATGCATTGAAATTCATAAATAAGAAGTCGTCGTCTCCTCCACTTGGATTATTAACAGTCGCCTCTTTATTACCCCGAGATTGGACTTTAAAACTGGTTGATTTGAATGTTTCCAGCCTAACGCAATCGGATATCAAATGGGCCGACATTGCACTTATTAGCGCAATGGTTGTCCAGCGGGAATCCGCCCACGAGGTAATTCATCTTTTGCATGACAACCAGGTAAAGGTGATCGCTGGAGGCCCATTATTTATTGGTGAGCACGAAAATTTCCCGGAAGTCGATCATTTTGTTCTCAATGAAGCTGAAATCACATTGCCCGAGTTTATACAAGATCTCCGTTCAGGCAACCCAAAACCCATCTACTCTTCCAATGAATTCTCTGATATTCAAACAACACCCATGCCAAAATGGGAGCTTGCTCAAATAAAAAAATATGATTCATTAAGCATTCAATACTCCCGTGGCTGCCCTTTTAATTGTGAATTTTGCAATGTCACCACATTATTTGGTCATACACCCAGGGTTAAAACCACCAGGCAGATAATTGACGAGTTGAATCACATTTATGATCTTGGGTGGAGAAGGAATATTTTTTTTGTGGATGATAATTTTATTGGTAATAAAAGAATTCTAAAGAGTGATCTACTCCCTGCGTTGATACAGTGGCGTGAAGGGAAAGTTGGGTGTACTTTTATCACTGAAGCATCAATAAACCTGGCCGACGATGATGAACTGATCGATCTAATGGTTCGGGCAGGGTTTAGGTCTGTTTTCATTGGCATTGAAACCCCCGATGATGATAGCCTCAAAGAATGCAACAAATTTCACAACCGTAAACGCGACCTTGTGCAGGATGTCATCAAATTGCACCATAAAGGATTGCAGGTAATGGGTGGATTTATTGTGGGTTTCGATAATGACAATCAAACCATCTTCCAACGCCAGATCGATTTTATCCAAAATAGCGGAATTGTCACCGCCATGGTTGGCTTGCTCCAAGCGCCATTTGGAACCAGGCTCTATAATCGTTTGTTGCATCAAGGTCGAATACTTGCTGAAATTTCCGGTGACAATAGCGATGGAACAACAAACATTATTCCAGTAATGGATATCACTACTCTGAAGCAAGGTTATCAAGACATTATCGCTAAAATTTATTCTCCGAAATTATTCTATCAGCGAGTAATGAAGTTCCTGGCTGATTACAAACCCGCAAGAATTCCAGGCATAATTGCCCGGGATGAAATTAGCGCTTTCTTTCGGTCAATATTCCAGATCGGTTTTCACGGTTCCGGATGGATTTATTATTGGAAGTTGTTTTTCTGGTCCTTGGTGAAATACCCGAAAAAATTTCCCCTGGCTATTACAATGGCAATTTATGGCTATCATTTTCGGATAATTAGTGGAGTGAACCAATAAATTAATGAATTAATAAATTAATGATTACCAAAACACATTTCACAATGATAAAAAGAACTGAATAATTATTCAGGCCGGTCCTTGACCGTGTATATCAAAGGTGTGCTAACGATTGTTACAATTCCCTTCAAAATGATATTAGCCCAAAATATTTTCATTACTGAACTGGTGGGCATATTTCCATAAAATGCCAATAAACTGAACGCCAAAGAATCAATGGGAATGCTGACTGAATTGGAAATAAGTACTCTGGCCCATTGAAACCGTCTTGTTACTCTTGCCACCCATATACGATAAACTTCGGTATCGATTGTTTCCGAGATGACTTCTGCAACGATACTCGCCAAAGTGATTCGCCAGACCGGTGTCAATACTTTCCCCCAACGATCAGTACTGCCCGCAATAGTATCCGGGGGAAGAAGGGCAACAAACCAAAAATAGACCGCCATGAAAAGATTGACAATCGCTGCTGATATGATCAATAACCGAACACCTTTTAATCCTAGTACCTTATGGGCTATGTCTCTCAGTGTGAAAGTTACCGGGTATATGAACGTACCAGCATCAAATGATAAGCCAAGAAATTGTACGATTTGCAGGCTGCCAATATCGGACAACATTTGTGCAGCGATATAAATTACACAAACAACAATTGACCCCAAATTAACAGTCCCTTTCAGAGATTATGAATATGAATTGGTAACAACAAACTGATTTCGAGTTAGAAAAGAAGTAACAGAATTTGAAAAGTCACGGATATCAGTAAACAGTAGGTTATGGTAATGATTATACCTTTAGGGCCATATTTGACTACGCCCTACTGATGGTAATTTGCAAACAAAAACCCCGCTTTAAAAATTCATGCATTTTGGCTAAAACAGAAACGCCTTATATCGATTTTGCGGCCTGATAAAAGCGACTGCAAAATTGCCTTTACAATTCAGCGGTTAGGATAGCCAATAATTTTCAGCCCCTACTCTTCTTATACAAATTGTTCCCTAATCTTCGCGCTAGAAAAATCCATTAACGCGACAATGATTACAATTGCAAGTACAACTGTGCCTGCCTTGTGATATTGCAAACTGCCGAAGTATGAGGAAAGCATCAAACCAATACCTCCCCCTCCCGCGAAGCCAATAATCGTTGCCATGCGTATATTAATATCCCATTGGTAAATCAAGTAAGACAGGAAAGGCGGAACAATTTGCGGAACAATGGCATACATAATTGATTGCATTTTGTTGGCACCTGATGCAACAACAGCTTCAATTGGCCCTGGATCAATATTTTCAATGGATTCTGAGAATAACTTTCCCAACAAGGCAATAGTGGTCACGGCAAGTGCAAGCATACCGGCGAAAGGTCCAATCCCGACCCAAAAAATGAAAATTGCTACATATAATAAGGCTTCAATTGACCGTAAAATATTAAAACCTGAGCGTGTTATATAGTAAATCCAAACCAGAGCCTTGCTTTTCCCTGTTAGGTTTTTAGCAGCAAGAAAACTAAATGGAATTGCCAGGATGCCCCCCACCGTGGTAGCCATAAATGCCTGCATGATGGTAATGATCAATTCACGGACAACATTATCAACAACTTTTTTACTCAAGTCGATTGTAATGAAATCCTTCAATAATGATAAAAACGTTGGGCCTGGATTAAATAACTCACTAATTTTTATTTTTGTGATTTCCCAACAATAAAGAAAAACCACAATTCCCAATAATAGATAGAAAATATTACGTGTTTTTTTTAGTCGCTGGTTATTTTCAACTTTTGGAGGCTGATCTTTAAGGATATTGAACCTAAGCCGACTGCTGATGAAATCAACCAGAATGATGACAATTGCTACAGTCCACAACGCAGCTGCATATTGTTGGTATCCACCCATTCGGATGGTTTCAAGTACAAAAAAACCTATTCCACCACCTGCCACAAAACCTATTACTGTAGCTGAACGCATATTGATATCCCAACGAAGTAGTGTATAGGAGAGAAATGGTGGGATAACTTGAGGTAGCACAGCGTAACGGATTACTTGAAAAAAATTTCCTCCAGTTGCCTCAATTGCTTCCACCGGGCCTGCATCTATATGCTCAATTTCCTCTGAATATAGTTTCCCCAAAGCGGCAATCGAATGGATAGTTAGTGCTATTACCCCGGCAAAAGATCCCAACCCAACCCAAACAATAATTATTAACCCCCATACAACTGTGTCAATCGCGCGCACAACGTTAAGTATTACTCTGGTCAGGTAATAAATGATACTTCCCCCAGGAATCCTTCTCATAATATTATGTGCTGCAAAAAAACTTATGGGGACAGCCAATAAGGTTGAGAACAATGTCGCCATTAAGCCAATAGCAATCGTTTCAATAATCTTCCCCGTCTGAAACCCTGGAACACGCTCGTTTTTAGTGGCCTTACCAATCAATACCATCCAAGTGGGCGCTGTAATTGTGCCCTTTTGACCAAATATTTGTCCTACATTACCGCTTAAAAATACTTCTGGTCCTTTTTTGCCTTTCACCCTTGATATTGAATAATCCCAAAGGCAATCCCAACCACAAACAACAACCTTGTCGTCCTTATAGGTTGAGAAAAAATCTGGGTTAACTAAGCTCTTCATAACCGTTCTAACATCATTGAACCTGGTAAACAATCTATCAAGTTTTACCCCGGTTACTGACCACCCTATTACATATAAAACGGTCGCGGAAGAAATGATCGCGATTAACACCGATGATTTTTTATTCCTGGAAAGCTGAAAAGCATCGAAAATATTCCACAAATAAAAAAAGATTAATGGTATCCATAACCAATTTATAACTTGTTCTTGATTGATTATCACCTGACCTATTTGGAAAGTATGATAAGACCAATACACCAGGTAGCTCATAACAAGGGTAAAAAGAAAAATCGTTATTCCACGCCAGTTCTTTTTTAGAGCAATTTGACCAAATCCAGGAATAACTGCTGAAATAAGCGGAGCAATTCTTGATTGATTATTTATCTTTGATTTCATGGGTTCTTTAATGTTCAAAAATTAGGTCAAAGTTCTTAATAATGAGATATTAAATTACTTCTATTCGTTCCGCTTCTTTGCCATAAATTTGTTTAAATTGAACATCGTCGATTTCATTAGGCAATCCATCAAATTCCAAGCTACCATCTTTAAGGGCGATTGCCCTTGTCGCATACCTGTGAACTAAATCAAGAAAGTGTAGACTGCAAATGATGGTCATTCCATATTCCTTATTTAATTGTTCAAGATATTTTAGGATAGAATGGGCCAATACTGGGTCCAGGGATGCCACAGGTTCATCTGCAAGGATCATTTTAGGCTCTTGCATTAAAGCCCTGGCAATCCCAACCCGTTGCTGTTGTCCTCCAGATAATGAATCTGCCCGTGCGTCGATTTTTTCAATGAGCCCTACCATGTCCAAATTTTTGCGTGCCTTTTCATAATCGCTTTGCGGGAAAAGATGTAACAGGCTTGGAATAGTGGACACATAACCAAGCCTTCCTGAAAGAACATTGGTTATTACTGAAGATCGTTTAACCAAATTAAATTGTTGAAAAATCATGCCAATCTGCCTGCGGATAAGACGGATATCTTTTCCAGTTGCGGCTGTAACGTCCACCCCGTTCCAGAGTATCTTTCCAGAAGTTGGTTCTATCAGGCGATTGATGCACCTAAGCAAAGTGGATTTACCGGAACCGCTTAAACCAATCACGGCAAGGAATTCACCATCCTCAACCCTAAAACTAACACCTTTTAAAGCATGTGTCCCATTCGGATACGTCTTATGCAGGTTTTCGGTTATTAACATGTTTGTTCAATAGCCCCTGGATACAATTAATTATTGTGGATTCAACTTTTAAGTGCAACAGACTGATCAAAGAATACCTCAAAAGGT
>CAYQUO010000020.1:0-51761 GCA_964420835.1 uncultured Anaerolineaceae bacterium
ACACCAGCTTGCCTCTTTCAACCATCAAAGTTGCACTTGTGACTTGAATCTACAAATAATAATTAGCTCTATTTTTTCAGTATTACCCCAGCATTTATTGAGTCAAATTTCTTAAGGACTAATTATAGCAAATACAATCCACATGTCTGTCTATGATATAATTTTTTTATGGTCAGGGGTGGCAGTATTAATGAACGCTTGGGAAACCGGTATGAATTAATAAAATCCATCGGTTCAGGGGGAATGTCAGTTGTATATCAGGCGCGGGATTCGTTGCTTGAGCGTCTCGTCGCAATAAAAATATTACGGGAAGATTACACAAATGATCCGGGCTTTAAGGATAGTTTTAAACAAGAAGCGCAATCTGCCGCCAAATTATCCCATATGAATATTGTAACTGTCCATGATTTTGGATTGGATCATGGCCGTTTATATATCGTTATGGAGTTCGTTCCAGGTATTAACCTAAAATCACTTATTCGCCAAAAAGGACAATTTTCGATCAGCGATTGCCTTACCTTAATGGTTCAAGCATGCAGTGGTATTGGTTATGCGCATAGAGCTGGATTTGTTCATTGTGACGTGAAGCCTCAAAACATGCTTGTTACTCCGGACGAGCGTTTAAAGGTAACTGATTTTGGCATTGCACGAGTCTTGTCCAATATCCATCCAGATGAACACCACAATATCGTATGGGGATCCCCTCAATATTTTTCACCAGAACAAGCAGCCGGATTGGCACCATCACCTGCCTCTGATGTATATTCCCTAGGGATTATATTATATGAAATGCTCTGCGGTCGACTTCCCTTTACCAGCGATGATCCAGTTGAATTAACAAGACTTCATCGATATACAATGCCCCAATCACCTCGGGATATATCCCCCAACATCCCGGTTCAACTCGAAAAAATATTGATGAAGGTTTTAGCCAAGGAACCGTCTGCGAGATATCGAACAGCTGATCAATTGGGAAAAATTCTTTTTACCTATGGACAACAAAGTAATATTTTTGATGCATCAAGGTCACAATTAAACTTACCTGGTCATATCCAGGATACCACCCAACCATTTGCATCTCAAAATACTCCGAATACAACAACTAAAGCCAAAACACACTCAATCCCTTCAAACCTTACCGAAAAACCACCTATGCAATATTTTAAGCGTCAAAATGGGTTGGATTTATTCACAATTGCCTTGGGTTTAATTACGTTAATTACCTTGGGCGGTCTAATTCCTTTTTGGTTGTACATCTATCTTTCAGTTTTTTCGAATTAGTGAATGTTTTAATGAAACAATTTATTCTCTCTGCTTCCATTCTTTCTGCTGATTTTTCTCACCTTGGAGATCAGATAAAAGCGATTGAAGATGCTGGCGTTGATTGGTTGCATATTGATGTTATGGACGGTCATTTCGTTCCAAACATCACCATGGGTCCATTCATTATTGAGGCTTGTAAACGCGTTTCCGCTTTACCGATCGATGTACACCTGATGATTGAACAACCAGAGAAATATGTTTCTGCATTCGCCAGCGCCGGCGCCAATTGGATTTCAATACATTCTGAAAATAATCAGAATTGCCATCGAACACTCCAAGATATTCGAGGCCTTGGATGTTACCCAGGGATTGTTATCAATCCTGGTACACCAGTTAACTACATCACTGAACTGGTTGAAGTTGTAGACCTGATATTGATAATGTCAGTAAATCCTGGTTTCTCCGGGCAGACCTTTATTCCCTCTTCAGTTAGAAAAATTCTCGAGGCTAAAAATATGATCAAAGCCTCAAATTCGACTGCCATAATTCAAGTTGATGGCGGTATAACATCAGAAAACATCGATTCGTGTCTTAATGCTGGAGCTGATGTAATTGTAGCCGCTACCTCAATATTCAGACATCCTAATGGTATTATGGATGGAGTAAATTCTCTAAGACAGGGAAAACAGAAAAATTGAGCCACAACCAGGAAGTTGTGGCTCCAACAACAAGTATACAATTTCTTTTATAAGCTTTTTGTCATTGTCCGTAAACAGCTAGCACAAATCATTCTTCTCACTTTTCTTCCTTTTTGCATAATTGTCACCTTTTGAAGGTTTGGAGAGAATGATCTGTTTGTAGCTCGTAAAGAAAAACTTCGGTTGTGACCGAAGGTTGTGGTTTTCCCACAAATTGCGCATTTTGCCATTCCAAAGAAAATCCTTTCTACTTCGTTTAACAAGCTATAATTAACCCAGTATCGATGGGATTCTACCATAATACGTAACTCCGAACAAGTTATTAGGTTAATACTTGAGAAGGACTTGTCTAATGAACGATAAGAATAACCCTCATGGAAATATTTACATATCTTCGAGAGCAATTTCAACGATTGCATACCAAGCAGCATTAACTTCATACGGCTTGGTCGGATTTGTGGCAAAAAATTTTGCAGAGGGAATTGTACAGGCACTTGTAAAAGACCCGTCAATGGGGGTGAGTATTGATTATTCTAGCGAAGGAATAGTTGTAGATCTTTATGTTGTTGCAGAGTACGGAGTGAGAATTACAACCGTCGCATCTAGCGTGGCAAGTGCCGTTCAATACCAAATTGAAAAAACAATCGGCTTGCCAGTTAAAGAGGTAAATGTTCATGTTCGTGGCCTGCGTATTAGCAACCCAGATTGACAACACGTATGAACATCATCGAGGATAATAATGAGCCCCGACATGCAGACTATAACCGCAAAGTCAACCAGTGATTATTCGCAATTTAGTGGCCAGGATCTAAAAACACTAGTTGAAGTAGGATTGAATTGGTTAAAAATCAATCAGCAAACTGTAAATGCATTGAATGTTTTTCCAGTGCCTGACGGTGATACCGGGACTAACATGGTATTAACCATGCAGGCTGCAGTTCAAGAGGTTTCCACTCTGGATGATTTAAATATCGGAAAGATCGCTCATGCTGTAGCACAAGGTGCATTAATGGGCGCTCGTGGCAACTCTGGTGTTATTCTCTCACAACTCTGGCGGGGATTTGCCAGAACGCTCGATACTAACGAGACTATGGGGCCATCACATTTTGTGCAAGCCCTTATCGAGGCAAAAAACACGGCATATAAAGGAGTTGTCAGGCCCGTAGAGGGAACGATATTAACGGTAGCAAAAGATATTGCATCAGCTGCAGAAACCGCATTAATTGAGGGCCCAAATTTGCTTCAATTGCTTGAGGTTATCGTCAATGCTGCCAATGAATCAGTAATTAGAACTCCTGAACTACTTCCAGTTCTAAAACAAGCGGGGGTTGTAGATTCGGGAGGTAAGGGCTTATTTTTTATTTATGAAGGGATGTTGCGTTATATCAAGGGCCTTCCGATTGAAACTCCCTTATCTACCGTACAACCCATAGCTGCATTAAAGATTGATGGTGCAATGGAATCGATCGAACCAGGTCAAGATTTTGAGGTGGTTGTTGATTTTCACCCCGATCAACCTTTGGACCTCGAAAATTTTTATCGTGATCTATCTGAGATGGGTACCTCCATTCAAGTTGGCGAGGGGGATGGTATGTATCGAATGCATATTCATGTTCCGACTGAAAATAAATACCTGCCAATTGATTACACGATGAAATTAGGCACTGTCACGAAGATAAATATTGAAAATTTGCAAGCTCAAATTAGAGAAATTGACAGAAATTCAAAGGATAAATTAAATCTCACAGCCATTGAACCTGGTCAAATCGCTGTTATTGCTGTATCTCCCGGTTTCGGAATATCCAGAATCTTTGCCAGCCTTGGTGTTGCAGCGATTGTTGAAGGAGGGCAATCAATGAATCCCAGTACTCAAGAGATACTGGGGGCATTTGAAAATCTTCCGTCAAACAAAGTGATTGTTTTACCTAACAATAAAAATGTCATCCTGGCGGCGGAATCCACGCTATCAATCACTGTGAAGGATGTGACTATCATTCCAAGTAAAAGTGTTCCCCAAGGTCTAAGTGCGCTTTTGCGATGGAACCCGGACGGGAATTATAATGATGTTGTTAATGAGATGATCTCCGCACTTAATGATGTTGACACAGGGGAAATAACAATAGCAACCCGAAGTGTTGAAATTAATGGGGTAAAAGTCAACCAAGGCCAAGTGATTGCCTTATTAAATGGGGTGCTAGTTTCCGCAAATGAATCGATTGAAGAGGCATGTTTATCGCTCCTTAAAAATGCAAATACCAATGAAAAAGAAAGAATTACATTATTTTATGGAATGGACATCTCAAGGAATGATGTAAATATGATTGTCGATGCAATCCGTTCCAATTATCCGAACCATGAAATCGAACTTCACGAAGGCGGTCAACCGCATTACCAATTTATTATTGCAATCGAGTAAGGATGGCCGGGATATGCATAGTAACTGATAGCAGTGCAGTTTTTCCGGGTATTCCTCCATCGGGAACCACCCCGATAGAAATTATTCCTCTTATCCAAGATAATCAAAGGCATGCAGTTCAGCCATTAATCAACCGGCAATTTTGTGAACCGCCCAATAGTATCCCAATTCCAACTGAAGAATGGTTCGCAAATTACTTCCGGGTACTCCTTCAAAGATATGGCGGAATCCTAGGATTATTTCATTCCAGCTCACTTAGCAATTGTTATCAGCGGGCAAATGCCGCGGCCACAGCATGCAAGGGAGGTAAACATATTTCGATAGTCGATACCCGCACCTTTGGTGCAGGGCTTGGCATCCTGGCGTTCATGGCAAAGGATTTGATAAAACAAAATCTCACTATAAGAGAAATTGATCAAACCATTAGAGGTTCAATCTCAAATATATTTACATTAATAACTACGAGTGACGCAAATCACCTCTATAAAAATGGGTACATTACTTATGCCCAGGCAATTGTCAATGACATGCTTGGACTAATGCCAATATTTTCTCTGGAGCAAAATGGCTTGCACCCACTCGACAAGGTACGCAGTATTAGGCAAATTATTGAATATTATCAAGGCTTTATTTCCGAATTTGATTTTCCACAACAAATTGCATTTATGTTTGGCACAGACCCATTTAGTGAAGAGCAGAAATCCCTCACAGAATTCGCCAAACAAAATTTTCCTGATGTATGTTTATCAACATCAAAAAGCAATGATACAAATTTGTTCTTATTTGGACCTCACATCACTGCCTTATTTCTTATTGATGAGATTACGAGCAAATAGCGGTAAAATTACCACATGGTAAAGTGTATCGAAAAATTGTTAAAATTTCTTAAGCTCGAAATTGACAGAAAATATGATAACAAAGCGGTTCTCGGTGGTTTGGAAAAAGCGATACCTGCCTGGCAGGAAGAAGCCAGTAATTCCGGACTACCGCAGGGCATAATCAACCAGGTAATTCAATCTTTAAAAGGCTACCCTGCCCAATCATATGAGGAGCGCGCTCGGACAGTTCAGTTTCTAATAGCCTATCTAAATGACCAGGAAAACCTCAAAACTTCCCTTAAAAATGCTGACGTAACTGCGCCAAATCTACCTTCGCAACCACAAAACCAAATTTCACATCAGAATAATAAAGATCTACCAAAACCCATACGAACCCAAGCTTCAGGAAATAATAATTCAGACCTGGGATTATACGCCCCGGTAACAGTTCTTCCAGGCATCGGTCAAAAGAATGGCAGTTTATTAGCTTCTCTTGGGATTGTGACACTGGTTGATCTGCTTTATTATTTTCCAAGGCGATATGACGATTATAGTAAATTCAAGCCAATTAGCCATGTCATGTATGGGGACGAACTCACAATCATTGCAGAAATAAAATCCATCTCCTCTCGTCTAATAAAAAATGGAAGGTTTCAAATTACTGAAGCCATTGTAGGGGACGGTACAGGGTTTCTTCGAGTAAACTGGTTCAATCAGCCTTGGTTGGATAAAAAAATCAGCCCTGGTGATCAACTCGTACTTGCCGGCAAAGTTGATATGTATCTGGGCCGTCAAGTAATGAATAACCCCGATTGGGAGCCTCTGGAAAAGGAACATCTACACACCAATCGAATTGTTCCGGTTTACCCATCAACGGGCAAACTGAAGCAACACCTGCTGCGAAAAATCATGTTCCAAACAGTTAATTATTGGACACCAAGAATCAACGACTTTCTTCCCTCAGAAATTATTGAGGAGGCTGGTTTACTTAATCTTCCAAATGCCATCAGTCAAATCCATTTCCCCGACTCGCAGGAAGCTTTACATGCAGCAAGAGATCGTTTGGCTTTTGACGAGATTTTTTTATTACAGATTGGTGTATTACAGCAGAAAAGACAATGGGAATCGGTTGTTGCAAAAATATTTTCATGCGATGAGGCGTGGATGAAAAAAACAATGAGCTCATTGCCATTTCAATTAACCAATTCCCAACTGGATGCAGTAACCGTAATTAAAAAAGACCTCGAATCGGAAAGACCAATGAATCGCTTGCTTCAGGGCGATGTGGGCGCTGGAAAAACAATAGTTGCAGCCATAACCATTGCTATCGTATCGCAAATGGGAAGCCAGTCAGCTATTATGGCTCCTACAAGCATTCTTGCTGAACAACACTACAAAAACCTTCGTCATTTTTTTACAAATGTAACCCGAAATGAGTCCTTGGGAGATCATCAAATACGGTTATTAATCGGCGATACTCCCAACCGGGAAAAAGACGAGATCCGCGAAGGATTAAAAAATGGCCAAATTAAGTTGGTTATTGGGACTCATGCACTAATCGAAGAGACAGTATTATTTAAAGATCTATCACTTGTTATCGTTGATGAACAACACCGTTTTGGTGTTGAGCAACGTGCATTATTACGGTCGAAAGGCACAAATCCACATCTTCTGGTGATGACTGCAACTCCAATTCCCAGGTCACTAGCATTAACAATTTATGGCGACCTTGACTTGACAGTTATTGATGAAATGCCTACTGGCAGACTCCCTGTTGAAACCTGGTTGCTTCATCCATACGAAAGAGAACGGGCTTATCAATTAATTAACCAGCAGATAGAATTAGGCCATCAAGCTTTCGTCGTTTACCCTCTTGTTGAACAAGTGAACGATAACAATGGCCAAGCAGCAGTTGATGAACAAAAAAGGTTACAATCTGATGTTTTTCCCGGGATTAACGTTGGACTTTTACATGGCCGCATGGCACCTGATGAGAAAACTGCTATAATGAGAAAATTCACTGATGGAGTTTATCAAGTCCTTGTATCAACTTCGGTTATCGAAGTAGGTATGGACGTCCCGAATGCCACAGTGATGCTGATTGAAGGGGCAAATCGGTTTGGCCTTGCGCAATTACACCAATTAAGAGGACGTGTAGGACGAGGTAACTCCAAATCATTTTGTTTGCTTATCCCCGACTCCAAAGATGAAATTGCCAATGACCGATTGAGGGTTATGACTGAAACTAATGATGGCTTCATTTTGGCCGACCAGGATCTTGAGCAAAGGGGACCAGGTGATTTCCTTGGAATTAGACAATCTGGCTATAATGGGTTGAAAATGGCAAACATAAGCAATGTTCATCTAATTGAGAAAGCAAGAAAATATGCTATACGGTTATTTGAATCTGACCCCGACCTAACATCACCGCCAAACCACCCTCTGAAAAGGATGAAGGAAAGGTTATGGACGAGTGGAAAGGGAGATATTAGCTAATGGTGCGCGCGTTATTTCCCGGGACTTTTGATCCCATTCATTACGGTCATATAAACATAGCAAAAAGAGCTTCAAAATTATTTGATGAAGTTGTAATCGCGGTTTATGATGTTCCACTTAAAAACCTATTATTTTCTCCAGAAGAAAGACTTAATCTGGTTAAACAGGCATTCATCTCTGAAAAAAATATCACAATTACTGGTTATTCCGGTTTAACAGTAGAGTGTGCTCTTACAGTAGGCGCCCAAGTGATAGTTCGCGGTCTACGAGTGTTCTCGGATTTTGAATATGAATTTCGAATGGCCCTGGCAAATTATCATTTGTCTCCTGATGTGGAAGTGGTCGCATTAATAACAAGCCAGGACCATACATTTATTTCTTCATCAACGGTAAGAGAAGTTGCTTCTCTTCAAGGTGACGTAAGCAGCATGGTACCATCTTTTGTGGCCTCTGCCCTCAAAGAGAAATTTGCCTCCCTTGGAGCCGGGCACAAAATTATCCCCATGTCACAATTAAGGGATTTATGATCTATTTGGCTCATTTATTGCAACCTTTTGCAATATGTAACATTCGGAGGGAATATGGATATACTGCATCTGGTTGATAGACTTGAAGAACTTTTTAATGAAAGTAGATCAATCCCATTCACACATAGTGTTGTTGTTGATGAAGATCGCATGCTTGACATAATTGATCAGATGCGTGTTTCCATCCCCGAAGAAATTAAGAAAGCTCAGCAATTACAATCACAAAAAGACCGAATCCTGGCCCAAGCGCAAGAAGAAGCCAACCGAACAATTGCTTTAGCCAAGGAAAAAGGAGAGCAGATTATTAACAAGGATGCCATAAGCCAGGCAGCCCAGGCACGGTCTGAACAGATGATAGCCCAAACACGAAACGAGTGTGATCAAATGAAACGGGATGCGGATGAATATGTCCTTGAAACACTAAATAAATTGCAACTTGAATTGGAGCGTTTTCTTACACAAATAAAAAATGGAATAAATACCCTGCAGGAATCAACAAACCCTCAGAATTAGCAATTCCTTCCCCAAAAGTAAATCTTCATAAACTAAATCAATTAACCGGTTTCTTAACCCTTTTTCGATAAGAAATCGGTTTTCCTTTTGGCCGTAATGCCAAATCCAAAACCTGATCCATATTATTTACCGGTACGACCTTACATCGTTTTAATATACTTTCTGGTATTTCAACAAGGTCTTTCACATTTTGCTCAGGGATTAGCACCACTTTAATCCCGACCCTATGCGCAGCCATTATCTTTTCACGTATCCCACCAACTGGCAGGATCTTACCTCTTAAAGTAATCTCTCCCGTCATTCCAACATCTTTTCTTACACGGCGGTTAGTAAAAGCAGAAACCAACGCAGATGCCATAGTAATACCTGCGGATGGGCCATCCTTCGGTATTGCTCCTTCAGGAACGTGAATATGAATATCCAACCTCTCATACATCTCCACATCAAGTTGAAAATCCTTTGATCTGGATTTTAAATATGAAAAAGCAGCCTGTGCGGATTCCTGCATGACATCTCCCACTTGTCCGGTAATTTGAATATTTCCTTTGCCGTCCATAACTAATACCTCGACAAGCATAATCTCCCCCCCATTGTCCGTCCAGGCAATTGCTGTTGCTACTCCAACTTCGTCTCGCTTTTCTGCTTCGGTCTGGAAGAATTGTACCGGCCCCAAGTATTTTTCGATAAGCTCATTATTGACCAAGTTCGGATACGGCTTATTTTCCGATTTATACCGCGCCGTTTTCCTGCAAATTTTTCCAATCTCCCGTTCCAAATTGCGAACCCCTGCCTCGTAGGTATATTCACGAATAATTTTCTTTAATGCCGTAACTTGAAACCGGATGTCTTTATTTGTTAATCCGTTTTCCTCAAACTGCCTTGGTATAAGGAACTTTTTTGCAATTTCAATTTTTTCTTCATCAATATATCCAGGAAATTCGATAATTTCTATTCTATCCAACAAGGCTGGAGGAATATTCGACACAGAATTGGCTGTGGTAATGAACATAACCTTGGATAAATCATAGGCCATTTCGAGATAATGGTCTGAAAAGGATAAATTTTGTTCAGGGTCCAGTACCTCCAATAATGCTGATGCGGGGTCTCCTCGAAAATCTAATCCTAATTTATCAATTTCATCAAGCATGAAGAGAGGGTTTATTGTTCCTGCACGCTTCATCGTCTGAAGAATTCTCCCCGGCAAGGCACCAATATATGTTCTTCGATGTCCTCTTATCTCCGCCTCATCACGCACGCCACCCAATGATAAGCGCACAAATTTTCTTCCCAATGCCCGAGCAATTGATCTTCCCAGTGACGTTTTTCCTGTTCCTGGTGGGCCAACAAAGCAAATTATTGGCTGGCGATGTTTTTTTGGTTTTAAACTTTGAACCGCGATGTATTCTAAGATCCGATTTTTAGCTTTGCCCAACCCATAATGAAATTTATTTAATATTGTTTCTGCGTGAACAACATTTAAATTATCCGGCGTCACTTCTTTCCAAGGAAGGTCCAGAATCCATTCGATGTAATTCCTAATAATACCCACCTCTGGGGCCATCGAGGGAATTTGAGACAGCCGCTCAACCTCCTTCAAGGCGACTTGTCTGGGCTCCTCAGGTAATTGCATTTCCCGGATTCGTGCTTTTAATTCTTTTACTTCCTGCATCCAAATATCCCCCTCGCCGAGTTCAGTCTCGATAGCTTTTAATTGCTCCCTCAGATAATACTCTCGCTGGCTTCGATCCACTTCCCTTTGAACGCGGTTCTGAATCTCATCTTCAAGTTTTAATACATCGAGTTCCTGGGCAAGCAATTGATTTACTCTTTTTAACCTCTCCTGCGGGTCAGTCATCAATAACAATTGATGCCGTTCAGGTAACTGCAAAGATATAGCAGTTGCAACCATATCCGCCAGCCAGCCAGGTTCATTAACGTTAAGGGAATATAAATGAGCTTCATCGGGGAGGCTTCTATCTAATTGGATACACCGCTGGAACAGGTCTCTGGTAGTTCTCATTAGTGCATCCAGGCTTTTGTGCATGGTTTCTTCAATTTCTGGTATTAAACGAACTCTTACTTTGTAGTAAGGAGTGTACTGGGTAAATTGAACTATCTCTACCCGACGACGACCCTGAACAAGTGCGGAATTATTTCCGTCTGGCAAGCTAAGCAACCGCCCTACTGCCATCTCGACCCCGATTGGAAGAAAATCCGACCATGAAGGATCTTCTTGGTCAGGGTCTTTTTGCACCAACGACACTAAAGTTCGCATATCATACTGTGCTTCCTGAATAGCCAATAAATTCGATCCTGGGGTTATGAAAATTGGCGATACCATATGTGGAAACACAACAATATCCCGTAACACCAAGACTGGTAATTCAAAACTACCATCACCGTCCTGTTCGGCATTTTGAATCCGATATAATTCCTCCGTTCGTTGATGTAGAAGCGAAGAATAATCTTCAGGGTTTTCGCTGCGCACGGACCATTCTTCGTTTTTCATGAACTTTGACCTATTAATTTTGTAATTACGTCTTGGACGTCCGCCAGGACCTCAAAAGGCCTAATTTTATATCCCAGACTGGAGAAATAATTCCTGGCAGTTGAGGCCACAAACACACTTCCAGTGGCGAGAATACCCGATTTTTGATTTATCAGATTTGCCAAGGCATGATCAATGGCTTTCTCCACAGGGCACATAACAATTGAATCCCGACCAATTTTCAATAATTCCTTTTTAATGCTTAAGGCATTCATCGCTCGCGGATGAAAGGATTCGGTGATGATAATTTTCTCAAATTTTGGGGATAATTCAGTAAGCATCCCAAAAATGTCCTTATCTTCTGATGCTCCAAAGATTAATGTGAGCTGTTGATCTGGCAGATATTCGGAAATTGTTTGCGACAATCGACGAGCCGAATCTGAATTATGAGCTGAATCAATGACAATTGGCGGCTTCTCCTGAATTATTTCAAACCGCCCAGGCCAAAATACATTCTTAAATCCCTTTTGAATTGATGAGGTTGAAATACCAATGCCATCTTTACTTGCCACATCTATAACTGCATATGCTGTACAACCATTCTCGGCCTGGTGCTTTCCAAGCAAAGGTAAATTGACTAATATCTGGTTTTCTCCATCAACCTCCAATCCGCTTGTTTTACAATTATTCACCAGATTTCTTTTCTTTTCGTATAATATTAATTGCCCTCTAAGATTAAAGTCAATTATTTTGTATTGATAATCTCTACCTGTAAGATATATTTTTGACCCGCGCTGCCTGGCTATATTCTGAATTATCAAACTCGCCTTTTCCGACTGGATTCCCAACACAGTGGGTTTTCCTTTCTTGATAATTCCTGCTTTTTCTGCAGAAATTTTTTCAATCGTCTCCCCCAATACTGCAGTATGGTCAATGGAAATGGAAGTGATTACCGAAACAACAGGGGAAACAACATTGGTGGCATCCAATCTGCCACCCAGCCCAGTTTCAATTACAGCAATGTCGACGCCAACGATTGAGAAAAAAAGGAAAGCAATTGCCGTGGTCAGCTCAAAAGTTGTGATACGTTCAACTCTTTCTGCAAAGGGGCGAATATAGTTAACCAAGTGGACGAAATCGTTCTGTGAAATAATTTTCCCATTTACTTGAATTCGTTCACAATAATCTATCAGGTGGGGAGATGAATAGAATCCAACCTTATACCCTTCAGCCTGGTATGCACTCGCAATTAAGGCGGCTGTAGAGCCTTTGCCCTTGGTGCCTGCGAGATGAATTATTCGATAATCCTTGTGAGGATTGCCAATTAAAGTGAGTAATTGTTCCATTCTGGATAGATTAAATTTTTCTGGAGAGTATCGGAATGCCCTTGTCAGACTATAATCAACGTAACTATAAATATAATCCAATGCATTCTGATAGGAAGTGTCATTCATTGGCAATTTCCATTCTTACATTTTTTACTGATTCTAATCTTCGAAAATCCAATCTGCAAGACGTATTGCCATGAAGTCATCATTTGAGTTTTCCAAAATGAACATTGGAGCATCGGTCGGAATATTACATCTTTACATCCAAATTCCAAACTGCAATTCGCTAAAGGAAAAAAGGAGAATGATAAAGCCAGTCCTACATAGACTTCATCGAAATTATAATGTGGCTACTGCCGAAGTTGGTTTGTTAGAGCGCCACAAGGAGTCTATCATCTCCTGTGTCGCATTGAGCAATGATCCCAATTTAACCCATCAATGTCTCTCAAAGGTAAACAATGATTTTCCAAAATTATTTCCGGAATTCATTGTCATTAATAACACAATTGAACTTTGTTAAAATCGGAGGTTAAATGGATTTAGACCTGTCCGGAAAAGTGGTCATGGTAACTGGCGCAAGTCGTGGCTTGGGTTATGCCATAGCCCGGAAATTTGCTCAAGAAGGTGCAAATTTAATAATAAACAGTCGGATTTCAAGTAATATCACCTCAGCTGCTGGCAAAATTAAGAAGCAATATGGCGTAAAAGTGGTGCCGATACCTGGAGATATTACCAGTGTTAATACATGCAATATCCTGACCTCTGCGATGGAAAGTGAATTTAACAGGCTGGATATCCTGGTTGTCAATTCAGGTGGTCCAAAATCTGGCGCCTTTGAAGAATTGACCGACAAAGATTGGCAAAGTGCCTTTGACTTGTGCTTTTTAGGACAAGCAAGAATAATTCGAGCGGCATTGCCTTTCCTGCGCAAATCCAAATCTGCAAGTGTGCTTGCCATTACATCTTACTCTGCAAAGCAACCTATAAAAAACCTGGTGCTCTCAAACAGCCTCAGGCTGGCAATGATTGGGTTATTGAAGTCATTGGCACTCGAATTGGGAGAAATGGGAATACGATTTAATTCTATTCTGCCGGGATGGACAGATACTGAACGAGTAAATGAATTATTGGAATTTCGCTCCCAATTGAATCATTCTACATTTGAGCAGGAAAAAGCAGAGCAATCCAAAGAGAGTCCATTTGGTCGAATGGCAACACCAGAAGAAATTGCAAATGTAGTTGTGTTCATATCTTCTCCCACAGCATCATACGTTACGGGAGCAATGCTTACAGTTGATGGAGGAATGTATAAAGGGACAATTTGAAATAATTCATGCTTATGGGTTTATGTATGTGAACCAAACGGGAAATGTCATGATTCAATTAATTACTGGAGCAAGTAAGTGGATGCACCCCCGAATTTAACAAAGCAGCTTGAAACAATTTTGTTATCAGTACAGAAACCAGGCCGTTATATTGGAGGGGAATGGAACAGCATTGTAAAAGATTGGTCAAGTGTTAGGTCGCATCTTTGCCTGGTTTTTCCGGATATCTATGATATTGGACTTTCCAACCTTGGAATGGGTATTCTTTACGAAGAGATTAACTCCAGGCCAGATGCACTCGTTGAACGTGCATATGCACCCTGGACGGATATGGAAGAGAAATTACGAGAAATAGATCTTCCTCTGTTTTCACTTGAATCCAAGCGTCCATTGGCCAGTTTTGATATCCTCGGTTTTACCCTCCCTTACGAAACGCTATATACGAATGTGCTTAATCTCTTGCATCTTTCAAAAATACCAATCCATTCAAGCGATCGAACATCAACGGACCCCCTGATCATTGCCGGAGGTCATGCAACATATAATCCCGAGCCGATGCATGCATTTATAGATGCTTTTGTAATTGGCGAGGGGGAAAATGTCATACATGAAATTATTGACACACAAATGTCATGGATGGAAATGAAAGCCTCAAGGGATGAATTATTATCAATGCTTGCTGGAATTCAAGGTGTATACATTCCTTCACTTTATAATGTTTCCTATAATTCAGATGGAACAATTAAACGGTTTATTAGTTTATCTCCAAAGGCTAATATTCATATTGTCAAACAAATTATTCCCACCCTTCCCAAACCCCTTGTTCGACACATAATTCCAAACATATCAATCGTTCACGACAGGGTAGCCATTGAGATTATGCGCGGTTGTACAAGGGGGTGCCGTTTCTGTCAAGCCGGGATGGTCACCCGCCCAGTCCGTGAACGGCCACTTACAGATATCATGGAAGCAGTTGGAAAAGGAGTGAAATCCACCGGCACCAATGAAGTTGCTCTTCTATCCCTTTCTTCCTCTGATTATTCAAACATAGTTGAGCTGGTAAATCAGATTAGTAATAATTATTGCAATGATCATTTAACGATTTCCCTGCCGTCCCTGAGAATTGAAAGTGTGTCTGTTCAACTCCTCGATAAAATCCAACATTCCCGCTCCGGGGGTTTTACACTGGCTCCCGAAGCTGCAAGCGAACACTTGCGGAATAAAATCAACAAACCCATTTCAAATGAACAACTAATAAAAATTACTTCCGAAATATACAATAGAGGCTGGACAGTAATTAAGCTTTACTTCATGATTGGACTTCCTGACGAAACAATGGAGGATGTTGAGGCTATCGTTCGTTTATGTAAAACCGCGATCTCTTCCGGGAAGCAAGTTCATGGCTCTCGGGCCGGATTACATGTGAGTGTTGGTACGTTTGTGCCCAAACCGCATACGCCATTTCAATGGTTTTCCTGCAATTCCATTAACACTATTCGTATAAAGCAGAATTATTTAAAAAATGCCCTCAAAGTAAAAGGGATTAAATATTCATGGACCGATCCATATGTTACACAACTTGAAGCACAACTAAGTCGCGGAGACCGTAGATTGTCAACAGTTATATATGATGCGTGGAAAATGGGGGCTAAATTCGATGCCTGGCACGAACATTTCAATTATCAATTATGGAATGACGCATACAATAAAAATTCTCTGAGCCCGGGTTTCTATTCACAACGCACAAGGGAAGAAACAGAAATATTTCCGTGGGATCACATCCAAATCGGAGTTTCGAAAAAATATCTTCGGAAAGAATTCGAAGCCAACCTGTTGGGTAAAACAACTGATGATTGCAGAAACTTGTGTCTGAATTGTGGGATTCTTCCTGCTTATAAAGAATTACGAGTCAGGAATTCCAGTGAACTGTGGAAATGTCCCACCATAAAGAAAGACAATACTGTCTTAGAAGATTGATTAAAACCGATATGACGAGACTTCGAATATGGTATTCAAAAAATGGTCCAATGCGTTACACGGGAAGCCTCGATGTGCAAAAAACCTGGGAACGGATCATTCGGAGATCGGGTCTTAATCTAAGTTATAGTCAAGGCTTTCACCCAAAAGCTCGTATTAACCAGGCAAGCCCTCTTCCCCTGGGCTACATCGGGGCAAATGAGATCATCGATGTTTGGCTGGTCGGTGAGTGTGATCTACAAATGGCTTTGGACAACATTCAAAAAGCCTGTCCACCTGGAATTCAGGTTTTAAGGATGGCATTTATCCAGGAAGATAAACCTAACCTGCAAAGTTGCGTTAAGGCTGCTGAATATGTAATCAAAATGGATAAAAGGTGGACCCCGAATTTGGCCAAGAATGTCACAAGGATCTTAGGCTCAGAATCAATAATGAGAACCCGCGGAAATAAAACATACGACCTGCGGCCCTTGATTATGAAAATGGAATTAAATCCAGAGGTGGATGCAAATAATTGTTACTTTTTATGTATGACTCTCTCAGCCACTGAGGGTAAGACCGGAAGACCCGATGAAGTCCTATTAGAGCTGGGTATTGATCCCGGGCAGGTGTTAATTGAAAGGGTGAACATTTTCTTTATAAATTAGTTATTGGTGCAGCTTATTCTGAATAATATTAATTGTCATTTTCTTGTTTTAACTGCACTAATAAATAGTTGATCAGTTCATTAACTGAAATAATGGATTGTTTACCTAATTTGAGGTCCTTGATGGAAATCTGGTTACTTGCTTCTTCATCTGGGCCTTGAACAAGAACAAACCGGATTCCCATTTTATCTGCATATTTAAATTGGTGTTGGAGTTTCGCGGCTTCAGGATACATTGTCACATTAATACCGGCATTCCTTAAATTTGATGTGATCTCTACGGTGTTGATCAGGTGATGCTCATCAAAAGCTGCTACCATTACACTAATTGGGTTGCTTTTTGCTGCGTCTAGAAGGCCATGTTTTTCAAGGACGATTGATAACATGACATCTCCCATGGCAAAACCAACAGCTGGAACGGGTTTTCCCCCAACTTCACTCACCAGGTTGTCATATCGACCTCCGCCCAGTACCGCACGTCCATCTCGATCAACCTCTCGGGCTTCAAATACTGTCCCGGTATAATAATCAAGGCCGCGAATAACCTGTGGGTTGAATTCGACATAATCTGAAAATCCTGTATGGTGAATGGCAAGAAAGAACCGTTGAAGTTCAGGTGATTGCTTCCATAAATCTTGATCACACATCAGGTTATTTAGGCGATCAAGTTGTTTTTCTTTTAATCCTTGTTCGATGCAATATTTCTCCCACTCACTTAAAGGCAATTTATCACGTTTGTCTATCAACCTGATCACATTTAGACGAGCATCAATTGGGATACCCAGCTCACCCAAGGCAGTATCCATTAATCGCCGGTTATTAATCAAGATCTTCACTTGTGATGGCAATAACCCAATCTTTTTTAAAAACGCTGCTCCAACTGCCACGATTTCTGCATCCGCCTCGGGTGATGTTCCACCGATCAGGTCAATATTCCATTGGAAAAATTCTCTGGTTCGACCCTTCTGTGGTCTCTCATAGCGCCAAAATGGACCAAAAGACCACCAGCGAAGTGGAAAAATCAATTCATTTTGTTTTTGTGCGACCATCCTAGCCAGAGAAGGGGTTAATTCCGGTCGAAGGGTTATCAAATTTCCACCTCGATCCGGGAAGACAAATGCCTGCTCTTTCACAAGTTCTTCTCCTGACTTGGCAGCATAAAGATCAAGTTTTTCAAGAAATGGGGCATCCCATTCCTGATAACCGAATGATTCCGATACTTCCCTGATTACCTTGTGCAACCAAGTTCGTAGCGACATTTCTTTTGGGTAGAAATCTCGAGTACCTTTGACAGGCTCAATAATTGTTTTCATAGGGCTCCGTATTCTGTTTGATAATTTTGATTTTAACATAGGTTGTTTTTTATCCGGGTGATAATCCAGAGCACCCAATGTAATTTAAATACGATAAGAATAGAGTAAAATTAAATGTGGTTTTCATCATACCCAAGGTCGTGAAAAATGAATGTCAAGGAATTGATCGAATTAGTTGAAGGCGATCTGCTAACTCCGGATGTAGACCTGCAAAGGATAATCAAAGGGGGATGCGGCGCAGATCTCATGAGCGATGTATTGGCTTCAATTCAACCTGAAGCTGTTTTGCTTACAGGATTATGTAATCCACAAGTCGTACGGACAGCCCAAATGGCAGATGTCTCAGCTGTTGTTCTTGTGCGGGGAAAGGTGCCCCCTCAAGAAACCATAGATCTGGCGAAAGATGAACGTATACCAATCATCTCATCACCGTTTGGAATGTTTGAACTTTGCGGCAGGCTTTACAGAACTGGCCTGTCAAGCCTCGAACGATCTGTATCTTTTGGCCCGAGTGACAAGGAGTAATACGTCTTGAGGGAACAATGACCGATCCTGATATAAATAAAAGAATCCTTGTTACAGACGAGGTGGCTGAAGGTATTACACGCCTGGAAGAACTTGCCTATGAACTGATTGTCGGTGAAGTAATGACCGGCAAGGACAAAATGAAAGTCCTCTCATCAAAGATGACCATGCAGGAAGTGGTTGACCTTTTTCGCCAAGCCAGGATTTCTGGAGCTCCAGTGGTCAAGGGTGAAGCCATTCTGGGAATCATAAGCATGGAAGATCTTATTCGTTGTATGATGAAATCAGATCTTCAGTCAAAAGCCAAAAAATATATGACGCCGAATGTGTATACTGTGCGAGAAAAAGAGCCGGTCGTTGAGGCCCTCAAAATATTCGTGAGTTCCCAAGTTGGCAGGCTGCCAGTAATAAATGAAAACAACCAAATCGTTGGGATCATCACCAAAGGAGACATCAATATTGGCTTGCTTCACGCTCTACAAAAAGATATTCATGAAGAAGAACTTCGTACATATAGAGCCAGCCATCTATTTGAAGACATTGAATCGGACCGTTCCAGTTTGATTCTTCGCTATAATATTAAACAAGGTGATTTTACCCACGGAGGTTCTGCATCGAGCAATATTAAACGGGCTCTTCTCCGTTTGGGCGCAAGTCCGCAAATAGCCAGGCGCTGTGGCATTGCAATCTATGAAGCGGAAATGAACCTTATTATCCACACAACGAATGGTGGAGTAATACGGGTGGAAATTGAGCCACATCGAATAACGATTGAAGCAACAGATAATGGCCCGGGAATTGTCGATATAAATTTGGCTAAACAACCAGGCTACTCAACTGCCAATGAAGCAATTCGAGAATTAGGATTTGGAGCCGGAATGGGATTGGTGAACATTTCAAGATGTGTTGATAGCGTTGCCCTGGAATCAGAGCCTGGAAGGGGTACAAAACTGAAAATGAGGATACTTCTTGAAGAGGAAACAGTGGGAGAAGGATATCCGAAAAAGGAGTCAGTCCAATGACGCTTGCGAAAATAATTGATGCTTTAAATTTGAAGGTGTTAACAGAGCCAATCGATTTCAACGAAGTGCCTTTAACAGGGGGATATGTCTCTGATTTATTAAGTTTTGTAATAGCCGGCGCAATTAAAAATAATATTTGGGTGACACTTCAATCCCATATGAATGTAATTGCAGTCGCTGCCTTGCAGGAATTGGCTGCTGTAATCATCACGCAAGGCGCGATGCCCGACCAGGCAACAATTATAAAAGCCAATGAGGAGGGAGTGACTCTTTTATCTACTACCAAAACCTCATTTCAAATTGTCGGCGAGCTCTGGGAGTGTGGTTTGCGTACATCCGAACTAATTGTGAGCGACCATTAGAATAGATGTGCGTTTGAATATTTTCCGTGCAGAGCTACATGTTCATACAGTTCTATCTCCCTGTGCACAAGTGGAGATGATTCCGCCATTAATAGTGCAAACAGCGGCTGAAAAAGATATCCAAATTATTGCCATCACAGATCATAATTCTGTCGCAAATGCTGCTTCTGTTCAAAAAGCAGCAAAGCAATATAACCTGACCGTTCTTCCGGGGGTTGAACTTCAGACCAGGGAAGAGGTTCATATCCTCTGCATTTTCGATACGATAAAACAATCACTTCAGTTTCAGGAATGTATCGATAGGAATCTGCCAGATCAAGTAAATCAGCCGGATTTTTTCGGTGAACAATTTATTGTTGATGAAACTGGAGATTTTATTCAAAGGGAAAATCGCCTGCTATTAAATTCAGTGAATATTAGCATTAATGAAGCAGCGACTATAGTAGATAAATTAGAGGGGTTATTCATACCCGCTCATGTCAACAGGAAAGGGTTTGGGCTACTCGCCAACCTTGGATTTGTTCCAACTGATTGCAGTTTTGATGCTCTTGAGATCTCGAGACACTTGGATCATCGCGATGCGACTAACAAATTCCCCCAGATCAAAGGATACCCCCTTGTGCAAAATGGAGATGTACATGGATTAGATGAATTTATGGGTGTCAATGAATTCTGGATGGCAGCACCTACAGTATCTGAAATAAGGCTTGCGTTACTCAACCAAAAAGGGCGTTCTTATCGCATTTTAAGTCAGTTCTGAACATGAACGGAATATTCTAATGCATTGTGGTCTCCAATTACAGGTATTAACCACTTATTACAACACTCGGTTCTTTTTATGACATTCGTTAGTTGACCACTTGAATAAATAATGTGTAAACTTACCGATGGAACAAATAAAGATAATAAATATTACCTGAGTAATCGGAGTTGAGAACAATGTTGAACGATCCCCGTAAAATTTCCATCAAAGATCCGTTGATTGATCCAGCCCAGAAGAAATTGATCAATCAAATCCTGGCTGACAATCAAGATCTGCCAGGTGGTTTAATGGTAATATTGAATGAACTCCAAAGCAAAATTGGTTTTGTTTCAGAGCCAATGCAGGAGTATGTTGCATCCAGTCTTCAAATTCCAGTTAGTATAGTCCATGGGGTAGTTTCTTTTTATTCATTTTTTACCACCAAACCCAGAGGAAAGCATACAATAAAATTTTGCATGGGCACCGCTTGTTACGTGGGCGGAACCGCACAATTGATTGAAAAAGCCAAGCAATTATTGGGAATTGAACCAGGTCAAACTACCAACGATGGAGGGATCACACTTGAATTGTGTCGTTGCGTTGGCGCATGTAGTCAGGCACCTGTTGTGGTTGTCGATGATGAAATCCACGGAAGAATGAAGCCCAATAAATTTCCCCAGATCATTAAAAATGTTGAGGATCAATTACAAGAAACAGCCAAAACGCAATGAAGGAGATAGCACTTCACATTTTGGATATTGCGCAAAACAGTATTTCTGCCAAAGCCTCAATTATTCGAATTACTGTAATAGAGATGATCAAGGAAGATCGCTTGAGAATAGAAATTAGTGATGATGGCAATGGGATGGACGAGGTCATGGTTAACAACATAATTGACCCATTTGTCACCTCGCGTACATCACGGAAAGTTGGGCTGGGAATCCCTTTGTTTAAGGCAGCAGCAGAAGCTTGTGACGGATGGCTCAGCGTTGAATCCAGTCTAGGTAAAGGAACTGACATCAAAGTAGAATTTAAACGCAGCCACATTGACCGAATGCCGCTGGGGAATCTTGCGGACACATTGTTGTCACTCGTAATTGGGTCACCTGAAGTTCAATGGATTTTCACCTATCAGATAGATGGTGAAAGCTTCGTTTTTGACAGTCAACTAATAATTCAACAATTGGATGGTATTCCTATAAGTGACCCGTTCGTAATATCTTATATTCGAAATGCATATGAAGATGGTATTTCCAGGATTCAACAGATTGCCGTATGATTATTCAGATTATTTACCTGCAAGGAGATGATTTCAATGGATAAAATTAAATCATTGGAGGACCTCAAGCGCATCAGGGAGGAAGCCCTCCAGAAACGGAATGTCAAATTATCCTCTGGCCAAAAGCAAATCATCGTTGGAATGGGCACAGTAGGAATTGCTGCAGGGGCTCGCGAAACACTCAAGGCTATTCTTGATTACATTGAAGAGAATAAACTTCCAGATATTGTCGTCCGGCAAACTGGGAACCCTGGCCTGGATTCGTGGGAACCCATTGTTCAGGTAATTATCGGGGAAGAGCCCCCTGTTTCTTATGGAAAGGTCACGCCAACTATTATGGTTCGCATCATGAAGGAACATATTGAAAATGGAAATATTGTAAAAGATTATTTGATCCCTTCATAAATTACATCGAAAAGATACCATAGAATTGACATATGAAAGGTAGCATCTGATGTCATTTTATCGTTCACACATCCTTGTATCGGTCGATCCTCGGTGCCTTGAGAAAGGAGCCATCGAGATATTGAATAAACTTCAAGATGAGTTAGTGATACAGGGTTTATTCGATGAGGTCCAAGTATTGGAGACCTCGCGCTTGGGTGATCCAGGGTTGTTTGGACCCGATATTATGGTCTATCCTGAGGCAACACATTACTCTAACCTTTCTGTCGAAGACATTCCAACACTTGTTGAAGAACATTTTTTGAAAGGCAGAATCGTTGATCGATTCCTGGCCAAAGAACCCCGTGTCTCGGATGAAGAACTTGGCCCCCCCAAGCCAAAGGAAATTCGAATCGTCCTTCGCAATTGTGGCAAAATTGACCCCAACAACATTGAAGAATATATTGCTGAAGATGGATATGCGGCTCTTGCCAATGTCCTAACATCCATGACACCAACTGAAGTAATCGACATTGTGATCAATGCCGGACTTCGAGGCCGTGGTGGTGCAGGTTTTTTAACCGGTCGAAAATGGCAGTTTGCCAGAGATAGCGCTGATCCGGTGAAATATGTAATCTGTAATGCAGATGAGGGTGATCCTGGTGCTTTTATGAATCGTCGCGTTCTTGAAAGTGACCCCCATTCTGTAATCGAAGGAATGATCATAGCGGCATATGCCATCGGAGCTGTTAGAGGATACATCTATTGCCGTGCGGAGTACCCATTGGCAGTTAAAACGCTGAATATTGCAATTCAACAAGCCAGAGAATTCGGCTTCCTGGGCAAAAACATCTTTGGAAAAGGTTTTCATTTTGACCTTGAAGTCCGAATGGGTGCAGGTGCATTTGTTTGTGGTGAAGAAACTGCCTTAATGGCAAGTATTGAAGGAAAAAGGGGCGAGCCCCGACCCAGGCCTCCTTTTCCAGCCGTCAAAGGTCTTTTTGGAAAACCAAGTAATGTAAATAATGTTGAAACATACGCCAACATTCCTCAGATCATCCTAAAAGGCTCAAAATGGTTCTGTCAGTACGGTACCGAAAAAAGCAAAGGAACAAAAACTTTTGCCCTGGCTGGTGATGTCAACAACACCGGACTAATCGAAGTTCCTATGGGGATCACCTTAAAAGAAATCGTCTTTGATGTTGGCGGGGGCATAAAAGATGACAAAGGGTTTAAAGCAATTCAAACTGGCGGACCAATGGGTGGATTTATTCCGGAAAAATTCTTAAACCTCCCAGTTGATTATGAATCCCTTGCTTCAGTTGGTTCAATAATGGGTTCCGGTGGAATGATCGTAATGGACGATGAAACTTGCATGGTCGACATGGCAAGATTTTTCATGGAATTCACACAGGAAGAAAGTTGTGGGAAATGTGTGCCGTGCAGGATTGGAACCCGTCGGTTGCTTGAAATCCTAACCCGGATTTGTGAAGGCAATGGTGTTGCCGAAGATCTTGAACGATTAGATGTGCTCTGTCGTGAAATAAAATCAGACAGTCTTTGCGGCTTAGGGCAAGGAGCTCCCAACCCAGTCGAGACGTCGCTAAAATACTTTAGAGATGAATACATAGCCCATATTATCGACAAGAAGTGTCCTGCGAAAGTTTGCCGGGCATTAATCAAATATGAAATCAGACCTGATGCATGTACAGGTTGTACGGTTTGCGCCCGCAACTGCCCTGTTGCAGCCATTACTGGTGAGAGGCGTCAAACTCACTATATTGACCCAGATACCTGTATACGGTGTGGAATTTGCAAACAAGTCTGCAATTTTAACGCAATCGAGATATTGTAAAATCGACCGTAACCTTTTTGCAATTATTTTGGAGGAGGAGCATGTCGAACGATAATAATAATGGGAAATCGTTGCTTAAAACAGTTGATGCCGCAGTAGAAAAATATGGCAAATCTCGTGCAGAACTTATACCAATATTAAATGATATAAACCATTCCATTGGTTATCTGCCAAAAGAAGTATTGGAAGAGGTAAGTAGACAACTTCAGGTTCCACAGAGCACCTTGTTCGCAGTAAGTACGTTTTACCGCATGTTGTCAACAAAACCTCGAGGGAGGCATGTTATCCTCTTCTGTGAAAGTGCCCCCTGCCATGTTGTAGGCGGAAGGGAGGTATTCCAAAGATTGCAGGAAGAATTACAAATTGGGCCTGATGAAAATACTCCCGATGGCAAATGGTCACTGGTTACTGTTAGTTGTCTGGGAGCTTGCGGCGTTGGCCCTGTCATTGTTATTGACGAAGATATTTATGGAAATGTAACACCAAATCAGGTTCCAGAGATCCTGGCCCATTACGAATAAGGAGACGTGCATGAATATTTATCGTTCAATGGTTTTGGTCTCCAGCGATCCCGTTAGTATCGCCAAAGGCTCCCAAGAAGTGTATGATACGCTGCAAAAGGAGATTAACAAATTCGGTCTGAGCAAAGAAATATCCCTCTCAATGGTTGGTGATGTCGGTCGACATGATGCCTTGCCCTTGGTTATAGTTTATCCCGAAGCCACCATTTATGGGCCGGTGTCCAAGGAAGATGTTCCTTTTTTGGTAGAGGAACATCTCTATAAAGGTCGTGAAGCCGAAGGATTAAAAGCTTCATTAAGGGAACTTAGCGGAAAAATTGCCTGGCTATCCGCCAGAAAAGGCACCCTTCCTGCCGAGAAGAGAATAGTACTCGAAAGAGCCGGCTTGATTGACCCCACCAGTATAGAGGATTACCTTGTTCACAATGGTTACGAAGCCCTCGGCACTGTTCTCACCAAAATGACTCCCGTTGAGGTGATTGACGAAATAACTAAATCAGGTTTACGCGGAAGAGGCGGAGCTGGTTTCCCTACAGGGATCAAATGGGGCTTCGTCGCCAAGGCTTCTGGTTCAAAGAAATATGTTGTTTGCAATGCCGATGAAAGTGAACCGGGAACGTTCAAGGATCGGGTCATCCTTGAGGGAGATCCTCATTGCATCCTTGAAGCCATGGCAATTGGAGGTTACGCCATTGGAGCTACTGAAGGGTATATTTATGTTCGTGGCGAATATGCTCTGGCACAAGAGCGATTAAGTGAAGCAATTAAACAAGCAGAACAATATGGTTTTCTCGGGAAAAATATATTTGGTACGGATTATTGTTTCAAAGTTCATATCCATTCAGGTGCAGGAGCCTACATTTGTGGCGAAGAGACTGCATTGCTGGAATCAATCGAAGGAAAAAGAGGAGAACCTCGTTCCAGGCCTCCGTACCCAACCACCAATGGGCTATGGGGTCAACCCACTCTTGTCAATAATGTTGAAACGCTGGCAAACATTCCGTCGATCATTCGGCTTGGCTCCTCCTGGTATCGAAATATTGGCACATCCAGCAGCCCTGGGACCAAGGTATATACCATAATGGGGCATGTAAATGTCACCGGCCTAATTGAAGTCCCTATGGGTATCACTTTACGAGAAGTCATTACCATTTATGGTAAAGGTATGAAAGATGGCTCCAATTTCAAGCTGGCGCAGACAGGAGGGTCCAGTGGTTCAGTCATTCCCTCAAGTCTCCAAGACACTCCCATGGATTTTGATTCATATACGAAAGCCGGGGTTTCTCTTGGATCTGGGGCCTTATTAATTTGCAATGAAGACACCTGTGTAATCGACCTTGCAAAAGTATTGGTAAATTTCTTTCGCAAGGAAAGCTGCGGGAAATGCAATCCATGCAGGATCGGTACTGAACGCTCGTACGAGATTTTACAAAATATCTCACGAGGTCTGGGGAAATTATCGGACTTGCAGACACTGGACGAACTTAGCGAACAGATGAACCTTCTTTCAAATTGCGGGTTGGGACAGACGGCTTCGACACCTATTCGAGATATTCTCAAACACTTCAATGCCGAGGTCGAAGCACATATACGCTTGAAAGTATGTCCATCAGGTGTTTGTCCAATGAACGGTTCATAATAATAAAATTCTTGCTTTCTGGAGATTGAACTATGGTAAGCATTACAATGGATGGAAAAACCTTTGATGTGCCTGAAGGTATTACAGTTTTGAACGCAGCCAGAATGGCTGGAATCGACATTCCAACTCTTTGCGACCACCCGGAAGTGTCTCCCTATGGTGGATGCCGGATTTGTTTGGTTGAAGTAGAAGGAATGCGCACACTTCAACCTTCCTGCACATTTCCGGTTAGTCAAAACATGGTGATCCATACAAATACAAAACGGGTTCACGAAGCAAGGAACTTTGTCCTCACATTAATATTCAGCGAGAGAAATCACTTCTGCCCATATTGTCAGGTTAGCGGGGGTGATTGTGAATTGCAAAATGCCGCTTATGCGGAGGGGATGACCCATTGGCCCCTTCAGCCTAATTGGCAAGCCTACCCTGTTGATGCATCCCACAAGTATTTTGTACTGGAACATAACCGGTGCATATTATGTCGACGTTGCGTTCGTGCCTGTTCAGAACTTGTTGGGAACCATACACTAGGTTTTGAAGAAAGGGGATACAACAGCCTTTTGGTTGCAGATCTTGGGGTTCCACTGGGTGAGAGTTCCTGTATATCCTGCGGAACTTGTGTTCAAATTTGTCCAACCGGAGCACTTATAGATCGGATAAGTGCATATAGAGGTCGTGACACCCAAGGCGAACACCACAAGACAGTTTGCGTGGGCTGCAGTATCGGATGCACTTTGGATGTAATAACCCGAGATAACAACGTAATCCGCATCGATGGTATATGGGGAGAAGGACACAACCGTGGAGTCCTTTGCAAGACCGGAAGATGGATTCCAATGTTCGAAACCAGAGATCGGGTTAAGACCCCCATGATGCGCAAGGATGGTAAACTTAAAGCCTGTACCTGGGAAGATGCTCTCAATGCAGTCGCCTTAAAACTAAAACCCATGGCAGGGATGAAGAAGGATGGAATTGCCGCTATTGTTTCCACACGTTTAACAACGGAAGCCTTATTCCTATTCAAACAACTATTTAACAACCATCTTCAAAGTGAGGTGGTCACCTCTATTGAGGAGGGACAAGGCACCGCGATCCCAGCTCGAATTGCCGAAGAACTCGGCAAACCTTTTGAAGGCAAAATTGCCGAAATACATGATTCTGACTGTGTGGTTGTCGCCTTTGAAGACTTGGTTGATTACCACGAAGTGATCGGTTTTTATGTAAAACGCATCGTTCCAAACCAAGCCCAATTAATCCTTTTAAACACTTTCGACAATAAACTGTCTTCAATCGCCACTCTAAATTTAAATGGTAAAAAAGGATCAGAAACTTTTCTATTAAATGGATTATTATCCGCGTTGAAGCAGGCGGAAAAATCCAGGGATGTTTCAAATGGCAATGCCGATTTGGCGACTGCGTCATCAAAATCCGGAATAAAAAGTGAAGATTTCTTAAAAGCTGCAATGATACTTAAAGCTTCAAAAAAACCGGTTATCATTTTCGGCGCAAACCTGTTAAGCAGTGGGGACTCCCAGGCACAAAAATCTTTGTTGACACTTGCACAACTCACTAAAAGCACCCTGATTAATATCAAGGGTGGGGCTAACAGTATGGCAGCCGCACAATACGAACTGGAAAAATCCATTGAGCCTGGTGGAAAACAGGTGTTCTTCGTCTCGCTAGGCGATGATGAACCTTCACAGCGTCTTTTAGAAAAAGTTAAAGATGCTGAATTCCTTGTTGTTGCAGCCAGTTATACCTCCCAATTAACAGCCAGGGCGGATGTTATTTTACCCGTGTCCATATGGACAGAAGAAGAAGGGCATTACCTGAACATGGAAGGCTCATTACAAAAAGCATCTGCATCGATCAAATCGGACGATGACATTTGGTCGAACAGGCAACTATTGATTACACTTGCAGAAAAACTTGGTCACAAGATTTCTGATAAAGGCTGGAAAGAGGAATTGCTACAAAGAACTCCTTCGGTAAGTATTACCGAAATTTAATGGTTACATGAAAAGGAGACAAAATGGGAAAACCTAAAATCTCTTCAGACTGGTTGGCAGGTTGTGCTGGTTGCCATATGTCATTGTTGGATATCGATGAACGTATTCTTAAGGTAATAGAATTGGTTGACCTTCGGGCGACACCCATCACCGATCTAAAAGAGCCAGATGAGACTGGCGTGGATGTTGGAATACTCGAAGGTGGAATCAATACCACGACCAATGAAGAAGTTGCTCAAAAAATGCGTAAACGATGCAAGATATTGGTTGCGCTTGGCGATTGTGCTGTTTTTGGCGGTGTTCCAGCGATGAGGAATTTCTTCGAACTTGAGGATGCATTGCGTCGGGCGTATGTTGAAACAGAAAGCACCGATGAAAATGGCAAGATCCCCAATGACCCGGAACTGGGGACACCAACAAAAGTTAGAGCAGTTCATGAGGTTGTCCCCGTGGATGTATTTGTGCCGGGGTGCCCGCCTGATGCAGATGTGATTTTTCATGTCATAAGCGAACTAGCCCAAGGGCGGGTTCCTGTCCTTAAAGATAATTTGCTACACTGGCATTAGGAGTCTGAGATGACAGCCCAAAAAATTACCATTGAACCCGTAACCAGGATTGAGGGTCACGCAAAGGTGACAATTCACCTTAACGACAACGGTGGAGTTGATCATGCGTATTTTCATGTAAATGAATTTCGAGGATTTGAGAAGTTTTGCGAAGGCCGAATGGTCTTTGAAATGCCAAACATCACCCCTCGCATATGTGGTATTTGCCCAGTCAGCCATCACCTAGCAGCAGCAAAGGCAGCAGATGTGGTGTGTGGTGCTCCTCCACCCCGCACGGCGACATTATTAAGAGAATTAATGCATATGGGTCAGATCATACAATCCCATGGAATGCATTTCTTTGAATTGGCTGGGCCGGATTTTCTCCTTGGATTTGACGCTGACCCTGCCACAAGAAATGTAGTAGGGCTTGTTGCCGCAAACCCGGATTTAACAGTAAAGGCTGTTACTCTTCGAAAATTTGGCCAAGAAATTATTCGGCTTGTCGGCGGGAGACGCATTCATCCAACCTTTGCCGTAGCAGGAGGTGTTAATAAAGCCTTGTCTATGGCAGATAGGGAGCAGATACTTTCAGGCATCGATGATGCCATTCAAACAATTCAACTTGGCATCAGTGTGATTAAAGATTGGGTTTCAAAGAATCAGGAAGATGTAAATAAATTTGCTGTCTTAAAATCTGGATATATGGGTCTTGTCACACCTGATAACGGCCTTGAACTTTACGATGGAGATATAAGGTTAATTGATAGAAACGGGATTCAACTGGAAAAGTTCAATGGCCAAAATTACCTTGATTACATTGCTGAACATGTTGAGAACTGGTCGTATCTCAAATTTCCTTATTATAAAAAATTAGGATGGCCGGAAGGTGTATATCGGGTTGGACCCTTAGGCCGTTTGAACGCGGTCGATAAAATTGATACCCAATTGGCAAATAATGAGTTAAAGATATGGAAATCAATTAATGGTGGCAAACCCGTCGAGAACACCCTTTATTTCCACTACGCACGTCTTATTGAGACTTTATTTGCAGCTGAGCGGGTTCGCATTTTATTAGATGATGAGGATATTCTCGGAACCGACATAATTAATACCCATCACAATTTTCAAGGAAATGGTGTTGGTGTAATAGAAGCTCCCAGAGGCACATTATTTCACCACTATTGGGCAAATGAGCGCGGCCAACTCGAACGAGTCAACTTGATCGTTGCCACCGGCCACAACAACTGGGCAATGAGTTCGGCAGTTGACAGCGTGGCAAAAACTTACATAAACGGGCCTGAAATCAAAGAAGGATTGCTAAACAGGGTTGAAGCTGCGATCAGAGCCCACGATCCTTGTCTATCCTGTTCCACCCATGCAATCGGGAAGATGCCCCTTGTAATCGAGATTCAGGATACCAGTGGAAAAGTAATTAATACGATTGGCCGTTCACAATGAGATAACACAATAATAAACATCACTTAAATGGGGTTTTGATGAACAATCATGATCAAGACCCCATTTACATTATTATTATGGACACCATTCAGAAATTAGTACTCGGGTATGGTAATGTGGATCGACAGGACGACGGCGTTGCGTGGTACGTTATGATTCATACTGCCAAGCATCTAAAGATGCAAATTCCCAAAAACCCCGAGGAGGAATTCATTCATACAAAGAACTATAAATTTATTTTCCTGCCGCATTTAGTGCCAGAAATTGCAGAAACGATCTCTGAATACGATCAGGTATGTTTCATCGATGCCCACACAGGGAATATTCCATTTGATTTATTTTTTTCCACCATAAATAAAGAATTCCACAAATCTCCCTTTACACATCATATGACTCCGGAAACCTGCCTCTATCTTGCCAATACCATATATAACGGATCAACGATCGGTACACTTTTGTCGATTCGTGGTTACCAATTCAATTTTTCAAGGCAATTATCCAGAAAAACAACCCGTTCAGCTAATAAGGCTGTCGAAAAACTTCTTGAATGGTTGAAAGTGTAAAGTGGATGATATCTCACAACATCGTATTCTGAAGTATCAGAAAACTCCAAGAATGATTTTTAAATTGACAAATTACCTGCCATATTATTAATAGATGAGGGAAGATGAATACCACAAACTTAGACTCATTGATACCTGCAGAAATGGCCATAAAAGCGGAAGAAGTTGGAATTAAAAAAGCTGGCCTGGGATTTGGTCCCATGTTTGCCTTGGCGATCTTGGCTGGGGCTTTTATAGCATTGGGAGCGATTTTCGCGACCACCGTTTCTTCCGGTAGCATTGCCATATACGGCGAAAGTGGCAGCCGAGCATTCTCAACAGGGTTACCCTATGGAATCGTTCGATTGTTATCAGGCCTGGCATTTACCCTTGGTTTAATCCTGGTGATTGTAGGCGGTGCTGAGTTATTCACTGGCAATAACCTGATTGTTATTGCTTTTAGCAGTGGGAAGGTAACCCTAATCTCTTTGCTTCGAAATTGGGTAATTGTCTATTCTGGCAATTTTGTTGGCTCAGTTGTTACTGCCCTGATAATGTTTGTATCCGAGCAGTATAAGTTCGCTAATGGCGCGGTTGGATTAACGGCATTAACTATTGGTGAAAGTAAAACGAGCCTTGGATTTCTTCAGGCCATTGCCCTGGGAATCATGTGTAACGCAATGGTTTGCATGGCCGTATGGATGTGCTACAGCGCACGGACAACAACTGATAAAATCCTTTCCATAATCCCACCTATTGCAGGATTTGTAGCTTCAGGTTTTGAGCACAGTGTAGCAAATATGTACTTCATCCCAATAGCATTATTTATTAAATATTGGGGATCATCTGATTTTTTTAACCTTATCAATAAAACTCCGGGGAATTTTCCAAGCCTGACATTAAATAATTTTTTCACAAACAACCTCATCCCGGTAACTATCGGGAATATTATTGGAGGGGTTCTTCTGGTCGGTTTATTCTACTGGTACATATATTTAAAACAGAAGCAAAGCACGATAAAATAATAATCCTTTGATGTAAATTGGAACGAATGACACCTAAAATGTCACATTTACCATTTTTACTTATTCTACCTTTTTTGTATTATAATTAATTTGATGCATGAATTATCAGTCACAGAAAATATTCTCGAGATCGCTACACGCTACGCAACACAAGCCAACGCTCAAAAAATTACGGACATTCACATCGTAATCGGCCAATTATCAAGCATTATTGATGATTCGGTTCAATTTTATTGGGACATCATTAGCAAAGACACCATTGGCAAAGGAGCAAAACTCCATTTCAGACGAATTCCGGCCAAATTAGAATGTATTGACTGCGGTTGCACATATGAAATCGAGGAACAACTAATACCGTGCCCAGAGTGCAGGTCGATTCATATCAACCTGATCTCAGGAGAAGAGTTTTGGTTAGATAGTATTGAAGTGGAAACCTAAATAAAACAATGACTTCAGAAAGAATTCAAATTGTAGAAAAAATACTAGACGCGAACGATCAAGTTGCTGCATTGAATAGAGACCAGCTTGATCATTATGGGATTTTTGGGATTAATATCATGGCGTCTCCAGGAGCAGGAAAAACCAGCCTGATTCTCCAGACCATAAAAGCTTTGAAAGATTCATTTCGAATTGCGGTAATCGAAGGCGATACAGCTCCTGTAACGATTGATTCACAGAAGATTGCCGAGCAGGGTGTACCAGCAGTTCAAATTAACACTGGGGGTGATTGCCACTTGGATGCTGTTATGCTTTCACGCGGTTTGGGAAAATTGGTATTGGAGGATCTGGATTTATTAATTGTTGAAAATGTGGGGAATCTAATATGCCCTGCCGCATTCAACCTTGGAACGCATTGCAATGTATTAATTGCAAGCATTCCAGAAGGTGATGACAAACCATATAAATATCCAAATATATATCGCAACCTCCAGGCGGTAATAATCAACAAGATCGACCTATTACCTTATGTCAACTTTAACATGGAATATTTTGAACAAGGGATAAAAATATTAAATCCGAAAGTGAATATTTTCAAAGTATCCTGTCAAACTGGTAAAGGCATTTCTAGTTGGATAGAATGGTTGTCAGTAAAGCGGAATTCCACCGACTGATGATAAGCGTTGACCATGTCCTGGAACAAAAAAATCGGAAGGAGAATTCTCGCCAACGGAATCGTACAGGGGGTAGGATTTCGTCCTTTTATCTTTTCTCAGGCGTCAAGGTACCACCTAACTGGTTGGGTTAGAAATACAACCCTGGGGGTTGAAATCGAAATAAATGGAGCGGAAGATGATATTTTTACCTTCTTGGCGAATTTTCGTTCCGAACTTCCACCTCTCGCGAGAATAGACCAGTTAGTAGTAACCGAGCAGGAATTCAAACCATCCCTTACATTTGAGATTATCCAAAGTTCGATTGACACGAAAAGTAAGATTATCATCACGCCAGATGTTGCAATTTGTCCGGATTGTCAAAGGGAGATGTCTGACCCCAACAATCGACGGTATCGATACCCGTTTATCAACTGCACAAATTGTGGCCCTAGATTTTCCATAATCAAAAACATGCCTTATGACCGCCAAAATACGACAATGTCTACTTTTCAATTGTGTTCTGAATGCCAGGCGGAATATAACGATCCATTCAACCGGCGATTCCACGCGCAACCGATTGCCTGCCCAAAGTGTGGCCCAAATGTCTGGTTTGAGAAAGATGGAAAGAAATGTTGTGTTGATGAAAGCGCCATCCAGATATCCAGGCAGTTATTAATGGACGGAAAAATACTTGCCATTAAAGGTTTGGGTGGATTTCACCTTGCCTGCGATGCGACGAATTGTGATGCTGTTGAACAGCTTAGGAAAAGAAAGAAACGCAGTGATAAACCCTTCGCCTTAATGGTCTTCGACATGCAAACTGCTGAAAAGCACTGCCGGCTTTCCAGGGTAGAAGCTGAATATTTAATATCTCCACAGCATCCAATTCTCATCCTTGATCGTCTTTCTCATTCGAACATCTGCGAGCTTGTAGCACCAAATCAGACCACCGTGGGGATAATGTTGCCATATACTCCTCTTCACCTGCTTCTCATGGAGCCCAGTGATGGGTTTCCAGAAATCCTCGTGATGACTAGTGGCAACTTAAGCGAAGAGCCAATTGCATATAGGGACGATGAAGCCTTGGAGCGTTTAGGAGGCATGGCTGATGGATTTTTGCTCCACAACCGACCAATTTACATGCGTATGGATGATTCTGTCATAAGGGTCGTAGATGATCACCCATTTCATCTAAGACGCTCCCGTGGATTTTCTCCAGCTCCTTTCATGCTTCCCACAAGCAAACGTTCCATCCTGGCAGTCGGTGCTGAATTAAAGAATACTTTCTGTTTATCTGATCAAGACAATAAGATCGTAAGCCACCACATCGGCGACCTTGAGAATTTTGAAACCTATAAGGCATTTGAAGAAGGCATTGCCCATTTTGAGCGATTGTACAAGATAACACCAGAAATACTTGCCTGTGATTTACACCCGGATTATTTATCTACACGGTATTCCGTCGAACGGGCAGAAAATGAGAATATTCCCCTTATTCAAATCCAACATCATCACGCCCATCTGGCTTCATGCCTTGCCGATAACGAATGGAGAAGGGATGAACCGGTTATTGGATTGTGTTTTGATGGGACAGGTTTGGGTACGGATTCGGCAATTTGGGGTGGGGAAATCATAATCGGAGGATACAAGGAATACCAAAGGTTCGCACATCTTCAATATTTTCCGCTTCCCGGAGGTGACACTTGCATCCATAAACCAGCCAGAACCGGATTGGCCCTCCTTTGGTCATCAGGATTACAATGGGATACTGCACAATATCCACTGAATTTTCACAACCCAGATGAACTCTCGGCTATCCTTTGGCAAATGGAAAATAGGATTAATTCCCCCCTAACATCCAGCATGGGCAGGCTATTTGATGGTGTAGCATCGCTTTTGGGCATTTGCCAGGTTGCTACGTATGAGGGTCAGGCTGCTATTGAATTGGAAACAATAGCCAACCCCGACGAAACAGATTTTTATGACTTTCCCTTTCAAAATGGTCTGTTACTATACCCATCATTAATTTCAGCCTTGATCAAGGATTTAAAATCAGGTAACTCTAAATCTAATATTTCAGCCCGATTTCATAACAGCATCGCAATTGCCTGCCTGGAGATATGTAAATCGATAAAAATGAAATTCGGTATTAACACTGTTGCATTTAGTGGTGGTGTTTGGCAAAATAGTTTCCTGACTAGAAAAACAATGAACTATTTACAGGCTAGCGATTTTTCTGTATTAGTACACCAAAAAGTACCGGCAAACGATGGTGGAATTTCCCTCGGGCAGGTCATGGTGGCTGCAAATAGCTTCTAAATTGAAAACGGAGGCGTTTTATGTGTTTGGGAATCCCAGGTAAGATTGTAAAAATTTATGATGATGCAGGCATCCTCATGGGGGTAATGGACTTTGGCGGTGTGTCCAGAGAAGTATGTCTGGCAGCCATACCAGATGCGGCAGTTGGTGATTACGCGATTATTCATGCAGGATTTGCAATTAGCCGACTTGATGAAACTGAAGCAAATGAAACCTTTCAAGCCCTCGACGAACTTTCAAGGATGCAAAATAATTTCGAGAAATAAAACCACTTATTGATACAGATTGATGAATTATGTTGGAATTTATCGACGAGTTACATAATAAAAAAACAATCGATGTGCTTTTGGACAAGATCTCAAGCGAAATTAACCATACATGGACAATAATGGAGGTCTGTGGCGGCCAGACGCATTCACTTATTAATTCAGGTTTGATCGACCTCCTCCCAAAAGAAGTTGAATTGATTCACGGACCAGGGTGCCCTGTATGCGTCACTTCTCTTGAGTTGGTCGATAAAGCCATCCAGATCGCTTCACAACCGAACGTAATATTTGCGAGTTACGGAGATATGCTCCGTGTGCCAGGATCCTCTGGCGACCTGTTCTCTGTTCGTGCTGCTGGCGGCCAGGTTCGGACGGTGTACTCTGCTCTCGACGCTGTACAAATTGCCAGGGATAATCCGGATCAGGATGTTGTATTTTTTGCAATTGGTTTCGAGACTACAGCACCAGCCAATGCAATGAGTGTTATAAAAGCAAAAAAACTGGGCCTTTCAAATTATTCCATCCTTGTATCCCAGGTTTGTGTCCCTCCTGCCATTACCGCTATTCTCGATTCATCTTACAATCGCGTTCAGGCATTTTTAGCCGCTGGACATGTATGTTCCGTTATGGGTTATTGGCAATATGAAAAAATTGCTGATAATTATAAGATACCAATAGTTGTTACTGGTTTTGAGCCTTACGACCTTGCCCGGGGGATTTTATCGGCGGTTATACAATTGGAAAAAGGTGTGCATAAAGTAGAAAACGCCTATCCGCGCGCAGTAACCAGGAATGGAAATGTGTTCGCACAAAATATTATCAATGATGTTTTTGAGCCTTGCGATCGTAATTGGCGCGGCATCGGTATGATCAGGAATAGTGGTTTAAAGCTGAAATCTAAATACTCCGATCTGGATGCAGAAAAGAAATATTCCGTGTCCAACATCCAAACAAAAGAATCATCGGATTGCATCTCCGGCCTTGTTCTTCAAGGTTTGAAAAAACCAAATGAATGTCCTGCATTTGAGATTATTTGTAACCCTGAAAACCCTTTGGGTGCAACCATGGTTTCGTCTGAAGGAGCTTGTGCTGCCTACTATCGATATAAGAGGATCAAAACAGAGTAAGGAGCATCATTTCAATTATGGAAACCTTCGAGAAACCCCAAGCCATTGAAGGGCCGGTTTGTCCCATTCCCCTTTCTCATAATGACCAAATCCTTTTAGGTCACGGCAGTGGAGGCCGAATGACCCATGATCTCGTTAAAAAAGTGTTTCTTCCTTACCTTCAAAACTCATTTTTATCAGAAGGGAACGATTTCGCAAGGTTTGATCTCCCAAGTAAGGCTAATCTTGAAGGGAAATTGATAATTACCACGGATTCTCATATCGTGCACCCACTTTTTTTTCCGGGAGGGGATATAGGTCGACTGGCAATTTGTGGAACAGTTAATGACATATGCATGTCTGGTGCAATGCCTTTGTATCTAACTGCGGGCTTCATAATTGAAGAAGGTTTCCCCGTCGAACTCCTTGAAAAGGTATTGTCTTCAATGAAAATTGCTGCCGATGAGTCTGGGGTTCTTGTCGTTGCTGGTGACACCAAGGTAGTGGAGAAAGGGAAAGCAGACAAATTATTCATTAATACAGCAGGGATCGGATGGCAGCCCAACGGTCTCGTAATTGGTGGTCAATGCGCCAGGCCGGGTGACATTGTTATCATATCTGGCACCATAGGTGACCACGGCATTGCAGTTCTAAATGCAAGGCAGGATCTTGCCATTCAAACAAATGTAATATCCGATATCGCGCCTTTGAACAACATGGTTGGCAACCTCCTGAAAGCGGCTCCTAATACCCGAGTCCTTAGAGATCCGACACGCGGTGGTTTGGCGACTTCACTAAACGAAATCGCCCTTCAAAGTAATTGTTCCATTATCATTGAAGAAGATTTAATTCCCATTTCGACACCAGTGAAGTCAACATGTGATATGCTGGGATTTGATCCACTTTATATTGCAAATGAAGGGAAGCTCATAGCAATTGTCGCCGAAGAAGAGGCAGACATGGCGGTTGACAGTATACGTCAATCTTCTTACGGTAAAATGGCTACGCGCATAGGTCAAATACAAACTGATCCAAAGGGTAAGGTCTTATTGAAAACCCGAATTGGTGGCACACGGATCCTCGATATGCTTTCGGGTGAAATGCTCCCTAGGATTTGTTAACCTCACTCTACTATTTTAAAATCCAAGTGTTCTCTTGACATTCTTTTACATATAACTATACTTACCCCAACCTCCTCACTGCAGGAATTATCTCCATGAAAATTAATTATATTGAAACAATCAATGATTTGGCTATGCGTATTAACATTCACGAACAATATGGTAGTAAAAATATTGACCAGTGGGTGTTAGATATTCTGGCTCTCAAACCAAATTCAACCATTCTTGATATTGGCTGTGGCTCTGGTAAACAGTGTTTTTCATTTTATGATTATTTGGTAGGTCAAGCTGATATTATTGGCGGTGATGTAAATGAAGATCTTTTACAAGAAGCAAGATTAGAAAACACAAAACGCGGCGCGTCAATACGCTTTATGAACATAAATTTCAACGAGCCAATTAAACAACCAAAAAATTTTTTTGATCTGGTTTCCTGTTGTTTTGCAATATATTATGCGCTGGACGTTCCATTTACAATTCGGGAAATACATAGGATTATTAAACCAGGTGGGTCTTTCTTTACCACTGGCCCAATGCCTGAAAACAAATTGCTTTTTTACGATGTAATTCGAGAGGCAACAAATAATCGACCCATTCCGCCAATGCCGGGAAGCTCCCGTTATAAAAGCGAATTTCTGCCAACAATTCAAAAATTATTTAAAGATGTAAAAGTCCACATTTTTGAAAATCCACTAATATTCGAAACTGCGGAACCATTTATTGCATACACTCGGGCCTCATTAAACGAAGATCGCAAAATCTGGAGCGATTTTTTTAAAAATAGGGATGAATTCGAAAATATTATGAAGGACATCGAAAAAGTGGTCAAGAAAAGGATAGAAAAAGATGGAAAATTGGTAATGACCAAGGTGGTTGGTGGATTTTTAGCAACCAAATAAAACTATGAAGCATGATATGGTCTTTTTTGGGAATCGGATATTATTTATCGGTGCACACCCGGATGATATTGAGTTGGGAGCAGGAGCGTTAATTTCCCATATCTCTAAAAAATCTGAAATATTATGCGTTACTCTCTCAGATAACCAAAAGAACCCAGAGCTGAAAAATGTTCTTCGGGAACATAAAAATAGCATGAAAGTTTTAGGTTTGTCTGGTGATCAAGTCATCGTCGGCAATTTTGAGACCCGTCGTTTTCAAGCAGCCAGACAGGAAATATTGGAATACTTGATCCAATTAGGCCGGGAGTTTAAACCCGATATCGTATTTACTCATACCAGGGCTGACCTCCATCAAGACCATGCAACTGTTACAGAGGAATCCTTGCGAGCTTTTCGCGGTACGACAGTACTGGGTTTCGATGTATTACGAAGCAGCTATGGATTCTTTCCCAATTTCTTGGTGGAAGTAACCCAGGAAGACGTTGAAAGAAAAATTGCCGCTCTTGCCGAATACAAAACATATGAAAATAAATACTATTTCAATCCCGAGATCACTCGAGCGACCTTAATCCGGCACGGTGCTTTGGCAGAAAGACAATATGCAGAAGGTTTTGACACCCTGCGCATTATCGGTGCATTTGGTTGCCAGGCTTGATCGATGATATTTAATTAACTGATTTGTGATGTTTTCTGGTATGGGATTCCAAGCAGCACGTCATTCCCGTCTATTTTTACGGGATACGAAGGAGTGTCTTTTACAGCCGGAAGTGTAAGGGCTCTTCCATTGCGAACATCAAAACGGGCACCATGACGGGGGCAAACAATTTGGTAGCCTTCAATAATTCCATCCCCCAAAGGTCCTCCATCATGGGTACACTTATCCCCAATTGCAAATAATTCTCCGTTTATGTTGATCACAACAATTTCCATACCATTGATTTCAATGAACAATTTTTCATCCGGAAGTATTTCATTCAAAGTGGCGATTTTGTGAAACCGATGTTCTAACCTAGCGTTATCACTAGCCATTAATGTTATTCCTCATTCAACTCGTCTATGTCGTCGCCCAAACCATAAACTCCCGCTTTGATCACTTTAAGTGATAGGAGCGCACATTTTAATCTTACGGGACCAAGATCCCCAATAGACAGCATGTCCAAAATATCCTGTTTTCCCAAGTGCTTAATTGTATCCACATGTTTCCCAATTACTGTTTCAAGCAGCATATCCGCAGAAGCTTGTGAAATTGCACAACCATGACCGCTAAACGCTGCTTCCTGGATAATCCCTTCATTGTTCACTCTCAAATCGATGCGAATTTTGTCCCCACATAGTGGATTTTCATCTTCGTAAGAGTAATCGTTGGGCTCCAGCATTCCTTTGTAGCTTGGATTCTTATAATGTTCAAGAATTACTTCCCGGTAAAGATCATCCATATGGCTTTCTCCCAATCTTTTAATGAAATATCTTGATGACTTTACGCAAGGATTGAACCAATGTATTCACATCTTCTTCGGTATTGTATAAATAGAAGCTTGCACGCGTAGTTGCTGGTAATCCAAATTTTTCATGAAGCGGCATCGCACAATGATGGCCGGCACGGACAGCAACCCCATCCCTGTCTAGTATTTGTGCAATATCATGGGGGTGGATTCCTTCCAGGTAAAAAGAAATTACTCCGCCTTTTTGTTCAATATTTGGACCTAATATTTTTACTTCTTTTATTTCAGAAAGCATGTTTGTGGCGTACTTAAGGATTTTATGTTCATGGGCGGCGATTTGGTCCATTCCATAGTTATCTAGATATTCGGCAGCAGCACTGAATCCAATTGCCTCTGCAATTGCAGGGGTTCCTGCTTCAAATTTATGAGGAATGTCATTGGGGGTAAATGATCTCAAGTAAACTTTTTTAATCATGTCCCCTCCACCCATAAACGGCGGCATGTTTTCAAGCAAATCCCTACGACCATACAAAATGCCCACACCTGTTGGGCCACACATTTTGTGGGCAGAAAATGCTAAAAAATCCGCTCCAAGATCAGTGACATTAATGGGTAAATGCGGTACAGATTGTGCGGCATCAATTAAGGTGATAGCGCCGGCTTTTTGAGCGGCTTCGACCATTTTCTGTGCTGGATTAATTGTCCCTAACACGTTTGACATATGAGTGAATGCCACCAATTTGGGTTCTTGTTTTAATAATTTCTCATATTCATTTAAATCCAAGAGGCCTTCAGCCGTGAATGTTATAAATTCAATTTGAAAACCTATTTGCTCCTGAAGGATTTGCCATGGAACCAGGTTTGAATGGTGTTCCATTTCCGTCAGCAAAATTAGGTCATCTTTGTTTAAATTTTCCCTTCCCCATGTGCTAGTCACCAGGTTGATCGCCTCGGTTGTGTTACGAGTAAAAACAATCTCGGCAGAATATTTCGCTCCAATAAACCTTGCCAAGCTTTTTCGCGATTCCTCGTACGCAAAAGTTGCCTCTTCGGCTAATGTATGAACCCCGCGATGAATATTTGCATTTTTGGTTCGATAAAATAAATCCATCGCTTTTATTACATTTTCAGGTTTCTGTGATGTAGCAGCAGAGTCAAGATAGACCAGGGGTGTGCCTGGTCGAATCTCACGTTTTAATATTGGAAAATCATTTTTTACTTGTTCAGCAATAAGGGGGTAGAACATTTTCTTCTACTTTTACATAATCACTGTACCTGCGGTAATTCTCCACGTACACGCTTTTGAGTGTGTCTTAAATGTTGCGAATTGAGTGGATACCACAAAATGTGATCCGGTATCATCCAGCCATCGGTTAAATAGACATTTGATCTGAATTGAACAGCGACCATTTTTTGATCAACCTGCACAACTATTCCCCGAAGCCATCCTCGTATTCGCTGTCCAGTTTTCTCATGGTCGCAATATACTTCAACAACATCACCTACATCGTACACATACTCTGGTTCAGGCGGACGCATAAATGGGACTGCAGCCATATTTACTCCATTAACAATTTTAATCAAATAATTATAGCACAAATAATATAACGGACCATTATAGTAAATTCAACCAATTTATTGTTCGTTATGGTTAATTTTTCTGGCAATATATTTTTCCACTCTGGACCTAATGCTTCTTATTCCAGTTCTATTCAAAATTTCCTCAAAAAAGCCATTCACTATAAGTCCCTCTGCTTCTTTGCGAGGAATCCCCCTCGACTGAAGGTAATATAACGGCTCTTCTTCAATGTTTCCAAGGGTTGCAGCATGGGTACAACGCACATCATCTGTCAATATTTCCAAACCCGGTATGGAATCAGCCTTGGCATCAGCGCTTAATATCAAATTCCGATTTGCCTGATAACCGTCCGTCTTTTCCGCACCCTGTGAGACGAATATCATTCCGTGCCACACTGACCTGCCTTTACCAATCACAGCCCCCTTGAACAGCAAATCACTAAAAGTGTTGGGGGCAAAATGGTTTTGTTTTGTGTCCAAATCGATGTGTTGCCCACTACCGGGAAAATACATTCCAGACAAAGAAGCCCGGGCACCCTCACCCGCAAGGTCAACGCCCATAAAACATTTTGTTGTCCCACTGCCCATGGGAAAATGAATCCAGTCCAATTCTGCGGTTTTCGCCAATGATGCCTTTTCAGTTGAAAAATTCCATGTTGATTTTGATAGTGACTGAATTTGTATCAATTCCAATCTGGATCTGGGATTTAAGATGATTTCGACCAAGCCTGAATGTACTAGGTTCTGGCCAGTTTCTGGAGAAGCAACCTCAAGTATCACGGTTGCTTGGGAGTCCTCTTCTAAACTAATCAACACATGACTGAAAAAGGCAGAGTTGTTACCATGAATCCAATTAATATAATGAAACGGCTTGGTTATCTTTTTCCCTTTTGGAACATAAAGAACCATTCCTTGAGATGCCATGGCCCCGGCAAGAGCGGCATATTTATTTTCAGATGGATTAATTATTCTCCCGGCAACTTTTCCCAACAGATGGGGATGTGACTCTTTTGCAGACACAAGGTCCGACAATACTATTCCATCTTTTTCCAAGTCGTCTAACAATTGACATCTACATCCTGAAGGGGTAAGAACTATCTGTCCGCTCCGTTTTTTCGATGGGATAATTGAAATTATTTCATTTGGTATTCGACAGTCCTTCTTCTTTGTTATACCAATTCCAAGTCTATATTGTTCAGGGTGAAACTCCTTAAAATTAATACGTCGCCATGCTTCTTCATTGGATGGCATTGGTAAATTAAGAAAGGCTTTCCACGATTGTTTTCGGTATTTCTGAATAAATTCAGGATCATCCGTTGATATTTGAGGGGAAAAATTAAAAGATGGTTCTTTTTCGTTGGCAGTGGAACGTCGTCGCACAATAACGGGAGTGTTTTGCATCATGTTTTTCATCAATAATGGATAGCTAATTTGGTTGGAATAATAACTTCCGAAGAACAATCAGACTTTGATCAACCCACCGATCCTTCCATTTGAAGTTGTATCAATCGATTCATCTCGACTGCGTATTCCATGGGCAACTCTTTGATTAGAGGTTCGATGAATCCCGAAACCACCATTGTCGTCGCTTCCTCTTGACTCAAACCCCGGCTAGTCAAATAAAACAGTTGTTCTTCACCCACCTTAGAAACTGACGCTTCATGCCCAACAGTTACCTTTGATTCATCAATCTCAATTGTAGGGTAAGTGTCCGACCGAGAAATTGGATCAATAATCAGGGCATCACAAACAACATTCGAACGCGAACCCTCAGCTCCCTGGTAAACCTTAAGTAATCCTCTATATGATGACCTTCCTCCATCTTTACTGATCGATTTTGAAGTTATTTTGCTGCTAGTGCCACGTGCAAAATGGATCGCTTTACCCCCAGCATCTTGATGCTGGCCTTTTCCTGCAAAAGCCATTGATAGAATCTCACCATGAGCTCCTTCACCCATCAGATAACATGAAGGGTATTTCATTGTCACCTTTGAGCCCAAATTGGCATCAACCCATTCCATTGTGGCTCCTTCACTTACCATTGCTCTTTGAGTGACCAGGTTGTATACATTATTTGACCAATTTTGAATTGTTGTATAGCGAACCCTGGCACCTTTTTTTACAATAATCTCAATGACACCACTGTGGAATGAGTCATTAGTGTATTGCGGGGCTGTACATCCTTCTACATAATGCACCCTGGAATCTTCATCAGCAATAATAAGGCTGCGTTCAAATTGGCCGATACTTGCCATATTCAAACGAAAATATGCCTGTAATGGCAGATCCACTGAAACCCCTTTCGGGATATATACAAATGATCCGCCAGACCAAACTGCACTATTTAATGCTGAGAACTTATTATCCTCAATTGGTACAACTGTACTAAAGTATTCTCGAAATATTTCCGGGTGCTTTCGCAGCCCATCTTCAATGCTGAGAAAAATCACTCCTTGTTTTACTAAATGCTCCTGAATATTGTGGTAAACCATCTCTGATTCATATTGAGCCCCAACACCAGCAAGAAATCGCTGCTCAGCTTCCGGTATACCAAGCCGATTGAATGTGTTCTTTATGGTTTCAGGAACATCCTCCCATGATCGGCTCTCAAGTTCGACTGGTTTAACATAGTAGTAAATATCATCAAGATGTAAATTATCAAGGTTCGGACCCCATCGTGGCATCGATCGAGATTGGAAATGGGCAAAAGCCTTCAGGCGGAACTTATACATCCATTCAGGTTCACCCTTTATGGTCGAAATTTGTTTAATAACTTCCTCGTCTAATCCTTTGCGAGTTTTAAAAACTGATATATCCGGATCTTTGAATCCGAATTGATAATCTCCCATACCTTTAAACAGATCGGAGTTAATCCTTGTACTCATCGTTACCTTAATCAGTGATTCCCATGAGAGGGTTTATCCAGTTTATGTTTTTCCGTTATCCATCTTTTCTCTCACCCAATCATATCCGTGCTCTTCCAAGTGCAGTGCAAGATCAGCCCCGCCTGACTCAACAATCCTGCCATCCAACATTACATGAACAGCATCGGGATTAATATAATTTAATATCCTTTGATAGTGGGTGATGACAAGCACTCCCAATTCTGGACCCCGTAGTGCATTAACACCTTCGGATACAATTCTTAATGAGTCAATATCTAAGCCAGAATCTGTTTCATCAAGGATTGCAATCTCTGGATTTATGATTCCCATTTGGAGTATTTCAGCCCTCTTTTTCTCTCCTCCTGAAAAACCATCATTCAAGTATCTTCCTGCAAATTGATGATCCATCCTTAAGAAATCCATCTTTTCCCGCAACATTTTTCGGAATTCGGGTATGGCAACGCCTTTGTCCTGTGGATCTTTAGCACGCCGGTGTGCGTTGAGTGCTGTTCGCAAGAAATTCGCCACCGTCACACCAGGGATCGCAACCGGGTATTGAAATGCAAGGAAAAGACCCAAATGTGATCTTTGTTCTGGTTTCAGGTCTAATATATTTTGACCATGAAAACAAACCTCCCCCTCGGTTACGCAATAGTCCGGGTGTCCCATTAAAGTGTAAGCCAATGTTGACTTGCCGGTTCCATTTGGCCCCATGATCGCATGTACTTCCCCTTGCGGGATGGATAATGTGAGACCTTTGAGTATCTCTTTTTCACGAATACTTACATGCAAATTTGATATCTTTAATTCGGACAAAATTCGATACTCCTTCTTATCTTCAAGTAGAAGCCCACTTAATTTTTACCATTTTTCTAATAAGAATATAATTTATAATCTGACAAAACTAATCGATTATAACATCCCAACATGAGTCGGTCAATTATCTAATCCTATTAAGATTTTAATTGTCTATAATCCTTATATGATTTTACATGCAGTTACTTGATAAAATGACATGGTATTTTAATTGGTATTATTCAGCCTTAATGTAAAGTAGTTTTTTGTAAGCATTAATGGGATGGTTCGAAACCAAACAATTTTAATTTCTCAGTCATGCTCTCGCACTTGAACTGGCGTCACCAAACAAAAAATCCGATACTGTAAACACCATCAATACGTGAGAACCCAATAAATCCAATAATTCGAACCATAGCACTACAAGATGTTATCCCGATTATTAGAATCTCTGTTTTGTGTCATATCCACCATTAATACATAAAGAGGTTTCAATGACAAATCCAGTGAAGTCTTTTTTTAGCCCGAGGGGTGTTGCACTTATTGGAACATCCACTTCCCCAAATAAATTAAGCTTCGGCATTATTCGAAACCTAATAGAAGGGAATTATTCAGAAAGGATTTTTCCGGTAAATCCTCGTCACCGGGAAGTTTTAGGTCATCCCTGTTATCCTACTGTTGGCGATGTCCCAGGACCTGTAGACCTTGCAGTTGTGACTTTACCATCATTTGGAGTCCCAAATGCATTGGAAGATTGCGGAAAAAAGGGGATAAAATCCGTAATCATCATATCTGGTGGGTTTCGTGAAATTGGCGATGAAGGCATAAAACTTGAAAATGATTGCCTGGCAATAGCCAGCAAATACAAAATGCGCCTGGTAGGTCCAAACTGTGTGGGAATAATGGATCTCTATTCAGGTTTAAATACTACTTTCATTAAAGGCGTCCCGCCTAAAGGCCATATTGGTTTTCTCTCCCAGTCGGGGGCAATCTGTGGGGCTGTTGTAGATTACGTGATGGACAAAGAAATTGGTTTTTCCTGTTTAGTGAGTTTGGGAAATATGGCTGATCTAAACGAAACGGATATGATCGCCCACCTGGCTGAAGATTCTAATTGCAAAGTTATTGCCTTATACCTAGAAGGACTGCAGGATGGCAGGCGATTCTTGGATGTGTGTTCAAAAGTAACCAGGAAAAAACCTGTTGTTGTTCTCAAGGTCGGGCGTTCGAATGAAGGAGCACGTGCTGTTTCTTCACATACCGGTTCGCTAGCCGGAAGCCATTCCGCATACTTAGCAGCTTTCGATCTATCAGGTGTTATTGCTGTTAACTCAGCAGCTGAATTATTTGATGTAAGCATTGGACTTGTTCATCAAAAGCCACCTGCTTCAAACCGTACTGTAATAATTACAAATTCAGGAGGCCCGGCAGCCCTAGCCTCTGACAGCCTAGCTGATAATGGATTTTCATTAACCAATCTTCTTCCCGATACGCAAACTTATTTGAGATCTAAACTTGTTTCCAGCGCACAGGTTGTCAATCCTGTTGATATGTTGGGAGGTGCCGATCCAAGCAATTATCAAACTGCCCTCAAAGCCTGCATCGATGACATCAATGTCGATTCGATCGTCGCAATCCATACTCCACAAGCCTTGGTCAATCCTGTTGCAATTGCAGAGTCCATTTGTGCTGAAGCAGAGAAAACAGAAAAACCAGTTGTCTCCTGTTTTATGGGTGGAGGCATGGTAAATGAAGCCCGTCATTACCTGCACAAACGTGGTGTGCCAATGTATGTTTTTCCCGAATCAGTTGGAACCGTATTTGGTGCTTTGTATAAATATGGCCAATATTTAAGGAGAGGACACGAATTTTCAGAATTACTGGAAGACGTTGAAAAAAATTTGGTTCACGATGTTCTTCTTTCCAACTATCCCAAAACTGTTCTAGGTGAAGCGCAAACACGCCCCTTGCTTTATGCTTATGGAATTCCGATTTGTAAAGGTGATTTTGCAAAAGACGCAAAACATGCAGCAGATATTGCAGAAAAAGTTGGTTACCCGGTTGTACTAAAAATTGTCTCCGACCAAATTCTTCACAAATCCGAAGTCGGGGGTGTAATGCTCAATATCAACACGAGGAGTCAAGTTTCAGCCAGTTATACGAAAATGACGAATCAAATTAAGAGAATCAATCCCCAAGCCCGCATTGACGGTGTCCTTGTGGAAAAAATGGCCCCAAAAGGATATGAAATAATAATCGGGATGAAAAGGGATCCGAATTTTGGGCCAATTTTAATGTTCGGACTTGGAGGCATATACGTTGAACTAATTTTTGACGTCGCCTTTGAAATTGCACCTATTACCAAATCTCGAGCATTTGAAATGATCCAGCGAACAAAAGCGGGGCAATTGTTGAAAGGTTTACGAGGTCTTCCTTCAGCGGATGTTGATGCCGTCATAGACTGCATTTTACGGTTAAGTCAACTCTCCATGGATCATCACGAGATTTCAGAAATCGAAGTAAACCCCCTAATAGTCCTTCCGAACGGCAAAGGGGCAATTGCGATAGATGCCAGAGCCATATGCACCTGGTGAATAATTGCCAATCAATATCCCTTTAATATTGATAAATTGCTGAGTATTGTAATCAAAATTGTGGATAATCATGCTATTATTAACAACTGTCAAATACAATCCTTAAATAGTTACTGTTGCCTGGCTGGTTAATTATGAAGGTAAAAAGCACTCGTGAGAAAATTTTATATTGTTTATTGCGGTCCCCATGGTCAACAATCCAAGAACTTGCTGATTCAGTTGGCATTAATCCAATTTCTGTTAGGCACCACATTACCCGTCTACAAGCAGAAAAATTGGTTACCTATAAGGAAGTACGTCATGGAATTGGCAGGCCAAGACTTGTTTATTCCTTAACTGTCGAAGGTCAGGAACATTTCCCGACTCACTATCTACCCCTTGTGAATCGTTTATTAAATCAGATAAATCGGGTGCTCCCGAAAAAAACAAAAGATGAATTGTTCCAGGGATTAATCGACGAAATATCCGGAGGTATTGATAAAAAAATATACAAATACCCTATGGACCAAAAATTGTTATATGCCAAAGAACTATTGGCCAAAGAGGGGTTCATTTTCGAGTGGAACAAGGTGGACAATGAATATCACCTTCGCGAAATCTCATGCCCATATTTTCAAATAAGCCAAAACCACCCTGAAATGTGTTCCATTGGTCAGGCATTTATCTCAAATATTCTGAATACTCCAGTAATGAAGGTGTCCTGCATACGCAAGGGAGACCAACACTGTACCTATGTTATTAATCATTATTAAGGTTGAATATCGATGAATGACAAACCAAACCTAAACCGACCCAATTGGGATGCCGAGACAAGCGATCCCGAAATGGCAAAGGAAATTAAAAAACACTTATCCGAAGTTATAGATCCAGAGCTTGGGTTCAATGTCGTACAATTAGGTCTTATTCGAAATGTAAACATTCAAGAGGACGATATTGTTATTACAATGATATTAACGACGCCGTTCTGCCCTTACGGACCAGCCATGATGGAATCAGTACGCCAAAAGGTGGAGGCGGCAACAGGAAAACAAACACGAGTGGATTTTAGTATGGAACCTTGGGATTATTCAATGATGGAAGAAGGTCTTGGAGCTGATTGGGGATTATTTTAATAACTGCGTCTAATACCGCAGAGTATTATTAATTAGAATAATATTGTTTTATGTGGTAATTCGACCAATACATTATCATTTGACAAGCTCATACATAATCCTGCAACGAAGCCCGGGCTTGCTGTCGCAGTCTATTTACTCCCCGAAAAAATTCCTTCATCATCACCACCATTAAATATTGCTGTTTGGGATTTAATCTCAAGACCCCATTGCATCCAGGTATAAATGCAGACCAAAACATCAAAAAAAAGTATTCCTTCCATAACCCAATCTGAGGCCAAGTGCCGAAATCGGATTTAAACTTCTCTATGTCCATACTTAAATCAAATAATTCCATCATGAATTGATATTGCATCTGTGCTGTTTTGGGAAAATTACAGATAAAGGAAGTTGGCATTATATTTCCCTTAATTCGTTTGTCATATTCCAATAAGGAAAAGGTGTTTACATAAAGAGACCCATTAATAAAACTAAATGACCCAGAACCAGCACCAACATATTCGAAATATTTGGTTATATACTCATCAACCATTACATCCCTATTCAGTGCATATGTCCAAGCAGAGATTGGCTTGTAAGTTTTGGTAATTTGATCATTGATCAAATCATAATTTCGCATTTCCCGGTAAGTATTTTCTCTTACTTCAGACCAATCCAAGTGTTTGCCCGATGGCATATTCATTAGTGGATAAAATGTAATCTGATGCGCTTCTGTGCTGATCGCCTGCTGAATATCATTAATCAATAATTCCTCAGTTTGACCGGGGAAATTATAGATCATGTCGATATTTACATTCTTGAATTTATTTAGAACTCCTTGCACCTTATTTTTAATTTCCTGGCCGGTGCCATACTTTTCCAATCTTCCAATTTTTGATAGTAATTGATCATTAAAACTTTGAACGCCTATTGACAACCGATCCACGCGATTTGTTAATTGGTTTACATAAATATCTGAAAGATGATTTGGATTGGTTTCACATGATATTTCACTGGGATGAAACAGGTCTTTTATCAAATCGATTGTTTTGACCAATTCATCAAGCAAGATTGTCGGTGTTCCCCCTCCTATATATACTGATTGGAAAACATACCCAAGCTTTGAATATTGAAGCAACTCGTTACCCAAATTCAAAAAATAATTTCTTGCCAAACTATCATTCAATTTGAAACGATGGAATGTACAATATGGGCATAATGTCTCGCAAAATGGGATATGAACATATAAACTATATTGATGATTTTGAGCAGGTGAAGGAAAAGCAAGGTCTTCTGTGGGTTTAAGTTTTAATAAATGTATCATGCGAGAATTTACGACCATTCCCAGAATTCGGCTGGGAATATAGGTCGTGAGCCTAGACCTAGTGTTACTCACATCTGGATGGCGGAAATACCATTTCATATCCAATAAATTTTCCATTATTTTCATAATTTTTCATGTCAGAATAATAATGATGACCAGAAATGATTCCCTTAATACCACCCTATGTGTGATATGTTCCTCGGAAATGTGGCCATGATTTTTCGATTAAATCAAACCTAATTCCTTTCCAACCTCTTCGAAAATATCAAGTACTTGATCCAGTTGTTCATCAGTATGCGTTGCCATATAACTTGTACGCAATAACTGCATTCCTGCCGGCACTGCTGGTGATATGACTGGATTTACAAAAACCCCACGGTCGAACAATTTCCGCCAGGCAGCAAATGTTTTATTGTCGTCTCCAATTATGATTGGAATGATCGGTGTTACCGAAGGTCCTGTATTAAACCCTAATGATTTAAAGCCATTGCGCATCTTATCTGCATTTCTATTCACCCGTTCTATCCTTTCCGGTTCTTCCTGCATGACATGTAAAGCGGCCAAGGCTGCAGCAGTATTTCCCGGTGGGATACTTGCACTAAATATCAATGATCGTGCATGATGTTTAATAAAACTTACAACATCTTCTTCGCCAGCGATAAAACCGCCTAACGAAGCAAAGGATTTGCTAAATGTAGACATGATTAGATCCACCGAATCGGTCATCCCAAAGTGAGCAGCGGTCCCATGCCCTCCACCCAATACACCCATTCCATGGGCGTCATCAACCATTACTCTTGCTCGATATTTTTTCGCCAAGGGTATGAGTTCCGGTAATGGGGCAAGATCACCTCCCATGCTAAACAAGCCATCAACCACAATTAGTTTGCCGGCTTCTTCGGGGATCGAGGATAAAACCCTTTCAAGATGGGCCATGTCATTATGATTAAAACGTTCGATCTTTCCATATCCGAGGCGTGCCCCATCAACGATGCTGGCATGGTCATCCTTATCGAGAATCACCACATCACCTCTGCAGATTAATGCGCTTACAGTTCCCAGGTTGGTCTGCATTCCAGTGGAAAAGACCAATGCCGCCTCCTTCCCCGACCAGGCGGCAAGCTCGTCTTCTAATTGTTCATGGAGTTCTAACGTCCCATTTAGAAATCGCGATCCCGTACAACTAGTGCCAAACCGCATCGTTGCATCTACTGCTGCCTGGCGTACTTTTGGATGTGTTGTGAGGCCAAGATAATTATTGGAACCGCACATTATCAATCGATGACCGTGATAAATTACAGATGTACCTTCGCTATCGGATAATGGCAGGAAAAAGGGGTAACTTCCATTTGCAATGGCATCTTTTACATCAGTATACTCATAACATTTTTTAAATATATCCATTTCATCCTCACTATCTATTAATTAGTATCCCTAACTTACCCCATTCACCCGGTACGATGCACTGTCTTGGATTACGCAACCTTTTTTCTGTAAATTCGAGCCAGAAATATCCATTGTTCTTTAA
>CAYQUO010000021.1:0-49390 GCA_964420835.1 uncultured Anaerolineaceae bacterium
GGGCGAAAGAGAATTGAGAAGAGCTGCCCCTAGTACGAGAGGACCGGGGTGGACAGACCTCTGGTGTGCCAGTTGTCGTGCCAACGGCATTGCTGGGTAGCCAACGTCTGGCAGAGATAACCGCTGAAAGCATCTAAGTGGGAAACTTGCTTCAAGATAAGGTCCCTGTAATCCCGTCAAGGGAGTAAGGTCGCAGGTAGACTACCTGCTAGATAGGCGGCGTGTGTAAGTGCAGCAATGCATTAAGCTAAGCCGTACTAATGACCGAGGGCTTCCTTTGTGGTGCGGAGAACTGGGTACTTTTTACTCCATGATCCATCCCCCCCCATGCTGTTCGAATAATCACTTGATAAGAAAGTCTCTTGGTGATCTGAGCGACGGTGGTACACCCGGCCACATCCCGAACCCGGCAGTTAAGGCCGTCAGCGCTGATGGTACTTGGGGGGCGACCCCCCGGGAGAGTAGGTCATTGCCAAGAGGCTTTTTTTATTCCCACCCTGGCTGGCTTTGTCACCGCCAAACCCCGTAAACTTGTCATCCCAATTGAGAATAACCTTGCCAACACCCGAGGCTGACCGTTTTAAAAAAATTCGGATTTGACATTTATTAATCTTTCTCTTATAATGGGTTGTGCAAGTGTTCCAAGCACCTGCATCGACAAAGAAAAAGCCTTTCGATCTTAACAATATATGGAGGGCCGCAGCAGATAACATTTACAGCAAAATGAAATGCGTACCAATTGTAAATGATAGCGGCCGCCTGTATTGTGAGCCGCTTTTTTTATTCCCCTGACAGAGGGGAGGTGAGAATAAGTATGCCAAGTGTGTATCTTCGCCAGAATGAATCGCAGGATCAATTGCTGAAGCGGTTCCGCAAGAAGGTCGTCAAGTCCGGCGTCCTAAGCACCGTCCGACGCAAGCGATGGTTCATTTCAAAGAGCGAACTCCGCCGTGTGGAACGGAAAAAATCAATGCGACGTGTAAAACGCCGCCAGATCGGGAGGATCGAGTAACACTACACTCGGTAATCCGGGCTCTCCCGGGCATATTGTGTGGATGAGGTGATTATGGCTAAAGAAGAGGATAAGATCAGCATGGAAGGCACCATTGTGGAAGCCCTTCCGGGAACCCAGTTCAGGGTCCGCCTGGAAAATGACCATACGGTGCTTGCCTACCTTTCCGGCAAGATGCGAAAATATTATATCCGCATCCTGCTGGGGGACAAAGTACGTGTGGAGATGTCGCCCTACGACCTCACTCGCGGCCGAATTGTATACCGTCACCGCAAACAGCACGAAGTCGCCCCTGAAGGCGATTGAAACCCGGAATTGTCCATTATAAATCGATGTTCATCACGATGCCGTCAGCAGGTGCTGGCGGCATTTGTCCCCCCAAGGAAAAATCAAGCCGGCACCAGGGATGTGCCGGCTTTTTTAAGCGATACCCCGTTTGCTTATAATCTAATCCGGTTGTCAAAGCTTGTCAGGGCTTTCATGTAATTCGCCCGTTCGAAGGCTGAAGGGTCGGCAACTGCCTGCTGGCTCATGCTTCCCTGCATCTGCTGGATGGAGTCATACTCCATCTGTTCCATCCAGGCAATCAGGTCCTTTTGGATTTCTCCTATTCGCCCAATACCTTTCGCCAACAGTTCCGAAGCCATCTGCACCACACTTGCCCCGGCCATCATAGCCTTCAACACATCCCGCGCTTCATGAATGCCGGTCGTCAGGGCCAGATCTGCTTTTACCCGCCCATACAGGATGGCAATCCATCTTAATGGCAGTCGCATTTCCTTGGAAGTACTGAGTTCGATGCTGGGAACAACTTCCAGCGTTTCAATATCCAAGTCAGGCTGGTAGAACCGGTTGAAAAGCACCAGCCCGTTTGCCCCGGCATCCACCAGCCGTTGGGTCAGATTTGGAAGCGAGGTGAAGAACGGGCTCAGTTTCACTGCCAGTGGGATCTTAACCTGCTCGCGGATGCTTTGCACCAGATCCACATGGTCATTTTCCAATTTCCGCCCATCCAGCCCGGAGTCCGTTGGCAAATAGTAAATGTTCAACTCCAGTGCATCTGCCCCGGCTTCCTGCATCCGTCCGGCATAATCCACCCAGCCCCCTTTTGAAATCCCGTTCAGGCTGGCGATGATCGGAATATCAAGCGAAGTTTTTAACTTTTGGATTAGTTCCAGGTAACTTTCCGGTCCAACATTATATCGCTCCATTTCCGGGAAATAGGTCATTGCCTCGGCGTGAGATTCCGTGCCCTGGCTAAGGAAGAAGTCCAAAGCCCGGCTTTCATGGATGATTTGTTCTTCAAACAGCGAGTACATCACAACCGCACTGGCCCCGGCATCTTCCAGGCGCCTGGCAACGTCCACCTTCTTGGAAAAAGGAGAGGCACCAGCCACCAGCGGATTCTTTAGTTTTAGTCCCAGATAGGTAGTGCTCAAGTCGGTCATGTTTGTTCTCCTTGGCTTGCTGCGGGCTTCTTTTTGGCACTGTAATCGATGGCGGCCATTTGCTTGTACAGCTCCCAGCGGTCTTTTACATCCTCCCGGGCCATCCGCATCAGTTCTTCCGCCCGGCGTTCGTCAGCCTGTAGCAGCATACGGTAGCGGGTTTCATTATATGCATAATCCTCCAACCGCGCGGTTGGGTCCTTTGAATCCAGGATCAACGGGTTCAACCCCTGCTCGACCAGGTCCGGATTGTAGCGGTACAACGGCCAGAAGCCGGATTGCACTGCCAGTTTCTGTTGTTCCAGGCCTTTACGCATATCAATCCCGTGATTGATGCAATGGCTGTATGCCAACAGAAGGGATGGCCCCTCGTATGCATCCGCCTCAAGAATCGCCTTCAAAGTATGGGCATCATTGGCGCCCATGGCAATCCTGGCAACATACACATATCCATAGGCCATGGCGATCATGCCCATGTCCTTCTTCGGAAGCCCCTTGCCATTGGCGGCGAACTTGGCAACCGCCGCCCGCGGGGTGGACTTGGAGGCCTGCCCACCGGTGTTGGAGTAAACCTCCGTATCCAACACCAGAATGTTCACATTCCGCCCGGTGGCCATTACATGATCCAGACCGCCAAAGCCGATATCATAAGCCCAGCCATCACCGCCAATGATCCAGACGCTCTTGCGCACAAGGTGGTCCGCAATTGCGACCAGTTGGGGAGCCCGCTCGTCTTTTGATCGCGCAAGGCGTTCCTTCAGCAGTGCAACCCGTTCCCTCTGGTTTTGGATCCCGGCTTCATCCTTTTGTTCCGCCTTCAGGAGCGCCTCCACCAGGTCCTCTCCCACTTCCTGGCTGAACTGGGTTAATAGTTCGCGGGCATATTCGTTCTGCTTGTCCAAGGTAAGTCGCATCCCCAGGCCAAACTCGGCATTATCCTCGAACAGGGAATTTGACCAGGCCGGCCCGCGTCCGCTATTATCCACGCACCACGGCGTCGTTGGCAGGTTGCCCCCATAAATCGATGAGCAGCCGGTGGCATTGGCGATCACTGCCCGGTCGCCGAACAATTGTGAGACCAGCCGTATGTAGGGCGTCTCACCGCAGCCTCCGCACGCTCCCGAAAATTCGAACAGCGGTCTTAACAACTGGGAGGTTTTCACCGTTGTCGGCTGGAACCGTGTCCGGTCCGGGTCCGGGATCTTCAGGAAGTACTCCCAATTCTTTCTTTCTCTCTCACGCAACGGGAGCTGCTCAGTCATGTTGATCGCCTTGCGCCCTGCCTGCGTCTTGTCCTTTGCCGGGCAGGCTTCCACACACAATGCACAGCCGGTGCAATCTTCCGGTGCCACCTGGATTGTGTAAACCATATCCGGAAGTTCCTTGAACTTGGCTTCAGTGGACTTAAAGGTTGGCGGGGCGTTCTGCAGTTCCGCTTGCGGGTAAACCTTCTGCCGGATCGCCGAATGTGGGCAAACAAAGGCACACTTGCCACACTGAATGCACAGGTCAGGCTCCCATACCGGGATCTCCAGGGCAATGTTGCGTTTTTCCCACTGGCTTGTGGCTGTCGGGAAGCTTCCATCCACCGGGAGTGCGCTCACCGGCAGGTCATCACCATTAAACGCCAGTATTGGTCCGATCACTTTCTGCACGAATTCCGGGGCTTCCTTTGAAACCGGATCTCGTCGTTTTATCGTGCTGGTCACCTGCGCAGGCACCTTTACCTCGTGAAGGTTCTTCAGCGTGTTGTCCACTGCATCATAATTCTGTTTCACCACTGCTTCGCCGCGTTTCCCGTAGGTCTTTTTAATGCTTTTCTTGATCTCGTTAATGGCCTCATCCGTGGGCAGAACCCCGCTGATGGCAAAGAAGCAGGTCTGCATGATCGTGTTCACCCTGCCACCCATTCCCAACCGCTCCGCCATGTCATAGCCATCGATCACGAAGAAGCGCAACTTTTTGTCGATCAATGCCTGCTGCACTTCCCTGGGCAAATACTCCCAAACCTCATCCGGCCCGTAGGTACTGTTCAGCAGAAAGGTTCCACCGGGCTTGGCGTATTTCAGCATGTCCAAGCGCTCCAGAAATGTGAACTGGTGACAGGCAACGAAATTGGCATCGTTGGCACCGATCAGGTACGGTGCCCGAATGGGCCGTGGACCAAAACGCAGATGGGAGGTGGTAGCCGTGCCCGATTTTTTCGAGTCGTAAACGAAATATCCCTGTGCTCCAAAATTGGTCTCCTCGCCAATGATCTTGATGGAGTTCTTGTTCGCCCCCACGGTGCCATCTGCGCCCAGGCCAAAGAACACACAGCGAACAGTATCCTCTGGTTCGATCGAGAAACCGGCGTCAAAGTCCAGGCTGGTCTGGCTGACGTCATCCTGGATGCCCACAGTAAAATGATTCTTCGGCTCGTCCTTCTTCAGTTCGTCAAATACCGCCTTCACCATCCCTGGGGTGAACTCCTTGCTCGAGAGCCCGTAACGCCCACCGGTGATTATGGGCATGTTCTTGAAAGGTGCCACACCCTTTGCCAATCCTTCAACGATCGCCGTGATTCCATCCTGATACAGCGGTTCGCCGGCAGCCCCGGCTTCCTTCGTCCTATCAAGGAAGGCAATCTTCTTCACGCTCGCAGGTAATGCCTGCACAAAATGCTGCATCGAGAACGGACGATACAGCCGCACAGATAACACACCCACCTTTTCGCCCTTGTCAGCCAGGTATTTGGCGGTCTCCTCCGCTGTTTCCGCCCCGGAACACATGGCCACGATCACCCGCTCGGCATCGGGCGCTCCGCTGTAGTCAAACAGGTGGTACTGCCTGCCGGTTAATTTGGCAAAACGGTCCATGGCTTTTTGTACAATTCCGGCACAGGCATCATAATACGGGTTGATCGTCTCACGGGCCTGGAAGAACACATCCGGGTTCATAGCAGTTCCCCGCAGCACCGGATTATCCGGGGAGAGTGCCCGCTCCCGGACGGCAAGCACCAGGTCTATGTCGATCATCTTCCGCATATCATCTTCCGTTAACTGTTCAATCTTGTTCACTTCGGATGATGTTCTGAAGCCATCGAAGAAGTGCAAGAACGGGACCCGGGATTCAAGCGTGGCCGCAGCCGATATCAGGGCATTATCCTGTGCCTCCTGGGCCGAGCGGGATGCCAGCAGGGCGAACCCGGTTCCCCGTGTTGCCATCACATCGGAGTGATCCCCAAAAATTGAAAGTGCGTGGGTGGCAATGGAGCGGGCAGCCACATGGAATACCGTCGGGGTCAGTTCGCCGGCGATCTTGAACATGTTTGGGATCATCAACAGCAGCCCCTGGGATGCTGTGAAGGTAGTGGTCAACGAGCCGGTCGTCAACGCGCCATGCACGGCACCAGCCGCGCCCCCTTCGGATTGCATCTCGATCACAGTCGGCACGGTTCCCCAGATGTTCCGGATCCCTGCGGCGGAATAGGCATCAGAAAATTCCCCCATGCTCGAGGAAGGTGTAATCGGATATATGGCAATAACTTCGTTAATTCGATAGGTTACGAAGGCTACTGCTTCGTTTGCATCAATCGTGATCATGTTTCGTTTCATGGTGCTGCTCCAGTGTTATTGTAGTCCAGTAATATGTGGCTATTCCAGTAATTCCTTAACGATTTACCTGTCTAAACATCTTCGGTTCGAGTATAGCCCCCATGTCCACCTTCGTATAGTACCAATGGTCATGGAAATAATTAGCATCCTGTCATACTTGCTGGCCCATTTGTGCGGATTTGGTCAATATAAGGACGGGCCAACAGAAGGCTGGCAAGGCTCTTGCCATCCTCGATCTCCCCGTTTTCCGCCATATGCAAGGCTTCCGCAACAGAAATGGCCTCCACCCTGAGAAATTCATCCTCGTCAGCCTTCAGCGGTGCCGCTGCCAATTTGGTCGCCAGGAAAACATGCATGTATTCACTTGAATACCCGGGGGCCAGGAAAAACTTCCCCAGTAGTCGAAGGTTTCCGGCAGCCATCCCCGTCTCCTCCCGAATTTCCCTTCCTGCGCACCCCACGGGGTCTTCCCCGGAGTTCAACACGCCGGCTGGCAGTTCCAGCAATTCCCGCCTGGCGCCGGGCCGGAACTGGCGCACAAAGAGAATCCGTCCCGCCTCATCAATAGGGATGATCGTGACGGCTCCCGGATGGTTCACCAGGTCGTACCGGGTTTCTCTGCCATTGGGCAGCAACATCGTCACCAGTTCCACATTGAATGCCTTGCCCGTGAATACAGTATTGCGTTGGATCTCTTTAAATTCCATTTTCCGGCACCTTATATTTACAAGATGAAAGCCTGGCGGCTGACTCATCACCAGGCTTTCAATTCTTTTAGAGCAGGGTCTCTCTCGTTCGCCCCATGGGTCGATCAGGGAATGTTCAAAACCTGGCCGGCCGTCAGCGTTTCCGTTGCCAGGTTGTTGGCTATGATAATGGCATTCGGGTCCACATCACCAAAATAACATGCAATTGAATTCACCGTGTCACCGCTTCTGACTGTGTAAGTCGCCGGATGAGGCACAAGGTATCGATTTCCTCCACTCCAGTTGCCGCTTGGAGGGATTTGCAACGTGGTGCCTGGTGCCACCTGGCTGCTGTTGGAAAGGTTGTTCAACGTCAACAACTCGGCAACATCCAGGTTGAACCGCCGGGCTATGCAATACGGGAACTCGCCAGATTGCAGGGTGTAACTGGTCGGGCGAGTGGTCACATAGGTAGGCTGGACAATCGGCACAGCCGTGCCGGATACCTCCGGATTCGAGCCTGGCACCGTTGGTTGTGTTGTCACGCTACCTGCAACAGCCTCCGCTTCTTGGGTAACCGCCAAGCCCTCTTGTGGGGTGGCTGGAGTTGGCAGGCTGGTTTCTGCCGCTTTGGCTGCCGGCAAGGTGTTGATTTCGAAGAGAGCCACGGTTGGTGTGGCAGTAGGTGCCTTCGAAGCCGAACGCGAGCACGCCGGAACAGCCAGAATTATCAGGATGCTGAGGATACTTAGGATCACAAGTTTCTTGTTCATGGAAGACTCCCTTCTTCCAAAAAGATGATTTGATGGTAGCATAACCATGATTCTACGTCAAGCACCCAATTGCACGGATATTCACTGGCCATTTTCCGCTGTAACCCCATCTTTATCCCTGCAGGCAAACCGGAAGACCTCCCAAACACCCTCAAGTCCATTTATGGCTTTTCTCGGTAATGCAGCCTGCGGTGAACAAACCAGGCGGGAAACAACCGGTAACCCGAAATTTGTTGCCTTTTGAAATAATGGCGGGAACACTTGCATCAATAACAGCCAGCTGATAAAGGTCGCCCTGAGTTCTCAACTAGGTTCGAGGGGAAACAGATATTTCCCTGATCAAAGACCGGGTTGACCAACTTGAATACTGACAGCACCCCAATGGAGATGAAAAGAAGAATGAAAGTGAAGCCACCTGTCAGCACCCACCGCGCAGTCCCTGGCGATTCCATTACCATGGTCAGTGTTCCAGGCAGTCTATCGCGGACGGACAGCGGCCATGGCAGCCCAGGAGTCCATTAGGATCCATTATTCGTTCGAATTCGTCATTATGCAGCGCCCGGGCTGTCAGTTCCCATCTTTATTGTTACAGCCCCTTTAGGGATGTGGCCAGCAGGAGCAGTAAAAATCCGACCAGCACCAGCCAGAATGCCAGCCCGGAAAGAACAGGGATGCTGACCAGTTTCGCCAGCAAACCCACCGCACCCAGGACCAGTGCGATCCACCATGTGCTCCGTTTTGGTGAAGACAACCTCATTTTCGCCATACTTCCCTCCTTGTCGATGATTAAATATTTGACTGAAAAATTATACCTTCCATTGTTCATACTGGGTGTTACAAAATATCAGGGTTTCATCCCCGGCCTTAAAGGGTTTGGCAGTTCCTGCCGGTTGGGCAGTTGTGCTCTCAAGGTTGCCGGGTGGTTGGTTTGACATCCCTTTCAAAGCATGTTACTTTAATGAATAAGATTTGATCAGGGGGATTGATTGGAAAGGAGATTATGCGTATCACACTGATTCATTACACAGCCCCACCGGTCGTGGGCGGTGTTGAAAGGGTGATGGCCGGCCAGGCAACCCTCCTGGCCTCCAACGGTCACACGGTCTCCATCCTTGCCGGATTGGGGGAGCCTTTTCACCCGGCTGTCCGTTTAAAACGCATACCACTCCTGGATTCGCAGCATCCACGCATCCTTGCCTGCAAGCAGGCACTTGATTGCGGGGTTGTATCATCCGATTTCGCAGAAATCGAGCAGGATATCTTTGAGCAACTCCTGTTGGAATTGAACGGCCAGGATGCCCTGATCCTTCACAACGTTGCGTCTTTGCACAAGAACCTTCCCCTGACCTCCGCCCTCAACCGCTGCCATCAACACTTCCCAAACCTGGGATGTATCCTCTGGCACCACGATCTGGCCTGGATATCCCCGGGCTACCAGGCCGAGCTGCACCCCGGGTACCCCTGGGATCTCCTGCGCAAGCACTGGCCGGGTGTCCGGCAGGTGGTTGTTTCCGAACTTCGCCGCCAGGAACTGGCCTCCCTGGACGGGATCGATCCAACCTCCATTCAGGTCATCCCTTCGGGTCTTGACGTGCCTGCTTTCCTCGGCCTGGAAGGCCGAACCGGGGAAATGTATACCAGCCTGCACCTGTCAAAATCCTCCCCCATCCTTCTGGCTCCAGTGCGCATAACACGTCGTAAGAACCTCGAGCAGGCCTTGATGATCATCGCCGCGTTGCAGCATCAATTCCCGGATGCATCCCTGGTGGTTACCGGTCCACCAGGTGCGCACAACCCTGGCAACCGGGATTATTTGACCGAATTGCAGGATCTTCGCGCCAGCCTGAACCTGACATCGAGTGTTCACTTCCTGGCCGAGCACATACCCGCCGGTCTTACCGATGGCGAGGTTGCAGGCTGGTTCCGGGTGGCTGATGCCCTCCTCCTTTGCAGCCGGGAGGAGGGTTTCGGCATCCCCATTCTGGAAGCGGCTCTTACCCGCTTGCCCATTTTCTGCACCAATCTGCCCTCCCTGCGCTCTCTGGCCGGGAAGAGTGCACATTTTTTTGCTCCGGATGACGATCCTGGAATGGTGGCAGGGATGATTGCCGGCCACTTGGAGGCAGACCCGCTTTTTCGCCGCCGTGCAGACGTCCTCTCCCGCTTCTCATGGCAGGCGATCTATGAACAACAGCTTCTTCCGCTGCTAAAGGAGGTGATATGGCCTCACGCAAGCCGCGATCGCGACCGCGTTTTCCCATAGACCGGATATTTAAGCCCTTCAACCAGGTCATCATTCCCATCACACCTGATTACACACCGCTTGAATCCCTCAAAATGGCCCGTGAATTCAAGGGAACCGTTGGCCTTGTGGGCTTTGTCAGCATTCCCCCCGGCGAAACGCTCTCAGCAGCAACCAGCCAGGCTCGCAGCCTTCGCCGCAAAATGAACCTGCTTGCCCGGGAACACGGCATTGCTGGAAGCCTTCAGGTTCATGCCGCCCATAATATCTGTGAGGAACTTCGCGAGTTCACCCGTGCAGATCCTTCCACCCTGCTCATCCTGGAATGGCCCGGGTTTTTTACCCCCCTTGGGATCACCTCGGTTCAGGAAGCCTGCTCGTTTCCTTGTCATCTGGCCATTCTCAAAGGAACCTGGAAGGATCAACCATCCTCCATCCTCGTTCCGATCCGTGGCGGGCCAAATTCCGAGCTGGCCCTGCGCTTCAGCCTGGCACTCCCGCGACGTTCGCTCTCCGTTCTGCATCTTCCCCGAATCGACCTGCTTAAGGGGGATGTTGAAACTGCCTTCAAGGGCCTGGCCCGCATTCTTCCCAGCCTGCCCGAAGTACAATACGAGTACCACCAGGTGCGCGATCCTGCCGATTATATTGACAAGCGTATGCAGTCCTGTGACCTGGTGATCGCCGGGATGAGATCCTACGCCAGCGGGGACGTGCCTGGTTTTGGACCGATCCTCGACCGCCTGTTTGCCACACCGGCCACAATCGTTGCCGTCAAGTCTGCCCTGCCGGAGCCGGACACCTTTACCGGGCCCGAAAGCGAAAAAGCCGGAGCGCGTGCAATTTCGATCCTGGTGGACAAGTGGTTTGCCGAGAACACCTACCACGCCTCAGAATTTGATGACCTTGAACAATTGGTGGCATTAAAGAAAAAACAGGATCTTACCATCTCCCTGGCCCTTCCGGCACTTAACGAAGAACAGACCATCGGAGCCATTATTGAATCCGTGCTGGCATCTCTTGTGCGCGGGCAGCCCCTCCTTGATGAGGTCATCCTCATGGATTCCAATTCATCAGATCGCACCCGGCAGGTGGCAGCCTCTTTCGGAATTCCCATCCATATTCACCAGGAAACCCTGCCAGCCTACGGAGCGCGCGCCGGCAAGGGTGATGCCCTCTGGAAAAGCCTATTCGTCACCCGGGGTGATATCGTGGTCTGGTGCGATACCGACATCATGAACTTCCATCCGCGCTTCATTTACGGGGTCATCGGCCCTCTTCTTTCCAACCCAAATCTTAAACTGGTCAAGGGTTTCTACCAGCGCCCTTTGAACACCGGAGAAATGCTCCAATCCACCGGTGGAGGCCGAGTCACCGAACTTACTGCCAGGCCGCTGATCAACCTGTTCTACCCCGAGCTTTCCGGGGTCATACAACCCCTTTCCGGCGAATACGGCGGACGACGTTCCGCTCTTGAAACCCTTTCCTTCTTCTCCAGTTATGGCGTAGAGACCGGGCTTTTGATCGATGCCTTTGAAAAGTTCGGCCTTGCCTCCATCGCCCAGGTCGACCTCCTTGAGCGCATCCACCACAACCAGCCCCTCGAAGCCCTCTCCATGATGTCCTTTCGCATCATCCAGGCTGTGCTGCGGAAACTGGAGGGGCGCTTGAATCAGCCCCTGCTTGACGAGGTCAACAAGTCCATGAAACTCATTCGCTATTCATCCGGAACGTATTACCTGGATGTTGAAGAGGTTGCCGAGCGCGACCGGCCACCCATGGTCGAAATTCCCGAATACCGCCAACTCTGGGAGAAATAACCGCTCATGTCGGTCACCCTTTGGCTGGTACGCCATGGCCAGACAGCCTGGAACGTGGAAGGGCGTTTTCAGGGCCAGGCCGATCCGCCCCTGAATGCCGAAGGCCGGGCGGAAGCCCGCCGCCTTGCAGTCCAGTTGCGCGGACGCACAATGGATGCGCTTTACAGCAGCGATCTCCGGCGCGCCCGCCAGACTGCCGACATTCTCTCCCGCGCAGTGGGGAAACCCGTCCTGCTTGAACCGCGCCTGCGCGAGATCAACCAGGGCCAGTGGGAAGGCATGCTGTTCACTGATATCAGCCGGCAGTTGCCCGAGATCTCGCAGGTCCGGCAACGAAACGCCCTCGACTTTCGACCTCCCGGAGGTGAAACGGTCCGTGAGATGGCTGCCCGTGTCCTGCCGGCCATAGATGAGATCGGACACCTTTATCCGGGCGGGCAGGTTCTCATCGTTTCCCACGGTGTGGTCCTGGCAGCCATTCTGGCAGTCGTCAACCATATCCCCTGGATGGATGTGTTTTCTCTCATCCCTCCCAATGCAGGACTCCTGGCCGTCAAATGGGCTGGCACCCCTCCGGGTGTGCTCGATGTCTGATATTGATCCAAATATCCTGTCCCTACACCTGGCAGGAATGTATGGAGATCTTTCTCACGAACTGGCTGCACGCATGGCCCGCCGCCTGTCTGTTTTCACGTCCAGGTACACCCCCCCTGCTCCACAGCCGCTGGATGAGAAGGATGTCCTGCTCATTACTTATCCGGACCAGTTCCTTTCCCCAGGCACCATCCCGCTCGAAAACCTGTTCGAGTTTTGTTCCAGTCGTATCGGAGGAATTCTCACTGGCGTGCATGTGCTCCCTTTTTTCCCTTCCTCCTCGGATGACGGGTTTTCCATCCTGGATTATTGCCGGGTGGACCCTGCCTATGGAAACTGGAGGAACATCCGCCGCCTGGCCGGGGAATTTCGCCTCATGGTCGATGGGGTTGTAAACCATGTTTCAGCCCAAAGCGAGTGGTTTCGCCGTTTCCTTGCCGGCGACCCGGAGGTAAGGGATTTTTTTATCCTGCCCGATTCAGAGTCCGATCTTTCTGCAGTTGTCCGGCCGCGTACTTCACCCCTTCTTACGGCCTTTAAAACAGCCGGAGGCCGGCGTTCTGTCTGGACCACCTTCAGCCCCGACCAGGTGGACTTGAACTTTGCCCAGCCGGAAGTATTCTTTCGGATCCTGGATGTTCTGCTGTTTTATGTCAGCCAGGGCGCTTCCATCATCCGCCTTGACGCCATCGCCTACCTTTGGAAGCAGCCCGGCACCCCCTGCATTCATCTCCCTCAAGTCCATGCCTTTGTTCGTCTCCTGCGGGCTGCGCTTGAGATGGTCGCCCCCCATGTCTTCATTATTACTGAAACCAACGTGCCACACGTGGATAATATCTCGTATTTCGGCAACGGTTCAGATGAAGCGCACTTGGTTTACAACTTTTCCCTTCCTCCGCTCCTTCTGCATTCCCTTGCGGTTGGCAGTGCTGTCGATCTTTCCCAATGGGCGGCAGCACTGCGGGTTCCATCGCCAGGGTGTGCTTTTGTAAACTTCCTCGCCTCCCATGATGGCATTGGACTCAACCCGTTGCGGGACATCCTCACCGATGGTCAGATCGACGCCCTTGTGCAGCGTGTCCAATCCCTGGGCGGGTTGGTCTCCAGTAAAAGCTCCCCCTCAGGCGCCAGCCAGCCTTACGAGCTGAACATCAACTTTCTAGATGCCCTCGCCAGCCCCGCCGAGAAGCCCGACTCCTTTCAGATTCCGCGCTTCCTGGCGGCCCATGCCTGCCTGTTCGCCCTTGCCGGGCTGCCGGCCATCTACGTTCACAGCCTGCTCGGTTCCAACGGCTGGCTGGAGGGTGTTCGTTCGTCCGGACACAACCGCACCATCAACCATCAAAAGTTTGAACTGCCTGTGCTCAACCGGGAACTGGACGACCATTCCTCCACCCGTAGCCGGGTCTTCCGCAGCCTGGCGGCCATGCTTTCTGCCCGCCGCTCCCGGCCGGCTTTTCACCCCAATTCAGCTCAGTGTATTCTTACCCTCCACCCGGCGGTTTTTTCCATCCTCCGCACCCCGCAGACGGGTTTCCCGATCCTTTGCCTGCATAACCTCTCAACCACAACTGCACCGGTTCCCCTCAAGAATGCCTTGAAGGGCTTGCAGAAAGGTACCTGGACAGATATATTAACCGGAGAACGATTCCCGCTGGGAGATTTATCTATTCTGCCACTTTCGGCCTGCCAGGTTCTCTGGCTGTCGCCAGTATAAAACTAGGAGTGACCCATTGACCCTGGACAAATGTTCCCCTCTGCTGCACATCGGTTTTGTATCCACCCGCTTCGAGGGTACCGATGGCGTATCCCTGGAAACCGAAAAGTGGGCTGCTGTTCTAGAAGCCATGGGGCACAAGTGCTTCTATTACGCCGGGCTTTGCGACCGTCCTGCGCAGGTCAGCAGGATAATTCCAGAGGCTTACTTCCGCCACCCGGTCATTGACCACATCAATGAACTGGCCTACTCGTTAACCTCCCGCCCCCCCGCTCTTACCCGCCAGATCTATGAACTGAAGGACTACTTTAAAGAAAGCCTTCTGGATTTCATCCAAACGTTCGACCTGGACCTGCTCATTGTGGAGAACGCCCTCTCCATCCCGCTGAATATTCCACTCGGCCTGGCCATCACCGAAACCATCGCCGAAACCTCCATCCACACCATTGCGCACCATCACGACATGTTCTGGGAACGCAAGCGTTTCCTGGTCAATTGTGTTTGGGATTACCTGAACATGGCCTTTCCGCCGCACCTGCCGTCCATTCATCACGTGGTCATTAATTCCGCGGCTTCCAACCAGTTGGGCCTGCGCACCGGCGTTTCCAGCACCCTTATCCCGAACGTAATGGATTTTGACCATCCCCCGGAAGACGATAACGGCTATTCATCCACCCTGCCAGCCGACCTCGGACTCCAACCCGAAGAACACCTCATCCTGCAGCCAACCCGCGTTGTCCAACGCAAGGGTATCGAGCACGCCATAGAACTGGTGAGTAGCCTGAACCTCCCTGCCCGCCTGGTGGTATCGCACGCCGCCGGTGACGAGGGAAGAGAGTACGAGCAGCGCCTGCGCGATTTCTCCCTCCGCATGCAGGCACCCATCCTTTTTGTCTCAGATATCATTCAGCAGTCCCGCGGCATCCTGGCGGACGGCCGCAAGGTCTACACGCTTGCCGATGCCTATCGCGTGGCGGATTTGGTCACCTACCCTTCGGACATTGAAGGCTTCGGCAATGCCTTTCTAGAGGCCATCTACTACTCCCGTCCCATCGTCGTCAATAATTACTCCATCTTCTCCTTTGATATCAAGCCCAAAGGGTTCCAGGTCATCGAGTTCGACGGTTTTGTCACGCAACACACGGTCGAAAAAGCGCGCCAGGTTCTGCTTGACCCCGAATTGGGCAAAAAGATGACGGAAACCAATTACACCATTGCCTGCCGATATTATTCCTTCAGAGTCCTGCGTGATCTGTTGTGCACCGTATTGATCAAACTTTTTGGGGAATAAGCGCAAGCATCAGGTGCTGCAACGCTCAGATTATCACTTCCGATCACCCCGGTGGATAAGCCTTTGGTCGTGCTTTTTACCCGCCGTCAGTGCGTCCGGCATCCCGGAACAATTTCCATATCGTGCCCGTAATAACACCGATGATTGCGAATCCCACCGAGCAACCCGCCGCCTGGCGCAGACACAGCCGACATCCAGCTGCTCACCTGGTCCGAAACACATGCATCAATTGCTCTTACCTTTGCAGCAGTTCAGAGGGTTTCAACAAAGATCCGTTTTGCGGTTATTGTCCCCAGGGTTACAGAATGGCCATTCACATCCAGCGTCAGGGTCTCGTTGAACGGAAGGATGTCTGTGACGATTGCCTTATTGCCGGGCATTAGCCGGTTTGCCTCAAGAAAGGCCAGCAATTCCGTGTTCTCTTCCGCCATTTCATGAATTCGGCGGATGATGACCGTGCTCCCCGCCCGGGTTTCCGATAAAGGCCTCCAACTGTCCACAATCTCTTCGTTTCCCGGCAGGGGATTCCCGTGCGGACAGGTTTTCGGTTTACCGAGCCTCTCCATCAGAGCGGTCTCCGTCATCTCGGAGATGGCATGTTCCAGTTGGTGGGCTTCGCTGTGAAGCCTGGACCATGGCAGGGTATTCACCATCATCCACTCCATCAACATATGACGGCGCATAATGATCTTGGCTGCTTCCCATCCGGCTTCGGTCAGATGCGTCCCATCCTTATCCATGGTAATCAGCCCATCGCGGGTCATGCGCTTAAGTGTGCTTGTCACCGTCGGTGGTGTCACGCCCAGGAGTTCCGCCAGTCGCAAACCAACCACGGGCTCGTTATCCCGCTCCATCACATAGATGAGCGAAAGATAATCCTGGATGGTGGAACTTAATTTGGAAAAATCTGTTTTGATTTCATTGTTATTTAACATGATATAATATATTATATTAGTATAAACTAATGTTATTATTAAGTTACTCTATTATTCTTTTCAAGATCATTATAGCATCACAGGAGAGGATTATGTCAGCCAGGAATAGAAGGATGCCCATTTCAGAACTGCCAGCTGGTGAACATGCAACCATCTTATCCTTTCATGGCGGACGGCACATGAACAACCGTCTGGCCTCCCTGGGCTTTACTCCCGGCGCCGAAATAGAAATGACCCAAAATTACGGGCGCGGTCCCCTTATCGTCACCGTGCGTGGAGCCCGTGTTGCCCTTGGCCGCGGTGAAGCTGCCAGGGTTATTGTGGAAAGTCCTGTATGACGAACTGTCACGATACTTCTGTTCGCCTTTCACTTCGTCATCCAGCGCTGGATCTTGACCTCCCTGTGATTGCCCTGGCCGGTCAGCCGAACATGGGCAAATCGACCCTTTTCAACCTGCTCACCGGCTTGAATCAGCACGTCGGAAATTGGCCTGGAAAGACGGTGGAACGCCGCGAAGGTCACTTTGATTTTAACAGGCGGTCATACCGCCTGGTGGACCTTCCCGGCACGTACAGCCTGACAGCGAATTCGCCGGAAGAGACCATCGCCCGCGAATTTATCCTCCGTGAAAAACCCGCTCTCATTGTGGCTGTGGTTAGCGCCGCCATCCTTGAGCGCAGCCTTTACCTGGTGGCGGAACTGGCAGCCATGGATGTGCCCGTTGTGGTCGCATTGAACATGATGGATGTCGCTGCAGGAGAGGGAATTCAGGTGGACGCCGACACCCTCTCGTCTGAACTCGGCTTGCCGGTTGTTCCCATGACCGCCTCCAAGGCGCTTGGCGTTCCGGAACTGCTCCAGGTGGTTCAGGACCTCCTGGATGGCAGGGTTATTCCCATTCCACGCCTGCCTGAGGTTCGCAAGGACCACCAGGAGGTGTTGCAGGAAATTGAAAAGTTGGTCTCCGGGCAGGTGCCCGACCCATACCCAACGAGCTGGGTGGCGCTCAAACTCCTGGAAGGGGATGTAGAGGTGACGCAAATGATGCAATCCGCCCTTGCCCCTACCTCATGGGAATCCGTTCACAACCTCCTTCGCCGGCACGACGATGCCTTCCTGGCAGTTGCCTCGGGCCGTTATGAGTGGATCGCCAGGCTCGTGAAGTCGTCCGTCACCCGACCGCGAATCGGACAGGTTGGGCTGACGGAACGGCTGGATCGTTGGGCGGCCCATCCTGTCTGGGGTTTGCTCATCCTCGCCTGCATCCTTGGCCTGGTATTTTGGCTGACCTTCACCCTGGGCACTCCCATACAGACCTGGCTGGATGGACAGATCGTGGCACCGCTCTCTTTGTTTGCCGGCGGTTTCCTGTCCGCCGCTCCGCTCTGGTTGCAGCATGCCGTAGTGGATGGTTTGATCGGTGGTGTCGGTTCGGTGATGACGTTTTTACCAATCCTGGTCATTTTCTTTGCCGCTTTCGCCTTCCTTGAAGACGTGGGGTACATGGCCCGTGCGGCATACGTTATGGATAACCTCATGCACCTGATGGGTTTGCATGGCAAATCGTTCCTGCCACTCTTCCTGGGCTTCGGCTGTAATGTTCCGGCGGTCATGGGTACCCGAGTCATTGATTCATGGCCCGCCCGCCTGTTGACGATCCTGATCGCCCCCTTCGTCCCCTGTACAGCGCGCATGGCTGTTGTGGCTTTCATGGCTCCGGCATTCTTTGGTTCCAATGCAATTTGGGTTTCCTGGGGACTGGTGCTGTTATCCATCCTTTCCCTGGTTATTTCCGGGGCGCTCCTGAACCTGGTTTTATTCAAAGGCCTGAGGTCGGCATTCATCATGGAGATGCCGTTCTACCACATCCCCAACGGGCGCACCATCGGCCTCTCGGTGGTTCAGCGCTCCTTGTCCTTCGTAAAGAAAGCCGGCACAACCATCCTGGCAATGGCGGTGTTGGTTTGGGTGCTTTCCTACCTTCCGCATGGTGAACTGAATACCAGTTACCTGGCACGCCTGGGCATGTTCCTTGAGCCGTTAAGCCGCTGGCTGGGGTTCGACTGGCGCCTTACGGTTGCCCTCATTACCAGTTTCCCGGCCAAGGAGAATGCCATTGCCACCCTGGGTGTATTGTTTGGCAGTTCTCCGGAGGGCGGGTTAGCCCAGACCCTTGCCGCCTCATTTTCCGCCGCCTCCGCCTTATCCTTTTTGGTTGTCACGGTCCTGTTCATCCCTTGCATGGCAACAGTGGCGGTAACGAAGCAGGAAACCGGCTCCTGGGGCTGGACGCTCCTTGGTGCGGGCTTAATGCTCGTTCTATCGCTTGCTGCAGGCGTTGTTGTTTATCACCTTACTGCAAGCCTGGGGTTGTGAATATGCTGGAACAATTGCTTTTAGAGATCAGGTCTGGCGGCACTTACACGGTCGGATCACTGGCTGACAAACTGGGCACAACACCGGAACTGGTGCAGGCCATGCTGGACCACCTGCAGGCTTCCGGGCGCCTTAACCCCTACCAGGCCTGCCGGGATGCATGCTCCGGGTGTGGTTTGGCTGACTCCTGCAAAATGTCATCGAAAAACCAGGAAATCCGGCTCTGGCAGGCTTGAGCAAAACCATCCTCGGGTTGGTCTACTTTACGTACTGCTTCAGGTAGCCATACCCCTCTGCATCCATCTCCTCATACGGCACAAACCGCAACGAGGCGCTGTTCATGCAGTATCGCGTCCCGGATGGGGAGGACCTTTCGCCATAAAAAACATGCCCCAGGTGCGAATTTCCCGCCCGGCTGCGCACCTCCACCCGCCGCATCCCCAGCGAATTGTCCGCCAGCAGAACCAGCGTGTTCTCGTCGATTGGCCTGCTAAAGCTGGGCCAGCCGGTGCCGCTGTCGAATTTATCCGCTGATGAGAAAAGCGGCTCACCCGTCACCACGTCCACATAGATGCCGCTCTCATGGTTTTCCCAGTACTGGTTTTGGAAAGGCGGCTCCGTGCCCGCTTCTTGTGTCACATGGTACTGTTCCGGGCTCAGCTTTGCCTTGATCTCATCATCTGCAGGGCGTCGGTAATCTGCCGGGTCAATGATCATTTTGCTTACGGTCTCCATTTCTTCCCGCGATATGTGACAGTATCCCATCGGGTTCTTGTCCAGGTAGTCCTGGTGGTACTCTTCCGCATCGTAAAAACGCTCAAGCGGCTTGATTTCCACAGCAAAGGGCTCATACCGGCTGCGTTCAATGGCAGCGATTCGTTCCACAGTATCCCTGGCAGCATCATCGGCAAAATAAATCCCGGTCTGGTATTGTGACCCCCGGTCATTGCCCTGGGCGTTTCGGACGGTCGGGTCGATCACGTGGAAATAGGCAAACAGTAGCGCATCCAGGCTCACCTTTTGCGGGTCGTATTCCACCCGCACGGTTTCCCGGTAACCCGTTTGACCGGTGGATACGCTGGGGTAGGTTGGCTCTTCCCCCGCCAGCCCGTTGGCATAACCACTCGTGGCGTTCACCACTCCCGGGACGGATTGCATCAGTTTTTCCAGGCCCCAAAAACAGCCTCCCGCCAGGTAGATCACATCAATCCCATCACGCTTCACATAATTCTTGTCAAATCCCATCTCGATCTCCTCCTCTGTTACAACCACCCCGGGTTCCCCTGTTTCTTCTGTGCTGACATGAGTACCCCCTCCCGCCGCACTGCAGGAACTGACGGCGACGCTGATCATCAGCATGAAAATGGCTAAAGTTCCTTTACCCACATGCATCATCGTTCCACCAAATAACGAGCCGCTTTCAATGCCTCACAAGACCGGTATTATTGGTTGTTCACTTGTGAGTGTAATTAGTGACAATAAGCACCCTATTTATCAGGGTATTTTACCGTGAAATTGTTAGAATTACCTTGGAATCACGGCAGCTCACTTCCAAGTTTCCCCATGGGATTCGGTTGCACCTCCTGTGTTTGTTGATCGAAAAGTCCCCTGAGCAGGAAATGGGGTTTCATGGAGGTTAAATGCGCTCACCCATCGGCTGGTGCCTTTTGGCTGCCTGGATACGCCCGCCATCCACCAAATTCGCTGATCTCCAGGCAACCTTCTACAATGTATGGCTCGGCCAGCACACCCGGAACCGTGCTTCCATCGTCCAGTTCCACTTTCCCGACCGTTAACCCCGCCGGCTCATTCTGCAAGATTGACACCAGCCCTTCGGCGCTGATATCCCACAACTCCAATGCGATTGCACAACCGCCCTCCACCACCCGCAGCATCCCCGGGTATTCATCACCAATGGACCACAGCCTGTAGACCGGTGCTGTCTTCGCCTCCCGCAAGAAACTGGCACCCGCCTCTATCATCCTTGGGTTAAGATCGAAGCCGCGCATCAAAGTGCCATTTACTGCAAATCTCATTCGGATACCCTCCCTAATGTCACGCCTGCACAGCCCGGACGATAGCCGCCACCGGCCCGCCGCCGGCCGGCCCCTGGTGCTCCGCCCCACCGGATACGTACACCATCGGGTCACCCATCAGGGATGCCAGAACAGCAGATACCACGCAGCGGGCGTGCCGAGTTTGGTTGATGTCCGAGTCGTCCAGCATGGTATGTCGCCGGCCGCGCACCTTTCCGCCGGGATCCGCCTCCGCCTTGGCATACAGGTTCACGATCCGCCTGCACTGTTCCTCGCTCGGACGCCAGTCAAAGGTGATCCCAGCCTTCTGCAGGGCTTCCTTGGCTGCATCGGCGTCCAGTGCATCGTTCATCACGGAGTGGGAGATCACCAGGTCGCCTCCCCATTCCTTGCTGTTACCCATCACAATGACCTCGTTGTTCAACAGTTCGATCCCCGCCGAAGTGGAGGCCACACCCGAATAAATGCTCCAGTCATGGCAGATGATCCCATCATCCACCCGTTCCTCGTCCACCTCGCCCAAGGCCAGCGCCACACCCAGCGCTGATGCCCCCCGTGAGTAACCCATCGACTCGTAGGTGTCATGTGTCACCACACCCATTCCACGGGATTCCGCCTCCGAGATGCGTTTGGCTGTCAACAACGGGCACTTGATCTGCACAAAGTGCACGTCCTCTGCACTGGCGATCTTTGCCTGCGCCATGCCTTCCCGGACGGCTTTTGCGGTCTCAAGCACCTGGGGCTTCCTGCCAAGTTCCTCAGGCAGGAAATCCCGTGTGTGGATGGAGGCGATGGCCATACGTGGTGTCTTCCCATCCCCCTGTCCGGATTCCTCCCGCACGAAGATATTGTAGTGCGGGCTCAATACCCCCTCCGTCCCACCGGATTGGATGATCGAAATACGCCTGCCAACCTCCTCCAGGCTGATGCCCAGCAGTCCGGAGAAGTACTGCTTGATGGACAAGGTGGCATACCCCCGGCTGAAATCATTCACACAACCGTTGCCTTCGGTCTTTCCCAGGATGCCGATCACATCCTCGGCGTGGAACCGGCCTTCGTTGATCAGGCATGCGATCCCACTGGTATCTTCCGGTGAACTCATTGGAACCTTATAGACTTTGGTAATCATTGCACTCACCTCATTTGCCGGTTTGATGATTAATGATGGGTGAACCAGCAAACATTGGCTGCACACCCATGGTCAATATACCCAGTATAGTGATTATAGATCATGTCGTGTGCAATGTTTTCCAGGTTGGGCAGGCCTGGCAGGGTCATCTGCTATCTCAAAACAAAAGGGGCTGGTTTGAAAATGCCTTTTGCATCTTGTATAATCTTAGAAATTCCTGCTTGATTAATAACCCACCACCTCTACAGGGATCACTTTCACATGTGTCTTCCATTGATAGAATGATAAAATTTCCTCCACTGCACGCCAATTGATTTTGGAGAAATCGTTCCATGCCAGAATACATCCTTGAAATGAGGCATATCGTTAAAAGTTTCTTCAAGGTTAAGGTCCTGGATGATGTAAATTTCAATTTGCTCCCGGGTGAGGTTCATGCACTTGTCGGGGAGAATGGTGCCGGCAAATCCACCCTGATGAAGATCCTGATGGGGATCTATCAGCGTGATTCGGGAGAGGTAATCCTGGACGGAGACCAGGTCCATTTTCAAACCCCCAAAGAGGCAATCGATTGTGGAATCTCCATGATCCCCCAGGAATTAACCCCCATTCTGGATATCGAGGTCTCCGAGTATTTGTTCACCGGTCGGGAAATTCGCAAAAACAACCTCGGCCCATTGAGCATCGTGGACCATCGGGCCCAGAGGGAGCAGGCAGAGGATTTAATCCGCAGGTTTGGTATTGATGTCAACCCCCGCAGCCTCATGCGACATTTAAGTGTGGCTCAAAAGCAACTGGTGGAGATCATCAAGGCAATATCGCTCTCTTCAAAGGTGATCGTAATGGATGAACCCACCTCGGCGATTACCTATAAAGAGGTTGAAACCCTGTTTGAACAGATCGGCAAGCTTAAGGCACAAAATGTGGCTGTCATCTATATCTCTCATAAAATGGAAGAGATCTTTCGAGTGGCAGACCGGATCACGGTTTTGCGCGACGGCAAACACATTTGCACCGAAAACGCCAGCGACATGGACAAGGAGAAAACGATCAAGTACATGGTCGGCAGAGAGATAAAAGAGATCTATCCAAAAGAGATCTCCAAGCCAGGGGATGTTGTCCTTGAAGTTCAAAATTTATCCTATAAGAACAAATTCCACAACATTAGTTTTATCCTGCGTAAAGGCGAAGTCCTTGGCCTGGCGGGCCTGGTAGGCGCCGGCAGAAGCGAGCTGGTCGAAAGCATATTCGGCATCCATAAATATGAAACTGGTGTGATCCTTGTAAAAGGGAGACCGATTACGATAACCACACCCGCCAAAGCCATTCAAAACAGCCTGGCTTTGATCACAGAGGATCGAACCACTACAGGTTTAAATCTTAAGGCAACCGTTGAACACAACATATCCCTGGTTAATCTTAAAAAGCTTGCCAAGGCTGGTGTGATCAACGACCAGTTGGAAGCCAAGTCAACAGACTATTACATTAAGAAATTGAACATACGCACCTTATCCAGGACCAGCCTGGTGAGATCCCTCAGTGGTGGCAACCAGCAAAAGGTGGTCCTGGCAAAATGGTTGTTGGCCGAACCGGAGATCATCATCCTGGATGAGCCAACACGCGGCATTGACGTGGGCGCCAAACGGGAAATTTACCTTCTGATAAATGAACTGGCAAAAGCGGGAAAAGGTGTGCTGATGATCTCTTCGGAAATACCGGAATTGATGGGCCTGGCAGACAGGATCATTGTATTGGCGGCTGGCAGGTTAACCGGCGAAATCTCGCGGGATAAATTTACCCAGGAGGGGATTATGCGTTACGCATCCAAATTTGAGGTAATGTATGACTAACAAACCCTCAAGATCTCATCTGATTCGGGAACTGGGTATTTTCATTGCTTTTGTGGTTATTTTGCTCATCCTGGCGATCCTTTCACCCAATGCATTTGCCCGCCCATCCAACCTCATCAACATTGTAAAACAGGCGTCGATTAATGGCATCCTTGCCATGGGTATGATGTTTGTAATTATTTCCGGCGGTATCGACCTGTCCGTTGGATCGATTGTCGCCCTTTCAGGGGTGATCGCCGCAACCTTCGCCCACCCGGGGGAATACCCTTTGTATGTTCCCATTGTGTTGGCCGTTGTGGCGGGTTTAATAACCGGCTTTCTCAATGGGATTGGCGTAGCATACGGAACAATACCGCCCTTTATCGTTACTTTGGGCTCCATGACGATCATTCGTGGCATGGCCTTAATATTTAGCAAAGGTCAGCCGGTATTTGGTGTAACCAAACAATTTGAGAATCTGGCCGGCGGTTTTGTATTTAATACCGTTCCTTACCTGGTGGTCTATTTCCTGATTATTACCGCCATAAGCGCCTTTGTACTGACCAAAACCGTATTTGGCCGCAGGGTGTATGCCGTGGGCGGCAATGAAATTACCGCCAGAGTTTCCGGTATTAATGTCACCTGGATCAAGATCGCGGTTTATTCGATATCCGGTTTTTTGGCAGGGATCGCCGGCTTGCTTCTCTCTTCACGCATCGTATCCGGCAACCCGACTGCCGGGCAGGCATACGAACTGGATGCCATCGCCGCGGTCATTATTGGTGGTGTAAGCATGTCCGGCGGGGCGGGGAAATGGTACGGCACAGTGATTGGAGCGCTGTTGATCGCTGTGATTGGCAACGGGCTCGACATTTTAAACGTATCCTCTCACTTTCAACTGCTCATCAAAGGGACAATAATTATCGTTGCTGTTCTTTTGGACATAAAAGGAAAGGGAAAGTTATAGGCCGGAAGGTGAAGAATCAATTAAAATAATGGTATTCAGGTTTGCTTCAGTTTCTGCTTTATAAAAAAAGGAGAAAGAATGAAGAACACAAGTTTATTCGTAAAGATGTTGGTCATACTGTTGTTGGTTACAGTGATTGCTGGCTGTGCTGGCAAACCGGCTGCAGGGTCAAAACCCTATGCCTTTATGATCAGCCACCAAACCAATGCTTTTACAAATGAGTTGACAGCAGCCGTTAAATCTAAAGCCTCAGAACTGGGTGTGGAACTCACCGTTTACGATGCGGAGAAGGATGTCGCCAAACAGGTCAGTCAAATTGAAACAGCGGTCAATCAGGGGGTTGCCGGTATTGTCATCGAACCAGTTTCTGTTGATGGCGTTGTCCCCGCCCTGGAGGCAGCCAAAAAGGCAGGCATTCCAGTGGTTGTCGTGAATCAGCGCATCAGTAAACCCGAGGCAGCGGATTGCTTTGTGGGTGTGGAAAATTTTGATGGCGGCGTGCTGGAAATGAAAACAGCCGCTGAAGACATCGGTGGTGCCGGAAATGTGGCCTTCCTGCTCGGCCCTTTGGGATCAGACGCCCAGATTGGACGGACAGAAGGCTACTACGAAGTACTGAAGAGCTACCCGAACATCAAGGTTGAATTCGAACAGACAGCCAACTGGGTGACCGATGAGGCCCTGGCGCTGGTGGAAAACTGGCTGCAAACAGGCACAGAACTCAAGGCGATCGTGGCGAACAATGATGGCATGGCCATGGGCGCACTAAAGGCAGTGGAAGACGCCAAGCTCCTCGACAGCATCAAGGTCTATGGCCTCGATGCCACCCCGGATGCACTGGCTGCCGTTAAGGAAGGTCGCCTGACGGCCACGATCTCTCAGAACACCACCGTTCAAGGCAAAACTGCCATGGACACGGTGCATAAGATCGCCTCAGGCGAAAAGGTTGCTCCCGAGATCCTGGTCGATTTTGTGCTCATTAAAAAAGACAACGTCGATCAATTCATCACCCCTTAAAACCATTCTCTAACGTGCCCTTAAGCGAACCTGAATAAATCATAAAGGGGCTGCAAATCCAAATGCAGCCCCTTTTGATCATTCCTGCCCTGCAACCTTGTCCTCAAATTCTTCTCGTTGAGGTTACCGGGTGGTGGCAATAGGTTACCGCGCTGGAATTTCCTTTGCCACCCCTTGTCATGGGCAAAGCAGCCAAATTCTCTTTTGGTTCTATTCCTTCTTTGAGGAAAGGAGGCTCAAAGCAACCAGGCAGGCTACGCTGACCCCGGCCCCCATCCATAGCAGCGTGAAATAATCTGGGTCAGCATGGTTGGTCACCGTCCAGGTCGAAAGGATGATCGTTTTCTGCGCAAATTGTGCCGCTGCATCAGCGATGCGCCATAACCGAAAGTTCTGCCACAGGTCGTTCGCTAGGAAGACCGTCATCATCATTGCCAGCACCCCCTTGTAGCGCGCCTGTCGGTTGGCTTCCAGCCAGCGCTGCAACGCCACCACTGCCAGGGCCAGCAGGAAGACGAACGCCAGTACGAACATCCGCGAGGCGATCCGTTCGCCCGTCAACAACGGCAACGGCAGGGCCATCCTAAGGTATTGGTATACCTTTCCCAGCGAAAGGATGGTCATTCCACAGATCGGCACCAAGAACAGATGGTATGGCCTTTCAATATTCCTTTGCCGTACGGTTTGCAGGGCCCCGAACACCGCCAAAAAAACCGCCCCCACCAGTCCCACGTAAATTGTAAATTCCCACAACCCAATTGCTTTGGTCATTCCGCCTGAGAGGGTGATGTCATTCGGCACCTGGTTCACCGCAAGGTTATCCCAGATTGTCTTCACCAGTGGGTATCCGCCGATGTATTTATTGTCAATTACCCCCAACAGCAGTATGGGCGGCAACAGTCGTACTGCCCCCACCCCTACAGCCAGCACCATGGACCGCAGTAAAAGCCAGAATTGGCCAGGCAGCGTTACTGCCAACATAGCCGTGAAGATCAGGACCCAAATAAAAAGGTGGTACCCGCCATTTAGCAGGAGAACAAGCATAAATATGGCGTACTGCAGCGTCCACCTCCAGTCATTTTTTTCCTCGAACAAATGAAAAACCAGAACTGCATACCAGGGCAGCAGGAAGTATGCCGTCCAGGTGAAGTGACCCACCGTCATGTGCCCCAGGATATGCCCGTTGAAGGTGAACATAAGGTAAAAGACGGTGAAGGAAAATAGTGACAGTCTCAGAGACTTTTTCAGCCACAACATGCCTATCGACCCGGCCGCCAGACAGATCCACGTGTTAACCACCACAAATTGCTCAGGGGTCATCAATCCCAGTAGTAATACCTGCGGTGATAGGATCACGTCCGGCACGATTAAGAAACGGTCGGTTTCTGTGGCTGGCAAAAGTGGTTCTGAAAGGTGCAATGGCAGAACCCCCCGCTGAATGGCATTCTGCATAAACGCCAACTTCGGCATGTTGATCGCCGTCCAGTCATGAAACGTGAAAGGGCCCCTGCCCCAGTTCAAATACACCCCCCACAACGCCAGGCCGCCGGCCAACAGCACAGTCAGAAGGATCACCTCTGCCTGACGAAGCTTCTTCGGCACCGGGTTTCCGGTCAGCAAATCCAGCAATCCATCACAGATCCTGGTCATATCCTGTTATCCCTTTGCGTTTTTTCCTTAAATGTACTTATAATGCAGATGGCTTTTTTAATTCATGCATTCCTGTCAGGTTCAACGCTCCTGTTTTCATCACCCAAACCGCGGCTGCAATTGCCTGCAAACCCGCGGCTACAATTTTAACACCAGGGTGATCAGCAGCGTCATAAACCCGATCAGCAGGCCGATGGAAATTCCGATCGGCAGTGTGATTCGCAACACGTCGGCGTCCTTGCCCTTCACCCCCGTCGTGCTGCAGCCGACGATGATCTTGGCAGGGGCTATCATGCTCCCAAGCGCTCCGCCGGCCGTTTGTGCCGCCACCAGCCACACCGGGTTCAGCCCAAGCAGAATGGCTGTGTTTTTCTGCAGCGAGGCAAACAGAACATTGGAGTTGTTATTGCTCCCCGTTGCGAATGCTCCCAGCATCCCCACCCAAGGTGAAACCAGCGGGTAAATCCTTTGCAGCGATTGGCTCAAACCCTGCGCCAGAAGCATCGTCATCCCACTATGGTCCATCAGGGTTGAGACCCCCACCGCCGCAATCACGCCTATGCTCGCCGGGATGGAAGCTTTCACGGTTGCCCGCACCGCCGACTGGAAACTCTCCGCTTTCAACCACTTCAGCCGCCAATAGGCCAGTGCCGAAAGGCCGGCTGCCACCATCAGCATGCCCACCGGGTGCAAAAGCGGTTTAAAAACCGGTCCGTTCCCTGCCGCTGTGGTAAAACCGGTTCGGGTTGCCACTTGCGGGAACTCGGCCGCCCAGGCGATCGAATCGGCGGCCGTATGCAGCGGCCCCGGCAATGCTGTGATCACAAAGAGCAGCATCAAACCAACGTAACTGGTCATCCCGGCCTTTAGTTCAGGGGAAAAGCCTCCCGGCTTTCGTTCCCCTCCAAGCCCGGCATTCCTGCCCAGCACCCGTGCCCCCAGGATGCCAGCCATCCCTGCCGCGATTACCGCCAACTGTGGCAGCCCGGATACAGCCACCAGGTACTGAACACTGGCCACCACAGCCGCCAGCACCAGCACTCGTTTCCAGTGCCTGCGCTCCCCCAGAATCAGTGCAGCCCCCAAACCACAGAAAAGGCAGTCCAGCCCCAGAAGGACGGCCGAAGGGCCTGCCAATTGCTGCGGGTCTATCAGGGAGATTCCTGTCAAGGTCTGGAACACCACCCCCATCGATCCGAAGGTTACCGCCCACGAGTGCCCAACGGCAATGGCAGCTATAGCCGTAACCGGCGGTACACCCAGCAACACCAGCATCGGGGAAGCCACCGCAATCGGCAGCCCGAAACCAGCCATCGCCTCCAGCAATCCGCTGAATAACCAGGCCATCGTCACAAGCATCAACCCGCGATCGCCAATGAACTTCTCCAGTCCCCTGGCAATTCCGTGGATGCCGCCCGCCTCGTTCACCGTGTAGTACAACATGAGCGCCGGCCACATGACGATCAATACGTACATCGAGAGCAGAAAGCCCTTTGCCTGAGACACCCAGAAAACCTGCGGGGTTAAACCGAAAAACCCCGCCGCCACCAGCACCCCCGCCAGCCAACCCACCGGGGCAGCCCGCTGGCCTCCCCAGCGCAAGGAGATCATCAGGCCCAGGATGATGAGAATCGGTAGAGCGGCCAGCAGGTAACGCATCCCCCTATTTTATCCATGATATGGTTTCTTGGGTGCATTTTCCAGCCAATGAATCTCACTTCATGACGCGAGTGGTCTAAATTCCTTAATCCTCCTGCAATTCCCACCATTTCAGTCTATAATATGGCCCTCATGTATGTCTGTAGTTTTAATGTTAGAATGTCACGCGTACCTTGATTTTTGGAGTCCGTTCGCATGAAAAATCGCCGCCTCGTTCTTCTAACTGGATGTCTCTTCTTCGCTCTGGCCATAGGCGTTCTCGGCATCAACCCGGTCCGGGCGAAATCGGGTGGCCAGCCTGCTTTGGAGACTCCAGCCCCCGCAGGTACTCCGACCACCACCTGTGGTGTCGGAATGGACGAGCCCTGCCAGGAGGAGAACACCCCCGTAAAACCTGATTTTATGACCTCCGGCCCGGGTTTCAAATTGGCTGCTCAGCCCGCCCCCGTTTCCACTGCCAGGAAAACCTCCTTGTACATCTTCTGGGGTGAGGGCTGCCCCCACTGCGCTCAGGCGATACCTGTTCTCGAAAAGTGGGCACAAGAGAAGAACGGCCTGGAAGTAATAAAGTATGAAGTTTATTACGATGAAACCAACCTGGAGTATTTCTACAAATTTGCTGATGCAGTGGGCATTAAACCCACTGCTGTACCGACGATATTCATGGGTGATCAGTATTGGATTGGCTGGAGCGAGGCAATCGAATCCCAAATAAACTCTGCTGTTGAGGCCTGTTTGTTAACCGGCTGCCGGGACGCGGGTGCCGGTATCATCCCCGGTCGCGCGGATGACACCACGGCACAACCATCCAACTTTCCACCTGGTGCGTCTGTTCCACCTGGCCAGGTTGTGGATGATAATCGGGTCACTTCTGCACCAGAAACCACGCAGGATGACATTCTGACCGTTCCCATTCTCGGGAAAATCGACCTGGACAAGCAATCCCTTTTTGTCAGCACTCTTCTCATTTCCTTTGTGGATGGTGTTAATCCCTGCTCGGTCTGGGTGCTCACCATGCTTCTGGCCATTACGCTCCATACCGGATCCCGGAAAAAGGTCTTCGTCATTGGACTTGTTTTCCTCACGGTCACCGCGGCCGTTTATGCGCTCTTTATCGCCGGCTTGTTTTCTGTCTTCAGCCTCACCGGCGAGCTTCTCTCCTGGATCCAGGTTGTGGTTGCCCTGGTGGCTCTCTTTTTCGCCCTGGTGAACATTAAGGATTATTTTTGGTACCAGGAGGGTTTATCCTTTACCATTGATAAATCCAAGAAACCAGGACTTTACAAGCAAATGCGCAGGCTGACCGACGCCAGCCAATCCATGTGGGGGCTCATAAGCGGGACAATCGTCCTGTCAGGAGGAGTCTCGCTCGTAGAATTCTCCTGTACGGCCGGTTTCCCGGTTCTGTGGACCAACCTGCTTCTATCACAAAAGGTTGCCGTTGGCACCTTCCTGGCTCTTCTGTTGGTCTATATGCTGGTTTACCAGTTGGATGAGATGGCCATCTTTCTCGCCGCGGTTTTCAGCCTGAAAGCAAGCCGGCTTGAAGAGAAGCACGGACGCATTCTTAAACTCATTGGCGGCACACTCATGCTCACATTGGCCATTGTCATGTTGTTCAAACCTGAGTTGATGAACAAGCTCAGCAGCTCACTGATCATATTTGGCATCGCCTTTGGGGTTACTCTGCTCATCTTTCTGCTCCACCAGGTCATTTTACCCCGCTTCGGCATTCGCATCGGAACCCTTCCCGGAGAACGCCGCCGCAGGAAACATTCCCACGGTCACAAACAGGATTAATCACCCGTCCGGATCGGTCACCACAACCAGAGCTTGGCCTGCAGCCATCCTCGTGGATTGGTTGCAGATAGAGGTTGGCTTATTGCATCCCGCTGAAAAAATCCTTCAGCGGCAGGTCAACCTTAACCCCATTCTCCAGTATTTCAAATACGTGGCACAGCAGGGGCACTTCCCGCAATTGCAACATCCCTCTCGCTTCCAGCTTGGGTAAAGCCCGCCCCATACGCCGGGTGATCTCCACCGATTCCAGTGTGATCCCTTTCAATTGCTCCCGGGCTTCCGGGAAGGGTATTCCCATACCCAGAAGCCTGCCCAGCATCACAGTTCGACCACCGAAGATGGTCGTGTAGAGGTCGCCCGGGCCGGGAAGCCACGTGGCATGTTCCTCCCGCCCGCCCAGCGCCTTCAGCAACCGATGCATTTCCAGTGTGCTTTGGGCGAACAGCGCCGACTGCAGGTTGTACAGCCGGGCAGTTGGGCGCATTTTCTGGGCCTGCTCCATCATCCCAATCCCCAGTCCGACAGCCAGGGCATAAGCGTTTTTCAATGCTGCTGCCACCTCCACACCGGTCAGGTCTGTTGAGGTCCACACGTGGTAATAATCACATTGGGCGTCGGCCTGCAGCCGTTTCAATACGTTCCTGTCCTTGCCGCAGAAGACCACGCAAGCCGGGTACCGGTCAGCAAGTTCAATGGCTGTGCACGGTCCACCGATGGCATTCAGGCTTACCCTGCCGCGCAATTGCTCCGGAAGCCGCCGGTCGATCACCTCCGGCAGCGTTAACAGGTCTCCGTTCGGCAGGTCTTCCAACCCCTTGGTTACTGCCAACACAGGCTGTTCCGGTTTAATGAGTGGCCCAACCGAATCCGCAAACCAGTTCACCCCAAAACTGCTGACTCCGCTCACCACCCAGTCTGAACCCTTTAACGAGGTTTCCAACTCTTCAACCGTGAAGGTTTCCACGCTTTCCGGTACCAGACGTTGCAAGGTGGGATGCATTCGGTCTTTTCGCACGGACAGGATGATCTCGGCATCCAGCGGGGTGCCGGTCAGGCGCACCTGGTGCCCGTTGTCGGTCAGCGGCCAGCAGAGTGCCGTGCCCATCAGGCCCGCCCCGATGATGGTGATGGTACTCATATTTCTCCTCCTGGCAGGGTTTGGATATTCATCATGGGTCGCGTTTTCCACATTGACTAAAGGTCTTTGCCAGTTGATCACGGGGAATCATGTGGTTTTCGGACAGCCAGTAAATTATACCGTCCTCCACCAGTGTCAAAAAAAGCCCGGAACCCAACAGGGCTCCGGGCTTGGTTCACCGTTTCCGGTATTTCCAGATTACATGATCAGGCTCATGACCGCTTTCTGAACGTGCAGCCGGTTCTCGGCTTCATCATAAATAGCCGAAAGCCAGCCATCGCCTTCAATTTTGTCCATCACTTCACTGGTCACTTCGTGCCCGCGGTCAGCTGGCAGGCAATGCAGGTAGATGGCGTTCTTGTCGGCGGTTTCCATCAGTTCCTTCGTCGTCTTCCAGCTCTTGTATTGGTCGAAGATCTCCTGGGTCTTCTTGGGGTCATCCTGACCAACCGGTGGTTTGAAGATTGGGGTGGCACACCAGGCTTTCGGGTAAACGACATGAGCTCCCTTAATGCCTTCTTCGAAGTTGTCGGTGATCTTGAAAGAGCCGTTTGCTGCCTTGGCATAGGCTTTGCACTGGTCCAGGATTTTCGGGTCCAGTTCCATGCCCTTTGGGTGTGCCAGCGTCACATCCATCCCCAACATGCTTGCATACAGGATGGCCGATTGTGGAACGGCGCGCGGCTTGTGGATACTCGGAGAATAGGCCCAGGACATGGTGAACTTCACCCCCTTGAACCCGCCAAACTTTTCCTTTACGGTCAGCACATCCGCCAGGCCCTGGCAGGGATGGTATACGTCATCTTCCATGTTGATAACAGGAATCTTGGCGCAGCGGGCAAACTCACGCAATAAAGCATGGGCACCGCCGTACTCCCAGTCCACCGGGTCGCCGTAGCAGCGGATGGCGATGGCATCGCCCATGCGGTCAAGCACGTGCGCCACATCGGAAACACGCTCGGTCGAGTAGGCCACTTCCTTGCCTTCCAGCGCCGGGGTGTAGATCTTGCCGGGATCCAGGAAGTGGGCATGGCCACCAAGTTGGGTCATGCCGGCTTCAAAGGAATTGCGCGTCCGCAGGCTTTGATTGTAAAAAATCATAAACAAGGTCTTGGCTCGCAGCAGGTCGTCATGGTACTTGCCCATGGCCCGGTCCCGCTTCAACTCCTCGGCCACCCCCAGGATGGTCTCGATCTCTTCGCGGGTAAAATCGGTCTCCGCCAGGAAATCTCGACCTCGAAAACTGGTTGTCTTCATTTTTGCCTCCAAAAATAATTTTTGTTCAGGATAAGATCACCCTATAACAGGTGGTGTTGCCGTTAAATACCAGCCATGCTCAGGATATTGTGATGCATCCGGGCACCGGGCAAACCTGGGCACACAACCCACAGCCAATGCATCGGTCCATGCTCACCTCCACCCGTCGGTCCGGGTGAAAATCGATGGCCGTGTGACCGCCATCCATACAGGCGGTATAACACAACCCACAGCGGATACACTCCTCCTGGTCGATGTGTGAATACACCTTGATCCCGTGGGTCAACCCCTCATGTTCCACCACCTTCGGCAGCCCCAACCCTACAAGATCGCGTGGGTTTTCATAACCATGGTTGTCCAGGTACCGGTTAAGCCCGTCACACAGGTCGTCAATGATGGAAAAGCCCTTGTGCAGAACTGCTGTGCACACCTGCATTGTGCTTGCACCCACCAGCAGCATGTCCAGTGCGTCGCGCCAGGTGTAAATGCCACCCACCCCTGAGATCGGGATCTTCACCGCCTCAGCGATATCTGCCACACAGCGCAGAGCGATCGGCTTGATGGCTCGGCCGGTAAACCCGCCTTTTGAGCCTAGCCCATCCACGCTTGGCAGTGGTGAAAAATTATCCGGATCAAAGCCCAGAATCCCTTCCACTGAATCGATGGCGCAGATTGCATCCGCTCCGGCGCGCTCAATGGCCCTGGCGATTGCCGTAATGTCGGTCACCAACGAACTGATCTTGGTGTACACAGGCGCCTTCCTGGTTGCATTCACCAGCCAGCGGGTTACCTTCTCTGTCAGGTGTGGGTCCTGGCTGACCATCCAACCCTGGGCTTCTCCTTCCTCGCCTTCCAGGGCGGCCCCCTGCGGACAGGAGATGCTTGCTTCGATCAAGTCTGCTCCCGCCTGCTCACTTGTCTCCACCAGTTCGTTCCACTCCGCCTGTGAGTGCCCCATCAGGCTTGAGATCACCCGGTGTTCCGGGAAACGCTGTTTCAGCCAGTGAATGTCCTCGGCGATCTGGTCAATATGCTTCACCGACAGCACGTCGATGTTGTGCATCCCAATCATCCCTGGTCCGGGGTTCATGCTCCAGATCAATGGGTATACCAGCGACATCTCGAAGTCCTTCACATAGGTCGTCTTCAACACCGCTCCCGCCCAGCCAGCCTCGAAACCGCGGGCGGTCATCTCCCGGTCATCGGTTGGAGGGGAGGATGCCAGAATGAACGGGTTATGAAAGGGTATTCCGCAAAAATTCGTTTTCAGGTTTGCCATGCTCAGCCTCCCTTCCCCGTCAGCCAGGCGTGCATCTCATCAGCCGCCGCCTTTCCCGAGGCCAGGCAACCCACAATCGTCGACCCACCGATTAGGGCCTCCCCCCCGGCAAAGATCTTGGGGTTGCTCGTTTGGAAGGATGAGGACCTGGTTTTCATCTTCCCCCTGGCCATCTCTATGCCAAAAGCCGTTGCGGAGTCTGGTTCAAGCTCCTGACCCAGGGCGAAGATCACTGAATCGCAAGGTTCGTCGTAAGCGGCCAGATCCGGGTCTCGTTCCACCCAGCGCCGGCCGCCAGCCATCTCACGGGTGAAGCGCATTCTTCCCACCCGCACCCCGCTCACCCTGCCTTTTTCGCTCAGCACGGCTTCAACAATCGACAACCAGCGGAACCCCACCCCCAATTCGCAGGCTTCCAGGTATTCGCTCTCCCAACCTGGCATTTCCGCCTTGGAGCGCCGATACAGGACGATCACTTGCTCCGATCCCAGTCGGCTGGCCACCACTGCCGCATCCAGTGCCACATTGCCTCCGCCGACAACAATCACCCGCCTGCCCAATTCCGGTGGCTTGCTTTTTCCATCAGCCGAGCGGCGAGCCTGTTCCAGCACCTGCATCGCCGGGTACACACCTTTGGCGTCCATGCCAGGGGTGTCTGTTGGCTGGGTCAGTCCGCCCATGCCCACCCCGATGAAGACGGCATCGTGTTCGGCCAGGATGCGCTCGGCCTGTTCCGGGCTGATGACTTCACCCGTATGGAATTCGACCCCGCTTCGCTGCAGACGGCTCATGTCCCTTTGAACGGCTTCCAACGGCAGCCGGTGCGCCGGGATGACCGTATCCACCATCCCTCCAGGGATCCTGTTCCTGTCGTAAATGTGTACATCGTATCCCAGCCGGTTCAACTGCACTGCGCATCCCAGGCCAGCAGGCCCGGCGCCAATCACGGCCACCTTGCGCGCTCCGGTGATTTTCACCTTGGGTTCCTCCGGCTGCGCTGCCCCCGTGATGTGGGCTTGCAAAGCGCCGATTCGCACGGCGGTTTGCCCCATTTGTGGCAACACGCAGGCCCCCTCACACAATGTCGCCGTCGGACAGGCGTTCCCGCAAATGTGCCCCAGGGCGCAGGTTTCGTAGATGACCGCGCTTGCCCCGGCCAGGTTATCCTCCCGGAACCTGCGGATGAATACCGGTACGTTCACGTGAACGGGACAGGCCTTTGCACAGGGCGCCTCGTGGCAGCCCAGGCAACGGTGGGCTTCCACCAGTGCCTGACCCCGGCTCAATGTTTGTGTGGTTCTCTGCATCTTCAGTGCTCCTTTACAACCTAACGCTTGCGCATCACATCCAGCCTGAAACGGTCAGGCACAAAAAAGTTCTCCGAATATCCCACAATTTTCCCGGTCTCGTCGTAGAGGGTTTCCTTCAGGAGGATCAGCGCCCTTCCCTCGTCCACGCCCAGTTCAGCGCATAATCGCAGATTGGCGTTCATTGCCGTGATCTCTGTCCTTGCCTGTACCACTGGAGGGTTCAGGCGCGTCACCAGCATGTCCAACACGGAACCGGAAAAGCCATCCAGTTCTTCCGCCGGGATGGTCCGTTCCGGCAGGTAGTCCTCATGGTATGAGGAAGGCGTACCTTCAACCAGGATCGCCCTGGCGACCCGCGTTATCAGGCTGCCAGGCTCCAATTGGAGGATCTCTGCCAGCGTTTCGTCTGCCGGCATCACCTCCATCATCAGTCCTGCTATCTGCGGGTCAAACCCGTTTCGGCGTGCCACTGTCAGCACGCTCTCCAATTGCTCCAGCCCGCTTTCCAGGCGGTGCTGCCCGGCCAAAAAAGTACCCACCCCGGCTTGTTTTACCAGCATGCCCTGCGAGGCCAGGCTGGCCAGGGCCGTACGGACGGTCGCCCGGCTGACCCCAAATTCGTTGCACAGTTCCGATTCCGAAGGGAACCGCGCCCCGGCAGCATATTTTCCCTCCTGGATGCGTTCCAGAAGAGTATTGACCAGTTGATTGGTCAGGGGAAGTGAACGGTATATGGTCATAAAAACCTGTATGACCTGTCAGACAGGATTCTACCATACTATAATTGGCATCGGAGGTCATGCCAAGTAAGGAATGTCACCATATGGGGTGACGTTTGGGCAAAGACCTCCTCGACCCATGGTTTCTCCCAGCCATCCCTGTTTTTCTCTTGTGATACAATTCGGCATACTTTTTCCAAAGGCGGTAATATGCTTGGCTCCGCATCTCTCCAACGCTTCAGCCTCATCCTCCTGCTTTTAACGATCTTCTTGCTTGCCGGCTGCTCTGTGTTCCAACCCGCCGAACCTACTGCCGACCCTCAAGTGGTCCTTCTTTCCATCGTCCAGACCATGCAGTCCGATCTGACGCAGACAGCCCTGGCGCTTCCAACATCCACCCCGCCACCGACCGAAACCCCCATCCCTTCGCCCACCCTCAGCCCCACCCCCGCCAACACTGCAACACCGTCGAATACGCCCACCCCTGAGATGCCCGCTCTCAAAGCGAAATTCCTGTATGCTTCCACCTATCCCGAGAACAAGACCCAGTTCATCCCCAACGAGGGTTTCAACCTTGCCCTTGGTTTCCAAAATATCGGTTCCACCACCTGGGTGCCGGGCTACAAGATTATCATCACCAACCCTTACAGCGATTTCACCGGCTGGCCGGAGGCGTCCATGAACAAGTACGTTGCCACCGGTGAAAAGGTGGAATTCAACCTGGGAGCGTTCGGCTCGGAAGGCCTCGGTACACATACCTGGATTTACCAGCTCTACACGGATACCGGTGTGCCGGTTCCTGGCGGTGTAGCCTACTTTACCTACACGGCAGTCTGAAGCCTCGCTTCTTCCGCGAAGACCAGGAAGCCTCCAAACGGTTCATGGGCGCCAAGGCCCCCCAATAGCCGGCGCACCGTCAACATCCGCGCCATTAAACTCTTTGCAACCACCTCCTTCCCCCGATGTCAACAGCATGCAACGGGCAGCGGTCCACCTTTGCGATAGCCAAGGCAGTAATGGTCGTGTCTGCTCCGGCAGGCCATTCATAACATTGCTTCCCACCCTGCATATATCTGAGTAATAATAAGATGTTTATGAATTGGCATATTCATTACAGGGTTTCGGGATTCACAAGGATCCTCATGGATCCCCAGGGTCTGAAGTACCATGTTTTCCAGTGCCAAAGATCCATCCTGTTAACGTGGTATATTTACAGGCTTGGACTCAACTTGCGATAAATTGGTACACGGGTTGCTTTGTAATGATCAATAATGCCTGGGTCAGTCCATTCATCAAGGAAAATCGTTTCCAATCATAACAGGCGCGCTCGTTTACTGGATGTTCATTTGATGTCAAGTACACTGATCATTTTTGGGATTTCAATTGGCATCGGAGTTCTGGGAAGCATGCTCGGGATCGGCGGCGGTGTATTCCTGATCCCAATCCTGACCGGACTTGTTGGATTGCCCATTAAAACTGCCATCGGCGCCAGTGTGGTCAGCGTAATTACCACCTCCACCGCCGCTGGTGCGGTTTACATCGGCCGCGGTATAACCCACAGCCGCCTGGCGATGATCCTCGAGATTGCCACCACCCTGGGAGCCTTGACCGGTGGAATTACGGCCATGCTTGTCAACCCCAATATTCTTGAAGGGCTTTTTGCGGTTGTGCTGCTTTATGTGGCTTATGGCATGGGGTTTGGTTTCAGGGGCCAAACCGGTACATCCCATTCCGAATTCTTGCAAAACCAATATAAAGATCCCCTAACCGGTGAAACAGAAACTTATGGGGTCAACAACCTGGGGGCGGGTATGGCTGCCAGTTTTGTGGCGGGTAACATCTCGGGCCTGCTGGGGATCGGCGGCGGTGTGATCAAGGTTCCCGTAATGAACCTGGTCATGGGCATCCCCTTGCGGGCTGCCATCGCCACCAGCAATTTCATGATCGGCATTACAGCAGCCACCAGTGCGATCATTTATTACCAGCACGGTTATATAAACCCTGTAATCGCCATCCCCACCGCTTTGGGTGTCTTAATTGGCGCACAGGCTGGTTCGCGATTGGGCGGAAAAGTTTATACGGATAATTTAAGGAAAATATTCAGCGTGATCGTGGTGATCTTCTCACTGATCATGTTTGCCAAAGCATTTGCCATCATGTAAATGGCCAGACAATACGGAATTTAGGGATGAAAAAGGCGAAAAAAAATAAAGTGGATATCCATTCAGGCGGGGAAAATGAGCGTTCCAATGACAAGCACGATTTTGACCATGTCCTTCACAAGTTGCTAGTCATTGGGCTGGTAATCAGCGTCATCCTGATAATAACCGGCCTGGTTCTCGCCCTGGTCAAACATGAGAATGTCCCAACCGTTGTCCCCACATTGGGAACCGTTTTCTCACAGTTGTGTGCCTGGCACCCCTCGGGATTCCTCGCCCTGGGGATCCTGGTGGTAATTGCCACGCCAATCATGCGGGTGGTTGGTTCTGCCATCGCCTTTATCCTGGAAAAGGATTGGCGATTTGCCGCCATTACATTGGTTGTGTTGATCACGGTAACGGTCAGTATTTTTACAGGGAATCGCTGATTCAATTTCCAACGGTCACAGCCTGTGATCGGCCATTCATCCACTGGTGTTGGTGGAGCACTCCCCAAAAGATACCTTCACCCATTGAGCATGATATTCCCGCTTCAGTTATCCACAAGGTTTGCATTCTCCATAAGAAGGAAAAAATGCCGCCCTGTTTCCCCCGGCTTGGGCGGGATGAACTTATCTTTTGAAGGCAACTGTTTCTGTGACCAATAACGGGGCATAGTAGCCATTACCGGCGCAACTCCGGCAAAGGATCTGCCCATTTTGAATCAACTCACGCTCATTAATGATTTCCTCTCCGCATAAATCGCAATTTACACGCACTTCCGGCCGCGACAGGATCCGCTCGACCGGTACGGACAGGCTAACGTCCCGTACCACCAACAGGTCATCATCAAGCATGACCTGGTATGCCTGTAGCTGGGCAAGATAACGGCTCGTTTCCTGCGGGAATAAACTGGCGGCTCGTTGGCGCACATCCTGGCGTGGGTGGATACGGATAGCCTTACCGGATTTTGTATCCACAAAGGTCGCCGCTATCTTCCCATAATCCTCATGGCGCAACCTGCGATGCCCAAGTGTACACCCGGTGGCTACTTCCACCCCGTCCGAAAAACACCCATCGCTTTCAACGATGGCCAGCATCCGTTTATTGGGGTTTTCGCCTGGTGGCATGCGAAAAATTCGGGCAGCCAGCAGGCCTGTGCGCACGCCCAGTACCTGCCGGGGGCACAGGTGAGCGTGTCGGGAAGCGGATTTTTCAAGGAAGTGGTGAATGTTCATTTCATGATCTTAAAAACAGGCATCCTTCAGAACAGGACAAATCACGACTTTACCCCAGATTCCGTTTGACTCTGCATTGGGATTCCGTGGAGTGCCATATTGGTCAACCTTCCAATGCCGGAATCGTAAAAAATGGGGGTCATCCGCTTAAAAAGATGCTGCCTCTTTTTCGAGTTTTTCTGCCAGCGCCAGGTACTTTTCGTGAACACCTTCACCGGTCTCTTCGTGCTCAACGTGTTCAAAACCCTCCCAAATGGCTTCCTGCTTGTCAGCCGGCACAACGTTGTTCGCCATTGGGAACAGGACCATGTTCTCCTTGTGGATATGCAACCGCAAAAGGTCTGCATAGCCTTTGGCGTTGATAGCCACGTCCCGGGAGGCCGAGGAATCCCCTGCCTGCCATTTCTCGGCTGCCTCTCGCATGGCGAGCGTAAACTTGCGTCCCTGTTCGTGGTCAGCCAGCATTGCACCGATGGGCCCACCCTGCACGGGCACCCCGCATGCTTCCATGTTGGGAAACAGGACCTCTTCCTCCTTAACATGGTGACAGCCATCCGCAAAACCTTTAATAAAACTGACGGCATCCAGGAAAAAATCCGGGCGCACTTTTCCGTCCGGAATGGCATCGACGGCTTTTTCCATGCTTGCCAGTACGCGCAGAATAACTTCATGTTCCTGCATGAGAACTTCTGTTGCTTTCATGTTACTGGATCTCCTTGTTTTAATAAAATTCCTTGATCACATAGTTGTTGAAATGGTTAATAATCGCAATGCATGTTCCATTGCCTGACGTTCTTATATCGTTTTAGATATTGAAATCAATTTTCTCACTCTTGTGTAAACCAGGCCAAAAAAAGTGGCTGTCCATGTCAGGAGCGCCGCATAAATGAACACCTTCGGGATGATCAGGAGAAAGGGCAGTTGTAATACCCTGGATAACTGGTACGTGCATGCCGTATACATCCCCAATGGGAAAACCATGCCCCAATACTGGGGGTTATATGCCAATGGATAACGGTGGTAAATATGTCTCCAGATGCCCAGCAGGAAAAGAAGCGGTATCCACCAGGTTCCGGCTGCCCAAAAGAAAAGGGTAAAGCCTTTGATAAATGGCACCAGTTCACCAAAAAAGGCCGCATCTGCTTTGAGAAGAATGTTTGCCCCTGCAAGGGTGGTGATCGCCACCGCCCCCATGTTAATCCAATATGGAGGCGTCATATCTTTGGGGTCGATCTTGAAAAATACAAACCGGTAGAGGATCAATGAAATGAGCAGAATGTAAAACATGCAGCCCACAAGATAAAAACAGATCATGCTGAAAATAAAACCGTCTTTCCATCCATTAAACCTGGAGGCGACCAACATTCCCAGCACCGTGATGGACTGCGTGGAGACCACAATCAACATCCAGGTTCCATTAATGCCGGTCTCCAGGCTCGGTTTTTCCCGTTTTACCGTCATCACGGTAAAAAAGGCAAAGATGAAAAGCAGCCAGAAGGCAAACCCCAAAATCCACAGGGCCAGGGCGGTTTTCTGGTTGGACATCAGTAACACGAACTGACTGCCCAGAACATTTGTCCCGGCTACCAGGGTCAGGAAACCCGGGCTGCGGCTATGGTCCATTAAGTCCGCCAGAACATTCCCGGCATGGCCAAAGACCCGTATCAACATCAAGATCCACAGAATGGCATAAAAAAACAAGTTAAGATAGAACAAGGGATAAGCCAGCCAGTCCATTAATAATAAATGACAGGCGATAGATACGATCCCCGTCGCCATGACCAGGGCGAAGTAGGCAGGGGAAAGCTCACCAATCTCCTTGGCAATGGATCGCATCTGTTTTTTCCAGATCATCCATTCCTCACTAGTTTTTGAACCCGGGTCCAAATGACGATCTGCAATCGCCTCCACAAGTAGGCAATTGGGAAGGTCGCGATATGCACCAACCGGCTATAGGGAAAGAGCGCAATTAACAGCAGGGCATTCAGGAAGTGCAGTTTGGGCACCAGCGGCAACACCGAAACGTATTCCGGTTGGGGACGGAAAGTGGCCAACGATACAACCCAGGGTGTGGCAGTGTGAAGAAACCAGGTAGCCCCCCAACGGTAGAAAAAGGCTGTCCATATGCCCAGCAGGATCTGGTTGAACAGCAGCACCAGCACAACCCAATCAATAAAAGTCGTCACAACCCGAACCCGTGAAGTCACGATCCTTCTAATGATTAGTGTAATGAGCCCGGCGAATGCCATCAGTGCCAATACCTTGCCTCCCATTTCAGCCAGGTAAAGCAATTCAGGGGTGCTGTGCATTAACGCCATTACACGGGGAATGGTAAAACCAGCCAGATGGATAAGCAGGGTTGGAATGATTCCATAATGCCAGAGCGTGGAACCCCAAAATAGATTTTCGCTCTCCAGGAATTGTGAAGACAAACTGGATATGGAAAACGGGTTGTTAATGAACCGGTTCAAACTGCCCACCACTGCCAACAGGACCGCCACATAGGGAAAAATGACGAAAAGAATTAAATCAGGCATGTGCTTTCTCCATATCAAATACTTGCAGCAAGAACTGGGACAAAGCCTTGAAGACGGCACGATAAGGGTTTCCGGCCTGGCTTTCCATCGACTGGGCCATTTTCTCCAATGCCGGCTGCATCCCTTCGGTCAGCAGGCCGCGGCCAAATTCGCTCCCCCTTGCCTCAGGGCCGAGAGACAAGAACTGCAAAGCGACCGAAATATGGTCCGGCAGTTCCTGCCCTGGTGTGTACCCAAAAGCGCCATAACCCTCCACCAATTTTGCCATAAAGGTTCCACGTTTGTAACTTTCGCCAAAAAGGTGGTGTCCAATGTATGGATGGCAGACCGCCTGCAGGTCAAATGTGTTTGTATAAAGTTCCTCCATCCTGCCCTGGCCATACTCCAAACAGGTTCGTACAAATTCCCGTAGAGCCTCAACAACCTCTGGGAATTCGCTGTTCATGGCCTCGACCCCGGGATTTAACCGCTCGGCAAATCCCGTTGTTGGGTACTGCAGAATATCCGCAAAGAATCCCATTGCCTCAGAGATCGGATCATTTGCCATGTTCACCATCCTCGTTTCGGCGCCTGTTGCTTCCCAAAGCCGGTCTCTCCCTTTACCTTTTGGGGGTCCATCAGCGCTTCGATGGAAACTTCCCGTCCCATAGGTGGAATGACAAAACGCTCATCAAATGTAGCCAGGGCCGTCAGGCGGTAAAGTTCTTCCGCACTCTCATCCGTCAGCCCAGCGGTTGCGAGGGCCTTTCTCGCCTCGCTGTCACTTACATCTCCCACGCTCCTTGATCGCTGGTAAAGCCTGGCAGCAATCATTTTTTGATAGGCAGAGGTCACGGGTGCTTCATTCCCGGCAGCCAGCATATTTGCCATGTAGCGCACTGGCAGGCGCGCGCTTTCCAGTGACGAAAACAGGTCCCCGGACACCCGCTGGGCACCGCTTTCCTGGGTGGAGGAAAGCACGGGAAGCAGCGGGGGAACGTAGAACAGCATGGGCAGGGTGCGAAATTCAGGGTGCAGGGGCAGCGCCATCTCCCATTCCTTCACATACCGGTAAACCGGTGACTTTCGGGCTGCTTCAATCACGCCATCCGGGATGCCGTTGGCTTTGGCCTCCGCTGCGATCCGTGGGTCATGGGGGTTTAAAACCAGATCCCGCTGCTTTTGCACCAGGTCCGCGTTAGCCGCCTTCGCAGCGCCCTCAATTCCGTCAGCATCATAAAGCAGCACGCCCAGGTAACGAATGCGCCCAACACAGGAATGGAAACACGCCGGCGCCTGACCCGTTTCAAGTCGTGGGTAACAAAGGATGCATTTTTCCGATTTTCCGGAAGCCCAGTTGAAATAGGTCTTTTTATAAGGGCAGGCCGAAACGCACATGCGCCAGGAGCGGCATTTGTCCTGGTTGATGAGGACGATCCCGTCCTCGCCCCGTTTATACATCGCACCCGAGGGGCAGGCTGCCACGCAGGCAGGGTTCAGGCAGTGGTTACAAATACGAGGAACATAGAAGTAAATCAAACGCTCGATCTCAAAGAGCTGCTGCTTTTCGTCCTGGCTCATATCCTTCAACAGAACATCATTGGCTGCATACACCTTAGAACCGCTCAGGTCATCGTCCCAATTTGGGCCGGCTTCGACCTCCATTGGCCGTCCATCCACGCGTGAGATCGGACGGGCAATTGGCTGGTCATCGCCCTGTGGTGCATTGATCAGGTTTGAATAGGTATACGTCCAAGGCTCATAATAATCATCGAGGGTTGGCATGTATGGGTTGGAAAAGAGGTTGCCCAGTGCCTGTAAACGATTCTGCAGTTTTAATCGCAAGCCTCCATCATGCTCTTCTTTTCCCGGGATGGGCAAACCCCTTCCGGTTTCCCAGCCACCTTTGTATTTTTCCTGGTCTTCCCATTGTGTCGGGTAGCCGGTGCCCGGCTTGGTCTCCACATTGTTCCACCACATATACTCGGCACCCTTGCGGTCGGTCCAGATGTTTTTACAGGAGACACTGCAGGTGTGGCAGCCGATGCACTTGTCCAGGTGAAAAACCATTGATACTTGAGAACGGATTTTCATCTTGATTAATCCTTTTATTCGTATTTTGGTTCGCCGGGCAGTTTCCGCACCATTACAAATGCGTCGCGATTCACTCCGGTTGGACCCCAATAATTAAATCCATAACTAAACTGGCCATAACCGCCCATCATTAGAACCGGCTTAAGCCGTGCCCGGGTTGGGCTGTTGTGCCCGCCGGCACGCCTGTTGCCACGATTTGGCGAACGTGGCACTCCAATGGTGCGTTCCGGAGCATGATACAAAATACACAAACCAGGGGGAATACGGGCACTTACAACCGCCCGCGTGACCGTAACACCGTGATCATTATAGGCTTCCACCCAGTCGTTGTCCTCAACGCCGATCCGTTCGGCATCCTTGACATTCAGCCAGAGCGGTTCGATCCCGCGGGAAAGGGTCAGCATGCGCTCATTGTCATAATACGTCGAATGGATGTGCCACTTGGCATGCGGGGTCAGGTAATTCAACATCAGGCTGTTCCCCTCGGGCTGGCTTTTGACCAGGTCTCCCAGATCTTGTGCGTCCGGGCGGGGTTTGAAGGTTGGAAGGTGCTCTCCATAGGCAAGGTAACCTTCGTGGTCCAGGTAAAAATGCTGCCGTCCGGTCAGTGTGCGCCAGGGAACAAGGCGTTCCACGTTGAGGCAATAGGCTGAATATGGACGCCCATTGTTCACCAGCCCACTCCAGATGGGGCTGTTGAGCACCCTGCGGGGTTGCTGCAGCAGGTCGCTGAAGGTGTATCGTACATCCCGCGTTCCCGCAGCAAGATCAGACAAGCCAAAACCGATCCGTTCTTCTTCAGCCTGGTAAGCCCGATGGCTGACCTCGCCGTTCGTTTCGGGGGCTAGCAGGAGGATGACATCTGCCGCATCCCGCGCCGATTCAAGGGAGGGATATTGATGCCCGCCCCAGGCAACTGCCGGTTTGCCGTTTAATAACTGCTGGTACAGATCATCCATTTGCCAGCGAATACCATGGGCGCCCATACCCTCTTTTTGGATGACCGGGCCAAGTGAAATGTATTGTTTTCCGAGGTGGACATAATCCCGCTCGACCACTGCCAAGCCTGGCATGCTCACCCCAGGCACCGGCTCACATTCCCCTTTTGCCCAATCCAGAATGCCCGGCTGGGCGATTTCGGCTGGCGTATCATGTTGCAAAGGTGCCGCCACCAGGTCCTGCATCGGTTGCGGCAGGTGCTTTTCGGCCAAACCGCTCACTTTTTCAGCCAGTTCCTTAAAAATATCCCAATCACTTTTTGATTCCCAGCAGGGGGGAACAGCCGCTGAAAATGGGTGAATATACGAATGGAGGTCTGTGCTGTTCAGGTCGTCCTTTTCATACCAGGTGGCAGTTGGCAGAACGATATCGGAATACAGCGCAGACGTATCCATGCGGAAGTTAATGTCAACCACCAGGTCAAGTTTGCCGCGTGGGCCGTTGTCACGCCAAACCGCTTCGGTCACGGATTCTTTGGCTGCTTCATCTGCAATCACATGGTCATGGGTGCCCAAATAATGCCGGAAGAAGTATTCCTGCCCTTTTGCGCTGGCATTCAGCGCGTTCGCCCGCCAGATGAACAATAACCTCGGCCAGTTCTCCGGTGCATCGGGGTCCTGCACGGCAAAACGCAGGTCGCCATTCTTCAATTTTTCAACAATCCAGCGCCGGATTTCATCATCCGTTTTGGCACCCTCCGCTTTGGCCTGCTTTACCAGTTCCAGTGAACTTTGATTAAATTGCGGGTAAGATGGCAGCCAGCCCATCCGAACGGCTTTCACTTGCACATCCATCACATGCTCTTCCGCCAGCGTCCTGTCTTTTTCACCTTCCGGGCGCGGTACGGGCTGGTTCTCAATGCGCTGGTGCTCATACCGCCATTGGTCGCTGTTGACGTAATGGAAGGAGGGTGTGTTCTGCAGGCGCGGTGGTTTTTGCCAGTCCAGGGCAAAGGCCAGGGTCGACCACGAGGCAAAGGGGGCTACTTTTTCCTGGCCCACATAATGGTTCAAGCCGCCCCCGTTGCGGCCAATACAACCCGTCAGCATCAGTGCGCCGATTGCTGCCCGGTATATCAGGTTGTTGTGATACCAGTGATTCACACCCGTGCCAATGATCACCATGCATTTGCCCTCGGTGCGGCAGGCAGTGTCCGCCCACTCTCGGGCAAATTGGATCACCGTCTGACGGTCAACCCCCGTATGCTGCTCCTGCCAGGCAGGGGTGTAGGATTTTTCGGCATCATCATAACTCGAGGCGTATTCTCCCGGCAGGTTCCTGCCAACCCCGTACTGTGCCATGAGGAGGTCGTAAACCGTCGTCACCGGGATGCGGCCTTTTTTTGTATTAACGTAGCGCACCGGAACACTGCGCTGAAAGGATCGATTCCCGGCAAATTCCGCAAAAGCCACATTCAGAAGGTCATCCCGGTCATCAAGGAAGGTTAACCTGGGATCGATGTCACTACCGTCCAGCCCGTCCTTCTGCATCAGGTTCCATTGCCCCTTGCGTTTTTGCCAGCGAAAACCAAGGCTTCCCTGTGGCACACGCGGCTGGTTGCTCTTTTGGTCCCACACCATAAACTTCCAATCGGCGTTTTCCTCATTTTGCGAGCGCTCCAACTGGCTGGCTCGCTGCATTTTCCCCGGCACATACATTCCCCCGCTCTTTTCCAGGATGACCAGGAAAGGACTGTCCGTGTATCGCTTTACATAATCCAAAAAAAAGGGCCTGGGTTCTTTGTAGTGATACTCGTTTAGAATGACATGGTTGACCGCCATCCAAAACGCCCCGTCCTGGCCGGCGTGCACGGGCACCCACCAGTCGGCATATTTGGACACCTGGCTGAAATCGGGTGCGAACACCACCAGTTTGGCCCCGGCATGGCGCGCCTCTGCAGCAAAGTGAACATCCGGCGTACGGGTCGTGCTCATATTGGAGCCAACCGAAGCGATGAACTTGGCGTTGTACCAGTCAGCGCTCTCCGCCACATCGGTCTGCTCCCCCCACACCTCCGGGCTGGCTGGCGGCAGGTCGCTGTACCAGTCATAAAAACTCAGGCAAACACCGCCCATTAACTGGAGAAAACGGGCGCCGGATGCATAACTCACCATGGACATGGCCGGGATGGGCGTAAACCCAACAATGCGATCAGGGCCAAATTTCTTCACGGTGTAAACCGTCGATGCTGCGATCATCTCCTGCACTTCATCCCAGGTGGAACGGCGAAAACCACCCTTGCCGCGCGCCCGCTGGTATGCTTTCCGCCCTTCCTCGTTCTCCACAATTGAGGCCCAGGCATCCACCGGGTCGGCATGTTGCCGCCTGGCCTTCCGCCAGAGGTCCATCAACACACCCCGAATGTAGGGGTATTTAATTCTGAGCGGGCTGTAAAGGTACCACGAGAAGGATATCCCGCGCTGACAGCCGCGCGGCTCATATTGGGGCAGACCCGCTTCAAGGCTGGGGTAGTCCGTTGCCTGCATCTCCCAGGTGACAATACCGTTCTTCACATACACATTCCAGGAACAACCCCCGGTGCAGTTTACGCCGTGGGTGCTGCGCGCCACCCGGTCGTGCTGCCAGCGATTGCGGTAAAACGCCTCCCATTCCCGCGATTGGGGGCTGAAGATCTCTTCAATCCAACTCATGTATGCCTCCTTGGATCTTGTGTTTACGGTCACCTGGGTGTTGCGTTTTCATCAATGCCCGTCGAACCCCCCTGATTCTTCTGCGGTAAATTAAACCAAAAAAAACTGCTATTCCGATCAGCCCGGCCAGGCTGAGGCCGATCAGCCAGGGTTCCCGGTTGCCGATGGGTTCACCGGTCGAAGCCACCAAAAAAGCATGCAGATCGGCCTGCTCCTGGGAGGTGAGTGGATGATCGGTGAAAATGGGTATCATCGAAGGCCAGGGGATGGTTTCCAATGTATTGGCCAGTCCTTCAACACCATACCGTTTGGCGGCATCCGTCAGGTCAGGTCCCAGCGCACCACCGCCCAACAGTCCGTTGCTGCCCACGTTGTGACAGCCCATACAGGGCGGTCCTCCGTTTTGAAGATGGGCGTTGCCCATGAAGTAATCCCGGCCCCGCTCTACATCACCACCCGGGAACGCCGTGGGCTGTAATACGGGGGGCACAGAAGCACTGCTGGGCACTAAGATGTAGCCCGTGGTTGTGGCACCCAGCAGAATGGGAACAAACACAACCACAGCCCCCACAATGGCCAACCCCTTATGTCTCTTAAGGAAAACCCGGAACATTTTGATCATATCGTTTCACTTTCTGGATCCGAACGGATTCAACTCCCAAAGACACCAACCTGACTGTAAGCATACCTTAAAACGTGCCTGAAAATCAAGACATATTGCAGAGAGAAAGTCCAATTGCGGAAGGGCAATTCACCTGTCGAGTGGATTCAGATACTGATAGAGTTGACTACTGTCCGCAAGAGGCCAACCCCTCTGGCACGCTGGACATAGCCGGCACTGGATGAACTAGGTTTTCAACATGGCATTGCAGAAACCGTAGCTGAACCTGCGCCGGGTGATCCTGACCAACGGGGACCAGTGGCGGATTCTGGATGCCCGGTTCCTGCGAAGGTATGAAGCCTTGTTTGAGGTTGACCTGGTTGACCTGCTCAATGGGCAGGATGACCCCCTGGCGACATCCTCTTTTGCCCCGGCACCGACCCATCCTGGACGCCCCTCTTCCTCACCGCCGGCGGCCAGTCATAGAGGTCGGCGGCATGATGACCCAAGGCGCCGTCGCCACACGGGAATATGGTATCACCGCCGTCGTCGGCGTCCACCAGGCCGTCACCTTCCTCCGCTACGGCGAGCGCATCCTCCTCGACGGCTCCACAGGCCGCATCACCCTCCTCGACCGGTAAGTCCCTCTTGCCCCTGTTTGGGAATATCATCGGCGCTGGGAAAACCACAACCGCCCGCCTGATCAACAGTATTATTCCCTTACCAAAGTAATCTGCATAACAATACTGGAAATTTCAAACAATACACATATCTGGATAATACTTAGTCTTATTTTTTCAGTAAATTGAATGCGTACAGAAAGTTGGTGTAACATTCTTTCTGTAAAATACCGAACCTTAACAAAAGTGGTGAGT
>CAYQUO010000022.1:0-44618 GCA_964420835.1 uncultured Anaerolineaceae bacterium
TGGCTGATCATCTCTCTCTTTTACCAGTTCTATGGATTTTTGATACAGTAACTCATCTTTGTTTGGGATAACCCGTTTTGCCCGTTTGGGAAGTCGTATAAAGAAGCTGCTTCCTTTTCCCAGCATGCTTTCCACCCAAACCCTTCCACCGTGTCTTTCAGTTATCGATTTTACAATTGCCAGGCCAAGACCGTTTCCATGAGTCTCCGAGGGTTGTCTGGTTCTGCTCTTATGAAACTTTTCAAAAATATGGGGAAGATCAATTGGAGATATTCCAACACCATTATCCTTAACTTCATATACAACCGAATCCGCTTGACATTGCAGCCTAACTGCCACCCTGCCCCCAACCGGTGTATATCGGATGGCATTTCCAACCAGGTTGAGCAATGCCTGTTGAAGAAGCGCCCAGTCAGCTTCAACCACACAGGAACCGGGCTCACTGTCCGGGACGATTTCCTGTTCAAGCTGTATCCGTTTCTGTACCGCCTGAGGGTTCATGATATCAATCACACGGTCAATCACTTTTTCCGGAGTTTCACCGGCCAAGTCCAGGCCGATCCCGGCCTCAATCCTCCCCAGGTCCAAAAGGTTTTCCACCAGGTGACTGATGTTATCCAAATCAGCAATGATCTTATCAACGAAGGTCTTCTGTTGTGCATTCAGGTCGCCCACCATGTTCAACATAGATGTATACCCTCGAATAAAGGTTAATGGCGATCGCAGGTCGTGGCTTACATTTGTCACATATTCCGATTTTATACTGTCCAACTGTTTATAATGGGTGATATCCCGTAAAAGACAGATGCGACCAAAATCTGTATCCTCTGAAAATACAGGGGATACACTCGCGAAATAGACCTTTCCATCCGGGAAAACGATTTCCCGGCTTGTCACCCTTTCCTTCAAACTGGATTTTAATAATTCAAGCAGTCCCGGATGCTGGATGGCCTCATCGATCACTTTCCCTGTCACAGGAGTTCGTAAAAGATTTGGCACCTGAAGAGCCGCAGGGTTGACCAATATTAACTTCATTTGGTTGTCCAAAACCATGACCGGTTCAGGTGTCGATGTTAATACTGCCTCCAACCGGCGTCTGCCCATTTCCGCCGATGTGTACCAGGCAGAATTTGCCGCTGCCAGGGCAGCCTGACCGGCAAGCGTGCCAAGGAAACGAACATCTTCCTGGGTGAACAGGGTGGGCGTCTCGAACGCAATCCACAATGCTCCAAAGTACTGGGCGTTATGATGAATTGCAACAGCCAACATGGCTCCGGGCAAATCAGCAGGTGCGTCAGCTCGCAGCCGGTGAGAGCGTTGGCAATTGGGCAGGGATAGGATATCCTCTCCCTCCATCAAACCATAAATCTGCCCATCCAGTAAAGAATAGCGATTGGTAGCCTGCCCATTGCCGTAGGCGATCAATTTCCCCTCACTCGTATCTCCCGCCACCTCACTGGAAAGAACAATCCGTGCCGAATTTGCTCCGTGGAGCAACGCGGCCTCCAGAACCGGCTGGATCGCCTCTCCGGCTGACAGGTGGGAGGCAACTGCCTGGCTGACTTTTAATAACCGATTCAATTCATTGAGCCTGGCCTTCAGACTCTTTCTCATCTTCTCAAAGGCTGTTCCAAGTTCCCCGACTTCATCAATTCCCTCAGGCGACAACTCATGCTCGAGATGACCTTCCGCGATCAGGGTGGCTTCCCTTGCCAGGGATGACAGGGAAGAGGAAATGGGTTTTAATCCAGACCGGAGGAAAATATATGCAATGGCTGAAAGTGCCAGGAGAATAACAAGGAGTGGAACAGCAAATTCTAGTGCAACCTGGTTTATCTGTTCTGCTGGTACATTAAGAAAAATGGACCACGATACAGCCTCAACAGGTTTGTAATAAACCATTTGCCGGCGGCCTTCGGGGGATATTTCTTCATAGAACCCTTCGGTATCCGGTATCGTGCCGCTATATTTTGTCATCACCAATGATTCAATGGGGTGATAGAGTATGGTTTTATCCCCATCCAAAACAATCCCCTGTCCCCCATCAACTGTCAATTTGTCAAAAGCCTTAATCAAGGGTTGGGTGAACAAATTGGTATAAAAATCGGTTTTTGCAAACAGCACTCCACGGACATTGCCCTGGTCATCGATCGCTGCAGCAATAAAAGTGGTTTGGGCTGATTTTGCACCCGTTGCCGGGTTGGCAGAGTAGGTTTGGACCGGCACTCCATGTAAAGCTAGCGCAATCCCTGAAAATTCTCTTTCCGTGAGATTTATGTTATCCACATTTGCTTCCGGATATCCAGTAATCGGACGCCCCTCTGCATTGAATGCGTACAACTGTTTGTAATATGGTAAAGCCTGAAGGTCCTCCTGTAAGACTGAACGCAAGGCTTCCGGCGGCAACAGAAACTTCTCAGGAGTGGCGAGGCTGAGCAGAAGACCCTGACCAGTTTCAAGATAGTATGGGATCGCTTCGGCTGCCACTTCGGCGATCCCTGAAAGGCGATCGGAAACCTGTCGCCTGGCAGCGTCAGCAGCAATCGTCCATCCACTTGCCATCACCGCAAAGAACAATCCAAGAAAGACCGGTATGGTGCCGAAAAAGAACCTTGATTGCAGGCTTGTTTCTTGCGGCGATGGTGACAACTTTCCGGAGTGCACCCAAATTTTACCCGGAAAGAGATAGACCAACTCTGCAACCATGCCGGCAATGATCAATTCAAGACTTCTTACAAGAAGAATGACCATTACCTGGCCAAGTGCATAATCAAGCCGGGTCAAAAATGATGCTTCCAGAGAAAAATAGAAAGGCAGGAAATGGAAAGGGGCAAACAGGAGGGATAGGAAAATTGCTGCCACTAATGGATGTCGTAACAAAACAAAAAAGGGTGTCCTGTATTTCTGCCTCACCATGACGCTAAACAAAAAAGCAAGTCCACCCATTTCGAGGATTGTAAAAGCCGAATGACTCTCAAAAAATGCTGAAAGGGTTCCACTCAATAAACCCAGTGTGGCAGCAGCCGCAGGAGTGAGGATGCCGCCAGCAAGCACCCAGGGGATTGCAATGAACAACATCACCGAAGGGGGGATGTGCTCCACAGGCAGACCAGGAACCGGTTGGATATTGCCGGCCTCAAGACGTATTCCGATGAATAAGGTGGTGATAAAAGTGAAACCAAAGAGAAGATAAAAAAGCCACCATTGCCATCCTGATCGCTTGAAGGGGGATTCCCACGTTCGAGCAACTCCCCAAGCCAGCACGCCAATAAGCGTAAACAGCCATATCCATCCCTCTGTATGGAATGGAAGGTTAATATGGGGATGCCTGTTAATCAGGGTGAAGACAAATTCCATTGGAATCCAGATATCCTAAAACCTGTCTTGATTATAGCATTCACGGTTTTAACAATCTGATTCGTTGGACTTTTTCACCAGGATATCAATCACCATTTGCAGGATCTGTTCAGCATTTAGATTGTCGGAATCGATCACAATTGCGTCTTCAGCCGGTCGGAGGGGAGCAATTTCGCGCGTCGAGTCGATTTTGTCCCTGCGTTTCATCATGATCAGGATCTCATCATAATCCGCCGGATCTCCACGTTGTTTTTTCTCTTCATATCGTCTGCGGGCGCGCTCTTCCACCGATGCGACAAGATAGATCTTCAACGGTGCGTCCGGCATGACCACTGTTCCAATATCCCGGCCTACCATCACCACATCCCCTCTTTGGCCTATCCGGCGTTGCTGTTCCGTTAATGCCGCCCGCACACCCTGATAGGCTGACACCTGGGAAACATCCATTTCCACTTCCCGGCTGTGGATCGGCCAGGTAATATCCTTTCCATCCAGTAATACATCATATTTGCGACCATCCATCTTACTCGGAGGCAGAACATCAATAACCAGGCTCTCGGTCAGCCTGGTTACTGCTCTCTCGTCATTCACGGTACCCAATTTCAGTAAGGCCGCATAGGTTGCCGCACGGTACATTACGCCGGTATCAAAGTACAAGTACCCCAATTCTTCTGCTAATTTTTCCGCCAGTGTTGATTTTCCTGAGGCGGCTGGGCCGTCAATGGCAACCATGGATGGCAACCGTTTGTTGCGTTTATCATCAAGGGAAACCTTTTCGCGATTCGTCATACTTGAATTTTTCCATGTATAAAGTGAGTGTTCCCGGGCAACAGATCGGTTCGGATCCACAGGATTACGGGAATTGAAACCTCCAAAGAATCCCGGTAAATTAGCCACCTGACCCATTCACGTAACGTCAACTGGTTCCATCCCGGCTCCACAACCAGTAAAAAATCCTGCCCGGTATAGCGTTCTGCGACCTGCCCCAGATCATCTTTCCTGGTGAAAACCATCGATGGTTGTGATTGAACCGGCAATGAGACCGCCCTGGAAACAGATGATCTTTCCCTTAATAACCAAAGAAGAGCGGGGGAATCAAAATCGACCATTACAGCCTCAAGGGTGTTGCGATCTCCGCGCGACCTATTGGAGGTGCCTTCGATAGTCTGGATTAACAGGTCTGCATCCTTAAAATACCCGGAAGACAGCCACGCCTCAGCCGACGGATTTCTTCCCATTGTGGAAACACTCCATGTCGCTGATAGGTTAAAAACCACGAGATAACACAAAATTGCTGAGATCAAGCCATATTTGGCTGTATTAATTGACCACCCCCAGGCAATCAGGATCGTCACCGCCACGATCATGCCCAGTGATCCGATCATACTGATCCAGCGAATCTGGTTTTCAGCATCACCGAGTGGCATATTGTTAACCAGGCCGAAAATAGTAAAAGTTGAAAAAACCATCAAGATAACAACCAGGACAAAATGGCCCAATACCGGCAACCATGCTTCATTAAAGGATCGGAACAATCCATATAAACCGATAGCAGCAAGCCCCCAAAGTGGCAGGATCATCCACGCGAGATCACCTGGTTGCCGGCCAGGATACATTAGAACCAATAAGACACTGACCAGTACCATTTTTCCAAGCAGCAATTCCAGGCGGCGCTTCTGCCACAAGCCCCGTAGAAAACCAAGTAACCCAAAAAAAATCGGCAGCATTTCATAGCCCAGCCAGGCTGCCAGCACTTGTGCCAGGGGGGTTTCTCCCAGGCGCCCCCAGCCTTGTATGAACTCAATGAAATTTGTTCCCAAGGCACCCAGGCCGGCTGGTTGTCTAAAAACCAGCGTTCCAGCAAGCAGGATTGTTACAACCAGCCAATTGACCATTCGTTTCCATGGTAATGTATCCTGGGTTTTTTGCCCGGCACCCTCAATCCCCGGAGATCGACGCGAAACCAGCCTGCCCCACAGGAGCATAACACAGCCCATAAGAATACCCATCCAAACGGACGGCCCACTCATCAATGCTATTCCCGCCATAATCCCCGCTGGCGCTGCAAATCCATTCAAAAGCAGCCCCACAGCCAAAACAAGCGCGGGAATGGCAATTCCGGCGCTCCCTGCCTGCCGTGAAATTGCGACCAAACCCGGCGACACAGCCAGTCCCCAGGAAAGCAGGATGGCTGGTGTTCTGCCCAGCCATTTCTTGAACAACCAAGGGGTAAGCACCAATAAAATTCCGAAAAACGCTGGCCAGAACCTTGCCAGGAAATTGGACGGCTCAATAAGATAGAAAAGTATTGATGTCCATAATGAATATCCGGAAAGCCCGTTGGCAAGGGCTGGTTCTGATCGCGACAAGGTAAGCGCCATTAAAGCCAGTTTGGCTTCTGAATCGACCAAAGGGGACAATCCCAATTGTTCAAGCCGAAAAAAACCTGCTGCAGTCAGAGCAAGAAAATATAAAGCCACTTCCACGTTCAACTTCATTGTTTTCATGAGTTGTTCACGCTTTCAATCTCAACCTGTTCACGAGGAACTTCATAGATGGTAACGTTCCCTTCCTGAAAGGCAGTCTTCAGGTTTGCCTGGAATTTTCGCTCGTTGACCCGGTAAGCCCCTTTTTCCAGGCCTCCTGTAACAATATAACGGATCTGGTATCGGTCGATAATTGCCTGAGCTTCCTGCCAGCTCGATGTACGATATAGCGTCTGGATGTCAATTTCGCGCGGCCCGATTTCTTCAACCCCGCCGCGCCACTGGCTTTCATGTCCGGGCCAGCCGAGGACGGTCGATTGGCCACTGTGGGCAGACATGCGCGCAAAACCACTATAACTGCCCCCAACTGCTTCGGCAAGCACACCGGGCGGCTCCTTTGCCAACCATTCCATGGCAGCATGCTCATCTGGTTGTTGAGTTTTTAGGTATCTGGTTCCATCCAATGTCAGGTTTTCTACACGAATGTTCTCCGCACGCATCATCAAGGCGAAGACAGGGTAGGCAAGGGCCATCAGGATCAATAACACCCAAACAAACCCGAAAAACCACCTGCCCAATTTTACAAGCCTGGTCCACAGTACAGCGGAGGAATAAGCAGCCGCCAATCCCCAAAGAATCCAGGTTTGGTAGTAAAACTTGAAGATGGTGTTCATCCGCCATCCGAATTGATCGCGCAGGTATATAAATTCGGGAACAAGGGTGAGGCCTGCGCCAACCAGAACCAGAATCACGACGAACGGCGTGTTGGAATTCTCGATGTCTGTGGTTTCAGAATTATTTTTCCTCCCAAAAGTATGCAGGCATGTCCAGCACAAGACGAGCAGAAACGTCAATGTGAGCCATGTCCCAGGATTTGTTATCCTCAGAAGCAAGGAGACAAACAGCAAGGATTGCGAAGAGACTGCACCCTGCATTCCCAGGAATGCTTCACCCACCGTAATTAAACCGTTCGCGAACTTCTTGAGGTTTAGAAAGGAATTTGGGCCAATTGCCAGCAGATTTCCCCAAAAAGAAAGATTGGAACCGATCCAACCCATCAGGAATGAGACAAACCATAGTCCAAATACGCAAACAATAGCAAAGCGAAGACCGGCGGCAACTCCGGCCCGTGTCCTGACACCGATCAGGGAATAGATCAGCCAGACAAAGATTGGAGTCAGAAGTGGGGCGAACATGATCCAAAAATGGATGCCGCGTGTGAAGAAGGAAATGCTCGGGATGAACCCACCAGCCTGCGAAGCGAATCCAAAATAGAATGGCATGTAGAACAAAACGCCTGCCACTCCAAGCAGGAGCGAGATTTCAACAAATTCAAAGATCCTTTTTATTCCCCACCCATTCTGTAAATACCGTAATAACACCCAGGTTGCACCAAATGCTGCCACATAAATGGGAAAATCCCAAGTGTTCAGAAATGCCAACCCTCCAAACACAAATGCTGTAGACCAAAAATCCAGCCGAGTCACCCAGGAAGAGCCGTCGTGGCCTGTAATTATGCCCGTTGCCGGCGAGAACCACCTGCGCAGATGGGAAAAACCAACCGAGGGCACCTGCCCGCCACATCGGTACAGGAAAAGGTTTAGCGCCAAACCAATCGCAAGCAGAACGAACGGCATTGCCAGCACATGGGGGTGGAGGTCAGCCAGGTAATAGGAGAAAAATGGAAATTCATCAATGATCTCCCGGCTATGCTGGGAAAGATCATAATCCTGTAATACGCGGGAGGCTCTCCACCACCAGATGCCTCCAATCCTTTCAGGCAGCCAGCCAAACGGCTCCACAGGCGGCTTAACCAATTCCTGCAGGTCGATCCATTTCCACACCAGCGAGGCCAGGCTTCCATCCGCCTGGCGTTGCCAAAAAACTCCCCTGGCGTGAAGCACCTCCAGGAAGCCTTCCACATTGCTGACAATCAGCAAGAAGAATGGACCAAGCAACCCCCACAAGGATGAATATGATCTGCAGATTTTCCTATCCTTGGAACCAAGCAAGGCTGTAATCAATCCGTAAGCACCCACCCCGGTCATGGCAAACCAAAGAGCCGAAGCCAGATTGAAGGCTACACCGCTCGCAGTCCCGGCCAGGCGGGACAGCAGGGCGATCATGACATACCCAAAATAGTAATACGAAATTGCATAACCTGAAAGCCAGGGGTCGTTTGGAGGAAAAGATGGAGAATGCAGGATGGCATTAATGAATGCCAATTCCATCGGTTTTTCCGTACCTGTAATATCGGGGTTCATTGCCCTCGACAGAGCCCAGGCTGCAAAGAGAGCCACAAAGAGGATCTCGCCAGTGACAATCTGCTTGCGGGATGATTTCAGGTGACCGATGATTGTACTCCAGCCCATCCGGCGTACAAAGTAACCGTTAATTGCCACCAATAGCGCCATCGCCAGGATTGCCCCTCCTGCGTCATTACTTAGAATACCCAACGAGGCAAGCAACCAGAATAGGTATGCCCATAGAAGTAAACCAAGCGGCCGGGCAAGGGCGGAGGCTGACCCCACCAATCCCCTGAAAATCCACAACGTTGCCGGCAGGGAGACCAGGCCAACCAAACTGATAAAGAGATACCAGCAAACCAGGTCAACCACGAAGTCGTTCTCCAATTATGATGAATACCTGCTTCATTCCATCACCTCATAGATCACAGTATTATCATCCCGGTAGACCTCCGACCAAAGGAGTCCGTTAAATGCCTCAAATTTCTCCATTCCTGCCCCAGGATATACCGCCCATTCCAGTTGTCCGGAAATGATATACCGTACGTGATATCGGTTAAGGAAATCAACTGCCACCTCTTCGTCGGCTGTTGTGTAAAATTGGCGAATATCCTCCACCCTTTCAGTGATCAACTCGGAAGAAAGCACTGCCCGCTGTTGCCGCTGGTGCCAGTTCCATCCAACAACACCCGGCAGCCCAGTGTATATCGTGTAGCGGGAGCCCCAACGGTATTCCGGGGTGTTGGCTTCAACGATGGTTGGCGAGCCCAATACATGATCCTGCATCCAGCGTATGGCGCGGTAATCCTGGCTGAGGTCCATCGTAACATTATTCTCCCAGTAGGTGGAATACGCCATATAGGACATCCCATCCAGCCTATGGGGAGCATTCCGGGTCATTCTGTCTGTGATCTTGTCAACTGTGGCCACAATTGTGAACAAAGCGGCACCACACCCTAACAGGATAAATAATGCCTGCCATATGCCCGCCAGAATAATCCTCTGTGTACGTTCTACTGCCCGGAATAACCAAATGACAGCCGCTCCGGAAGAAACTGCGAACATTGTCCACACTTGTAAATAGAACTTAAATACCGTATTCATTCTCCCCAAGTCGCCCTTCAACACAAAAAGTTCAACAACCAGGGTAATGAAAAGGGCAGAGCCACTGAGGAACAGCACCAGCCGTTTTTCATCCGGTTGTCCCGGGCGAAGGATCAGGATGCCTGCCCAGACAGCCAACGGGAAAACAAGCCAGGAGATGGTAACATGAAGGAAAAGCGCCAGTACAAATGGCACTAGGAATACAAGTGCAAGGCCTGACAGGATTATATGACGATACGGATGCAATCGGTTAAGCGCCGAGACGGGTGTTTTTTCCATCCAGTCTTTGGTTTCCCATGCATACCAGGATGTCAGAACAAAAAGGAATAAACCCCAATGTGTCAGGTACGAGAAGAATGGACTTCGCTCACCTTCCCAAAATTGGATGGCATTGTACCCCTGTCCATAATAACGGGCATACGGTTCAAAGAAAACAAAGGAAAAAACAAGGAATACGGCAAAATAAAGCAATCCCTGCACAAGGCGTTGCATGAATAGTGAAAGTTGAAGCCTGTTCAACAAAGCCAAATCCCCTGCATATCGTCCTGATGCAAACAGGATCCCAGCTGAGCAAATAACAAGAAAGGTTGGAAAATCCCATGTGTTGGTGGGCCGTAATGTTCCAACTGCAACCGCCCCCACCAGGAGGGATGAGCCCAATTCCAGCAGTGGGTTTTTCAGGATTAGCGTCCAGTGCCATTTTCGTTGAATGATGGCCAACACCCAGGCAAGCACCAACACCGTGACCGGGAAGGCGAAAAGATGAGCATGTGGGTCGGCGTACAGGAATGTAAATAAGGGAAATTCTGTAATGGGCTCTCCGGGCATCACCCTGCTGGGAATCCAGTACCAGTCGCCCGGCCCATAAGGCAGGCTGACGCCGCTAAAGAATTGGATCGTGCCCTGAATGGTCCAGGATAATTTCTGGAAGAATGTGCTTCCTTCCAGGGGAGCAGAACTGGCCAGTTTCATCAGGCCATGCCAGATCATGCGAACCGTGCCAAGGTTCCCCAACAACAATAAGCCAGTTGTGGAAGCCAGCCCCGCGAGGAATGGCAATCGTGAAATAACCGGAACTTCGTCCTCCCGGGGGGATAATAGATTCCAGCCCAACGAGAAGGCGCCCAGTGCAAAAAGGGAGAACCAGGTTGGCAGGATGAGATTGTAAGCGATCGATGGAATGATCCCCAGCCACTTAACCGGGATCCCGGCCATTACAAAGCCATAATAATAATAATTAATATAACCACCGGCGAACCAGGGATCATACGGGGGGAAGATGGTACTCTTGATCACCGCATTGAGGTAGGAGAAATCCATCGGTTTCTCTCCGCCTTTATACGGGTGCCATAGATCAGGGTTTCCCAATCGAATGAACAGAAAAAGCAGAAAAAAACCCAGGGCCAGCCCTTCTATCAGCAAAAAATAACGTTTCCGCTTGGAAAATTCACTTATTAGCGAATCCCTCTGGAGCCATCCCAGGTACGCATTAACGAGTACAAGTATGCCGACCACCACATGGATTGTCAAACGGGTAACGGGGATATTGGCGGACCCAGCCAGCCAGACAAGAAAAGCCAAAAGTACGACTGCAACCAGCCTGGAAAAGGGGTATCCATTATCGCTCAACCCGCCAAACACCAGGCGAACAAGCGGGTATACAACAAGCCCAAGCAACAGGACTGCAAGATACCAAAGGATCAACCCGATCACTGGAAAACGGTTATGTAAAGCCTGGCGGTTGAACATTTCCGACCAGGTGCCTCCTGCTTGCTGGATTTGCAGTTGTTTTCCGGTGAGCATCAACCGGTTCTTTAAGCCCGCCACCGGTTCCCTGTATTTGTACACCTGTCCCGGCGGAACATGAACAATATTCGTCAAATCCACGGATGAAAGCAGGTCCCGCACTGCTTCTTCACTGTAGGCAGCGGTTTTTTTGAAGATCAACACCTTGGGGTGATCGTATACAGTGAAGGCTTCTTCGGCAAACTGTGTGTTAAACCGTATGCTCCCAAGATTGGGGTCAGATTGGAAGACCTTTACCAGATCAAATCCCAGTTCACCGCTGAACATCCCCGGTTCTGCCACACGGTAGCATCGGAGGATGTCAACATCCTCCGGGCAACCAATAAGAGAACGGTAAAATTTTGTCGTCAGGGGATATCTCTCCGGAACCCTGGTGGTGGTTCCCCACTGTCGATTGGAACTGATGAAGATATAATCCGCCTGGTCCAGGGTGGATATGAACCGCTGAAGTTTCTCCGGGTTGTCATCCCAGTACATCTCAAAGTTCAGGTCAGTCCGGTAGGTTCCACTTTCATAATCAAAAGGATTGTAACCATCCATGCCAAGTGGGAGGGCATCATCCCAACTGCTCTCCAGTGCAGCCCTGCTGCCATAAAGACCAATGGCTCCATTACCCTCTTTGAGGTCAATCTCTAGGGTGTATTGCTTCCATTTTTCAATTTCCAGCGCAGGAGAAAACTCCACCACATACTCATGCCCTCGAGGGTCCTCCCCGACGGCAAAAGTGCTGTTGATTTCAGCCTCACCTTGAATACCATTTCCGCTCACTTTGAACCGCAATGTTTTTACTGCTTTTCCGCCCTCCCAATCAGCCACTTTCGGAAGTTGTATCCGCTCAAGGAGGCCGCTGTGCTGTACAGTAAAAACAGCAGTGTACGGTTTGTTTGGTCGCACTACATCCACCGGATCAGCGAGAGACTGGAAAACCGATCCGCCTCCCCGGGTTAGATACTCCACGCTCATGGTTCCCGCAAGGGAAAGTGGGGCATCACCCAGCACCCCAAGGACGAGCAGGTAGTCTTTTTCCCCCGTCACCTCAACGGCAGGTTGCAAACTGAGCGTATAGGATTTACCACGCGGATCATCTCCAGGAGAAAATTCGCTTTCCAAAATCCCACTGCTTAATATCAAATCGTCGTCATCCCGGTTGTACAATTTAACAAACAGTTCTCCCCCTGCCTCTGACAACTGTGAACGGACAACATGAGAAAGGGATAACGAAGTCAGGAAACCATCCACTCGGGGTGTAAATGCGATTCGCACCGGTTCGAGATTGTCAACAACCAGTTTGTGCTTGAATGACACAGGCTGGTTAAATTCTCCGTCACCGGAGAATATCCGCAAATTGATCGCTGCCGGGACATTCTGATAGATCCACTCGCTGGCTGCAACACGGGTTACCGGTCTTGTGTAGATCCTTGTGAAGGCATATGCCCAGGCAGCGGTTAATATTAGCACTAGGGCTGCCAGTGAAACCACCAGTGTTAGCCGCATCCTCGAGGAATGTCTGGCTACCATGGGTGGTGTTGAAGCCCTGTCCCAAAGATACATGATCAGCCAGGCTGCAATGATCGCCAGCGTTGGGTATACCGGAAGTTGATAGCGCATGCTTCTAGAAAAGTTCAACGACTGCCAGGCAAAATAGATCAGTGTCCATCCCCAAATGATCGCATATTGCCTCCACTCCCCCTTGAGTATTCTCCAACCCATGCAAAGAAAACCTGCCCAGCCAAGAATTCCAAGTGGCAGCCCCAGCCCCCATAAGACCATGTTCTCCCATGCGAATGTCAATGGCCGCCTTGCCCATTGCAACGCTGGCGGAAAATCGACATTCCCTCCACTTTGCTGGCTCAGGTCCTTAAGATTGTTCAACCATTTGGCATTGATTCCCAGCCCAAAGAATCCAGGACCATTAAATGCGTATGGCTGAAAGATGCGAAAAGCCAGGAGACTCACCGCAGCACCAACAACCAGGTTGCGAACGAGAATTACCAACCACCGCCGCCTTTCACTTGCATGCAGACGGCTGAAGAAGATCAAAGCTGCTGCGGGCAACAACAGAGCCAAAGGAGCGGCACTGACCTTGGAGGCCATTGCCACACCCAAACCCAACCCAAAAAGGGCTGCTGTGGTGAGGCTCTGGCCTTCCTCCTGCACCCAGGCATGGGCATTCTTCCACCACGGCTGATCAGCATTTTCTCCCGGGTTTCCATCGCCGGAAACCTGTTTCGACGGATCCATGGCACAAACTGCAAAATAAAATGCCACAAAGGTGAAGAAGTTGGCCAGGATGTCCACAGTAAAATAATGGGAAAGCTGTATCTGCAGAACGGAGCAGGTAGAAAAGGCAGCCGCCAGCAGTGCAATACCCCGTCGCCGGAAGAGACGGATGGCGATCAGGTAAACAAGGCCGACGGTGAATGTGTCTGCAATTGCAGAAATGACCCTGCCAACCAGGAAGATCTCATCATAACCTGTCATATGGAACTGTTCTGCAACAGACCGGGTGATGAATAATGGCAGGGTGCCGTAAACATAGAAACCATAACCGCGATTGTGCGGATTCAGGGGAGAAACGGCGGTATTAAAGTAATCACTGGCTTTTTCCGGGAAAGACACCGAGGATGCAACCATGGTCATAAAGCGTTCATCCGGATGCAGGTGGAAATTATCATCCCAGTTTAAACCGATCAGACGTAAGTATGCACTTAGGGCCAGGATGCCTGCCAACAGGAAATACGACATCCAGGCGAAAGGTCTTGCCCGTTCATTTTTTTGGGTGTGGTGAATAGGATCAGTCAAATTTCACCATGGGATGTTTTCAATTTAACCAAAAAAATACCTTCTATTCATTCCTTGAACGCGGAGGAACAAAAAATATCACAAAGTCTTTCCCTTCCAGCGGGGATTTTTGGATGCGGGTTGTGCCAGCCGGGTACAGGTTTCTTAACTTGTTTCGGGATTCTTCATCCTCCGGTTTAAGGATGAACAGTTTTGCCCGTTTGTCCGCCAGTGTTTCAGAAAAACCATCCGGCCATAAGGCGTAATCCTTTGTGGGGAAACCGGCATTTATACCCACCAAACGTGTATCCACCCAGTGGGGGAATGGTACAACATACGCAGTATCCTTATCGCCCACAGAATCAGCGAATGAGCGGATCACCTTTCCAATGACACTGGTATTCCAGGCACCGCCATTGAACTGGACCCGAAACTGGTTGAACACCAGGTCATAATTCTGCAACAGGGACATGCAGAGCAAAACGGCTCCCATTCCAAAACCCACAATCTTCCCTGGAAGAGGATTCCACCTTTTTGTCAGCGATCTAAAAAAACCTTCCACCGCCAGGGCGGCAATGACAAACACCGGTGCCACAGCCCCATCTGTTCGATTCAAAGAGGGGTTTTCATCCGGGAATGCCAAAGACAGGATTGATGGCAGCATGAGTAGGGGCACAGAAGTCAACAACAGAAGATCCGACCATTGGCCCCGGCGCAGGTAACGCACCAAAAGAAGGAGGCTGCCGGAAAAGTAGAAAACAGCAGTAACAATGTCCAGCGCCGGCCGGTCAGTGACAGAATGGACCCAAATGTTCCCGTTCTTCCAAAATGGCATCAGCCAGGCTTTCCAAAGGTTGTCCAGGAAGATTAACACTGGGGGGCCTGGCAGAGGGCGTTCGGTGTTCCCCAGGCGGGTCATCGCCCGGTAACCGAACATCTCTGGCTGCTCGGTCATGTAGCGAAGTAATGGTAAAAACAACACCAGGGCAACAGCAGCCAGCACTCCAAGAGCCACTACCGAAGACCATCGCCTGCCGCGCGCTTCCGGATGCAGGAGGAAAAGACCAACCAGCACCACCACAACCACCGGGACAATGCGCATCGGGCTGTAACCGTGCAACCCAAATCCCAGGGCAATCCCTGAGTAAATGAAATCATTGCGGTTGGCCGTCCGCAAACCTCGAAAAAGGAAAAAGAGTACGGCAGAGGCAAAAAGCATATAGAGCGGAAACCGTAGCCCGATCCTGGAGACAACGTTGGGCCAGTAGGCCATCCCGGCCATCATCAGTGCTGTCAGCCCAACCCACTTGTTGGCGACCTCCTTGCCGAGCAGGTAAATAAATATCAACGTGAGCAAACCGAGGATTGCCGTGCCAAGTTTTAGGCTTATAAAGGATAACCCGGTCTGGAAGACGACTGCCACAGCTGCAGTCAGGTACATCTGTATGGCTTCCCGTCCGGTATTCCGTGGAAAATAAATGGGATGGGCGCCATCCAACACATCAGAAACATCCAGCAATTTTTCCGCATGATCACTGAACATCTCTCCGGGAATCTGCCCCAACTGGTAAAACCGAAAGAAGATGCAGAGGCCTGCCACGATGATCAGAAGAAGCTGCCACCCCTGAATGTGAATTGAAAATCCGTTTTCCCGCAAGCGCAATAATTGATTGCTGATTGAATAATTGCCTTTCCGGTGGGAGTCAGCGATATTCCATAATCCAATGGTGCTGAACACAACAACGAGCAACCAGATAAGGAGGTTGGCCAGGGTGAATTCATTCCCCGTAAAGAGGAAAAAACCCAACACCAATAATGGCAGAGAGAGAAGGAGATACCCTGTCCGGAAATTAAAGGAAAAGGGGGTTGTGTTGGCGGGATTGAGTGGCGCCAGTGACCATTCCTGCCTCAGCGTGGACCAGGTTAACAGGCTGGCAGACAGGACGTACAAAACGATAGAAGCTGCCGGATGCCGATCCGGAGGCTCCAGCAACCGCTGTGCGACCAGTGCCAAAATGAGAGCAATAACCATCCGCCAGGGGAACCTGTGGTTCCCATTGGGCGCATCCTTTATTTTGGGGATGGCCGCCGGTAATTCCACCGGTTCCTGCTCAACTTTACTCTTAGCCCCTGGCTTCAATGGAAAATCGACCGGTACATTTTTCTCAGGTTCAATACCTTCATGTGCATCTTTCAACCCGGTTTGATCTTTGTGGCTGGGAGCGGGTACGTGAATCCGCGGCCTGCGGCGGTCAAGAAGTGAAAGCAAATAATCCAGTACGCTGGGTTCTTTCATGTCAAAACAATGGAGTAAAACTTCCCTAATCTTACTTCAAGGCGGAATGCATGGCAAGTTATTGCTTTTTACGGGTTATGTAAAACGTATAGGAACCGTCAGGTTGTTCATCAGCCTCATAATAGTATTTTTCAACCAGATGCAAGGTCAAAGCCAGGTTCCATTTTTTTGGGACTAGGACCCAACGCCGGGTAAATTGGTGGATCAACCAGGAAGGCAGTCCAAAATAATGGCCCCATTCCAACACCCTGAATGCGGAAGGGGAGAAATAATGCCACCAGCGATCGATGCCGAACCCGGCATTCTCCAATCTTGTGCGCCAAATCTCCGGCGGATCACAATGGTGATGCCGGGATATTCGGTTGAAGAACCGCCGATACTCACCTGCCAGGCATGGCAACCCAAGTTTGTCCAAAAGGCGACCTATCGACAAATTCCCAAGAAACTGATGATTGGGAACACAAAATATGAAAGGAGCACCTGGCTTGAGAACCCTGGCGAGTTCCAGCATTACAGAATCAACATCCTCGATATGCTCCAGGACGGAATTGCTAAAACCGCTGGAAAAGGTGCCATTTTCGAATGGGATGTATGCACCCTGACCGCGGATCACCTGCCGGTAAACACGCCGCAACGAAGCCTCCTGTGCGGGTTTTTCCCATGGGTCGATCCCGATTTCTATCGGTTGTTGAAATGCAATCGATGCAAAATGCCCATCACCGCAGCCCAGATCGAGAACTGGAGGAGGCAGTTCAACTCTCTTGTAGAAACGGGCCTCTACGGCCCGCAACAAGCCTCGGAAATAAGGCAGTGAGTTGATGTTCTGCCAAAGCAGGTCATTTGTTGCCCTGTGAGAAGACCCGGGGGATTTCATTTTCATTTTCACGAATGGAATATGGAATTTCCGTCAAATTTTCCGTTTGATCTCTTCGATCAGGGTTTCATAGGCTTCGGCGACCTTATCCGGCAGGTAGTTATCTGCAATCATCGCTGCACCCCCGCGATATTGCTCCGGCGCTGAAAGAACTTTTATGATCGATTCGGCGAGAGACCCCGGATCACCGATCTTGGCTATCTCGCCATTACCATGCATCAGCACCGGTTGACGGACGCCCGGCAGGTTTGAAGCCACCACCGGAACACCGTTCATCATGGCTTCTATTTGCACAAGGCCAAAGGCTTCTGTTGAGTTCAGACTGGGCAAGACCAGCAGGTCAATATTCTTATAAAAACAGGCCATCTGCTCCGGTTGCAGCGACCCCACAAAGGTCCAATGCCCGGAACGGCCATACTGCTCAATCCTGGGGGACAATCTGGCAAAATATTCTTCTTCGCCGATGATGTCCATGTAAGGGCCGGCAAATTGAATTTGGAGATTTGGAAATACCTCCAGCAACCGGGGCATGGCGTCCAGAAGAACGTCGACACCCTTCTCCGTCGCAAACCTTGCCGCCATCCCAACAACCGGGTTGTGCCTCTGGGGGTTATTCTCCCGTACAAAGCGTTCCACCCCCACCTGGCTTGCCATGGGGAGTTCAACCGGCGGTAAAATGCAGGTCAGTTTTCCCAGGTAACGTCGTAAAAAGGGTGAATTTTCCGCATAATCCCGGGTATAGGTCACAATCCGGTGTGTAAAAAAGGCGGCCAGGTTGTTCATCACCCGAACTGCCTGGTTTGCAACCCAACTCAGGATACCTGGAGGCATTCGAAGATCGCAATGGTAAGTAATGATGGTCGGCTTTCTTGCCAGCCGACCCCGCAGTGCCACTCCGGCTGCATCAAATTGAGGCAGGTGGAGCAGAACGCTATCATTTTCCCTCACCAGGCGGGTGGACAAAAAACCAAATGTTGGCATGATGACCCCCTTGCTAACCCTGAACATTACCGGCACACGGATGATCCGTACTCCCTCCACAATTTCCTCTCTCGGCAGTTTTGGGTCATACTGGGATGTGAGCACAGTCACAGTGTGGCCCCGCCGAACCATGGCTTTGGCCAGTCGCTCGGCATAGATCGTTAACCCGCTGGTGTGAGGGCGATAGTAAGTTAGAACAACCAATTGTTTCATTTGAACACGTCAATGTTAGCCTGGACCCATTCGTACAGTTTCCTCAAACCTTCCTTCACACCCACCTTTGGCTCCCAATTCAGGTCTCCTTGCAACTTTCTAATGTCCGAGACATAAATTCGCTGGTCCCCCGGTCGCCAATCGGCAAACGAGACCGGTACCTGCCTGCCAGTAAGTTCAAAAAGAATTGGTTCAAACTCCTTCCAAACAGAGATGGTGTTAACCGGTCCGCCGCCAATGTTGTAGACCTTTCCCGCAGACAATCCAATTTTCTCTATTGCCAGATCATAGGCGTTTAAGAGATCTTCGATGTACAACACATCGCGTACCTGTTTGCCATCACCATAGATCATGATCTGCCTGCCGGTGAGCAGTGCGATCACAAACCAGGCCAGCCATCCCTGGTCTTCAACCCCAAACTGACGGGGTCCGAAGATACAACTTTGTCGAAATACAACAGTTGGCAGGTTGTAAATGCGGAAGTAATCCCGAACATACTGATCGCCCGCCCCCTTGGAACACCCGTATGGTGAATGAAAATCCAATTGCTGGCTCTCCGAAACACCGAACGGCAGGTCGGCATAGGCATGTCTGGTGGTCAGTTCAACTACACGAACATCTTCCATCCCCCCATATACCTTGTTGGTCGAAGCGTAAATTACGACTGGTTTCTTTTTGGACGCCCGGGCCGCTTCCAGCACGTTTAAAGTCCCCAATGCATTATTCTCAAAATCCATTCTCGGATCGATGACCGAGGTTGTTACAGCCACCTGCCCCGCCAGGTGCACAACCGCATCAACCTGGGCGGCTGCCTCTTCAACCAACCGCGCATCCCTCACATCACCCGCGACCAAAGTAAAGGATTTGGGGCCGTGGCACTGGCGAAGCCACTCCAGGTTTAAATGAGCCCCCTTTCGAGACAGGTTGTCATAGATGGTTACTGTTTCTCCCCGCCCCAAAAGGCGGTTCACATAGCTGGATCCAATAAACCCGGCACCGCCGGTTACAAGGTAATGTTTATTCATCAGCCAGAAAACCTCTCTTTTCAGGTTTTGATGGGTTCACGGTGGAATGTTGAGGGTTTAGTACGGTTGAGATTGACCGCCGCTCAACTACAAGACCAATCAATCCCAGAACACCGGTCGTTACAAAGTTGAAAAAATGGGTGAAAATGGCAAAGCCCAGTGACAGGGAGGCATCAACCCCAAGAAGTGAAAAGGAGCCAACCATGGTCGCTTCAAAAACCCCGATTGCCGCCGGAGCCGAGGGAATGGCCACGCCTAAGGCAAGCGCACTGTCAACAAATGCCGCCCACCACAGGGGAGCATTGGGAACGATCATTAACATGAGAACATAGTATGTCCCCACCCATAACACCCAGGACATAACAATCCAAAACAAAGCCTGAAAAAAATGGGACGGGTGGGTCAATGCCCCCAGACCGTTCAGGAAGGAACCTATCCTTGGTGATACATGTTTTTGAATAAAACTCCAACGACCCGCCAAGGTATGAAAAAACTGCTGAATTCGAGTGTGAAACCTAGCCATTAGAAATAATAACAAAAGGGCAAAGGCAACGAGAGCCAGGGTTGTTACAGCAACCGGTTTTGCCCAATCCATTCTTAACGCTAGCGGCAGTGTAGACAACAACATTCCGGAAGCGATGGCAACATCGAAAGACCTCTCGATGACTATTGTGGATAAAACATGCATTGGGCCCAATCCCGATGCTTGCCCCATAAACACCGCCCTGCCAATCTCGCCCGCCCTCAGCGGAAAAAGGTTGTTAAGTAAATACCCCTCATTTATGATAAAAAACGATTGTGTGAAACTTGCTTTCCATTCCAGGAGCACCTGCCATGCTTTTGCCCGGGTGGAAAGGGATACCAGGGTGATCAATACAGCGGCAATAACGTTCACCGGCCGGATGGATTGAAAAGCCATCCCCAGATCTTCCCAGCTCGCTAAACGGAATACAACACCCAAGGCTACGATACTGATAACGACTCCTGGCAGCCACTTGCGGGAGTTCTTCCAAAGTGTTGTCAACATCAGGCTCGGTCATCCTCCAGCCGCAGGACGGCCATAAAAGCCTCCTGGGGTATTTCGACATTGCCAACCATTTTCATTCGCCGTTTTCCCTTTTTCTGTTTTTCCAGCAGTTTCTTTTTTCGAGTAATGTCACCACCATAACACTTCGCCAGAACATCCTTGCGTAAAGCCTTGACGTTCGCCCGGGAGATGATCCGCCCGCCGGATGAAGCCTGAACCGGTACATCAAACAACTGACGAGGGATGATCTCTTTTAACTTTGTCACCAAAGCCTGCCCTTTATGATAGGCGTCTTCCTTATGGACGATCGTCGCCAGGGCATCGACAGGTTCCCCACCCACCAGAACCTCCAATTTCACCAGGTTGCCCGGGCGGTAATCCAAAAATTGGTAGTCCATTGATGCGTATCCCCTTGTGCGGGACTTCAACTCATCAAAGAAATTAACAATGATTTCTGAAAGCGGGATCTCAAAGATCAATTGCACCCTGTTGGTGGCTGGAAATTCCTGCCCCTTGGTGATCCCCCGCCTCCGGGTGATAAGATCCATGATGGTTCCGAAGTAATCGGTGGGGGAAAAGATCTCCAGCATCATCCAGGGTTCACGGATTTCACGGATCAGATTTTCTTCCGGGAGGCGCGCAGGGGAATCAATGCGCACAACCTCACCCGTCAGCAGTTCAACCTCATATTCCACGGACGGCGCTGTAACAACGATATTCAGATCATATTCCCGTTCCAAGCGTTCCTGGATGATCTCCATGTGGAACAAACCCAGAAAACCACAACGAAATCCAAAATTTAGGGCTTGGGAAGTTTCAGGTTCATAGATCAGTGAAGCGTCATTCAACTGTAATTTTTCAAGCGAATCGCGGAGGTCAGGGTAATCCTCACCTTCAACAGGATAAATACCGGCAAAAACCATTGGCTTCACCTTTTGATAGCCAGGGAGAGGCTCCTTTGCCGGCATTCGTGCCTGGGTGAGGGTGTCGCCTACCCGGCACTCGCGAACGGTTTTTAAACCCGTTGCCACATATCCCACATCGCCGGCGGTTAACCCATCAACCGGCTGCAATGTGGGGGCAAAAACACCGATTTCCACCGGTTTAACCTCTGCTCCCGTGCTCATCAGGCGCAGGCTGTCCGTTGGTTTGAGGCTGCCATGAACAACACGAATGTAAGCCACCACCCCTTTATAGGCATCATAGTGGGAATCAAAAATCAATGCCTGCAGGGGAAGTTCCGCCTTCCCGGTTGGTGGCGGAATATCCCTTACAACAGCCTCCAGCACCTGGCCGACATTCGTCCCTTCTTTGGCTGAGATGCGCAGGACCTCCCCTGCCGGCACCCCGAGTAACACACCAATCTCCTCTGCAACTTCTTCCGTCCTGGCTGAAACCAGGTCGATCTTATTAATTACTGGAATGATCACCAGGTTGGATTCCAGCGCCAAATACAGGTTCGCCAGTGTCTGTGCTTCAACCCCCTGGGTTGCATCCACCACCAGCACTGCCCCTTCGCAGGCAGCCAGAGCCCGGCTTACTTCATAGCTGAAATCAACGTGTCCCGGTGTATCGATCAGGTTTAACTCATAATTTCTTCCATCCGATGCCTTGTAATGCATGCGTACTGCTGATGCCTTGATGGTTACACCCTTTTCCCGTTCCAAGTCCATGGTGTCCAACACCTGGTCCATCATTTCACGTTCGGATATGGTGCCGGTAATTTGCAACAGCCGATCGGCCAGGGTGGATTTTCCATGATCCACATGGGCAATGATGCAAAAATTTCGGATGGGATCTGTCATTGCGCAGTAAAGTATACTCGATTAACTTATAGTGGTCCCTGTATCAGAAACCGGGAGGACGGCATTGATCATTTCTGTTATTTCTGTTTGTAAATCGACCGGAAAACACAGGTGAACAAAATACTCAACATTTCCCTTAGGGCCCAGTAATGGTGAAAGGGTCAATCCATAAATGCCATAACCCATTCCAGCAGCACTTTCCAGAACAACCTTCAATACCCTGCGATGGATCAGTGGATCGCGTATGACACCCCGCCCTTTGGCTGCCTCCCTGCGGCCGGCTTCAAATTGAGGTTTGATCAGCCCAACAACCTGCCCGCCTGATAAGCCGAACCAATCTCGGACATTACACAACAAGGTCGTCAGTGAAATAAATGAGGCATCGACGGTAACGAGTTGGATCGCTTCCGGGAACCCCGTAAGATTGCGGGCATTGGTCCTTTCCATCACCACGACCCTGGGATCATTCCTAAGATCCCAATGAAGTTGCCCATAGCCCACATCAACCGCATATACACGCCGGGCGCCATGTTTGAGCAGGCAATCAGTGAACCCCCCCGTAGATGCACCAATATCCACACAGACCATCCCTTCCAGGTCCAGTAATCCAAATGCCCTCAGGGCTGCTTCCAGTTTTTCACCACCCCTGGAAACATAAGGGCGACTATTGATGATCTTTACCAAAGCCCCTTCATCATACAGGCTGGATGGCTTGGTCACCAAATCTCCATTCACGCTGACCAGGCCAGCCATGATCATCTTTTGGGCTTGGCTGCGGTTTTGGGCCAACCCTTTTCCCACAAGAATGTGATCCAACCGGCTTTTTCGCATGATTTTATTGTACTTCTCTTATGAATTATCAGTTTTTAACCTGTGATATCATAGCAATATGTTTTCAGCCATTATTAAAACGATGCGCCCAAGGCAATGGACGAAGAATGTATTCGTTCTGGCAGCCGTAATTTTCGATCGCCAACTGACCAACCCTAAAGCCGTTCTCTGCTCGTTTGCCGGAGTCTGCGTGTTTTGCATGCTTTCAAGCAGTGTTTACATCATCAACGACATCGTGGATGTAGGTGCGGATCGTCAGCATCCAAAGAAACGGCTGCGGCCCATCGCCTCCGGCATTTTGCCGGTTCCAATTGCCATTGCCGTTACAGCAATAATCCTGGCGATCACGTTCACTGTTTCACTGTTCCTCTCAAGAACCTTCACCCTGGTGGCAATTACCTACTTCCTGCTTAACCTGGCATATTCCTTCTGGCTAAAACATCTCCCGTTAATTGATGTTCTAATAATTGCCGCCGGATTTGTACTTCGTGTTGCCGCGGGTGTCAGCCTGATTTCCGTTGAACGCTTTTCACCCTGGTTGTATGTTGTTACAACACTTTTCTCACTTTACATCGGATTCGGAAAACGAAGGGCTGAACTAACACTCCTCGCAGAAAATGCCGAACTTCATCGTAAAGTCCTTAATGGTTACACCATACCATTTCTAGACCAGTTGATCACAATCGTATCCAGCACTACCATTATTTCATACAGCCTTTATACATTTTCTGCCCCGAACCTGCCAGAGAACCACTCCATGATGTTCACCATTCCGTTTGTTCTCTATGGCATCTTCCGTTGGTTGTACCTGGTTCAGGTTAAAGGTGAAGGCGGTTCCCCTGAAGACCTTGTTCTTAGTGACCGGCCGTTACAGGCAACGGTAATCCTCTTCGGTGCAGCCGTCCTTGTCATCTTCTACCTGTTCTAATAGGTTGGGGAATGCCTGCCATATCCGCTTCTGCACCGGGGAAAAGTATCCTTTTCGGAGAACATGCGGTTGTGTACGGACAACCGGCAATTGCCGTGCCGGTTAACCAGGTGCAGGCTCGTGTAGTGGTTCAGGCCGATCCGAAAAGCCAACCCGGAGAAATTTCAATTTCCTCATCATCCATAGGCTTGAACTCGGGCCTTGTTTCCCTCCCTGAAGAACACCCCTTTTCCATTTTATTTAGCCGTCTTCAAATTGAGTTAGGCATCCCGGCACTTCCAGCCATGAGACTTTCAATCCATTCCACGATCCCCATGGCTGCGGGGCTGGGCTCTGGTGCAGCCGTATCGATTGCCATCCTGCGGGCTGTATCCAGATTCCTGGGGATGCCATTGGACAATGAACAGATATCACGAATGGCTTTTGAGGTTGAGAAGCGGTACCATGGAAACCCTTCCGGGATTGACAACACGGTCATTACCTATGCCCAGCCGGTATATTATCAAAGAGGACAACCCTTTACCCGGTTGAAAGTCGTCACTCCTTTCAGTTTGGTGATCGCTGACACTGGAATCCGGTGCCTGACCAGTGATGTTGTTGGAGATGTGCGCCAAAGCCATGACCGTAACCCCAACGTTATGGATAAAATATTCGAAGCCATTGGGGATATCAGTCGTAAAGCCCGCCAGGCAATCGAAACCGGACAAAACAAGGTCTTGGGGACTTTAATGAATGAAAACCATATCCTTTTACAGCAACTGGGTGTATCATCCGATGGGTTGGATTGCCTGGCAACTGCAGCCTTGGATGCCGGAGCAGAAGGGGCTAAAATGTGCGGTGCTGGTCGTGGAGGCATAATTATTGCCCTGGTGCCTGAAAAAGAAGCCACCCGAGTCGCCAAGGCATTGGATCAGGCAGGCTCCGTTCGTACCATCATAACCCATGTTGAAAATAGAAAACAGGCCGTAACATGTTGATCTTTGTAAAACTGGGCGGTTCACTGATCACGGACAAATTTGTTCCTTTCACCGCCCGCAAGGATGTGCTTGCCCGTCTCGCCGGAGAGATATCCCAAGCACGGGAGACAGTTCCCCATCTCTCCCTTGTCATCGGTCACGGTTCGGGTTCTTATGGGCATATTGCGGCGCAAAAATTCGGCCCAAGAAGCTCGCCAAAATCACCAGACCAGTGGCATGGTTTTCTGGAGGTCTGGCAGGCGGCACATCAATTGAACCAAATCGTACTGGAGACGTTACAGGTTGCAGGGCTTCCAGTTGTAACCTTTCCGCCTTCAGCCTCCACCTGGGCAAAATCCTGCAAGATCCTCCGCTGGGATGTCAGCCCCATTCGACAGACCATTGACGGCGGATTGATTCCGCTATTATTTGGGGATGCGGTCCTTGACGAAGACCTGGGATGGACCATCCTGTCTACGGAGGATCTCTTCGTACACCTTTCCTCCCTGTTGAAACCTGAAAGAATCCTGCTTGCCGGTATTGAGGAGGGGGTCTGGGGGACTTATTCCAAAAAGGACCACCTAATCCCAGTCATAACCCCAAAAGACAAGGGAACCATTCCTGGAACCATTGCAGGATCAAAAGCGGTGGATGTGACCGGGGGTATGGCTGACAAAGTCACACAAATGCTGGAACTCGTTGCAAGGACCAGGAACATCCGGGTCAGCATATTCTCCGGGATGGCCAAAGGCCAACTTTTACAAGCCCTTGGGGGAGAATTTCCAGGAACAACGATATGTAATGAAGGAGGCTGACCATGCTTTATACCCGCCAGATGCTTGAAGAAATCGAGGAGAGGTCAGTCGCCAACTATGGCATACGGAGCAGAGATTCACGGGGAAGATGCCACCCCGATGAAGAAGCCGAATACCGGACAGTATTTCAAAAGGACAGGGATCGCGTCCTGCATACAACCGCGTTTCGACGTCTTGAGTATAAGACCCAGGTGTTCATTAACTATGAGGGGGATTATTACCGCACCAGGCTGACGCACACACTTGAAGTCACGCAGATCGCACGCACAATCGCCAGAGCCTTGGGGGGCAACGAGGACCTGGTCGAAGCGATTTGCCTGGCCCATGACCTGGGACACCCTCCATTTGGCCACTCCGGGGAGGCCGCTCTGGCCAGACTCATGAAAGACAATGGCGGGTTTGATCATAATAAACAGTCTTTTCGAATTGTCACCAAACTGGAAAACCGTTACCCTGGCTTTCCGGGGTTAAACCTCACAAGGGAGGTCCTCGAAGGACTGGTCAAGCATGAAACCGAATATGACCATGCAGACGCACGTGAATTTGACCCTGATCTGCGCGGTCACCTGGAGGCCCAAATTGCAAACGCGGCTGATGAACTGGCCTATACTGCCCACGATTTAGATGATGGATTGCGTTCAGGCATGATTCTGCCGGAAGCCCTGGAGGAGATTGACTTGTGGAACATCCTGGCCCAGTCAATTGGCTGGCAGAAAAGCACCATGGATGACCTTGTCCGTCACCAACTGATTCGGCGGCTGATCAGCATCGAGGTAAATGATCTTCTGCTCACCAGCCAGCAAAATATTCAAAAGAGCGGGGTGGAAACCGTCAAGGACCTTCAGAAGTTGCCATACAACGTCATCTCGTTCAGTGAGGACACCGCCAGACGTAACAGACAGTTGAAGGATTTCCTTTATGTAAATCTATATCGTCACTACAGGGTGGTACGAATGGCGGTGAAAGCGGAGCGCATTCTGACTGACCTGTATAATTCCTTTTATCATGAGCCAACCATCCTGCCGGCGCACGTCCAATCACGTATTCAGGAAACCGGGTTGGAGAGGACCATTTGCGATTATATCGCCGGGATGACCGATCGCTTTGCCATTGAAGAGCATCAAAAGATTTTCGAACCTCTAATCCTCCCTTGATGTTTTTTTAAGGAGATGGCCAAATGAGAATAAAACCATTTATCGTTCCAATGATCGTAATATTGTCAACGATTGTAATATATTCCTGCAGACTTCCCATATCCATTAACAAGATCCTCGATTCAGAGCCGCCAACCACAAAACCGGCGCAGGAAAATACCCAACCGTCAGAACCACAACCTCCACAACCCGTGGAACAACCACAGGTTCAAGAAGCGCAGCCTGCAATCGTTCCCGATGTCAACTATGAAGGGGTGAGCTTTGCCTATGATCATTCTCTTGCAGCGGGTGTTGACATTTCCCAGGTGGCAAGTCAGGTTTACCCGGATGCTCCAGATTGGTCCAACGAAACCGCGCACCTCGAATTTGAATTCAAGGGTTATCCACTACAAGAAACCTTCCATAAGCCTGCCCTGTACATATATTCAGCATCTGATCTTCAGAATACACAAACGGGAACCGATACATTGGAAAAACTGGCATTTTTTTTACAAAAAAGGCCTGTCACCCTGGCAGAAGACGATTCCATCCCTTTGCTGCCGTTCTTTAATGCCGCCCAATTCATGCAAGCCCGGATCGCTTATCCCGATTTCCAGAATGGCACGGGTGTACGCTTCGTATCCCAATACGGTCAGGGAGCCTGGCCCATTAACAACCATGACATGTTCTACACATATCAAGGATTAACCAGGGATCAGCAATACTACATCTCGGCAATTTTTCCTGTTGGTCATCCCACTCTGCCCCCAACCGGAGATAACATCCCCTGGGATGACTGGGGAGCTTTTTCCGATAATTTCCGGACATATATTATGGAAGCCGAGACTGCCCTGGACCGGCAGCCGGATCAAAGTTTTACCCCCAGCCTGGTTTCCCTCGATGAAATCATCCATTCTTTGCAGGTTCATTGACGTTGTAGAAAAAAGATCCCAGGCGACCGTATGTTAGAATAAGGGCACCTTGTAATCTTACGAATAACCCATGAACCAGGACGAACACTATTTAACATCTGAAGGGGCGGCCAAACTTCGTCTGGAACTTGAGACGCTGAAAGGTCCGGGACGCGAAGAGCTTGCCAAGCGACTTCGTGCAGCCATCCAACAAGGAGACCTGGCCGAAAATGCCGATTACACGGCGGCAAAAGAAGATCAGGCTTTTCTGGAGGGACGGGTCCTGGAACTGGAAACCATCCTGCGCAATGCCATTATCATCGATGACATGGTCAGAAAGCCGGACGAGGTGGGTATCGGGTCTCATATCACCATCCAGGAGCCAGGATTCCCACCGGAAACATATCACATGGTCGGCCCCAAGGAGGCAGACCCTGCCAATGGCCGGATCTCCCATGAATCGCCGATCGGAAGGGCATTGCTGGGTCGAAAAAAGGGCGAAACGGTGTCAGCCGACACTCCTGCAGGATCGATCCACTTTAAGATCCTGAAAATCGAATAGATTGTCCGGTTTAATAATTTCAGCCCCATTGGATTCCAGTGGGGCTGATTGTTTTCGGAATGGCAAAATGGCTACATTTTTCTCCAGACGGTCAACTCAATCGACACATGATCAAAATAGCTGTTTGGTGGTAATGCACTCTGACCATAAGCCATATCCACAAGTTTTGCTTCCATTTGAAGAGCCTCGGTCTCAAGCAGGATGCGTTCATTTGGACGCATAAGGATCGGTTCACCTTTCGACATCAATCGCTGCCGAATTGTCTGATCATTGAAGGCGTGTTCGCTCATAAGGACCTTCGTTACCGTCTGAATATCATTCTTGTCAAATAGCCATACTTCCAGGGCGGTAACCTTTTTTGGGCTGCCGACACCAATAATATCCGATATGCCTGAACCGCATTCACCAAGGAATTCTCCGTTCGGGGCGTCCACACTGAAAGAATCGTCATAACTGTCGTCTCCAAGCTGGTATGTTGTTACAAATTGCCCAACGGCAACTTCCTGCTCGATCGTCGCCAGGGTTTCTTCCGGCTCGATAGGATAGGTGGATACGGGCTGAGGGGTAAGCTGCTTCGTAGTTCTTGTACCCTTCCGTAAAACCAGCACATAGACAAGAGCAGCCCCAATAACCAGCATAAGACCACAGAACACCACCAGCAATAGAATCGGGCTTATTCCCTCCCTGGTCTTTGGCTCCACAGTCGGTAAAAGAAGCGGAACGGATGTAGCCCCCGCCTGGGGAGTGCCCTCAGCCACACCTGTCTGTGGTTGCGCCTGGGGAAGGGTGACAACAGCCCCGGCGATTGCACCAAATTCCTGTATTTGGGTGCTGTTCAATTTTGGATCCCTCGAAAGAGTATCCAGAATCGATTTTGCATCCAGGCCAATTTCCTTATAGCGGGATACCGCCCGATCCCCGTCCTTGTCAAGGGAATAGGCTTGAATGGCCATCCTGAGGTAATCTTCCTTCAGATCCATTCGAAGATCGGATGCGGACGCATCGGTCCATTCTACTGGGAAAACCATCCAGCCCAGTATGGGCAGTCCGATAATCAACCCCACAACCAGGCCAGCTACGAATATCACCAGTGGTTTGGAAAACACCTGTCTCAGTTTATCCATCTTCACGTTCCTCCATCCATGGCGGACAGGCAATTCCCGCCGCTTGGATTGATTGTAGAATACCTCATTAAAGAATGCAATTACAATCCACGGTGCAAGGATTATGCCGTTTCAATCGATAAACCTTCTACTTGTTCAACCAGGAAAGTTTCACTGCACTTCAGGCATTGAACTTCCCGTTTATTGGCAATGACCAGCAACCCACCGCAACTGGGGCAGACAGCTGGGACAGGCCGTTTCCAACTTGTAAAGTTACAGGCTGGATAATTGGCACAACCGAAGAAAATTCGGCCCTTGCGAGTCTTCCTAAGGACTATCTCCCCGCCATCTTCAGGGCATTGAACCCCGATCTTTTCAAGCCATGCTTCCGTGTGCCGGCAAGCCGGGAAATTACTGCAAGAGATGAATTTGCCATATCTTCCCCAGCGGGTTACCAGTTCATGGCCGCACTCCGGACAGGAACGGCCAATCTTTTCAAGTTCCAACTTGTTTACCGGCATCTCTTCCTGCGCTCGTTTGAGGAGAGGTTCAAAGGTGGAGTAAAAATCACGCATCAGATCCACCCACTTACGGTCTCCGGAGGCGATCGTATCCAATCCGGCTTCCATGTTGGAAGTAAAACCGGTGTCAACGATGTTCGCGAAATACTGAACCAGCAGATCGTTCACCAGTTCGCCTGTCTCGGTTGGAGACAGACGACGACCTTCCCTTAAAACATACCCCCTGTCTTGAATCGTTGAGAGGATCGGCGCATAAGTCGATGGGCGACCAATACCGTACTCTTCAAGAATCTGTACAAGAGAGGCTTCTGTAAAGCGTGGGGGTGGTTGGGTGAAATGCTGTTCAGGGATCAGGCGGATCAGTTCCTGAATTTGGCCCTCGCTTAGGCCTTCCGGAATGCGCACTTCTTCTGATTCCTCGGTTTTCACATCTTCATCATGGCTCTCTTCATAGATCACAAGATAGCCGGGAAACTTGAGTGTCGATCCGGAAGCCCGAAGCAGGTATTCATGAGTGGCGGTCTTTCCCAGAACTTCTACAGTCTGCGTATCAAAAAGGGCTGTTTCCATCTGGCAAGCCACGAAACGCTGCCAAATGATCTGATACAGGCGAAACTGATCCCGGCTCAAAAAATCCTTGAGCGTCTCAGGAGCCCGCAGAGTGGATGTCGGTCGAATTGTTTCATGGGCTTCCTGGGCTCCTTTTGCCCTGGTTTTATAAACAATCGGCTTCTCAGGCAGGTAATCCTTTCCGAACCTGCCCAGAATGTAATCCCTGACCTCTGCCATAGCCATGTCGGAAATATTTGTCGAATCGGTCCGCATATAGGTGATTAGACCGGTGCTGCCACCCTCACCAACATCTATCCCTTCATAAAGTTGCTGAGCCAGGGCCATTGTCCGTTTTGCCGTGTAGCCGAGGCGACGAGAAGCCTCCTGTTGCAAAGTACTGGTGATAAATGGCGGTAAGGGTTTCCGGCGTCGTTCGCCTTTTTTTATTCGGCTAATGGCATAATCCGCCTTTTCCATGTCGGCAAGGATCCCCTCAATGACGCCTTGTGTGGGCAGGTCCGGTTCCTTGTCATCGATTTTGCTCAGTTTGGCGATAAAAGTGGATTTGACCTTATCGGGTTTAAACTCGGCTTCGATGCTCCAATATTCCTGTGGGATGAAAGCCCTGATCTCACGTTCCCGTTCAACGATCAAACGCAGCACCACCGATTGAACCCTGCCCGCGGATAAACGGCCGCGTACTTTTTCCCACAATAGTGGGCTAATGCTGTAACCAACAATCCGGTCAAGTACACGCCTGGCCTGTTGCGCATTCACCAGATTCATATTAATCCCGCGCGGATGGGTGAAGGCCTCCGTGATCGCAGGTGCAGTAATCTCATGAAACACAACCCTTTTGGATGTGCTCGGACTTATGTTTGCTGCTTCCAGCAAATGCCAGGCAATGGCTTCACCTTCCCGGTCAGGGTCGGTCGCCAGGTATACTACTTCCGCCTTTTTCACCAGTTCCTGCAATTCCTTGACGACCGGCCGTTTCTCGTTGGGCACTCGATAGCGGGGCTGAAAATCATGTTCCAGATCTACAGACAGCTGGCTGCGCAGCAGGTCGCGCACATGTCCAACGGATGCGCGTACCGTGTATTCTTTACCAAGGAAGCGCCCCACCGTTCGAGCCTTGGCCGGTGATTCCACAATCACCAGTTTTCCAGATCTTTCCGGTTTTTTCTTTTCAGGAGCAGTCATTCCTTCGTGGGCTTCAGTTCTCCCAATCCGGTAAATTTTTACACCGCACACCGGGCAAAGGCCATGGGTAACGGGCGTTCCTGAGTTATTAAAATCTGCCACAGGGTCTTTAATTTCCCGCTTTGTTCTGCACTTGACACAATAGGCTTCCACGTTTGAAACCTCCTACAAATATTCGGTTTTTCCGTTCGCCTGTAAACGGTCCACAATCTCCCGCACACTTTGGGCTTTTTCCCTATGACAAACCAGTATTGCGTTGCCGGTATTCACAATAATGAGGTCCTTCACACCGATTGTTACCAAAAGACATTCCTTGTTCTCGCTGGCAAGCAGCGATCTGCTGGTTTCCAGGCCCAAGTGTTGGGTATTCATGATGATATTGCCATTTTCGTCTGCTGGCAAGACCTCGAAAAGGGATTCCCAACTGCCTACATCATTCCAACCCAGCTTTTTTGCTTCCAGCACCACCACGTTCCGGGCTTTTTCCATGATGCCATAATCAATGGTTTGAGGCTTGATGGTTTGCCAAACCGTTGAAAGGGTCTCTTCAAAATTACTTCCCGTCAGTCCGGCTTCGACCAGCCCCAACTGTGCGAATAGTTCGGGCATTAACCGATTGATCTCTTCCAATATGGCATCAACTTTCCAAATGAACATTCCGGAATTCCAGTTATGGTCACCCCGCTTAAGCATATCCTTGGCACTGGCAAGGTCTGGTTTCTCTGTAAACCGCACCACCCTGTAAGCCACATTATTCTCATAAACACCATCCTCGCCGCCTTTCTGGATATAGCCATAGCCGGTGGATGGGTACGTAGGCTGGATCCCAAGAGTGACCAGAAGGTTTTCCTTGGCAGCCGCCCTTGCAGACCAAAGAAGTTCATGGAATAGTGCCACATTCTGAATGTAATGATCTGCAGTGAGAACAGCCATGATCGCTTCTGGATCCCGGTGCTTGAGAACCACGGCAGCCAGGCCGACAACGGATGCAGTTCCACGGGGCTTTGGCTCCAGGATGTAATTATCCTTGGGTATTTCCGGACATTGGCTCATTAAGGCTTCAGCCTGGTCACGAACCGTAACAACAAGGATGTTCGAATGAGGAATCAACCCTTGCAGGCGATCGACAGCCATCTGGAAAAGGGTCCTTCCTCCTTCCAGATTCAACATCTGTTTTGGGAAAGCCTGCCGGGAGAGTGGCCACAGCCTCGTCCCGCCACCCCCGGCCATGATCACAGCGTAATAATGGTCACCCATGATCCTCCACCTCGTAAACTCCAGGAGTTTCCCTGGCAACAACATAATTCATTCCCCCCACCTGCCTGACCAGACCTTTAAGTTCCATCATTGTTAATGTTGCGGTCACGTTGTCAATTGATAAGCCTGAAAGCGACCTGATCTCATCAATATGAATTGGTTCTTGGCCAAGAACTTGTAAAAGAGCATGCTCCACCGCATCTGCCGGGATCAATCTGCGGGCTGCCTGCTGGTATGACGCGCGTTCAATCTCAAATACCTCGAGCACCTCTTCCACTTTCAGCAGCGGCCTTGCGCCCTGTTGGATCAGACGGTTTGTCCCCTGGCTTTGCGGGGCATGCATACTTCCGGGCACTGCAAACACCTCCCTTCCCTGCTCAGCGGCAAAAGTTGCCGTAATGAGTGCACCGCTCTTTTCACCGGCTTCAACGACCACCGTGGCTGCACTCAATCCCGAAATGATCCTGTTGCGTGGAGGGAAATTGATGCCATCGGGAGGTGTGCCGGGGGCATAATCGCTGCACAGGGCTCCATTACATAAGATCCGCTCGGCAAGCTTGCGGTGTTCAGGTGGGTAAACCCGGTCAACCCCGTTGCCCAAAATGGCCAGCGTACGGCCTCCGGATGCCAGCGAACTGTCGTGTGCTACAGCATCCACCCCTCTTGCCAGACCGCTGACCACCGTAATGCCATTTTGAGCCAGGCAGTGGGAAAGCTCTTGGGCAATCTGCCTGCCATAAACAGACATCCGGCGTGTGCCCACAACCGCCACTGCCCAATCATCCTCCGGTTGGAGTTCACCACGGACGTAAAGGACTGGCGGCGGCTGGTCGATCTCCTTCAGGCGCCGTGGATAGGCTTCCTCATCCCAGGTCATTACCTGGATCTTCTGCTGTTGGATGTTATCCCAAACGTGTTCCAGGTTCACACCCTTGCGCACCTGGGTCAGATTATCCAGCACCTTGGGAGGCAAACCCGCACTTTGTAATGCATCCAACGGGGCATGCCATGCCACCTGCAGGTCACCAAAATAATTTATCAGGTTTCGCAGGCGTACGGCCCCGATCCCACGCACCAGGTTAAAACCGACCCAATAGGCTTTCGGCTCCATGGATGCCTGTTAGGAATACCATTCCGGAAGGCGAACTGTGATCGTCCGCGCTTTTAGATCGACCTGCCGGATAACCGATTCAATATCCGGGAGCAGTATTTCACCCCCATCTTCCTTACGAACAATATAGACATCATTCGCGCCAGTTTCAAGGATCTCAACCACTACCCCAATGGCGGTGCCATCCTCGCCAATCGCCGTTAAACCGATGATCTGATGAAAGTAATATTCCCCGTTAGGCAGAACAGGCAAGTCAGTGGACCGAACATAAAGCACTTTGTTTCGAAGCGCTTCTACTGCTTCGTAATCATCATACCCTTCGAACGCGATTAACCCTCCCCCTGTTATCTTTCTTATTGAACTGATCTTGAGCGGAAGATGATCATCCCCTGCAAAAACTGTTTTCCCAACCCGAAGTCGCTCAGGAAAATCGGTCAGGATATCCATGCGCATCTCCCCTCGGGTTGCGTGGGGGCGCCTTATTTTCCCCACCGCCAAGAATACAGGCTCGCCAGTATGCGGCGAGCCCGTTGTCACTGTCCTTTTTTTCCTTGGGTGCTCAGATGCCATCTTACCGGGGTTCCGCCACATCAAGTATGGCCTGCTTTTGTTCGCGGGCAGCCGCCACCCGGAGCAAAACCCGCATTGCATTGGCAACCCGTCCGTTCTTGCCGATCACCCGGCCCATATCCTCCCGGGCAACTCGGAGTTCAAGGCGGACTTTGTTGCCAAATCGTTCTTCCCGGACATTTACCTGGCTCTGGTCGTCAACCAATGATACTGCAATATATTCAATTAACTCTTTCAACGGAGCTCCTTTCCCGCCCTGGTGGGTCGTCAGGCATTTGTACCGGTACTAGTCGGGTTTTTCATCAGTTGGTTTTTCTTCCATGCCCGCTTCGGATTCCACTGGTGGCTTATCCTGCTCCGTTTCTTCAGAAGTCGCCTCTCCAGTTTCTGCTTCTGTCTCCGGTTCCGGTGCTGCATTTTCCATTTCAGTGGCCATTTCCACTGCTTCTCCTGACACAGGCTCTGCGGGCTTTTCTTCCTTCCCCGGTTTGGCCGCTTTCTCTTCTTTACCTTGTGCAGGCTCGGAAGCGGTTTTTACCTCTTTGGGAACTTTACCATCGGAAGCAGGCTTCTCTGCTGTTGGTTTTGCAGCGGCTTTTTTCCCAGCAGCCGCCCGTGCATCGGAAACTCGTTTTTCCATGACACCTTTTGCCTCCACCAGCAATGCCTCCACAGTTTCACCCCCTTTAAAGCGTTCAAACCGGTCGATCAACCCAATGCTGTTGAAAAGCTTGACAACCGATTCACTGGGCTGGGCTCCATTGCTCATCCAATGATAGATACGGTCTTCCTTGACCTCCAGCGTGGAAGGGTGTGTTCGTGGGTTGTAATACCCCACAATCTCCAGGTATCGCCCGTCGCGCGGGCTTTCCTTGTCGGCAACTACCAGTCGAAAGCTGGCCTGTTTTTTCATTCCAGTGCGTCTTAATCGAATGCGAACCATCGAAAGTTTCTCCTCTTTTCTTTCATCCCATATTGAACATCAAAAGTAATGGCTATGGCAGGTCATGGCTGTCAGAGGTGGGCGCAGAAGGGGGCGCCAGAGCACAACCAGTCTCCTTTCTTAGCCAAACAGGCGCTGCAGGTTCCGCCCGCCTGATTTCTGAAGAGTTTTCATCAACCTTTGTGCATCCCGAAATTGCTTGATCAACCGATTGACATCCTGTACATCCGTGCCGGATCCCATGGCAATCCTGCGCCTTCGACTTGCATTTAATATGTCGGGGTTTCGTCTTTCTTGTATCGTCATGGAACCCAGGATCGCTTCAGTACGCTTCATTTGCTTTTCTGTATCCTGGGGAGGGATTCCCCGCGCAGCCTGGCCCAATTGCCCTGGAAGCATATCCAGGATCTGCTGTACAGGGCCCATTTTCCTCACCTGGCGGATCTGTTCAGCAAAATCCTCCAGCGTGAACTGTCCTTTCACCATCCGTGCAGCCTGTTCCCTGGCTGTTTCATCTGCCAGGCTGGCTTCGGCTTTTTCAATGAGGCCAAGAAGATCACCCATGCCGAGGATGCGCGAGGAAAGCCGGCGTGGATCGTAGGTCTCCAAGGCATCAAGGCTTTCTCCAGTGCCAATGAATTTTATGGGAACACCGGTGACATGGCGTATGGATATTGCCGCTCCACCCCGGGCATCACCGTCCATCTTCGCCAGCACGAGACCGGTGATCCCTACCGCCTTGCGGAAACCCTCTGCCACATTCAAGGCTTCCTGCCCGATCATGGCATCTACAACGAGGAGGATCTCCACAGGATTTACCCGTCCGGCAATGGCGTGCAGTTCATCCATCAATTCCTGGTCAAGCTGGGATCGACCAGCCGTGTCGATGATCACCACGGTGTATCCGCCTTTTGCAGCCTGTTCAACGGCCCTGGCTGTCAATTGCGGAGGTTTCAAACCAGTATCAGAAAAAACGGTTACTCCCACCTTCTCGCCAAGGGTCTGCAATTGCTTCACTGCAGCCGGTCGGTATGGGTCAGCAGCGACCAGCATCACCCGCTCGCCCTGGGATCGTAATTGGCGGGCCATTTTGGCTGCCAGAGTCGTCTTGCCGGACCCCTGCAGCCCTGTCAGCATGATTGTTCGGGGGTGTGGTCCATGAAGGTTCAACCGCGCCGGCTCACCGAGGGTGCTGATCAGTTCTTCGTTGACAATCTTTATAACCTGTTGGCCAGGATTCAGGGCGCGGGAAACCTCGGCTCCGATCGCTCTTTCACGTATTCGGGCAATGAAATCCTTTGCCACATTGTAATGAACATCGGCCTCCAGCAGGGCAAGCCTAACTTCCCGCAATGCGGCATCAACATCCTCAGGCGACAATTTACCCCTTCGCCTCAGTTGTTGAAAAACCTTATTGAATCGTTCGGTCAACGTTTCAAACAAGAAGAAATTTCCATTTATCGAATGCAAACAAATCAATACCCCAAAATTTGGGGTATCAGTCTGCAAATTTTAGCCCGGTTGAGCAGTCTGGTCAAGGGAAAGAGTGTCTTTTTCATGTTCGGGGTGATATCACACATACTGGGCAGCGTACCATTGAGGTTATAATTGGGTTAATACTTGTATAATCCATTATATTAATTTCTGGGAAGGATCAAAATGGGAAAAACAGCCATAGTTACCGATAGTACCGCTGATATTCCGCGGGAACTTCTTAACGGTTTGAACATCTCCATTGTCCCGCTGCAGGTGATCTGGGGTGACGAAACCTACCTGGATGGTGTTGACATTTCAGCCGCAGATTTTTATACCCGGATGGAAAATTCAACGGTGCTGCCAACCACCTCCCAACCCACCCCTGCCGCATTCAAGGAGGTGTATGGACGGTTACTGGATGATGGTTATGATATCCTGAGCGCCCATATTTCGGCCGGCTTATCCGCAACTTGTGATTCAGCCAGGCTTGCCAAAAAGGATTTTCCAAAAGCCCGGATTGAGATCATCGACAGCACCCTGACCTCGATTGCACTTGGGTTTCCCATTCTTGAGACAGCCCGTCGCGCCCGGGAGGGAGCAACCCTGGATGAATGCACGGCCTTCTTCGAGCAAGCCATCAAGTTGTCCGGGGCAATTTTCATCCCAAAGACATTGGAATATCTTCACAGGGGTGGCAGGATTGGCGGTGCCGCCGCCTTCTTTGGGAGCGCTCTCGATCTCAAACCAATCCTGGCCCTTGAGGGTGGCAAAATCGTGCCGATCGAACGCATTCGTACCATGAACAAGGCCATTGATCGGATGATGGTAATTTTAAAAGAGAGGATTGGGAATAAAACCCCGATCCATGTTTCATCAATGACCACGAACCTGCCGGAACAAGCCGATCTGTTACTGGATAAAGTTCGCCAGAACTTCGATGTAACGAACTTGAAGGAAGCCTTCACGACGGTGGTCAGCCCTGTCCTTGGGGCCCACGCAGGTCCGGGTACGATTGCAATTGGGTACATGGCAGGTATTTGATCTATACGGATATTGTCCAGGAAATCACAAGGACAGGGCAAAGGCACATTCCCTGTCCTTTTTCATTCGCTCCCGGCAATTTGGTAAAATATTTGCACCCTAAAAATTAATAAAGGTTCATTTTCATGAGAATTTACGAAAACATTGCCACCCAAATACCCAAAATAATGCTCCCCAAACCCCAGGTCGACCTGAACCGCTGGTCTGTCATCGCCTGCGACCAGTACACCTCCGAACCGGAATATTGGAACAAGGTGGCTGCCCACGTTGGCGATGCGCCGTCAACATATCACCTCATTCTCCCCGAAGTCCTCTTGGGTACTGCGGAAGAGGCACCCTGGGCTCAAAAAGCCCAGTCGGCCATGCTGAAATACTTGGACGACGGGCTTTTTATGGAACACGAGGGAATGATCCTCGTGGAACGCAGTGTTAATGGAAAAACCCGCTATGGTTTGATGCTGGCATTGGACCTGGAACAATATGACAATCAACCCCGCTCCCAGAGCCTGATCCGAACAACGGAAGGGGCCATTTTGGAACGCCTTCCACCACGGATCAAGATCCGCTCAGGTGCTGCCCTTGAACTGCCACACATCCTTGTTCTTATTGATGACCCCCACCATACGGTAATCCAACCCCTGGTGAACAACCGCAAAAACCTGCCCGGACTATATGATTTTGATCTTATGTTCGACAGCGGTCACCTTCGCGGCTACTCCGTCGCAGACCCGGTGTGGGAAACCAGTGTGGTCAGTGCATTACAGGCGCTCGCCGAGAATGACAGCTTTCATACCCGTTACAACCTGCCTCCCAACCAGGGGGCTCTCCTCTACGCCATGGGGGATGGCAACCATTCACTTGATGCCGCCAAGGCGGTTTGGGAGAGCAACAAGATCCGGGTTGGCAAGCAGCACCCCTTGCGTTTTGCACTGGTCGAAGTGGAGAACGTTCATGACGAAGGCTTGGTTTTTGAGCCCATCCATCGCCTTCTCTTTAATGTAAGGGATGAACTGACACTGTCGCCGGAAAACCTTTTCGGAGATTTGATCGAATCAACCCCCTGCGTCAACGTTGAAGTCATGGTTGATCAGGTGAACCACTCTAAAAATGGTGCACAAACATTTGGGGTTATCTCTCATACCGGCTCATGGGTTGCCAGGGTTAAGAAAACAACCTCCAACCTGTCAGTTGGGTGGCTTCAAAATTTTCTCGACACCTGGATGAAAACGGGACAGGCGGAAAAGATCGATTTTGTTCACGGCTTGGAGGTTGTCTCGCGACTTGGCAGTCAAAAAGGCAACCTTGGTTTTTACCTGCCAGCCATGAACAAGACAGACCTTTTTAGCACCGTGATTCGGGATGGGGCTCTCCCCCGAAAGGCTTTTTCGATGGGTGAAGCGCGTGAGAAACGTTTTTACCTGGAGTGCCGCCGGATCGATTGATCAATCGATCCCTGGGAAAAATATCCGATGAGGATGAGACTCCTTACATACCTCATCCTGCTCTCTTTTCTGGTGCAGGGGTGCACTCACCAGTCAACTGCGCCTGGCACTCCATTGCCGCCCACCCAGGTGCAGGTTGCCACGGGCACCATCCCGCCAACAAGCACACCCCTACCAACTGCAACCCCTGTACCTGTTGGAGCTGGCATTTGCAGTCCGCTGGATGGAATTACCCTTGAGGAATTGCCCGGGATTATTTCAAACCCTTTCGACCGCCCCCTGCCCGGGCGTGATGATGGCCACCATGGGGTGGATTTTGCCTTCTGGAGTTATAAACACTGGTCTGGAATGGCTGGGTTGCAGATCCTCTCCGTACTCCCGGGCACGGTTGCTGCAACCATCCAGAATCGAAAACCTTATGGAAACGCCATCATGATTGAAACCAAATTGGAAAACCTGCCAAAGGATTGGCAGCCACCATTGCCCCTGCTCACCCCCCAGCCAACCGTGCAACCACATCCGGCATTGACCTGTCCAACCGTCACTTTCAACCCTGCCTTGGGTGTACCGGAGAGATCCTTGTACCTGTTATACGCCCACATGCAGGAACCTGCACAGTTTGACATCGGTCAAAATATTGCCTGCGGGCAGGTCATCGGAAAGGTGGGTACCACCGGAAGTTCGGTTAATGACCATCTGCACCTTGAAACCCGTATGGGACCTTCCAACATCCAGTTTGGGAACATGCTTTTCTACGATACGGGCGGAACACCCGAGGATTATCATGATTACTGCACCTGGAGAGTAAGCGGTCTGTTCCAAATGTTCGATCCCATGCTGTTGTTGTTTCCCCCCGAGGAAGACCCCCGGAATGGGGGATGACCCTCTTCCGTGAATTGCCTTGCGGAAGGATTTTTTCCATCCTGGCTTCCACCCAACAATGCTACAATGGATGCGAGTTGAACACGGGTTAACCAACGACTGGATGATACAGGCATTACAGGAAAAATGAAAACGAAATTGCGTCTTCCTGAACGGATACTGTTCGCCCTCCTGATCCTCCTGGTCATCATCAACCTGCTGATCCTGGTTACTGCCGGAGCGCCTGCCCTTAAGCGATCCCGGGCAGCGACCGGCCTTTCACCAACTGCAGTAATCACCACAACCCCCGCTGCCACAGCAACTTCCTCCTTTCCAACTGTGGCACCGGTGATCTTCCCCACTCTGCAAACGCCCGTCAGCAACCTGGAAGGCATGCGCGGACATGGTGTCTGGCTGCTTGCAATGGGCGATGGCCGATATAGCCATCTTTTTGCCTACCACCCGCAATTTTTTACCATGACCCGCCTGACAGATGGAGAATGGAGTGACCGCTCACCTTCGGTAAGCCCGGACGGCAGGAAAATAGCCTTCAGTTCCCATCGCAATGGATACTGGAATATTTATATATTGGATCTTCTGGATGGAATGGTCAGCCAGGTTACTGACACTCCGGAGTACGATGGCTCTCCCACCTGGTCCCCGGATGGCCAATGGATCGCCTATGAGAGCCTGCTGGACGGCAACCTGGAGATCCTTGTTCGCAGCCTGACAGACACCGATTCACCCACCATTCGTTTAACCGATGACCCGGGGATGGACATGAATCCAGCCTGGTCTCCAAATGGTCGCGAGATCGCCTTCGTTTCCACCCGCTCCGGAGATGAGGATATCTGGGTCGCCAGGCTCGGCCAAGCCGAGGAACGTTTTCTGAACGCCAGCCGCAGCCCCGGCACAAACGAACAACACCCCTGCTGGTCTCCCGATGGAAGCCTGTTGGCCTGGTCCCGTTCAACACCCGAAGGCCGGATGATCGAGTTGTGGGATTACCGGAACCCCAAAGCCCGGGCAGTACAACTGGCCGCCGGCGACTGGCCGGCCTGGTCGCCGGATGGAGGCAGTCTGGCTGCTTCAATCCTCTCCCCCAATGCAACCTCCATTGCAAGTTACCGGGTCGCCACCCGGGAACTGATCTACCCGGCGGTCCAACTTCCGGGCGGGCTGCATGGGTTTGAATGGAAAGCCGGAAACACACCCGAAGCACTGGTGAATTTCCCCTTTCCAAATAACGCTGCCAGCGCCGCGTCACCCCTCTACACTCCCGTCATCTCGGTCAACCCGCCCCCTCCGGACAACCGGTTTGGCCTGGCCCCGCTCCAGAACGTGGATGCCCCCATGCCGTACCTCCACGACCTGGTTGACGAATCCTTTTCCGGCCTGCGGGAGGAAACCGCCAGGCAGGCCGGCTGGGATTTCCTCTCCAACCTCGAGGCTGCCTTCACACAGTTCAATACACCCATGGCTCCCGGCATGGAAGAGGACTGGCTGCTGACCGGCAGGGCATTTGCCGTCAATTCGATCACGCTTTCGGCCGGCTGGATGGTTGTGACCCGTGAGGAGATCTCAGGACAGGTCTATTGGCGGCTGTTCATCAAAACCCGCTACCAGGATGGCTCTCAGGGCGAACCCATGCGCGCTCAACCCTGGAATTTGAACGCCCGCTACCTGGATAACCCCCGCCTGTATGAACAGGGAGGGGAATACGCAGCCGTTCCATCAGGCTATTGGCTCGATTTTACCGACCTTGCCCTCCGATACGGCTGGGAAAGGTTGCCCTCACTGGTGAACTGGCGCACCTTCTTCCCGGCAGCCCGTTTTAACCAGTTCGTCCTCACCGGAGGGCTCTCCTGGGGCTCAGCCATGGCCGAACTCTATCCGCCCGAAGCCCTTGTCACCCCCACCTTTTACCCGACCAATACCCGTACCCCCACCGAAACGCGCCTGGTCCCCGATCTCTCCACGCTCACACCCACACCCTCTCAAACGGCCACTTCAACCCTCCACCCCACGTGGACACCCCAACCCTGAGGCAGGGATGAAAGTTCGACCAAGCATCATCCTTTTCCTGCTGCTAATCCTGGCCCTTCCTGCCTGCCAGCCCGCCAGGGCAACCCCCATGGCAGCAGCCCCCAGGCCGACCCTGCCGGTCGCAGCCGCCACCCTGCTGGCAGCACCATCATCCGACGACCTGGATGCCAAACCATTGGACCTCGCAGAAGCCCCGAGTCCCACCACCGGCGAACAGGACCCTCTGCACTTCACCTTCCCAACCACACAGCCCAAGGGTGTTTCCGGCTGGCGGGCACCCCTCTATGATGTTCCCTTTTCGCTGAGCCCTTATGATCATTTTTTCTTCATCAGGCCGATTGCCGCCGATCATCCCAACGACCCGCTGCCGGACTACCGCTATGGAGGCGTCTTTTTCAGGGACGTTGTCCATACCGGGATCGACATCCCCAACGTGACCGGCACTCCGGTGCTGGCAGCCGGCCCCGGCAGGGTGGCCTGGGCTGGCCCCGGGTTATACCAGGGCAAGGATTCCGACCGTGATCCTTATGGGAACGCCGTGTTGATCCGCAGTGATTTTGGCTACAAGGGGAACCGCCTGTACACGGTTTACGCACACATGGATACCATATCCGTTTCCTATGGGCAGCGGGTGGAAACGGGCGACAAACTGGGGGGGGTTGGATCCACCGGTTTTACCACCGGTCCGCATCTCCACTTTGAGGTTCGGCTGGAATACAGCAGTTTTTACGCCACCCGCAACCCGGAACTGTGGATCGTGCCGCCACAGGGAACAGGTGTGCTTGTGGGCCGCATGATGTACACCAACGGTTCCCTCATGTACGGAGACGCCCTCAACGTCTTCTCAAAGGAGACCGGGAGGAAATACGTCGCCTTTGCCTACGCCTTCGGCACAGTCAACCGGGACGACTATTACCAGGAGAATGTCGTCATCAGTGGCCTGCCGGCGGGGGATTACCGGTTGCAGATCGATTTGGACGAGAAACCGTATCTGACCGAAGTCACCATCCACCCGGGAGCGGTCACCTATTTCACGTACCGGGGGAAAAAGGGGTTCTCCCTCGACCCGCCTCCCCTGGACATCCCCGAACCTTATCAGGAGTATGTTGACATCCTGGGTTTGCATGGGAATTGAACCCATACAACTGCTTGACAGGAGCCGTGTTCAGGTTTATGGCAAATGTTCGGGGCTTAAATTCTGGTACAATAGCGCCCAGCAACCTGTGTGATTAGACTGGAGGTACAACATGTTGAAAAGAAAACCCCTGGCAGGGCTTGCCTTCCTGCTGTTTCCTTTGCTAACTCTCTCTGGTTGTAATGTATTTTCCCCCAAAGAGCCCACCCCGGATGTGAATGCCATCTTCACCGCCGCGGCGGAAACCGTTGCAGCCGACCTCACCCAAACCGCTGCCGCCGCGCCCACATCCACCTTCACCGAGGCTCCCAGCCCCACGGTGCCCGCCACCAATACCCCGGGCACACTTCAACCGCTCCTGCCCGGTATCGGCACCCCGCTGACCATTGGCGGTTCCACGATGACGCCCAAACCCGGACTCACCCTGCTGGGTTTCTCCACCGCCACCAAGGCAGCCGGCCCGGTGGCCGATAAATGCGAATGGCAGCGGAACGACCCCGCCGATGGCGCCGTGATCGATCCAAACAGGCAATTTGACCTGGTGTATTACGTCAAAAATGCCGGCACAACCACCTGGAGCAAGCAATACAAACTGCGTTACTACGTGGGGGATTATTTTACCGATGCCCGCGAGTTCAACCTGCTGGAAGAGATTGCCCCGGGGCAGATCGGGCGGGCCATTGCCGATGCCACGGCCCCTTCAACCAAAGGCAACTACCAGGCCACCTTCGTTCTGACCAACGCCGAGGGGGTTAACTTCTGCGTTCTGGATTACAGGTTCACCGTTGGCTCCTCGGCTGCAGCCACAGAAGGTCCAACCGCGACATCTGTAAACTTGGCAGTTATTTGTCCAGATCCAAATCACCATCCCGGCTTCGATACAGAATGTACTGATAATAAAAGCTGGTTATGTAATTTAGGCCCCGTTTATGTCAACCATATTAATATCTGCCCATAATTTACATACTAACCATGGTTATTTTACAGCCAGGAAAAACCCTGGCTGTAAAATTTTTAGGTAATCTAAAAAAGTATAAGTGGTTCAGTTGAGATTTATCATATCCATAATTCGGCAAGGGGCTGAAAAATATCAAGTAATAGAAGCATTCAGACAATGCAATAATTTCAGAAAATAGATAATTGGTTTTTTTTTATTTTCATATATTTGTGGATTCAACTTTTAAGTGCAACAGACTGATCAAAGAATACCTCAAAAGGTG
>CAYQUO010000023.1:0-22361 GCA_964420835.1 uncultured Anaerolineaceae bacterium
CGAAATTTAATAATTTTATAAGATTTACTTATTTGATCTTCAAGATCAATTAATGAATTGTTAAATATTGCAATTAAAGGATTCGAACTTGGCTTAAATGGCATTGATTACTCCGAACCTTATTCTGATGAATTTTCATCTTTAATAGAATTATCATTAGTATTTACTCGTTCATATATTGTAACATACTCCCCATCTGTTCCATATTTATTTTTAGCTTTTTCCATGTTTGTTTTCTCTTCTATAATTTGCTTATTTCGTTGATTAACACGGTCTTTTAGCTCATCAATATCTTCATCAGAAGAATCAACATTTTTATTAATAAGTTTATATTTAGCTGATATTTCAGGTGTCAATAATAATTGTCTTAGTATTGTATCTCTTCTAGATTGAATTTTTTCATGAATAATAGACGAAGCAGATTCTCCTGGAATATAAGTAATTTCTCCAGATCGTAATACAACACACGATGCCTCTGGATCAACAAGTCCGTTTGTTGACATTTCATTATCCATCATAATATCATAAAGATCTGTTTCAATTAATGAAACAATCAAACGATAAATTACTATATCATATCTTACACTATTATATTCATCTTTGTTATTATTATCTTGCGGGGTCAATCTTGATGATATTGCTTCTAACCATTGGTCACGCAAGTTCATTGCTAATCCCATAGCTAATGGGCATGGTTTTCCAAATGGTTGTTTGTTCATAGCAATAAATGGACAATTTAAATTCTTAAATAAACATGTTTTATCCCCACATTTAGGTATAATATGCATAATATATGGATCCAATTCGACTTTTGCCAAATAGGAATCTACCATTGTTTTCTCATCACTAGTCAAATGCATTTCGTCAAGAATCTCTTTTATTTCTAAACATAAAAGATTATTAGATTTACTAAATCCTGTAATTTGTTGATGAACATTGGTTGTTGGTAATGCTTCATTTTGATTTAATAAAACATCATCTGTAACTGGTTCATCTGGTCGTTGCACATCTATTGGGGAATTCTTCGATTCGGCCTTTTTTGATGATATTTTGGATATTGTTTTTGACGCATTTGGCAAATCAGCAGATAGTGTTTTAATGTTCTTAGTTGGTTTTTTATTTGACATAATTTTAGTTGGCGGGGGTGTTTCCCCTGCGCTCCTTTAATTTTGATGTTTTCATTTGGTTTTGTTTAAATAAAATAAACGTTAACCTTGTTGAATTTCATCATTTGGAAATAATTTGAATTCTTTTGTTAAAAGCTGATTTTTTAGCTTTTCTATGTTGTTGGTTTTTACAAATTGTTTAATTGCAATTGTGTAAAAAGATAATTCAGCATCTGGAGTATCAAGTAATTCATCAATTTCTTTTTTGTCTAGCATATAAATAAATGAATTATTTAACCCATCTCCATTAATACTAATGTTAAACGTATATCTGTCTGTTACAAAATTATAATCGGACAATTTAACTTCTTGAACTTTAGTTTCTTGTAGATTCATGTGTTGCCATCCTTTGTAATGTGTATTTTAATTTCAATACAATATTATCATATAAAATATTGTGTGTAAATTTTGTATTATGACACTTTTAATTTATTATAATATAATTTTAACGGAGACAGTATGAAAGAAAAATTGACATTAGATGAGATAGAATTATTATATAGTAGCCGTGAAATAAGTGAGGCTACATATAAATTATTAATTGAAACTTATATACCATCTGTATTTATTGAAAGAAACGTTCATGATCCAGATAATCCAGATCAATTAATTAAACTTCGTGATTATCAAAAGATTGCACTTGATTCAGATAGTCATATAAAAGTATTATTATTTGGAAGGCAAACAGGAAAATCTGTAACGTTATTTGCTGATATGGCATATCATGGGATGAATAAACTATATAAAAATAAAACATTATTATTTTTTGCGCCGAATAAAGTTCACATTAATAATGTATTAGGAGATAAAGTTTATAAGACATTTATTTCTAATGAAGATATGAAAAGATATATAGTTAGTAAAAAAAATGATTTATATTACGAAATCGTTTTTACTAACGGAACTGTAATCAGAGGCATTGCGGTAAATCAAAATCCAATAGGTGCAAGATCACATACTGGTGATATAATATATATTGATGAAGCACAATATATTGAACAAGAAGCATATAATGCATTAAGTGGTGTTTCATTATCCAGACCAGATGCATACTGGTGGTATTCGTCTACACCAGGAATTAGTAGCGGAATGTTTTATGACATGTGTAATTCGGATTTATCCGAGGTATTCTATGTTCCGGCTACTTTAATACCAAACTGGGATAAAAATGCAGAAAAAAAAGCCAGAGCTCTATATCCAATTGAATCAGTATACCAAGCTGAAGTTATGGCTAGGTTTATATCGCCTGAATCAAGTATATTTCCGTCGTATGCTGTTGATCTTGCAATTAACAAAGGTTATATGGAAAAAAATGGAGTAAAAATTCCATATGATAGTAATACATGGATGGAAAGATTTCCAAATACTGGAATTTTTTCAATAGGCGTAGACTGGAATGGTGTTTCAAATGGTGTACATATTGTAGTAATGTCAAAAATAGATGGAAATTTCGTAGAAGTAGAAAAAGTTATTATACAGGCAGTTAATTTTATTCAACATAAAGCTATTGATAAAATAATCGAATTAATAGTTAAATATAGACCACTTATAGTTTGTGTCGATAAAGGATTTGGTGGGTCTCAAATAGAAGATCTTTTATTACGAGGAATAAAAGACCCTACTTTACATATCAAAGAAATTTTAAAACCAGTAGGATTTAATGATCAATTAGAAACAAGAGATCCAGAAAGTGGTATAATAGTAAATAAACAGACAAAAACATATATGATTATGGAAACTGTCAGGTTATTTACGGAAGAACGTGTAATATTAATGCCAGAAGAAAGTGAAAAATTTATGTTAGGTGATCAATTAAAAGCATATTCAATAGGAAGTATACTATATAACGGGGCATTAAATTTTAAAACAAAAGAATCAGACCATACACTAGATGCATTCTGTTTAGCAGTATTTGGTTTATTAGAAAAAACCGAACATATATTAGATAAAGGAAACATTCTTTCATCTATTGATGCTGGAAAAAATGTTACTATTTTAAATAATGGACCAAATGTCAATAGTGTCATTGATAATATTATAAATTCAATGATGGAAACTTCGCCAGACATTGATGGTGATGCATTATATGACGAAATAACAGCATCTTGGTTTAATAACATTAAAGTGATTCAACGTTCACGAATAGAACCAAATACAATAAATAAAATAGCGCAAACATCAAAAAGAAATAGATTATAATTTATATATTTATATACGGTCATCTATTGGGGAATATGCGGGGGTTATTGTGTCAGATAAAAAGAATATATTTTATAGACCAAATATTAACAATTATTTTGAAACAATTAAACAAACAAGTACAAAAGAAGATATTATCAATATTATTAATGAAACTGATTATATAAAAAAAGCCGGGGTAACAAAAGATTTAGAATCATTAAGTTTAGAAGAACTTAATGAATTATTAAAGCAATACGATAAGATAAAAATATTAAATGATAGTAAAATTAAAAATGATTATCCTGCAATTAATTCTCTAATTAATGCTGGGGTATTAGATGAAGACGAAGCTATTGTTTTAATTCAATTATCTAATGATATGAAAGATCTGAAAAACAAATTGAATATATTACAAAATATTGACATTGAAGCAATAGGAGATACTGTTTTAGAAAATGTTCCAGATAATATTCTTCAAGAATTAAACATATTTTTTGGAAGTAATTTGATATCAGTTAAAGAAACTGATGATACTAATTCAGTTTTAATCACAACTTCACAATTAAAATGTCTAACCAAAGCATTAAATAACAATCCTAAAATGGTAGATAAAACAAAAACACCAGATGAGATGGCAACTGATATTGAAGATAAAATAAATAAAGCAATTCCAAAGATTAAGTTATATTTTCCATTGGTATTACTTGTTTATATGTTATTAACAAAAGCGATATCATTAGTAATTGGTGAAATAAATAAACTTTTTAGATGTAAATTTAAATTGGATAATGTTACATGGGATTGGAAGGTTCTAGGTGTAGATATTGGTGGTGAAGTATCTAAATGGATTAATAACAATATTATTATGCCAATAAATTTCTTTTTTAATGTAACAGTTTCAAACTTGTTGTCCGAAATTGAATATGTTCCACTAAAAATAATAACATCTGGGTTTTCTCTTATAATGAATGCTGATAAAAAATCTAGTGTTATAGTAGGAAAAGAAGATACAGTTATTACAAGTAGTGACATCAATAAATTAGGGCAAGAATATCAATTTATAAATAAATACACCATTTATGATTGTAAACTAATGTATGTTAGAATTGTTAATTCCTATATTCAATACACATCAAAAGAAAATGGTATTTTACAAAGTAAAGTATTTTGCGGGGCTAATATAAAATTTCCAAGCTGTGATCCAAACATTACTATAAGTTTACCATTTATTTCATTTGTCACTGGTACTGGAATCAGTGGTAACAATGGAATGATCTCAACTAGTGGTTCATTATCTAAATGTCTGACAGATTTAATAGCAGCAAACGTTGCAGTACAAACAGTTGGGACAAGTGATGGTGTTTGTAGTAACGACTATAACTGGAATACAGCATATGCAAATACTGCATCATTAATAGCACAAGATATTCTTGAATATATATCAATGGCAAATACCAACCAAGCAGCATATTATACTAATCTTGCAAACTCAATAAAAGAATGGAAAAAATTAAACAGTGCCGAATTACAAACAGCATTTTATACCTCGGCATCATCTATTTCAAATATAATAGGCAATATCAAAAACGGGTTTAATAATAATGAAACACGAAACAATGTACGAACACAATTACAAGTTATTCTGGAATTACTTGTAAATATAGATGCCGGGATAACTGATCTCATGAATAATGCAATTAATCCATTTATAAAAAACATTTTTTGTTGTATAGTTTTTATTTTATTGAGTATTGCTTCCATAATAGTTAATTATGTTGTTCTTTATGGGAACCCAGATAAATATGGAGAAACTTTAAAAGATTATGAATCTATGGTAAATAATATTAGAGCATTTCTTAGTAAAGAAGGTAGAGTTGAAATAAACACAAATAAAATAAGCGAAAATGCTAATTTAAAACGTGCATTGACTCTAATTCAAGCTCTTGGAGATATTTTAGAAAGCATAGGCGTAATGATGCAAGGACAACAATTATCTTTATCTCTTGATACTACAATGATACATGATTTAATAGATCAAATAATATCAGAATTTGCAACATTCTTTTCAACGATGACTCACTCAACTATAAATAGTTATTTATCAATGATAGGAGTTGTTTCATTAAATGTCCCTGAAATTAAAGAATACATTGAAACAGATTGCTATCAAGCTAAGTTTTTTATTAACTTAATTGATGCAGTAACAATGAAAATTCCAACATATTTTGATTCTTTTATTGCAGAAACATTTTCACTACCAATGTTAAAAAACTTCAAATCAACGATTACTTTGTCAACGGAATCATACTCGGCAAGTATTATGATAGAAATGTCAAGATTATTAAAAATGTTATCAAATTATGTATTTACTGCTGGTTTATGTTATAGTGATGAACAAATTATAAACAACGCAATTAGTGATATAATTTCAGAGGAAGAGGAAACTATATTTTATGCTAATAATATCTACGAAAATGCTGTTACCGCAACTGATATTGAACAAACTGATTTAATTACAACAGAAATAGATATAGATGATATTCATGTTGATTATAATGTTAATCATTATGGTAAATATGAATTTAATAACATTCTACAACCAATTTATGCCGGCAATACAATGCCAGAAATATTATTAGATGGTTCAAATTCGACATATGGACATATTTATGATAAATTAATTCATAAAAATGGAGCGTTTACTGAATTTGCAAATGAATCAATAAAATCTAATCCAATGATATTACATAATATTAAATCATTGGAAACTGTTTCTACAATTGATATGAATAAAATTATAAAAAAAGATAATGTTTCTAGTATTGATTGGAATTATCTTGAACAAAATAATCTTTCGTTATCTAAATATGAAATTAGAGACAAAATTATGGAATTATTAAATATTGCCAAATAAATTTAAAGGACAAAAATAATGCTTTTGCAAAGAAAGAAAAAACCAAATATTTATGAACTTGACAGTATGCTACAAGAAATTAAAACATCATTAAATAAAGTTCACGATGATATTAATTCAAAATCATCAGTTGAAAGATACGATGCAATGGCACAATTTACAAGTAGTAAATTTGAAAACAAACAGTTTATTGATAGACTAAGAGCTGTAACTGGCTTATCAGAAGAAACATTAATTAAATATAAAAATTTTAATACCTTTTTTGAAAACAGCCAGGATAAAGATGATTATAAGCTCCCAATAGTTGATTTGTGTCGTGTTGAACGAGCGTATTATTTTGGAGACACATTATTACACAGACGAAAAAGAATATTTCTAGAAAAAGCATTTAATGAAGGATATTATCTGGAAAGTCAAAATCAATCAACCAAAGCATATATTGAAAAACGACTGGCATACAATGAATTAATAACAGAAAAAAAATGCTGGGATTTATATAATGAAATAATGTCTGATATTATAATGTATGATTATGCTTTGTTGGGATTAAAAAGAAATGATGACTATTCCCCTGGCTATTCTTATACGATTGGAAGCAAATCATATGAACCAATTTATGCTTTTGATAGATTAGACGTTCCTGTTACATTGTTTTCATGTAAAGATGGAAAGTATTTAAGTGCAAAAATGTTCCCAGCACTAAGAAATAAATATATCCCCAATAGAAAAAACTCCCTGCCATTCTTTTATAATTATTTATCAAAATTTTCATCTGCAACTTATAAACTACAAAATGATCCAATAGAATCAGATTCAGTTCCAATATCAATGGAAAATATTATAATGGCAAGTGATGTAAAACCAGCAGGTCATATTTATCCAATACCAAGTGCTGCAATGTTTATAGAAGATCTACAATTATTGAGAGATGCCGAGGAAGCATTGAGAGAAGTAATATTTCAGGCAGGATTTCCATTATTACATTTTAAAATAGGATCTGATATGGTTCCAATGAGACCAAATGAAGATCTTTCATTATCATCAAAAATCAAAGCAATGGATAAGAATGCTGTTTTAATTACAGATCATAGAACTCAAGGTCAACAATTATTAACTGAAGTATATAACCTATCCAAGGATTTGTCATATCTCTGGCAACGTGTTATTGTTGGTTTGGATTTATCCGACGTTGCATTGGGAATTGGTTCATCAACAAATAAAGGGACTGCTGATATAACAGATAAAATAACTCTTGATGTTACAAAACGCTATCAAAACATATTTTCAAATTTAATGGAAAAACTATTTGATCAGATGTTACTTGAAGGTGGTCTTAAATTATATAATTTGACTTCTGAAAACAAAGTTTATTTCAGATTCTCAGAAATAGATATTAATAAAGCAATTTTAAAAGAAAATCACATTTCACAATTATTTATGCAAAACATGATAGATCATAACGAAGCAAGAGCAAAAATTGGATTATTCAATAAACCAGACGAATCCCAGATGTATGCTAACAAGTACGCTGGAACCAAGTCATCTATTGGGGATCTTGTTAATAATGAAGTTCAGCCTGAAAATCAGTATGGTAAAAAACAGTCAGCTGCTGAACCTACAAAGAATTGATGATTTTATATGTTTTACATGATTTAAATTTGGAATTAGATTTGTTTACACAATAACCATTTGAAATACATAATGGCCCTGCTTTATTAAATGATAGCGGGGCTATATTTTTAACAATTTTAAGAATTTCGATAGCCATTTCCCTTATTTCCCATTGTGCTGTATTACAAGCTCGTTGTTCGAAAAAATTAAACAATGATCTCCCGTTCATTGTCATTATCAGATTGGTACATGTTGCATTTGGCAATACAAATCTAGCATCTTCACAAGGTATGTTTAAATTGGTTAGTTTATTATAGGTATCAATTATTTGGTTCATTAATACATTATATAATTCTAATGCTTGAGGGCTATTAGTAATTGATGCGGGGGTCACAAATTTAAATTGGTCAGGTGTTATTCTGACATGACGTTGTGATTGTTGTGAATATGATGCTATTCTATGTCTAACTAACTGATGCGATAGGGCCCGGCTAACATTTTCTATTAGAAAAGTAAATGTTATGTGTTCAAAAGGAGAAAGATGTTTATGTTCTAACAAATAATTAATTAAACGTTCAACTTCTTTGTTACTATTAGCTAATTCATATACTTCCCCAATAGATTCTTTCATGTAACATAAATGAGCAGCCATTGCTACCTTTTTATCAGGCGAAATCGTATGATCAATTAGTGTTATTTTCATATCTTTTATTTAACCTGCCATTGTTGAATTATTGTTCATAATTAAATCTATGTTTATAATATATTCGGTTGGTCTTGTCCCTTTTCCTTTTCTATAAACACGAATATATTTATTATCAATTAGTTCTTTTAAATACCGTCTTACCGTTTCAATATTTCCTTGACCTTTAAAGAAATTAGAAATTTCTTTTAGAGATATCTTGACCTTATTATTGTTGTCTGACATGACTATTAGATATTCTAGTATATCGGCTTGTCTTTTGCGTTTTGTCATACATGCACAAGCCTGGTGAATTAAATTAACTTCATTTTTATTTAATTTTTTCATATATTTTTACCTCTAAAAAATAGATAGCATATTTCAACAAAAAAGTCAAGTATTTTTTATTAAATTTAATCAAAATTTTAGACGTTATTTCTTACTGCAATGTTAAAACTTATGTATCTAATTGGTAATATTGGTTAGAATGAACATTTTTTAAACCTTGTTTCTTAAAAATCATTTTAAATGCCCATTTTTTGGCTCTTGTTTCTTACTTGCGTCTTATTCTATATTAAAAATATTTAATAAATATTATAACAATATAAAATATGTTGTTATATGTTAAATTAAGTTAAATAGTGTTAAGCAGATCTAAAATTGTTAAAAAAATTAACGGAAAATCTTAAAATTTGATCATTAATAAAATTATATTACTTTTAACAACTTTTAACAAGTGCGGGATGTAAATCACTGGATTACAATGTTTTTACTATCGGTCGTAAATCCTTAATAAAAACCAATGTAGCCTCTTTTTTTATTTTCTATTGGGGAAAAATAGAAAATAAAAAAAGAGAGAGCATGATTTCCGTTATAAATCCTAGGTTCGGTGGAATTTTGTATAGTACCTAGGATACCTAGGTAACTTAGTACTAGGGACCTAAGCTATATTTTCTTTTTCTTTCTTAATACTTAGTACTAGTTAAATTAAATAATAGTTATATTTTATTATATAACTATTATTTAATTTGTCTGTTAACCGTATATTCTTTCCTTTTATTCTCTCTCTTTGTGTTACTTTCTCTCTCTGTTTTTCCTTTCTTATTCTTTCTTTTTCTTTTACGGGGGTTAGATTTTTTATAAGTTTTAATATCTTTTAATTAATATTAATATTTATTAATTTCTTACAACTTTGAATTATTAATAATTTTTTTTCAACTATATTTCATTTTTAACTAAATTTTCAATTAATTATAAAAAAATAGACAGCTAAATTAAATTATGATATAATCTTGGTAGATGAATGAACTATGTTAAACCCCCCGCTATAACTATTTTTATTCAACGTTTCAATAATAACCCCGCAAAACTCCCCAATAGATGAAAAAAAAGAATAGATTTTGAAAAGGTCGCCACGCATTCTCGTGACTTTAGTCATGAGTAAGTGGCGACATATTGACAAATTATAAAAATAATAATATAATATAAATAGGAGGTGAGTTTATCTATGTTAAAAGCATACAAATATCGTTTATACCCTAACGAAGAACAGAAAACCCAACTATCTAAAACTTTTGGTTGTATTAGATTTGTATATAACTATTATCTCGCAAAGAAGATAGAATTATATAAGACAGAGCAAAAATCTATGTCTAAAGTAGATTGTAACAATCATTGTAATAAAGAACTTAAAAACGAATTTGTATGGCTTAAAGAAATAGATAAGTTTGCCTTAACTAATGCTATTTATGATTTGGATAATGCTTATCAGAAGTTCTTTAAAGAACATTCTGGATTCCCTAAGTTCAAAAGTAAGAAGTCACATAAGTATAGTTATACAACTAATTTTACTAACAACAATATAGAAGTAGATTTTGCTAATAATAAAATAAAACTTCCGAAACTTAAATGGGTAAAATGTAAATTGCATAGGAAGTTTGACGGAAAAATAAAATCTGCTACTATTAGCCAAACGCCAAGTGGAAAATATTTTGTATCTATTTTGGTTGATATAGAAATAGAACAACTATCACAAAACGATAGCGTATATGCTTTTGATTTAGGTTTAAAGGAGTTTTTAGTAGATAATGGTGATAATCATATAGAAGACCCAAAAGCATTATATAAATATGAACAAAAACTTGCGCAATTACAAAGACAAATAACCAAAAAGAAAAAAGGAAGTAAAAATTGGGATAAACAAAGGATAAAGATAGCAAGATTACATGAAAAGATTAGTAATATCAGGACTGACTTTCAACATAAATTATCTTCAAAAATTATTAACGAAAACCAAGTGATAATCAGCGAAGATTTAAATGTTAAAGGAATGATACAGAATCCTAATCTTGCTAAGAGAATATCAGACGTAGCATGGAGCGAATTTTGCAGACAACTTACTTATAAATCTCAATGGTATGGGCGCATTTATCACAAGATAAGTAGATGGTTTGCATCAAGTCAAACTTGTTCCGAATGTGGTGCAGTAAATAAAGAAGTCAAACTATTGTCCATAAGAGAATGGATATGTGATAATTGTGGTACTATTCATCAAAGAGACGAAAATGCTGCAAAGAATATAGAGCAAAGAGGGTTAAGGGAATTGGGATTAATAATGTAAATATTATAAACTAGGGTAGGAACTATCCGAAGGAACGCCTGTGGAGTTAGTAGGTAACGAGGACAAAGAAGCAGGAAATTTTAATTGTGAGATTAGAAGCACGCGACTTCAGTCGTGTGAGGTTCACTAAATATTACTTGACATTGCTTTTTTAACTGATATAACTTAAATATAACATATATACTTACTTGGAGGTATAATACTATGCCCGACACAATAATTAATAATATTGCTAAAGACTTGGTTTGTGATGTTAAATTAGTCGATGCAACAAGTCAAACTGATAATAAAAAGCTATACGAGAACATATACAATAAAACAGTTAAAGAATTGGAATTATTTCTTGATAAAAATATTCTTGAAACTAAACAAATATTAGTTCTTGTTGATACTGCAACTGTTTACAATAAGCCAAATAAAAATTACAGAATATATGAAAAATATAATGGCAGCGATGAATATTTTGGTATTATCGGTGCAAAAAGTTGGTTGGAACCGTTTAATAAACCACTATTAATCGAACATTTGGATGGTAGTAATTTTTTTGATGGACCCAGTACACCAATTGGAAGAGTGTTATATACTACTGATAATGACAATGTAAATTATGTTGGTTCATATGTAAGCGATAAGGATGCAATCGATAAAATAAGAGATAAAAGATTTTGGTCAAAATCAGTAGGATTTTATGTCTATAGGCCAAAATGTTCAATATGTGGTTCAGATATTGATATTGAATACGCATATTCAGGTCTAAAATGTACCGGTAATAAACAAAAAGGAAAAGACATCATTCAGCATGAAATTGGAACAAAATATGACAATCAAGTAGCATATCTTGTATGTAATCAAGTATTCAAAGAAATATCATATGTTTCCAACCCCGCAACTCCAGAATCTAAAACAGAATATTTTAAAATTTATGGCAGTGATAGTGAGAAAAGCGGGTATAATATAAATAGCATTAGCGATAACGTTAATAAAAATATTATGGTTTACGAATATGACACTATTAAAAAGTTTTATATGCCGGGCAATGATATTAATAATAAAACATCAACAAAAACCCCGGCAAATATAAATGATAACAAAAATGATAAAAATGTAGACGACAATCCTAATAAAGATAAAATAGAAAGCGAAAAATCTAATTCTAAAAAGGAGAAAACTAACATGTCAGATATGGAAAAACACGATAATTCAGAATTGTTATCAAAAATAGATAATATTCTGAATTCAATAGAAGCTAAAGTTGATTCTTTTGAAGAGAAAATCGTTAAAGCACAGGCAACAATTCAGGAAAAAGACAATGAAATCAAACAATTACAAGAGACCGTTAAAATTTTAACTGCCTCAATTGATACACTTAAGGAGGAAAACGGACTGTTTTATAAAACCTCATTAATTGACAAGATTAAAAAATTAATTACTGACTTACCTGGATTCGTTGTTCCTGAGGATAGCGTTCTTGAAAAGAAATCAATTGATGAGCTTGAATCGTTTATAACCCTAATTGAATGCCGTTCTGATTTTTTAACCAAAGAAAAGAACGATAAACAAACAAATGAACCAAAGTCTGAACAGGTGGAACCAAAAATAAAAGACAATGTTAATATTCCGGCTAAACAGGAATCGGTTTCAACTGACAAAATTGATCCATTGTTTGTTAAGAGAGTAAAAATTCTAAAGAATAAACAAAATAATTAATATTAAGGAGATTTTATGAGCATTTTCATGGAATTTACAAATAGCGAACCAAACAAACCTTTAGGCCCAGGCAGTGGTATTACCATTCGTTCAATACGACATAGTCCTTTGGCCGATGCTTCAACCATTGTGAGAACACTCCCAGGTGCAGTTATGGGGCATCCTGGACTTCCAATTCAACGTGTTCTAAATACTAATTTACGAAACGAACAACTCGGTCTTCAGTTACCAGCTGGAACTATTGTTTCAATAGATCCAATAAAAAGTGGAGATATTTATATAGGTAAAGATGTTGACGGAGAAGCATTTAAAATTGATAGAGATCATTTCTATGGTTATGATGAAACCGTATTAGGTTGGATCAGACCAGCAGCATATACAACTAGTACTGATATTGAGTTTTTGGCTACAAGTTATGATGTTGCATTTAATAGGATTTTATGGACCGATGGAACTGCTTTGGAGGCAGGAGTAACAAAAACTTTGACCATTACATCAGATTCTGCAAGGGGAATTGAAGAATATGCAAAAAGACCAGCTGGTATATTGCTAGGTGATCTATATTTTGATCCTGTTGGTATGTATGCAGCATATGACTTGCCTTTTATCAAAGGATCTGCAATTGCAACTACTTGTTATATAACTATTCCATATGTAATAAATGATGCAGATTACAAAATGACAACAGATGAAGAAGGATATCAATCTGTATTAGGATTATATGCATTTTTGGTTATTCCAGATGCATCAGCTTCATATATTAATGGAGCACTGGTTCAATCTGATAAATATGGAAACTATGTAACAACCACAAATCCAGTAACATATACTGTTGCGAGCGATGGTGGTGATGATGTTGTTGTTATTTATGATCCTATTACTGTTGGTTCAATAGTTTCATTAGACAATAGGATGCCAAGACAACTTTTGAATGGTGTACAGGTTGATCCACAATTTGCGTTAACTGGCACATCTACAGGTGGTATATATGGCTATCTGTTTGATTTTGTTAAGAAAATAATAGTAGCATCTGGTGTAAAAGCATCTCCAACTGTTGAAGATATCCAGGGATATATTCAGAGCGGGGATTTTGGTCTTGCTACAATTAATGTTAATATTTAAGGAGTGAATAATATGATTAAATATAATCCAATTTTATCAGATACTTTTAAAGAACGTTTTCAGAAAATCAAGGTAGCCGATTTAGCCAAGATTGATGTTAACAATGAGGAAGATCGAAAAAGAGTGACAGATAAACAAGAAGAGTTTGATGAAAGTGCAAAGTTCGTTAGTGATCTTTGCCATGCAATTGATTCAAATGGTTTGATGCCAGATGGTTCATACATAACTCTTAGAGATTTTGTAACATCGAATGAAATTAAACAATTTGTTGAGCCGGTAATTGAAACTTATATCAGAAATCCTATTTCTCCTGTAACACAGATTGCTAATTTGTTTGATGAGATTCCTGTTGTCAAAGCTGTTGATGTTGACGTCAAATCTTTTGGTAGTTTTGATGTTGCTGAAGTTGCTGAAGGTGGCACTGTTCCAATGAGAATCTTTGATGTAAACGCAACTGGTGAAAGACTAGCATTGGGTTTCAAAAAATATGGTGTTGGTATTGGTATGACCCAAGAAGCAATAGATGCTGATAGCTGGGGTTTTCTTTCATACTGGATGCAAGAAGCTAGAAATGCTTTTGCTAGAAATAGAGAAAGAAAGGCGATGGTTGCACTTGATCTTAAGTCAATTATAATTCAAGATAACAATGGACCATCACAACTCGGCCCAACAAGAGGTAGAGGTATCAGTGGTGCTTTTAATGGAACATTGTCTCCAGCAGATCTTGCAATGGATCTGGCATGGGCAAACATGAGAGACATTTATTATGATACAATTATGATCAATCCAATGGCATATATGATGTTTAAACTCTATTTTACTGAGTCAACTACAAGATTACCATCTGATATTAACTTTTACAAACCAGCTAGAGGTAAAGCTGCTCCTGGTTGGCCATATACAAATAACAAATTCTTTAAACGAGGTCCTGGTGCTTTTGGTAATCCTACTATGACTGACCCTCTTGGACTGCTTGAAAATGGTTTTCCAACTCTTGCTATGTATGGTGCTACATTTGAGGAAGATATATTTGATACTGGTTCTCCAATAAAAATAATTGTTTCTCCATGGGTTCCATATAAAGCAATAACTGACGGGGATGCAAAGGATAAATACTTAACCAATCTATATTTAATTGATTCTAATAATGTTGGTGCCTTCTTTAATAGATTTGGTCCAAAAGTAACCGAATGGGATTCTCCTGCCAATGATGTCAACTTTTGGAAAATAGTTGAGCAATTTGGTATTGGCATATATAATAAAGGCAGTGGTGTTGGTGTAATTAAGAATATCGTTATTGATTCCAGCTACGATGTTAATTTTACATATAACATCACAACTGAACCAGCAGCTTATCCTGCATACGCTGGTGGCGATCCTGATGATATGTTTACTGGATTGTTTGCTTAGTATACGAATAAATTAATCAAGGACAGCGGGGTTAGAGCCCCGCTTGATCCTTTAATTATGGTAATTAAATCAATTCTAAGGATGGTTAAAAATGAGTAAAGAAAAAATTGTTAACGGAAATGAGCAAAAAGAAAAAACCGAAAACATTAGCACTGACGAACAGCATCAATTGGGGAAAATTAAAAATGAAGCTGATAATAATGCCAGTGTTAAAGCAGCTAATCAAATTGAAACAAAAGACAATTTAGACTCTAGTACTGTAAATGAAACTGGTTCTAATAAAAAAGAGAATAAAAAAACTAAGGTATATGATGTTAAATTATCCCTGCAAAATGGTGCAATACGATGGGAAAAACGAAATGTTGTATTAACTAAAAAGAATCCTACTGCTATAGTTAAATCAGACGATATTGTGCTTTATGAAATAATAAATGCCGGGGTCAGGGGAATGGTTGATAATGACATTCTCATTAACGATAAACCGGTTACATTTTATTTAAATAAGCTATTAAACAAGAATATACCAGATGAATTTCACGTAAAATTAAACGATCACTCTTTATATTTTAGAGTTGGAGACGTGGTTTTATCTAGGATTGGCGGGAATAAAATAGATCATGTGTTTAAAAAAACAGATCCCAATCTAATGACAATTATTAAAGGGTTACTTTTAAAAGAAATAGTAATTGTTAAGCCAAAAGAAAAGATTGAAGAACCCAAAGAAGTTGAAGATATTAAAGATGTAATAAACGTTGAAAATGCTAAAGTCGAAATATGTGGCATAATAAACGATATGTTTATATCTAGGGAATTATCATCTTCTGTAATTGAACGCATTTTTAATAATTATTCAGATATAATAGATTTGAAAGAATTTCTGCCAACAGTAATTCTTGCCGAATTTGAGAGAGCAAAAGAACTCACTAAAGAAAATGATATCCCAATTATTGAAAAACTCTATAATGAGACAATGAAAGAATTTGATAAGATAATAAATAAAATATCTAAATAAACATATGGAAAGGCAATGGCATTATTAAATATATTATCCATTGATCCAGAAAATAATTCAACAATATATATTAATCAGCAATTTAAGATAGTCTTTGATAAACAATTAGATCAGTCAAATTTAGCTGATTCAATAATGTTAGCAAATGAACATTCTGTTTTAGTGCCATTAACAGTAACATATTCAACCAAAACAATAGATGGAAATATTGTAGGAGTTGTCAAAGTTGTCCCAAATGTCTTACTTGATATGAACACAAAACATACATTGATACTGCGGGGAGACTTTAATTTAACAGACAATTATTACGATGGAATCAAATCAATCGATAATGATGTATTAAGTGGAAATGTATTATTCAATTATACAACAAACACATTAACATATACACCACCAAGCGAAGAAGACAATCCTGAAATAATTCCACCAGACGTGGAACAAACAACCTTTATTACTGATATACATTTTAAACCAACAAAGTATCCTAAGACGATATTTACTAAGGTTGAACCGTATATATATGTTATTGTTCCAGATGAAATAACAAAAATAACAACAGAGTCTTTTCACGTATATTCAAATAATTTGCTTAGCGGGGGTAATAGCGAAGAAGATATTACAATCGAATATCAAGATAATTATGTGTTTATAACATTAAATAATTTTGTTAATTCAGATAATACTTTTAGAAACCGTAAGATTACAATATATTTAGACGAAGGTGCGATAGAAACTAATATGGGAGTTACCCCCGCAATCTCTTATTATTATTATTCCCCAATAGATGTCTTTTTCATAACACCCGAGTCCGTGAGATCACATTTAGCAAATGGGGATTCTCTTAGTGATGATGAAGTATATTCAATTGTTTATAAAGAATCAATAGCAATTTATACAAATCCAGCTTTTTTTTCAACTTCATACCCAACTGTATTTTTTTATTTAAGTGAGAAGTATATTTTATTAAAACTTAATAAAGAAAGAATGGCCGGGACAATTATGTCATCAAATGGTATAAAATCTCAAACTTTGCTTGGTGCTAGTATAACATTTCACTCACCAAGTGAAAACAATGCTCAAATGGCATTATTAAACAATGAACTTTATACCATTGAAACTGAAATGAAGGCTTTATTGAATAGATATGGATGTAGTGCTGTTAAAAGTTTATGTGATATTGGATATCCTATAGAATGGCGAAGCGATGTATAAAACGGAGAAAGAATGTTTAATCCAATTGATTTTTTAATTAATCAATCATTTGACGGAAATTATAGATTTGCTTCCTATGTTCTAGTTGAAGTAAAGAATAACAAAGAAGACGTTGCTACAAGAAAATTTCTTATAAAGACACGTATAGGTGAAATTTCTAGAGTTACAACTACTGAAACTGTTGAAAATCTTGGTGAAGCTATTCTAGAGGAAAGATATATGATAGTTCGTAAAGAGGATATTAATTTATTTAGTGGTGGGGGAGGGGAATTTATTTATTTACTTTCTAATGCTAATGATAAGAATCTGACTGTTGATAATGCAATTAAAATAAATACAATAGGAACCGTTTACAGAACAAATAAAATGATACTAATACATGGTCTCGATAATTCTATTGAATATGCACTAATGCCAATTGAAGAAGTTTAATATGGATATAAAAAATAGTAATATTGTTAAAGTTGATTATCATACTGTTTCAAATGCTGTTAGATGTACAACTTTAATTGAGTTTTTAATAAGAGCTCTTATATCAGCTAATAATGTTGTTCCTACACTTTTTCCGAGAAAAACATTATTGCTTAATGAATATAACGAGACATATTTATTAAACTTAAAAAGTCAAACGTCCAGTAAAACATTGCCAGATATAATATTAATGGCAATCATTAGAGACGAACCAGCAGGAATTGGAGGATCTCCGTTTGAAGGTGTCAGAGATGTAACATATCATAATACTCCTGATAGTGCAATAGTAGAAGATAAAGAAAGTGAAAAGAAATATGAAATGAATATACAATGGAGAGATGTATTAGTATCGTTTAAATGTTTTAGTAAATCGGACAATTTAGCATATCGTCTAATGAAAACGTTGGAACATAATTTATATTACATGAGAAAATTATTTGGTAAATATGGTATAAATACCTCGTTTTCTTATGGTATGCCAATTGATAATAGAAGTTATAATGAAAATATAGATAAAATTTTAGGATTGTCATATAAAGAATTAATTTTTTATTTTAAAATTCAAGACATAATGTTAATGCCAGTTGATGCATATCTTGATGATATAACAATCGAAGCATTAGACGAGAGTGTTAGCATAATAGAAAATATTTAATTAATAAACAAGGAGAATTTCATGGCTAATATTATATCAAACTTTATTGATGGCTCCAATCCATCATTATCAACAGCAGTTTCACCTAGAAAGGCTGTGATTATATTTGGTCTTGCCACTAAGGGTAAAATGTACCAACGAATAAAAATAACTCCCGACACTGTTGGGGAAATATTTGGAACTATTCCAGATTATACAGATCCAGCTCAAAAAGACTTTTATAATAGATCTTTGGTAAGAGAGGCTTTTGATTTATTTACTTTAATATGGGATTATGAATCACAAGTTCTTCAAGAATATGATTTTTATGGTATTAGAATAGGTCAATCAAAATCGGCAACATTAGATATCGACGAAATGCCATTAAAAGATAGGTTTAATGAAACTTTACAAGCAGTTAAGTCGATTACAATTACAGCTAATGAAGCTAATGAGGAAGCTAATACTTGGTCGGTTATAATTGAAGGAAATACTTCACCAGAATCAATAACTTTAAAATGTGGATTAGTGACTGATACTGTCTATTTTAGTGATTCTGAATCATATGATAGTAAAACATTTACAAACATTGCCGATGCTATTAATTATTTTAATACTGTTTCTGAATTAAGAAATTATGTTACATTATCTTATGAAACAGTTACTACTAATAGTGTTATTCCAGTAACAAAAACCGGGGAAGTAATTAATAGACACTATAATCTATTTTCCAATGCAAAAAGCGGTTCAACGTTTAGTTTACATAGGAAGATTAAATCAATAGTATCAGCTTCTTTAAATGGTATAGCAACATATCAATCAGAAAGCGTTGGATTATCTATTCTATATCTTACAAAAACCCCAATTAAATCAACAGCTACTGATACTATTATAACTTCTAAATTTGTTATTACAGACGAAATTGTGTATACTGTACCTGTTGCAGATATTGGTAAAGGAAAGATAGCAGACACAGCACCAAACAATGTTTTAAAATATTTTACTGACACTGTTTATAAAGCTGCTGTTCCTAATGTTACATTTACATCTGTTAAAAAAATATCAGCATTAGGGGTTGAAACAATTATTACTGATGATGATGGTGAAGATGATTATTATATTTTTACTGATTCTACTGGAACTATTGAATTTATAAATACTGCAGGGTATGCTTTAGGAGATACTTACAAAGTTTCATATACATATGATATTGATTTAGTTGAAGCACCAACCACAAATGATATTGTTTTAAGTGTTAAAAATCAGTACTTTGTATATGGTTCAGAAATACGTTTTAATGCCGCTTTACCCAATATTATTTTAATAACATATCTTTCAAGTACTGAATTAAGTGAATATTCTGATTATACAATAAATGAATTAACCGGGGATTTGGTAATTCAAAATTCATTAGAAATGGTAGATACAGATGAATTATCTTTTGTTTTTAATTGTATCCCAGCATTTCCTAAGATTACTACTGAAACAAATCTATCTGGTGGAACAACTGATGTTAGATTAACAGAAACTGCTTATCGTGATTCTATTTTAAAAGGGTTTAATGCATCATATGGTCTTGTTGCTAGATATATTCAGGTAGCAGGGATGTATGTTGATTCAACTGCAGCTATCATGAATGCAGTAACAGGCAAACCAGAGGTTAAACTTGTTGACTATTTACAAAGGACAAAAGATTATCTTACTTATAAAAATACAAACGTTTGTCATTGTGAATGTGTTATTGGTAATAAAAGATTTGAAGCAGAAGATTATGCAAATCTTACTCTTGCTAAAAACAATTATTTGGCTAATTTAATTGCCGTTGATGCAAAACATTATAATAACATGGCAGAGGCTACTTCAGCATTTGCTTCCATGTTTATTATTTTGGCTCCTCATATGGGAGAAAAAGCACAAACTGCTATCAGACCAGCAACAATGTCGATGTATTTTGATTCTGCTACTCATATTCTTGCTGCAAAACTTATCAATAGTGTAGTAAATCCTTTAGGATATCCTATAATTACTTTAAACTCTGCACCATCTGCTATTGCAAGTTTAGCATTTGATACCGATATCAATATTTTTAATAGAATGAAGAGTATGAGATACTGTTTTGCATATTATTACTACCAGTTAGACGGAACAATAGTAATAAAATACTTTGATGCACCAACAGCAGCAAATGTTAAATCTCAATACAGACGTCAAGGTCTTAATGCAATATTGTATGATGCTATTGATAGATGTAGAGCATATATTATACCTCATATTGGAAAACCTATATCTGACAATGGTATAGCTTTAAGATTGGGACTTAACAATCTAATGAAAAATTATTATGTAAATAATTCAATTTTACGAGATGCTGAAGTGACAATAAATTTTGTTGGTGATACAATAACTAAAGAAGCAAAAATTGGATTAAAAGTTTATAGTTTCGCTGAATTGATTGGTGCTGAAATTGAAACATCAGTTGATAAAGGCGAAGTAATTGAAGAATAATAGGAGGAAATAAATGGCTTCAGCAGGTGCAGCTTTTACAAAAGCATATTCATCCAATTCAGGATGTGATATGATAATGAGATTTGATAACTGGCAAGTAAATACAGTTGTTGGTTTAACAGTATCAGTAACAAGAGAAAAGGTTCCGGTTTATACAATGGGAAATAAAAACCCTAGATCTATTTCTAGAGGAAAAAGATCTCTGGCTGGATCAGTTCAAATGCAAGTTTTTGATAGGGAACCAATGTATGAATTGATGCAAGATGAAAATCATCAGTTTTATGCTCATGGTGATGATATAAATTGGTTAACCAACCTTAAAAACAATCCTTTTAAGTCTGCTGTACAAACCAACGAACCAGTTCAGGTAGTTAAAACTCCGGCTAGATATCTTGATGAAATGTTACCGGTTGATATTACAATCGTTATGGCAAACGAATATGGAAATCTTGGATGGGGCGCAATTGTTGGTGTTGAATTTATCAACGAAGCAACTTCATATTCTATGGATGATGCTTCTACACAAACAGCAACAACTTATTTGGCATTACATAAGGAGCATTTTAGACCAATAGATGTAACCTCACCAGCTACCGGATTTACTACAGCTAGTATTTATACTTTGGGTCAAATTATACAAAACTATGCAGAAAATGGCGCTGTTGGATTTGGAAAAACCGAAACAGCAGGAGTTGTAATTGGTCAAGAAGGAACAACAGCTGACACAGAATACGGCGTACCAGAATGGATGAGAGAGGAATCAACTCCTTAATCATTAATAGTTTTTATTTGTACTATATTTGACAATATCATTATTATATGTTATTATTAGGCGGATATTTAATTAATTATCCGCCTTTTTTATAAAACTAACCTATTTTTAATTAGACATAAAGGTTAAACAAATGTCAGAATTATTATCATTTGAAAAACAATATAATAAAACGTCTAGATCATTTCAATCTTTTAATAAATTATTGTATTCAGTAATTAAAGAAAAAATAGCTGGAACTGCTCAATCTGATAATTTTATTAAATCCATACAATCAAACAATACAAGTTATTCTAACTATAAAGATGTTATTAATCTAGTAGTTAATACATTTTCAGATTT
>CAYQUO010000023.1:22461-39494 GCA_964420835.1 uncultured Anaerolineaceae bacterium
TCGTTTAATGCATCTAATACTGAAATATATATAGTATTTAAAGATGCTATTAATAATACTTATACACATGAAAAATTAAATAGTGGAATCACAATATCACATTCTATGCAGAGACAAATAGTCGAAATGCCATCAGCAGGAAAAACTGGAAATAACATTAAAGCATACGGAACGAGAAAAATAGCAGGAACAATAGAATTGAGTGATCCATCATCTGGTTTAATAACCAATTATGCTAATAGAATATATTCAATAAATCAATATTTTAGTGAGCAAAACAAAGAAATGAATAAAGATTTACTTAAATTTGTTAAAGGTACTAATTTATATCCAGATCAATTTCCACCATTTCATATATATTCATACAGTATTCCAGAAAACGGTGCAATGAGTTATATTCTATTTAAGGCAATATATGGAATTCGCATAGTTGGCGAAGGTGTTGTAACAACCGAAATGGATAATGTTATAAATAAAACATGGGAATTTATAGCAGAAGGATTTGAACCAGATATTCTTTTAGCGATTGATAGTGCTTCCTTTAGTTTTTATCTCTCAGCATTTGATCAATTATCAGAAGTTCGTTCAAAAGACTATTTTACTCCCCGTATTAATTTTTAAATAGGAGTTACATTTAAATGTCAAACGACATTCAATCGAGAATAGTACCAACTTTAGCCCAAAGTATCTTTGGTTTAATATTAGGTTCCAAAGTTAACGACGAAATTATGCTTGACTATGATTCAATGATAGACTTAACAAAGATTTCAACTCCTTGTTATTTCGAAAAAACAATAGCAAACCAAAGAGCACCACAGTTTCCTTATAATATAGCAACGTCTGATAACATTGCAAATGGTAAATTGCTTTCAGAAAGTAAAATAGCATTTGCAACAGCAGATGAATATGAATTAGAAAAAATATTACAGCAAAATAATTATAAATATATTTATGATCCAACAGATAAAAGATATACATATATCATGACTAAGGATAATTTACCAGGTTCACAGATAATTACTTCGGTAAATAAAATGCCCCCAATAACAGGCAAACAGAAATTATGTTTTTTTACAGTAAAACAAAATATAGACAACGATGACACGTTTTCAAGCGAATCTCTTGGTTCGCAAAATGCAAATATTGAAATATTGTATGGTGTTGAATTTGTATCAAACATGTCTAAAATTGATGCTGATAAACCTAATTTTGTATTTTATACATTTCTATTTCAGGAAGCTATCAATTATGCTGATATTAAAAACAAAAGTAAAAAACTACAACTTCTTAATTATGAGCTTGTCAGAGAAGAAAGTAGCTATTTGAAACTTATAAATCGTTCAAGATTAAATGAGATAGAAGAAACACTTTATATCAGTGAATATAATGATATCTATACTATGAATGATTCAATAACAATTGCTGGGGAAGTTAGAGAAAATCAGGGAAATGCAGTGTCTCAGGAATCTGTGAATAATGAAATAACTAATAGTGCAGAAGTAACCAATGAAAATTTAGCGACAGAGACAATACCAACTGAAGAACAACCATCTGAAGAAAATCCAAGTCCAGAACAACCAGTTTCAAACGAGCCTCCTGTAACTACATCTACTATTGAACAACCTAAACAAGCCACTACTTCTTCGCCAAAAGCAGTGGCACTTCCAAGTTCAGAAGTAACATGGCCGTGGGGAGATATGACATCTATTGGGGAATCTGTTTATTCTAGTATAAAAAAAGATGAGAAACTTATACCAAAGATTATACTTAATAGTTTATCTTCTAATAAGGTTTATTGTAATGTTGCGGGGGTCACAAATATTGCTATAGAAGGTTATGTTAAACCTTATCAAAATAAAACAATTATTGGTATATATGCTGATGTTTATAAAGATGGTGAAAACTATCACTGTGATTGTCCGCATATTGCTTATAAAGAACTAATTGGATCATCTACGTTTAATTTTAATATTACACATGATGACTTAGATGATGCCGGGCTATTAAATGAGTCTAAACTATTTGTTAATCTATATGCAATAGATTCAGATAAATATGTAAATAACGTAATAATATCAATAATATCCACTACAGATAAAGGGTTTATTGATATCATTGATGTTGAAACGTTAGATTATGGAAAATACAATTTTACAGCCAAATATATTGCTACAAACGCAATATCGTCTGCGTTTCTTCTAATAGATAACAAACGATCTAATATAATACCAACGATTAATCTAATAGATGGTTCATCATATGAAATAAAAGCTAGTAAAATTAATCTATCTAAATATGAATCTAATTATTTTAATATATCATTTGAAGTTATAGAACAGGGGTCAAATGTTTACTTTTCAAATAGCAAGAAAGTCTATTTGATTTCTGACAGTGCGCCGATAATTAATCCAGATAACAATATGAGTACTATTATAACCTCTGATAAATTTGATATTTATTTTAAATATGAAAACTATTTTACCAATGGATTTAATAGTCTTAAATTATCCCTCGGCAATAAATCAATAACCTTGAAACCAACTGATTTAAATTATGCTGATAATATATATTGTATACCTGATGTATATGATCTATTAAAAACATCACCAATTAGCGGGGATAATATTTTCAATATAACACTTTATACTAATTATGATACATCCTATAATATGACATATACAGTGCGTTTTGTTGATGCTGCTAGTATAGTATTGAATAATGCAAACATGACAATTACTAACATAGCAATTGGTTCTATTAAAATTGAAATTGAATTAATTTTACCAGAAGAATTACTTGACAATTATATTGTATCTGCTATTATTTATGCAAATGGTACAGCATATGATATAATGTACCAATTTCCAGTACCAATGATTGTTACAAATAGTTTACCATTTACAGCAACTGGAGAATTGACTATTGATACCAGTAAATGGCCAGATGATGTATATGATTTTACAGTTAAAATACTTGACAGATATGGTTTAACTTATACAGAAGGATAGTAAATGGAAATTTCTGTGTTTACAGAGCATTTAACTTTTAATACAATATCAACATTTGATGAAATTAATATGTATGATATTGACAAAAACATTTTTATCAAATTTGATAATATAATAACATTAAACGATAGGAATATAACGTTACAATATTCTTTTGATGGCACTACATACAATGATTTAGGATCAAAATCATCTGATAATCTATATTATATTCCATTAACATCAATAGATAATGATGCATCATTTGTTCTATATCTACAAGCAATAGATACAATCAATGACGTCCAATATACTATAAATACTCAAATAACCAGAACTTGTAAAAAGGCAATAGAAACAATATTATATGATCATTCATTTGAAAACCATGTATATGCCCCCGCATACAATTTAATAATCCCCGCAATCCAAATAATAAGTGCAAAACCTATTAGTAATGTATACTATAAAATAGTTAACGGAAAAGATTCAGAATATTCCCCAATAGATGTCCTTGATACATATGGTCAATATGGACTTGGTGCAATTAACACATTATATATTCCAGAAAAAACCGATCCATTAGTACCTTTTAACTTATCATTTAAAATAGAATATACTGATGAAACCATGTCAAATGAGTTTGTCTCTGGTACATTTGATATTGCAGAAGAACCAACATTGATATTGGATGAACATTTTGATAATCTAACAGAGTATGAATATGAACAAATAGAACTAACTGGCACATATACTATTGATAGTTCAGATCAAATAAATAGTTTTAAATACCAGGTTTTTCGTGAACAAGCACTTATTTTTGAGAATAATGTATATTATAACGAGAATAGTTATAATCTATCAATTTATGCCGGGAATTATGGAATTGGTACCTTTGTGATAAAAATCACATTAACAACGCAAAGTGGATATTCTTTAACAGTAACATCTAATAGTTTTGTTTGTTTAAAGAATAATATTAAAAATAGTCAATGGCAATTTAAATTACTTAATTATGAAACGATAAAAACATATGATATAAATAGACCGCAATATGCTGAATATAAGTTTCAATGCACACGTGGTCTTAATTCATTAAATCGGGTATCCATATTTAATATTTCTAATTTGACAACCCCAATAATTACAACCACATTAAACCACGAAAGTCCTAATTTTTCTGTTATTTTAGATAATGATTCTAATATTTTAACAATTGGATTTAATACAGATCTAATAGATAATCATAAATCTGATTATATTGATATTCGTATATCTGCTTATGATAATTACTTTTCTTATGTTCTTATAGAAAACAGAATTGTACTTTCATATAGTATACTTAGGTTTAAAGATATTACACAAAACAAATTGCTAACACCATCGTTATATTCTATTAATCAAACAAATAGTATAGTTGGATATTTTGATTTATCAAATGGATTTTATATTATTAATCCACGAAATAAGGTTTTAGATATTAATAATTTATATGGTTATACTTGCACTGAAATTAATAATTCATCTGATTTTAAATTTACCAACATTCTTAAATCTAATATTACAGATATAGATTATAGAATGTATGGATTAACCAAATATATTGATAATTTAAATCCTGGTGATATTTTTCTTTCAAATGTTGAATTATATGATACTGCATTATTTTATAATGGTCAGTTTTATAACTTAAATAATTTATTATTACCTAGAACTTCCAATCTATCACTTCAACCAATTATCTATAATAATGGCAAAGTTTCTAAACAATTAAAAATGAAAGTAATTTTAAAGTCATCGTTAAATAATTATACAGTACATATAAATTCTGATAAAATAACATGTACCCCGCTATTATATTTTGATTTTAAAAGTAAGAATCTAACAAAAATATCAATAGCAAATAATAGTGATATATCAATTACTTTTGAATATTTATCAGAAGATGACATTGAAATAGATTTATATCTATTTGATTATATTTATAATAAATTATCCCCGACTGTACCAATAACATTATCAGATTGCATATATTTAAGTTCTGGTAATGCTAATTATGGTATAATTGGTGTTTTAGTTTTTAAACAGGGAACAATAACATTACAAGATGCATTTAATTATAGATTTATTAGTTATCCGAGTGATACAGCATTTAAATTATTTTATAATGATCTTGTAGAATTATATTCAAATTTATTTATACTTAATTACGTTAAAAGCGATAAAAGCGATTATATAACATGCAAACTACGTGCAGATTATTATTCTAAAAATATCATAGATATGAATATAATTGCTAATTATAAAAAGGCAATAGGAGAATAAAATGAACTATTATCAAGAACCATTAACTAATAAAAAACCTAAATCAATATCGGTTAGTGATGGTGATGTTGCATTATTTAATTTCAATAGTAATAAGAATAATAAGTTTATTTATGATATTTATCATATTACTAAATTTCCGATACTTATATCAAATACAGAAGCAGATACTGTATTAGACGACACATTTACATGTTTGTCTGATGATTCTGGCATGATGATTTGTAATATTCCAGGACCAGACTTACACCCAACTAGAAAATTCTTATTGACTAACGAAGAATTTAATATATTGGATGCAACAAATCAATTAGATTTTTATCTAACAATGAATATAACAGAAACCGAATCTATTCTGTTTTATGATAATCAAAACCAATGGATAGTTGATGATAACTTTAGACAAGAAAATGATCATTATCTATTTGAGTACTTGAATATTATAGCTGATTATGAATATATTAATATAACAGAACCAACAGAAGAAGACATGGAACCGTTATCAAAATACAGTACTGAATTATATCCTGATATTGTTAGAATTAAATCGTTTGAACTGGGAATTGTTGATAGTCTAGATGAAGACAAGGACATGGATATATTATATACCCCCACAACAGTATATATTTATGATGCATTACTTCATGATACATCAACATCAAATTTAACCAGATTTATAACAAAAGAAATGTTTATAATGCAGCTTGCAGATATTGATAACAACATGGAAACTGGCACCCCTTTCAGTGAGGTTATTTCCGATATAAAAGATTTAATAATAGAAACATTATATTCAGTTGAAATGTTTATTAATCTATATGGATTTCATTATAGACTATACGATGACGTAAATGATGTATTATTTACAACTGAGCAACAACCAGTAAACGATAAGCAATATTATCAATTTTCAGTCCCCGCATTAACAACCTTTATCCCCAATGGATGTGATAGGACCGATATCCTTTCAACTAAGAAAGCAATTAATGCTTTGGATCCTGTTAATATTACCGTTAACGATAATTATGTAACAATGAAACTCTTTGATAATGATATTAAAACTTTAGACATATTAGACAAGGAATTGCTTTTATTAGAAAAAAGCAACACAACTATTAAGTTTGATAATTTACATATAGAACAGAATTTCTTACCCACCGAACTGATCGTATTAAAATAGGAGGATTACAATGAAAATAGAAAAATTAGGCGATGAGAATTTTAAGTTAACCGAAGAAGAACAAAAAATCATGGAAAGTCTCTCACAGATATCTACCTGGAAAAATCATTCTTTATATCCAATTAGAATTGATGGCAAATTATATGTTGTTGCTGATATTGGATTTGGTGACTTTGGAGCCATGGTTAAATGTTTTAACGCAATGGAAAAAGAACACGACGCATGTTATTGGAAAGTTTTTATCAAATATCTTGAAAAAGCAAAAGACTATCAGGCTAGAATGAATAGCAAAAAATCCCCAGATTCAAAGGATTATAATACTAAAGACATTAATGTTAATAACTTTGTTATAACTGACCTTGATCCAGCTGATATTGATGACTATTACAAGGATCTTAGCACAATACCTCACGAATCACTTGAAAATGAATTTACTCAGTATAAACTTGAACATTTTCTTGTTTATCCAGAAGATGCTGTCAAAAAAATTAAAGATGGCGGGGCAATTAACTTTGGTATAGCTATTGAACTTACCAAATATATTGAAGAAGTATCAAATGTTAATAGTGCAAACTTTGAACAACAAGATCAATACGAATAAGAGTGAATGTTGGGATCACAAAAAGGGAATAGCCCGTGAAATACACAAAAGAGCTTGATGTAACATTATTTTCCAAACGTTTTCATATAACAGTTGATATTAATGGTATATTTAAAGAACAAGCCGAGGATTATTTTTCGATATTATACAATATTGATGAGGCTGGCTCTGAATTAGTTGATAGAGTAAAGAACTTATTGCTTGAGCGCATCACTATTAAATGTGATGATCCAGAATTTAATAAAATAATTACAAACGATTTTTGGTCAAAAGCAAATGGGTTCGTTCTACTTACCAACATCCTGAATGCAATAATGTCAGATGAAAGTACCTCTATTAATAATACAACCAGTCTGGAAGATATTGTTGGTTATTATGATGATAGTGGCATTACACTTGAAAAAGCATATGATTTGTTTGTATTTCAAAATTGTTCTGTATCAGATTTTTTAGAATACCTACATGCTGATATTCGTGAAAGATCATATATCATATCTTGTTATGAAACACTGCAAGGTGTTAATGTCAAACAAAGATTTGATAGATTAAACAGAGGTGTTGCTGATGTTCTTGATCTTTCAACACGAGAAACTGATGTTACCTATAAGCGAAAAGTTAATGACAACGTTGAAAAATTAATTAAGAGCGGTGAACTTACTGAGAAAGAAAGAGAACTGCTTTCTACTATCGATTGGAAAACCCATAATAGACTTATTGAACAGGCTAAGATGACAAATAACAATAAAAATGACTGGGCTAATGACGAAATATTGGGGCCTAATGCTAAATGGTAAATAAATATACTGGTGTTAGTAATTTATCAGGCGTTAGTTTTATTCCTCCAGAGCAAGAAAACTCAGCGTTGAATCAATATCAATATTATAAAAAAAGAAAATCTAGCGGACTAGTTCGATCTGCAGTAATACAAACAATTGGTACACTTGCGATACCATTGATTATTAATACCGTTGGTCGAGCTGCTCTTGGTGGAATAAGCTCTGCTATTGGTAAATTAGCTGCCAATGAATTGGATACTAAAGTTGTTGGTACCATGGCTAAAAAGGTTTCTGCTCATGTTTTTGGTGAAGAAGCAAGAATAACCAAGAATGTTGGCAGAAGAGTGCTTAATACAGCAAGACATGTTAATTATGCTTATCAACGATCTGGTTTACCATCATCAATGTTTCTTGAAGCCCAAATCCAAAGATATATAGCAAGACCATATGCCAACATGTCTAGAAACATTGCTAATAGGACGTTAGGTGGTGAAACATCGTTTCTGGGACGAACATTTATTCGTGCAACCGAAGAAATAGCAGCAGATTTACCAATATCACCATATTTATATTATATGTATATGAAGGATACTGCCAAAGCTAACCCAGAAGAATATCAGAAAAGCAAAGGTGTAAAGGGTGCTGCTAAATGGTACGTAAAAAGCCTTCCATCACAGTTAATATTTGGTAGTGTTATACGAGGTGGGATTGGATTAACAAGTAGAGCCATTAACTCAAGCAGTTTTAAAAGCATGGTTCAGCTTGGTAAAATATCTCTTGGCAACGCAGCTGCCAGACCTTTATATATCTTAAACAACATGAGTGTAACCAATTTTCCTAAAAGAACTGGTATAAAGTCATCCTTTGAAACGTTTTTATATAATACTTTAAATTCCATTAGAAATGCTAACATATCATACGAAAATATTGTTTCACGATCAGATGATGATCCAGGTATCAAGAATTTAATCAGGTTTATGTCCAATAAATCCGATCTCACCCATGATCAAATAAATGCCGAACTATTATCGCCAATATTTAAAAGTTTTACTAAAGCTATTAATTTAACTGGCGTGAGTGTTGAAAATGATTTATATTTTCATCAGATTCCAAAAAGAACCATTAATAATGCAACGTATGATTTAACAAGATACAATTTAGCCCAGGCAAATCTTGGTGAATTGTTTAATAAAATGACATCCATTCCATTAGGTAAAAGATTTGGTCTAAACTTATCATTAATGGATTTCGTTGGTTTAAGTTCAAAAGTCTCTGATTCACTGAGAAACAATCAGGTTAACGTTTATCGATCTGTCAAAGATCATATTATAAAATTAAACGAAGCACCAGCTCCCGGCAAAACCGATCTTGATACAGTTTATAATTTTCTCGGATTAAAACCTACTGTCAAATATCACGAAAAAGAATACGATACAATAGACTTTATCATTAACAAGGTTAGCGGGGGCAAAACAGTTAAATCTGATGATATGGAAGAGTTCTACAAGATTATTGGTCGTAATACAGTCAAAGAGATGACTAATAACGAAGATATTATAGATCAAGGTAGAGCTCTCGTTAACTTTGTTAGAACAAGATTTACAGTTAATAGATCAAACGCAATTGTTCGTGCCTCTTCAAATAAAATAAACACTTTCGTAAAGGGCCTGGAAGGTGGTTATCTAAACATCTTATCTAATGAAGCAATTGTAACTGCCGGCGATAAGACATTCTTATTTAACAGAGGTATGAATTTAGATGAGGGCATTGTTCGACTCAATCCATTCTTTATCGAATTAACCAGTGCTTCTAATCTAAAAGCATATACTTCTAACTCAACAACCGGAAGAGCATTATTAAACCTGTTTAAACGCAGACCTGGATCTACTGTTGGATATATGACAGAAGAGCCAGTAGAAGTTATAGATATTGATAAAAGTAAAAATAAGCATGGTTTACGTGAGTTTTTTCAAATTGAAAGATCTTCTAACCTGTCAATATTCCAGAAATTTAACAATATCTTTGCTAGAAAACAATCAACTTACAACCCTGATGTGTTCTTTAATTCCCTCTTAGCAGATGAGTCTGGTGGTGATTTCCTGAGAAACGTCAAGATAGCAACTCAGGCTAATGATCCACAGATAACAAAACTAATTAACAACAATATTCAGTTACTTCATAAAGCATTCACATTAGAAAAATCAAAAGAATTTGTCAACATATTACGTTTAATTGAACCCATCCCAACAACCACCAAAGGTGTTACTTCATCAACTAATGAAGCCATATCATATATCAAAAACCTTTTTATAATGGACAGTTCTGATATTACTTTCGCTGATCTATCTGATAGAGTATCCAAACTATCATCATTAATCAGCACAAATATTTCAGATACCGGGCATATTGAGCTTAACTTAAAAGGTGAGGTTGATGTATTATCAAGTGATATTTCAAGTTTATTATCTGATGCTGCAATAAAAAAGGTAGCCCTAGACGTTGGCGAATATCGTAAAATCGGTTCAAAGTCAGTTAATTTTATAGATTATTATAATAGCTTATTATTTCAGGTATTAACAGTCCCTGGTAAGTTTAACCTTGGTTTAACTGAACAGTCTACTGATTCTATATCATTGCACAGTTTATCAAAAAAACTTATTAGTACTTACCTTACATATAACATTGAAAAAACACCCGGCATACTTGAAAAAGACGGTATAAATCTTAATCCTGTAATTGACAAATGGAAAAACGACGATTTTATCGAATCAACATTTAAATTACTAGAACAGTTTAATGAATACCAAACAAAAGTTATGAAAGGGCAATCAGTAGGTAGAATTGCCCCAGCACAAAGTAAAATATTAAATAATATAGCTACCACATATGGTGCTGAAAATAAAACAACCGATTCTGTTATTGCAAATGACTTTCTTGATATTATTCACCAATACTTCAGTTATAGCGGAAAAGAAGCATTAAAAGGTTATAAGCACAATATTAATGTCACAGTTGAAAACCTTGCACCTGGTGCAATGCTTGTTTCAACTAAAAAAGAAAATCAATTAGCATTAGATGCTAACATAGTTGGTATGACTATTGCCAGCCATGTTAACAACACATTATCTGAATTAGGCATAGGCTTTCCAAAGAACTTTACAAGTCCATTGGATTTTTATGCAAGACTCATTACAAAAAGAATAATTCCAGGTGCAATAGGTGTTGCTGGCTTAAGCCTTGCTGATGCATTTTTTAGAAGCACACCATTTCTCAATGGAACTCCTCTTGGCGGGGGTATTAGTGGAATGGCAATGGATATATATGCCAACACTAAAATTGCATCCTATGCTCTACTGGATATGTTAGGTGTCACTGATGCAGCTTACAATCTCGAAGAAAAATATCCTGGAATCATTAATTCCCCAATGTCAGGACTAGTACGAGGTATTGGTCCCGTTGTTGCAGGGTTACGCTATGGAGGACTTCCTGGTGCAGCAGTTGGTCTTGGCGCTGGTGTTGTGTTTGGCGGGGGTCCATTAGGAATAATGGATGATTGGGATATAACCAAATCAAGAGATGATATAATTGCCGAATTTACAGGCGAAAAAGAAGTTCCTGTAAAAAGAGGCCGATGGTGGATGCTTTCATTTAGTCCAATACAGGGAACCGGTGTTCAATATTATCGTCCACATTATTATGCTACACATAAATCAAAATATAGTAATGCATCTAATATGAAAGGTTCATTTGCAGATAGAGTAATTGGCACATTTGTTCCTTCATATTATACATATAAAGACATGTATTCACGACCATATCCAATTATTTCCAAATCTAAAACGTTCGGACCAGTTGCAGGTGAAGTTTCAAAACTATCGTCTGGTGTACGAGGTACAGATAAAATAGCATTAGGAAACGAACTAGACAATGCAACTTCTCTAAACGACATGACACTTAAATTAGACCAACAGATTTTCTCAATGAGTGAAATGGCAGGTCTAGCTGGATTTGCGATGCAAAATGTTACCGGAATCAATGAACCAACAATGATACCTGAAATTCCTTCCCCGCAAATTAATTCATTCTACAGAGATTATTGGAATATGAATCTCGGTGATATTGCAGGTTTCTGTTTAACTTCCGATAGTATGATAACAACCCCCGAAACCAGTATTCCAATTTCAGAGATAGAAATTGGCACAAGTGTTCTCACAAAAGATGGTAATTTTCATAAAGTCATAAATAAATTAGTCGTTCCATACTCAACCTGGAGTCAACGAAGTCATATTATCAAACTAGAAACACTGACATCATCTTTACGTTTGACTTCAAATCATTATGTCCCAATAGTTAAGAAAAAAGATCTCTTTAATAATTATCTTGTAACAGAAGTCCAGGCCAAAGATATTGAAAAATACGATTATTTAATTTATCCAATTAGAAAAGACCTGAATTTATCTACTTCCTATCCAACATTATTTAATGACCCAGAAATATCTAAACAAGAACTTGTCCAGTTTTTCGGTCATCTAATACGAAATCTTTGTTCCCCGCATAGACATCCTTACGATAGTATATCAGGTCCTACCAATGCACCTAAGAACTCTATATGTATTCCTGTCCCATTAAACAATAACACCCTCGGCCTTGAATACATTCTAAACATATTTAAATTAAATTATACAATAATCAATGATATTAGCAATATATCAGTTTATGTTCATAAAGATCTAAGATTTTACGGCATGCTTTCATGGTTAATAAGTATAAGTGATTATTATCCTATACCAAATTTCATGTGGCAACATTTTTCAGAAAACAACACATTATTAATGTTATTCATTAATGCATTATTCTCTACAAACGGCATGAAAAGCAATTCGTTGTTTTTAAACAATTTTACCATATTCACCAACGTATTTAACTTCCTATTATACCATAATATTATTCCTTCCTGTTTAGTGACACCAAATGAATATGCCATTTCCATTGTGTCCAATCAAACAACTTCAATTGGTTACCCCTGCATTATAGATAACGACACCATTATTGCTATGATTCGTGAGGATTATCTATACATTGCCGTTACCAACATTGAAACTGATTCCACTTATACAGATTCAGTCTATGATTTAACAATCGAAGATATCCATATGTATTGTGCCAATAACATTGTAGTTCACAATACCGAGCCAATACGTAGGTTTATTCCACAAAGATCAAGTAATGTTGAATATTACAATCCAATCCCAAATGCTCAACCAGTATGGATTCCAAACAGTGGTATCTATCGTTTTAAAGAAGGTGATCCATATACCAAAATAGAAATGGGTGAAATTCGTCTTCCAGGACCAGCATACAATATGGTCCACAAGGTCCATTATACAACTCCAATCAGTGGCTTTGCACTTGGATTGACCCCCGAAGAACAATACAATTTTTACCTCGGCAGTCCAAAATTCTTAAATATGTTTAACCAGGAACGGGTATTATCCGAACGAATGGTTAACAAATTAAAAGAATCAAATCAACTATTTCAAGCAGATGCAGTTTACAGCAAACAATACAACCTTGACGTTTCCATCGAAGGAATGTTATCATTTAATAACATGCAACTTCCATTAGCTATCGGATATAGCCCGGCAACATATTCAAGATTAAATGCTTATTTAGTTCTTAAAAACATGAAACAGGGTATAATGTTAAATCCAATGAATAATGATATTATATCAGTTACTGCCAACAAAGATCAATTTCAAAACGACCTGGTTCAATCAATGCAAGTAGTTAGTGATGTCCGAAAACAAATAAACAAAGGTAAAATTTCCCCAATGGATGACCTGAGTAACTCATATTCACATTATGATCGAGCTAAAATCCTGGCTGATGTTGCGCCATATAGTCGTGAATTTAAAAACGAATTTGAAATGGCAAAACAAGAAGGCATTGCAACCCCCGATCAATTAAATCAACTAACAGCCAATATCGAAAAAGTTGAAGAACATTATGATTTTAAAGAATACAAATATAAATACAACACAATCCAGGAACTTAGTAATGCCGGTGTTAGTCCATTTGAAGCAGTAATTGGTAAAACATGGGAATCATGGACACATTCTAGAGATATGCTTTCTACAAAACTTTTTGGTTTTCGTTCAGCTCTTGAAACATATGAACAAAATTTTGCATATGGTCCGAATTTTCAGGATTGGACAAATCCGATTGATTCAATGTTAAAGCCAAAATTAAAATCAATGGAAGAAGAACGAAATCTCTTTAATGCAGCTGGAATAGGTGGATCTATTGGATTACTTTTTGGCGGGGGGCAGGTTGGTGTTGCTGGAGCAGTTACAGGCAGTGCATTCGCTTTAGTTAACAACATTACCGGTCGAACACCAAAAATAAATCAAGAAACACAAGAAGTTAGAAATATTGATGCACAGGCAATAACATTAGAATACATTAAAAACATGAAGTTGTATAATGAAACCGGTGATAAACTATATTTATATCGTGCAAATAACTCTTTATTATCCCCGCATTCGCTTGATGCTGACACAATACGAAGACTTTCCACCAAAGCTGAAAAACCATTCATCCGACAATTTTTACAATACAATAAACCTCAGTTACAAAAAAGGGTTCTAAAAGCCCTCCCCCCAATAATGCATAAATCAATGGCTGATTATTATGAGGGAAAAACAACAACAGAAGGAATAACGCCAGATGCTTTTATAAATTCCATCCCATCCGACGATTGGATAGGCTGGAACCCTGAAGCAAGTATGTCAGATGCAGAACTTGTCGAAATGGATATCCGTAACAAAAACGCTAGACTTATATTAAAAGGCTGGGATTATGAATACCGTTCCATATCACAAAAACCAGTCGTAGCATTAGGATTTAGGGAGGGGTCAACAAGACTTGGGTTCAACATGCCAGATTGGTGGTGAGGCGCCACCATGTCAGTTTTATGAAGTTACTGTTATAATATGGCCCCCGCAAAAGGAGATAAAATGAAAAGGTTCTATGTTATCTTTATTAATCTATTAAGACTCATTTGGCAACTTCCCCAATTGATGCTGGGGATTCTGTTCGGCATAGTGTGTTTTTGTATCCCCCCGCATCATGACAACTATAGCAAACAATCAGATTATGGTGGAAATATCATGCTACTTAAGGGAAGTTCAGCCATTTTGACCCCGCATGTCGTTTGTATAACAAGCAATAGATGTAAATCAGGTATATCATTTGGACCAATAATGTATTTGAATTCCTATCTCTATCATAGTGATCCGTACATTGTAGTACATAAATATGGACATAGCATACAAAGTCTATACTTAGGCTGGTTCTATCTAATTATTGTTGGAATACCAGCATTATTTAATAAATCACACCTATCATTTCCAGAAAACTGGGCCAATAGGCTCGGCAAATTTCTTTAGGAGGAATAAAAATGGATCTAAATCAAATGGTTAGCACTCAATTTTCTAAACATTATACTTTTACACTTACTGATGAAAATATCAGCAAGTTGCTAGGATATCTTAATTTCTATATTGAAACAGATATTCTTGATAAGGTCGAATTATCCGATTTGAATCATCCGAAATTTACAATCGAGCTACTTGCAACATCATATAGTTCTGTATTCGGACAAAATCTGACCCCCGCATCCGTATCATTTTCTATAATAGCCGTCAAAAAATCCGACAATAAAGAAATCGGTCATAGAACATATAAATTTGATAATAAAATACATGTTTGCGAAAATTTGCGGGGCATAGTTGTTATTGTTCCATATGGATCTGAAGATTATGATAAATTAGTTCAAGCATTGCAAAATAAGAATGCAACCGTTCTTGAAAAATTGATTCATCACAATTTCAAGTTTGCAACATAAATCAAGGAGGGCACATGAAAAAGATGAAAAAAATAACCGTATTTTCACACAAAGCGGAAAATCCCATCGTTTTAGAAAGTGGTGATGCCTATGATTCCGAGGCCACGTTATCTATTGGGGAAAAAATTTTACTCAAGTTCTTGATGAACGTGGATTCGGGGGTCATAAAAAAGACCAAAGGTAAAATAGAGATCGCCAACGGCATATATAAGGTCAAATGTGAACAGCATCGTCGGCTGGGGAAGTGTTTGAGGGTTTTTACTTTAGATGGCGGGGGTGTCATTCCTACTATCCAACCCAATATTCTGCACAATAATCAGAAGGTTGCATATGGGATTTTGATACATGCGGGGGGCAGAAAAGCAGATAATTCTGCGGGGTGCCTTACGATACACCCTGATACATACAAGCTGTTTATTGATTTGTGGAAAATCGGTGAAGAAGGAATTTTAGAGAAACTATAAAGGAGGTGATCTAATGTCTGCTGATTCTAAAAATGGAGAATATGCCGGGGAGGGGTATTCGACCATTGATGCGGTGTTAAGCCGTGATTATGATAGTTTTACTATGCTTGATTGGACTATTTTAGACTACTATCTTGAAAAGGAGGTAATGGAGACAGATAAGGATGCTGTATTGAGTGCTAAGAAAAGAAATTCATTAAGATCTAGCACATTTTGCGGGCCGAATCGTAGTTTTCCAATTCCTGATTGTGCCCATGTTACTGCTGCTAGAAGGCTTATTGGTAGGTATAAGGGTTCTGAATCTACCAAAGCTAAAATAATGGCTTGTGTTAATCGAAAAGCAAAACAGTTGGGGTGTGGAAAATGATTGATTTTAGAAATGTAATACCAATGACATTTCAAAGGGAGGAAAAAATGAATATTAACAATGTTGTTGAAGATTGGTCTTTGTGGATTTCTAAATATGAAGGTGGTGCGGGGGTAAAAAAGTATTGCAAATGCAAACCCGGGGATAATGCTATTATTATTTTGGCGGGGGTCAGCAAGGATAAAGTTCATGCGACACTTACTGGTAATACCCTCACAATTAAGATTGATAAAACCGATGATTTCGATGAGAGAACGTATAGGTATATTCTTATCGATGAGTTTGGTAAGCCGTTGGATAAACCAATCATTAAATCAGCAACAATGATTGATGGTGTGTTGAAGATCATTATTACACCATCTGTTCAGGAAGAGCATCAAATAGAAATTACATAGTTCTACTTTTAGAAAGATAGTTTTAAGCCACA
>CAYQUO010000024.1:0-38202 GCA_964420835.1 uncultured Anaerolineaceae bacterium
CATGGCTGATCATCTCTCTCTTTTACCAGTTCTATGGATTTTTGATACAGTAACGGCGAATTTTGCCACGACTTTGCAAACTTGTTAAGTCCAACGCCGTTCCAGGCCCGGTTTATGGCCTGCAAACTGTCTTCAGATTCCCGGCAGCGGGCTGTAAAGTTGTTCGCGCACCTGGATCACCTGGCGGCGCAACCGGTCATCCCGCTCGATCAGATCGGCCACCTTGTCGCAGGCATACATCACGGTGGTGTGGTCCCGCCCGCCCAGCGTTTCGCCAATCTGCAGCAACGAGGCATTTGCCTCTTCCCGCAACAGGTACATGGCCACCTGGCGCGGCAGGGCCACCTCGCGCGAGCGGTTGCGCCCCAACAACTGGTCGGCTGTCAGCCCAAAGACCCTGGAGACAGCCGCCAGGACTTGGTTTGGGTTGACAGAACGTTGCCGGGGCATCAGGTCGGTAAGCGCCGTCTGCACCAGCTGGCTGGTCAGTTCCAGGCCGCTCAGGTCGGCATAGGCGGTCACCCGGTTGTAGGCGCCCTCCAGTTCCCGGATGTTGGTCTGGAAAAGGCGGGCGATCTGCTCGAGGATGACGGGGGGTATCTGCCTGCCGAAACGCTCAGCCCGTGACTTCAGGATGGCAATGCGCGTTTCCAGGTCCGGCGGTTGGATGTCCACGATGAGGCCCATTTCAAAGCGTGAACGTAGCCGCTCTTCAAGGGTGACCATGGCCTTGGGCGGCCGGTCCGAGGAGATGATGATCTGCTTGTCCTGTCGGTGCAGGGTGTTAAATGTATGGAAAAATTCCTCCTGCGTGGATTCCTTGCCGGCGATGAAGTGGATGTCGTCCACCATCAACACGTCTATGCTGCGGTAGCGGTCGCGAAAGGCGGAATTGTTGTGCTTCTGAATGGAATTAATGAAGTCGTTCGTGAATTCTTCCGAGGAAACGTAGAGCACACGCAGCCCCTTGCGGGCGGTGCAGTTGCCCACGGCATTCAGCAGGTGTGTCTTTCCCAGGCCCACTCCGCCGTAAACAAAGAGCGGGTTATAGGCGTGGGCCGGGTTCTCGGCCACATTCAAACAGGCGGCATGCGCCAGCCGGTTGGAGGAGCCAACGATGAAGGTTTCAAACGTGTAACGCGGGTTGATGCAGGCTGGAAGTGGTGCAGCCGCTTCCGGTTCACTGGCCGCTTCCTCGGCAGCGGGCTCAAGCTCCCGCTGTCCGACAATAAAACGGACGGATTGGGGGCTTCCCAGTAATCCGCTCAGGATCCGATTGACCGTGTTGGTGAGGCGATCCGCCAGCCAGTCGCGGGCGTAGGTGTTCTTCACGCCAATGACGAAGCAGCCGTCCCGGTGCTCCAGCATTTCGGCACTGCTTACCCAGGTGTCAAAGGAAGCCTTCGGCATCTCTGCCTGCAATTGTCCAAGGGCAGCCTGCCAGGCCTGCAAGGGAATCACCGGCTATCTTCCTCCGATCTGTAATGATGCCGTCATGGTGAACTTAAGCCCCTCCCTGCCCCGTTGCGCGGGCGTAATTTATGGATGATTTTGCTGGGTACTTCCTGGAACTCAGCCGGCGATGTGCCAACTGCTATGGGAACATTTTAGCAAAAAGGCTGGCTTGGAACAAGATGAATCCCCTACGGTTGCCTAAAAGAATCGGAATCTTTAAGAAATTGGAATGTTAAAAAAAGTTTGCCAACACACCACCCTTTTCGGGCAGCCCTGATCAATTTGCCAGGTATGGGTGGAGAAGTCTGAAAAACCACCCCCAGATATGGCGGTAGAACGCGGTTAGAACACCGTTGGCGGTTCAATCTTGCGTGGTTAACTTAAAATTCAAAAATTGTATTCGGTTTGTTGACAAAACCGCGTTAATGCCAATTTTGGAATCTGGCCCCAAAGCCAGCGCAGGGCCTGGTTTTGTCTTCCATTCAGCGCCACAAGGTGCTTCTCGTTCCTGTTGCCAGCCCGTCTTTGGGGGGAATAACTCAGGGAAACCGTGCCACCCAGGCGGAAAGCAGACGGCCATAACTGTCCTCCAGCGCTTCTGGCAGGACGCGGATCTGCCCGACAGAGGACATAAAATTGGTGTCGCCGGCCCAGCGCGGCACAAGGTGAAAGTGCAGGTGACTGGCGATCCCCGCACCGGCGGCCCTGCCCAGGTTGGCACCGATGTTAAAGCCCTCAGGCCGGTATACGTCCTGGAGCACCAACTGGGCCTGGTTGATCATTTCCATCAGGTCTGCCCTGCAGGCACTGTCCAACTCTTCAAGTGCCGGAACGTGCGCAAAGGGCACCACCATCAGGTGCCCGCTGGTATAGGGGTAGCGGTTTAGAATGACGAATGATGACCTTCCCCGCACCAGAAGCAGTGTCTCTGGCCCATCTTTGGCCTTCAGTGCCTCACAAAAGATGCATTGGTCTTTGTTGTTTGCTTCCATAATGTACTTCATCCGCCATGGGGACCAGATCTGTTTCATATACGGCATCCCTTGCAGCTGGATTCCGTGCCTTTCCAACCGTTCGGTCGTTTCGCCTGGAAGGACACTGAATTATTTTAACCCATGCAGCCCCATCTGCAAAGAAACCAGCCGGGCATTTTTCCGGTTTCCAAACGATGTACAATAGAACCATGGTCAGCCACTTGCTGGCATGAAGGAGTGAAACATGGCCCATAAAAATCTCCCCTTGGGGTTCCTGTCTTTGGTTGCCCTGTTGGTTGTTGCCTGCATTTTCATCCCCAAACCTTCCCCTGTTTCTGCACCCAGGCCATCCTCCCCATTGGAAGAAGTCACTGCAACACCACCAATTCAAACCGTTGCCAGCCCCACCCCCGGGATGGCGGAAATCGATCCGGAAAACGCCCCCCGCCTGCAAAAGGCCGTGGAGGCGGACCTGCCGAATTGCCGGCGCCTCTTCTGGTCTCCGGATTCCAAAACCCTGGCTACGTTTTCAGGAAACGAGTTCATCCTGATGGACGGGCTAACCCTTCAGCGGATCGCAAACCTGTCACCGGATGGTGACAATGTGTTCATGGATTACTCCCCTGCCATGGGTGTGGCTGCCCTCAGCCCCAACCGGGAGGATGTCGAGCTGCGCGCGGCGTCCACCGGCGAACTTCTGAATGCCATTCACCCCGGGGCTCCCTTCAATAACATCTCCTTTTCCCCCGACGGCAGCCTGCTTTCCGTCGCCTCCATGGACGAATGGGCGGTGGGGCTGTGGGAGACCGGCAGCGGGAATTTAAGGCAGACCTTGCGCGGCTTCGAAACCGCCGCCCCGGTCTACTCGGCGGCCTTTGCCGGATCGAAATACCTCCTGTACATCGCCCGGGCCACCGCCCAGATGCAGGATATCGCCAGCGGGAGCATGCTGCCGGCCGTGTTCCACGAGGAGTTCATCGGCAGTACGGATTACAGCACTATGCTGGACCTGCTGGCCACCGGTGCCGCCGGCACCTATGAAGACACTTACAGCGGCCTGGTTACGCTCTGGGAACCGAAAACCGGCCAGGCCCGCAGCGTCTTTCGCAGCGATGACCGTGTTTCCTCCGCCCTCAGTTTCTCGCCGAACGGCCGCCTCCTGGCGGGCACAGCCGGGGAGGATATCCTGGTTTGGGACCTGGAGGGCAGGTCCCTGGCGGCCTCATTCCACGGTCACACCGAATCCGTTGCTGAACTGGCCTTCTCACCGGACGGGCGCTCTTTGGCCTCCGCCGGATATGTGGATGGCAAGGTCAGGCTGTGGCGGGTCCTCCCCTGAGCGCCCAATGGGTATTCCTACCTATCTATAATAGAAGAGCATCCACCAGCGCGGTGGATGCTTTGTTCTATCAAACCTGGCCGGAAATGCCGGTTATGGTGCGTAAACCACGTGCTCCAGTAAAAAGCGTTCCGTTTTCTGCAGGTAGTCAGCCAGCGTCTCCCGGCGGCGAAAGCCGTGCCCCTCGCCCTCGTAAACCTGGTAAAGCAGCGGAACTCCCCTGCCCTGCAGCGCCCGGGCAATATCGGCGGATTGGGCCGGCACCACCACCCGGTCCTCGCTGCCCTGGAAAATGGCCAGCGCATCCCGGATTCGTTCTGCGTGGTAAAGGGGTGACCATTCCCGGTATCGCTCCGCAGCCCCGGGCAGTTCCCCCACCAGCCGGTCCGTGTAATGCGATTCGAACTTGTGTGTGCCCATCTTGTCGGTGAACAGGCTGCTCAAGCCGTACAGGCAGATGCCAGCCTTGAAGGTACCCGGGTGACGCACGAGGGCATTCAGCACGGTGTAACCGCCGGCACTGCCGCCGTGGATCACCAGGCGGCCTGGGTTGGCCAGCCCGCGCTCCCCCAGCATCCGTGCAGCCCCCACGGCATCCTCCACGTCGGCTTCTCCCCAGCGCCCGTTCAGTGCCTGCAGGTACTTCCGCCCGTAACCGCTGCTGCCGCGGTAGTTCACTTCCATCCACCCATAGCCCCGGCTCGTGAAGTACAGCGCCTCGGGCAGGTACTTTAAGGGCACCTCCGAGTTGGGTCCGCCGTGGATGTGTACAATGGCTGGTGGTAGTCCGCTGCCGGCATATTGCGGGTTCGCCGGTGGATAAAACCGTCCGTGTACGGTCATTCCATCCGGCGCCGGCCATTCCAGTTCAAGCGGCTGGCTGAGGTATCCCTCTGGCACATTCTCGCCGTCCGAACGGGCTTCCACGTGCAGTTGCCTGCCATCCCAGCGCACCACACGGTCCGGTACGCAGGGTGCGGAGGCCAGGAAAGCCGCTTCCCTCCCGGTCGGTGAGACCGAGAGTTGCCACAGCCAGGTGTAAGGGGCGGTATCGATTTCTTCGGCACCTCCATCCAGGTGCACCTGCCACAGGCTGGCGTGACCACCGTAATTGCGGATGCTGAAAATGGTCTGGCTGTCACCGCTCCATCCATGGGTATGCTGTCCCTGGGTCCATGCAGGCGTGGCCAGAAGCAGGCGCTCGCCCTTCATTAATACACGTTCCGTGCCGCTGGCCATCTCCCGCAGCACCAGGCGGTCCCAATCCACGCCGCTGGAAATATAACTGAGCCAGCGCCCATCCGGTGAGAATTGCGGCTGCCAGGCCGGGGTGCCGGCATCGCCGGCAAGGCAGCGGACTTCTTCCACCCGCAGACCGGCGGCGGAGAACCGGCCCAGCATTAGGCGGGTGCCGTCCCAGGGCATGTTCGGGTGGTTCCATTCCACCCAGGCGATCCATTCCCCGCCGGGGTGCCATGCAGGTTGCATGTAAAAATCGGCACCAAAGACCAGTTTCTGTGGCCAGTGGCTTCCGCTGGCATCCACCACGGCCAGCAGGTCTTCGTGGCCGTCGCTAAAAACGTAGAGAATCCATTTTCCGTCCGGTGAGATGGCCGGCGAAGCAGCCCGTCCAAAAGGCGGTGTGATGGGCCGGGGTAGTTCCCGACCCAGCCCGCGCCGGTACAACCTGCCGTCGCCGGCTGTGTAAACCACCAGCCCGCCGGAGACCGTGAACTCGCCGCCCCCGTACCCCACACCGCCGCGCACGCCCTCGGCGCCGGTGAGGTCACGGCAGGCTCCTTCCGCCGGGCGCTGAACCAGCACCGCCAGGTCGGAGCGGCCTTCCAGCCACAGCAGCGACCTGCCGTCGCTGTCCCAGCGCACATCCTCCAGCCGCAGGCGGTCGCTCAGCACCCAGGGCCCCACCAGGCTGGGCCAACTGCCGAAAAGCCGGTTTTCACTGCTCGGTTCGTTCATTCAGGCTCCCTCCGCAGCCAACCCGTCAGGGTGCCGGCGGCAGGTGGGGTGCAAAGGCATCGCTGATGCGCCGGGCTGGCATATAACCCATCAGGCGGGCCTTCTCCTGCCCGTCAACGAACAGGATCAGGGTCGGCAGGCTCATCACCTGGAAACGTGCGGCCAGCCCGGGCTCCATGTCGGTGTTCACCTGGTACAGGCTCACCCGTTCGCCCCACTCCTGGTGCAGGGTCTCCAGTTCCGGCTCAAGCCGCCGGCAGGGCCCGCACCATGCGGCCCCAAAGTCCAGCACCACCGCTCCGGGCGCTCCCAGCACCTCGTCGAGAAATGTTCCCTGTCCTTCCGGGTTGGATCCATCCATTGTAATTCCTCCTCAATTACCAGTAAGATTCCTGCCAGCCAGTATAGCATAAAGGCAACTTTCAGGGCTGAAATGAAAACGGCTGGACGGGGTTGCCCGCCCAGCCGCATTGGTTTTTCCGCCTCACCTATGGGTTGTCGCCAATGCCATCGTAGGGCTGGTCGTACCCGTACCAGGGATCCCAGGGGTGGGCTTCGCCCCAGTCACGGCATTTCAGGTTGGCAGGCTCGGGCCACTCGCCGGCATAGCACAACTTGGGGATCCAGCCCCGTTTGTAAATGATTGCCTGGTTGCTCACCTCCTGGCCTTCCGCCGTGGAAACAGTGGTCTTGTACTCGATCGACCAGAAGGGTGGGTCAATAACATACGGTTGTCGAACAACGGCATAGACGATGTTGGGGTTGTTGGTGGTTGGTGTCATCTCGGTGTCGATGAAGGGATAGTTGGCCAGGTCGTGGATCTTCAGTTTCACACCCTTGGGGGCCGGGCTGCCAAAATCGTAGGTGAAGGCGCAATAGAGCGATTCGATGATCAGCGTTGGCTTGCCGTCCACCAGCATGATCCTTTTCGCATCCGGCTGCATGGTGCCGTCCGCTTTTAGGCTCGTCAGGTCCTCCTTTTTAATCTCCGGCAGACACCAGGCCTGGAAGGCGTTCACGAATGGCGCCCCGGTGGAGGTCGCGGTCGGCCCCCCGGCCTGCACCGCCTGTACCGCCTGTGTGGGCTCCGGGGTGGCTGGTTCGGGTGTGGCTGTAACCACCTTTTCCACCACCTGTTCCACCACAACCGTTTGCTCAACGATCCGGGTGACCTCGACCAACTGGGTGATCACAGCCGGGGCGGCCGTCTCCGTTGAGGCAGCCGGGGTGCATGCGCCCAGGCTCAGAACAAGGACAGGCAGAGGCAAGAGGAGCCACTTCTTGAACTTTGCGAATTTTTTCATAACTTCATCAACCTCCTGGATGGCCGGGCGAAACCAACTCCGACAGCCATTCCAAACATCCTCTCTTCAGCATATGACCAGCAGCGTATGTTCAACCGGTTAATGGAGGTTAGTCTATCACGATTCACCAGGATTTGGGGCGGGAATTTTTTCAGCCGGTTTGCCGTCAAGGTTGCCGGCTTGACCGCCGACCCTGCCTGTGGCTCAGTTTGAGGATGGTGCCATTCTTGCGCGGCATGCGCAGGTACAACCTGCCGGCTTCCAGGCCTGAGGTGTCCAGGTCGAAATCCGGGTCGCCGCGTAGGTCGGCTGCCACCAGTGCGGCATTGCCGCCCGGCAGATGCAGGTCAAAAGGAGCCACCACATCGCCATCGCCGGTGTTAATGGCCACTAGGTAGTAGGTCCCTTCCCGCTCGAACAGGGAGGCTTTCACCTCCGCCAGGCCGGGCAATACCGGAACGGGAATGCCCAGCCAGGTGTGCAGGCACTTCACCGCCTGGGGGCTTGCCCGTACACCCAGCACGGTGATGCTGCCCCGGCCGCGCGACTCACGGTAGCCCACCTGGTAGCGGTGCCCGAAGACCAGGCTGCGCAGGTAGCGGTTTTCCTCGAAATGTGTGTCCATGATGCTGCGCGTGTCCACCCGTTCGGCCCAGATGGCTTCGCCAGGGGTGGGATGCCCGTAAACGAAAAAGGGTGCCCGGGTGAGGAACCTGCACCCACCCAGGTTCACCTCGGTTTCGCTGGCCAGGTGGTCCAAAAAGGGTTCATCCGGAATGCCGTCCGGGCGGTGCAGTTCCAAACGGTTGTGCGGCTCGAATGGGTCCCGGTACAGCGGCAGGCTGGTGAAGAATACCAGGTGCCCTCCCTGTTGCACGTAATCCAACAGCGCCTGTTGTTGGTCTTCCGGCAGCCAGCGCGGCCCGGAATAGAGTACAAGCGGCTTCGGGATGTGGCGGTTCTCCAGGTTGAAGAACTCGTACTCGATTCCAGCCTGGTAAACGGCGTTCAGTACCGGGTCGGAGAGGGCTTCCTTCTGCCAGTGGTAGCGCAGCGGGAAGGTGATGGCTGTGCTGGTCAGTTTCTTCCAGGAGGGAATGTCCTCCTCTTTATGGATCTTCACCATCTCGGCGAAGACGTCGAACATCTCACCCTGTTTGCGCCCCCATTCATTGATAGGGCTCATCATCCAGTTGTCACGGTTCACCAGCATGTACCAGTTCCAGGCCTGGATGCCGGCCTGCACGGCGGCCAGGTTCTGCATCACAAAGTGGTTGGGCCATAACACGCCGGTGTAGTAATGCAGCCCGTGACCCGTGCCGCACTGGTATTCGGGGATGTAGGCCGTCTCGGAGATGCTGCGGTAGTAGCGGAAGACCTCCTGCAGGTGCCGCATGCCCAGTTCCTCCCCCGAGGCGCTGGTGCGGGTTGGGAACTCGTTGGCCGGGTAGGCATCCGGGCCCACCAGGTCCACCGCTTTTGCCAGGCTGGCGAAATCCTGCACGTGGTAAATGTTGTAAGTATTGTGCGAGATGGGAACATCAATCCCGTTGTCGCGATAAAGCCTGGCATAATGGGCCACGCAACGGGTGATGTAATCGGCGCGAAATTCAATGAAGTCCTCGTTGCGCAGGCGGTAGTGTGGGTCCACCTCGATCAAATCCATCACCGGGCGGGCCTGTTCAAAGGTCTCATAATTGCTGCCCCAGCGGGCGTTCAGTTGCTGGATGTCACCATATTTCCCCTGCAGGAACTCGTGGAACAGGCCGGGTTCACTGCCCAGCCCCAATTGCTCCTCGTAGCACTGCACGAAAGGGTCGGTTTCATTATCGGATTGCAGCAGGATGATCTGGCCGCCATTGGTTGCCAGGAAGGGCTTCAGCACCCGGCAGACCTCTTGGATGTATCCGGACGCCCGTTCGACGAAATACGGGTGCATGCGGTGGTAACGGGCAACATCAGTTGGCACACCCATGTTCACAGATTCAGAGTAAATGAAAGGCCCCGGGCGCACAACCAGCCACAGGCCCATTTGTTTGGTCAGTTCCAAAAAAGCCTGCAGATTACGCCGTTCGTCAGTTTCTCCCGTGAAGTCACATTGCCCGGGCTGTAGTTCATGGAACTGCCAGTTGATGTACGTATCGATGGTTTCCAGCCCCATGTCCCGTACGGCGTCCAATATGATCCCCCAACTGGCCGGGTTTAACCGCCAGTAATGCACCGCTCCATTGAGCAGCGAAACCGGCGTATTTCCCACCCAGGCCTTTCCATTGGCTATCTTCACTGTGGTCATCCCTTCCTCCTGCACAAGTAGTCGCATCTGCACCTTCCAGCAGCGTCAATGTATTTTATAATAAGGGGGCATTCCCGGGGAAGTTTCCCAGCCTCCTCGTCGTCGAGAGGACGCCGGGGCAGGGCTGTACTTCCGGTTGCCGCCGGAATTGAGTGACACGGCAAGGAGGAGAGATGCGTATTGACCTGGATCGCACCAGGGGCAGCCTGGTGGGGCTGGCCGTGGGTGACGCCCTTGGAGCACCCATCGAATTCAAAAGCCCCGGCAACTTTGAGCTGGTCACAGATATGAGGTCCGGTGGCACGTTCAACCTTCAGGCCGGGCAGTATACCGATGATACGGTCATGGCCCTCTGCCTTGCCGAGAGCATCCTTCAAACCTGCGATTTTGATCCCGTGGACCAGTTGCAACGCTATTTGCGCTGGTATCGCCAGGGCTACCTCTCCAGCACCGGCACCTGCTTTGATATCGGCAACACCACCCGCATGGCATTGGAGGATTTCGAGCGCAACGGCAGGCCCTTCCGGGAAACCGGTGGCCAGCGCGGCAGCAACGGTGCCATTATGCGCCTGGCTCCGGTTCCCATGGCCTTTTCCCGCCACCCTGCGGAGGCCATACGCTACTCCGGGGAGAGCGCACAGACCACCCATAATTACATCGAGTGTGTGGACGCCTGCCGCCTGCTCGGTTCCTACATCCTCGGCGCCCTGTGGGGCGAAACAAAAGAGCGCTTGCTGACGCCCGGTTACGCCGCCCTGGACGGCCTGTGGGAGAACGTGCCCCTCACCTCCGTTGTGTCCGAAGTTTCCGCCGGATCCTTCCTCGCTAAAACCCCGCCTCAAATCCGCGGTGGCGGGCTGGCAGCCGAATGCCTGGAGGCCGCCCTCTGGGCTTTCCACCACAGCAACAGTTTCGAGGAGGGTGTATTGATGGCGGTCAACCTGGGGGACGATGCTGATTCAACCGGGGCGGTCTTTGGCCAGATCGCCGGTGCCCATTACGGATTTTCAGCCATACCGGAACGCTGGGTGGCAACCCTGCACGCCTCGGATCTGATCCTGGATTACGCCACCCGCCTGCACTGCTGGGCGGCAAAAGCCTGAAACCGGGCCGGGCCTTATCCGGGCCGGCTCGTGCTGATCTGCACCCGGGGCAGGGTCTCGTTCACTTCGGTTATTGTGGGGGGGAAGCTCGTTGCCCCGGCGGTTCGTGTGTTCAATGATCCGGCAGCCATGCCCCAGGCCACCGCCTGTTGCAACTTCCAGCCCTTCCACAGCCCGTACATCACGCCGGCTTTGAAGGCGTCCCCGGCACCGGTGGCATCCAGAACTTTCACCTGCGGCGGGCTTGCCCAGAACTCGCTCCCATCCCGGTCAATGGCCAGGGCAGGGTTGCCGCCGTCCGTGGTCAGCACGATCCCGCCCGAGATGTGCTGCAGCCGCCGGGCATGCTCAAAAGGGTCCATCCCGGGGTATTCACCGCGGGTCAGGCTGGCGGAATTGACCGCCACATGGGTGATGGGCAGCAGCGGGTGATTGGGGTCGGTGATGTCGCCCACCACCAGGGTCAACCCGGCCTTATGGGCCATTCGGGCAGCCTGGTTTCGCTCCTCGCCGCCATACAGGTCCAACGCCAGCAGGCGCGCTCCACCGAGCATGTCCCGCCTCAGCGGGGTGGCGGAAAGTTCTCCGAAACCATAAAGTTGGGAGCGTTCGCCATCCGGAGTGACCATGATGCGCCAAAAGGGCGTGCGCAGGCCGGGGCGTGTTTCCAGGTAGGCCAGGTCGAGGGTTGGATGGCGTTCTAGCCCGCGCCGGGCCAGCAGGCCGTACTCGTCATCGCCCAGGGCGTTCCCTGAAAGGCGCACATTCACCCCCCAGTTGGCCAGCACCACGGCCACATTGGCACCCACGCCGCCGGTGAAATAGGCCTCAGAGAGGATGCAAGCCGCCCGGTCGGGGGTGGGCAGGTAGGGCACCTGGATGATGTTATCAGCCCCGCTCTCACCGTAGACGAAGATGTCGGTCAAGGCCCTCACCCCCCATCCAGGTCCATGCGGGCGCTTTCGTAGATCTGAGAGTCTCCACTCTCGTAGCGTTGCGGGTCATTGCAGGCGTAAAACGAGCCGCCAAGCCGTCTGCCACTCAGGCATGCCACTGTCTGGGCTGCCAGGGGGTAAGTCAGTGTGGCTTGCAGGGTTGCAGCCGAGGGCAGGCCCATGAAAACCACGTTTCCGCCGCTGAACGCCCGGTTCCGGTCTGGTGCGGAAACAACCAGCAGCGGGCAGCCAAGGCCGTCCAAATAGCCGGCCACCTCGGCACAGCGCCGAAAGGTCCCGTCCGGCGGGGCATACAGGATCGCCGGAGTGTGGGCGTCCATGGCGTAGTAGGCGTCGTGGGCATATTCCTCTGTTTCCAGTAGTACGGCTTTTAACTGGCAGATCTCGAACAACTTGCGCATGGTGTAATGTGCCGTTCCGCTGAATGGACCGCTGCCCAGGCAGAAGACCGTATCTCCCGCTGACAGCCGGCCGGCAAATTCGGCCGCCGGCACCCAGGCGGCCTGAATGGCCGCCTCCAGGGCCTCAGGCAGAACATCCATTTCCGCCTGGATCCTTCCCTGGGCTGCAGGGTCCTTGCCGAGAGCCGCCGCCAGTTCATACAACGCGGCCAGGGTGTAAGTGTATGCGCTGGTTCCGGGAACGAAACCCAACCGCTGATAACCGAGATCGAGGATGCGGCTCCCTGCATCCAATTGGGCTAGGGGCGACATTGGGCTGCTGGTGATCACCAGTGACTGCAGACCATGGCGCCGGGCAAGGGCCAGCGCATCCATCATCCGCACCACCTTGCCTGATTGGGAAATAAAAACGGCCAGCGAGCCGGGAGCGGCGTTTTTTGCCGTATAACCCGCAAAGGTCATTGCCGGCACCGCCTCCACCGGGCAGTCCAGCAGACCCTCCCAGGCATGCGCAGCCGCCAGGCTGGCGCTCAGCCCGTCTCCACAGGAGACCAGGTACACCCGTTGAAAGGGCTGCAGCCCGGCTGCCGTTTCGGCGGCCGCACGACGCAAGGCGGTCAACCTGCCGGCGAGCAACTTGGCCTGGCGGCGGATATCCGCCTCCAGCAGATCAAAATCGGAGCAGGGCTGGCTCATGTCAGGATCTTGCTCAGAAAGGCCTTGGTGCGCTCCATTTTTGGCTGGCTGAAGAAGATGTCCGGCTTGGCTTCCTCGATGATCATGCCCTCGTCCATGAAGATGACCCGCTTGGCCACCTCCTTGGCAAAGCCCATCTCGTGGGTCACCACCAGCATGGTCATGCCGGACTTGGCCAGGTCCTTCATCACGTCCAGCACTTCCTTGATCATCTCCGGGTCAAGGGCCGAGGTCGGCTCGTCGAAGAGCATCAGTTCCGGGTTAAGCGCCAGGGCACGCGCAATGGCCACCCGCTGCTGCTGTCCGCCGGAGAGTTCAGCCGGGTAGTTGTTGGCCTTTTCGGGCAACCCCACCCGTTCGAGCAGCTGGCGACCGGTCTGGTTGGCTTCAGTCTCGCTCATGCCCAGCACCTTGATGGGCGAAAGGGTGATGTTCTGCAGGGCGGTCTTGTTCTGGAAGAGGTTGAACTGCTGAAAAACCATGCCGATTTTCCGACGGATGAGGTGCTGTTGGCCGTGAGGGGTGTCGTGAATGGATTCTTCATCCACCCAGATCTTGCCTTCCTGGATGGGCTCAAGGGCGTTGATGACCCGCAGCAGGGTGCTCTTGCCCGAACCGCTGGGTCCCAGGACCACCAGCACTTCCCCCGGTATCACGTCCAGGTTGATGTCCTTCAGAACCTGTAAGTGACCGAACCACTTGGAAACATTCTCACACCTGACCACTGCGGGCGGTCCTCCTTTCGATGAGACTCACAACCTGTGACAGGCTGTAGGCGATCACAAAATAAACCGCCGCGACGAACACATTGGGCACCAGGGCCCGGAATGTGGCGGCAGTTACCCGGTTGGCGGCATGGGTCAACTCGGCATAACCAAATACTGACACCAGCGACGAATCTTTGATGAGGGAGATGAACTGGCCGGCCAGGGCTGGCAGAATGCGCCGGATGGCCTGTGGCAGGATGACCAGTCGCATGGCTTGCATGTTGGTCATGCCCACCGACAGCGAGGCTTCCATCTGCCCGCGGGCCACAGACTGGATGCCGGCCCGCACGATCTCAGCCACATACGCCCCGGTGAAGATGCCCAGCGAAAGCACCAGCGGGATGGACTGGTTGCCGCCGAACAATGGGCCCAGCCCGAAGTAGAAAATGATCAGTTGTACGAGCAGCGGGGTGTTTCGGATGATCTCAACATACACCTTGGCAATGCCATTAATCCAGCGGCTGGGAGATACTCGCATCATGCCGGCGATGATGCCAATGATGAAGGCCAGCACCAGGGATTGCGCCGAGATCAGAATCGTGTTCTTCATCCCGGTCATGAAGGCAGGCAGGTAACCAATGATGCAGCGTTCCCACACAAGCGGGTCGAACAATTCCCTCAGGATAAATTCCATCTCGGATCCTCCTAATTGTTTTGCCTTAAGGAATGGGGCGGCTCAGGGCCGCCCCGTCCTTGGTCTCCATCCTTGTTCTGGTTCTTCCGTCCCTTCGTCACTCAATGCTGACTTCTTTAAGCCAGGCCGAATCGACGAACCAATGGTTGTAGGAATCCGAGTAGGCATCCGTTACCATGTAAGAATCCAGGAAGGAATTCACCCAAATCAGCAGGTCTTCCTGGCCTGCGCGCACCGCAACCCCGTAAGGTTCCTTGGTGAAAGGCTCAAGGATCGGGTAGATCTCCTCGGGATACATCATGGCCTGCACGGCAATGAACGACTGGTCGTACACGAAAGCGTCCGAGGTGCCCATGCGGACATCCAGTGTGGCTTCGTTGCCGCCCTTCATCGGGCGAACCGTGGCTTTCTTGAAATATTTCTGTGCCGCAATATCGCCGGTGGTGCCCTGCTCGGTGACAATCGTCATCCCGGGAACATCCAGGTCGGCGACCGAGTTGACCTTCCCCTGGTGCTTCTTGTTCACCAGAACGGACTGGCCGGATTCGAAATAGGGCTTGCTGAAGTTGACCACCAGGGCCCGTTCGGGGGTGATGGTCATCCCAGCCAGGATCAGGTCGATCTGGCCTGAGCCAAGTGAGGGCAGGATGGCGTCGAAGTCCTTGAAATCGATCACATTCAGGGTCACACCGAGGGCATCGGCCATGGCTTGGGCAATATCCATGTCAAAACCCACCATCTTGCCTTCCTTGTTGATCATTTCAAAGGGGTAGTAGCCGGCCCCGGTTCCCACCTTCAACTCTTTGGCGGTCTGAATACGCTTGATGTTCGAGTACGGGTCGGCAGAAACGGTGCCGCTGCCGCCGCAGGCGGTCAACAGCATGGCCAGCAACAACACGCTAATCAGGCCAGCCAGGACAATACGGGAATTGCTTGTTTTCATTGCATCTTCTCCTTTTGCTCTTGAATGTGGATGAACGGATTGAACCTATAATGGATCTCGCTTCAGGAAGGCCGTCATGCAATGGATGGAGCCGGCGCCCTTCATTAATTCGCTTAGGTCGATCTGGATGACTTCCACACCGGCCTTTTCCATTAACTTTACACTCTCCTTGTTATCGCCCTTCGGCACGATCACCCGACCCGGCTCAAGGGCCACCAGGTTGAGGGCAACGCCGTAGCGCACCTCGCGCTCGCTGTCGATCTCCAGGATGCGGAAACCGTGCCGTAATAGCGCCTCCACCGCGGTATAAGGCACCTGCCCCACGTAAACGGCGGCCAGTTTGCGGTCCAGCGGCGCCATCATGCCGTCAAAATGCGCCTCTGCCCACGGCACCTGGATGGTGACCACCTCGCCCACGCCCATGCGCTCCAACTCGGCGCGCACCTGCCGGTTGCCTTCGGCATTGGTTCGCCGGCTGACGCCCACAAAGGCCAGGTCACGGCCGAACCACATCAGGTCGGCACCCTCAAATGTGCCGCTTCCGGCGATGGTGCGCAGGATGGGCACACCCAGGCGGGCCAGGGCTTCGGCGGCGTAGCGGGCTTCGCCGCGCCGCACGCTCGTCCCGGGACGTGCCACGATGGCGCCTTCGGGCGTCATGGCAACCAGGTCGCGCACGAACATGCCGTTCGGTTCGTGCTCCTGCATCTTTTCAATGTAATGCACCTGCACCCCGTTGGCCCGGTACAGGTCGGCCATGGCATCGTGCTGTTCCCGCGCCCGCACCGGGTCCATGCGTCCCGCAAAGAGTACGCTCGATAGGTCTTCGGGCAGATTCTCGATCTCGGCACCCGGGCGGCGCAAAAGCACTGCCCGCAGGCGCCCAACTTCGGAATCGCACCCCCAATCCCCCCAAAGTTGGTTCATCTGCTGTTCAAAGGTTGTGTGATCGTTTAGGGACCACTCATTGGCTGCAATGGGCATTTCAGGTAACCTCACGCAATTTTAATTGGAATATTTAACATTATTAACACTGGAACTCTGGAAAAATTTTTCATTCGATTATACCTCATCCCGATAAATAAATTATCCTTGTAGAAATTGGCACACCCAGCCGTAAACTCCACGCAGCACAAAGCCCGCACCCTGCACCGCCTGGATGCGGGCACTCTCTTCCATCGGCAGGAGCGTGCCCAACAGGCACGGCCCGGGTTGACTGATATAAGGGGCTGCCTTTCTGAAAGCACCCGGTCCCGGTTCCCCCTCCAGCCACCAGCCGGTGTAATGGAAGGACTTCACCGGGATGGCGAACGGTTTCAGGGAGGGTGGAACCCGGCCCGCGCAGTCCGCAGTCCACAACCCATGCCAGCCGGGCACGGCGGAAAATCCAGCCTGCTCCAGGGCTGCCTGGCTGGCAAGGTTGCCCTCTTGGATGAGTGCCCGCGCCAATCCTGCTCCGGCCTGCCGGCCGTCCAACAGGCTGGCCCTTGCCAGGGCACGCCCGCAGCCTTTGCCCTGCAGCGCAGGGACCACGGCCAGCAGGTCCAGTTCCCAGCGCATCTGCCCCTGCAGGCTGCGGGTGGCGAAGCCGTCCACAAAGCCTGCCGGCACCCCATTATAAAAGGTGATATGCGCCCGGTTTCCGGGCTGTTGCAGGGCTCCGGCGATGCGGCCTTCGTCCGGCGAATCTTCCGGCCAGGCCTGGCTGTGAATGGAAGCAATATGCCCGGCATCTTCTGCAGAAGCCGGGCGGATCAGAAAGGTGGACAAGAAGGAAAGGACCCTTTCGGCTGATCAGGCCTCTTCGATCCAGGCTCCGTCCCGGCGAAGGGTGGAACGACGGTTCATGTAAATCACCAGGGAGGCGATCAGGTAGTAAAGAGGAAAGACCATGGAGATCAGCACCGGCAGCAGACTGGCATCTTCCAGGTGTACCAGCAGGTAAAGCAGGATTATGCCATACAACCCGGACATCACGACAGAAACACGCCGCAGCGGGTGGGAACTGTAACTGAGGTACTGTACCGGCACGAAGACCAGCCCGGCAAAGAACAATAATCCCAGGGTGTTCACCAGTGGTGGTGTGTGCAGCAGGAACATGTAAAAGACCAGGAAGTTCCAGTAGTTGGGAAAACCCGTGAAATAACCATCATTTGTCTTGGCCGTCTTCCGGCAAAAGCCGTAGGCGGCACTGATCAGCACGATCCCCAGGGCCGCCAGGCCCCAAAAGCCTTTCTCCACCAGGTCGAAGCGATAGGCCATGAACAGGGGGATGAAACCGTATGTCATGTAGTCGATGATGTCATCCAGTTTGCGGCCGTCAAAGCTGGGTGCCCACACCAGGACCTGCCAGGAGCGGGCCAGCGTTCCGTCGGTGGCGTCGATGAACATGGCCGCCCCCAGCCAGATGAAGGCATTCTGAACATTCCCCCGCACCACCGCGTCCATTGCCAGCAGGGCCATGATCAGCCCGAGGCTGGTGTAAAGGTGCACTGCCCAGGCGCGTATTTTAAAATATCGTGGATTGACCAGTTTCATCATCTTGGTGCTCCCATCGGTTCGATCTGGTATTGAGTAAAGGCATTATAGCCCAGATTCTTCATGCCGGCTTTGTTTCCGGTCTTCCCTCGCCCGGTATTCAATCGTTTTGCAGGCGGGCGCGAACCTCCCCCGTCACCTGCTCCAGGGGTACTACTGCCACATCGCTGCTGGCGCGGTCCTTCACTTCCACGCCGCCCTTGGCCAGCGATCTTCCGCTCACCGTTACCCGGATGGGCATTCCCATCAGGTCGGCGTCGTTGAACTTCACCCCGGCGCTTTCAGCGCGGTCGTCATACAAGGGTTCCAGGCCTGCAGCCTGCAGGCGTTCGTTCAACTCCTCGGCTTCGGCAACGCCTTCACCCTGCCTGCCAGCCAGCAGGACCAGGTGCACCGGCCATGGAGCAGCCTTGGGTGGCAGGCGCAGACCGTGTTCATCCTGCAGCACCTCGGCAAGGGCGGCCAGCAGCACGTCAAGGTTCACCTGCATGGCAGCCCAGTGCAGCGGGCGGGCCTGCCCAGCCTCGTCCATATAGGTGCAGCCATCCGCGCGGCCCTGTTCCAGGCTGGCCAGCCTTGTGCCCGCAAGTGCTTCCAGCCTGCCTCCGCAAGCCGCGCAGGGGCTTCCCGCCACGGCCAGGGCGATATCCACCACGTGGCCGGGTTGGTAATCGCGTCCGCAATTCACATTCAGGAAATGGTAGCCCCTCTGGTTGGCCCCCGAAACCAGGTTCGGCTGCTTTGGAATTTCCACGTCCGCCCAAACTGCTTCCGGAGGCAGGCCGATCGGCGAGGCATATCCCGGTTCGGCGCCCAGCGAGCGCACCTCGCTCTCAGTGGATGCCCGCAATCCATGTGCACCCAGGATCTGCCTCAGCCGGGCATCGTTTACTGCACGGTCTCCCCGCACAAGGACCATCAATGGCCTTTCCAGCGTGCCACCACCCGTGGTGCCCCCGGTGGCTGTCAGGAATACTGCCTTGGCCGTCCGCGAGGTTGGAACGCCCAGGAATGTTGCCAGCGTTTCGATGGTCGGGCAGTCCGGCGTGGCCACTTTTTCCAGTGGGAGCAGGGGTTCACTGGATTCATCCCGCCTGAACCGGGCGGCCTCCTGCCCTGCCCGGTACCCGCAGGCGGGGCAGTACAGCCCGTTCCATTCGCCTCCCGGCAGTTCCAGAACCAGGTCGGCGGCTTTGTCTCCCGGAGCGCCCGCCAGGGCCTCCATTGGCAGGGCCTTCAGCCCCCAGCGGGCTCCGGCTTCCAGCAACCGCTGCTGTGCAGCGGTGAAAATGCTGCCGCAGGCTTCCGCCGAGGGAGCCAGCGCGAACAGTTCCAGCACCTCGCCTGTTCGGGATGGCAACAGGCTGCTGCGAGCCCCTTCAGCACGCCAGACCTGTGACCGCTGCCACAGCCGCGCCGGCAACTGGCGGTGTGACCGCACCTGTGTGCGGGCATGCTCCAGGAACATTGCCAGCGATGAGGTGACCAGCGGCGTTCCGTGCCCGCCTCCCACTCCCGCAAGGGGCATGGCCGCCTGCAGGGCAGGCAGGCGCAGCGGCTGCGTTCCAGGCCGGCCAAGTTCCGCCAAAAGTGTGGACTCCAGGCGTTGCAGCGCCAGTGCCCCCGCCGGCAGCCAGCCGTACAACCCGGAGCCCAGGGGCTGGATATACCCGGCCTGTACCAGTCGACCCAACCCCTGCGAGGCTGCCTCGGCTGGCATCTCGCGGCGGGTTTGAGAGGTTAATGCAGAGAAGCGCATGGTTTGCCCATAATAATAATGCTAGGAAAGCAGGGAAAGCCATTCCGAGGTTGTACGGTAAAGGAAGGGCGTCAGCACGTGTCCCGTCTTCTCCTGTACCCAGCCCAGGACGAGGCCCTGCCCCAGGGCAAGCCCCAGGCCCAAAGCCAGCATGTTGGTGGCGCTTCCTGCCGCCAAAAGCCTTGGCAGTTGCCAGGTCGCGAACATCGCCGCGGTAACCGGCAGGCCGGCCCAAATTCCCAGCCAGCCTTTCAACCGCGGCTGAATATAGCCGCGAAAGATGCTCTCTTCGGCCAGGCAGATGCCGGCCACCAGTGGCAGGGCCTGCCCTTTCTCCGGCGGCACACCCTCCAACAGGGTGAATATCCGTCCCCGCAGGATGATGGTCAACAGGATAAGCACCAGGCCTGCCCGCAGGGCTGCACCGGTCAGCGCCCGGTTCCAGCCGGCGGAGCGCAGCGGCTGCCGCCGCACCAGGAGCGCCAGCGCAAAGGGTGTCAGTGCCAGGCCTGCTGCAGAAAGCCGCAGGGTCAGGTCATCGGCATTGCCATGCCGGTACAGACTGAAATTCATCCCCAGGACAAGGCCGAAAAGGACGACAGAAACCAGCACCTCCCGCCGGGGGTAAACGAAGACCAGTGGAGGCCTTTTAAAACGCGGGCTGAGGCCAAAAAATAAACCGGCGGCGATCACGCCCAGCCATTCGCTGGCTGTCAGGATGAGGGTGCGGGTATCCATGGTTTATTTGTCCGTTGTGGGGGTCGTTGGGAAGGCTTCCCCCGCAGTGCCCTCGGACCCGGTTCCCTGCAGCCCGTTCCAGGTTTCGCCTGGCTTGTGGTCCAGGCTGTTTTCAGGGCCTGGTGCGGTCTGGTTGGTGGGCTTTGATGACAGGTCATCCTCTGTAAAACCGGCCAGGGATGCTTGTGCTCTTTCTGCAGAACCGGAATCCTCGGCGGGTGCCGGTTCCTCGATCGCCAGGTCGATCTTCTCCTCCATGGTCACGTGACCCCGCAGAAAGGAGCCTTCCTCCGTGGCGAAGGCAATTGTTGTCACATCGCCCCACACCCGCCCGGTGCTGCGGATTTCCAACTTTTCGGCAATGATCCTGCCATGCACGGACCCTGCCACGACCACTACGTTGGCCTTGAGCGTGTCACAGGTGATGCGCCCGGTCTCGCCCACCACCAGCAGGCCGCGCACGGCGATCTCCCCTTCAAAATTGCCTTCAATGCGGATGCCGCCGCTGCCGCGTAACGACCCTTGCCAGTTGATGCCCGGTCCGAGCACGGAGGTCACCCGCTCGATGGGTTGACCGGGGCGCGCTGCCGGGGGTGTGGATTTGCGGAACATGTCAGGCTGATTATAAACGGAAACGGGCTTCCCCTGCTTGAGGGTTAACCGGGCTTCTTTCCCCTGGTTGATGGCTGATCCATCTAGGCCCTCCCAATTGCCGGGGGATGAAACAGCGGCCAGACCGACCCTGCTCGCACTACCGTTCCGGCCGGCACATCCGCCTTAACGGTGGCACCGTTTCCAATCCGCGACCCCGGGCCTACCTTCAGGTTCAGGTTGATGGTTGCACCCATGCCCACCTGAACATGATCTCCCAGTTGCACGCCGCCGGCAAGCAATGCCCCCGGGCTCAGGTTGACCACCCGGCCCAGGATGCAATCGTGCGAAACGACCACGCCGGCGTTCAACAGGCTGCCAAAGCCGATATGCGCCGAACTGCTTACATAGGCCAGTGCCAGTACCTGCACGCCATCCTGGAGGATCGCGCTCGGTTCGACCACGGCACTGGGGTGGATCACCGTGGGGCAGGTAAAACCGGCAGCCTCCAACTGGTTGAAGACTTTCAGGCGGGCTTCCACGTTCCCAATGCCGCCAACAGCGTTCACCGCCAGCGAAAGGCCGCGGCTGCGCAGGGTTTCCAGGTGTTCTGCCCCGCCCAGCACGGGCACACCCAGCACAATACTGCCGGCTGCCATGCCATCGTCCAGGATGATCGTCGGCCGGTAACGTTTCCCGGCCAAAAGCAGCTCGATGACCGCCTTGGCGTGGCCTCCCCCGCCGTAGACCAGGATGTCGTTGGCTTCCGGCCGGTAGTGTTCGATATCCATGTCCTTATTGTACACCACGGATATAATGGGTGAAGAGTGGTTGGCGCCCTGCCAGCGGGCTTTGAATTGTTTCTGGAACCTCGCCCGCCTGGTTTACGGTTTTGTACACCGCCAGTCAGATTGAAAAGAACGCCTGAATACCTGGAGGAAAAATGAAATCCACGGAATTCCACCTGCCCTGTGACCCGAAAGAGATCTCCCGCTATGTTTTCTGCCCCGGCGACCAGGCGCGCGCCCGCAAAATTGCAGATCACTTCCAGCACAACCGCCTGGTGCTCGAGAACCGCGGCTATATTGTGTTTTCCGGGCTTTATGAAGGTGTCCCCATGACCGTCATCGGCACCGGGATGGGAGGCCCGGCGGTGGCCATTGCGCTGGAAGAACTGGCCCACATGGGCGCCGACACCTTCATCCGGGTCGGTTCTTGTGGTGTCTTTCAACCCGGCCAGCAGCCTGGAGATGTCATCATCGGCAGTGGTACGGTGCGCCAGGGCGGCACCTCCCTGGCGTACCTGCCGGTCAACTTCCCGGCCATTCCTGCGTATCCGGCTCTGCGCGCCTTGGTGGAGGCCGCAGAAGCCCTTGACATCCCGGTCACCATCGGACCAGGGGTTGCCGGGGATGCTTTCTATGATCCGCATTCGGTTGAAAACCGGCAACTTTTTCAAAAAGCCGGCCTTGTTTTTATTGAAATGGAAAGCGACACCCTGTTCATCCTTGGTTCCTACCATTGCTGGCGCACAGGCCTGGTGCTGGTATCGGACGGGACACCCGGGGAGGTCAAACCGGAATGGGGTTTGGAGCGCTTCCGCCATGGCGAGGAAAATGCCATCCGTGTTGGGCTGCAGGCCATGCTGGGCATCGCCCGCAAGGATGCAGGGGCGTAATTCCCGGTCATCCATACATTTCTGGGAAATTGTAAGGTTCTCCTTACCGCTACATGTGGGGGTAATCATTGATTTAAGCCCCATATGCGTACATATTGCAGTTGTGAATGAATGAACAATTAATGAATTGACCCCTTTTTCCCTTGTATTATTGCACAAATGACATATACTACGCAGTTGTTTTGATAATGGGTTTCCGGCGGATAAAAGCCAGCCCCAATAACAGGAAATAGAGGCCGGCTCCGTGCAGGCCGGTCTGCCGCCCGGGTGGCGGTGGAAAGGAAAATGATGGACATTTTACAGTCGAACAACCTGGTGAACAGTTCACAGGATGACGAAATAGAAGAAAGCGACAAGCCTCCTTCTACTCGACCGCGACCGGCGCGGTTGTGGCGTGTGGCGATCATTGCCAACGTGAAGGGGGATAACCACCCGGCCACCCACACCGCAGAGGATGCCGGCGCGGAGTTCGACAAGCCAGAAACGATACAGGCCATCCAGGCCGCAATCGAATCCGACGGACATACTACACAATTCATCAATGCCGATGCCAGTCTCCCGGCCAGGGTCCAGGAGTACTGCCCGGATATCTGTTTTAATATCGCCGAAGGGCTTGGCGGCGATGCCCGTGAAGCCCAGGTTCCGGCGTTGCTTGAAATGCTGCACATCCCGTATACTGCCTCGCGCGTGCTGGCAAATGCCATTGGCCTCGACAAGACCGTGACCAAGCGCATCTGGCGCCAGGCAGGCCTGCCAACGGCACCTTTCCAGGAATTTTCCACAGGCTGTGAGCCGTTGGCCCGCGGGTTGGATTTTCCATTGTTCGTTAAACCCTCTCGCGAGGGCACGGGCATGGGCATGGGTACGACGTCGATCGTCCGAAATGAGGGGCAGTTGCGGGAGCAACTGGCCTGGGTGATCAATGCCTACAAACAACCGGCGCTGGTGGAAACTTACCTGCCCGGACGCGAGTTCACCGTGGCTGTCGTGGGACGCCCCGGTGCCATCCCGTTCAGTCGCAAGCCCGAAGGCTACCTGCCGGATGGATTTCGGCGTTTCCCCGTGATGGAGGTGGAGAACAGCCACTCGGCCACACCGGGCGTCTACGGCCATCTGACCAAAACGCTGGGATTGGATGAGGAGGGTGTGCCATCCTTCCTTTGCCCGGCACCCATTGACTCCCGCCTGAGGACACAACTCCAGGAACTGGCCATCCGCGCCCACCGGGCTGTTGATGCCCTTGACGTTTCACGGGTCGACCTGCGCCTGGACGTTGCCGGCAAGCCTCGCCTCATCGAGATCAATGCCCTGCCCGGGCTCAGCCCCGGCTTTTCCGACCTCTGCCTTATCGCCGCCGCCGGCGGCTGGAGTTATGAAGACCTGATCCTCGAGATCCTCTACTTGGGCGCTTCCCGTTTTGGCCTCGTCATCCCGGCCACCCAGTTGGAGGCCCCCAGGCCCATCCGCATTCCTGGCTTGCCGCGCGTCCCCGTGCGGGTTTCTGTTCGGGCCGGGGGCGCGGCAAAGGCCTGAACCCTGCCCTGCCTTGTCGCATGGCAATGTGGTTTATCATCCAGTGAGCCGCTTCCCTGGCCCGGCATGCAGAACCTTATGGTGCGGTCATTTGGTTTTTCGGCTAAAATGGGTGACCGTACGGTCGGTCAATGCACTTGGGAAGATCCCTTTTTCTGTTGAGCGTACCTCTTGAATGGTCACAAATGCGTGGGGTTCCGTTTCGTGGATGATCGTTAGCACCTGGCTGACATGCCGGCGCTTCACGATGGTGTAAACCAGCCTCACTGGACCGGTGGAGCCGACCCCATCGATACAGGTAACACCGTAGCCTGCCTCGTGCAGGCCTCCCGCCAGTTTTCCGGAATCCTCCGGCAGGATTACCTGCAGGAGATAAGTTCCAAGCGCCAGTTTCTCTTCCAGCCACATGCCCGCATAGTTGCCGGCGGCAAACCCCGCCGCGTAGCCAATATAGGCCGTTACGCTGCTCAGGTGCTGAACCAGTTGCCCAATGACCACGATCCAGATAAAGACTTCCACAAAACCAAGCAGGGGTGCCAGGCTCCGCCGACCACGGGATACAAAAATGATCCTCAGGGTGCCCAGGGTCACATCGCATACCCGGGCAAAAAAGATCAGTATCGGCAGGATGACCCAGGCATACCAGTCAAAAGGAACAGAGGTTAGGGTATTGGCCAATTCCATGTCATCTGCCGGTAATTATACCGGCTGTACTCCTTTGCTTACACACACCATGAAGGGGTCCTCCAAGCCCCAATAGATCGTCAAGCCGCAGGTTTTTTCACACCTCTTCTGCAGTTCGGGCGCAAACCGTTCCGCATCAGGGGTTGTTTTCGCTGTCCGTATGACCTGCCTGTTCCCCGGCATGCCCTGAAGAACGCTTCTTTCACGCCGGCAGAAGGTTGGAACCCAACTGTTGGTTGGTTCGGTCCCGGCCTTATTCCAGGATGTTTTCGTTCACATAGCGGGTGAGTTCTCCCACGCTCAGGTCGCCAATGCCCAGTTTGTCCACCGTTCGGCCGCGTTTCCAGTAATCTGTGCGGTGAATGATGCAGGCCAGGCGGATGATGCTGTCCATGCCGCGCACCGAAACCCCAAACCGCTCGCCCAGGGATGCCATCGGCACCATGCTCATCGGTACATCCTCGAAGATATAGCGATGGTTGAGCGTGTTCGGCGCTTTAATCCCATAGTATCCGGGCTGGTTGTGAATGGCCTCGTGTAAATCCTCCCCAGTCGTATTATAAGCCAGTTCCAGCCATTCCATGGCCGTGCGGGCGCGGATTCCCAGGGCCGAGGAAACGGTTACCCGCTCCCGGTCCAATGCTTCCAGCACACGCGCCACCGAGGGGGTCACGCCTTCGATGTAAAATTCATAATCTCCATGGGTGGATTCGATGCGCCCTGCATTTAAAATGGTCAACGCCGGGTGGAAGATGGCTCCCATGTTATTCAATCCCGTGTGCAGCACGTTGACGCCGTCAATATATTGCGGGTAGGCGGGTCGAATCGCTTCCAGGACCTGCCCGGTGCGGGTTGCCGGCAGTGCTGCCAGGGGTACGGCTTCCTTGATCCGGAAGATGTGCGCCTGCGCCGGGCCGTCCGACCGGCTGGCGTAAATAAAGGTCTCCGTCTCCGCGATCGTCACATCCGCAGTGCAGCCTTCTTCACGCAGAACCTTGGCGAATTCAATGGCCCCGCAGGTTCTTCCCGGGTGCAGTAGGATGATCTGTCCGTCCTCCAGGTGTGCAGCCAGGCCCCTGGCAACATCCACGTGTGCCGATGAAGGGACGACCACCATGATCACCTGTGCACTCGGAATTGCCTCGCCGTAATCGGAGGTGGCCAGGGCCAGTCGACCAAAACCGCGGGTGGAATCATCGCTGCCTTCCAGGTCGATGCCTCCGCGTTTCTTTAAAACCGCAATATGGTCAAAGGTCCTGTTGAATAACGTGACCTTGAAGCCCATCAGGGCCAGGTGGGCTGCCATGGCCTTTCCGCCATGGCCGGCTCCAATGACAGTGTACTTTTCCGGGGTGCTCATCTCTCACTCCTTTCGAAGTAATCCAATCCTTTGCTTTTCGCTCAGTGGCTTATGGTCTTCATCGACCGCCAGGCATTTTCCCTGGATGATCTCTGTGCGAACAGTACCTCTTCCAAACCGGTTGTTCTTCAACTGCGGTGCGTCCATGACCCCGGTGGTTACAGCCCTGGCAAGCGTCTGTGCATCCGTCCACGGGTCGTCCGTGCCCGGGTCGGCCAGGTCGCCAATGGCCCCAAGGGTGACCGCGCATTCGGCGATCAGTTCCTGTTTTCGCGCCTGCACTTCCGGGTCATGGGTGGGGTCTGGGGCGCCGTGGATGGCATTTTCGATTGCCCGGCGGGCGATGCCCGCTGCGGCAATCACATCCTCGGGCGTTGCAGCGTGGTCTGCCTCCGTATGCCCAACGATGTGGATGATCTGCGGCATCAGGCCCATTTGCAGGTAGATGCTGGCGGCCAGGTGCCCTCGTGCCGCTTCGGCATCCAGCGGGTAGGAGAGCAATCCCGTGCGGGTTTGCTTCAGGATATGAAAACCCCCGCTTTCCTGGCCTTCCCGGTGTTGCTGTTCGGGTTTGGTGGCCAGCGTGGAGATCATCTCCAGCACGGCCAGCATCTTCGCCAGGTCCATGGCATCGGAGAGACCCGGTGGGCTGTTGAACATCAACTGGGCAATGTAATCGTGCACACCAAACTTTTTGGCGTTATAGGCCGCCAGGAAGGCCGAGGTGACCGATACAACATCGGGCGCATCCCGCATTCCCCAGTGGTGCGGTTCATTCAACTCCACCGGGATGCCATGCTGCCCGTAAAAGGCCATCACCTGCTGGTGTTCTTGGATCGAACCCGCCAGGTCCCAGGGCCCGCGACCATCCATCTGGTTGAACCAAAAGAGCGGTATGGCGCACCAGGCGATGTGAATGGTATCGATGTACATCTCCGCCAGGCGGATGAAATCATCCGTGCCGGAATAGGTGCGCAGCAGGGGGAAGTTCCCGCAGCGGCTGGCCGCATACAGGTCGCGGTAATCCTTGGGGCTGCGCACAGGCACACCGCCGGCTCCCTTGCGGCGTGGGTCCTGCCGTTCCGGGTGAAAGAAATTCTCCTGGGCGTCCTGGTCGATCCCCAGCGAGATCACATCGAGGGCTTTGGCCTCGGCGATCTGCCGCACTCCCTCCAGGGTGGCTTCCATCGTCGGCAGGCCGAAATGGTGCCGCAGGATCGGGTAGGGCGCCTTCCAGTGGATCCGCTCGACTGTTGTTTGTGGGTATCGTACTTCAGGAGCGTATTCCCCCGCCTCCCCCTTCAGAAAGGCCAGCACCTCCTCCTGCAGCTGGCTGCCGTCAAAGATGCCTTCAAAAAAGCCCAGTTTGCCGGCCCGTTCTGCGATTGGCGGTGTTCCGCCAAAGGCGAAATGAACACCGGAAGCGTGCAGGTCTGCGGCTTCTTCGGCAAATTCACCCAGGAGCCGTTCGCCGGTTTCCGGTGTCAGCCGGTACGAAACCCCCACCAGCGACGCGCTTTCGCGCCTGGCAGCAGCCAGGACTTCCCGGATGGGGACCGCCGGGCCAAGAAAAATGGTTTTCCAGCCGGCTGCTTCCGCCAGGCGCAGGAAATTGGTGACACCCGCCACATGGACACATTCCCCCAGCGCAGCCGCAACAACCGTCTTCTTCATGGTCGCTCTCCTTTCATGGGCCTTTTCGGTGCCGACCCGGTAACCCCGCGGAAAGCAGGCAGGGGCAAAAATTACAGGCGCTGCCAGGCGCGCCACAGGCAGTTCATTTTAGGCCGGTCAGCACTGTGGTGCAGGAATTCCATCACTCTTTGCCCATGTCCATGATAACAGGCAGCAGCGTGAAGGTAAAGGGAATAATTTTCACCCTGGCCGAGGTGCTGCCTTTGGTATCAACCGGATGTTGAAGGTCTGTCTTGAGAAGGGCCGCGATATGCCCATCCATGAGGGGTGGGCACAGGTGCAATTAGCATCTTGTTCCGTAAGGGCGGGGTGTTATAGTGCGTTCTGCATATCCGGGCAATGATCCATGTTCCAGGGCCCCCGCCATTGGTGGTTCCCGGAAGGCGCGCTCATTAACTGTCTACGAAGAACCTTTCTCTTCAATCAACGCGGCGATCTGCTCCTCCAGCCGGGTTACCTGCTCCTGCAGGCGTTCGATGTCCTCCAACCCAACCTCCGGCGCCGGCTCCACTTGCACAAGGCCGGGGTCAAGCAGCAATGCCGCCAGCCTCTCCTCTTCGGCGGGGGTGATGTCTCCCCGTTCCGTCAGGCGTTTCAGCCGTTGCCGGATTCCATCGTCAACGTACTGGCAGGGGTCCAGCAGCGCCTGGACACCCTGTCTCAGGCTGCTGATCGCCGTCTCGCCGCCGCGCAGCAGCCTGTCAAGTGCCAGGCCGGGGAGCATGCCGCCGATGCGCCGCTCCTGTTCAAAGATGACCTGCAACAGTGTGGTGGTTGTAATGTCGGCGCCTGTTTCGTGGGCCTGCACCGTAACCTCCTCGCCCCGGCGCACCATGTCGGCGATGTCGTCCAGTGTCACGTACCGGCGCGTCTCGGTGTCGTACAGTTTGCGGTTGGCGTAGCGCTTGATGAGCGGCATCAGGCTTGTTTCAGTTCCTCCAGTTTCCGGGCCAGGTCAGCCAGCCGTGTGCTGAGGGCCTCGATGTCCGCCTTGGTGGCATATCCGCCTTTGCCTTCCCGCCCGGCCCGGTGTTCCTGGATGATCTTCTCGCGCTTGTCAAGCAACTCCTGCACCAGTTTACGGGCATCCTTCTCGGCCACCTCTCCACGCTCCACCAGACCGTTCACAAAGCGCTCCAGTTCGTCCTGCGCCAAAACGGCAGCCCCAATGGAGGCCAGCAGCACCTTGCGCATCAGGGAGAAACCGGGGGTGGATTCCTTTTTCTCTTTTGTCTCGTCCATTTCTCATCCTTTCCGCAGCCAGCGCCTTTGGGCCGCCCCAAAGCATAACGCGCTGCGTCATACTAATAGGATAACGCAACGCGTCATGAAAGTCAAGAGGCGATTGCCGGTTTTCCCACAGCCACTTCGGCGCCAGGTTTTCTAACCGTCCTGTTCATCCCTCCCTTCGGCGGTTTCTGCCGCCAGCCAGTTCAGGTAGGCGGCCGAGCCGCCCGCCAGGGGAATTGCCAGGATCTCCGGCACCTCGTATGGGTGTAGAGAATGCACCCGCGCATCGAGTTTCTCCATGCATGATTGGCGGGTCTTGCATACCAGCAGCACCTCGCTGTCCTGGCTGATCTGCCCTTTCCATCGATAGATGGAGGTGACTCCGGGGACGATGTTTACACAGGCGGCCAGCCGTTCATCCACCAGCCGCCTGGCGATGCTCTGTCCCGCCTCCATCGAGGGTGCGGTCACCAGAACGATCAGAAAGGCTTCCTTACTGTTCCTGCTCATTAAAGCCTCCTTGGGGTGTTCTAATTTACACAAACCTCTTCCCCCTCCTATGCCTTTTTTCCCTGAATCACACACCCATGCCGGGGCTGGCACAGGCTGAAGGCTCTCATGAAAAGACCCTGAACACGATCGAGCAGCACGTCACCGCCCCTTCGGCCTTGGCCACCTCGGTCGCTGGCACCAGCGTCAGGTCCACCCCGGCCTTCTGCAGGCGTTCCTGCGTGCGGGGGTAATGCTGAGGATATACCGCCCCGCCCCCCGGCAGCAGCAGGAGGTTGGCTGCCCCCGGCTCAGCCGGATCCACCTCGATGAACTCCCACCCCGGGAATTCCTGTTTCTCCACCCACTGCGGGTTCACCAGCAGCAGTCCTGGCCCGGCTTGTGTGACGGCGCTCTTCAGGTGCAGGCAGCCGTTCACCGGAACCCTCCGCACCCGGTAGCCATGGCGTTCCAAGATCATCCGCAGTTGCTCCACCGCCGCTGCATTGCTGCGGGTGCTCAACCCCACCAGCACCTCCCGCCCAAGCACCAGGATGTCCCCGCCATCGGCGGTGGCCGGCGCCTCCAGCCGCCGAATCTCCCGCCAGGGCTGCAGTGCCTGCTCCACGGCAGCCATCTCGCCCCTGCGGCTTTTCGCACCCGGCCGCAGCATCACCGCCAGTTCGTCCAGCACCAGGGCAGTGTCCTCCACGAAGACCGCATCCGGCAGATCCGGCTCCTCCGGCAGGCGGATCACCTGTACCCCCAACCCCTCCAGCGCCTCCTCGTATTGCCGGTGTTGCTCCCGGGCTAGTTCCAAATCAATCGGCTGGCGGTCAATGTGTGTGATCTCGCACTCGTTGAACCTCCGGCTCACCTTGCGGGTGATGGCGATGGTTTGCTTCATGATCGGCCTTTCTCAAAATGGATTGACTGTTCTCCTCATGATATCCTATCATGCAATGTAAAAATATACTCCTTATATCCATTCCGGAAAAAAGGTGTACGATAGGGATGGAAGGAGGCTGCCATGAAAGTTTGCGATTCTATCCGCTGTGAGCATTTCCCCTGTGCCGGTGTCGACCATGCAGCCTATTGCACCCCATCGATCGATATCGACCCCGCAGCCGTCCGCCTCATCCTCCTCTCCGAAGCCGCCGCCCCGGGCCCCGGTGACGGCTACTATGCCCCTGGCAACCCGCTCTTCGCCCGCACCACCCTGCTGGCCTTCGAGGATGCCGGCTTCCCTGCAAGGTCCATCGAAGAGCTGGTGGATCGGGGCATCTACCTCACAACGGCCGTCAAATGCGCCAAAACCGCCTACGCCGTCCCTCGACCGGCCATTGAGGAATGCTCACGCCTGCTCGAGAAGGAACTGGCCCTCTTTCCCAAAGTAAACGCCTTCCTCCTGATAGGCGACGTTGCCATCCAGGCTGTCAACCTCATCGCCCGCCGGGCCGGCGAACCACGCCCCATCCCTGCCGGCTCCACCTATAAGATCCGCGGCGGCAACTTCCGCTTCAGCGGTTTCCCCGTTTTTCCCTCCTATCTGCAAGCCGGGCCGGCTTTCTTCATCGAAAAAAGCAAGCGCCGCATGATCGCTGAGGATATTGCCGCCGCCCTGCAGGCTGCCGGCATCCACTGACCCCCTGCCCGACGCACCTTCAGTCCTCCGCAGGTTGGCCCCCGGCAGGAATGCCCCCGGGCGGGCTCCATCCGGGTTATACTCAATCCAGGCAGGTTCAGCGCCATAATTTTCACACCAGGAGGCATCCCATGAAAGCAACCATCCTCGCCGGCATCATCGGAGCAGTGGTCACCGGCCTGGCCATCGGCACCCAGTCCACCCTCAGCAGCCGTCTGGGCAGCCTGGTAGGCGCCCTGCGCACCACCGTGATGACCAACCTCACCGGCGGCGTGGTCGGCCTTACCCTGCTCCTGGCCCTGCTGGCGTTGCGCGGTGCAGCCTGGTGGCAGGTACCCGGCACGGCGGTCACCTATGCCCTCATCAGCGGCACCCTGGGTGTCTTCATTATCCTGGGGGTTTCCTTTTCCCTCTCTGCCACCGGCGTCACCGCCGGCATCGCTGCTCTCATCTTTGGCCAAATGATCATCTCCACCATCGCCGACACCACCGGTTGGGGCGGTGTGAAACCCATTCCGCTCAGCCTCTCGCGGGTGGCAGGCCTGGTCCTGCTGCTGGTAGCCGTCATGCTCCTTCTGCCGCGCCGCTGAGCACTGCTGACAACACCCCAGCCGGCAGGAATTCTCCCGTCATGTGATCCGAATCGCTCGCCGCTATGGCCCCCGTCCATTCCCACCCGGGCAGCCTGCCTGTTATGGATGGTTGCGTACTGTTGGAATCCGGATCTTTCAAGCGTAAGACCATCCGTTTCCAGTCGGCGAAACGCTGTGTAATATGGGGATATCACGCTGATACAACGGATCAGGAGGGCTGCACGGAAGCGATGGTTTGTGGCCCTTCCGGCAGGGCGCAAATGCGCGGGCCGTAGCGCTTCACCAGCCCAGGCAGGTCCGCTTCGATATCCTTGCAGGGGATGAGCAGCGCCGAGCGGATCTCCGCCTCGGTCAGGCCCTCACTGAACAGGTATACATCCGCCTTTTGTTGAATGACCGCCTGGATCTGTACGTTCCACTGGTCGGGCGCTGAAAAACCAGGGCTGAACAACTTCTCCAGGGCTTGCTCCGGTGATTTTACCTGCGCTAAAAAATTGGCATAGCCGGAACCGGAAGGCAGTCCTTCGCTGCAGGCGGCAGCCATCAGGATGGCACCTCCCGGGCGAACGATGCGCGCCGCTGCGCTGATGCCCTTGACCCCCTGGTACAGGTTCAGGTCCAGTGGGTACCCCGAATTGGTGGTCAGCACGATGTCAAAGGGTTCAGGTACGGAAACCATGGCAGTCTGGTGGACAAAATCAACCCCTTCCTGGTGGGCGGCGCGCAGATCACCGGCAAAAACTCCAGTGATCTGCCGGGCGGCGTTCAACGTAACGTTGAGAATGAACAACCTCGGCACCATCAGGGCGATTTCGAGCATTTCCTCCCAAATGGGGTTGCCCTGGGTGATGCCAAAAGTGGCTTTGGGGTGACCAATCATCGTGGCATTGTGGTTGCTCTCAACACTTTCAAAACCGGCCAGCGCCGGTAAAATGCCCTTGGGGCCGCCGCTAAACCCGGCGAAGAGATGTGGCTCAATAAATCCGGTCAGGATGACAAGGTCCGCCACAAGAAGCAGGTTGTTCAGGCGGGCAGGGTTCCCCCGCGAGGTTACGCCCACCGGCACCAGGATCTCATCGTTGAACGCATCATGTTGCAGGCAGGTGTAATTTTCCACAATGTAATCACCAAGCATCGTGCGCAGTTCAGCATCGGTTTGCGGCCGGTGGGTTCCCAGCCCGTTGAGGAGGGTGATATTCTCCCGCTGGACGCCCAATATCTCCAACTCCTCCAGGAGGGTCGGCAGAATACGGTCATTGGGGGTTGCCCGGGTGATATCACTGTGGGTAACCAGCACTTTTGAATTTGGCGTTACCATCTTGGCCAGGGGCGGAGAACCGATGGGGTTTTGCAGGGCTTCCCGGATCGCTTCGGTTTCCTCCTCCAAGCCCAGGATCTGGCCTGGCATAATGACCTCAGCACTGTCGGGTAAATGAACCTCCAAACCATCCCTGCCGTAAGCGAGCCTGACTTGTTTCATGATCACCTCCGAGGTAGAATAATATTAGCAAGATACAAATTCTGTGTCAAATGGAAACCGCGGGCCGAAAAGAAACTCAGGGCCCGTGTCATCCTTCTGTTGCGGTAGCGAATGGATGAATTCCGGCTTCGGTCGTCCTGGTTGAAACCGATCCTTGGTCATGTGGTTATACTTGCCGAAAATAACATCTTCAGGGACTGGATTCATCCGGATCGTGGAACACCGTTTTCATTCCATTGGAACTGAAAAACCTCTGCAGGGATCGAGGGTGAAAAAGACCATTTAAGGAAAGGAGATCGATTATGGAATATGTGAATCTTGGCAATAGTGGTCTAAAGGTCTCACGCATTTGCCTGGGGATGATGAGTTACGGCTCCAAGACCTGGCGGGAATGGGTGCTGCCGGAGGAGGAAGCCCGCCCGTTTGTGAAAACCGCCCTGGAGGCTGGCATCAATTTCTTCGACACGGCCAATGCCTATTCCATTGGCGTCAGCGAGGAGATCACCGGCCGGGCATTGAAGGAACTCGCCCGCCGGGAGGATGTGGTGGTCGCCACCAAGGTCTTCTTACCCATGAGCGACGATCCCAACGACCGCGGCCTTTCCCGCAAGCACATCCTGGCATCCATTGATGCCTCGCTCCTCCGCCTGGGCATGGAGTATGTCGATCTCTACCAGATCCACCGTTGGGACCCTGCCACCCCCGTCGAGGAAACGCTGGAAGCCCTGAATGACGTTGTCCGTGCCGGCAAGGCGCGCTACTTGGGCGCTTCCAGCATGTATGCCTGGCAGTTCTCCCGCATGCTCCACACCGCCGACGCCCATGGCTGGAGCCGCTTCATCTCAATGCAAAACCACTACAACCTGGTCTATCGGGAGGAGGAGCGTGAGATGCTCCCCCTCTGCCGTGCCGAGGGGATCGGCGTCATCCCCTGGAGCCCGCTAGCCCGCGGTTTTCTCACCGGCTCCCGCTCGCGGGAGAGCCGGGGACAAACCGTCCGCGCCCACTCGGATGAATTTGCCGACAATATGTACTTCAAGGAAATGGACTTCCAGGTCCTGGACCGGGTGAGCACCCTGGCGGAGAGGAAAGGCCTCACCCGGGCGCAGGTGGCCCTGGCCTGGCTGCTCCATCAGCCTGGGGTTAGCTCTCCGATTATTGGTGCTACAAAAATGAACCATCTTCAGGAAGCCATCGCCTCGCTGAATGTGACGCTGGACGCTGCTGATCTGAAATTCCTTGAAGAACCCTACCAGCCGCACCCCGTTTTGGGCCATTCCTGACACCCGCAAGGGGTTTCCCGGCAGCCTTCCTGAAAGGCAGGGTGTTGCACTTTAATGAAAAAACCACTATAGTAATAATGGATTCTGGACACGGGTCTTTCCGCATCTCGCCGCAGTCCCGGTTCTCACCCGGGCAGCCCAATGGCTCCACCTTGCAGTTGAAAAAAAAGGAGATATCCCATGGATTTTGAAGCCTATTGCGTCAAGTGCAAAGCCAGGCGGTCCATTAAGAATGGAACTGTCAAAGAGACCGAAAAAGGGCGGCAGGTCGCCCAGGGTGTCTGCCCCGTCTGCGGAACGAAGGTGAACCGCTTCCTTCCCACAAAAAAATAAAGGCCGGGCGGTACGGCTTCCCCGGGTCTTTTATAAGACATGGAACTGGACGATCACCGTCCAGTTTCTATTTTCCACCCAAGTCACATCCAGGGTGTTCCCCCTGGGCAGTCCACCGGTGATCAGGGGGCCTTCCTCACGGCCTTCAGAAAATCCGGGCTGTTCAAGCGCCGCTCCAGAAGGTGGGTCAGGTAATGTTGCAGCAGGGCTTCCATTTCCGTTTGTACGGACTGGGGTACGCCCGCCTTCTGCACGCCATGCCAATTGCTGCGCTGGTAATGTCGCAGGTAGCGCAACGCCTCCATGGAGACCGGCCTGGCATCAGATGCCCTTGTACCGCATTCCGGGCAGAGCACCCCGCCCAGGGATGCAGAGAAGAACTGGTCCTCAGGCTGGATCTTTTCGCCCCCCGCAACACATTGGAACAATTGTGGCCTGAAGCCCAGCAGGTCCAGCAGCCGCAACTCGTAAAAACGCAGGATCCGGTATGGATCTTCCCCGTCACAGAGCCGCACCAGCGTATCCACCAGCACCTGGTACACACCCGGGTTGGCGCCCTCTTCGTAACTGAAACGGTCCAGCAGTTCGGCCGCATAGCTGGCATAACCGGTGAGCAGCAGATCCTCGCGCAGCGCCGTGAAGGATTGCACCGTTTCCGCCTGCGTAACGATCCAAAGGTCCCTGCCCCGCGCCAGTTGCAGTGTTACCCGGGTGAAGGGCTCCAGGTGCCCGGCCTTGCGCGAAAGCAGCTTGCGTGCCCCTTTGGCAATGGCTCGCAACTTGCCCTGCTCACGGCTGAACAGCGTCAGCAGCCGGTCCGCCTCGCCAAATTCAGCGTGCCGCAGCACCACCGCCTCGATACGCAGGGATCGTTCACCGCTCATGGTGTGTGGATCCTTCTCAGGGATTTGTTCATCCGGGAACTCAAGGCCAGGGCTGCCGGCTGGAGGCTGTGGCTTCCGACCCTGCATCCTGCACCTTCTCATTCACCCGGTTCATTTTTCTCAGCGCTCTCACTTCCCGGGTGCAGCCGGCTGACGTGCACCCTGCGGATGCGACGACCGGAAACTTGTTCCACGGTCAGCAGCCAGCCCTCCACAACCAGGCTTTCCCCCTCCTGGGGCACCCGGCCGATCTGTCCATAGATATAACCGCCAATCGTGTCTGCCAGTTCCTTGGTCAGGTGCGTGTCGAACAATTCGTTAAAATCATCCAGCGCATACCGCCCGATCACAATGGCCTCATCCGGACCCAGTTTTTGATAGGGCAATTCCTCTCCCTGGTCGTACTCATCGCGGATCTCGCCGACGATCTCCTCCATGATGTCTTCCAGCGTGACCAGGCCTGCCATCCCCCCGTACTCATCCACCACCACCACGATATGCACACCGCTTTCCTGCATCTCGTGTAAAAGGTCGTCCACCTTCTTGGCTTCCGGAACAAAGATGGCCGGCCGCAGCAGCTCGCGGATCGATCGGATGCGATTGTCCTTTTGCATCGTCTGCAGCAGGTCCTTGGCGTACAGCAACCCAATCACATTGTCGATGGCTTCTTCATACACCGGTACGCGCGAGTGACCGGAATCGTGGATGGCCCTGGCGGCCTCCTGGAGGGGGGTTTCCACATCAAGTGCCAGAACATCCATGCGCGGCACCATGATCTCCCGGCAAAGCGTGTCGCCAAATTGGAAGATGGAATAGATCATCTTGCGTTCATCACGCTCCAGGCTGCCGTCCTGCTGGCCGTCTTTTACCCAACTTTTCAATTCATCGTCCGTCACCGATCCCATGGTGCGTTTAACAGCCGTTGGTGAGCCCAGGATGATCTGAACCAGCCAGGCGAATGGTCGCAGCAGCAGGTCGGCAAGCGCGGTCAGGGGCACCAGGTGCAGGGCGGTGCGTTCAACATCCTTCAACAGGTACGATTCAATGGCGAATTCCAATCCCAGCACCACCAGGCCCAGGAGAGCCAGCAAAACCACAGACAATCCAATGGGTTGTCCCGGCGGCAGAAGGCTCCAACCCAGGGCGGCGGCCAGGAAGTGGGTCACCCCCAGCGCCATGCGCAGGCTGGGCACCAGGTAGGAATGATCAAGCAGGTCAAGCAAACGATCAACCCGTGCAGGGGTTTGTTCCCGCAGGCTAACCAGGTGGGGAAGGCGGACGTGCAGCAGCACAGCCCGAAGGGAGGCGAATACGATATCTGCCATCAGCACCAGGCCGAACCATGCCCACAACCCGTTGAAAGTCACCTTATTCCTTCTTCCTGATCGGCCGGGCTGGTACACCAACCACGGTCTCTCCGGGGGGAACGTTCTTCGTCACCACCGCGCCAGCGCCCGTGTGCGACCCCTCGCCCAACTCCACCGGCGCCACCAGCATGGTGTCGCTGCCGATGAAAACCCGGTCGCCGATGATGGTGGGGTTCTTGCGCTCGCCGTCGTAGTTGCAGGTGATGGTGCCGGCGCCGATGTTCACATCCGCACCGATAGTGGCGTTGCCGATGTAGGAAAAGTGCCCCATCTTTGTTCCCGGCCCAAGGGTGGAATCCTTCACCTCGCCGAAATTGCCCATGTGCACACCCCGGCACAGCCGGGCGCCCCTGCGCAGGTGGGCAAATGGCCCCATGCTTACCTCTTCCTCCAGGACTGCGCCTTCCAGGTGGGAGGACAGGATGGTGCATTTTGGCCCCACCTTGCTGTCTTCTATCACCGTGTTCGGGCCAATGCTGCAACCCGGTCCAATGCTGGTTTTTCCCTTCAGGAAGGTGCCCGGCCAAAGCACGGTGTCCGGACCGATCTGCACTTCCGGCTCGATGTAGGTAGCCGCTGGATCGACCATGCTCACCCCGGCTTCCATCCAGCCGCTATTGATGCGCCGGCGCATCAGGCCATCCACCTCGGCCAGGTGCACCCGGTTGTTCACACCCGTCGCCTCGGTCGGATCTTCAAGGCTCACTGCCCGCACCACCTGCCCGCTGGAAACGGCCAATTCCACCAGGTCGGTCAGGTAGAACTCGCCCTTGGGCGAGAGCGCCACCTGTTCCAGTGCCGGCCATAACCAGGAGCCCTTAAAACAGTACGCACCGGCGTTCAACTCCTTCACCGCCAACTCTCCGGGGGTGGCTTGCGCCTCTTCCACAATGCGAGCCACGCTGCCGTCCTCCTTGCGGATCACCCGCCCATAACCGTGTGATTCCGCCAGGGTGACCGTTAACATCGTCAGCGGGTTGTGGTGTGCTTTTTGGGCGGCCACCAGGCGGCGCAGGGTATCCACCGTAAGCAGGGGCATGTCGGCATTGGTCACCAGAACCAGGTCGGTGCGGTTGGCTAGCAGGGGAGCTGCACAGCGCACGGCGTGGGCTGTACCCAGTTGCTCCTCCTGCACGGCAAAGGTCACCTTGTCTTCCACCACCCTGCGCACTTCCTCGGCGCCATGGCCCACCACCACCACCGGTGTTTCACTGGTGGTTAGCCGGGCCGCCTGGATGGCATAGTAGATCATTGGCTTGCCGACCACCCGGTGCAAAACCTTTGGCATTTCGGAGCGCATGCGGGTTCCCTGCCCGGCTGCCAAAATGACAGCAGTTACTTTCATGGGCCATCTCCCTGATAAAAAAATTCGGACCGTGCTGCCGCAAGGCGGCTCACAGCCCGATGCCTCAAGGCAGCAAACTTACAGGCTGGGGCGCCTGGATTCGAACCAAGATCCACAGATCCAAAGTCTGGTGTG
>CAYQUO010000025.1:0-36777 GCA_964420835.1 uncultured Anaerolineaceae bacterium
ACCTTTTGAGGTATTCTTTGATCAGTCTGTTGCACTTAAAAGTTGAATCCACAATTTATAAATGACAAAAAAAATTTGGTTAACCAGGTCTGACGTACCAATGATAGTAGTCCCAGTTCTAATGATCATGGGATTATCAGGTATATGTATATTCCTGTTTATCTTGTCAAGACCGCTAAATACGGACCCTGCCCCGACAGCCGAATTGCTTCTTATTTCCCCGCCACTAGATACTCCAACGATGGACAAGTTAGATCGAACATTTGAATCTGAGAGCGGTACATCGGAAATAATTATCGGCTCATTTGTTCAAATTTCAGGTACCGACCAAGAAGGATTGAGATTGAGGGCTGGCCCAGGCACAGGCTATAACCAGTTGTTTTTGGGGATGGAGTCCGAGGTATTTGAAGTAAAAGATGGACCGGTTGCGTCCGATGGTTATGCTTGGTGGTACTTAATTGCACCATATGATAAAAAAAGAAATGGGTGGGCGGCCTCGGACTATCTCGTTCGCATTAATTCTGAAGCGTTAGGTATTGAAAATTGAATTTGAAATTATTCCCCATAAATATTTCTGCCTTTAAATAAATCCATTAGTCTTCAGGTAATGTTTTACTTCTTCAGCCAGTTTCTTGGAACGGCCAGGAGCAATTCCGAAATAATCGCTAACCGACATAACTTCTGAGATTTGTTGATCGGATAGATATTTCTTGATCAGTGGGTCATTTTTTATAAAACTAACCAAAGGATTTTCCGAGTTATTTTTCATACTCTCCCAAGCACGCATGGCGTGTTTACGAAGCGCCTCGTGCATCTTCTGTCGGTCGGCACCTGAATGAACCAAAGCCATTAGCAACCTTTCGGTGGAGGCAAATGGAGCAAACTGGGCGAGGTTTTCAGACAATTGATCCTTATTAATCACCAAACCGTGAAAGAGTTCAATGGCGGAGTTGCATAATTCATCCATAATGAGGAATGATTCCGGAAGTATGGTTCTTCTATTGGCACTATCGTCAAGTGTTCTCTCCAAAATAGAATAGGCAGCGTTTTGCCAAGCAATTTGAGGTGCCTGAGATAACAACCTGGAAAGTGAATTAATTTTTTCGCACAAAATGGGATTGCGCTTAAAAGGCATTGCCGAAGAACCGACTTGTTTTTCAGATATTGGTTCCATTAATTCGCCAAATAAGGGAGATTGAAGGATGCGAATATCTATCGCTATTTTGCTAAAAATGGCTGCAAACGCGGACAATTGACATGTAAGCTCAAAATCTTGGATTCTGGGATAAGTCTGGGTAGTAATGGAAAAGAAAGGAAGATCAAGAGATGCGCTGAGTGTATTTTCAAACTCATCAAAATTTAACGCTCCGATGATTTCAATATAAGATGCGCCAGTACCTACCGCACCTTTAAAGCCTTTTCCCAGGAATTTATTACGTATAACAAATAAAGAACGCCACGAGCTCCAAAGATCCTGTAGATATTGGGCAAAACGATAACCAAGGGTCGTTGGTTCAGCTGGCTGAATATGCGTGTAGCCATTAATTGGTAAATTTGCGTTTAATGTTACCAAATCAGATAATACTGACAAGATAATTGCCAATTTACTAGTAAGTAGATCAATAGATCTTCTAATCCTAATCGCTTCCGCATTGTCTTCTATGTCCATGGATGTTGCCCCAAGATGTATCAAACCACCCGCTGTGGGGCATTGGCTAGCGTATACTTTTAACTCTGCCATCAGATCATGTTTTATTTCGGCTTCAACTTTTAACGATTCCCGAACGTTTACCTTGTTAACATGCTGCCGTAATTCTTTGAGTTGCTCACATGATATTAGACCATACTTTGATTGAGCTTCAGCCAGTGCCAACCAAATCTTCCGCCATAATTTACGTTTATAAGTTTCGCTCCATATTTTCCGCATTTCAGGCGAACCGTAACGCCAGCTAAATGGTGAGAGGTAATTGGTAAACATCATACAATTATCAAAATCAATTACAAAATAACCACAATTTACTTTACAATTTATTACCAAATAATTGTAACGCATTATTACTGTTGCATTACTGTTGTTAGACGAATATAATTTTAGCGTTAGGATTTATTTATAAATAGGAGTCTCCCCTGGGATCAAATGATTTTACTCAAAAGATAAATGAAGACCTTCGCCCAATCACTCAACTGGCGAATGGTACGATTCTAGTGGAGCGATACGCGATCCAGGAAGTGGTAGGATTGGGGGGGATGGGAGCAGTTTACCGGGCGCGGGATTTACATTTCCCCAATGTTATAAAACTTGTTGCTGTTAAAGAGATGATAAACCAGGCCCCTGATCCATTGGTCAGGCAAACGATCGTTCAAAATTTCGAACGAGAAGCGAATATCCTTGTCACATTATCTCATCCGTCCATTCCAAAAATTTTTGATTATTTTACACATGACGAGAGATCATACCTGGTAGAAGAATTTATTAATGGAAAAAACCTTGAAACAATCATAAATGATTCAAGTGGATACATTCCGGAGAATCAGGTTATCTCTTGGGCGGTTGAGATTTGTGAAGTGCTTAAATATTTGCACACCCACAAGCCGGAACCCATTATTTTTCGTGATATTAAACCATCAAATATTATGGTTAACCAGCATAATCATATAATGCTTGTGGATTTTGGAATCGCAAAAGTTTTCAAAGCAGGCCAGAAGGGGACAATGATTGGTACTGAAGGGTATTCTCCTCCCGAACAATATCGAGGCGAGGCTACACCTGTTGCCGATATTTATTCTTTGGGAGCGACACTTCACCATGTTATTACAAAACGAGATCCACGGCTGGAACCACCTTTTACATTTGGAGACAGGCCAATTAGGAAGATCAACCCGGCAGTATCAATTGATTTTGAAAATATTATCAACACTGCTCTTCAATATAACCACGAAGAACGTTACCAAACAGCTGAAGCCATGCGAGATGCATTGATAAACATGGCGAAAAAAACCGGTATTTTTGCCGGTGTGGGATTGAGCACAATTAAATTAGCTGATGAAGATGCCATTAAACCATTGTGGATGTTTCGAACGGATGATGAGATTAGAGGTTCTGCCACTTGCGATTCAAGTGAAGTGTTTGTCGGCTCATACGATGGAAACCTCTATTCCCTAAAAGCGGCAAATGGTGAGTTATCATGGAAATATCAAACAGATGGAGGAATAACAACCCGTCCTGCAATATATAACGGTGTTGTATATTTTGGTTCAGAAGATAAGAAACTCCATGCAATATCATCAAAAACCGGCAAACTTCAATGGAGTTTTTTAACCGAAGGACCGATTCGGTGTTCGCCATTAATCGCAGGCGCGCACATTATTACTGGATCTGATGATGGCTACTTGTATGCCATTAATATCGCCTCATCAAAAATTACCTGGCGAATTGACTCAGGGGGGGCGATACGGTCAACTCCAATTTCAGCCAATGAGTTGATTGTTTTTGGAAACGAAAACGGTGAGGTACATTGTATTGACCTGAGAGGAGAAGTAATCTGGCGATTTAAAGCAAAAAGGGCAATTACCTCGTCTCCAGTTTATTATGAAGGTGTAGTTTATTTTACATCCCATGATGGGACCTGTTATGCACTGGATGGAAATTCGGGGTGGGTAATCTGGCGTTTTCGTATGAGCAAGGGTTCAATTTCTTCACCTTGTGCTCAAGATAATTATCTGTACTTTGGCTCTGCAGATGGATACTTGTATTGTATTGATTGCGGATCGGGTAGGGAAGAGTGGAGATTTAAAACAGAACATCAGGTCAGTGGTTCGCCGATGGTTTTCAATCAATCCGTTTATTGTGGCTCCGCTGATGGTTATCTTTATTGCATAGATCATCGCAATGGTCGTTTGCGTTGGAAATTTGAAACGGGCGGAGCGATTACTGCAACTCCAATTGTCCACGGCGACGTGCTGTTTTTTGGTTCATTTGATAACTGTTTTTATGCCTTGTTGCCATAATAATGGGAACTGTAATCGGAGGTCGGTTTGATAAGGTCAATTAAAAAATTGTTTCAGAAAACAGAAAAAAAGAGTTTGGATGTAAAAACCATTCCTCTTTCTGAGTATGTACATGAAGATAGTGCAACTCAAAAAATCAAACCCACTCCCAGTTTAACGGCAGGAAGCTCACATTCAATTGGTATTCAAAGAGATCATAACGAAGATACTTTGTTCTTGTGCACATCTGTTCTCTCTGACGAGAAAATCAATCTGCCATTTGGATTATTTATCGTTGCTGACGGGATGGGAGGGCATCAACATGGCGAACTGGCAAGCAGTACAGCCGTGAAGGTGTTTGTAAACAAAATTATGCAAGAAATCTTTCCGTCAGTAATGGGAATAAGGGAACAAGGAGACGAGAGTTTTCAGGAAGTAGTAGAAGAAGCGGTTCGTCAAGTTCAAACCGAGGTTACAAGGAAAGCTCCGGGTGGAGGGACAACAATTTCGGCGGCGATGGTGATAGGTGACCGGGTAACGATAGCCCATGTCGGAGACAGTCGAGTATATTTTGTCTATCCAGATGGGCATATTCAAGTTATGACACATGATCATTCATTGGTTAGGAGGCTTGTAGAACTGGGTCAAATCACAGATGCAGAAGCTGCATTACACCCTCAGCGAAATGTGTTGTATCGCGCTATTGGCCAGAGTGAACCTTTTAAACCGGATATTAATACTCACCTGATACCAAAACCCGGATGGATTCTCTTGTGCTCAGATGGATTATGGAGCGTCGTTTCAGAGAAAGAAATAATAAAAATTGTCAAATCGCAATGCAATATTTCTGAGGCATGTAAAGAATTGACCCGTGCGGCGAACCTTGCAGGAGGCCCGGACAATATTTCGGTGGTTTTAATAAAAATTGATTAATATGGCATTTAACAACGGATACTGATGTTTAATGAAATGGTAATATTAAAGAATAAGATTAAAGAATAACCCGATAAAATTTGAATGCAATTTTCAAAATAATTGAAAGAACGAAATGATAATTTGTCCAAATTGCCACCACAAAGAAGTTGAAAATGCAATATTTTGTAGTAAATGTGGCTCTCAATTAATATCATCAAAAAGAACAACAACAAAATCTATTACCAACACACCGTCTGGAAGTTTATCGGCGACGGGAGAAGAGCAAAATATTTCAGTATTAGAATTTGAGACATCTGATTCTGAAGTAAAAGCTTCTTTGTACTTATTGGATAGTGGTCAAACAATAGATTTGAAAGGCAACGCAGAACAGACATTGGGTAGAAAATCAGAAGGCCAGACCATATTACCTGATGTGGATCTGTCGCCATATAATGCTTATAATTTAGGCGTTTCAAGGCTCCATGTAAATATTAAAACAATAAATGAGAGAATATTGGTTATTGATCTCGGTTCAGCAAATGGCACACGGGTAAATGGTCAAAAACTAACCCCTCACGTTGAATACCCATTATGCCATGGGGACATTCTGGCATTGGGGCGGTTTAAATTTCAAATAATTTTAAAAAACAGGCTAATACATGATCCGGATAATTCTTCACCTGCAAAATGAGGACCCAATACTGGCAGAAATTGAGGATCTACCTACTCCGAACGATTCAATAATAATTGTCAAAAATCCACGGAAAAAAGATGGAAAGGACATTCCCTATCTGGATCCAAACGTGAATATCGTCATCTGGCCAATAGTTCGGATTAATTTTATTGAGATATTAGAAGCAGAAAAAGAAGACGAAATTATCACCACATTCAGGGAGTAATTTAAGGATATGGCAGAAGACCACTTTTTAAATCAATTAATCTTAGTGGTCGATGATGAAGAACGGATGACTCGATTCATTCGTTTAAATTTAGAGCACGATGGATTTCAGGTGATAGAAGCTTATAGAGGTATGCAGGCAATCCAATTACAACGGGAAAAACTTCCAGGACTTGTATTATTGGACATCATGTTGCCTGATATGGATGGTTTTGAAGTATTAAAATTAATCAGGGAAACAAGCAACGTACCAGTAATTCTACTAACCGCAAAGAGCGAGGAGGATGACAAGGTAAAAGGGCTGGAACTAGGAGCTGATGATTACATCACTAAACCTTTTAGTCCGCGTGAACTTGTCAGTCGTGTTCGTGCGGTTCTTAGACGCACCGACACTACCGGGATCTCGAGCAGAGAAGTAACAGAAATTGACGATCGTTTAAAACTAGATTTTGCCAGACGGGAAGTTTGGGTTGACGGAAAACTTGTTAAATTACGTCCAACTGAATATCGACTATTGTTTCATCTCGTTCAAAATGCTGGTTGGGTTATGACTTATGATCAACTATTATCAAAAGTTTGGGGATATGAATATCGGGACGAACCGCATTACGTGAGATTATATGTTAATTATTTAAGACAAAAAATTGAGAAAGATCCATCAAATCCTAAATACATCTTGACTGAAAGAGGGGTCGGATATCGTTTTTGGGATTATAAAAGAGGATCATAGTTACTCTTTACCGATAAAAGAAAAAATTAGAATAATGATATGAATGTTAATATGATAAATGAGCCCGTTCATGTTACTGATTTAACCTTCGAGAAGACAATTATTCAATCGCCTCTACCGGTTATAGTGGATTTTTGGGCTCCATGGTGTGGTCCTTGTAAGAGGATTGGACCAATCTTGGTGGAATTGGCTAAGGAATATACTGGAAAGTTGCTAATTGCAAAAGTTAATGTCGATGAGAGCAACGAATGGGCAGGAAAGTTTGGGATTCAAAATATACCAACGATGTTATTCTTTTCAAAAGGTAAGATCGCTTTTAGACAAGTAGGTTTAATACCGAAAGAAAATTTAAAGGAAATTATTGACCAGTTTTTATTTGTAAGCCAGGGGTAAATTGTTTATAAAAATCCCAAAATCAAAAATAATTTATTAAAATAATAACTATTCTTTTCTTCTCTCGATTTTGGCACCTAGTGAAATTAACTTTTCTTCAACCCTTTCATAACCCCTGTCTATCTGCCCAATATTCCTGATTACCGATTTTCCTTCTGCTGACAAAGCCGCCAAGACCAATGCCATTCCTGCTCGAATGTCCGGGCTCTCCATTTTTTCTCCATAAAGTTTGCTTGGGCCTTGGACAATACATCGGTGAGGGTCGCATAGTACTATTTGTGCACCCATACTGACTAATTTATCTGTAAAGAACATTCTTGATGGATACATCCAGTCGTGGAATAAAACCGTACCACGTGACTGTGTGGCTACAACAATGGCAATACTCATTAAATCTGTGGGGAAAGCTGGCCAAGGCATTACACTTATTTCGGGGATCATTCCACCCAAATCAGGTTCAACGGTCAATCCTTGGCGGCTGGAAACAACAATATCATCACCATCAACATCCCACGTTACTCCTAAACGACCAAGAACCAGTTGTATCATGTCAAGATGTTGGATCCCAGCGTTACGAATTTTGATGGATCCTTTTGTCACTACAGCGGCGCCAATAAAACTAACAACCTCCAAATAATCTGCTCCAATTGTAAATTCGCCGCCATGGAGTTTCGGAACGCCCTCAATATGAAGGGTATTGGATCCGATATTGGATATTTTTCCCCCCAGGCAATTGATGAAATTACACAATTCTTGGACATGTGGTTCTGATGCTGCATTGCGAATTGTTGATTGTCCGCGTGCTGTGGCACATGCCATTATCGCATTTTCCGTTGCTGTAACACTTGCCTCGTCAAGCAGGATATCAGCTCCAGTTAGTTTATTGGTATGGAACGAAAAGGAGCGATCATAGGTGGTTTTCACCCCAAGTTTTTGAAGTGCCAACAAATGGGTGTCAACCCTTCTCCTGCCGATGACATCGCCACCTGGTGGTGGTAGGTGAAATTCTCCAGTTCTGGAGACCATTGGTCCAGCCAACAGGATTGATGCACGGATTTTTCTGCATATATCAGGGTCCATCAGGGAAGGACGTACCAATTTTGCTGTAATTTTCCATACATGTGGTTCAAGAGGAACAATATCCACCCCTAAACTTTCAATCAAAGACCTCATAGTAATAACGTCAAGAATTTCGGGTACGTTTTTTAATATGATTGGCTCATCAGAAAGTAAACAAGCTGCCAACAATGGTAATGCGGCATTTTTATTGCCTGCTGGGGTTACCTCACCAGCAAGAGGGACTCCGCCTTCAATGATAAATTTTTCCATATGCAATCCTTGTTATTATTATATACTGGCAATGAGGAAATGTGAAATTCACATGATGTTTATAGATTTTGACATCCCTGCCGGTAATTATGTGTTAAATACTATAATAACAAAATACTTCAATTAGGAGGCTGTTTGAATGGTAGACATTGTTCAGGTTAATACTTCAATTAAATCCCAGGTAAATCAGTTTGTCCAATTTCATTATGACCTATACAAAGGGTGTGCACAATGGGTGCCGCCATTTTATGTAGACATAAAACTAATGCTCAACCGTAATAAGCATCCATACTATGAACACTCAGACGCCGATTTCTTCATGGCGTTGGATGCGGGTAAGGTTGTTGGACGAATTGCCGCGATGGAGAATAAAGCATTCAACAAATATCATGACACAAAAAAAATGCAATTCTACTTATTTGATTGTATCAATGATCCAGTTGTTGCCAAGAAATTAATTGACCGTTGTCTTGAATGGGGGCATAAACGTGGATTGTTGGAAATAGTCGGACCAAAAGGATTTGGGTCGTTCGATGGTTACGGGATCCAGGTTATGGGCTTCGAACATCGGCAGATGATGACAATGATGAATTACAACTATCCATATTACGCGGAACTGCTGGAGGGAATGGGATTTAATAAAGTATTGGATTTTGTTTCCTGTTATATCCCATATGAAAAATTCAATTTACCTGAACAAGTCGTTGAAATCGCAAAAAAAGTTGAAGCTAAAGGAAAATTTTGGGTAAAAAAGTTCGAAAATAAAGCTGAGCTAAAGAAATGGGCCTGGCGGATTGGCGAAGCGTACAATCTGTCATTTATTAATAATTGGGAATATTATCCATTAACGCGTTCAGAGGTTAAATTACTTTTGGATAATTTATTAATTGTTGCAAACCCCAAATTAATCAAGCTGATCATGTATAAAGAACAAATCATTGGATTCCTGTTTGCATTTCCAGACGTGTCAGCCGCATTACAAAGGCAGGGCGGAAAAATTACTCCATGGGGAATTCTTGACATAATGTTGGAGATGAAAAAAACGAAATGGGTTTCGTTAAATGGTGTCGGAGTATTGCCCGAGTACCAGGGTAGAGGAGGGAACGCCCTTCTATATTATGAGATGTCAAAAACAATCAAGGAATTTGGGTTTATCCACGCCGAACAAACTCAAATGGCTGATACAGCAACACAGGTCAGAAAGGATATGATCAAAGTAGGTGCAGAAATCTATAAAGCCCATCGAATTTATACAAAACAAATTTGAAGATTTTTATTGAGGTTTCTGATTGAGGGCCTCCAAGACAATTGGCGCACGACCAAAAGTCTATAATGGACATGGAAGGTAGACACAATAAATATCTCGACCTCAAGTCGTAAATTCAATTTATTGAAGCGGTGAAGTAAATGTTCGATTTGGGAAAGGCTCATTTTAGTTGTATTAGACGCAATGGGCTGTAACTTCCGGAATACCGCGCCGATTAAACATATCAGATTGCAGTTGTATGGTTGTAAGGGACTTCAGTATAAATAAGGACGTGATTCAAACTTTTACTGGCGTTTGTGGCAAGAAAGCATTTATTAGAATTACAATTATTACCAGTTAGAGGAAAAACAACAACAGTGAGGATTTATGCTCGAGTGGGCTAAAAATTTATATTCCCAATTAAAACAGCTACAAAATAAATGGATTTATACACTGGTTTGAATCATGAAAACGGCCGGCATGGATAATATGTAAAGTGCGGTATAAATACATTATGTTGATAAATTAAATTGTTGGGGCCAAATCATAACGGGGTTCTTATTACAATTATCCAACCAAGTGAAAACTTATGATTTCCATAATGGTAATATGTTAACTAGTATTAAGATTGCAACAAAAATTTTCGATTTTAACTTGAAATAGATAAACGATGAACGAAGAATAAATTTTCAGTTGAAAAAAATTCCATAAATATTAGTAATTATCGGTTGACAATTTAATCATTTCCATAAAACGGGCATTGACAGTAAACAAGAGAAGATCAAAACGATAATTCAATGCTAAAAGAAAGCCCACCATACATAAACGCCCCCACAATTAAGATCGTCAGCATTTTAATTATTATTGCAATTGCTTTCCGAATCATATTATTACTAGGTGGCGTTTTTCCATTCAACTCAGATGAAGCTGTTGTTGGATTGATGGCAAAACACATACTGATGGGGGAACGACCTATCTATTTTTATGGCCAGGCGTATATGGGAAGCTTGGATGCATACTTGGTGGCTGCTGGATTTCTTATTTTCGGAACCAAGGTTTGGGTAATCCGCTTCATCCAGTTAATATTATTAATTGCGACATTATGCACAACAGCCTTATTGGCATATATCCTCTTTCGCTCAGGTATAAGCACCATTTATTCGGTTGCCTTTATGGTTTTCCCTACCATTAATTTCACCCTTTACACTTCTGTTAGCTTGGGGGGATATGGCGAGGCATTGCTTATTGGTAATCTTATTCTCATTACAGGGTTGAAAATATCATTTGATAATAAAAGTTGTATTAGCCATGTCGATAGAACGCCGCACTATTTAATGACGGGAATATTGGGATTCCTTGTTGGAATAGGATTATGGACAAGTGGATTAACATTGGTTTATTCAATACCAGTGATAGTTTTCCTCATGTACAAATCAATAATGAATAACCGTGCCTGCAATGGTAAAAATGATTACCGGGAATATATTTCATTAATCGTATTAATTATTGGTGGAATAATTGGCGCACTTCCAATTGGTTTATATTCTATTGATCAAGGCGTTGGTGTATTGATCAAAGAATTTTTCGGTAGCACAATGGCAATTGAGAAAAGTCCCATTTATATTCGTTCCATTCACCATTTGGGATATTTCTTCATATTTGGAATTCCAGTAATATTGGGATTTCGTCCGCCTTGGGAAATCAAGTGGATCATGATTCCGGTAATGCCCTTTGTTTTGGCTTTTTGGATGGGGGTTACAGTATTTTGGATGAGAAAAATAATAAGAAAAAACGAGCAAAGAATAATGTATTTGATGCTTTTTTCAATTTTGGCTATCATTTTCATAGGTTTTGTATTTACATCTTTTGGAACTGATCCAACTGGAAGGTATTTTTTACCGTTTAATATAATTCTGGCAATTGTTGGAGGGGAATTTATTAGGATTGTAATCAAGAAAAGAGCAATCCAAGTCCTCATTGTTGGTATCGTTGGGTTATATAATTGTTTTGGGGTGGTCAATTGTGCATGGCAAAACCCCCTGGGTTTGACAACCCAGTTCGATCCAAAAACGAATGTAGATAAATCAAAGATGGAGGAATTGATCAGCTTTCTTGAAGAAACAGGGGAGCATTATGGATACACTAATTATTGGGTGGCATATCCTTTGGCATTTCAATCCAAAGAAACAATAATTTACATTCCGGCATTGCCATATCATCAAGACCTTCATTATTCAAACAGGGATGATCGTTACCCTCCATACGCCGAAATGGTCAAAAACGCAAAAAAAATTGCATATATAACATCAAGAAACCCACAGTTGGAGATCCATCTGGTATCAATGTTTCATGAGCGAGGAGTATCTTATAAAACCAAACATATCGGTGATTATTTAATTTATTATGATCTCTCAAATCGTGTAGATCCAAATGATCAAACGTTTCATTAATAAAAAACCAATTAAACCTACATCGACCAAGGTAAAAACGGAAATCGACAAAGAGCGTTTTGTTTTAATTATTACTCTTCTACTAGTTTCTATTATTGGAGCGAGAACCCCAATTGATTCAGATATGTGGTGGCATTTACGCGCTGGAGAAACAACTTGGAACCAGCACGAACCATTGATACAAGATGATTATTCTTATACAGTTTTTGGCCAATTTTGGATCAACCACAGCTGGTTGTCTCAAGTTATCTTATTCTTAAGCTATAAATTGCTAGGATACTTTGGACTGGCGACCTGGATGGTATTAACAGTGGTTGTGACAATGTTAATTGTGTACAAACAATGTATTGGACCGCCTGTGTTTAAATCCATACTGGTGGTTTTGACCTCGGTTCTGGTAGCACTTGTTTGGGCTCCTCGACCACAATTATTTTCATTATTGTTCTTGGCAATCATGAATTATTTAATAGATATGTATAGGATAAAACAAAAATTAGTGTTTTTTATCATTCCGGTGATAATGTGTATATGGGGTAATTTACATGCTGGATACGTCTATGGAATTATGCTGCTTGGGATTTTGTTGATTTCAAAAGTTGTCAATAAACTACTTCAGTTGGAGTTGGACGAGACGCTGACATGGAAGAAAATAGGTTACCTGGCATTATCTGTGTTGTTCTCCATTTTGGCATTGCCGATTAATCCGAATGGATTGCAAATCCTTAAGGTGCCATTCACCACAATGAATGTCGCTGCGCTCCAAAGTCATATTCAAGAATGGGCATCACCTGATTTTCATAATCTCCACCAACAATTTCTATTATGGTTTTTTTTTGGTTTTATATTTATCATGGGATTCTTTCAATTAAAAATTAAATTATTTGATCTTTTAGTATTCATTTGGTTTGCATTAATTTCCTTCATTTCTCAACGGAATATTGCAATTTTTGGGGTGGTTTTCGCGCCAATTGTTTGTCGTTCAATCTGGGGAAATAGAAACCAAGAAATTATTCGGGAGCGGATCAATTATTTTCGAGAACGATTATTGGATAATGAAAAACACTCATTTGCCACCTTATATAATAATCGATTGCCAATAAAGGCCATCAACCTGTCCATGGTAGGCATTCTGGGCATGGTGGCCTTTGCAAAAATGGCAATAGTAACAAACTCCAATTTTGTTGAAAATCAAATAATACATAATTATCCCGAAAAAGCTGCCGATCATTTACAAACTGTAGCGACAAGAGGTCAAGTTTTTAGTGAATATGACTGGGGTGGTTACTTAATCTGGTTTTATAGGGATCATCAAGTATTTGTTGATGGTAGAACCGACCTTTATGGAGATAAAGTTATTAGTGAATGGTACACTATCATTCAGGCTCAAAATGGATTTGAAGATACAATTGCCAGCCATAAGATCGGCGTAGTGATGGTCAAACCCTGGCGTCCGTTGGTTCAAGTTTTATCGAGATCAGGGTGGTTGTCGATTTATCGGGATCAAATGGCTGTAATATTAGTAAAAAATGATTAATGCAATTCGCGGATATTTTGCTGTGAGTTATCTATCATAAACAGTTATTCTAAACCGTTGATTTTTCTGAATTATTCAATAATTTATTCAATATGAAACCCGACGACATTGATAAATATATCACAAGCATTAATACGGTTGAAGGGAATGGAGGATAGGAGATCGTTTTGGAAAGAATAAAATTGATTCGATTGCGGTTTATTGGTTTTATTCTATTAATCATAATCATTACCGGTATTTTGACGTGGGGCAATTATCGATATTCCATTCAAAACCCTGGCGGAAACGATTTTTTGGTTCATTGGATTGGCACACGTTTGTTGGTTACACAAGGGATCAGTCCGTATAGTGATGATGCTGCTGCCCAAATTCAGCAATTTGCATATGGCAGGCTTGCGAATGAGGGAGAACACGAACTTCGACCGGCCTACCCGTTGTATTCAATAATCATATTATTACCATTTTCACTAATTAAAGATTATGCACTCTCCCGTTCTTTATGGATGACTTTTTTAGAAGTCTGCCTTGTAATTAATTCCATCTTATGCATGAGATTGGTAGATTGGCATCCGAAACCATTGATATTGCTATTTTTATTGCTGTTCACAGTTTTTTGGTATCACGGTTTGCGTCCCATCATCAACGGTAATATTGTTGCTTTAATCGCTTTAATGATTACCGGGGCACTTGTCTCTATTAGGTTGGGTGAGTATGAACTGGCGGGAGTTCTATTAGCTTTTTCAACCATAAAACCACAAGTAATATTATTAATATTAATTTTCATAATTACTTATTCCATCAGCATTCATAAATGGAAGCTTGTAATATGGTTTGCAGGAACCGTTATTCTGCTTTCAGTCAGTTCTGCGTTGATAATGCCAGATTGGCCGCTGCAAAACCTAAGGGAGATAATCCGTTATCAAAGTTACAACCCACCAACTACTATACAGGCAGCGATGAATGAGTGGCTGGGAGATCCCGGTAAGAGAATTGGTGCGGCCATTTCCATAGCAATTATACTAATCCTAATATTTGAATGGCGAATATCATTAGCGTCCGGAATACAACACTTTATATGGACAGCCTGTATTACTTTGGTATTAGGTCAATGGATCGGCATCCCAACAGACCCCGGAAATTTTGTGGTTTTAATGCCTAGTCTCATACTTGTTTTAAAAATCTTGGAGTACAGATTTCCTAGGCTCGGCAGGGTTTTTGTTGTTATAGGAATTATTTCATTATTCGTAATACCGTGGCTGGTATTCCTGCTTTCAGTGAGCTATGGCGATCAACCTCAACAAAGTGCTTTGATGTTTCTTCCAGTCCCAGTAATTTTGGCTCTTGAACTTTATTGGATACGGTGGTGGACAATAAATAACTTACCCCAACGATTTTCAAATGGGTTTCAGTAACTAAATAAATGAGAATATGAAAAATTATAAGGTGGCGCTTGTTGGAATATTATTTTTATCGTTTGTCTTGCGGATAATTGCTATTAATCAGCGGGAAATTATTTACGATGACGCTTTCACTGTACTCCTTTCCGAAAAGAAGTTGAGTCAGATTATTACTGGAACTGCTGCAGATACTATGCCTCCATTGTTTTATTTTATATTGCACTTTTGGATGGTTATTACTCAACGACTTGTATGGCTTCGGTTAATCAATGTTATTGTGTCACTGGTGACAATTACTATTACTTATAGTTGGGTTACGCGTGTTTTCTCGAATGTAGAGGCTGCTTTGTATACTGTCTTACTCATGGCAATATCCCCTTGGCAGATATATCACGCGCAGGATATTCGCATGTATGCGTTGTTGGCATTATTTCTTTCTGGATATGCTTACTATACCTCCATCACTTTTCTTTTACCTGACCAACAGAAGTTGATCAACTGGGTGGGAATTATTGTCACTTGCGCTGGAGCCTTATACACGCATAACCTGGCAATATTTACATTAGTCGCCCCAAATATTTACCTGACAATGAGGAAAGATTGGCATGGCTTGAAGCGATTGATAATTCTACAGATCGTTACCGGCTTGTTGTTTTTCCCTTGGTTGGTTCGAGTTCCCGGACAATTGGAAAAAATTCAAACTGCATTTTGGACACCAAAACCTGGTGTTACAGAAGTTTTGCAAGCGATGATTTATTTTGTTGGTAGTCTGCCGCTTCCACCTTTCTCGCTCATTGTTGTATTGTTCATTACCCTAATGATTTTTGGAATTTTAGTTTATGAGGGAATAACGTTAATTCGAGAAATACCGAATTCCTATTATTTATTAATTTTTATCGTTTCACCCCCATTAATCTTATTCGTTTTCTCATACATAATCCGCCCTATCTTTGTCCCTCGCGGTTTTCTATATTCGTCTGTAGCATTTAATGTCCTTTGTGGCTTGGTTATTGCGAATTTAAAATCAACATTAAAAAGAGCATTATTGATTGCTTTATTTATTTCTGCCGCAACGATCTCCCTGCTATATCAAATTCCTTACAATGAATTCCCGCGGTCACCATATCGAAAAGCCCTAAATTACGCGAAAGAAAAAATTAATAACGGCACGATTGTGGTGCATGATAATAAATTAAGCTACCTGCCAATGTACTATTACGACCGCGATTTTAATCAAGTTTTTATTAGGGATCAACCCGGAACATTTAATGATACTCTCGCAATTAATACCCAAGAAGTGTTGGGAATACCATCCATAAAATCGATTTCTGAAGTCGCTGGAAAATACCAGGAAATATATTACATATTTTTTTCCCAGATGGAACATGAATATCAGGTTGCGGGCGCAGTAAATCCTAATCTTAGTTGGCTTAAAGGTAATTGCCTATTAACTCATACAGAAAAGTTCAGGGATCTATGGGTACAAGAATATGAATGTATCGGATGAAGAAAAATATTTTAAACTTCATCTCACTTCGTCATGGTTAATATTTTTTTGTGTTTTGACTCTATTTTCTCTGTTGCTTCAATTGGGGGTGCAAAATTTACAACAAACACCCGGGTACATGGATGCCGAGTATTATTATGCAATTGGAATTCGATTGATAGATGGAAAAGGGTTTTCTGAAAATTTTCTTTGGAATTATTTGAATGATCCTTCCGGGATACCCCAGCCATCCCACCTTTACTGGATGCCTTTAACTTCAATATTAGCTGCGCTTGGGATGTTGTTAGTCGGAAATACCAAGTATTATGCCGCAAGAATTTTTTTTATAATGGCTGGCTCTATCATCCCTGTATTGACCACACTATTAGCGTTTACCATAACCGGAAAAAAGAAGACGGCTGTTTTGGCAGGTATCTTGTCGTCAATTAATGGTTACTACTTCGCGTATATTACAAATACAGACACTTTTTCAACACAAATGTTGCTTGGATCACTTTTCTTAATTACTGTTCTCCATCAACGCGGGAAGAAGTGGAATTTTTATCGCGGGTTGTTATCTGGTTTCCTTCATCTCAATCGGGCGGATGGAATTCTCTGGCTTATACCTGCGATTATGTTGTTGCTAAATCAAAGTAATCGAAAAAAGTTATTAACTAAGGACCGATTGTTCCTCATTAAGCGAGGATTATTGATTGGCTTGGGATATACAATTCCAATGGGGGGATGGTATCTTAGGAATATCATACTATTCAAAACATTGTTTCCACCAGGAAATTCCAGAGCATTTTTTATAACAAACTACAACCAATTATTTAGTTATCCGCCTACAATATTAACATTTTCTAACTGGATTAGGTCGGGTATTAATGCCATCTTATCTTCCAGATTGCATGCATTAGGGACAAATTTATTAACATTTATTGCTGTGCAAGGGTTGATTGTACTATTCCCGCTAATTATCATGGGATTTTGGAAATTACGTAAGAAAATTCATGTGCAAACTGGAATTGGGGTTTGGGCAACAATTATTGTTTTTATGACTTTTATGTTCCCCTTTGCAGGAGAGCGCGGGGGATTTTTTCATTCAGGCGCAGCAATACAGCCACTATTTTTTGTACTTGCATCAGAAGGCTTTTTCTGTTTTATACGGATGGGGGTGAAATTTCGTCAATGGGATGAAAAAAGGGCACAGTATGGGTTTGTTGCTATTCTCATTATTACCTGCATATTAATCACAGCGTTTAGTTTTCATAAACGAATGTTTGATCCTTATACAGGTAAAAACACATGGAATGATAATTGGAATCAGGACATACAAATAGACAATTTTTTATCTGAATTCGTCCGAGATGATCAAAAAGCGATAATAATAAATAATCCTCCTGGTTATTCACTGGTTTCAAGTCGACCTGCGATCATGATTCCGGATGGAGATTTAACTAATCTTAAACTTTTAGCTATTAAATTCAATGCGATTATTATAGTTGTTGAAAAAAATCATCCGAGTGGATTTAGGGATCTTTTTGAGAAGCCGGGATCCCGAAATGGGTTGGAGTATTTGGGGTCTGTGGGACTTTCCCGTATATATAAGATTGAGTCTGATCGGTCATGAGAATTTGGATTAATAAATCTTACGGACAACTCTTGACGATTATTCTGTTTGTGGTTTTCGCCTTAATGGGGTATTTAATTATCTCCCGGTTGATATACGGCAATGGCTTTCCATTGGACGATGCCTGGATACACCAGACATATGCCAGAAACCTTGTTTCACACGGAATGTGGGAATATGTGGATGGAGAGCCATCTGCTGGTTCCACGTCTCCCTTGTGGACCGTGTTATTGGGGATCGCTTATTTGTTTTCTATCCCTCCAATTCTTTGGTCTTACTTATTGGGGGGCATTTTTCTTATTGGCGTCATTTTTATTTATAAAGAAATCATTTATGAAGAGAAATCACAACAGGATACCGGTAAGTTTTTCCTAATTACCATAATGGCACTTGAATGGCATTTTTGTTGGGCTGCATTGGCAGGTATGGAAACGATTGTATTCATTTTCATTCTATTGCTTTGTTTTTACCTAATTGAAAAAAACCATCAACCATGGCTTTTGATAGGTCTATTAAGTGGCATTGCCATTTGGATCAGACCTGAAGGAATAACATTGCTGGGGCCAAGCATTTATGTTTTACTTCTAAAAAAACAAAATGAAAAGATAGGTAATTTCATTCGCTTTGTTATGGGGATTGCAGCTCCATTATTGGTGTACATAACGTTTAATCAACTATTAGGAGTGGGTTTTTGGCCTAATACTTTTTACGCAAAACAAAAAGAATATTCAATCTTGATGGACACTGGGATTTTTCAGAGATTATTTTTATTATTTAAAATCCAATTTATTGGCCCAGGAGTGCTATTAATTCCGGGAGTTATTGCATATTGTTGGATTAATCGAAAGAAAAATGAATGGTGGCGCCTCTTCCCCTTCCTGTGGTGGATGGGATTTACATGCATTTTTGCATTGCGTTTACCTGTAATTTATCAACATGGACGTTACATGATGCCGGCGATGTCTGTGGTTTATCTTCTTGGGTTATCAGGGTGGATTTCATTGCTAAAGAAATACGAATTTAGGAAGAAAATACATAATATTTTGATTCGAACCTGGCAAATAGCATTTATCACAACTGTAATTCTGTTTTATTTTCTTGGTGCAAAAGCATATGGTGAAGATGTTGCAATAATTGAAACTGAGATGGTAAAAACTTCAATTTGGATCAAACAAAATACATCCGAAAATACGGTAATAGCCGCCCACGATATTGGGGCATTAGGATATTTCAGCAATCGGAAAATTATCGACATGGCTGGTTTAATAACACCCGAGACAATACCATTCATATCTGATGAAAAATTAATGTTGGTATATATAACCAAGAATAATGCTGATTATTTAATGGCATTTCCCAGCCAATACCCTGAACTAACAGAGCAATTAACTATGGTATATACCACTGGTAGCAATTATTCTCCATCCGCCGGTGGCCAGAATATGGCCGTGTATCGTTTGCCAAGAGAATAGATATGCTATACTTCAAAACAATCAGGTAAAAATTCTAGTAATTAAATTAACCACTGTTCATAGGAAGTAAAAGATGAACATTCAGAATAAAAACGAGGGCGATATCGAAAATATACTATCTTTGCTTGACGCAGAAATAGACGAATCGCTAACAGCACTCAGAGATGTGAAATTATTGTTCGAACAAAGTCAAGCTGAGATAACCAGACTGACACAACGGAATACAGCAGTAACAAGTCACTTACAACAGGTTCAGGCGCAGTTAGAATCTCTTCCACGGGCCGATATTCGAACTGCATTTAATGCTGCCATAGAAGCCCAACAAAGGCTTTTAATAATGAAAGGTCAAAATGAAAAATTATTGAATGAACAAAAAGGGTTAGAAAAAACCTTGTCAATTCTTGAAAAAGTACGAGCAGTTCTGATAAATCAACAAAACGGTCAACAAGAGATCGGGGGAATTGGCGATAGTATTGTAGAAATGGTAATTAATGCTCAAGAATCTGTCCGGCAGAGACTGGCACTTCAAATGCATGATGGACCAGCCCAATCATTATCAAATTTTATTATTCGAGTCGATATTGCCAATCGATATTTTGATTTGGACCAGGAAAAAGCAAGAGAAGAGTTGTCGAATTTAAAAACTGAGGCGATTAGCACATTTAGTAGTTTAAAAAATTTTATTGGCGAATTGCGACCAATGACTCTTGATGATTTGGGGTTTTTCCCTGCAATCAAGAGATATGTTGATAATATTAAAGGACAGACTGTACATGCCATTGAGCTGAATATCAGAGGTCAGGAAAGACGGTTCGAACCATATATTGAAACATTGATATTTCGTGCCATTCAGGAAATAATTGGGAATTCTCTTAAGCACAACAAGGAACAACCTGGCAAGGTAGGGATTTCAATTAATATTAATAGTGATGATAACCAGATTAGTGTGACGATCAACGACAATGGCAAGGGATTTTCTCTCGATTCACTGGAAAAAACAACCGGTCTTGGTTTGAAATTAATACGTGAAAGAGTTGAATTGTTGGAAGGCACATTTCAGGTGGACGCCGAAATAGGACAAGGATGTAAGGTAAGTTTTACCTTGCCAACGAACAACAGCATTCCAGAAAATTAATTAAGTTAATAATTTTGGAGGGATTGGTGTCGAAAAGAATTGGCATTCTTACAGGGGGTGGAGACGTACCAGGATTAAATCCATGTATTAAGGCGGTTGTACTTAGTGCCTTTGAAAATAATTATCAGGTAATTGGTATTCGAAATGGTTGGGCAGGCTTATTAAACTATAATTTTGATGACCCAGCAACTTTTAATTATTACGTGAAAGTATTAAATAAAGAGGATGTTCGCACTATTGACAGGAGCGGTGGAACGTTTCTTCATACATCTCGAACTAATCCCCAAAATGTCAAAGAAAAAGCGGTACCGGATTTTTTAATTAATACAACCTATGGAAAAAAAATTGAAAAAGGCGTTTTCGATTTCACAAATTATACAATCAAGGTGATCCAACATCTTGAACTGGATGTGCTTGTTGCTATTGGAGGCGATGATACATTAAGTTTTGCTGTTCGCTTAAATAAAGAAGGAGTTCCAGTTGTGGGGATTCCTAAGACAATGGATAATGATGTTTTCGGAACAGATTATTGCATTGGTTTTTCCACTGCAGTGACCAGAAGTGTTGAATTTATTACTAATATGAGGACATCCGTTGGATCACATGAACGAATTGGGATTATTGAACTATTTGGAAGAAATTCTGGTGAAACCAGTTTGATAGCCGCTTATCTTTCTGATGTCGACAGGGCAATCATTACAGAAGTTCCGTATGACATCAGTAAACTGGCAGAATTACTGACAGAAGATAAAATGAAGAACCCTTCAAATTATGCAATTATGACGATATCTGAAGGTGCTATAATGGAGGGAGGTACTGTTGTAGAATCTGGCGAAGAAGATGCTTATGGTCACAAGAAACTTGGAGGTGTTGGACTGATTACCTCCGAAGAAATTAAACGCATCACCGGCTTTGATACAATGTACCAACAATTAGCATACTTAATGAGGTCTGGAGCGCCAGATTCGCTGGACCGCATGGTAGCCTCCTCGTTTGGGCATATGGCAATTCAGCTAATTCGTCGAAATGAAACTGGAAAAATGGTCGCCTTGCATGGAGGGAAATACACAACCGTACCCATGGGAATGGTTTTGGCAGGCAAGAAAAGAGTTGATGTTCCATCTTTTTACGACATAAATGAATATAAACCCCGAATTAGAGATTTCATGGGTGTACCAATGTTTTTAAGTTAATTGTGCCAAAATAATCAATTTGGGAGGGAGTAATGATAGTAACTACGAAAAAACTATTTGAATCAGCATACGGAAAATATGCATTGGGTGCCTATAATATTAATAACCTTGAACAAATTGTGGGATTATTTCGTGGAAATATTGAAAGCCAAGCTCCATTTATTATTCAAATAAGCAAAGGAGCACGCTCATACACCCATAAACTGTTCTTGGAAGCCATGATTCGAACTGCAGACCAGGTGTATCCCGAGGCAATTTTCGCTGTGCATCTTGATCATGGCGACGAAGCGACTTGTTTTGATTGTATACAAAGTGGATTTTACAGCTCTGTTATGATTGACGCCAGCCATGAGGAGTTTGAGAAAAATATTGAAATTACAAAACGAGTTGTCTTAGCTGCCCACGCAAAAGGAATTGTTGTCGAAGCCGAGTTAGGACAACTTGGAGGTGTTGAAGAACACGTTGATGTGACGAATGCAGATGCTAAGCTTACCAATCCAGACCAAGCCAAAGAATTTGTCGAGAGGACTGGCGTCGATTCTCTGGCTGTTGCCATTGGCACCAGCCATGGCGCTTTCAAATTCTCCGGAAGTCAATCGATAAGATTTGATGTTCTAGGGGAGATACAAAAACGTTTACCAGGTTTTCCCCTGGTAATGCATGGAAGTAGCTCAGTGCCTCAAGAAGAGGTTGAAAGAATTAATCAGGCAGGTGGAGAGTTGCACGGCGCAAAAGGTGTTGACGCTAAGCAATTTACTACAGCTGCCAAGTTAGGTGTAACTAAGATTAATATCGACACTGACGGAAGACTGGTGTGGACAAGGGTGCACCGCGAATATTTCAAAGAACATCCGGAAAATTTTGATTTTAGGCCAATAGGTAAAAAATTTATGGATGAGTATGCCAAATTTATTGCTCAGAAAAATGTTTATTTGGGAAGCGCCGGACAATTAGAAGCATTGCGGAAGATACTATAAAAACCCTTGCCATATTCGTTGAGAGCAATAATTTATTGGTAATTCAACGGGATTCAATTGAATCCAGTAGATGAGCAGGGATTAAGCGTATCTAGATTTTTGGTAAGTCCAAGAGTTCTCCTGTTCATTTTCAATGGGCAGGAGATTTTACTCATAAAAGGATCCGAAAAAAAGAAAATATGGCCGGGTTATTACAACGGGATTGGCGGCCATATTGAAATCGGAGAAGATGCAGGCGAAGCAACAATAAGAGAGCTCAGAGAAGAGACGGGGATAGATAATTTAGGTTTATACCTTTGCGGCACTATTATTAATGAGGGAGAAAATAATAGGGGGATTTTGCTGATGGTGTATAAAGGTGAGTATTCTGGAAAAACAATTACAAGTTCAGAAGAAGGTAAATTGGAGTGGAAAAATATTTATGAGTTGCAAGGTTTACCCCTGGTGGAAGATATCCCGGCATTATTGCCGGTGGTATTTGCTCATCGACTGGGGGAAAAGCCCTTTTCGGGAAAGTCATATTATGATGGAAATGGGAAATTAATTATTGCTATTAACAAAAACAATTAATCACTTTTTTTATAGAAGACAAGAGAGGTACTGCCATATTTATTTTGACGGAACTCAATAAAATTAACAAGGTTTAAAGGGAAATACTCCACAGGTGATATTTGAATAATTACCCATCCTTCACTTTCCAACCACCCGGAATTATTGTCCAGCAATAGAATTGCCTCCACCCACATCTTTTTAAATTGAGGTGGAGCAATATAGATAAAGGTAAATTGCCGGTCTACATCTTGGCGAAGGTATTTGAAGGCATTGTGATGGATCACTTGAGCATTTTTCTCCAATTTAGTGTGAACCAAATTGGCAACGATCGTGGAAATTGCCCGCTTGTTATTGTCAACAAACCTGACATAACTGGCACCACGGCTTAATGCTTCTATGCCAACACTTCCTGTACCCCCAAAAAGGTCCAACATTGATGCATTGAAAATTTTATTTCCAACGATATTAAATAATGCCTCTTTTACCTTGTCAGTAATAGGTCGTGTGGTATTGCCCGGGACAGGTTGAATTTTTAATCCACCAGCTGTTCCGCTAATTATTCTCGGATTACTCATGGTTGCCGATAAAGCTCCGCTGAATTTTTGGCAGCTAAAATATTACCATGTGGTGTGATAATTGGGAGAACGCAACCAGTGCCGAGAATTACTCGACGACCGCCAACAGAATCCAAAGCATTAAGAGATTCATCCCGAACAATGTTAGGTTCGCCAAGGACAAGGGTTTCATATTGACGAATCCCTCCGCATACGATACCGGGAAAAAGGGATAACCCATTTGACAGGGACGTTTCTGAATGTCGGTCATGCCAATTGAGTATTTTTGTTGGATAGTCGATGAATTTATCAAACATGATATTTTCCCCATGGATGTGGACCATGTTCAACCAAAGGCTTTTTGTCTCATCGAGAATTTGGAGATCATAATATTTCTGAAATATTTGAAATTCATCCAATGATAATAAAGAATAACTCCCATGTTGAACTGCATAAAACACTCCGTCTATCTGGAGTTTTCTGCATGCAGCAATAAATTCAATCGTAGTTTCCGTGATGGTTCTTAACAGGGAATGCAGTAAGTCGGGATGCTTACGAATATATATTGGCAAATTATTACGACCTATTAGATTCTTCGCCTGGGAAAGAGGGCTGAAAATTGTTTGAAGTATTGGTGTTCTTTTGTCAAATTGCTTGCGAAGCAAGTCCAAACATACTAATTGTTGGCCGAGAGAACCCTTCAACGGATTGAGAACTTTAATATTCTTTATATCGCCGGGAGTTTTTACAGGGAAATTAATAATTTCACGAGTTCCTTCTTCGTTACCATTCCAACAATCTTCAACGCCCCAGTCCTTTACACAAAATGAGGATGCTGGAGTGACTTTGATTAGGTCGAAATCATAAAGAGATTGGAAAGATGTGATAGCTCCGGCCAATCCTTCAGCGGATTGATCATCAACTGGAAAGTGGCGCCAAAAAGCAACAGGGGGGTGGTCGATTCCAGTATTTGATATACAAGCTTCAATTCGTTCTCGATGATTCATAATAATTATTCCTTAAAATTAATATTTCATAAATTAAAAGCCGGGTGTCATTCAACGTCGTTGTAAGTCCAAAAACGATTAATAAAGAAATTCCAGAGCATAACAATAAGGATGGCCATCGCCAAGGTTAAATTGTGGCCAACAATGGTTGGATTAATAATTTGAAATCTCAGGTAGCTCTGACTTAAACTAATAAATTTTTCCTCGAATACCCAAAACAATCCTAAACGGATACCTAATCCTATAATGCTGACTATTGAAAACTGAAGTAATTGACCGAACAATGGTTTACTGCGCGAGTCTGGATACGTCCAATAACGATTCCAAAAGAAATTACTTAATACTGCAGCAACAAAGGACAATGTGCCAGCCAGTAGTGACGAAATCAGGAAGACTTGGATGAATAGATTGAATACCGAAAAGTCAATGATCGCCCCAACGGCTCCGACAATAGCAAACTTTATAAATCGCTCCCTTTCTTTGGGTTTGGACAACATCAAATCAACTCCAAATTCTCTTGGAAATAGGGAATGGTCATTCGGAGGCCATCTTCCAAACTTGTCTTGGGTTTCCATCCAAGAATGTTTTTTGCTCTTGAAATGTCCGGCTTTCTTTTTTGAGGGTCATCGCCCAAGCCAGATTCCGGATAATAATGGATACCGCTTTTATTACCAATCAATTGATTAATTATTCGCGCGAATTCATTAATTGAAATTTCGTTAGGATTACCAATATTAACAGGCAGGTGCTCACTTGATTCCAACAGTTTCACAATTCCATCGATTAGATCATTAACATAACAAAAACTTCTGGTTTGGCTGCCATCGCCAAATATTGTAAGCGGCTCTCCGCGGATTGCCTGTTGGATAAAATTCGGCACAACCCTTCCATCATCAAGTCTCATGCGGGGGCCATAAGTATTGAATATTCTGGCAATGCGTGTATCCAGTTCATGATACCTACAATAAGCCATTGTTAAAGCTTCTGCAAACCTTTTAGCTTCATCATAAACTGAACGAACACCAATGGGGTCTACATTACCCCAATATGTTTCTTTCTGTGGGTGTTCAAGTGGGTTGCCATAAATTTCACTGGTTGATGCAAGCAAAAACTTTGCTTTATTTAATCTGGCAACACCTAATGAATTGTGTGTGCCAAGCGCCCCTGCCTTCATTGTCTGGATGGGAAGGTTTGGGTAACCAAAAGGTGATGATGGGTTGGGACTTGCCGGTGATGCAAAATGCAATACTGCATCAACTTTTTGGGGTACAAATATAAAATTTGCCACATCATGCTTTATAAACATGAAGTTGGAATTACCAGACAAATGCGCAAGATTCTTCGGAGTACCCGTAATAAAATTATCCATGCCAATTACATAATGCCCTTCAGATATAAATCGGTCACAAAGATGTGAACCCAGAAAACCTGCTGCGCCCGTGATTAGAATCTTCATATATTTTTACCTTTGGTAAATTAAGAAAACTAGATTACTTCCAATCCAATTTGGTTACTGCGCCATCGCCCGTGATTTGTGTTGAAATACGAGTAGACGTATCAATTAAATAAATATTTCCCTGGTCAATCAAAGCCATCCGCGGGGAATTGGTGTCCGAAATAGAAGGTTCCCATACAACTCGTTGAGGTAGAATGCCATTTATCTTCTCTGATGGATATAGAACCCGCTGGTTTGATCCATCCAAATCGCAAACATTCACTCGATACCTGCTTTTTTCACTGTCTTCAGGGTTAATAGCTTGCAGATAAGAAACTGAACTGCGATAGTATTCATACTCAGGAGAAACAACAGGCGTGGCAAACATTCCAACGTTTGTGATTAGATTGATTATTTCACCCGAGGAGGAAATTATTGTCGCCAAATCAAAATCAGGTGTTGCTTCCCGACTTGTTTCACTATCATTACTTTTATGTGTGACAATATAAATTAGGTCGCCGTTTTCTGACCAGGAAATTGGGGAAACCCACGCCCAATCTCCGTTAGTCTGTAGTGGTTTGTTCGATACAATTGGTAAAAATGAACCACTTTCAAGATCAACAAGTCCTATGCTATCAGGCCTTGAATATGCAATCTTTTGTCCATTGGGTGAGAACGAAAATACTGTACCCCACCAACCATAAATACCTCCCGAGTTAACATCAATAAAAGTGTCCTTTTTTAAAATCCCTCCGGTTTCATTATAGGTTCGCAATTGTAAATCATTGTTTGCCTGCCATCCTGGAGCTGTGGATCTCGGTTCGACTGTGGAGAAAATTATTGATAAATCTGAATATGGCACCCAGGATGCAAAGAGCGCGATATTATTCTCCCGCAGAAAAATTGGCTTGGAGTTCTCATTGGTTAAATTAATCATCCAAAGTGAATTTAAATTTTCTGTGTTTTCATTACCCTCAACTGAAGTATTCCGTGTAAATAATAGCCATTTACCATTATTTGAGATTGAAAAAACACGACCATCCAAATCTCCGGAAATAACCAAGGGACGGCGTTTACCTGTTGTACCTTCCATTAGCCAAGAATTGCCATTTGTGATATAGGCCAACTTTCCCGGGATTGGCTGTGGGGTGAAGGGATTTTGTATACCAACCATTGTTATTTCTGGCAATGACTCTTTTATGGTATCAACTTTGAAAACCGCCCTAGATACTTCTATTTCATTTTCGAATATATGTCGATAAGTTATTTGTTGAAGACCATTTATACCCTTTTGAATAAGCAATTTGTGGCCTTCAGGTAAAGTCTCATTTTCAACCGTTTGTTGAACAAATGGGATTACCACTTCTTCAACTTCGTACGATTCACGTACTCTCGTAATTTTTATCGTGGTTTCAGATTGTATTAGAGCATAGCCTGGTGGCTCTAAACGATCTAATGAATTTACCTTTACCCCCGCCTGCTCCAGAATTGATTGAACGGTCGTTCCTGCTGGAACAAGAACATTGTGGTATTTTCCATTATCATCAATAGTGACCTTGAGGTCTGATACTGGTAAAATGAATGTATTGCATGAAAATAAATTAAATATTGCGAATAATGACACAAAAATTATTGACGTTGCTTTTTTGATTGATTTGTGTGGGAAATTTCCAAGTTTCATAAAGGATTACGTTAACAACAAAATATTATAAGTTTTGCTCGTAAATTTACTTAACAGTAATTATGTTAACAATTTGTCAAATGCAAAACAGACGTGTCTCTATTGTGAAAATATATTGATAATTACCTGAATATTTAGGCTCAATTATAGCATGTCAGATAATTTAGTATCCATTAGTGAATTAGAGAAAAAAATCGAAGCCCTTCTGTTTGTAAGCGGCAACGCTGTGCCATTATCAATGCTCTCTGAAGTATTGGAATGCGGCAATAAGGAAGTCGATAAGGCTTTGGAAAACCTCAACCTCCGGTATGTTCAATCGCATGGCCTTAGAATACAAATGCATTTGGGCAGAGCACAAATTACAACTGCCCCTGAATACAGCAAATTAATTGAGTGCTTTTTAGGCTTGGAGGCTACCTCACGACTTAGTAAAGCGGCGTTGGAAACTATGGCAATTATTGCATACCGTAACCCCATTACCAGACCGTCTATCGAAAGTATAAGAGGTGTTAATAGTGATGGTGTTTTACATAGTTTACTAACAAAGGGATTAATTCAAGAGGTTGGAAGATCAGATGGGCCTGGACGACCAATCCTTTATAGTATTACAAATGAATTCCTGCAACAATTTGGACTTAACTCAATTTATGATCTCCCCCCTTATGAAATTGAAGAGGAACAAGATAATAATCAGGACATATTAAAAGACTAACAAATGGATGAGAGAGTTCAGAAAATCTTGGTGAAAGCTGGATTTGGTTCCAGGAGATCATGTGAAGAATACATAAAAGCTGGACGGGTGCATTTAAATGGCAAAGTTGTATGCTTGGGGGATAAGGCTGATATTACACTCGATCAGGTTCTTGTTGACGGAAAAATTGTAAACCCAGAACCATTGAATAAAATCTACATTGCTTGCAATAAGCCACGAGGAATTCTATCCGACAACAATCAAAAAGACAACCGACCGAACGTATTTGATCTTGTTGGTGTAAAACAACATTTATTTGTAATTGGCCGGTTAGACCTGGACAGCGAAGGATTAATTATCCTGACCAATGACGGCTTATTGTCCTATCAGCTCACACACCCTAAATATGAGCATGAAAAAGAATATCGTGTGCTTGTTGATAAGAAACCCAGTTATGAACAGTTAAATTTATGGCGAAGAGGGATTCTACTTGATGATGGTCACCGAACAGCTCAAGCAGAGGTAATAGTTGATGGGAAATATAATTATGGTGCCTGGCTTAAAATTATCATGCATGAAGGAAGAAAGCGGCAAATTAGAGAGGTCGGGGGGAAACTTGGATTGCAGGTTCAACGGATCATTCGTGTACGGATAGGTACAATTTGCTTGGGAAAATTAAAACCGGGAGAGTGGAAATATATAAATGAGATAGAAATCCATGAACTGAAAGAGCGAACCACACGAATACAGATAACCGGAATAAATACAAATCAATGTAATTGATAAAAAGGTTTTTGTAATTTAAATAATACCATTTCATCCTCATTCATTTTCACACCACAAGGTTTTTAAATACACAGCATCGGTTTCAAGTATCGGGCTTTCACAAAGAATTCTTCCACTGCATTGATGATTTTTTAAAGCATGGAAGATGCTTTTCACATCCAGATCGGACTTGGAGAATTCCAAATGATTCTTTTCACCCTTGTCAGTATAATTAATTCCTGACAGGTGAATGTGCATTCGTTTTATACTATTATTCCCAAGTGAATGGGAATATTTTGTTAGTATTTCGTTCCAGCTATTATAGTTATTCAGGCTTCCATCACCCGGTCGTGCATGAAGATGCGCGAAATCAATGCAAGGTTCAACCTGGTCGACCTCACGGCTAATTTGTAGTATCTCATCCAGTGATCCAAGCAACCCTTGTTTACCCATTGTTTCCGGTCTTAAACAAACAGGTATGTTTTTTGATTGAAGCTCACTAACCAAATCCCTTAATCGACAAATAACAATCGGCAGGACTTCACCAGCCGGTTTGCCGAAATATGTGCCTGGGTGAAACACAATATCAGTAGCACCAGCCATATTGCCCATTACTGCTGCATCCATCAATCTTTTTCTTGAATTTGGCCATTCATTTTCGTCTGCATTTAAGTTTATATAATACGGCGCATGGACACTTAGCTTAATACCCAGTTCTTCACTCTTGTGTTTGATCTCAAAACACGTTTTTTCGCTAACACGAACAGAATGCACCCAGCCGAGTTCAAGGGCTTTTAAACCCAGAACACTAATTTGTTGTATTGCACCGATCGTTCCACCAGGACTCTTGGGCGTGGACAATGGTGACCCGACAGTACCAAACAGGAATGAACAAGTGGTACTCATTGCTGATTCTAATTATTAGAAATTGGGAAATGGACCAACAAATTGGGAAGGATAATGGCAAGTCCAACCAAAGCAGCCATAAATGCAATTATTAGAACAGTTGCTGCACTCACATCTTTAATTATTTTAGCTTGATGATTGTAATTAGGGCTTACAAAATCTATTAGAACCTCTATCATGGTATTTATAAACTCAGCAGCCCAGACGAAGCAAATTACAATAACAAGCAATGAAACCTCAACTGGTCCCAAATGGAGGAAAAACATGATAATTATGACCAGAACGGTAAAAACCAAATAAACCCATGAATTCCTTTGTGTTTTTAACACATAATCTACACCGCATAAAGCGTGTTTTATGGACAACCATCGAGATAACAGGAAATTTTTCATTATTTCTAATTACAATAATTTATTAATTTTACTAACAGGTGGATAATATTTGCTCCTGTACTTTCATCATACGGGTCTTATCGTCCTGATTCATGTGGTCATAACCGAGCAAATGAAGCAAACCATGAACCAATAATAATTGCATTTCACGGTCAACTGAATGCTTCTGGCGTACTGCCTGATTAGTAGCCCGCTCAAAGGATATAATGATATCGCCCGACAATTGAAATTGATCCGGCTGAGAATCCATACCACCTTTAAAAGATAATACATCTGTGGGTTTATCTATACCCCGATACTTGGAATTGAATTTTTGAATATTTTCATCAGTAGTAACGACGATTGAGAGTTCAAGGGTGGACATTTCAATCTCATGAAATCTCATTGTCCTTTCAACGCATTCAAGCAAACTTTGCCCGTTAATTATCGTAGAAAATGAACGATCGATTGAAAGATGGATCATAATTAATCAAATGCATTTTGACAATTGATTATGTTGAAATTGGGACTTCAGGATATTGTAATCGTGGATGATAAGTATTAATTAGAGTTGTTTTGAAGGAATCCTGTAACCTTTTTAAATCATTCAAAGTCAGTTTTGTATCCTCAAGTTGCCCACTATGCAAAGCGGAAGCAAATACTTCACCAATGATCTTGCTGAGTTCTTCATCAGTTGATGGTAATTCGGCACGTACTTTGGCTTCACATCCATCTGCCAAGAGTAAGATCGCAGTTTCGTTGGATTGCGGTTTAGGACCGGGGTATCTAAAGCAATCGATATTGATAGCAGAACTGGACAATTGCAGTGCTTTTGAGTACTGATACTTGGTGATCATGGTCCCATGATGTTCAACGATAAAATGTTGGATTGCTGTTGGTATATGGTATTTTTTTGCCAACTTAACACCGTCTGATACGTGTTTAATAATGATTTCTGCACTAACTGCAGGATCTAATTCATCATGCGTGTCAATATTTCCCGGCAATTGGTTTTCAATAAAGAATAATGGGTTCTCCGCCTTGCCAACATCATGATAAATTGCCCCAACTCTAACCAATAGGGAATCGGCATGTATTGCCTCAGCACCTTGTTCGGCAAGATTCGCAACCTGTAGGCTATGCTGATAACTGCCGGGGCACTTTCTTAACATGTATTGTAACAATGGGTGATCAGGCCTGGAAATATCCAACAATTGCAAAGCTGTCGGTACCCCAAGTATTTGAGCAAATACGTATTGGACCAGTATTGCAAGTGACGCAGATGCTGCGCCGTTCAACAGGGAAGTGCCTGTTAGGCTAATCAAGCCTACCAAGTCAGTAATTCCTTCGGGAATACGATATGCCAAAATAACAATAATCCCTGAGGCGCTGATGGCTAAACCTGAATAAATAAAATCGATCAGTCTGCGACCTTTGCCAATAACAATCATTCCTGACAAACTTGTTATTAAGAAGAAATTGGTTAGTTCATGGTTATTGGACAATTGATAAGTAATTAAAATGGATAAGATTAATGAAACCACCAAACTGAATTCAAAATTAAATAGGGTTGCCAGCGTTAATCCAAATGCGGCAATCGGATATAAATATGGAATGATTGTACGGTTTGGTATTAAAAATCTTGCACTATATAAAACAATCAAGAAAAATATCGAGACAAGTAGAAGGGCCCGCAAAGATTTAACGGGCAAACCATGCTGGCGATTTAAATACAATAAAAGGATGATAAATGATAAGATTACAAAAGATGCTACTGCCAACGCAGGACTAATATTTTTCTTGGGTTTAATCAATCCAAAATGATCTAATGCTTCATAGATAGATGGACTGATCAACTGTCCTCGTCGAACGATCACCTCGCCCGGTATAAATGATTTAATTATTGATGGAGTCGATTCAGCAACTTCTTTTTTTACTGCCAGGGTTGCCGCTCCATCAACCTGGCTGTTTATTGTAATCAAGGGGTTGATTAGGCTGGAAATGATTGCAACATGTTCTGCAGGAGAATCATACTGAACAATAGCGAACGCTTTGCGTCGGATTTCTTCAATATTTGATGATACGATTGTCTCCCTAAAGATCTGTTCCAGAACTCTAATAGTCTCATTCTTAACAGCATTCCATTGTTGGTCATTGAGAAAAATGAGGGAAGCAGCCACTGAATCCGTAAGATGAAGAACTGAAACCATTTTAATATCAGCAATTCTTTGCTTCTGTGTTGCATATTGATCAGCCCTGCAATTGGAAATTAAGGTCAAAATACTGCTTAATTGATCCAGTTGATTTTTTGTTATGGCCGGATTAGGAGGAAAGTAACGATCAGGCACTGCTTGAATGGCTGATTGGATGGCCTGCTCTGTAAGCGCATCGCTTATATAACTGATTGCGTAGGGTGCCTGGATGTCTTGAGGTGATATTGCGCCCACATAGATGTTATATGTGTCAGGGCGAAATGCAATTGGCAAGAGCAAAGCGCCAATGCTTAAAAATGTAACCATTACAAAAACAAATATCATCCAAGCTTTGGTTACAAAATATTGATCTACTTTTCTCGTTCGTTCTTCCATAAACTACTTTCGGCGGGCAACAATCCTGATTAAAATTTTATCCTTAAAATTTAATGTTTGACCAAAGTACAACACCTAGAAATACTTTTTTGAATAATTAGATGAGGTTGCGAGGAAATGACTTCAAGTTGTTCTCGGGTGATAGGAGCCAAATCAGCGCACAATAATAACGCCGGATATTTGATTGAAAATTGCCTCTCCAATCCCATGGACGTTCTTTAATTCTTCACATGAATGAAACGTACCATGTTCATCCCGGTAATTAATTATTGCTTCCGCGATTTTTGGCCCTATTCCTGGCAACAATTCAAATTGCTCTTTTGATGCCGAATTAATGTCTAATGGGTTAACTGAATTAATTGTTGGTGCATCTGCAAGGGAAAGAGACGTTATATGTACGGGTATTTGTCCAATATACGGGATATATATTTTTTCCCCATCAAGTATTTTTTTCGCCAAATTGATCGAAGTGGTATCTGCGTTTGGTGATAAACCACCAGCCAACTTAATCACATCTTCCAACCGACTGCCCTTTGGAAGGGAATATACGCCAGGCTGCTTAACCTGACCTGATATATCCACGCGATACGGCACCTGGGTCGGAATGGGACTTAATTCTACACCTTGTCCTTTAGGTGGTAAGATCAGTAAAAAAATTATTGCAGATGCCAGTAATCCTAGTGACAGCCCGTAAAGGAAAATGAACAATGGTTTCACGGCGAATAGGAATAATTAAACCAAGGGGCTCTGTGGAAAGTCGTGTTTTTTCTCGCCTTCCATCATTGTGTTAAACGCCATAAGCGCTGTCTCAACCATATCTATATCAGGCTCTCTCGTGGTTAGCCCTTGTAATGCCAGGTTTGGCCTGAACAAAATCCGAATTAAGTAATTATCGATATGTTTCGATGCCCATCGGATGTATTCATAAGAAATCGATGCCAAAACAGGTATTAGTATTATACGGGACAGGATCCTTGCCTGCAAAGATAGTGGCCCAAAAAGGGTAAAAAGAATGATTGTAATCACCACTAAAGTTAATAAGAATGATGTTCCGCATCGCGGATGCTGAACTGAACACTTCATAACAGATTCGGCTGTCATTTGAAAACCCGATTCGTAAGCGTTAATGGTTTTATGTTCAGCACCATGATAACCAAATACCCGTTTTACATCTTCCATCTGGCCGATACCCAATAGATAAAGGATCAATATCAATAAACGAAATAATCCTTCCATAAGATTTGTCACGAAAGAATGCAAACCGAGGTATCGCTCCAATAAACCGGCGGCGATCGCTGGTAAAACCATAAAAAGAAGGATGGAAAATACAACTGAAATTATTATTGCCGGAAGAAACCCGCCCTTGTTCTCTTTTTCATCGTATTCTTTTAATTGAAGATTGGCGGAAATCGCAAGGTATCGATAACCCAGTCTAAGAGAATCCCATAATATCAATAAGCCACGCAGAAAAGGCATTTTCCAAAAACGGTTTAATTTGGCATTTTGCAACTCCTCAGTTTGTATTATTATATTTTTATCGGGATCACGCATTGCAGCGGATACTGTATATGTGCCACGCATGACAACACCTTCAATTAACGCTTGTCCTCCATATGATGGAAGTTTTTCTTTCATATTACAATGCTATCCTTTTTCTATAAGCAAATAAAGGAAATTGATGATCGATTGAACGCCTTTATCCCAACATACAAGATTGATTCTTTCATTTGGTGAATGTATGTTATCTTCAGGCAAACCGAAACCGGAGAGTACCGAATCAATACCTAAAACCCGTTTCATTTCCCCCACAACGGGAATGCTGCCCCCTTCACGCTTGAATATTGGCCTGACTCCCCAAACCGTTTGCAATGCATTTGCAAACAAATTAATAGCAGGCAGTTCTGGATCTATTATTGCCGCATGGCTTCCACCATGACAAACAAGGCTCCAACGGGCGGACTTCGGAACAGAATTTTCTAAATATTTATAAATGCATTGGGCGATTTTGTCTGGGTCCTGGTTTGGTACTAGGCGAGTGGTAATTTTTGCCATTGCAGATGAAGGTATGATGGTTTTTGTCCCTTCGCCCGTATATCCCGATTGAATACCATTGACCTCCAGAGTTGGTCGAGCCCCAATTCTTTCGGCAGGTGTATATTCATTTTCCCCCCAAATTCCCGGAGAGCCGGTTTGCTCAAGAAGCTGCTCCTCGTTTAATGGAAGTCGATTTATTTCATTTCTTGCATTGATAGGTATCTCCAGTACATCGTTATAAAAACCGGGAACAGAGATGTGACCGTTTGTATCATGCATTCCTGAAATCAGGTCGCAAATCACTTGAGCCGGATTGTGTATTGCTCCACCAAACTGGCCAGAATGTAGATCGCGTGAAGGCCCTTGAATTTGCAATTCAAAGCTGGCAATTCCACGCAGGCCATATGTTATCGCCGGAAGATCGGGCGATATCATTCCGGCATCCATGTTAAGTGCAAAATCACTTGTTAGTTTTTGGCACTCACAATGCAAGAAATCTTTCAGGTTCGGTGAGCCAATTTCCTCCTCTCCCTCAACAAGGAATTTATAGGTAATGGGTAACTCACCCGCTTTTACGACGGACTCAATCGCGCCAAGGCAGGCGATAATTTGGCCTTTCATGTCCGATGCACCTCGTCCATACAAAAGATTGTTATCAATGACTGGCTCAAACGGATCATGGAGCCATAAACCAATCGGGTCCACCGGTTGCACATCATAATGTCCATATATTAATATGGTAAATTGAGGCTTTATTTTAGAAACCCGTTCCGCATATACAATTGGATGCCTGTCTGTAGGAACGATTTCAACAGTTTGTGCACCAAGTGAGGTTAATTTATTGGCAACCCACTGAGCTGCTTTCTCAACATCTTTAGAATACGAAGGATCTGTCGAAATTGAAGGGATACGAACAAAATCTACCAATTGCTGAAGATAAGAATTGCGATATGTCTTAAAATGATTCAAAGCCGTAACGGTCATGGGGCACAGTTCCTTGGTGAAAAGTTAGTTGATATTATATGCGATTTTGAAACTCAAATATTCCTTATCTGATTTTGTTACCTTTGTTCAAAATACCCCAAGAATAAATATCCATGATTATTTTATTCTATTCAATTACTTTCCAATAGAATTTTAATATTATGATCTACAGATTTTAATGACCCCCATAATCGATACCCATGGAAACCTGAGATACAAATCTAAATTGTCTGGTAGTGGTTGCTTTTGGGAAGGGTATTTCTGATCTACCTTTTTCGTCAATTCCCTGTAATTTACAGAATATGTGTGACATATAACAAAGGTACTTGTATTTTACTTTTTTTTATAATATGATAAATGATGTATTTTGAGGTAAAGTTGTTGGTGTAACATTCTTTCTGTAAAATACCGAACCTTAACAAAAGTGGTGAGTC
>CAYQUO010000026.1:0-33682 GCA_964420835.1 uncultured Anaerolineaceae bacterium
TGTCGCGCCTCGAGGCTGGCACCGTCCGCCTCAAACTGGAGGGCTGCGACGCCGCGGACCTGGTGACCCCCGCCCTGGCCCGTTTTCGCAAGCAGGCGCAGGACCTGCCCATCCAGGTCCACATCCAGCCGGGGCTGCCCGCCATTCACGCCGATTTTGCCCTGATCGTCCAGGTGCTGGAAAACCTGTTGGATAATGCTGTAAAATTCTCACCGGCGGGGTCTGCACTGCTGGTGGAGGTTGAACAACACCAGGACCGGGTTTCCTTCTCCGTTGCCGACCGCGGGCGGGGGATTTCCCCCTCCGATCTTCAAAAAGTCTTCGACAAGTTCCACCGCGGCCAGGGAACCGCCCGGGTGGCAGGCATCGGGCTGGGGTTGACGATCTGCAAGGGGATCATTGAAGCCCATGGCGGCAGCATCGAGGCGCAGAACAGGCCCGGGGGCGGCAGCGTGTTCCGCTTCAACCTGCCGGTGCAAGGGCTCCCCGCGGGAGACGACCATGACCGATAAAGGCATCCGCATCCTGGTGATCGACGATGAGCGCGCCATTCGGCGCTTTCTCAGCGCAGCCCTGCACGCCCACGGCTGTGTCATCTTCGAAGCCGAAACCGGCGGGGAAGGCCTGGCAAGCGCGGCCGAAAACCGGCCGGATATCATCTTCCTCGACCTTTTCCTGCCCGACATGGACGGGATTGAGGTCACCCGGCGGTTGCGCGAGTGGAGCGATGTTCCCATCATCGTCCTTTCCGTGCGCGACCAGGAAAAGGACAAGATCGAGGCCCTCGATGCCGGGGCTGATGACTACCTGACCAAGCCCTTTGGCATGGGGGAACTGATGGCCCGCATGCGGGTTGTTCTGCGCCGCCAGCAACCCGGCACAGCCACCGACCAGGTGTTCCGCGTGGGCGGGCTGAAGGTGGACCTGGCGCGCCGCCAGGTTTGGGTGGCGGACAAGGAGGTCAGCCTGACCCCCACGGAATATGACATCCTCCGCTACCTGGTTCAAAACGCAGGCCGGGTGTTAACCCACCAGCAGATCATTCGAAAGGTCTGGGGTGCCGCTTATGCCAGCGAAACACACATGCTGCGGGTCAACATCAGCAATCTCAGGCACAAACTGGAACCCGACCCTTCCCGCTCCCAATACATCCAGACCGAGCCGGGGGTGGGGTACCGCCTTCGTGACGAATAAAGGGACTTCCGTGATTAAATTGTTTGCCAGGGGGAAAGCCGGTCGTCGCTGACGGCGACCTCTTTTTGTTCCAGGTCCAACTTGAAGAACAGGTCCACCAGGTCCGGGTCAAATTGAATGCCGGCATGCTCCCGGATGTACTGCTCGGCCACCTCGCGCGACAGGGCGCTCCGGTAGGGCCGGTCACTGGTCAGGGCGTCGTACACATCCACGATTGAGAAGATGCGGGCGGCAATGGGGATCTCCTCCCCCTTCAGGTGCCGCGGGTAGCCGCTGCCATCCCACCACTCATGGTGGCAGTAGGGGATATCAATCGCCGTCTTAAGGAAATCCACATCCGAAAGGAATTTCAAGGAGTATTCCGGGTGCTTCCGCATGATCCGCCATTCCTCCTCGGTCAGGGATTCCTTGTTCAGCAGGATGCTGTCGGGGATGGCCATCTTGCCGATATCATGCAACAACGCCCCGCGGTAGATGTCCAGGAGCGATTCGCCTTCAATGCCGGCCAGCCTGGCAAGCCGGACGGTCAGGCGGGTTACCCGCTCCGAATGGCCCACCGTCTCGCCGTCGCGCAGTTCCAGCGCCTTTGCCCACCCCTCGATCGTGGCATCATAGGCAACCTTCAAGCGCCAGTTGCTCGCCTGCAGGTTCTTGAACAGGGTGGCAACGTCGATGACGATGGCGCATTGCACGGCCAGGGCGGTGAGGAAATTAAACCACTCCGCATCCACTTGGATGGGCGAGCGGTTGAAGAACTCCAGGATGCCCTTCAGTTCATCCTTGGAAACCAGTGGCACACAACCGTAGGCCACAAATTTTTCCTCCTGGATGAACCGGGGCAGGAACCCAATCTGGCTTGCGTCCAGGTTGTCCGCAATGCAGAGGATCTCCCGGCTTTCGGCCGCCCGGCTGGTGGCACTGCCATCCCCATGCCTGGCTGGCATCAGGCAATGATCCGTCGATTTGAAACCCAGGTATGCCGTGCAGACCAGCAGGTCGCCCTCGGCATCCGGCAGGAGGATGCGGCAGGCATCCACCCCCACGCGGTTGCGCACCTGTTCCATCACCACGTGCAGGGCTTTTTCCAACGGCAGGTTGTCAACGATCGACTGGTCGATCGCCCGCAGCGCCGCGATCTGCTGGAACTGTCGAATGCTCAATTCGTGCGCCCTGTACGAGGCGGAAATATCCCGAAAGGTGGTTACAGTGGCCAGTTCCCCCTTCCAATCCATCCTGCCCGTCTGCAGTTCGATCCAATGGGTATTCCCATTCACCGTGCGGATCTGCTTCCGCTCCGGTTCAAGGTTCCTTGCCGGGTTGTTGGCAGCCGCCGGCGACCATTCCGGCACATCCTCGGGGAAAAGGTAGGCGCTCAGCGGCTGTCCCTGGGCCTCTTCCACGGGCACGCCGGCAAACCGTCCAAAATTGCTGTTGGCGAACAGGATGTGTCCCTGGCGGTGAACGAGGATGCATTCCCCTGTTTGTTCCACGATCTGGCGGTACTTTTCCTCGCTTGCCTGGGCAGCCCGGGCGGTCTTCACCGCCTTCCGCGAGAGCACCCACAGCCAGGCGGCGGCAAAAAGCAGCGCTGCCAGCAGCAGGGCCCAAAAATACCAGCAGTCCAGCGGCGCAGGCAGGGCAGCCGCCTCCCCGGGCAGCAGGAGGAACAGGGAAACCCACCACCCGGGTGGCTGCCTGCCATCCCTTGCAGTGTGGATATACCGATCCCTTGGTGCATCAGGTCGTAACATGGTTGAATAGTCCATTCGTCATCAACAGGGAGATTGCCCTTCGCATCTCCCTGGCAGGGACCACCGCTCTATGTTCTTTCGATCAGATGTGCGCAATCATTATAGCATCCGGCAAATTCGCTCCAGTTTACATTTCAATAACAATTTGCCCGCGCCCAATTGCAACCCTGGCCTTATGAGTGGGATGCAACATGCATGCCAACGGGTTTTTGAAATCCAGCCTCAAAACGGGTTATCAGGTACAATATTTGTATCTTTTCTTCAAGGAGTTGCTTCCATGGAACTTGTGACCGTTTCGATCGATAAACCCGAGGAAATGAACTTCATCCTCGGACAATCCCATTTTATTAAAACCGTTGAGGACATCCATGAAGCCCTGGTGTGCACCGTGCCGGGGATCCGCTTCGGGCTGGCCTTCTGCGAAGCCTCCGGAATGTGCCTTGTCCGCTGGAGCGGCACCGATGACGCACTGGTGGAACTGGCGCAGAAGAACGCCCTGAAGATCGGCGCCGGGCATTGTTTCATCCTGTTCCTGGGCGAGGGATACTACCCCATCAACATCCTGAACACTTTGAAGAATATCCCCGAGGTCTGCTCCATTTTTTGTGCCACCGCCAACCCGACCCGGGTTGTGGTTGCCGATGACGGGGAAGGCCGCGGCATCCTGGGCATCATTGAAGGGCATAAACCGCAGGGCCTGGAAACGGAAAAGGATATCGCCTGGCGCAAGGATCTTTTGCGCAAGATCGGCTATAAGGCCTGAGGCGCCTCCCGGCCGAGCCCGCCCTTCTGGCACGGCTATTGCATGGCAGGGGTCATCCCTGCAAATGGGATTTCTGACTGAAGGAGCACAATAATGAAGAAACCAGCCCTTATCCTCCTGGCCTGCATCCTCCTTGCGGCGGGGTGCACCCCCGCAAATCAGCTTTCGGATGCCGAAATGGCAACCATGGTCGCCCAGGCGTTAACCCAGTTCCCCACCAATACAGCCACCGAGCCGCCAGCCGCCCCCCCGACCGCGCTTCCCACCGCCACCGCAGAACCCTCCGCCACACCCACGGCCGAGCCCAGCAACACCCCCCTCCCCAGCGAAACCCCCGTCATCCTGCCAGGCGACACGCCCGCCGCCGGCGCCACCCCGGAAAGCCCGCCGCTGCCCACCAGCACCTACGCCCCGGACGATCCGCTCACCCGCCTTGGGCCGGCCACCAGCGTTGACCCGATGGAAAACTCGGCCAACTGGGTCTGGCCAACCACCAACAGCACCTTCAGCACCATCGAGTTCAAGGACGGCGCCATGTGGATCAAATCGCTGGGCACCGATGCCGCCTGGCAACTTTCCGCCGCCCGCGAGATGACCGACTTTTACCTGGAAATGGTCGCCCGCCTTGAATCCTGCTCCAAAACCGACAGTTACGGGATGATGGTCCGTGTCCCCGTCCTCTACGAGGCCAACCGCGGCTACCTGTACGGCCTCACCTGCGACGGCCAGTACTACCTGAAGATCTGGGACGGCCTGGTGGCCCCCAAAGGGAAAATGACCAGCCTGGTCTCCAACACCAGCCACCCGGCCATCCAGCCCGGCGGCCTGCAGTTCAACCGCATCGGCCTCATGGCCGTTGGCAACAACCTGCGCCTGTACGCCAATGGTGTCCTCCTGCAGGAGATCCAGGACAGCACCTTTCCAAAAGGCTACGCCGGAGTCTTCATCAACCAGGACTTCACACCCGGTCTCACCATGCGGGTGGATATGATGAGTTACTGGGAGAACCCGGCGCCCTGAGGCTGCCGGTTGCAGCAAGGAATCAAACCTGCTGCAGGATCCCATGCCTGCAGCAGGTTTTTCTTTTGCAAAAGGTTCGCCGTTAATGGGCGTCCGCCAGGTTCTGCAGCGTCTCCACCAGCAGGCCCAGGTCCGCCTGGGCGGTCTTCGGGTCACGGCTCATCTCCCTGGCCACCAGCCCCAGGCGGTCCTGGATGGCGGTGGCCACTTCCACATTGCCCGCCTTTATCGCCGGCAGCAGGGGGCTTAAAGCCGTGTTGGCCGCCTCCAGCGCCGTGGTGGCGGCCGCCTTGTCGCCGGCAGCCAGCGCATAACGGATGGTGTTGACCCTCGAAAGCACCTCCAGCACCTGGCTGCGCGTGGTCATCGCCGCCAGGTCAGCGGTTGCCTTGTCCAGGTCCCGGCGGGTTTGCTGCAGGTCGGATTGGGCGGTATCCAGCCCGGCCTGCACCGTTGCCAGCCGGCTACGGGTCTCCTCCAGGGTTTGGGCCTGCGGCCGGTAATACAGGATGTAGGTGGCCAGCATCCCCAGGGCGAACATCCCCACGATCAGGGCGGTGGTTCGCAGCACCGGGCGCAGAACGCGCCCCACCCGGCCCTCCCTGTCGAACAGGAATTTCAACACCCGCCGGGAGAACGAAGGGGCTGGCGGGCCCGCCTCCGCCACGGTTTCCGGTTCAACCGCCGGCGTGCCTCCCTGCACATCCGCCGGCAGGCGATCATCAGGTTGTTCCTGGTGGTTGCTTTCTTCTTCCTTGCTCATCGGTTCTCCTCCTGGTTATGGTTGCGGGGTGGTTGTGCCCGCAAACGGGGTTGCGGATGGGGTTGGGGTGGCCTTCTGCCCTTCCAGGGCCGTGCTGCCGGGCTGCGCCGGCAGGCCGGCAGCCATCAGCGCCCAGGTCTGCTCCAGGTTGTTGGCTGCCGTCACCGGCGAGCCGGGCAGGTCCTGGATCGTTCTCTCCAGGCGCTGCGTCCAGTCGAGCAGTGTTTTTTGCTGGAGCTCCGGCGCATCCTGTTGCAGGCGGGCAATCACATCCCTGGCGGCCCGTACGTCATCCACCGCCAGTCCAAAGTTGCTTTCCACCATGTACAGGCGGGCCCGGTTCAGCAGTTCCAGGGCTTTCAGCACCTGCAGGTCCCTTTGCAGGGCTGCCAGTGGCGCATCGCTGCCAAGCCGCTCGGCTTCCATCCCGGCCACCTGGGTGGCATTATGCCAGGTGCTGGCCTTGAGGGATTCCAGGTCTGCCTGCAGCGTTGCCATTTGCTTCTGCCTGGCATCGGAGGCAGCCTGCAGCCTTTGCGCCTGCCCCTCCAGCGACGAAAGGTTTTCCAGTTTTTCCGGGTAACTGCCTTCCAGGTACGCCACCCTGCCCGAGATCTCGGCCACCCTGGTCTCCAGCCCCGAACGGCTGGAAGCCTGGCGGGTTTCCAGGTTGTTCACCCGTTCACTTAATGCCTGCTGGGGCAGGATAAACCGGGTGTACAGCGAGGTGATGCCGAAAAAGATCAGCCCCCCAAGCAGCGCGCCGATCAACAGGACCAGCACCAGCCGGAAAAGAAACCGGCCAATGGATGCCAGGGCCCTGCCAAAGCCGCCGCCCGTTGTTGTCGATGAAGGTTCGCTCATGCCTGCCTCCCCTTACTCCGCCGGTTGCGGCAAGGTCTGGTTCATCAGGTCTCTCAGCCCGGAAAGGAAGCGCTCAAAAAGACCCACCCGGTTTTCCAGGGCGGAGGCCCGGTTGTTCAGTTCGTCAATGCGGTTCTCGAAGCCGGCGATCTTCTGCGAGGCGGCCTGCAGGTCATTGCGCAGGGAGCCGGTCTGCTCCTCCAAAACGCCCACCCGGCCGCTGATCGTCTCCAGGCTGTCCAGTCTCGCCCGCAGGCCGGCAAGTTCGCTGCGCAGGTCGCCGGCCGCCGATTCCAGTTCGTCCACCTGCTGCTGCACCCCGGCCAGTTGCGAGGGGCGGGCATACACGAGCCCCCGGTTGATGGCCCCCAGGATGCCCAGGGTCAGAAGGGTTCCCAGCACTAGGAGGACCAGGGCTCCCACAAGACCGTACAGGGCGGCCTCCCTCGGCTCCAGGGGCTTCCCGCCGGCCGCCGGCAGTTTCAGCCATTTTGTCACCCCGGCCGGTTCCGGCTCCCGGGTGTCCGCAGCCCCGGTTTCCACCGGTTGCGCTTCCTCTGCCGGAGTTGCCGCCGCCTGGGCCCCGGGCGGTTCCGGGGGCCTTCCCGCACCCTGTTCCGCCTCCGCGGTTCCCCCGGCTTCACCCGCCGGTTCAACCGGGGCTTCCGCCATGTCCTCCTCCACCGGGGGCGCAGCCGCGGGTTCCCCGGGCTGTTCCACATCCGCTTCAACCGGCGGTGCAACCATCACCAGGGGGCGCAGTTTCTCCAGCGTCACCCTGCCGATCCCGTTCACCTTGCGCAGGTCTTCCACCCGCGCATACGGCCGCCCTTCCACGATCCTGGCAGCCAGTTCCGGCTTTAGGCCGGGCAGTTCTTTAAGTTCTTCCAATTCAGCCCGGTTGATGTCCAGGCGATTCAACATCTCTTCCATCATCCCTCCTTGTAAGGGCTTCCCTGTCAGGCGGCCTCATTTAACGGCAGCGTTCACCGCTTGGGGGCGCGCTCTGCCTCTCTCGGTTTAGCGGCATAGGGCGTGGGAACATACTCCACGGAAGGCCGCCGGGTTCCGGCCTGCGGGTACAGGTTCATCAACTGGTAGATCTCGGTGGGCATGCCGGTGCTGATGTTCAGGCCCAGGGAGCGAGCTTCTTCAATGTTGATGGGGTAATCATGCGTCCAGCGGCCGGAAGCCAGTTCCTCCGCCAGCCTGCTGGAAACCTTTTCGGCGTAGTCACAGCAGGTGATGCGCTTGATGGTATCCTTGACCTGCCGGATGGCCTTGCGGGCAATATCAGCCATGATCAAGGTCTCGTCATCCGCCTTGTTGGCGCCTTTCTCCTTGAGGGCGGAAAGGATGGAAACAGCCGGGAACTGCCCCACCTGGGGGTCCACCGGCCCAAGCACGGCGTTCTCATCCATCACGATCTCGTTGGCCGCCAGCGCCAGCAGGGTGCCCCCCGACATGGCGTAATGCGGCACGAACACGGTCACCCGGGCCGGGTGCCTGGCCAGCGCATTGGCGATCTGTTCCGCCGCCAGCACCAGTCCGCCCGGCGTGTGCAGGATCAGGTCAATGGGCAGTTGTGGGTCGGTCAACTTGATCGCCCGCAGCACCTGTTCCGAATCCTGGATGTCAATATAACTCGCCATCGGGAAGCCCAAAAAGCGCATGCTCTCCTGCCTGTGGATCAGGGCGATCACCCGCGAGCCGCGCTTCTCCTCCAGGCTGCGCATCATCCGGTAACGGGCCGCCTCCAGCATCTTCTGGCGCACCAACGGCACCAGCGAAGCCAGCAACAGGAAGATCCACAGCAGGTTAATGAACTCCATTGTGCCTCCAGCCCTTAAAAGGGGTAATAATCATCGGTATAGGTCCGTCCGCTGCGCCGCCCGATCCGGAAGGGTGCAGCCATCAGCAGGCCGAAAAGGAACCCTCCCACGTGTGCCCACCAGGCAACACCGCCCCCCGCCGCAACACCGGACGGGAGAAGGGAAAGAGCCCCGGAGAAGAACTGGGTGAGGAACCAGAAGCCCAGGTACACCAGGGCGGGGATCTCCATGAACCAGGGCAGGATGAAGATCGGGATGAAGGTGATCACCCGGGCCCGCGGGAAGTACACAAAATAGGCCCCCAGCACGGCGGCAATGGCCCCGCTGGCACCGATGGCCGGAACCGTGCTCCCCGGCGAGAGAACCGCCTGCAGGATGCCGGCCGCCAACCCGCCCAGCAGGTAAAAGACCAGGTAGCGCATGGAGCCAATGCGGTCCTCCACGTTGTCACCAAAGATCACCAGCGTCCACATGTTGCCGATGAAGTGCACCCAGCCGGCATGCAGGAACATGTGGGTGAACAGGGGAAGTAAGGTCAGCGGGTTGGCCAGGTTCAGCCGGGTGGACACCAGGCCAAAGCGGCCGATCAACTGTTCCAGGACCGGTTGCGGCAGCGACAATTCAAAGAAGAAGACCAGCGCGTTTGCGGCGATGATCAGCAAATTGACGATCGGGAAACTGCGCGAGCGAATGGTGTCTCGGATCGGGAACATGGTGAACCTGTGCCCCAAGTATAGTCTGCCCGGGGCATTTATGCAATTCCCGCCAGGGGGCACAAATGGCCCGGGGTTAAGCCGGCCCGCATCCGCCGGGGGCCATGGCGTGCCGCGCTGCTGCCCTGTCCCCCTGGCAGGTTGCCCCCGGCATCCGCCAGCCTCCGGGGGTTGTATAATGATGAATATGAACTACGAACATTTCGGCTCCACCTCCCTGGCCCAACTGGAACCGATGCGCCAGTTGGTGCGGGACTGGGTCCGGGTCACCGGTCTTCCGGCCTATTTCACCCCCGGAGACATCGACTGGCTGGCTGCCGTCACCCGGGTCAGGCGGAAAATCCCCGGCCTGCGCCGCTGGTTCCAGCCCGGGGGCGAACTGATCGGCTTTGCCTGGGGCTGGGAAGGCGGCTTCCACCTGCAAAGCCACCCGCTTCACCGGGCGGTCGAAGCCGGGATGATCGCCTGGGCCGAGCAGGCGCGCAGAAAACAGGAAGGCAGCCGCGAAATGACCATCTGGTGCCACAGCGGGGATGTCAGCCGCATTCGCCTCCTGGAACGGCTGGAGTACCATCCGGATGGAGAGCAGTACCTGCTCATGTCGCTGCGCCTGGAGCAGGGCTTCCCTCAGCCGCAATTGCCGGAAGGGTGCTTCATCCGCACCCCCGCCGGCGCCGATGACCAGCCCGCACGGGTTGCCCTGCACAACGAGGTTCTCCACCCCGGGCTTTCCCTGGAGCAATACCGCCGGGTCACCAGCCTGCCGGAATACCGCCCCGACCTGGACCTGGTGGTGTTCACCGCATCCGGAGAGCCGGCAGGTTTCTGCCTGGGCAGGTACGATCCCGCCTGCCGCCACGGCCATATCCAATGGATCGGTGTGCGTTCCGCCTTCTCCGGCCAGGGCCTGGCCGGCGCCTTGCTGTTGTCCATGCTCAGGCTGCTGGACCATCTCGGGGCGGTTGAAGCCCACACCCGGGTCACCGCCGCCTGCCCCATCCGCAGGCACCTCTTCCAGAAGGCCGGTTTTGCCGAGGTCGACCGCAGCGGCACCTGGCACCGCCGGCTGGAAGCCGCCGGTGAAAGCCCGATGATATAATCCCCTCCATGTCCGTTGAAACCGGGGGGCGCTCCGCCAACCGGCAGATCGCCCGCTCCGCAGTGACCGTGATGGCCGCCCTGGTCATCAGCCAATTGGTTGGCCTGGCCGCCAAAAGCACCGTGGGGGCCGCCTTCGGCACCGGCGCCGAGAGCGAGGCCTTCTTCGCCGCCAACCGTTTCGCCGAGATCCTCTTCAACCTGGTTGCGGGGGGGGCGCTGGCTTCCGCCTTCGTGCCCACCTTCACCGGCCTGCTGGCCCGCGATCAGCGTCCTGAAGCCTGGCGGCTGGCCTCGGCCATTTGCAACCTGGTCTCCCTTATCCTCATCAGCGTCAGCATCCTCTCGGCCATCTTCGCCCCGCAGGTGGTCCGTTATATCCTCGCCCCCGGCTTCTCCAGTGCCGGCCCGGAAAAGGAGGCCCTTACCGCCGCCCTGCTCCGCATCCAACTTCCCTCGGCGGTCATCTTTGGCATCAGCGGCCTGCTCATGGGCATCCTCAACGCCCACCAGCATTTCCTCCTCCCGGCGCTCGCCCCGGCCATGTACCAGGCCGGCATCATCCTGGGGGCTGCAGTGCTGGCCCCCCGCCTGGGGGTTCGTGGCCTGGCCTGGGGGGTTGTGCTCGGCTCGGCCCTCCACCTGCTGGTGCAACTCCCCATCCTGCTGCGTCTGCCCGGCCGAAAATACGAGCGGCGTCTCGGCCTGAAGGATGCCGCCGTCCGTACCGTTGCCCGGCTGATGGGCCCCCGCCTGCTGGGTGTGGCGGTGGTCCAACTGAACTTCCTTTTAAACACCTTCCTGGCTTCGCTTCAGCCGGAGGGCAGCCTCACCGGCATCAGCCTGGCTTTTCCGCTCATGATCATGCCGCAGGCCGCCATTGCCCAATCGGTGGCCACGGCCGCCCTGCCCACCTTCTCCGCCCAGGCCGCCCGGGGCCGCCTGGATGAAATGCGTTCCTCGCTGGCAGCAACCCTGCGCGGCGTGCTTCTTCTGGCCATCCCGGCCTCGCTGGGACTGATCCTCCTGCGCCACCCCCTTGTCGCCCTCATCTACCAGCGCCAGGCGTTCACCGCCCATTCAACCCAACTGGTGGCCTGGGCGCTGCTCTGGTATGCCGCCGGGCTGGTCGGCCATTGCGTGGTCGAGGTGGTCAGCCGTGCCTTTTATGCCCTGCAGGACACACGCACCCCCGTCATGGTGGGCATTGCGGCCATGAGCCTCAACCTGGCCTTCAGCCTTTTCTTCAGTTGGGGCTTCCGCCAGGTGGGCTGGATGCCGCACGGCGGGCTGGCGTTTGCCAACTCGCTGGCCACCTTCCTGGAGATGATCGGCCTGCTGGTGCTCATGCGACGGCGGTTGGGCGGCCTGGAGGGAAGGCACATCCTGCGCAGCGTGGCAGCCTCCGGCCTGGCCACCCTGGCCATGGCGGCTGTCCTCACAACCTGGCTGGCGCTGGTTCCCGGCCGCCCGGCTGCCATCCAGGCCCTGGCAGGCGCCCTCCTCGGCGGGGTCTCCTGCCTGCTGGTGCTGGCTGCCCTGCGGGTGTCCGAATTGCGCTCCGCCTGGCGGGCCCTGCGCGCCTTCCTGCGGCCCAGCCGCCCATCCTGATCTCCGGCCCCACGGTTCCACTCACCCGGCTTTCGTTGGGTTCAGTTGCCAGCCAGCCGGCGTTTCCCGCCAGAGTTGTGGCATAATAAGGGTTGGAACAAAGCCGGTACCCGATCCGGATCAGGGGACTGTTGGATGGCGGCCAGGTACCATGAACAATCCGCCAGAACTCATCGGAATAACCCAAACCAGGAGTAGCCATGAAAGAACCAATCATTAATACCTTCATGCGTCAAACCGCTATTAAGAACCTGCCCCCCTCGCCGGAAAAGCAGGGTGTGCCGCAGCCCCCTCTGCAGGTCGGCTATCCGCCGGATGCCCTCCTCTTTGACCTGCCCAAACCGGAGACCCTCTCCATCCCCGAGATCAGCCTGCGCGCCGCCATGGACCAGCGCAAGTCCCGCCGCGACTATGCCGACAAGCCGCTCTCCCTGCCGGAACTCACCTGGCTGCTCTGGTACACCCAGGGCGTGCGGAAGGTGACCAGCCGGCCTATAACCCTGCGCTCCGTCCCCAGTGCCGGCGGCAGGCACGGCTTCGAAACCTACCTGCTGGCCAACCGGGTGGAAAACCTGGTCCCCGGCCTTTACCGCTACGCCGCCCTTGAACACGCCCTGTTGCCCGTGGACCTTGAGCCCGGCCTGGATGAAAAACTCGTCCTGGCCTGCGATCACCAGGAAACGGTTAAAAATTGCGGCGTGGCTTTCTTTTGGGTGGCCGTTCCGGAACGCCTTGCCTGGCGCTACTCGGACCGCGGCTACCGCTACCTGTTGCTCGATTGCGGGCACATCTGCCAGAGCATGTACCTGGCTGCCGAAGCCATCGACTGCGGGGTGTGCGCCATCGGCGCCTTTGAGGATGACCTGCTGAACGCGGCCCTGGGCGTGGACGGAGAAAAAATGTTCGCCACCTACGGCGCCGTGGTCGGGAAGAAAGCCCCCGCCATCAACGGCCGGTGACCGGTGGCCTCTGCCGGCACACCCGCAACCCCTTCCCCCGTTGCCCAACCCCGGGCGCCCCGCCGCTGGAACAACCAGCCCGCCGGTTTACCGGACCGCATTCCCCTTGTTCCCTGATTATAAAAAGACCTGCCGGTTCCTTTGTTCCGGCAGGTCTTTGAACGCTTTCAGTTTCTTCCGTGTTTTTCAGCGGGGCAGCCGCTTAAGGTCGCGGTACATCCCCGGCAACTGCCACACGCGCAGCGCTGCCTCCACCTGGATGCGAAAGGACATCTTGGACTGCCCCCAGCGCCGGTCGGCAAAATAGATGGGGATCTCGCGAAAATGGAAGCCCAGCCGGCTGGCAATGTAGGCCATCTCCACCTGGAAGACGTACCCGTTCGAGCGCACCCGCTCCAGCGGCATGGCGCTCAGGGTCTCCTTCTTCCAGAACCGGTATCCGCCCGTAACATCCCGCAAGGGCAGGCCGAGGATGGTGCGGGCGTAGAAATTCCCCCAGCCTGAAAGCGCCTTGCGCCAGAAGGGCCAGTTCTCGTCCAGGGCGCCGCCCGGCACATAGCGCGACCCCAGGGCCATGTCGCACCCCGCCAGCGCCTCCACCAGCAGGGGCACCTTGTCGATCGGGTGGGAAAAATCGGCGTCCATCTGCCCGATGATGCCGGCCCCCCGGCTGATGGCCTGTCCAAACCCCTGGATGTAGGCCGTTCCCAGGCCCTGCTTCCCTGCCCGGTGCATCACCTCCACCCGGCCGGGGTACTGCTTCCCCAGGTCTTCCGCCAGTTGCCCCGTCCCGTCCGGGCTGTTATCGTCCACGACCAGGAGCGTCAACTCCGCCAGTGGCAGGTTAAAGAGCGCCTCCGCCAGCTTGGGGAGGTTCTCCGCCTCATTGTAGGTTGGGATGACCACGGTGGTTTTCAATGAATATCGTGCTCCTCTCAGCCGATCAACTTGTTCAGGTCGTCGCTCGCCCTGCGCATGTCCAGCAGCAGCAGGCCCAGTTTGGCCTGTTCCCGGGCCAGCACGGTCAACACGGCTTCCTCGCCCACGGCCATGAGGATCACGTAGCCCTTCAAACCCCTGATGTACACCTGCTCCAGCGAACTTCGCCCCAGTTCCTTGGCAATGCGCTCACCAAGGGAAAGCATGGCCGCCGACATGGCCGAAACGCGATCCTCCTCGGCGCCCTGGGGCAGGGCCGAGGCGATCGTCAGCCCATCCACACTCACCAGCGCGGAAGCCTCTATATCCGGGGAGGAGGCCTGCAATTCGCGCAGGCGGTCAACCATCAATTGGGTCCTGGACCGGGTCATTCCTTTTCTCCTTGTCGCAGCGTGCTGAAATGCCCAAACCGGGTTGGGCATTCAAACTGTAGCACAGCGGTGAAGGCATGTCAAGACGCTTTGCAGGTTTGTTAGTTCTTTGCAGGGTTCGCCCGCAAGGCTGCCGGGCGTACGTGCCGGCCAGCCCCCGGGGATTTCCCGGCCCGTCCAACCGGGAAAAGCGGTCCATCTGGAACGGAAGTTGCAACCATGTACAAAATGAATACAAGGTCTCGAAGGAGTGAAGACAATGGGCGTATGGAACGATAAACCTCACGGATTGGGACTGGACGCCCGCCACGCCAGGGTGGACGTGAACCAGTTTCGCGGCAAGGCCGATTTTATCATCGGCTACATGGGCACCGGCTCCCAGATGGAAGCCCGTTTTACCGATCACATCCAGCAGGCGTACGATGCCGGCATACCCATGCTGGGCTTGTACCGCCTCGACCCCGAACTGTATTATGACATGGGGATCAACCTGGCCCGCTGGCCCCAGGGGATCGACGACCCGCAGATGAAGATCATCGAACGCCAGTTGGTTTCCGGCACCGTGCGGCGCGTCGTCCACGGCCTCATCCTGGATTGCACCAAGTACATGAACGTGGACGGGCGCACCCAGGCCACCGACAACTGGGTCAAGGCCGTCGCCCGGCACATGCTCGCGCAGGTCTGGGATCGCTACAAACTTCCCGTCTGGCTCTACGTCACCATGAGGCTGGTGAACGCCTACGAGGGCAGCGACATCCTGCCGGTTTACCTCTACGGCCAGGGTGAGATCTGCTCCTGGAAGAACGCCTACACGCCCGCCGCAGGCGACCCGCAGCCCGCCAACTGGAGCAATTTCCCCGTCCCGGCGGATAATTACCTTCCCGAATTTGTCTATGCCGAACGGGTCGCCTTCTTCCAATACTCGCAGACCAAGTGGCGCCTCCCCGGGATCGCCGATTCCGCCAACCAGGGGATCGCCGTCCCGCTGTGGATGTACAACGGCAGCCGCAAGCAGTTGCACGAGGCGCTCAACTTCACCGCAACCTCCAGCGGCAGCCAGTACACCGCCCCCGGGGGCACACCCCCCGGCGGCAATACAAGCCCCGGCAGCGGAACCGGCACCGGCCCAGGCACCGCACCGGGCGCCACGGCACCGGTCCCCTCCTCCAGCACCGATGCCTACCTGGCCCGCATCGCCAGCGCCCTGGAGAGGATCGCCAACAAGATCGGCGCCTGAGGGTTCCCCCCGCCGGAACGCCGGGCATCGGCAGCAGCCTGCAGCCCCTTCCGGCAGGGTTCTTCTTGTAAAGAGTAAAACCCCGGGTTTGTGATCCCGGGGTTTTCCTTGTGTGTGGTTAACCTGCCGCTTTACTTGAGGCCGGCCGCCTGTTTCAGGGCTTCGGCCTTGTCGGTGCGCTCCCAGGTCAGGTCCAGGTCGTCGCGGCCGAAATGCCCATAGGCTGCGACCGGGCGGAAGATCGGCTTGCGCAGGTCCAGGTCGCGGATGATGGCCCCCGGCCGCAGGTCGAACAGGTCCGTCACCAGGGCGGAGATCTTCTCATCCGGGATGGCCCCGGTGCCAAAAGTTTCCACGTTCACGCTCAGGGGCCTGGCAACGCCGATGGCATAGGCCACCTGGATCTCGCAGCGGGCGGCCAGCCCGGCAGCCACAACGTTCTTGGCCACCCAGCGGGCGGCGTAGGAGGCCGACCGGTCCACCTTGGTGGGGTCCTTGCCGCTGAAAGCCCCGCCGCCATGCCGGCCCATCCCGCCGTAGGTGTCCACGATGATCTTGCGCCCGGTGAGGCCCGCATCCCCCAGCGGGCCCCCGGTGACGAACTGGCCGGTCGGGTTCACGTAGATCTTCATCCGGCTGTCCATCATCTCGGCCGGAATCACCTTCTTGATCACCTCCTCCACCACGCCCTCGCGGATCTCATCCTGCGATACCTCGCGGGAGTGCTGCGTGCTGATGACCACCGTGTCCACCCGCACCGGTTTGCCGTGGTGGTATTCCACCGTCACCTGGCTCTTGCCATCCGGCCGCATCCAGCCCAGGGTCTGGTTCTTGCGCACCACGCTCATGCGCCGGCAAAGTTTGTGCGCCAGGTAAATGGGCATGGGCATCAGGGTGGGGGTTTCGTCGCAGGCAAAACCGAACATCATCCCCTGGTCGCCGGCGCCGATTTTTTCCACCGTGTCATCGGCCATGTTGCCAGCCTTCACCTCCAGCGCCTTGTCCACCCCCATGGCAATATCCGGCGATTGGGCCGATATGGCCGAAAGCACGCCGCAGGTCTCCCCGTCAAAGCCCTTCTTGCCCCGGTCATACCCGATCTCGACCACCACCTTGCGCACCAGTTCGTCGAAATTGACGAACGCCTTGGTGGTGATCTCCCCCATGATGACCACAAAACCGGTCTTGCTGGCTGTCTCACACGCCACCCGCGACAGGGGGTCCTGCTCCAGGCAGGCATCCAGAACGGCATCGCTGATCTGGTCGCACATCTTGTCCGGGTGGCCCTCGGTCACCGATTCCGAGGTGAAGAGGTATTTCTCGGCCTTCATGAAACTTGTACTCATAACCATGTTCTCCTTTAGAAAAAAATTTGACCCCTTCCGGTGTTCTGCAAGGGGGCAAGCAGGAGCTTGGCTGCCCTCCTATCTCCCAGAACCATCCGATCTGACGGAATTGGCACCTTCGGGTGTTGCCACCCGGGTTGCCGAGGCTTCACAGGGCCGGTCCCTCCACCTCTCTGGATAGAAGCGCCTTTGGGGCCTTTTGAATTTCAACGCCGATGTTAGCACATCTTGGGTCGGATGTCAAACCGGGAACCGGCCTCCGCCATCCCATTTTCCATCCCTGCGCCAGCCCGGAAGAATCAAAACAGGCTGGCGGTTTCCCGCCAGCCCGGTATTTGCTCCAATAAGGCTCTAGATAAAGATGATCTGGCCGCCATCGGAAATCTCGATGAATTCCATGGCGCCCAACACTTCGGCTCCGTCCACCAGGTCGCCCTTGGTCAACTTCATCATGTCCATGGACATTTTGCAGCCGTACAGGTGCGCCCCGGCATCCACCAGCATCTCAATGAACTCCCCTACCGGCGGAAAATCCAGTTTGTCGATCTCCTTGCGCATCATCCAGGAGGCCGCAGCCGACATCCCGGGGATGGAACCCAGCCAGGTGGGGATATGGAACCAGGGGTGCATGGAGGGGTTGCCCACCGTGGCCACATGCAGCCCGTTCATCTTCTTCTTGGTGATGATATCCAGTCCCCAGAAGGTGAAGAAGACATGGGTCTCAATCCCGCTCATGCGGGCCGCATTGGCCAGGATCAGCGGCGGGTAAGCCATGTCCAGGGATCCCTTGGAGGCGATCAGGGAAAGTTTGCGGGGGGCTTGCTTTTCAGGCATTGTTTCTTCTCCTTATCCCATCTTTGCGGATGACATCAGATGCACCCGGTGGGTTTGCCCAGCCCGGATACCTTTGCGGCCAGTTTGGCCGGCCCGCCGGGGAAGAGCTCGTACAATTCCTTGGTGCCAACATCGGTGTTCTTGGTGATGGCGCGCAGCGTGGGGGCCTGCCCCCTGGCCTTGAATTCACCGCGGGCGTAGTTGATCACCACCCAGTGGCGGTCGGTCAACTTGAGTCCCTCACGGTCGGCAATGGCCTGGCCAATCTCGGGGGTCCAGGCATTGGCATCCGTCATAAAACCTTCTGCATCAAACTTTACTGAAGCGAGCACGTCTGGCATAGCATTCTCCTTTGCTTTGTTCATTTAATTCAATATAATGCGCCCATTCCTTCGGGCTCATCTTTTTACCCATCAGGGTCATCTCGTTGGGCAGCGGCAGGGGGATGCCCTTCATCATGATGTTCCAGTACATCCACTTGAAGAACAGTTTTCCCCAGTGGTTGAACACCGATTCGCCCATCAGTGAGAACGGCCCCAGCAGCGGGATCGGGTAGGCGCCCGGCAGGGGCTCGATGCCGTAATTGAAATCGATCAACAAGCCCTTGCCAAACCCGGACTCAATGAAACAATTGGAATGGCCGTCAAAACAGCCGGTCATCTCCCGGCCCTTCATGTGGGCCAAAATGTTCTCAATGGCGGCGTCCATCTGGTAGTGGATCACCGCCCCCGCCTTGGAGGTGGGGATGTTGCTGGCATCGCCCAGCACCCAGATGTTGGGGTACTTGTCCGACTGCAGGGTGTGCTTGTTGGTCGGCACGTAATTCAGTTCATCGCCCAAACCCGAGCGCTCGATGACCTCGGCGCCCATGTTGGTCGGGATGGTCACCAGCAGGTCATAGGGGATCTCGCGGTCGTCATACGAGCGGATGACGTTCTTGGCCGCATCCACCTCGCTGATGTTGAACTCGGCCTCAACATGGATGCCCTTCTTCTCCATCATGCCATCCAGCAGGGCGGTCGCCTTGGGCTTGGTAAAGGCACCCGGCAGCGGGGTGGAAAATACAATCTCCACCTTGTTGCGCATGCCTTTTTTCTGGAAGAACCAGTCCGACATGAAAACGAATTCCAGCGGTGCCACCGGGCACTTGATGGGCATCTCCGCCACATTCACCACCAGCCGGCCTCCGGGCCAGGTTTCCAGGTGTTTTCCCAGGGCTGCCGCGCCTTCCGAGGTGTAAAAATCGAAGATGTTGCGCCTCCAGCCGCCGTCCTTCATGCCCTCGGTCTGGTCCGGGCGGATCTCGCTGCCGGTGGCGATTACCAGGTAATCGTAACTCAGCACACGCTTCTCCTGGGTAAGGACCACCCGCCTGGCTTCCGGCTCAATGACCTCAATGTCCGATCGGATCAGTTCCACCCCGCCGGGAATGTACTTTTCCAGGGGCTTGGCCAGGCTGGCCGGTTTTTCCATGCCAAAGGGAACGAAGATAAACCCCGCCTGGTATTCATGGATTTCACTTTTATCCACCACGGTGATCTGCCATTCCCGCCTGTCCAGTTTGTGGACGATCTTGTTGACCAGCATGGTGCCGGCGGTCCCTCCGCCGAGTACAACCAGTTTTTTCATTCGTTGTTCCTTTTTATGCGTTAAGATTGGCGCCAGTGGCCGCCCCGCTTTCGCGGGTCAGGGCAGCCCGGCCTTCCAGTGTGTCAGACATCACCGAGCGGAGGAGGTCCAGCGCCTGGATCACCCGGAGGTCAATCAGGCTGTAGTGAACCGACTGCCCCTCCCGGCTGGCCTGCACGATGCCGCATTCGCGCATGATCTTCAGGTGACGCGACACGGTTGGCTGTGGCAGTTCAAGCCTGCCGGCCAGGTCGTTCACACATTGCGGGCCATCTGCCAGGGCATATATGAGCAGAATGCGGTTCGTGTCCGCGATCCCATGGCACATGTTGGCGTGCAGCCTTGCCACTTCCTCCTTCAGGTTGATATTTGACATCTTACACCCTTGCGATGATGAACCTTATTGCCATATCTGGTTATTCGTAAATGCGCATATATTATATATTGAACCAATCGCCTGTCAAGGGTTGCCCGCCCCTTTGGTCCAATTCCCCTCCATCATGGCCTCCCAGGGATCAGGCAACAATTCCCGGCGGAAATACGAAAAAGGGGATCCATTTCCGCCCGCCCGTGGACGATTAAAAACTCCCGCGGGCGAGGTCTTTCCAGCGGGAGTTCGACCGTCATGGAAACCGGCTGTTGATCAATAAACAAAATGAAATTGAATGGACGAGTACCTGCCCACGTCGGCGGAGCGGTCTGCCAGCGTCAGGCTCCAGTATTCGCGGACCTTGTACGAGAACTTCAACCAGCCGTTGGAAAAGTCGTAATAGGTCACGTAGGGCTTATCGTGGCTGTTCAGTGCGATCGAGGTGAACAACCCCACCCCGCCCTCATAATCCACCTTGGTCGGGAAAAGGGAATACCCGTTCCAGCCGATGTACCGCAGGTCGTCCAGCTCCTCGTCAAAGTAGGCGATCTGCGGGTAGTTCCTGGAATCAAACACCAGCGAGGAATACTTGCCGACCTTGTTGGGCTCCAGCATCTCAATGTACCAGGCGCCCTCCTTCCAGCGGGCCAGTTTCAATGCCCGTGCCTCGCTGTCATAGTAGGAGATGCCGGGCAGGCCGTTCATGTCCAGCGCCATCGAGCAGCGCCAGTCCACGGAATTGGGTTTGTCCACCACCTCCAGGTGCCACCGGCCCCCCTCCCGCCTGGCCACGTGCAGCGTCCACATGTAATCCACGTAGGCGATCCACGGGTTGCCTTTCGCATCCAGCACCATCGAGGTGTTGTACCTGTCCTCCAGTTTCTCCTCCACCGGCGGAACAAGCGAATCATCCACGGTTTCGATCCGCCACTCCCCGTCGCTCTTGTGGGCCAGTTTCACCTGCCAGTTCGTCCGGTCGTAGTAACTGATCCAGGGGTTGCCTTCCGCATCCAGCACCAGTGAAGGCGTCAGGCCGGTGTCGCCACCGGAATCCACCGTTTCAAAATCCCAACTGCCATTGGAACGGGTGGCGTAGCGCAGGTCGCCCTCCGAATGGTCATAATAGGCAATATGCTGGCTTCCATCGGCCTCAATGATCAGCGACGGGTACAGGCCGGTGTCGCCCTCCTCGTCCACGATCTCCATCTTCCATTCCCCGCCTTCATTGGGCAGGCAGCCGTATTTCAGGTTGCCGTTCGTCCGGTCATAATAGGCAACACAGGGTATCTCCTCCTTTGGCTGTGGCGGTGGGGTGTTGGTGATGGTGGGGGTGAACGTGGGTGTGAAGGAGGGGGTGAACGTCCAGGTGGGGATGCGCGTCTGCGTGGAGGTTTGGGTGATGGTCGGGCTGGTGGAAGGCGTGGGCGTGTGGGTAATGGTGGCAGTGCGTGTGGGCGTGCCGGTGCGTGTGGCCGTGCCCGTCTCCGTGGGTGTGCGGGTGGCCGTGCCGGTGGGGGCCCGGGTGGCTGTGGGAGTTTCCGTTCCCGCCAGCAGGGCGGTCAGCGTCCCCGAAAGGAGCAGAACCGCCAGCGTAGCCACCACCAGGATGCCCAACAGTCCGATGCCAGCCAGCCAGGGCCACATCCTGCGCCACCCCGGTTTAACAGTTGCTGCAGTTGGGGGTTGTTCTTCCATATTTCATTGCCTCTTCAATCGGGGGGATGGCGGTTCTGCCAGTACAGCCCGAACAGGCCCAGGACCGCCCAGGCGAAGAAAACGAACACATCGTTTCTCAGGATTGCCGTGGTGGGGGCTGCCAGTTGCACCGTGGCAGCCATCAGGAACAGGGCGCCCAGCAGCGCCGTGGTGGCCATCAGGATCAGTTCGTCGAATCGGATCGCCAGCAGCCCAACGGCCAGCCCGCCCACCAGCATCAACACCATTTGCAGGTCACTCAATGGCTGGCGCTGGAAAAGTGCCTCCGCCAGTTGACGCGTGTCCCCATGGCGGGTCAAAAGAAAGCCGGCGGCATAGCCCAGCCCCCCTCCCAGCACCACCCCGCCCAAAATGGCCATCACCATGTAAAGCAGTGAAGCCAGCAGCAGCCCGATCAGCCCCCCCAGGAGGAACATCCCAATGGGCGCCAGCGTCTCCCAGCCGTCCGGCAGGCTTAAAAAGCGGCTGCCGATCTCCACCGCCAAAATGCCCCCGCCGACAAAACCGATGAACTTCGGCGCCGTCCTCAACAGCCCGTAGCCGGTAAAACAGAACATGAAACCGGCCATCAACCGGATGATGGCCATCAAGGGGAAGCCGGCCAGGAATTCTCCCATCATTCCACCCCGGGGAATTGCAGGTATCCCAGGCAGTAGGGTTCTTCCCCGCTGAGGGGAAGGATCATCACCCGGTCCACCCCGGCGTTAACCGCCCGTTCCGGCACGGGCAGGATGCGCCGGCTGATGCCCCCGGGCTCGGGCAGGCGGGCTGTGGGGATGGTCAACGTGGCCACCTCCTGCGTGCCCCTGAGGAATACGGCCTGGAATCGGTCATCATGCTGCAGGCCAATCTGCATCCACTCCCCCCGCAGGCCCCCGGAAAGGCTCACAACTGCGCCGCTGCCGGTCATGGACGGCACAACCCCCTGCCGGCAGGGTGTGCCCTCCGCCAGCACGCTGCCGGCCTCCTCCTGGCTCACCTGAACCTGTCCCGGGTAGCGGTAGGCTTCCCGGTTCACCAGGTGGTCATACTGGCCGGTGTTCATTCTCCAGATCTCTGCCAGGCGCTGCGGGCTCATGAGCGGTCCCTTGACAATGATCGAAAGTTTATCATAGAACAGGGCCAGCCCCGGGTCCTCAATGAAGTTCCTGCCCGAGAGCAGGGTCTGCAGGTAGCCCGCCGGCATTTCCCGTTCATAATGCCCCACCCGCCAGTTCACCACCCGCCGCGCCGGCAGCCTGGCCAGCAGGGGGTCCGCCAGCGCCAATTTGTCCAAAATGTACACCTGTGGGCCGGCCGCGTAGCCGAAAAACCCAATCGCATAGTTGTCGGCCAGGGGCAGTTGGCGGGTGCGCACCTCCTCCCCGTTTTGTGCCCAGTAAAAGGTCGGCATGGGCGCATCCCGCGGTGTGTTCAGCAGGCCGGTGCCGCCGTAGTACAGCATGCGCTCATCCAGGATGCCGTGGTCCCACTGGTGGATGGGCCCCGAGTCGATCGGCCCCAGGTCGTTGATCCGCAGCGTGGGGTTCACCACGTTCATCCCCAGCAGCGCCAGCAACCCAAAAAGCGCCACCCAGCCCGCCGCCGGCAGGTCTTCCGCCCCGGGCTGCACCAGCAGGATGACCCCCATGAACAATGGCACGCTCAAAAACCGCCCGCTCATAAAATCCCCGCCGATGCCCACCAGGTAAACCAGGTAAAGCACAACCCCCAGCCCAAGCGAAACCTGCCTGCGGTTGCCGCCGAGGAAGGCCGCAGCCAGTCCGCAGGCCAGCAGCACCACGGTCACCATGTCGAACCGGGCGGCATTCAGCAGGTAGAACAACCCCTGGCGCGCCATCTCGGCGCCGGGGATGCCGGTGTTCAGTTTGGCGTAAGCCGTGTTCGGGAACGGGAAACCGTAATAGAAGATGGAGAAAAGTTCCCAGGCGAAAAATGGGACCATGCCGGCGAGCATCTGCATCCCCCCCCTCCTCCACTCGCCTTGTTCCACGTACGCCACCACCAGCGCCGGCAGCAACACCAGCACCAGGTCCATGCGGGTCACCAGCACCAGCGACGCCAGGAACGACAGTGCGAACAACCGGCGCCTCCCGCCGGCCTGCCCGAGGAAAAACCAGCCGAAGAGCCCGAAGAGGAAATGGCTGAGCGGGTTTTCCAGCCCGGAGGTGGAAAAATCCACAAAAGCCCGCGAAAAAACCAGCCCGAACACCCCCAGCGCCGCCAGCATCGGCGACCTGGAGATGCCGAAAGCCAGGATCGCCACCGCCCCCAGCGAAAGGGCGATGGAACAGGCCAGCACGGTCAGGTACATCTCGCCGCTGATGCCCGCAGCCAGGCTCACCAGCAGCATCCACAGGGGGTGGGTGTAGGCCTGCACCCGCTCGGTCGTGTTCCAGGTCAGGTGGTGGCCGTGCAGCAGGTTGTCCACCGTGCGAAAGGTGATGTAGGCATCATCGCACATCCAGGCCCGCCGGATGACCAGCAGCAGAAAAACCGTCATCAATGCCAGCAATACAATGTTCAGCGCCTGGCGGGGTTGCCTGGCTGGCATGGTTTGCATGGGTTGGGCAGGTTTTGGCTGCATCGCGCTCCGGGGCAGGGTGAATGAATGAATTATAATATAAGACCATGGACAAGCCTGCAGCCCCACCAAATGGCTGGACGAAGGTTTTCGAGCGGGTCGTCGCCGCCCTGCGGGAGGGCATTGAGATCCTCAAGGAATCCTACTGGTCATTCATCCACAGCCGTGCCCACGATGGCGCGGCCAGCATCGCCTATTTCACCCTCTTTTCCCTCTTCCCCCTGCTCCTGCTGCTGGTGGTCTTTGGAAGTTACTTCCTGCAAAAGACCCAGGTCCAGGAACAGTTGATGTTCTGGGTCACCACTTCCATCCCCGGGGCGGAAGAGATCATCAGCCAGAACATCGAGCGCATGCTTTTACTGCGCGGCGCCTTTGGTGCGGTGGGCATCATCTCCCTGCTCTGGTCGGCCAGCGGTGTCTTCAACGGTCTGGCTGCCAACATCAACCGCGCCTGGCCCGAGGCTCACCGGCGCAACTTTGTCAGCAACCGGGTCGTTGCCCTGGGCATGCTCGGCGGGCTGGCCGTGCTCCTGGGGGTGCTCCTCTTCTTCGACACCCTCTATACCTACATCCCCGAATTCACACTGCCCATTTACGGCAGCCAGGCCTGGCACAAATCCACCATCTGGAAGTGGTTCTCCACCATTTTTCCGGTGTTTCTGAACTTCATGATCCTCTGGGTGATCTACTGGATGGTCCCCAACACCAGCGTAAGCCTGCGGGGCTCCTTCATCGGGGCGCTGATCACCCTGGTCGTCTGGCGCATGTTCACCCTCGCCTTCAGCTTCTACCTCGGCGGCAGTTTCTCCCGCTACGAACTGGTCTACGGCTCACTGGGCACCATCGTCGTGCTCATGTTCTGGGTCTACCTCACGGTCTACATCGTCCTGGCGGGCGCCCACCTCACCGCCGCCATCGACCGGCGCATGAAACGGCTGAATGGGGTCCACAAACGGGCTCCCTGAGGCGGCTTAGTCCAGCCGCATCCAGCCTTGCTGGCAGGGCTGTGGCTGGCCTTCAATCATCACCTGCCAGTCCCCTCTCTCATCCCGAAATGTGGAATGCTCCTGCCAGGCGGGCCGGGACCTTTCCAGCCAGCGGTCGGCCATTTGACCTGAAAGGTTAAAGCCCTGCCAGGCCTGGTCCTTCGCCGGGGTCCTTGCGGCCGCCCGGCAGGCCAGTTCCGCCCCCAGGCGCTGCCGGGCTTCAACCGGCAGGCCGCCCCGCAGCAAGCCTTGTGCCATGGCCGGCACCGCATCGTCTGTCAGGAAGGCCAAATAATACGGGTCCAGTTCATAAAGTTGCCTTGCCCGCTGGATGTTCATCCGGGCGATGAAGCCGTCAATGTTGACCGCTCCCAGGGTCAGGGTAAAGCCGTAGCAGGCCGCCAGCAGCGCCAGGGCAAAACGGCCCCTGCGGTTCACAACCTCCAGCACCAGGGTGGCGAACAGCAGCGCTCCCAGCCAGGGGATGAAGACGTGGGTGTACGCCCGCAGCCTGGTGAAGCCGTAGGCGTCTTCATACATCCCCAGGCGCATCCAGGCCGAGGCCAGCATCACCAGCACCTCGGCCACCAGCAGTACACCCAGGGCGGTGAACCCCCGCTTCTGCGCCTCCCGGCTAAAGCGGGTGATCGTTCCCAGGCCAAACAAGAGCAGCAGGGAAAGCACGGCCACCAGCACCAGTTCGCTGAAACCCCGGCGGGCATATTCCGAATAGGTGTAACCCGTCTCCGAGATGTTGGCCTGCCCGCCAAACAGGTAGCGGAACTGGATGACCACGAACGCGGCGAACAGCGCCGTCACCGCCAGCAGGATGGTCCGGCTCTCAATGGCCCCCAGGAAGGGCTTCAGCACCGGTTCGTCCGTTTGCGGGCGCGCCTCCGCCCGCCGCGGCAGGATGGCGTGAAGCAACGCCCCGGTGAACAGGTAGGCCAGGACGAGAATGTAAAACAGCCGGAACAGGTATTCCGGGATCTTTTCGATCGAAAGGAACTTCAGCAGCCCCTCCAGCCAGTCTGCAAAAATGGGGTCCGCCGAGGAAAGCAGGGCGCCCAGCACCAGCACAACCGGCACCGCCAGCAGCAGCCCCCGCAGCGCCGGGAAGATCACCCGGCCGAAAGCCGTCCCGGAATCCCCTTCGCTCCCTTCGGCAACCCCCTTCCGGCCCAATTCCACCGGGCGTCCCAGGCAGGCCCCCACCAGGTACATGCCGGCCAAAAAGTGATCCGAAAGCCGGTAATACAGCCAGTTGCCGGTTTTGAAGGTGGCCGCCAGCAGCGCCAGCAGGCCCAGCACCGCCAAACTGCTGCTGAAACGGGTGAAAACCTCCTGGCGCAGGAAGGTGAAAAAGGCCGGCAGCAGGATCGCCGCAGCCAGCAGCAGGCTCAGCCGCGACGGCCGGCTCTTTTCCCCCCGGGCCAGCAAAAAGAACCCCGCCAGCACCAGGGCTGTCCACACCAGGAAGGAGATGCCGAAGGGTTTGCCCCAAAAGAACCAGTCCACGGCGAATCCCACAACCAGGCCGGCCAGCCCGAACCAGCCGGGGTGTTTGCTCCGCGTGTTCATGGTCAGAACCTCACAATGAGCGACAAAACCCAACTAAGGATGATCACGACCGCCAGGATGATGAACAGGGCCCGCTGGCGCCGCCTGGCGCGTTCAGCGGCATCCCGCCTGCGGTTTCCAGCCTCGCTTCTCTTGTCCGGCATGTTCACCTCTTCGACTGCGATTGTACTCCGAATCATCATAACTGCCACCTCCGGGTTCCATATTGGGCTGCCGGCATCCCGTTCCCTGCCGTGCGCCCCTGCTGCAGCAGAATATAGGCGTTTCACCTGTCAGAACCTATCAGGAATGGCATCGGATAGGTTTTGAGAGGGCCCAACTTCAACAACCCCGGCTTTCCGGGTGCTGTATAATCACCATGATGGGAACCATCAGGGCCCGCAAAAGCCGCTCGGAACGGCGGAGCGGCTTTTCCAGACCTCACGGGTTCCACCGAAAAAAACGCCATGAAGGACCCGCACAGCGGTTCGAACCAGGACCAGCCACAACCTTCCACCTCCCGCCCGGGGGTCGATTCCCCGCAGCCCGCCAGCTTCCGCATCACCATCGATCTGCAGGAGGCGGATGCCCCCCGCCTCCCGCCGGAGCGCGCCATGGGTTCCCCTACGCTGTTCAACCGCACCCTGGCGGCGCTCCTTGCCGCCTGGGGCAGGGTTGTTCAAGGCTTCACCAGCCCCGGGCCGCTGAACACCCGCACCCTGGCCTCCCTTGCGCTTGCCTTGTACCTGCTCACCCGCCTGGCCGGGCTGGGTTCCTTCCCGCCCGCCTTCACCAGCGGGGAGGCCGTCAGCGCCGCCCTGGGCGCCGGCCTGCTCCACGACCGCCTGGTCGGCGGTCCGGGGCTCATCCTGCCGGCCTGGCTGGAACATGCGGATGGCTTCCACGGCACGGCGGTCTACCTGCAGATGCTCTTCCACCTCCTCTTCGGCCGGTCCATCTTCGTCGTCCGCCTGGTCAACGTGCTGGCCGGCTTCCTCTGCGCCTGGGCCCTCCACCGCATCCTCCGGGAGGGCTGGCAACTGCCATCCGCCTGGAGCGCCCCGCTGGTCCTCTCCCTCTCCGCCGCCTGGTTCCTCCTCTCCCGCAGCGGTTTCGACATGGCCCTCCTCGCCTCCCTTTACGCCCTGTCGATCCTTTATTACCTGCGCTACCGGGGCGGTTCCCCGCCGGCCATCTACCCGGCCGTGCTCTGCTGGGCGCTGGTCCTGTACACCTCCTCCGCCGGGGCGATCCTTGCCCTGGGCACGCTGGCCGCCCTAGCAGTTCTGGATGCCCGCTGGCATTGGCGGCAGCGGGCGGCCTCTGCCCGCGCCGGGCTGCTCCTGCTGCTCTTCCTGGTTCCCGCCCTGCGCCAGGCGCTCGTGCCAGGCCAGCCGGGGTTCGGCCAGGTTCTCCTGCACGGCTCGTTCCTGCTGCAGGGTGCCCCCTTTTCCCTTCTCCTGTCCGGCCTGGCCCGGAACATTGCCGGCGTGCTGAACCCGCTCTACTGGGTCCTGCCCGGCCGGGCCGACACACCCCTGTTGCAGGCTCCCGTCCATGCCGGTTTCGCCAGCCTGCTCTTCCCCTTCACCCTCTGGGGCCTCTGGGAAACATTACGCACCCTGCGCCTGCCCGCCAGCCGTCTCCTGCTCGTGCTGCTGTTGCTCTGCTCCCTGCCGGCGGCCTTTTGGGGAGCCCGGCTGCCCCATTCCATCCTCCTGATCCTGCCGCTGGTGCTCCTCACCTCGCTGGGGCTGGGGCGCCTGTTGCTCGTGCTCGGCCGCGCCCGCCCCCGGCCGGCAGCCCGCCCGGAACTCCTCCTCTTCCTCGCCCTCTGCCTTGCCGCCGGCCTCACGGCTTATGACCTGCTGCTCAACAGCCCCGCCCGGGTGCGCGATTACGGCCGCGGCGGCATCCAGTACGGCGCCGCCCAGGTTTACCAGCTCATCGGCCGCCACCGCACATACCACCCCGATGACGAGATCTGCCTTTCCAACACCTGGGCGGAGGACCCGGATGTGCTTGCCCGCTTCTTTGCCCGCAATTGGAAGAACTTCGCCCTCTGCAGCCCGGACCCCCTCGCCAGTGGGTATGACCCGGAATTTGAAACCCGCCTTTACGTCTGGACCTCCGGCGATCTGGAGGCGCTCAAGACAAGCGGCCACTTCATCCGCCTGGATACCCTCGCCGGCATCCCCTGCCCGGACGGGCGTCCCTGCTTCTCCCTGGTGCGGATGGCATACCGCCAGGATATCGAACAGGTGCTGATCGACGAGCGCGCCGCCCGCAACCAGCCGCAAACGGCGACCATCACCCTCGACGGCGAAACGCTTTCTGCCAGCCACTCGCCGCTCGACATGGGCACACTGCAGAACATCTTCGACGGCGATGAGGCGACCTTCATTCGCACACTGGAGGCCAACCCCCTGGTCATCGAACTCTGGTTCCCCCACCCCCGCACACTGCGGGCTGTTTCCCTGCTGGTGGGTTCCGAGCCCGTGGCGGTCTCCGCCTCCATTATCCGGGCGGGCGTCCCCCCCGCCTTTTTCCGCCTGGACCTGCCTGCCGCCAGCACCGACTACCGTACCATCGATCTGCCCTTCGGCTCCCCGCTGTCCGCCGATCGCCTGCACCTGGAATTGCTGGACACCCAGGCCGCCCCTTCCTCCCACGTGCACCTGTGGGAGGTCCGCCTGGAATGACCCGCCGCCCGGCAGCCGGTCCTCCCGTCCATGCCGGGGGTTAAAGCGAACCAGCCCGGCGACCACTCGCCCGGGCTGGCCTTGTTGTACCGTTTTCAACCGGCCTTACCCCGGTTTCACATCCGGGTTGGGCAGCATGAAATCGCGAATGAGCGCCAGGAAATCGTGCCACGAGGTGATGAAGGAGCGCAGCGTCCGCACCGTGGCCCCGAACGAATCGAACTCGGTTGTGCTCATCCCGTCCACGTCGTATGCCCGTCGGAAATCCGGGATCTTTCCGTACAGCGCCTTCAGGTACTCCTCCTTGACCGGCTCGTCCATGGCTGGCACGATTTTCACGTCCGACTCGTTGAACTTCACCTGCCAGTCGTAGGGGATGGTCAGTGAGATGTCACCGCCGATGAAGGCCGTCCAGTGCTGGAAGTTGCGGTAGGCCGCCGGCAGCAGGCGGGTGCGGTAGCCGCGCTCCCGGTAAATGCCGTAGGCCTTTTTTACACAGGCGATGCCGGCCCACTCCAGCGCCTCGGGGTCAATCTCGATCCCGTCGCGCTTCACCACCACCTTGCACCAGTCATCCAGCCGGCCCACCATCAGCGTGGCCACCGGCGACATGCTCGCCACGTCCTTGCCCTCGGCCTCCCGGCGCTTCAGCCCGCGCTCCACCGCCTCGCCGACCGCCAGCACCTGCGGCACGGTGAAACTAACCGTCACGTTCAGGTTGGCCCCCCGGTAGGTGGCCTCCTCCACCATGGCGATCCCCGCCGCCGTGGCCGGCACCTTGATCTGCATGTTCTTCTGCAGACCGTGAAAGTGCATCGTCTGCTCCAAAATGCCCTGCGCATTGCGGTACAGCGCCGGGTTGGTTTGGATGGACTGCCGTCCGCAGGTGCCGCCAAAACGCTCATACACCGGCAGCAGCAGTTTGGCTCCGTGCACCGTCACATCCTCAAAGATGCGCCAGCCGATCTCCACCTCGGACCAGGTCGGGTTGTCCGCGATCACCTTCCGGATGTGATCCTCCCACAGGTGCATCTCCTTCTTCAGAACGTTGAGCACGATGGTCGGGTTGCTGGTGGCTCCCACCGCCCCCCGCTCGATGGCATACGTCAGCTCCGCCACCGAACAGGAGTCGTTCCAAAAGCGGGTCGGCGTGGTTTCCGACATCTCGTGCAATAGGCCTTTGTATTGTGTGTTCATGGTTCATCCATCTCCTCAACGGGGAAGGTGGGTTTGCCCGCCCGCCCGTTGCTTGTGTTTCACCCAATGATACCACAAGAGCCCTGCCTGCTCCCGAGACCGGTAACTGCACCGCCTTATGGCGCACGGATAATAAGAAACCTCCGGGAACCCCGGAGGTTTGTTCGGCCTCCACCCCATGGCGCTATGCTGCAAGGCTGTTTCAGCGCCCCTTGGAAAACGGCCCGTCTCCCGGCCAACAGCCTCTGGGCGGCGGGCTCACCGGTTGACCGCAGCTGCCCGTGAGACTATTCCCTGTGCACCCTCATTCGCAGACCGTAGTACATCTTTGCGTTCTTGGATTACAAACCTCGGTGCATTGCTTCACCCGGCCCGGCGCCTGGGGCACGATGTTGGGGCACAGCCCCGGCTCACCCCCGCCGGGGTCAAAGCCCGAGGCGGTTCGGCAGGTGTTGTCGAAGGCGAAGAAGTTCTTCAGCGGGTAGAATTCGCTGGATTTCATAGCGCTGCCAGCCTCCTCAGGCGAGAAGCGGTCGTTCAGGTCAAACGATTCCGGCCCGCCGGCGAAGCCGTCGGCAAAGCCGCCCCACAGGAAGATCACATTCGGCGGGAAGTGGGTGCTGTGCAGGGCGATGTCCACCCGCTTGGGGTCATCCGGGTTCAGCCGCGACCAAGCCAGGTCCGGGTCGTCGCCCACACCTTCCTCGAACAGCAGCCGCTCGTAGCCATCCCCCCCGCCAAAGGCCTTGTCGCTGAATATCGGCGTCTCCCCGCCCACGTCCTTGTTGGCGTCCTCCCAAACCGTCACCCCCGCCTGCCCCCAACTGTCGTCCGGCGGCAGCAGGGTCTGCACCAGCACATCCCCCCGCCCGTCAATGTCCGTGTCGATCTCGAAGCCGTAAACCGGGGTCTCGCCATCGCCCGGGAAATCCCGCTGCTGCAACACCAGCGAAAAGTAGAAGAAGGGCTCCTGGCGCAGCAGTTTGGCGTCCACAATATCCAGCCAGGGCAGGTAATCCATCTCCCGGCTGAAGGGCCGCTCGAAGCGGTCATTAAAATAATCATCCCCGGCATAGGCCTCTTTGTTCCTCGCCGAGTCGCTGCTCAGGTGGTCGTGGATCGTGGATTCCTTCCCCGAGGCTGCGGCGGGCACATCCACGTGTGTGATTTCAACCGTCGGCACGCTGGTTGGTTCGGCGGTCGGTTCCATTGTCGGCGGCTGTGGAGGCTGGGCTTCCTCTGCCACTGGCGGTTTTTCAACCTGCGCCTCCTGCGCCTCCTTGCCCGCCCCGCCCAGGCTGCAGGCGGTCACCACCACGAGAAAGGCCATACAGGCGGCAAAAACCTTCAACAACTTTTGTGATCTCATCTTCCTCCTCCTTCCGTCAACCCGCTCCGCTTCTGCCTGGTTGCCGCCGGGCAGGAATCACCCGCGCATGGATTCGTTATTTGGAGCAGTCGGCAATTGGTTACTCGGTATTATCGCGCCCATTTTGGGTTTGTCAACCTATTAGACCACCAATATCCAATTAACCGCGGTCCTCTTCCATGTCGGGGTTTCGCCAACGCCGCCAGCCGCTTCGCAGCCCCGGGTTGCCTTGCTGGTGGCCTTCAGGCTTTGGCGCCGCACTCGGCGCAGAACTTCGCCCCCGGCTGCAGTTTGGCTCCGCACTGGGTGCAGTGGGCTGCCCCCTGCAGTTTGTGGCCACATTCCGGGCAGAACTTGGCATTGGTCTCCAGCGTATGCCCGCATTTCGGGCAGCTGGCCACGATCGTCTGCCGCCAGTCCGATTCGGTCAGGTGCTTGTCCTCCTCGGACATCTTGGCGTGCGCCCAGATCTCCTCCACCGAGCGGCTGGACTGCGCCGCAGACATCTCCACCCCCAGGTCCGGGGCGCATTCCTTGCACAGGCCGCGCTTCACGTTCCAGCAGGATTTACGGCACACCCAGCTGGAGCAGCGCGGGCACTGGGCAAAATCGCTCTTGATCTCCCGCACGGCGTCGGTGAAGGCATCATCGTGCGCCTTTTCCCAGGCTGCCGAGTGCACCCGTCCGCCCAGGTCGGCGGCGCTGCTGAACACCCCGCCGAACAGGCTGCTGGCTGCATCCAGCGCCCCGCTGATGGCGCCCGTCGCGGAAGGGCGGAACTTCGTCCGGTAGCCGTTCCCGCATCGGTCACACTTGAATTCGAACTGGAAGCCGCGGTCCGTGCTCAGGTCATCGTAATTGCTGACGAATTCGATACTCTCCTCCATGGGGTTTCTCCTTTTTCCCGTCATCCATCGGCGCCCGCCTGTCCTGGAACGGTGCCTTCTCCGCCCGCTCCATTCCTGGTTCCGGGCCTGCTGCCGGCGGTCGCTCCGTTCCTCCTCCAGGGCCGCCTCGTCTCGGTTTTTATTGTAGCCAATGGAGTATCCCCTGTCAACCGGGTCGTATTCGGTCCTTCCCCACCCGAATTCCCATGGAAAGGCGGGAAAATGGGGGGAATTCCCCTTCATAACAAGGCAGGCTCCCGCAGCAAGGGCGGGACCTTTGCCCGGCAGACCCCGTTGCCCGCCCCGGCATCACCGGGATCGTGGCATAGGGGTCGATGCAAACCCGGCCCGTCCCCATCCCCCCATTTTGGGTTGAAAAAATGAGCCCCCTTACCCTCCCCCTGCCGGGCTGGATACGTGGGGAGAGTGAATCAAGAATGTTTAAAAGAAGAATGGAATTAGGTGCATACTTTTTTATACACTCCATGCAGGTGTAGCACTGGTTGTCCCGAGGGGCTTTACCTGCTCGATTTTTGCGTTCAGTTCGGTGACATTTCGGCATTGATCATACCTGTTTTTTAAGCATCTTTTAGATTCTCCAAAAAAGGCATAATTCAGCCACCTGTCTTAGATAGTTGAGTGACTTTGTGGGCTCGCGAAATACCCAAGTGAAGCGTTGATGTCATTATCCTCGTCATCCAGCGAAAGCCACGCTCATGGAAAAATATTTTTCAAGGAATGAATCTGGGTGCCAACGGGCAGCAAGAGCGGTATTGGCGCACCACGAACCTCATTATGCTCGAGCATTTTAAGCATGGAGAAGCTCAACCCAGCATCTATTGGAAGGGCCAATTGTTTTTTGAAATTCAATTAGTTTAGGTTATTCTCCTTCTTATATTTTTGTTAAGTGGTCAGCAGCAAGGTTGTTCAGTCACTTTTACAAAAAGGAAATAACGATTGCTTCTTTCTTGAACCCCAACGACTACGGTACTATCTATGAATTACCCGTTGATTGCACCACCGATTGAGTTGAGGAGAGTGCTTTATAATGCTGGATCAAAAGGATATTCTGAAGACACTTTGAATTTTAAGTCCAAAACGATATGGAGTATGAATCTCTTGCTCATTTCGATTCACTCCTTAACATTCTTGAGCAACAGCATAGTTATGACGAGACTCATCATGGCAATCAATAAAAAAATTCGCCAATTTATGAATTTACAAGTGTGCTCTAGGCGGCTTTTTCAACTTCTGATCTGTTTTCTGTCACACTCAAACATACAACCAACACCCCGGTATAGACAAGTGCATCAGCTAGCAGTTCCAATCCGTGAAACAGGCGCAACTGCCATGGAAACCAGTAGGCGGTGATGACTGCCATGAAAGC
>CAYQUO010000027.1:0-32060 GCA_964420835.1 uncultured Anaerolineaceae bacterium
TAAAGAACAATGGATATTTCTGGCTCGAATTTACAGAAAAAAGGTTGCGTAATCTCAAAGGTGGGATTATGAAATTGTTTTTATTTATCGAAAAACTATTTCAAAAAGTTGTTTGTTTTTTCTTATCAATTCGAGAACATGATAATAGGAAAAAAAGAAACAAAGACAGAGCTGTTACAACTTTGATAGACGGCACTGATCGAGTTGAAGCTGAATCAAATATGGACGTACTGTCTGTATCAGAGGGAATTACAATAGAACAAGTAGGTGAGAAACGTGAATTACTGCCAATCGAGCAAGAAGTAAGAACCGTAATTGAAAATAATAAACATGATCTTCAATTGACCGAACTTAATACAATCAAGAATACTACTGATCCATCAAACCCCATTTTACAGCCAGGTGGTCCAAAAGATGGCGTAATTGCTGATGCCGAGGTAGTCAGGTTGAAAGGAGATGAACCAGATATTGGCGCTGATGATATAGACATAATAGAAGATGAAAACCAATTAATACAAACACAAATTAGCACGATTGCTAAGGAAATAAAAGAACCAGAACCACAACTGTACGATGAAATTGTCAAAGTCAAAGATGAGAAGGTAGATAAAAAAGAATATCCAGATAAAGAAAACAACCTTGACGAGAATATGGATAAGAGTGGGGATGAAGCTGATAGTAAGAAAAGAAAAAACACGAATAGAAAAAAAATACTGAGCCCATTTAAACCAGAATTCATATTAATTGATAGTTTTGATGAAGAAGAACCAGATATTGATAAGTTTATCGAGAATCTGGAGAGGGAAAATCTGGAGGAAATTTTTAATCTGAGAATGAAGAAACTTGAGAGGCGTTTCCAAAAAGCTTTGGAAAGGTATGAGTATATAGGCGAATTACCTGTTTCTGAAAAGACTTATAAGCGGCTAATTGAGTATTTACGTATAAACGCCCGTAAAAACAGAAAAATTTACCCCCATTATTCATTGCCAGTTCTATTTTCTATTAGTATGGTTTTTTGCGCTCGCTATTCTGAAACTGAAGCTAGAGAATTCTGGAAACCGTATGCACAGGAGGTTTGGGGGTGTGAACCTTCTCAGTATTTTCAGAATGTTTGCAGGCAGCTCTTTACGTATAGCCGTGAATATTTACGGGACACCCTGAATTTATCTTTCAATATTCATAATTATGGGGATGTTGTTCGCCCGGTTTACCAGCATGCTATTATTCCCGGTTATCTTCAGGATTCGTTTGCAGAATGGCTTATTAATAATTTTGAAATATTGCAGCAGTACCCGACTGAGCAGTTGCCATTTATTTTAAAAAACGAAAAGACACTTGACTACGTTCCTCTAAGATTGAGAAATTTTATTCGTAGTGAGGAAACAAAAGAAACAGCAGCGCGTCTGATAACTCGTATGTCAAATGCCATTCGGCTTTTTTATGAGACAGAACAAATAGAAGCAGTTGAATCGATAATGAGTTCTATTATTGAAGAATCGCTCTGGGAGTCTGTTTATAGAAGACTAAATATTGATCCGTCTCAAATTGCGAAATTACGCAAAATCACCCCTAAATTGGAATGGCTTTGGGATCTTGATCACGATGATATTGTCCTCGAACTTTCCAGAATTCGATCTGATCAAGCTGATAAACCGGATAGTGTGACGTGGGCTGAAGGAGATGCACAGTATCTAAAAGGGAATAGAATTTTTATTATAGTTTACCCTTGGCCATCGCGATCGGGTGGTTGGGAAGTTGATCCCGTGAAAATTCCAATAGAAGGTTCATTGGATGGCAACATTCTGGTTCTGTCCGAAAACTTTGACCTCGATAAGGATAAGCAAAGTCAGGATAGTCATATTATTTTTGAACGTGCTGTGCCATCATTGCGACAACCAATTATTTATTTTCGCGTTATTCCTCAAAGCAATTTTGCTGCACGAAAGGAGCAAATTGATTCTGATGGCACTTGGATCATCGCTTCTTGTGAATCTATAAAAGTTATTGATAGCAGTGGAAATCAGGCTCATGCTGGTTTTCTAAACATGCCATCCTGCTTGCGTGAGTTCGGATTAACCAAGGTAGGCAAATATGATATTCAATTGCCGGTTACGCTATGTCACGGTAAAGAGGTTTTTAAATTTGATGGTCGTAAAGATCAATGGCAAATTATCCCAACCCTTTCTGGAGAAGAAAAAATTGCAGGGTTGTCGACGGATATTCCTCCAATCTTTCGTTCACCACATGTTTTTTTTCAGTTTTCAATTGATCCTGATATCTACCCACTTCGACGAATCTGGTTATTAATTTATCGAAATGGGCAATTCATGCAATCAGTCCTATTATCAGACCTGATCAATCAGGGCAAAATGGTAATTAATGAACATCTTTGTAAGGTTAATCTATTATCATTTCTTGCTCAACCTGGAACTTATAGCATTAACTTATTACATAATATAAAGGCTTTACTCGACAATCCGGTCCAGTTCTCCTGGTTACCAGAAGAAGTTAAGATCGCAGGTCCAATTCCTGATATTTGTTATTCTCCATGCAATCCACTTCAGGTTACTATCAATGGTATAACCTCAAAACAGGTGATACCGATTCAGGATGAAAAAAGTAAAATCACCACCGATGATAATACTGTCAAGATTGAATGGAAAATAGTTAGAAATCCGAAATGTCGGTTTAATATTCAATGGGAAGACTCGCTAATTCATTTCTGCTGGGATATTGACAGGGTTTCAGCTTGGATAGAAGGCAGCGATAAGAATCGGGTAACAGAGAGTCAGGAACAGGATGTGGTGTTACAAGTTCGCGGTAAACCACGTGAACACTTTTTCTGGATTATAGATGGTACAAATGAGGAACGTCAAATTCAGTTAAATGCAAAGGGTGAATTTAACGCAAAACTATTCGAAACTCAAGTGAGAGATATGCTTCTCGAGAATAATCGGGCAAAGTCTACCGTTTCAATAGCTATTCGCGGCTATACCTGGGAACTTTTTGATTACTATAAAAAACCGAAAGTAGAAATTACTCAAGTTAGCTATCAAAGACCTTTTTTAAAAGTCGTATTCACGCAAGAGCAGCAACTTCGCGGAACTTATATAATACAAGTCCGTTCAATGACGGATTATTCAAGACCGGAAGTTTTAAAAACCATTGAAACTCTTGAAGATCATTTTTCCTTTGAGATTGATTTAGGCCCTGGTAAATATCAGGTGGAAATTATTCTTGACGATACACTTGTTAGTTCATCCGCTATCTTCCAGATTGAGGAAGAAATTACTCCAACTTATGAAACCGTTCAGATTATCAATGACTATGGGACTCCTGCATATCTTTTCCGAGTTTTAACGGCTACAAAGCAGGAAATACTCAGTCGGAGTTATGACGGATTACCAATAACTGGCGCTGTTGAACAATTGCAACTGATCCACACACCGGAAGAATGGTTAAGTAATGAAAGTTGGGACGATGGTCTCAAACGTTTGTTGCCGTCCTGGGCCGTGTTAAAGTATCCACTGCGATTTATAACAAAAAATCACCAAAAAACATTGCGTGTCTTTCCAGAAAAGGCTGTTTATGGCGGGCGAGCAGGTAAGGGTTATATTGAGCTTAAGCTTGAAAGAGAGAGAATACGTGTTGCAGCTTCCTGGCGACCGGGGAGTACACTCGAATATTCTGAATTATGGATGGGTATTTCTCAAACGCAAGACATTAAATTCTATAGTGAATTAGATCAGGATGATCTATGGCCTGCATATCAATGTAGAGACTGTGGCAAAATTGTTGGTTCAAGAAATGGAAGTTATCTCCAGTTGCCTCCCCATATTGTTCAATTACATTGGCATACACAAAATCGAAACATAAGAGAACAGTTTATTGACACGGTTTATGGTCAACATATTGAGGTTAGCGTTAAACAATACCAAAACGAACCACTTCTACATGCTTACAAAGCAATGGAAGTGGTCTATAAGAATTATTTGCAACTCTTAATCGATGGAAAGATTAGACCGCTGCACGGAGACTTAGAACAACCGATTGATTTGTATAAGAACTCCGATTATGGTCTTGCAATCAGTGAGCTCTTTGAACATCTTCAACATCCAACCACTCAAAATATTCTGGAGTATTCGAATAAGCTCAGCCAGTTGGCTCAATATATTGAAGATAAGTCGGATGTTCCGGCGTTTGGTGCTGCACAAAGGTTAATGCGTTATGTAAATGAAACAGCTATTCCTTTATGTCTTCCAAATAATATTTTGTCTCTAACGATGGTACTAAGATTGAAGGCTAATCATCCAAATGTTTACCGTAATTTATTAAATGACCTTAATCTTTCTGAGGATATCTTAATAACACTTATAGAGTATGCGGCACAATGCTGCCCTAAATTGCATGAATGGTCAATTGCCTGGTCAGAACTTTTTTATGTTCATGCAATTTCGTAGAAAGCGGGAAAACAATGAATGTAATAAAAATAACACAGATTCTTGAACAAGCCCTTGTAAACTATTTAATGACCACGTTTAACGCCAACAAAGATGGCAACGAACCTGAACTGGCGCAAAAAATTCGCGAAAGTTTTGAATACCCCAAAGCTTTATTTACAGGACCTTTTCTTGAATTAATTTTTCCTTATACCCATGCTGATAGTCTTAAGGATTTATGTCAACAAAATGTGTTGTCAAAAAAACTTTTAGACTTATCGTGCTTTTCTCTTTCTGAACCAGAACCAATTTCTCTTGAAACCCCCCTTTATTCTCACCAGGCAAAAGCAATACGAAAGCTTTGTGTAGAAAATAGAAGTATTGTTATTTCTTCAGGCACGGGTAGTGGTAAAACGGAATGTTTTTCAATTCCGATAGTTAATGATTTGCTTGAGGATGATACACCTGGTGTACGTGCTCTGTTGGTTTATCCACTTAATGCTTTGGTGAATGATCAAATGGAACGCCTGCGGGTTATGTTAAGAAACACCCCAATTACTTTTGGGCGTTTTACCAGTGAGCTGCCTAATCAGGCACAGAGAGATGAGTATACACTGCCTAATGAAATTATCAGCCGAGATGAAATGCGTAAAGAGAGCAAGATTCCCCAGATTCTAATTACCAACTATGCCATGCTGGAGTACTTACTTCTCCGCCCCGAAGATTCTATCTTGTTTAATAGTGGGCTTTGGAAGTTTCTTGTCCTGGATGAAGCACATACCTATACTGGTGCGCAAGGGATTGAAGTTGCCATGCTTATTAGAAGGTTGAAACAGAGATTGGCAAAACAACCAGGAGATATGCTCTGCATTGCTACCAGTGCCACCTTAATAAATGACAATCCATCGATTGCAGCTAATTTTGCCCAAAAATTATTCTGTGAAAACGTACAGGAAAATGATGTGATCTTTGGCGATGAAGATAAGCATCACTTCTACCAATCTGACCAAGCCTCCGTATCAATACTGACAGAGGCTTACTTGCATTCAGATTTTGATAAGATTCTTGAAGAAATACGAAAGACAAAACTCGATGAAAATGAGAGGGAAGAAGACAGCCCTGATGTTGAAAAAGCTGCTTTATGGATGCATGAAATTGGCATTATCAATTCCGAAGACCTTGCGCTTGCAGACCAGTATCACGATAATCTATCGGGTTTTATGTTTACCGTTCTCTCACGCAATGTTGAATTATTAAAGTTAAGAGATTGGATAATTCTGCAAGATCAACCGGTTCTTTTTGAAGATGCTGCACACTTTATTTTCCCAACTCTTGACCAGCAGGATCGGATGAAAGCTCTTTATCGGTTAATTGAAATGGGTTCGATGGCACGTCCTGCATCTAACCGGTTACCATTGCTTCCGGCAAAATATCATATTTTTGCTCGCCCGCCGCAGGGAATTTGGGCTTGTTTAAACCCGCGTTGTACGGGAAAAGACCCTGAGAGAAATACCAGCTGGTCTCGTTTATTTAGTAACCCTATAAATTTCTGCGAAAGCTGTGGCGCCCAAGTATATCCTATCCACCTTTGTCGTGATTGCGGACAGGTATATATTGCTGCTCATTACCAGCCTCATAGGAATGAATACAGCCCTGCCGTGGAACAATTACCGGAAGAAAAAGAAAAGCGTTATTTGACTTGGTCGCGCATCGAAGAAAATATTGTTTTAGCTGATAGTATGGAAATTGATGATGAGGAAGAGGAGACTCAGGAAACTTTATTTAATCTTCCAAGTTATCATCAGGATGAAGTTCAGCTTTGTTTGAACTGCGGAAAAATAACCACTTATTGTAATTGTCAAAGTCGCGTAGATTCTGTAACACTTTTTGATGTCCAACAAAGAGTTAGTAAACGTAGAAATGGGCAGCAAGTGGGACAGTTTATCCCGGTAACTGATTGGCGGGAATGCCCAAGATGTCGCAGTCGATCGAAAAGTGAGACGGAAATTGTTACTCCGATTACCGTTAGTGATACCGGACCTTTGGCTAATTTGACATATGAACTTTACCGCCAATTGCCCATTGCTGCTGACTCAAGAAGGAGATCACTTCCAGGGGAGGGGCGTAAACTGCTTACTTTTTACGACAGCCGACAAGGAGCAGCCCGGTTTGCAGCATTTTTACAAGATGTTTCTAATAAACAAAATTATCGTCATATTATCCCCTTAGCGATTGAACAATGCCTCCAACCTGATGAATGGGGAGCAAATGATACCGCACCGGACCTGATTACTTTGAGCAAAAAAAGTGGTGAAATTGCTTGGGAAAAAGGTATTATTCGAAGTGACCCAGAATCAGAGTATTGGCGATCTGTTCCAGTATACAGCGACCAACAAAAAAAAGATGTGGCAATTTGGATGGCGCGAATAATATTAGGCGAATTTACAACCGGACGCAGAAGCAGACAGTCACTGGAGTCAATGGGTTTGGTAGGGGTAACTTATTTCCAAAAAAATCAACTGCCGGATTTTGCATGTTTGGGTGAAAAGATAGGTTTATCCACCGATCAAACTTGGGTGCTGGTTGAACACTTATTAGATGACCTTCGATTTAGAAAAGCAATAAAATTGCCAAGCGGTATCCAGGCTGATGACCCTGAGTTTGGAACAAACAAGGGCAATCCGCGCCTTATTCGCCAGGACCAACCAAATAAAGGAGAAAGTTGCTGGATTGGGAGAACTTCAAGACAATTCAGACGACAATATATCCAACAAGTCTTGAAATCTAATCACCTCGATGCTTCTGATGAAAGTGTAAAAAGAACGCTTACCGCAATATGGGATTGGATGATTTGTGAAGTTAAAGGTTTGTTTGTTGGTTCGGCAGCAAATGGATATCAAATTGATTTCAACAGTTTGTTTTTTGATACACGCCAACGATGGTACCGATGCAGGAAGTGTCAGCGTTTGTCTTATCGAGGAACTTCGTTGCCTTGCCCCTACCCTCGCTGTGGCGGAGAGATTGAAGAGATTGATATTGCTTCTACTCAGAATCAGAATTATTTTTACAATCTTTTTAAGCAACCGTTAATACCAATTCGTATTGAAGAACACACAGCCCAACTGGATTCTGATAAAGGAAAGGAATATCAGGACTATTTTAAAAAAGGTTATATCAACATTTTAAGCTGTTCAACGACTTTTGAGATGGGTATTGACCTGGGAGATCTGCAGGCAGTAGCTATGAGTAATGTCCCGCCAACAGTGGCTAACTATCGTCAGCGAGCGGGGCGCGCTGGCCGCCGTACGAGTGGGACAGCCTTTATTTTAACCTGGGCTTCAGATCGACCTCACGATCAAGCATATTATGATGCTCCAATTGAAATTATTAGTGGTAGGGTAACTGTTCCAAATATCATGCTGGAAAACGAGTTAATCCTACGCAGGCATATAAATGCAATTTTGTTTAGCCAATTTCTTCGGTATAGAAAGCGGCATGGTATTGATGTTGAAAAGCTTACCTTCTGTGGGGATTTTTTTGATAACAACCTATCTGAAAAACCACATTATGCTTTTTTGCACGAGTGGGTCGAGAATGATCGTGAAGAAATTACATGCCAACTGCAAGAATATGCTCATTTACTGCCTGAAAACTTGAAGTCACTAGTTGATAATGGCGTTGATCATTTCTTAATCGAATTACAAAGGTTAAATGATGAGCATTATCAACCTATTACACATTATTATCGAGAACAGATTCAGCAGCTTGTAGATCAACTTCGAAATACAGCATTGGATTCGCAGACAAGTCAAGTGATAGAAAGCCAACAAAAATATTATAGGAATTTGCTGGACCGGATGAGGGGATCAAGAGAGAGGAGATCAGGGTATTTAATTAATTATTTGAGTAATAATGGAATCTTACCAAGTTACTCATTCCCGCTTCATACTATTGAGCTTTTCCTTCCCAAAGATGGAAAGATGAATGAGCATTTGCGTTTGGAGCGCGATTTGCGCCTGGCTATAAGTGAATATGCACCGGGGTCAGAAATTGTAGCCGATAAAAAAATCTGGCGTAGTCAACGTCCAATTTTCTGGAAAGACACCCCAAAAATACTGGAATATCGAATCTGTAAATACTGCCATCATTTAGAAATTAGCCATGATGCCGGGGTATCACTGCCTTAAACAGAAGAGGTTTGCCCAATTTGTCACGAGCCTTGGGGACGGACCGTCATACGAAAATTTGTTGAACCAGATGGTTTTGTAGCCGACCCGAAGAGCGGAAAACCAGCTAAACAGTATGTTAATATTGAACCCAATCAAATGCGCTCTGCATTAATACCCGAACAAAACCTGGAGGAAGAAGAGTATAGCAAGACTATTCATACTGCCTACAACCAAAAGGGAAAACTGTTATATGTTAATGAAGGTAAGTATGGCAGGGGGTTTGAATTTCCTGTACAAGCTTTTGCACTGCTTTCAGAGAATGGACAAAGAGAGAAGTTGTCTCTGGGGCATATTCAAACTACGAATACGCTTCATATACGGTTTTCAGCGAATGAATATATTCAGATACCCTCACCAAATGATCAGTCTTTCTGGCTCTCTTTGCTTTATGCCATCATTCATGGGGCTAGTCATAGTTTGCAGATTGAGCGCCGTGATATCGATGGTGTGTTATTCCCGCGAAGTTCAGCGGTTTCGTGGGAACAAACGATTGTTCTTTATGATAACGTCCCTGGCGGGGCTGGTCATGTAAAAAATATTCGAGAGAACCTGATTGTAGTTTTGGAGGAAGCACGACGAATTTTGAATTGTAATGACTGCGCGCCAGATACGAGCTGCTATCATTGTTTGCGTGATTATAATAATCAGTTTTTCCATCAAGATTTGAAGCGAGAGTCTGCGTTGAAGTTTCTAGATTTATTGATTTCCGACTTAAAACCACTTGAAATAGGTGTTCCAGGGGCTGTCAGAATTGTCGCTCCAGATCTAGCTAACTGGCTGTTAGAGAAAATTAGATATACAAAACAATCGATTGCAATTGCTGTTCCAAAACTAGATTTGCGTCATCCAATGGGAGAAAATTATACTTGGCTGGATACGTTCGGAGATCTACTCAATAAAGGGTGTGAAGTGAGTTTATACCTTCAAGACCTACCAGAGCCCACACCAGAAGGATATATGCTGGCTGCTCATTTACAGGTTTTGATGGATAAAGGCATTAAAGTATTTAAAACAACACGGCTTCCGGACTGGCAGATAGTAATTGACCGTGATTTAGAACCTAGAATTATTGGTAGTGAAGTAATAACGGAACCGATCGTACTTGAAGATCAAATTGGTGCTAAGCACTTGTTATCTACGACTCATACTGAGGCTGTAAAAGATCTAGCAAATGAATTGGACAGGTTGCCAAAAACAATTATAAAGAAAGCTGAATTAGATCGACCGTCAAATATCAAGGTGCTTGATCTTCGGGCTGCTGCTAAATCAGATATTACGGAACAAAAACTTTTTAGTAAACTCTTTGTCGAACCCTGTGAGAAATTATTGGTGAATGATCCATATCTCTATAACCAAGAATTAATTATTAACCGGTTGGGAGCTTACCTAGCGATGGCTGCTCAGCATAATACCTTGAAGGAGGTTATTGTTTATACAAAAAAAGATCAGAATTGTGGCGAGCAAGATAAGGCTGAACAAGCATTAAATAAAAAATATCATGGAATAATCAGGTTTAAATACACTCCTGAGCATGACCGCTTTATTACAATAACTCGAGTTAATGGAAAGCAGGCTAGGATAATCTTCGGTAGAGGACTTGATTTTATTCAACCGGATGGTTCTATTAGGCCCACCTATATTGTTATTCAAGATCCTATAGAATAAAACGGAGGCTTGAATATCCCCCCTTCCCCCCCTGCAGGCTAAAATCCAGGCACCCACAGGCGGGGGAAGTTGATTTTCCAATGATAACGTAATGAATGATGACCCGCTCCTTAAGGCACAAACCACAAACGGACGGAGCCATCTGATAACCCCGCCGCGAACATGCTGCCATCGGGTGAGAAGGCAACACTGTTAACGATATCGGGCACTTCGAAGGAGCGCAGCAGGCTGCCGTCGGATACCCGCCACAGGCGGACGGTATGGTCCCAGGACCCTGAGACGAGCATGGCGCCATCGGGCGAGAAGGCAAGGCTGGTGACCATATCGGGCACCTCGAGGGTATGCAGCAGGCTGGCATCAGATGCCCGCCACAAACGGATGGTGTTATCTATTGCTCCTGCAGCGAGTGTAGTGCCGTCAGGTGAGAAGGCAACACTGATAATCGTGTCAGTATGTCCATTGAAGGCGCGCAGCAGGCTGAAATCGGATACCCGCCACAGGCGGACGACTTGATCCCAGGAGCCCGAAATAAAGGTGGTGCCGTCAGGTGAGAAAGCAATATCTTTCGCCGCGCCTACGCTATAATCAGTAAACAGTACACTACCGTCAGAAGCTCGCCATAGGCGGTTAGTGAGTTCACCCATTCCACCGGCAAGCGTAGTGCCGTCAGGCGAGAAGGCAACATTGTATATATATCTTGACTTTTCGAAAGTGTGCAACAGGCTGCCGTCAGAAATCTGCCACAGGCACATGTCGGCGTCTTTAAACCCTGCAGCAAGCATGGTACTGTCGGGCGAGAAGGCAATGCCGGTGACCATATCGAGCGCTTCGAAGGTGCGCAGCAGGCTGCCGTCGGACGTCCGCCACAAATAGACCTGGTCTCCTGATGCCATGGCGAGCAGGCTGCCGTCGGGTGAGAAGGCAATTCTTTCCACATTATCCAGGTATTCCTTAAGGGTGTCTTCGAAGGTGCGCAGCAGGCTGCCATCAGAGACCTGCCACAGGCGGATGGTGCGGTCATTGGACCATGAAGTAAGCGTAGCGCCATCAGATGAGAAGGTTACGTTGTACACCCAGGAGACATGCCCTTCAAGGGTGTGCAGTAGGCTGCCGCTGGAGACCTGCCACAGGCGGATGGTATTGTCACCGGACCCTGAAGCAAGCATGGCGCCGTCAGGCGAGAAGGCAAGGCTGAGAACAGCATCGGTATGCCCCGTGAGAGTGCGCAGCGGGCTGCCATCGGAGACCTGCCACAGACGGATGGTGTTATCATCGTAAGACCCCGAAGCGAGCGTGGCGCCGTCGGGCGAGAAGGCAATACTGGAGATAATGCTAGTATGCCCCTTGAGAGTGTGCAGCGGGCTGCCATCGGAGACCCGCCACAGGCGAATGGTGTTATCCCACGATCCTGAAGCAAGTGTGGTGCCGTCGGGTGAGAAGGCTACTCTGGCGATCTCGGCGGTATGTCCCTCAAGAGTGCGCAGCGGACTGCCATCAGAAACCCGCCACAGGCGGACGGTATTGTCATCAAACCCTGCGGCGAGTGTAGTGCCGTCAGGTGAGAAGGCAAGGCCGGCCACCCACCCCTCATCCTGTTTGAGATCCTCGATGGTGTACAGCAGGCTGCTGTCGGAGATCCGCCACAACCGGATGGTGTTGTCAGTGGCCCCAAGAGCAAGCAGGCTGCCGTTGGGCGAGAAGGCAACACTGCTTAACATATGGTTTATCTCATAGGAACAAATGATTTCAAAATTACTGGCATCATATACCAGCAAGCCGGCCGAAGTGCCAACTGCCACAAAGCGTTTATCCGGGCTGTATGCAACGGCATTTACATATCCATTTCCCCAACGTGCGAGCACCGTGACCTGCCCGACATTCTCCGGGGTGATCACCTTGCCCGACCTGGGAAGCGGGGTGTTTGCCAACACCGGCAATTGCGGCGCAGCCATGGGCGTTGCTGAGGGGGTGGCTGATGCTGAAGGCGAGGTTGACCCGGGTGTTGTTGAGAGGGCAGCCGGCGCTGCAGGGGATAGTATCGAAGAGGCGTTGTTTTCAGATGGCTGGGTTGTATCGCTGGTGCCTTTGAGCGGGCTGGAAAGAATACAACTGGACAATAACAGGGCGGTAAACCCAAAGAGCCACAACCGGGGACGTTTTAGCGCTTTGGGTTGAGATGCCATGCGGGCGCCGCCTGTCGCAGGCTGTGCAGCCGGCTGCGGTTTCTGCGGGTGAGGGAGCAACCGGCGGACAGCCTCCTGACAGGCGCCAGGCTTGCCCGGCTGCCGATCAAGACGCTGCCTGAGCGCCCTGCCGGGCAGGGATTCCATCCCAAGATGGGGGTTGCCGTCATACTCGCCGAGGTCCTGCGCTTTGACGGTGTTGGGGTGGGTGAGCATGTTGGGCACTTCGGCTTGGCGCTGGAAGCGTTTCCTGATGCGATCCAAGGCTGCTGGCCGAAAGCGTTCCGTGCGCAGCATCCTGAAGGCCACCTGGCGTTCCAGGCGGGTGTTGAGGGCTTTATAGACCACAGCCATGCCGTCCTTGCCGACCTTTTTCAGGATGCGGTAACGACCGATGGATTTGCCAATCAACATCATATTTTCTCCTTATTAAGGATCGAGGTTTAATTGTCTTTTCAACTTACCAAACAACTTATATTATAACAAATTGTATCGTTAATATCCAATTATTTCATCCATCGAATCACCGGAAAGCATTATTTTGCTTTCCGGGTGGCGGCACCACGCTAATCTTCCTGCGCAGCGCAGAGATCCATTACAAATGGGAATCCTCGTTTGGGAAGGCAACCACAGCCCGGACGCGTTTTCTCCTCCGGGTCATCCGCCGGGTCCCAGGCCCCCTTCCGGTAATTTCCCCGCCGGCGGCTAGTCTGACCAGCCCGGGGTGTCGCAGGTGTTGGGATCCCCGGAGCGCAGGCCGTCCTGGAAGGCCGCCAGCCGCTGTTCGGACGAGCCGTGCGTCCAGGATTCCGGTGATACATGACCCTGCCTGGCGCGCTGGATGTGATCATCGCCCACGGCGGCCACGGTGTCCATGGCCTGGGCGATCTCCTGGCTGGAAACCTGCGCCAGGTAACCGGTGTCCACCGCATTGGACACCCAGGCGCCGGCGAGGCAGTCAGCCTGGAGTTCGGTCAATACGGTCATGCTCTGCGGGCCTTTGCCACCGCTGCTTTGCATGGTTTGCAAAATGCCCAGGAGGTCCTGCACATGGTGACCGTACTCGTGGGCCAGCACATAGGCCACGGCAAAGGTGCCGCCACGGGCGCCATAGCGGGTTTGCAGTTCATCGAAGAAAGCCAGGTCCAGGTAGACGGACTGGTCCAATTGGCAGTAGAAAGGGCCCACGGCGCTGGAGGCGTAGCCACAGGCAGCCTCGGTTGCGCCCGAAAAGAGGACGGTCTGGGCTGGTGCGTACTTCAGCCCTTCGGCGGAGAAGACCTCGGACCAGTAAGCCTGGATGCTGTTAACGTAGCCTACGATGGCGCAATCCAGGCGGGTGTTGGCGTCTGCGCCTGTCCGGCACTCGGCTTCCAGGTCGCTCATTTGGCCGGGGCTGGCGTCGTACGGCATGGGCTGTGAAGCGGCCAGGTTGACCAGGTCGCCGGGGTTCACGCCCAACAGCAGTGCGGCAACCACCAGGATGAGCAGGCCCAGCCCCCCACCCCCGACGGCCACGCGGGTGCCCATGCGCCGCCCGCGGCGGTCCTGGACCTGCGAGGGGTCCAGGCGGGAACGTTCATTGAACGGCATGACGATTTCCTCCTGTTAAACGAACCAACTTTCGGGCGGCGGAACCCGAAGGTTGTCCCAAATCCGCTGCCCACCACAGTATACTATCATCCGCCGGCTCCCGGCAGGGCGGGCGGGTGATCACTGTAAGACTATCAATTTTACCGGTATCCTTGCACGTAACAAGCCATGTCCTGCACTCTGCAGGTCTTAATTTCTTTCTAGGAACTTCGCAGAAAAAGAATCACAACATCTTGCTTCTTACTTTTTGGAAAATCACTGCAAAATTACCAAGCAGGGGGCCAGGCGAGCCAGATTTTTTCCAACGTTTGATATGGGGAAGTTGACTTCGCCCCAATAACTTGTGCTACGGAAGATAACTCAATATCATTCGGGAGATTTCAGTCGAACAACGAATCCGGTCGATTTGATCAATTCCGTCTATTCATGATAGCTGTTCTCATTGCTGATGCTAATAGAGACACACTCCGACTATAGCAGATCGAAAGGCAGGTTATTTTTTCCGCTGACGCTTGATCCCATCAGCAGAACATTGCCCATCGGTTATTATTGCATCATGCGGTTTAAGTAATTTGCGGCCGGCGTGAAGGTGCCAAGCGAATCATCAGGTTGAAGCAACACCCAAACGGTATTTTGGTTTGCGAAAATTAATATAGTTGCCCGGTCATTTGAAGTGAAATCCCATTTCCATTGGAAGGCGAAATAAGGTATCCTACGGATTGTTATAAGTTTCTGGAATGACGGTTTCTACCATTAGGTTGTGGAACAAATCGGCTTCTTCCCAAATCATACCGTGTCCTGAGTTTTCAAAATAAATTAAACTTTTCTTCGGCGCCTCTAATAAGTCGTAGTACTGTTCCGGAATCCGAGATGGATTGTTCATGTCATTCCGCCCGAGGACGATGTAGACTGGCAAATCGAGGTGGGTTGCATCCTCACGAAGGTCCATTTTTTGTAATTGCGGATACACTACATTGAAGGTGTTCATCAAGCCAAGCAAATAATAAATCCGATCCAACCAGCCATATTCAGGTTGATTTAGCATCAATCGTATTGCATCCCCTTCGCGGCGGTAGGTTTCATTTTTAATGTTGGGCATTTCAAAGAGCTGATACTCACGCCCGAACAAAGTTGCATAGGGTTGGATAGGGTTGTTGCCGAAGTAGGGAGGGGGTCCCTGTTTTTCGAGAGTCTTGACGAAGTCAATATCACCGGTCCGGCGGGAGTGTTCCAACAACAGATCGTATATCAATTGGTCGGTTTCCTGTACATCGACCATTTGGGAGGTTCCGATATAGGCATGGTACAAATCGGGACTCTGTTTAGCTGCGAGGAGGCCGATAATGGTGCCCCACGAGTGCCCAACCAGGTAGATTTTCTTTTCATCAAAGCGAACTCGAAGCATTTCGCTCAACTCGATTACATCAGAAACATACTGCCCGATATTCAGGTCAGACTTAGGGTTGATGGATGGATAAGATTTTCCGCAACCGCGCTGTTCCCAGATAACAACCACAAAATGTTTTTCGAGTTCACTATTGAATCGCAGCACGCGCGCGGCTTCGCTCGCACCAGGGCCGCCTGAGAGAAAGAGTAGTACAGGCTTATTCACATCGTTGCCGCGTATAATGAGCCACTGCTCTACACCACCTAGGTTTACCTTTTCAACTGAGGCAATACTACGAGGCAGAGGCTGGCCATCTCCTCCAATGATGGCAGGAGTATGTGCTGCCCATTGTGAGTAAAATACGAAAGCGACGAGAAGTAATATGGGAACCAGCAGTAAGGTCATACAACCTCCAAGTTTTTTTGTTTTATTCATGATTATTTCCTTTCTCAACTGCAATTATTGGTGAAATGTATCGTCAACGGTTCGATTTGTCCCCTATCTCCAGATATGTTGTATGGGTGGGTTTTAATTCTTCCCCCACTTGCGTGGCTCATCAAAATCAATTGACAGGTTTATATTCCCAATTCCCTGGCGCGAGCAATGGCTTGTGGTCGGTTTCCTACCCCCAATTTTTGCAGCACGTTGTGGACATGCCACTTTGCCGTCCCGACGCTGATTACCAATTCAGCGGCAATCTCGGTGTTGGATTTCCCGGCTACAATTAGTTTCAGCACCCGTATTTCCTGCCCGGTAAGAGGGTCGGTCAACCGGTCGAGGGGTTTAGAGAAGACTCCTGATTCATCCAGATTGCTGCTTAGTATGGCGTCCACTAGATTCGGGGCAATAAACCTTACTTTTGGCAGCAGGTTAAGCAGCGTCCGACCTTCATCTAAGAATAAACGGAGATAACCCTCGGGAGCAGCCAGTTTCAATGCTTTTTTTATCAACTCCAAGGCAGTAGCTGTCTCGCCTCGAGCGTGGTGGTAAAGCCCAAGCAACAGCATAGTTTCGATTACGGCTTGCCAACGCCCGGATACTTTTGCCTTTTCCATTATTGGAGGCAGGATGCTGGAAATTCGCTCCAGATCGCCTGATGATAGCAGTATGCGCACCAATGTTAGGTCTGCGAACTCGTCAGGTGCTTCAGCGCGCCTGGATTGATATTCATCAGCCCAACGAAACGCTGCTTCAGATTGGCCGAGGAAATGTTGATATCTTGCTATGCGGGCGTAAGCCAATTGTTCTATGCGCGGAATGTCAATCGAGCGGATGACAGATAAGGCTTCATTCATCACAGCCTGCATCCCAGTCTGATCACCATGGTAGGTTTTTAAAAGCCCCAAAGAAAATAACCCGGTAATGAGATCGGCTCGCAACTCTCCCTGTCGGGAGAGGGTTATGCCATCTATCAAATAATTTTCGGCAGAGGAAAGATCATTCCGTTCCAGTGCCAGCGTGCCCAGGATTACCCAAGCCAGCCCAAGCGGAGGAATTCTCGTTCCACCAACCAGATGGATGGCATCTTGGCAGGTTTGTTCTGCCAACCGTAAAAACCCTTGCTGTATTTGTGCCTGGGCGGCAGAACAAAGGCTGTTTACCGCCAGAAAAGAAACCCCCGCGGTGCGCGCTTCTTTGCTGGCACGGAGATAATTTTCAACCGCATGTCCAATATTACCTGCATTCTCATGGGCAATGCCAAGACTAAAAAAAGCACGGGCATGAACCAAGTTATTTTCAGGTGGGATGCAGGATTGAGCTGCGGGAACAAGCGCCAGTACCTTGTGAAATTCCCCACGAACCGAGGCGATTGCCCCGCGATGGAGATTGGCTATTGCCAACAGTTGTTTAGTGTCGTCCGTTTCCGGCTGGGTTTGCAGGTAATGTTCGGCCTGTGTCAGGTACTCCTCTGCCCGGGTGAAGAGGCCCTGGAGGTAAAAAGCCCGAGCGGCGTGCAAGCCCAAGCGCGGACGTGATTTGAATGCATCCTGTGGCGAAGCTTCGAGCCAAGCAACCAGTTGCCCTAAGTTGCCATCCGACCAGGTTGAATTCTTTTCGAGAGCATTTTCGATGATCCGAGTGGCGAAATTGTGTTTGTCACAAGCTAGGGCATAATGCACCGCTTCGGAGGTCAAGCCGTTTTCTTCGTGCCAAATGGCAGCTTTCTGGTAAAGGGCAGTCAACTCAGGTTTTGAGAGCAAGCTGCGTAGATAATCAGCAAAAAGATGGTGGTAACGATACCAAATCCGATTATTATCAAGTGGAATGATAAACAGGTTGGCAAGTTCCAATTGAGTAATCAGTAATTGAGAATCCTCTCGCCCGGTGAGTGTATTGCATAACTCGGCATTGAAACGCGCCAGAGGGCTTGTTTGGACCAGGAATAAACGCATCTCCTCACTCTGTTGTTGGAGAACCTCTTCGGCTAAGTAATCGAGCACGTAGCGGTGGCTGCCGCGAAAGGATTTAATAAACGCTGCTGGATTGGGTTGGTACTGTAATGCCAGCGCCGCCAGTTGTATGCCTGCCGCCCAGCCTTCTGTGCGTTCGTCCAGGTCGTTTAAGGCGTTTTCAGTCAGGGGTAGGTTTGCCAGGCAGAAAAAGGTGCGGGATTCGTGTAACGAAAAACGGAGATCACGGCTTCGGATTTCGGTCATCTGACGACGTGCGCGAAATCGAGCCAACAAAAGGGGAGGGTCGGTTCGGGTGGTGAGAACCAAGTGAGTAGAGGCAGGTTGGTGTTCGAGAAAGTGCGCCAGTGCAGCGTGAATTTCTGGATTGATGATGCAGTGGTAATCATCGATGACCAACACACGCGGGATATTAGTCTCAGCCAGGTCATTGAGCAGGTGGTTAAGTAGAATAGGGAGCGGCGGCAGATTGGGTAATTGAAGCATTCCTTGTAAAATAGCCCCAAGCGATTTATCGGCTTGTTGGAAGGCGGTCAGGAAGTAATGCAGAAAGCGCCTGGGCTCATTGTCAGCCTCGTCAAGGGAAAGCCAGGAAATTTTGATTTTTGGACCATTCATTTCATGCTGAAGATTGTTGATCCAATCCGCTATAAGCGTGGTTTTTCCATATCCCGCCGGGGCGGAGATGAGAATTAATTTGTGGTGTTCATCCAAGCCGCGTTGAAGTTCTTTTAGCAACCGTGGACGCTCAATTAAACCGGGGCGCCGGAGCGGAATGTGGAATTTCGTGGTTAATAGGCTTGGAAGCATTACTGGAAATGTCTAATTGATGCGAATTATTTACGAATAAAATGGTATCGATCAGGAATTATTAATAGAAATGTCCTTAGCGTGCCTATTGGGCAAATTGTACCCTATTAGGCTGTAAATTACAGGTCTGGCATGATCATATCTCGCTTTATAGCCTTTGGGGGAATTTCTTGGAGTCACAGCCCTCATGCCTGAAAGGGTTGATTTTAAATAATTTGCAACCTCCCCCAATTTATTAAATATACTAGATAATAGTCCACATCACCCTGCTATTCTTGTGTGTGGGAACCAGCTATAACGCCAACCGAAAGTTCCATACATGGAGGCTAATTAAGTTACATCTCGATCTCTGTTGATTTTGGTAAGGGTATTATGGTCTGTGATAGTTTGCCAGGCTGGAGATCCAGGCGGAAAGTTCCATTTGAAAAGAGGTTTTTTTCCTTGTGCTGGTAGAACGAACTTTCGAATACTGGACCCGCATGGATGTCCCATATTCACCATTCCCTACAATATACTATCATCCGCCGGCTCCCGGCAGGGCGGGCGGGTGCGAAACGGCGACCGTGCACTCATCGCACCGGCGGCGCCCCTGCCGTTGCGGGGCGGAAGGAATGCACGTTCTACTGGGAACCCATCAGAACTGTAATTGACAACCCTGTGAAAACGTTGTATTTTTTTTTTACAGTCATGAAAAAACAAACAAGTGGGGCTTTTTTGAGGGGTCCATTGTTGACTGATTTCCAACCCAATGGTTTGGAAACACACGGACGGCTGACCTACCACACACACCTGGCGGAGACAGGCGGAGAACCTGTCCATCTTTGAGGTTAATGGAGGTGCAGGCGGGGAAAGATCACGAAACGAATTCAACAACTCACAACGGGTTTCAGCAGGAAATATCATCCATTCTTGTTTTGGAGGGATTGATCATGAAATCGATTTATCGATGTATTGCCATTCTTATGATTGTTGCCTTGGCCTTCGGGTTTCTGCCGGCCGGGGCGGTGAGCGCAGACCCGCCCGACCCCTGCACCACGGACTGCTATGTATCCCCGACAGGGAATGATGCAGCATATGGGTATGAGGATTCTCCATTCCTGACCATCCAGAAAGGCATTGATGCGGTGGCTGCCGGTGGCACGGTACACGTGGCGGCGGGGACCTATGATGAGGAGAATATCCTGATAGGCAAGGGGTTGACGCTTCAAGGGGCTGGCGCCGGCAGTTCGTTTATTGCCCCGAGCGCCGAGACGGACAACAGCACCATCGTTGTTGACAACCCCAGCGGGGATGTGCTGATCGATGGGTTCACCTTTACCATGCAGCCAAAACCAAACCATGGCTCCGCCGTAGTGGTGCAGGGCACATCCATCGCCGTGGATGGTGCGACGGTCACCATCTCCAACAACGTTGTGAACGGGTCTGACAACAGTGCGAAATCCGATTATGGTTTTTACGGTCAGAACAACCATGCCGCCCTGGTCATCACGAAAAATGAGATCCATAAGACCGGTGACAACCCGATCGTGATGGAAAACCAGTTTGGGTCAACCACCGTATCGTACAACAAGATCTGGATCACTGACAGCCCCGATTACAACCCGTATTTCAGCATGGCCCACAGCGGGGCGAACATCACCACCCCCCAGATCGTGGAATACAACGAATTTTATCTGGATCACGGCGTAAGCGGCTACTCTGAAGCAATTACATTCGATACCGCCGTACGAAACGGCTGGTATGGTACAACAACAGATACGGGCTATTACACGGATATCCGGATCCGGAACAACAAGATCTACACCGGCGGCGCCTATGCCCGCGGTATCGGGTTGTGGGATCTATCCGCCGCGGACGGCATGGGGACCATATCCAACGCGCAGATCACCGAGAACGAGATCATCGGTGAGGATGCGACGGATGCTGAAACCTATGGCATTACCCTGCGGGGTGATATTGAAGGGACGGTCATTCAAGGCAATACCATCAGCGATGTCAACCTGGGCATCTGGCTGCGGGCCGGGTCAAAGAACGGTGTGCACCCAAGCGGCAGTGATATTTTTGATAACAAGATCGCCCCGACGGTGACCGCATTGAACAATGAAAGCACGATCCCTGTGGACGTATCGCCCAACTGGTGGGGCTCCGCAGATGGTCCCCCGGCCGGGGCGATAACAGGTCCGGCGGTTTACATCCCGTGGTGTATGACCGATGCCTGTACCGCACCCTTCGGTCACCCTCCTTTTCACAACACCACCAAGGATACCTACTACACCACCCTGCAGGCGGCAATTGCCGATGCGGATGCCGATGACACGATAGAAATTTCCGATGGGACCTATGTGGAGACCGGCCAGATCGTGATCGACAAGAACCTCACGATCACTGGTGCCAGCCAGGATGGCACCATCATCCAGCCGGCGCAGGACGTGGCTTCCTGGGTCCTCGTGAACCAGGGGGTGACCTTTAACCTGACCAACCTCACCCTGGACGGAAACGGTAAAACGATCACCTCAGGATTACGGACCGGCGGCCTCACCACGGTGGACCATGTGAACGTGAAAAACATCGCTGCTCCGGGATACTCGGGGTATAGCATTCTCATGGACTACAATAACACGGTGCCCCAGTCACTGAAGGTGACCAACAGCACCATCACCGACTTCGGCCGGGTGGGCATCCAGACCGATAAAGGAAACGCAGAGAGCACGGCTGAAATCACCGGCAACACCATTACCTGCACCGGGCCCGGGGACAAGGTAAATTATGGCATCACGGTTGAAGGTGGAGCGGTTGCCACGATTACCGGCAACACCATCACCAACTGTTATGGCATCGCTTCCGATGGGTCGGAATCTGCGGCCATCGAGATTACAACCTACTTTGGGCCTGGAACCACGGCCACCATCACCGGCAACTTCCTTTACAACAACCTGAACGGGATCCTTGTTGGCTATGACAGTTCCGATACCAGCACGGTAACGGCTGAAAATAACAAGATCTACAACATCACAAACACGTTGATTAGTTCCAGCGGCACCGCTGCATCCGTGGACGCATCGCCCAACTGGTGGGGGACCAATGACGAAGGCGAAATCCAGGCGAAGGTGGCTGGATCCGTCACCTATGAGCCCTACTGGTACGACGAAGACATGACCCTCCTGTACCCCGTTCCCTGCACCACGGATTGCTATGTGGATCCATCAGGGGATGATTCGGACTATGGGAATGCCAATTCCCCGTTCAAGACCATTCAGAAAGGCATCGATGCGGTGACAGCCGGCGGCACGGTGCACGTGGCTGCGGGAACCTACCAGGAAAGCGTTGGTGGCGGGAGAGACCTGGTGATTAATAAGAGCCTCAACCTGGTGGGCGCCGGCAAGGGGCAGACCATCATCGAGTTGACCAACAAACAGAATGGCCTGGAGGTCAGCGCGGACGCGACCGGCGAGGTGAAGGTTGAAGGCTTTACCTTCACCAAAATTGCCGCCAACCCCAATTCTTCAAGCTGGGGCGCGGTGCGCGTTGGCGATTCCGGCAATCACTTCAGCAGCCTGATCTTTCGCGATGTTGAAATCGCCTATGCCGGTACTCGCAACCTGTTCCTGTCTGGCGCCGCCACTTACGGGTACGTTGAACTGGACAATGTGGATATCCATCACGGCGGGTGGTATGGGTTTTCGCTGCATGGTAATGTTGATACGGCGGTGGTCAAGGATTCCAAATTCAGTGAAACTGGTGTTAACGATGGATCCTGCCAGTACATCGGCTTCCTCATTGAAAGCCCCAACATTACAACAAAACTGACCATTGATGATTCAGAGTTTATAAACAACATGGGGGATGGGTTGAAGCTCGTAAATGCAAAGAATGCAACCCTTACCAACATCACCTCCACCGGTAATTGTTATGGCATCAGCTTAGCCTCTTACGGCAGCGAGAATGCAAAAGATATTAAAATCATCAACCCCACCCTCACCGGCAACTCCGGGAGTGGATTGTTCATGGGAGCCTGGCCAGGCACCACACTGGAGAATGTGGAGGTCACCGGCGGCAGGATCACGGACAATGTCAACCACCAGGTTCACATCCTGAAAACCAGCGAAATCAGCGGGACGATTAAAAACATTAATATTCACAAGGTCTACCTCACCAAGCTTCTCGCCTGGGAGCCCCAGACTCCACCGATTCCGAAGATCAATGCAACCGGCAACTGGTGGGGCAGCCCGGACCTGGCGGTGGTTCAATCCAGGGCGTTAGGATACGTTGATTTCAGCAACTGGTGTACGGACCCGACCTGCTCCGGAACGGTTTGGTATGCTGGCGGCAGCATCCAGGCGGCCATTGATGCGGCACATCCCGGCGACACCATATACATTGAGCCAGGCAACTACAATGAGCCGGGCGGCGCCGTGGTCAACAAGGAAAACCTGAAGATCATCCTGACGGACGGCGTTGTCATCCAGAACAACTCGCCCTGCTTCATCGTGGAAGCGGATTACACCACGATCTCCACCGAAAGCCCCGGCGGGGCCAAGTGCGTGCCCACCGACGGAGCCAACGGGGTTGACGTGACCGCAGGCCGGGTGAACGTCATCATCGAGGGGCTCGAGATCAGCGGGGTTGGACAGACCACCGGAAATGGCATCCACTTTGCCGGCGCCGCCACGGATGTGGTCATCTCCAGCAACAAGATCCACGACCTGGGCGGAGACGGGCTTTTCTTTGCCAGCACCCCGGCAGGCGTGGTTGACATTCAGGGCAACCTATTCCAGAACAATGCCGGTGTGGGCATCAATAACACCGGTTCGGGCGCCACCACCATCGACGCCCGCTACAACTCCTGGGGCGACCCGGATGGGCCAACAGGCGCAAACGGCGATGGCGTCAGCGCCAATGTGGATTACGCCGATTGGACCTATATGAAGGTTTACATGGAATCCTCGGGCACCTTCTGGCCGAGTATTGCCCTGGCAACCAGGGGAACGATCACCTACACCTTCTACGCCGACCTGGTTGGCGCCACCGGGCTGGACTTCACCTTTGCCTTCCCGTTTTATGCGGTCAAAGACGATTCAGGAGGCTACTGCTATTGGTATGGCTGTGCGCCGATCTATGAAATTTACTCTGATTCATCTAACCGCCCCTTGAGGATCGTGTCGACAACGGAAAATGGCACCGATTTTACCCCGGTCACAGGCACCAGCCTGCTGGACACAGCCCGGCACTTTGGCTACGTCAACTTTGCCGGCCTGAGCAAAAGCGGACCGGTGACGGCAACGAAAAAGGAACTGTTCTCGGTGACCTTTGATGTCAAGTCAGCCAGCCTGGTCAAACCGCTGCCGTTCTATGATGAAGTGTACGAGACCGGCATCAGCGACAGAATCCCACCCAAAACACTGCTGGGGGCGGAACTGTTCCCCGATTTCAACCGGGCGAGCTTCAGCATGAGCCCGCCCGCCGGGCCATCCAACGTGATCTTTGCCTCGGAAATGGCGGACGGCACCGTGAAGGCCATCAACTACCCGAATGCCTTTGCGGCCGGTTCCTCCCTGAACAATTACCACCTGACCGGCGAGCAGCGCCAGTTCACCCTGGTCGTCACCAACCCGCCCAAGGGCGGCACCTACGCTGCCAACCTGCGCTTCAAACTGCTTGGAGCGGAGGTTGGAGATGTCTCCAGTTTTGAGATGGAGACCGCCCCCGGGGTCTGGACGCCTGTTGTCTTCGCCTCCGATGGGTCGGGGAACATCATCGGTGATACACCTGCAGGCGGCATCCCGATCACACCTTCAGCCTCTCTCACCTACAACTTCAGGGTGACCTTCGCCGAAGCCGGCACCTACCCGGTTGAGATCAGCACAGTTTACTCAACTGAAAACTATGTGATGAAAACGGATATCCCAGCCACCGGCTTTATCGTGTACGGTGTGCCGGTGATCACCAGCAGCACTTTTGCCGGCCCGTACAGCGCGGAGGTGCCTGAGAACGTCTCGCTGAACATCACCAACCCGAGCGCGCTGGTTGGGCCCTTCACGCTGGTGTTCGAATACCCGGATGGCACGACGATCCTCTATGACAGCGTGACCTACACCTGCCTGCCGGCCGGGTGCCCGTCCATACCGGTCGCCCTTGGCAGCGCATCCAATGACCTGGACTTTGTGGTGACCATCCCCACAGCCTACAGCGGGCCGATTAAAGTATCCCTGTATGATACCGACCCGGCACCCGATCGACTGCTGGCGACATTGGAGGAAACGACCACCTCCTTCGCCGCGGTGACCGGAACGGTTTCGATGCAGGGCCGCAGCGCCCGCGATGGCGTGCCGGTGGTGCTGGCTGGCCCCTTCACCTACACCGCCACATCCACCAGCCAGATCAGCAACAACGTCAAATTCGCGAGTGTTGCCCCCGGCACGTACGCCATCACCACCGACCAGCCGCGCTACCTGAACGTTAGAGCCGCCCTGGGCAAGACCACGAATGTTACCGGCAACACTCTGCTGACGGCGCTTGAACTAAAGGGCGGCAACGCGGTTTATGCAGATGATGTGATCGACATCCTGGATGCCAGCCGCGTTGGTACGGATTGGAACAAGGATATTACCCACGCGGGAGATGTGAACTTCTCCGGCAAGGTGGACATCTTCGACCTGGCCCTTGTCGGCGGTAATTTCAACAAAACGGCGGCAGATTTTTACACATCCTGGATTCCATAGACCTGACCCAAAGTGCAGGCCGGGGCAACCCGGCCTGCACACCCCTTCCCGGGGTTTTGCCGACGTGGGATGAATGGCCTGGGTTGAGAACGGTCATACCAATGCATTCATCCTGCTCCGTAATGGAGATAACTGAAAGAGAAAAGCGATCTTTTTAATGGTGACCGATTATTGGAAAATAAACCAAAATTAACCGTTCCATCCATAATGGATCTCTTTCGCGTCATTGCCTGTGTGGCATTCCTGGCGGCCTTGTTCCCCGCCGGAGTTGTTTACGCCCAAGGCGGAACCCAAGTGGCGGTCTCCCCAACCAGTACGGGTGTTGCGGTGGGGAATATCGCCACCATGGATGTGAACATCACCGGCGGGGTGGACCTTAACGCCTTTGAGATCACCATTACCTATGATCCGACGATTGTGTCCCTGGAAACCTACGCGGCGGGCGGTTACATGTCCAACCTGGTGCCTTTCTACGAAAACAGGACCAATGGCAGGCTGGAGGTTGCTTACGTGCAACTGGCGACCCCCGGTGCCAACGGGGATGGCACCCTGATGAGCCTTGTTTTCAGGGGGTTGACGATGGGAAGTTCCGCCATCACCATCGAATCCATCGTCCTGGCGAATAAATCGGATGAAAAAGTGTTCCCAGCCATCCGGAATGGGATGATCAACGTTGGCCTGGGGATGACGGATACCGCCACCCCAACTGTGTCGGCAACCGCATCCTGCACCCCCACTGCCGGCCGCACCAACACGCCTTCCCGAACACCCACCCGCAGCCGAACGACATCCAGCGGGGGTGGTGTTTCCACCAGGGTCCCAACAAGAATTCCATCCCGGACAACCACGCCCCTTGCCAGGAATACGACTCCGCCTGCCAGCACCATCACCAGTGAGGGCGGCCCAAGGATCCTGCCTCCGGGAGCGAAAAGCATCACCCCGCCTGCCTTCAGCACCCCAGCATTGGCAACCCGCACCACCCCTGCAGCCCCTGTCAGCGAAACATCCGCCCTGGAGGAGGGGCATACCGAAACGCCAGCCATCAAATGGTTCACAGCCACCGGCACCAATTTTGTGCCTCAGAAGGCACAACCAACCGCAATACCGGGAGTTGATGCAAGGCTTAAATTGGTGGATCGATTATTCTGGATCATATCCATCCTTCTTTTCCTGGTCCTGCTCATCCTGATCGCCCTGATCATCATGCGCATCATGAAAAACGAACAGCCGCAAGGAGATTGACCGCATGTGCATACCGTATCGGAAAGGAATCCTGACCGCCCTGCTTTTGGCAGGATGGATGCTTGCACCCTCCGGGGTTGTGTTTGGGCAAACGTCCAGCCCGGCACAGATCGGTATTTTTCATTCTTTCACGATCAGGCCGGAGGCCAGGGTGGAGGTTCCCATCGAGATTCGTGGCGTTGATGGGCTGTATGCCCTGGATATCAGCGTTCATTTTGATCCAACAATCCTACAGGCGGTTGGTGTGGACCCTGCCAGCCAGGGCATCCAGATGGCATTGGGGAATTTTCTCGACCCCGGGCTGGTGCTCTTCAACACCGTTGACAACGTGAAGGGCGAGGCGCATTTCGTGATGACCCAGTTCGCACCCAGTGAGCCAAAAAGCGGAAATGGAGTCCTGCTGGTGATGTATTTCAAGGGATTGAAGGAGGGAGAAGCGAAGATTACACTGGCGGATGTGCAACTTTCCACCCGCGACGGCCTTGCCATACCGGCATCCATGGTTGATGCGAAAATAAAAGTGGATAAAAATGCGCCGGCGGCGGTTTTTACGCCCATACCTGTTCATGACGCCACCAAAATGATCCAGATACCCACCATGGGGGTAACCCCGCAGGTGGATAAAACGGTTGCCCCCACGGCAACGCCATCCATGGAAAAAGCGACCCTGGTTGAGAAAACCGCCACGGAAATTGAGCCAATACAGGTTGAGACAAATCAAAGCACAACCGGCGAAGCGCTGGGGTACTTTATGCTGGGCAATTGGTGGATCCCCCTCGTATTGCTGTTGCTGGTGATTGCCGCCGGAGTGTATTTGTTGATGACCATGAAAAGACAACATAAATGACCGCAATGCAAGCATTGTTTATTCTTTTATGAAAGGGAACCCGGGTTATTGAAAATGAAAACGAATCCTTTGCTTGCAACCTGGTTGAGGCTGATTGTGGTCAGCCTGGCAACGATTGGGCTGCTTGGGGTGAGGGTTGAGGCGGCAGCCTCACAGGCCGTGACCACACTGGCTGTTACGCCCCAAACGGCCATCCTGGACACCTGCGAGGAGTTGGAAATTGCCGTAAGGGTTGAAAATGTCACCGACCTGACCGCTTATCACCTGGAACTGAATTTTGAGCCGGGCCTGGTTGAGATCATCAGTGTGAACAACGGCGGCTTCCTGGATGAGGGTTTCTATGAACCCGACAACCAGGTGGATCAATCCGCGGGATGGATCTCTTTTGGCATGGCGCAAAAGAATGAAATTGATAAACCGCTGGAACCCAAAACCGGCAGCGGTGACCTGATTTTCATCCGGATGAGGGCGCTCCAGCCTGGGGAAACGGTGCATTTCACGATCAATTCTGCCAGTGTACTGGTGAACTGGCCGGACGTGATGGCGATCGATTATGAGGCTTACGGCGGCGAGGTGGTCACGCAGGAATATACCAACGTGATTGAGAACTGGTACCTGGCCGAAGGGTATACCGGTGATTTTGCCGACACCTTCATCCTGGTCCAGAATCCCGGGTCGGCGACGGCGCACATCTGCGTTTCCTACATGCTGCAGGACCCGAAAGGTGTGAAATTACGCAAGTTGGAAGTTCCCCCGAAGTCCCGTTACACCATTGCAACCCAGGACAATGACCAGGTGGGCCGCGGTTTTGCCTTTTCGACCAAACTGGCCTCCTCCGAGAAGATCATCGTGGAGCGCTCCATGTACTGGCCCATTGGGGATGGCATCCAGGGCGGGCATGCGTCCACCGGGGTTACCTCCCCTGCCACGGAATGGTACCTGGCGGAAGGTTTCACCGGTTTGGAGTTCCAAACCTTCATCCTGATCCAGAATCCGAACAATGAAGCCGCGGAGGTGGAGGTCACCTACATGCCGGACGCGGGCGCCAATGTGGTCAAGAATATCACCGTGGCGGGCAACAGCCGATACACCATCGTGGCTCATGATACAGACCCGGATGGACCGGGAATTGGACTGGACAAAGCCTTTGCCACGCGAATTGTTTCAACCAACGGCATGCCCATCATCGTTGAACGGGCAATGTATTTTGGCAAGGAAGGGCATGAAGCCATGGGCGTAACCGGTGCCCACCATACCTGGTACCTGGCGGAGGGGTACACCGACCTTGGGTTTGGAACGTTCATCCTGATCCAGAATCCCAACCCTGATGAAGCGCAGATCACGATCACCTACATGCTGCCGGATGGAAGCACCGTGGAAAAACAGGTTGAGGTCGCTCCATATTCCCGGTTCACCGTGGTGGGGTCGGAAGATACCACCTATGGTGTTGGGCCGGGGCTGGCGTTCTCAACCCGGCTGGATTCCACGGAACCGATCATCGTTGAGCGGGCCATGTACTGGCCGAACGGGGTGGATACGCAGGCGGGCCATGACAGCCCGGGAGTAACTGCCGCCGCGCAAAGCTGGTACCTTGCCGAAGGGTTTACCGGGGCCGGGTTTGACACCCGCATCCTGGTCCAAAACCCCAACGCGGAATCGGCAATCATCACGATCACTTACATGAAACAGGGTGGAGGGGTGGTTACGAAGCAGGTGGACATTATGCCGTTTGCCCGCTTCACCATCATCGGCGCAGAGGATGATAAATTTGGAATCGGGCCTGACCTGGCCTTCGCCACCCACATCACTTCCAATCATCCCATCATCGTAGAGCGCGCTATGTACTACCCCGGTGGCGGGCATGGCACGACTGGAGTTCCCGAATGAAAAATGACAACGGCCATTCGAAAAGCGAAAATCGTACAACAATCATCCTGGTCATCTGTGCCGTGCTGGTTGGGCTCAGCCTTTTCGGCCTCCTTGTCTGGCAGGGATTGCAAACACCGGAAATGAGCAAGACCCAGGTCCCCTCGGTTTTGTCGCAGGTGATCGGGGTTTTTAAAAAAGGCCAGGACCTGCTCCTCAGGTCGGAAGGGGCTGGAATTTCCGCTTTTATTCCTGCCTGCGCCACTGTTGAGGAGGGTCAGTTCATCCTTACCCCTTTGGGACCATACCTTGCGGGGGGCGGGTCGGAGGAGCCGTTTTGGGCGCGGATCAAAATTGTGGACATCAGTTTTGTGGATCAAAACAACAACTTGGTGGAAAACATGCCCGTTGGCTGCCCGATAACGGTTTGCTTTACTTTGGACGAAGACGAGTGGCAGCGCTTTTCCAACGCGCCCGGCGATTTTCAGATCCAGTACCTGGATTTTGACCCCACGCCTGCTGCCTGGATTTCCCTTCCAAAAATGAGCATTCAAAAAACCCGCGAGTTGTGTGCTGAACATGACCGCCTGGGAGTATTTGCGCTGGCTGTTTTAAACCTGCAGCCCGCCAAGCCGGGCGGTCTCTATGACCCGAGCGGCCTTTATGAGCCGGTGATCCCTTAAACACAACCCAGTTCAGGTTGACTGCTTAATCGGAGAGATGTTAAAACAAAAAAAATTCATCGGCGGATCCATTGCACTGTGTGCCTTCCTGGTTTACCTGTTCACCCTGGCGCCGGGAGTTTACGGGTTTGACAGCGCTGAACTTGCCTCGGGGGTCTATTCCCTGGGCATTGTTCATCCCCCGGGTTTTCCTCTTTACATGCTGGTTGGAAAATTATTCACTTTTCTGCCTTTCGGTTCTGTCGCTTATCGCTTGAACCTGATGTCGGCATTTTTTGCTGCCGCCACAGTGTATGTGTTGTTTCGTGTCATTTACCGGATCACCGGCAAATACTGGGCCTCCTGGACTTCTGCGGCTTTCCTGGCTTTTTCGATCTATTTCTGGCAGATGTCCGTGGTTGCCGAAGTTTACACGCTGCACACGTTCTTCCTGGTGTTGGAAATTTGGATCCTGTTGAAATGGCAGGAAACGGGGAGGCCCGGGACGTTGGTCCTTTTCGCCTTCACATACGGACTAAGCCTGACGAACCATACCACGGGTATCCTGTTCGCCCCGGGTTTCGCGTGGATGATCTTCTCATCTCCAAAATGGAAATGGAAAGCAAGCGGCTGGTGGCTGGGAGTGCCGGCTGGATTCCTGGCCGCGTTGCTGGTTTACCTTTATATACCCATTCGGGCAAACTCCGCCACACCCATGAATTACCTTGGGGAGTATTATGACGTGGATGCCACGACCCTCTCGGGTTTGTTCTGGGTGGTTTCCGGAAGGGCATACCGGTTTTTTGCGTTTGGTTATTCCCCCGCGGAGGTTTTGAGCGAACTGGTTCAAGGCCTCCGCATGGTTTGGCGGAATTTTCTTGGGGTTGGGTTCCTTCTGGGAATGCTGGGCCTCCTGTCTGCATTCAGAAAGGATTGGAAAAACCGAACCGGTTGGGTTTTGTTGTTCCTTGGGAATTTTCTCTTTTACGTCAACTATCGTGTGCTGGACAAGGACACCATGTTTTTACCGTCATTTGTCATCTTTGCCATCCTGAGCGGGTATGGATTGTCCTTCCTGGATGATCTTTTTGGCAGGTTCTTTGCAGAGGGCAAATTACGGACAGCGCATAAAGCCCTCCAGCCGGTTTTTTGGATGACGCTGGTGGGCTTGATGGTAGCGCTGAACTGGAAATGGGCGGACATGAGCCAGACCCGGGGGCCGCAAACCTACAGCGATATGGTCTTCAACTCTGTTCAGGAGAGTTCCACCATCATTGCCAGCTGGTCGCCGGCGGTGGTGCTGGAGTATTACCAGATCGTAGAAGGCCGGCGGCCGGACCTGCATATTTACAACCGCTCACGCAGCGAGGTGGCCCGCTATTACAAGTATTGGTCGATGGGTTTTTCCCCCGCCAGGATATCTGCAGTCATCAACCGGGAGGAACTGGCTGCGATAGACCGGATCTACCAGGCCTCCTCCCATGTTTATTCGATCGAATACGACCCGGTCATCGCGCACAACTTTGAATACCTGCCTGCAGGGGCGTATTATCACCTTATAAAACAAGAAAGCCGGTAAACCCACCGCGGCAGCGTGATGCGACGACTATTTCCCTGTTTTTTGGGTACATGGCCTGAGCCAGGGGTGATTGATCCAATGGAGGGTTATGTTTATTGGCAGGCGATTGTTATTTAATGGGCAACCTCAAACAACCACCGAAGGCCTTGCTGAAAGATCCTGACATCATGCAAAATCAATAGGGGAAAATAATAGGAAACCCCTTCACTTCCCATTTGGCGGAGAGGTCAAGGAACGAGGGAGCCCAGTTGTTTGCGGATGATCCCTTTTGGGCGGTGATTGATTGAACATTCAAGCCTGCACGGTTGAACCAAGAAAAAAAGGCACTCGTAAGAGTGCCTTTTCAGGTAGCGGGGGTTGGATTCGAACCAACGACCTCCGGGTTATGAGTCAAAATCCTGAATCCGTGCCGTTTGTGCGGCGGGCTC
>CAYQUO010000028.1:0-29230 GCA_964420835.1 uncultured Anaerolineaceae bacterium
GATGCGTCGCATCACCGACGGCGAGCTACCGCCCGGCGTACCGCTGTTCCCATGCGTCACCGACGACAGCGCCGTGTTGGTACTGTCGTGCGCGACCGGCGACACCGACGTGGGCGAGGTCCACGTCATCGTCGCCGGGTACCAGCGCAGCTCCATGAAGCACACGACGCCGGTCACACCCGCCGTCTGGTTGTTCAGCAGACCCGCGCGTGCGACTCGAATGACGTTCGCGCCGCCGTTCAGGATGCCCTGCATCACCTTGTTGACGGCGAACGAGACGCCTTGGTTGTATCCGGTCCAAGTATCAGCCATGATGGAGCGTCACCTCTTTGGTTGAGTCGTACTGCGGAACGGGGCGCTCGACAAAATCATCGTCTTGTAGCGCCTTTAGAACACGCCCCACTGCTTCCTTACGATCACCAGCCGGAAGATTGCGCCAACGCTGGCCGAACACGCCCATCGCGAAACTCCGCGCACGCTGGCGCATGCGCGGGGTAAGCGGGACCGCAGTCTCGCAGATGAGACCGTGGTCTGACCATACGAACCGAACAGGCTTCACGCGATGCGGAGCAGCGCGTTCGACGAGTCGTTCGTCGGCATGGTGAGCGTGAAGTTGCCCGCCGTGACCGTCTGCGACGAGAACGTGAACGACGCGATGGCCCGGTCACCCTGCGTGTCGTTGTACAGCAGCGCGCAGTCGGTCGTGAACGAGACCGTGGTCCACGAGACGTTCGCCGACGGCGTCCAGTACGCCGTCGTGCCCGAACTCGTGGGCGCGGTGGCATTGGTGACCGACGCGCCGCCAGCCGTGTAGTTCGCGCTCGATACCTCGCCCGTCGCCGTGTACGCGGTGGTGCTCGGGGAGATCGACGCGCTCGTTTGGTAGAGCGCCATCTTCAGCGCGTCCGCGCCGGTGCCGCCCCGCGTGACCGTGGTGCCGAGCGCGTGATGGCCCGTCATCAGTTCGACCTTGAACGAAGTGCAAACCCCGGCGCTGTTCGCCATGACTAACCTCCGAGAGAACCCTGCTGACCGTTGATGGATTTCCCGATCAGGATGGTGACCCACACGTCGCGCTTGACGTACGAGTCACCGGCCTTCTCCCTCATGACCGGGTCGTTGCCGGTGTAGAACCATTCGCGTGCGACCACCAGCGTGTCCTTCACGCGAGCTTCCTGCATCCTGTACATGAGGTCCGTGAACGGCACCTCGCCGATGTGCGTCGCGACCTTCTGCTCCACCGGATCGAACGGCGGCGGTTGGTCGATCTGCGGCGTCAGCTTTCCCAACTGCGCACCCAACTCTTGCCCTTGCATAAGTCCCCCTTACACTAACCGCAGCAACGCGGTCGTTGGCGTCACGGAAGGCAACGTGATGGTGAACGTGCCCGCCGTAACCATTTGGCTGCCGCTGAAATCGAACACGGCAACCGCTCTGTCACTCTGCGAATCGTTGTACAGCAACCCCTGACTGGTGGTGAACGTCACGCCGCTCCACGTCGGGTTGGCAGCGAACGTGCACATTGCGGTCGTGCCTGACTGGCTTGGATCGACGTTAGTCAGAGCAAAACCGCCCGCAGTATAACCGCTGCTTGAGACCTCGTTCAATGTGCTGTAAGCCGTGGTAGCGGCGTCCAGCGTGGCCGACGGGGTGTAGAGCGCGAACTTGAAGGAATGCCCACCCGCCGCCGCGAAGTTGTGCGTGGCGGTGAACAGTTCCTTCTTGAAGCTGGTGCACATCGCCTGCGTCATGTGGTGGTCACCTCTTTCGAGACCTTGATGCCGCCGCTGTACAGCCGCGTCACCACACCTGCACCGCTCACCAGTTCGAGGTCGTACACGCCCTTGGTGAACGTGAAGCCCGCCGTGTCGTCGGCCGACACCGTCAGCGTGATCGTGTGGTTCGCATCGTCGATGGCAATGCGGTTATCGGGCGCACCCGAGGTCAGCGTCGCCAGCAGGTTGCCGTCGACGCGGTCCTTGATCTTCATCCGCGCGCTGTATCCCGCCAGTGACGCAGGCGTGTAGTACTTCAGGTACCCGCCCGAGGTGTACGCCGTGTACTGCGAACTATCGATGGTGTTCAACTCGACGCTGTTGTCGTCGACGTAGATCACCTGCAAGAATTCGCTCAGACGCGGCGGCGTGTGCCGCGCGTTGATCTCGGTCATGCCCTGCACGCCGATGACGGCTGCGCGCCATCCGGACTTCAAGCCGTGGAGCGGAGCCGTCACCACCGCAGGCGCGGCCCGCGTGATCCCGGTGATCGCCTTGTAGATGAACGGCGGCGTCTCCCAGCGGATGATCCGGATGAACGTCTCACCCTCTTGGAACTCGAAGTCCTCGCGAACGGTCATCAGAGCACCTTGTCCCCGCCGCCGATGTTGTTCGATCCGGCGCGCTGTTGCGTCACGCTGATGCCGTAGTAGACCCCGCAGATGCCGCCGAGCACGAGGCCGATCACGAGGTTGAAGCCGCCCGAGCGCGACTCGCCGTTCCACTCGGTGCCGAACAGTCGGAACAGCATCTTCATCCAGTCGCTGTTCAGGTCGTCGGTCTTGACGCCGCCGATGATGAGCGAACCGACCAGCCAGTACACCATCGGCAGGAGCAGCACGCTGATCCAGAACACCGCGCTCGCGCGCCAGAACGACTTCTCCTGCTGTTGCTGCTGGATGTCGAACTCGCGCGCCTTCGTGACGCCGCCACCGACTTCGAGGATCGCCATAATCGACGGCTCCATCAAGACCTTCTGCGTCACCTTCTCCAGCAACGCGGGGTCTTGCTTTGCCTGCTCGACCGCGACGGCGACATCCGTCGCGCTCGTGCCCGAAGCGTTGACCTTGTCGGGCAGCGCGGCCTTGGTGAACACGTCGATGGCGGTCTGCGCAGCCGCGAGCTTTTCCGGCGTCTCGGCCTTGCGGTCGAACAGCTTGGCGATTGGCGGGATCAGTTGCGAGATGATCGGACCGAAGATCGCGATGATCGAAAGCGGGTCCATGCGTGGTTTCTCCCCGTAGGTAGAACGATCCTCGATGGGCGCAGCGGGTTGCGTGCCGTCATCGAACGAACCGCCGTACTGCTGATACAGCGAACGAGCCATCGGCATCGTCCACTTCGGGTTGCTCTCCGCTGCACCGGGCAGCGAAGTCCATTCCAGCCTGCACTTCGCGACCGCCGTGTCGAAGCGGCCTGCGATCACATCGTCGAGCGCGCCGCGCTTGACGAGGCATCCGACGAAGCCTTCGTCCTGCTCTTGCGGCGTGAAGCCCGTGAAGCCGTACTTGTCTGCGAGTTCTGCCCATGTGGAAGGAATGTACTGCGGCGCCCCCGCAGCACGTCCTCCATCTCGCGTAGACATCCCAGCAAAAGGATGCTTACTAAAGTCGTAAAACTTGCCACCACCGTTGACCATCTGATAAGCCGAATCGTCAAGGCTAGACTCACCTCGACGCACCACCATGTAAAACGCCTTGACATTCGGCTCCGCGAACGCCCGGCGTAGATCATCGCGGTTCATCTGGCCCACCAATCCACAAGCGTCTGCCACAACTCGGCGGGCTTGTCGTGAAAGAACGCCCACAACGTCGCGAAGAAGCCGAAGATCGGAGCGATCCAGATGATCGCCTTGCGCGCCTTCGTCGCGATCCAGCCAAGGCCGCTACCGATCTTGCCGATCACACGCACGCCCGCCTGCATCGTGATGATGGCGTCGATGGCGGGCTGCGTGCTCATGCGAAACTTCTCGTACGACTCGACGTGTGCGTCGAGCTTGTTGTAGATGTCGAGCGTCGCTGCGGTGTTCTCCTCCACGCCCTCTTTTAGCGCCTTCGTGACGGCGGTGTTCTCGTCGATCTTCTTGCTGAGGTCGCCAAATCGCTTCGCCCCCTCCTTGAGTTGTTCCTCCACGGTGCGCTCCCACTCCTGACGGTGCGTACTCATCCCTACGCCCTTTCTTTATTTGGTATTCGCGTAGCTGTAGCGATCCAGCGTTGGCAGATACCGGGGCGTAGTCGCAATCCCCGTCCCTGAAGCCTCGGCAACTGCGCGCGCTTTCGCCCGCGCGCGCAGCCCCGAGCCGACCTCAATCGCGTACTGCGGATTCGTGGCATTGAACTCCGCGATGTCCCGCAGCGCAGATGTGGTATCACCTCCTTCTTCCATGATGCGATACAGCTTGTTGGTGAGCACTGTCTTGCGTTGCTTCAGCAGTGCATCGCGCTGGCGAAACGCGAAGTTCACCTCCGACTGCTCCGCTTTGACCGATGGCGAGAAGCCAGCCGACTGCACGATGGTCGCCCACGGCGTGACCTCCATCGGCAGTTGATTCCCCGTCGCGGTCGTGTATCCGATGTTGGTCATCTGCGCGGCCTTCAGCGGGCCACGGATCGCGAGCGGCGTCATCTGGATCAACCCGTCCATCAACTGGCCGTCGGCGATCTTGTTCAGCCCCACCGCCATGTCCGCGCCCGCGCTCACCGCAGGGCCAAGCATGTCGAGCGCGCCGCTCTCCAGCTTGTCCTTGAACGTGCGGCGATCCGCCATGAAGCGGCTGCCCGGCAGGATGTCCTGCATGCCCGCTCGCGCGCTGGTGTCGAAGCCCAGCACCGCGCGGGGGATGCCGCGCGCGATGGCTTCTGCTACGTCGTTACCAAACACCTCTGCGAGCCACTGGCGGTACGCGACCTTCACATCCGACGGGTCATCGTCCGAGCCGAGCATCGCGTCGACGACACGCGCCACGACGTTCGCAAGCGGAAGGCCCAGCGTGCCCGCAAGCATGCTCGTGGTCGTCATGACGCCACCGAGTTGCTTCCACGCGATGGCCTTCTCCTCGGGCGTCCCCTGCACGGTGTCACGCGCCATGCGCCACAGCAGTTCCATCGTCTGGAACGCGTACTGCTGGAACGACGCGAGCAGCGGCGTCACCTTGCCGACCGCGCCGTGCCGACCGAGCGCGCTCGCCGTGTTGTGATCGGAGTAGTCATACTGGGTGGCGCGCACCGCCTCGATGGCGCGCGACTCCGCATCGAATTGCGAGCCACCACGCGCACGTTCAAGATTGTACGCCGCGAGCGCGGTCGTCAGTCGGTTGACGACCTCGGTGTAGTGGCTGCCCGTGCTGAGCAGCTTCATGGTTGTCGTCCACGCTTGCGACTGGCCTGACGCAAGCTGCCCCAGTTCGTGGCTCTGCGTCGTGTCAAGCTGACCGGACGCGAGCAGGCGCTTGATGGCCGCGCGCTCGCCGTCGTTCAGCGCCGACTGTTCCAGCGGGAGCGTGAGATCGAGCACGCCCGCGATGCCGCCCTGTACCCCGCCCTTCGCTACACCTTCTTGCCAACCGCCCTTCACCGACGCACTCATGAGCTTGAGCGCCTTCGAGGTCGAGCGCGCCATCTCGCGCGCAGTGCCGACGAACCCGTATCGCCCACCGAGATACGGCAGCGTCAGGTGGTACGGCTGCATCATGTTCATCAACATGAACGCAGGGCTGACCGCGAGGTAGAAGTTGTAGCCGACCGCCTTCACCTTATCGATGACCGGCGAGTCCACGGGATGCAGGCTGTTCGAGAAGCGCTTGTTCAACTCGCCGAACACGTCGTTGGCCGCAGCCGCCGCGTCGCTCGACTCGCCGCGCATCTTGTCGATCTGCTCCTTGATCTGCCCGAACGCCTTGTCGTACAGCGGCAGCGTGTAGCCGTTGCTCAGCATCACGGCTACGCCTTCCGCGCGCTTCGAGAAGTTGCGCACGAAGCTCGCGTCGTAGCCCGGCACACCGCCGCCTTTGCGCGGCGAGAGCGCCTTGCGCGGCGAAGTCTCCGGGTACATATCGAGCAGCATGCGCTTCAGGAACTGGTTCATCTCCTTCTTCTCGGTGCCTGCGAACTGCTCGTCCACACGACGCAGCGCCTCGTGCATCACACGACCGAGACCCTGCGCGTTCTGGTCCGCCAGTTCGTAGAGCGTGCCGCCACGGATCGTGTTGGGCACCACCGACGCCGAGACTGCGCGTACCGCGCGCTCGGCTTCCTGCCGCTGCGCCGCGTTCTCGAAGCGCATGAAGATGTGGCGCTTCTCGTTCGGCGCTCCGATGACCTTGCCGAACGGCTCCAGCGCCTGCGTGATCGCGTTCCACGCGGCGGGGTTGTCGGCCACGTCGAATTCGAGGAAGTGATCGCCCGAGCGCCCGAGATGCTGGTACGGGTTGCTCACCGCCGCGTTGTAGAACTTCTCGATCTCGTTCACATCCGCCGCAAGCTGCGAGCCTTCCTGCCCGGACAGCATCGTGCGAATGCCACCGAAAATCTTGCGCAGCACCTTGTCCAGATTCTCCGAGTACGCGTCGGCGTAGTACTCGGGCTTGCTGTTGGCACCCTCACTAAGCGCAGGCTGCTGGATGTCGAGCAACCGAATCACCGGGTCGACGATGGCGTGATGCGACGCACGGTACGTGCGCAGCACCGTGCTCAGCGTCAACGCGCTCTGCTTGATGTAGTACTTGCGGAACAGCTTGACCGAGTCGTCGAGCGCGCGGCGCAACGTCGGGTCAAGCTGCGAGTACTCGCGATGCAGCTTGTTGACGTGCTCGCGCAGCGAGTCGTCGAGTTCCTTGTTGCCGCGCTTGTTGTCGTCGAAGTTCTTGTGCAGATCGATGCGCCAGCGGCTCGCCTCACCCGCCAGTTCCATGAGCTTCGCATCCATCGCGCGCTGCTGCGCGAGCGGCAGCTTCGCGATGGCGAGCTTCACCATCTTGGGGATCGCCGAAAGCTCCATCAGCGCCGCTTGACGCATGACGGTTTTCTGATCATCGGCGGACATGAACCCGCGCATCCCCTCCACGATGGGACTCAGCGTCTTGTCCTTCGCCGCCGTCTGCGTAAGGTGGAACGTGGTCGACAACGCGAGCAGCCCCTGACGCAGTCGCTCCGGAGCCGTACCGATGTTCGGATGCGAGCGGGCGAACTGCTGCCACTTGCCGACCAGCGCTTCGCCGTAGCCATCGGTCTGCGCTGCCGCGCCCGTCGCCGAGTGGTTGAACGACAGTCCGCGCATGTGGCCGAAGCGCGACGCACCGATGAACGGAGTGCTGATCGTGATCGCACGATCCAGCGCGTTCACCGAGTTCAGTTCGTGCATGCCGAGCAGACCGCGCACCCAGTTGACGACACGCTGCCACATCGTGCGCCCGTTCGCTTCCTGCCCGTTCAACCAACGCTGGAAGCGCTCGTTGGAGAACACCTCGGCGACGAACTCCATCTCGTTCTTGAACGCGTACTGGCGACGCGTGTCACGCCCGCGCAGTTCGTTCATTAGCGCGCGCAGTTCTCCCAGCGCCGCCACAGCGGCGCGCTGGTCTGCCGTGCGCGCCAGCGGCGACACGCGCAGCGCGTCGAGCGCGAACTGGATGCGGCCGACCGTGCCTGCGTGCGTGATCTCGTGCAGGACCGTGTGCGCGTTCTCGCCACCGAGGTAGAACCGCGCGGTGTCCGACGCGTGGTGGTAGCGGCCGTACACGCGCGCCTTCGGGTTGTCGGCGTCGTACGCCACCGAATTCGACCGCGCCACCTTGGTCTGCAACCCGAGCCTGCGCAGCACGCCCGCCATGTAGCGCACCCACTCGGTCGGACCACGCGCTTCCAGTTCCGCGAGCACACGGTCCGTCTTGCCGGTGTCGAGCGCTTGCGCCAGCGTGTCCGAGTACGAGTAGTTCGGAAGCTCGGCTTGCAGATACTCGACGCCGGGGTCGTTCTTGACCATCTGCTGAAGCAGCGCTTCGTCCTTCGCGTCGAACTTGACCCGCGATTCCGGAACGCCCTTCTCTTGCGCGCGCTTTGCGCGCAGCGCCGCCGCGTACGAGTCGTAGATCGACTTGCGTACCGCCGCGATGTGCTCGCGCGCACGCGCGTTGGTGTCGTAGATGGCGTCAAGCTCGGCGACGCGCTGGTCGGCGAGCTTCAGGATGTCGCTGCCTTCGTACTCCTGCAACCACTGCAACGCCGACTGCGCGTTTGCGCGATCCTTGAGCGAGACCTTCGCGTTCTTCGTCGTCAGCGGCTTGCCGTTGTCGTCGACCGGAATGCCTTCCGCCATCGCACGCGCGCGACGGTAGTCGATCACCCAGCGCACATTGTACGAGCGCGGCTTGCTCGGATCGAAGTGGTAGTGCTCGAAGTAGAACGTCTCGTGCTCGCGCATCCCCGGCCGCTTGTCGCGGTCAGGAACGCGCGTCGACAACGTGCGCTTCTTCGGCTCTCCGACGCGTTCTTCCGGCTTCGAGAAGAAGCCGGGCGTCGCGTACGACACCTCACCTTCGGGCGGCGTAGCATCGAACGCGCCCCACGGAACCTCAGCGCCTTCGCGCGAGATCGTCACCGCAGGCGACGGCTTCGTCGGCTTCGCCGGTTCCTTCGGCGGGCGTGGCGCGGGCTTCGGGGGCCGCGATTCCGGAGCAGGAATCGGAGCCGCAGTGGGTGCAACCACCGGCCGAGCTACATCGAGCAGGGGGAAGGGACTCGCCGCAGACCCGACCGGTGGCGCACTCGTTGCGGGCGTCAGCAGGGCATCTTGCCCTTGCCGCCCGGCATCTTGCCCGGCATCTTGCCTTTCTTGAACGGGTTGGGGCGCGGCATCCCGCTCCCGCTCGGGGAGAAGCGGGTCAGTGAACTGGCGTGCGACATCGGACACCTCCTTCGTCGGTTGAGCCGCTTCCTGCGGCAGAGTCGGAGCTTCGCTTTGGAGCTTCGTGATCATCGCGTCGAGCGAATCGCGCGTGACACCTTGACCCATCGCGTCGCGCGCGTCCTGAAGCACCTTGAGTTGGCGCATCCAGACCTTCTCGCTCGCGGCACGATCCAGCACTTTGTTCAGCTTGGCGCGTGCTTGTCCGCGCAACGCGTCGACGCCGAGACCATGCTCGGCGGCTGCTTGCGCCCACGCCTTGGTCAAGTCCTCGCGCGTCACTGGCGTGTTGCGCGTGATCTTGCCTGCCTCGGCTGCGTCGGCGAGCTTGTTCGCCGCTTCGACGCGCCGCGTCCTGTCTGCGGTTTGCGCCAGCCCTTCGATCTGGTTCTCGCGCAGCGCGGCGGCTTCCGCTTCGCGCGCTGCGACGGCTTGTTCGTTCTGCTTGCGTGCGGCTTGTTCCTCAACCGCCTTACGCGCACCTGCGCGCTCCAGCGCCTGCGCCATCGCGGTCGGCGGCGGCTCCAGCGGGCCGCGCTCCGTCTGCGTACGCACCGGGGCCGCGTTCGGATGATCGAGGTCGAGTTGCGGCTGCGCAGCTTCGGCCGGTGTGATCGCCGCTTCCTGCTGGCCGATCTGGCGCAGCATGTTGTTCACCGCCTGCACGTAGCCGAACTTGAGACCGCGCTCGGTAATGCGCCCGCCTGCGGCGAGCGGTCCGCTGCGCGCCTTCTTCACGTCGGCGGCGTACTGCGCGAACGTCGGCACACCGGCCGGGACCGACGCCGCGAACTCGCTGAACGTCTTGGCGTCAAGCTCCTCAGCGGTCTTGTCCGCCGCTGCGCGCGCCCAGTCGCCGAACTTGCTCGCGAACGTGTCCCACACCGACTGCGCTTCTTCCGGCGACGCGTACTGCGGCGCGACGGGCTTGCGCCCGATCATCACGTCGGGCGGCACAGTCGGGATCGGCGGATTGCGCTTCGCTTCCATCTCCGCGAGCGCCTTGTTCGCCTCGATTTCGTTCAGCGTCTCGCGCTCGCCGCGCGCCCAGAGTGCCGCGTACAGCAAGTCGAGACGCCACTTGTTGACCGCGTCCTTGCCCGCAAGCGCTTCCATCTGCGGCGCGAGTTCAGCCGACGCGCGATACACGTCCTGCACATCGGCGGTAGGATCGGCGATCACCGCCAATGCCTTCTGGTTCGCACGCATGCGCGCGCGCGTCGCCATCCCCGCGACCGGACCGAGCGGCACAGTCAGCGCGAGCGTGGGGCCGAGCGACGCCGTAGCCGCAGCCCACGGATCGCCGTCAGCGATCCCTGCGTCGCGCTCGATAGCAGCTTCCGCCGCGTTCTGCGTCGCCTCCGTGCCGGACTCCACCGTTGCGACTTTGAGCGTATCCTTGGCGAACTCGCGCACGAAGTTCGGATTGCGAAGCTGAGCAAGCGCTTCGTCCACGGAGTACTTGCGCCCGAGCACGCGCGGGAGAAGCCGCGACGCGCCGGACACGAACTTGCCGAGAACCGCACCACCGACGGTCTCGCCCGCTACTTCGACCGCGCCGGTCTGCAAGCCGAGCGCGCGAGCTTCGTCGGGCGTCTTGCCCGCCTTGATCGCTTTCTCATACGTGTCTTGGAATTGCGACCCACCGAACAGTGCGCCGCCTGCAAGCGCTGCGCCACCAAGCGCGGCCGCACCGGGTACGCCCACTGCTGCGAGCGCCGGAGCCGCTGCAAGCGGCGCGAGGCTCGGCAGCACCATCGACGCACCCTCGGTGAACGCGTCGACGACCGCGCCGTGCGCACCGGGCGTCAGGTCCTTCGCAACCGCAGGTTCGCGCGCGTCTGCGCCTTCGACAAGACGCTGGCCGATACCGTACAAGGTATCGCCCTGCTGCCCGGTGGCCTTGAGCGCTTGACCGACCATGCGCGGCAACTCGACCGTGCCGCCACGCACGAATCCGGTGCCGATCTCGCGCAGCGCGCCGCGCGGGTTCGCTTCAAGTTCAAGCTGCTTGTCGACGTGCGCCTTCTGCGTCGGCGTCAGCTTGTCGTACGCGTCATCCTCGACTGCTGCCACGACCGGGCGTCGACGCGCGTACTCCTTGGGCGATAGCCCGAGGAGTACCGACTCCAGTTGAGGCAGATCGACGGCCATCACTTGTCCGGGTAAAGTTCACGCGCCTTATCGTTCTGCGACTGCTTCTTGTACTGCTTCAACAGGTCCTCGACAGGAACAAGCTTGGGTAGTTCACCCGGTCGCCCCGCCACCGTGATGTACTTGCCATCCGGCGAGTACTCGAACTTCGAGTCCGGCGGCACGCGCGGGTTGCGCCTGCCGAACGCGATGCTCAACTCCTCCGCAGCATCGAGGTCACCAGCGGCAAGCGCGTTCGTCATCTGCTGACCGTACACAACATCAGCCAAATGCGGCCGCAGCGCACGCTCCGAGTTCTCCTCGGACGTGCGCGCCTGCGTGTCGACGCCGTAACGGTCGGTGTCGTCCTTCATGCGACCGAGCGTCATGTTGAAGTCCTGCCCACGCCGCTGCGTGATGTCGGAAAGCTGCGCGAGCGGCACCTCGTTCTGCGCGCGCATCGCGGCAGCGTTCGCGGCAAGCCGTCGCGTCTGCAAGTCGCGCCCTTGCAGCGTCACGCCCGCGATCTTCTCCGCGTCGGCGACGAGCCGCGAGCGTCGCTTGAGCGCTTGCCGCCCCAGCCAGTTGTCGACGAGACCGCCCGTATTGAACCGTTGGTCCGCTTCCGCTTGGTACTCCGCGAGCTTGGCTTGAAAGCCCGGCAGGAATAGCCCGCTCTCGCCCGCGCCGAGATCGCTCGACAGCGAGTGAAAGCGCGGCAACGCGTACGGATCGCTCGCCGGGGTCACGTCGCGCACCGGAGCGCCGGGATACGGCGACGTGTCACGCACGGGCGTACGCGCCGCAGGACGGCCCGCGACGCCCTGCTCGTACCCGGAACGGAACGCCGTCGGATACGCGGGTACGTCGGCTTCCTCGCGCGCCTTCATCGATGCGTTGACCGCGTTCACGGTCGACGCCGGATAGCCGCGATTCGCACCGCCCTCGCCACTGGTGCGCGGCTGCGTGGTAACGAACGGGTTGCGGAACACGGTGCCTTCGGGGTTCGGCCGCGTCGGCGCGTACGTCGTCACCGGGCCGCTCTCCCAGTCATCGCTGGGGTCCGGAAACGACGCGTAGAACTTGGGCAGGGACATGTCAGCGCTCCCACGTAAAACCGCCTGTGCCGAACGCGAAGCGTTGCGGCTGCCGCATCTTGCGGCGGATGTCCTTCAGCACTTCCTTCGTCGAATCCTCGAAGCGCTTCTTGTGCTCCTTCGCTGCATCGCTGTGCCCGTCGATGTCGGAGTTCATGAGCGCGCGATACGCCGCCCACTCCAGCATGTCGAGTTGGTAGATCGACGGAAGCTCACACTCGGCTTCCGTGTCCTCGATGTCGAAGTCCTCCAGCGGCAGCCGCGCGACGCGCAGGAACAGCGTCAAGCCGTCCTCGTCGGCGGACGGCGCGGGCATGACCGTGAGCACGACCGCGCTCTCGTCGTCGATGTTCAGCCGCTCGTCCGTGCTGTAGCCCAGCGGCGGACCCGGCGAGATCGCTGCGATCTGCGCCGCGTCGAAGAACGGCGGATCGATCCCCAGCAGGAGATCGACGTTCGAGCGACCGAAACGAGGCAAGTCAACCTCGTTGTCGTCGAAGCGAGCCGACACCACCGAGAGAATCGATTTGTGCAGCTCGTATGCAGCAACGCCAGCACTGAGCGGCACCTCGACCACATCCGCAGTGCTGGCGTCACGGAGCGCGAGGGTCTTGCGCGCCCACATCGACTGTGCGTCGTTGATGTACCGTACTAGCGCATCATCCGTCCACAGTTGGTCCGAAGGACCGGCCGCGAGTACTGCGTCGTCTCGGAGAATGTTGACTCGAAGCTCATCGAGGAGTTCTTCGAGTTTCATTTCCTTAGCTCTGGAGGACCCGGTACGGGAACCGCAGTTGGTTCTGGTATCCGATCACCTGCTGCGACACCGGGTCGCGCTCGGGAACCGCCTCGATGGCGTTGTTCAGCACATCGATGATCTCTTGCGGCACGCTCGCTTCTTCGCCCGGACGCAGCAGGTACGAGCGCCCGTTGACGCCGAAGAACTGGCCCGTCGGCGGGATCGCGCTGTTCCGTTCGAGGATGATCTTCACGCGCGGCGACGTGACCGGGTCGTACGCGCCGTCGAGTTGCATCGGCGTTTCCGGCTCGTTCAGGTTGCTGCCGAGACCGTGTGCGGTGGCGTTCATGCGTTCTCCTTCCCCTGTTAGAGACCGGGGGCCGAAGCCCCCGGTTCACCTCGTCACGCCATCGCGCGCCACGAGAACGACGCCGACGCCGGGATGTCCGCCGCCTTGATCGTGAACGACGTGGCGGTGCCCAGCGCGACGGTTCCCGGCGTGATGCCGGACGCCACGTCGAGCGTGCGCGTGCCCGCTGCGACGGTGCGGATCGCGGAGTTCGACGCCATGTTCTCGTACCACTGGAGCGTGATGCGGTTCGTGCGGTCGACCCACTCGATGTAGCGCGGGACGAAGCCGACGGTGAAGGTCGTGTCCGCCGCCGCGCCACCGTCCGTGACGACGGTGCCGACGGCCATGTTCACGACACCGCCCGAGTTGGTTTGCGTGTTGGTGCTCAGCGCCATGATGGCTCCTTTACGCGGTCAGGACCGAGGTCCAGACGCCGTTGACGAAGCAGAAGAAGATCGCGCACTTGTTCGCCGCCATCGCGAACGCGGTGTTCACGGCGAGCGCGTTGATCGCATCCCCGGTGGACGGGAACACGTTCATCGAGTTCGCGGCGGCAGCGTTCGCGACGACGATGGGCCGCACGCCGACGACAGCGGGCGGCAGCTTCACCGAGTCCGCCGCCGTCGCGACCGTCGTGACGCGATTGAAGTGGTTGGCAAGCAGCAACGCGTTCGCTTGACCGCCGCCCGCCGTCGCCGTCAGACCGCTGACGGTCGACATCTTGTCGACCTCCAGTTGCTTGTCGGCGGGGTCGAGCACGCGCGCGTTGATGTCTTGCAGCGTGACAAGGGTGGCCATAACAACCTCCGTAGGTATCGGAGAGCCGAAGCTCCCCGTTGGTCGTTACGCCGTCGCCGCGACTTCGGCCCGGACCATGAAGCAGTCCTGAAGGATGATCGCGGACTGCCACGCCTTCCAGCCCACCGTGCCGCGCTGCGCGAGCGGGTCGCCGGGCGCGGGCTTCGGGTTCACGACCATCGGCGTGATCGAGTCCTTGCCCTTCAGCGGGACGATGCCGTACGCGTCCTTCCCGAGATACAGGATCGGGTACACGTCGGCGTTCGTGCCGCTCGTCGAGCGCATCAGGCCCTTCGCGCCGCCCGCGTCCGCGAACGGAGCGAAGATCGTCGAGGTCAGGTAGCGCACGCGCTCGACCGAACCGATCTCGTTCTCGAACGGGGTCGTCGTCCCGTACTGCTTCGTCGGGATGAAGCCCGCCATGTTGCGGATGTCCGTTTCGAGGTCCGGATGCGCGAGCGCGATGAACGCCGCCTCGACCGGCTCGGTGCGGTAGTCCGGCGTCGACTTCACGACGCTCGTGATGAGCTTCGTGTTCTGGCGCAGCAGCGCGGTCGTGATCTGGCGCTGGAGCGCGAGCGTGATCGTCGTGTTGACCGCGTTGCGCGCGCCGCCGTTCGCGTAGAACACGTTCGTGCCCGCCTTGAGGATGTTGTAGCGGATCGTCTCGATGGTCATGGCCGCTTGCTCGGACATGATCGTCGTGGCTTCCCGCAGCACCGGGTCCTCGTGCGTGTCCATCACCACGTCGGTGATCGTGACGTAGTCGCCGTACTGGTTGAGTTGGACCGTGTAGTCCTGATTCGCCAGCCGGTTGCCCGCCGGGGTGACGCCTTCGACGAGCGGCGTCAGCGCGAGCGGCGTGTAGAACGCGTTCGCCGGGTTGCCGCTGCCCGCCGCGCCCGTCGCGCCTTGCAGGAAGTAGCGCCGGAACTTCGCGGTCTTGGTGTTCTGCGTCGGGATCGGGTAGGTCTGCCCGAACTTCTCGATGACCATGTAGGGCATCGCGCGTTCGAGCAGGTCCTTGACGACGTACGCCGCCGTGCGCGGGCTGATGTCGCCGTAGGTGATGACTTGGGCCATGACAGTTCCTCGATGGTTGAGTCGTTACTTACGCGCCGTCGCTTCTCCCCATGCACCGTCGAAGTCCGTCATGTCGGGTGCACCGGAGAGCGGAGCGCTCCGCTTGGAATCGACCACTTCGAGGGCCTTGGCCGCTTGTTTGGCTGGCTCCGAAAGTGTCGCTGCTTGTGATGCTTGGGTGGTCGTCGCGACAACGCGCGGCTTGTCCAGCCCGTTGACCTTCTTGTAGCGTGAAATCAGTTCGACCACGTCCTTTGTGTCGCCGTCCTCGATGATTCCCTTGGCGAGACGCTGGTCGTAACCGGAAAGCGTGTCGGTCCATTCGACGACGGCGTCGAACATCGCGTCGTCGTAGTCCGGGTGCTTCTCGCGGATCGCGGCGAGCGCGGTGGTGTGCTCCACCGTGCTCACCGTTGGCGCGATTTGCGCGAGCACCGGGCCGTACACTCGGTTTATCTCGCTGAAGATGTGATCGACGAGATCGTAGTTCTCCTTGCGCCGGATCAGTGCCTCACCAGCGGCAACTTCAGGCCATTCCTCACGGTACTTCTTGAGCGTGGTCGTCTCGTCGGCCGAGTAAACGTCCTTCGACGGTGCAGGGTCAGCAGGCGGTTGCTCGACAGGAGGAGTGGCCGTCGTGTCCTTGTCGCGCTCGACACGCGCCTGTAGCTCCTCGAAGCGGGCCTTCCAGTCGATCCCATCCGTCGCAGCGGGCGGCGTCGCATCGGATGCGTCCTTGTCCGGTGCCGCGCTCGCCGGGTCGGCGGGCGGCGTCGCATCCTCCTTGTCAGCAGGTGCGGCTTCCGTCGTCGTGTCGGTGGTGGCCGACGCATCCGACGGAGCATCCGAGGTCTTGTCGGCAGGCGCTGCCGCCGTCGCCTTGTCGTCCTTATCCAGCGTTGGTGTTGGCGAAGGATTGACAATGGTGTCAAAAACCAACGCCATGTCGTCGTAAGGCGTTGTTTCGGTGGACGGGCTGGGCGCTCCGGTCGTCATGAGGTGGCCTTATAGAGAAAGTGGAAGCGCGCGTCAAACTACACGCTCTGTTAGGTATTTCAGTAGTCGACGCAACGTGACCGCTTCTCCCTGTAGGGCACGCACTTCTTCCCAATTCGGCGCGGTCACGAGCTTGTGCTTCAGATCGTCGAGTTCGATCCCGATCAGCGTCACGAGATCGTTCGTCAACTGGCTGCCCTTCTGGTCCGCAATGCGCTTGCGCAACTCTGCAACTTGCGCGCGCACGCTCGGTGCCGGTGATTCCGGCAGTGGTGTCGCGATGGTCACTTGCTACCCCCTGCGGCTTTCTTCGGTGCTTCCGGCTTCGGATGCGTCAGCGTGTGCACCGCAGCCACGCCTTCCGGCACTCCACCGCCCGCGCGCGCATCCGCGACCTCGTCGGGCGCGACGCCCTTCTCCAGCCCGCCGAGGATCGCGTTGTACGTCTCGACTTGCGCGGCAGCGTTGTTCTTGTCCGCTTGCGACAGGTCCTTGACCGCGCTCGCGAGCAGCGAGCGAATCTCGGCCGCGAACATCTCGCGCGCTTGACGCTGCTGTTCTTCGCTCGCAGCAGCCTGCGCCTTCTCGCGACGCTCGATCTCCTCGGGTGTCGCGAGCACGCTCGGGTCCATGTCGCGCACCGCGACGCGCTCGCGCGCCATGCGCTCCCAGTTGAAGTACAGCCGCTCCTCGGGCGTGAGCGAGGTCGCGAGGCTGTCGTACACCATGCCTCGCACCTCCTTCGCGATCAGGCTCGTCGAGCCGCGTGCCATCGGTTGGAAGTCGCCCTTCACCGTCGGCTTCGTGTTGAAGTACTTGTTGAACACGATCAGCGCGCCGATCACCGACTCGGTGAACACGTCGTAGTTGCGCACCACATCCTTGAACGGGAGCGCCGCTTCTCCGCGCAGCATCGACGCTCCCATCGCGGTGCGGAACGGCTCGCTCGGCATCTTGTCCACGTCGCCGCCCGTCGCGGGACCGACGAACGTCTCCTGATCCGCGAAGCCTTGGAACATCTCGCACATTGCCTTCATCTCGTCGATGTGCGCGTCGAACGTGATCGGACGCACCGCCTGCGCGTTCATCGTCGCGGGCGTGTCGTCCTCACGTACCCACACCTTGTAGGGGCTGATCGACGTGGTGTCGACATCCGGGCGCAGCAGCGACTCGTTGACCTCGACGTTGACACCGCACGCGACGCTCGCGTTGTCGATGAGCATGCGCGTCGACGCCGCCAAGCCAAGCTGCGAGTCGCGCATGATCTGCGGCAAACCCATGCCGCACAGATTGGTCTCGTCCGGCTCGAAGATGAAGTGGTGGAACGAACTCGGCGGGGTTTTCTCACCGAGCTTCACCCACGCGTTGAGGTCGGCGCGGATCACGAGATCGTCGATCAGCCAGATCACCGCGTACGTCGTGTCGCTCATGCGCTCGGGGTCGATCTTGATGCCGCACCCCGCGAGGTAGTGCGCGGACAGCGAGCCGTCCCACACGATCACCTCGTACTTGCGGTCGTCGGTCGACGGCGTGTTGATCTGCGGACCCATGCCGCGCAACTCGCTCTCGTGCTGGCGTTGACGGTAGTTGCCCTTCTGGTGTTCGGCGAGGTACTTCTTGATCTGCTCGGTCATGAACTGCGGATTGTCCGCGAGCGCGCGCACTTGCTGCCGCGACATCACAATCCGCTGGAACTGCCCGTCCATCTGATGCAGGTACTTCGCGCTCATGTCCGGGTAGTAGTCCCACACCGGCACGAACTCGAAGTGCGGGATCATGATCGGCACGTCGACCGCCGTGTACGCATCGGTTTCCTGATTCAACTCCCACCGCCGTTGGTTGCGCGAGCGAAGCATCGGCCCCTTGAGCACGCCCATACCGAACATCACGCCCGACTGCACCACCTGCTTGCACAGCGCGATGTAGTTGAGCATCTTGCCGCCGCCGATCTCGGTCAACTGATCGGCGATCTCGGTTTCCAGATTGAGCGCGCGCTTCTTCGCGAACTCCATCACTGCGTTCGTCACCATCTCGTCGTTGATCGGACCGTCCGCTCTCTCCGCGAGGTTGTCGAGCACGCTCTGCAAGTCCTCGACGGACAAGTTCGGCACCGGAGACGCTTCGACGCCCCAGTTCTTCTCACTCGCGGGGAACAGCAGGTTCATCAGCCGCGCGACCATCGACACGCACTTCACACGCGTGAGCTTCGGATACGCGCGCGAGCGATCCTTCGGGATCGCGGCGAGTATTTCGGGGTCGTACTCGCCGAGATACTGGCGCAGGTTGCGCGCCCAACGCATCTCGGTGAGCCGCCGGTCACGCTCGTACGACTGGAAATCGGACAGCAACTTCGACCCCAGCGAGCGGATCACAGCGGGGTCGAGCAGCGGCGCGTTCTCGTTCACAACGACTTCGGCGTCGGCCATTTCGCGTCTCCGGGGGTGAATTAGGTGCCCAAAACGTACGGGTTTCTCGCGCCCGTGGGCGCTGCGCGCGGCGTGCTGCGGTTCGCCGCGCGCGTTCCGACGTGCTGGAAGTACCGAGCTAGGTATCCGAGAGCGTCACCGACGTGCGAGTGGTGATTTTTCTCGGGAGCAGCATCGGTATTGCCTTTCTGGTTCAAGTTGTAGCGCCAGCCCCCTTGCAACGCACGAATCAGATGCTTGCAGCGTGGATCGATGATGAGCGCGGGACCGTTTCGCGTCAGCCGCGTCGAGAAGTGCTCGATTGCCTGCAACCGAGGTGCCAATCGGTTGTTCATGTCGACGAATTTGACCTTGAAACCACCCTTTTTCTTGTCTCGGAATACGTCTACGACGCTCTTTTCGTCGGTTTGAGCGCGGTTATCGGCCGCTGGATCGGGTGCCAGAGCGAACTCGTAACCGCTAAAACGGAGCTTCAAAAGGGGGTTCAGACGCTCCGAAATGAGCCTTTCTGCCCCCATATCGCGCTGTACAAGCTCGTCGTAGACCAGCAAACGACCGTCGAAGTCCATCTGACCGAACACGAACGCGCTGCCGCCGATGCCGGGGTCAAGACCCGCGATCAGCGGCAGACGTGGATTGGGTTGCAGCGGCCCCGACGCGATGTGAATCTTCGGTTGGAAGGTCGGAACGACGGGAGTTCCGGCCAAGGAATAACCCCACTCGACCTCGATGAACTGCTTGACCCAGTGGTTGCTCTTTCCAACCGCGAGCGAGGTGTAATACTCGGCCCCACCGGGCAGATTCTCGATGTTCTCGGCTTCCTTGCTGAACCCTGACGGCTGCAAGAACAACTTCACGTTCGCGGGCAGGTTCTCCGTCAGGTATTCGTACCACCAGTCGTCCTCGTTACCGGGGTTCGACGACCCCCACATGCCCCAGTTCGTGGGTCCGCCGTGGAGTGCTGGCGGGTATCGGCCAGCACGAGCGGAAAGAGCCTCGACGATCTCCTTCCTGATCTGCACGAACTCGTCGAGGATGACGAACGTCGTCTCCAACGACAGCACGCGTGCCACGTCGTCTGCGGTGTCGAGCGCGCGGAACAGCACCTCGCATTCCACGTCGCCGAAGCGCAGCACGAACGTCATCGGCATCGGGCTGGTCGCGTGCCACGTGCCCGCGACGCCGTCCTTGAACCAGTAGTTCCACGACGAGAGCGTCGTGTCACGAAGCTGCGGAGCCGTGTTGCGCACGATCACCGCGCGCGAGCGCCGCACGCCGTCGACAGGCGACTTCGCCTGCATCGACGCGAGATAGCACAGCTTGAAGAACAGCCCCGTCGTCTTGCCTGAGCCGACAGGGCCGATGATCCAGTCGAAGAACAGCTTCCCCGGCGCGTAGTCCTTGATGAACTCGCGAACTGTGGGCGGCGGGGTGTACGAGATTGAGGCCATTAACGTTTCGGCGGATCGGGGAGAACGAGCACGCCCCACGAACTCGCATCGGGCGGCGGCTGCTTGTACGGATTCGGCGCGCTGTTACATACGAGCCAGAAGCGCCCATTCTTCGTGTAGATGCGTGTCGGTGGGTCGTTGTGGCACAGGTCCTTGAACGTCACTTGCCGCACCCATCCGCGTCGCGTCGGGCACATCAACAGGATGTCGGGACCCGAACGTACAAGCCGATAGCCGTTGCAGACGTTGTTCAACGTCGCTGTCTGCGATCCTGCTTGTGCATGTGCTCGCTCGCTGCACAGCACGAAGATCAACACCAGCAGCACGCCCATCAGCCCGTACGCTCGGCGAGTCATGGTCACCCTCCCGTACGCTCGGGCGGCGTCGGTACAGGCACTTCCCGCTCCACTTCCTCGACCAGAATCGGTCCGCCTTTCCACAGCGCGACGGTAACGCCGCCCTGCGGGTAGACCGTGTGCTTGCTGCCCGCGGTTTTCACCTCGACCGTATTCGGGCCGAAATTCACGACGTGTACGTGCGTGGTCATCGTCCCCTCCGTTACTGCTGCTTGCCATGCATGCGGTCGTACACCGCGCCCCACGACCGCTGCCCGGCGTCGTACGCCTCGCGCTCCTTGTCGGTGAGGTACGCGTAGCGGTTGAAGTAGTAGTCCGCCACGAGCGGCCAGTTGCTGCCGTCGGCCTTGTACCCGCCGAAGCGCGCGAAGTGCTTCGAGATCGAGATGAACAGCGCGCCGATGTTGGTCGGCGTGCCGATCACCCCGCACTGCCGCGACACACGCTCGGCGTACGCCGGGAACTTCTCGCCGAGGTCCGGGCGCGGGATCGACAGCACGTGGCCCGTCTTTTCGAGCACCACAGCGGTTGGACACGACGCGTCGACGACCGGGTCGATGCGCGAGAACGCACCCATCGTCCAGCCCTTCGCGAGCAGTCCGTGCTCGTCGTACTCCCACGAGCCGTTGACGCCGCCGATGGTCGCCGTGACCGGCGTCTCCATCATGCCGACCGCGACGCGCGTGCTGCGCAGCATGTTCAGTTGCGCGAGCTTCGCCTGCGTCTCGCGGATTTCCTTCTCTAGTTCCTCGTTGCTGATCGTCATCGGTTGTCTCCGAGGTTGATGTTGATCTGGAAGTTGTTGCCACCTCCACCGACTCCCCCTTCACCCTTGCCCGGTTCCAGATTGGCCCAACGCACGGTGGCTTTGATGAGGTCGGCTCTCACAGCCGCAGGCGTGGCCGGGTTGTGCACCAGCGCCCACGATGTCTTGAGCATTTCTTCCGCCTGCAAGCGCGACTTGAGCTTGAACGACGCGCCGTCCTTCTGAAGCTCCTCGACTGCGATCTCGTACGCCTTGACGAAGGTCGGGTTCTTCGTCAGTGCGACGAACGTGTCGTAGTCGATGTTGTACGCCGCGCAGATGTTCTCGGGCGTGTCGGTGCGCATCGCAAGTTCGACCGGCAGCATGGCCGGGAACCCTAGGAAGCCCGCGTGCTCGGGCTTCGCAGTAAGCGCCGTCGTGTCGTCCGGCGCGCGGACGAGTTCGTACGTCGGCTCGTCGTCAGTAGATGTGCTGGTGTCGGTCACGGTAGTGCCACTCGAATACGAGCGGTCCGAAGTACCCCCACAACTTGCGGTGCTTGCGGTTTACGCACACACCGATCAGCCATACATTCCAGTGAACCGAGCAGGAGACGCTAAGCATACGGGTCCTCGACGGCGTTCTTCTCGTGCATCCGCTTGATGTACTCGCGTCGCATTGAGCGGACTTTCTCGTGATTCTTCGCCGCCCATGCGCGCTGCTTCGCCGCCGAGCATGTCTTGCAGTAGTAGTGAAGCCCGTCGACGGCGGCGCGGTTCCGGCCGAATTCCGCGAGCGGTTTCGACTTCTTGCAGCAAGGACACGCCTTCATCCGTGACATGGACGCGGATGATACGGCGCGAAATAGAAAATGCAAGTGCTGTGAGTTATTTACGGATTATTCTTCTGTCGGTATAACTTGGATTTTTTGGAAATTCTATGCGGGCGACCGAGGTGCGGACTACCCCCGCGCGCGCGTGAAACCCCCTTGGGGGTCTCGCGGCAAGAAAAGAATTCTTTTTCGCTCTATTCAGGAATAGAGATTATTCCTCGGCAGGTATTGACAGCTAGTGGGAAATGCGGATAGTGTGGGTTGTCGGCGGCATCCGCTGTCGGCAAACAACCGGAGATGATTCACAAACGTTATGGACACTCTCACGAAAATCCTGCATGGCCAATTTGTCGGCGCATTCGTCGACGTGTACGAAGGGCAGAGCGCCATCGGCCTGCTGCACGACAGCATCATCGGCATCATCGGCGAAGCGCGCAGCAGCATGAAGCCGTCCGAATTCGCCAAGTTCGTCGTCGCCGAATTCGGCACGGGCGGGCGGCCGAGCGCCGAGGGCTACGACGCCGGCCGCCTGCCGACGGCGTTGCGCGCGAAGGGCATCATGTCGACCGGCGCGCGGCGCGGCGAGGGCGACGCGAACGATGCCGCGCGCGTCAACGGGCTGGTGTCGCGTACGCGCGTCATCGCGCTCGCGGCGGCGAAGCGGCCGACGTTCGACCTCGACCGGTCTTTCTCGGCGTGTTATCACGACGCGAAGGACGCCGGTAGCGGGTCGAATGCCAGCAAGGCGGCGAAGCCGAGCAAGACGAACACGAAGCCGAGCAAGGCCGCGGTTATCACGCTCGACAGCGTGACTCCGCAACTGGCGCAGCAGTGGATCGAAGCGCACCTCGCGACTGCCTGCGAGTGCATCGTCAACGTCCTGCGCGCGCGCAAGGACGCCATCAGGATGGCGCAGATGGAAAGCATCCGCGCCGGACTGGTCGCGGCGAAGTAGCACAACAGGGCGGGGCGCGGCAACGCGCCCCGTTTTCCCATGCCCTACACATTCGCCGATGCTGTCGTCGACGAGCGTACCGCCGACGACTACGAACGAAGCAGGAAAGCGCGCGCTCGCCGCGCGCATGAACGCGGCCTAATCGAAACGCGCGAATTCGAGCGCGAGTGCTACGAAGCCGAGCGCGAAGCATGCAACATGCGCGCGGTCGTAGTCCACAAGTTTATCCACTCCAAGTAATGCTCTGGCCCGATACCGGCGACGGTATCGGGCCTTTTTTGTTGCCCATCGTTCGCGTGCTCCGCTCGGGCTTCGCCCTCGCGGTAGTGTAGTAATCCTGTCGATGTGAGTGTTTTGCGTAGCAACAAGTATTTGCTGCGCTACGCGCGGAGAGTGGTTGGTGCGCGGTAGTGTAGTAGTTCTGTTTGGTACGCTACCTCTATTCAAGAATAGAGCAGGCACGCGCAAGTGCCTGATTCTAGGCCCGCAAATCCCTAATACAACACCTACTCACCTTTACGTTTCGAGGTGTGTTTTTGCCGCGATACGTAAGTGCATGATTCGGCAGGATGGACAACCCATTTACTACTGCTACTACAAATACCACAGCTAGAAACATATAGGCTCATACGCGCGCGCGACCGTTACGCTCAGTAGTGTAGTTGCACGCACACACTAGCCGTTCGAACGTCACGTACAACGGCTTTCACAGAGTAAACCACATACGCGTTACGCTAACAGCTCACAGACGTAACATGCTACAGGCGTAACACGCAAATTTGACACCCCACCCGTGTTTTGCGCCTACCCCAATATTCCGTAGTGGTTCCAGATAATCGGCACTTGCCTATAATCCATCAGGGGTTTAGCATGTCGGGGTAAAACACACCACTAACAGCCGCCTGTTGTAGTAGGGGAGGATTTCATGGTCGAGGACTATGCACGGGCCTGTTTCGAGACGTGGGCAACGTCGACTGTTCGAGCGCTCGCCGTGCGCTCCTACATGCGCGACAAGATCACGCCCACACCGGCTTGCAGGCGCGCGGAAGCTGCTGAGCGCGACTACCACAGAGCCGAGGGCAAGGCACGAGGAAACGCCAAGCGCCGCCTGATCCACGCGTTGGCTCGTTGGTACGCAGCGCTGATCCGCGCCACGCACGAACAACCCGAGCCGGTCGAGGTCCCGGTCCCGGTCACGTCCCGGCACCACCTGCCCATCGTCCTACAGGCTGACATCAACCGGGCCAACGCGCTCAACGCGCGCCGCCGGGTGACCCAGCTAGTACGAGATCGCACGGCCAAGGCACGCGAGCTTGCGGTCCGGCGCAGCGAGGCCATCGCTCGATGCGACCTCGCGTTCGCAGGCTATCGATGCGCGCAGCAGCAGTACGAGAAGGCACTGATGAAAGCGCGCGAGGGCAACCCGAACGCGCGAGCGCCACGCGTGTATCTCACCGCAGTCGAGGAAGCGAAGCGGCACTACGATGCGTGTCGACGCGAGCGCGAAGCCATCCGCCGCGCCACGAGCAACGCTTATTCTTCGATAAGAATGCTAAAAATGCGGCACAACAAGCAATATCCACTTGACTCACCATATCTTCTTGAGGTATAATGTTGGGGTGCTGGAGGACTAGACCAGCCATCCGGGGCTTAGTTGCCGAGGTAGCTCTATTCAGGAATAGAGCGACGGATGATCCAAACAATTCGCAGATACGAACGCCAGTCCCGCACGCGTGCGACAGCACGCACCTAGCGAGCAGGGTGACGAATCAACCCGGCTAAGGCCACACGTGCAAGTGCCCACACGTTCGCGTACATGAACCCGCGACCGAACGGGCGACAGAGTGTCGCCTCTCGTCACGCACATGCAGCTAGGCAGCAAACACCGGGCTATAACCCCGGTAACGGACAATGACCCCAGTGCCACGCACTCCCGCATCTTGTAGCGGTAGTGTAGTTGCGCGCGTGTGGGCTGGCGGGTGATACGCATGGTGTGGGCGAAGGTCAAGCCCAGTGACAGCCTGCGTGTCCGCACACGCGTGGCACAGGCCCCACGCGTGTGCGTCTTAGACTCATGCCGCGCAGGCGCGTGCTTACGCACGCATAGCCCACGCACATCAGGCGAACCTAACCCACCGGAGTTCTCCGGTCACCACCCTCGCCAATCAGTCGTCGTGCCCAAGCTCCTGATGCGGTCATGGCTCTATTCACGAATAGAGCGCTTCTTAGTGCGCCCGTTCGGACGCACCATCAAGCGAAGGAGGGCATCATGGCTATGTTCACGGTCATCGAAATCAACGGCGATCACCTGCAAGACTTGGTCGAAAACGGCGACAGTCTCGCGCTCGTCCTGCGCCGCATCGCTGCCAACAGGTACGGTTACGAGTATCAGTTGGAGGAGCGTGGTCTCGACCGCGTGATCCGCGTCGTCGGCCAGTTCGGCGAGCGTATGGACCCGAAGGGGAGGGGCCAATGACCCCACGCAAACCGAAGGTCAAGTATTCGGCTGTGCTCACACGCAGGCGCAAGCTGCACATCATGTACGTGTGGGCCATGATTCGCATCGATCCCGAGTTCTCGCAGACAGCGCAATACAAGTCGGTGCTCAGGATGGCAGAGAAGGTGCACCCTGACACGCTCGCGAGATTCTGCGACACACTCAAGAAAGTGACGGCATGAGCGACGCGAGACGCACGTTGCTTGGTACGACAAGTAGCCATGCTCACGCGGAGTGGCGTGATTGCCACCAAAACCTTTAAGGAGAACTGACCATGCGCGTTTACCTTCCGGTGTGGGCAACCGAGTTCGGAGACAGCCCCGAGTTCGCCTACCTTGAGTGGACGCCTCAGCTCAAGGCGAAGATCGAGAGGTTTCAGCAACTGTGCAAGGACGAGGGGGTCGCTTGGTTGTCGATCAACGACAGCGATTTCGTGGCGGGCTGGGACGGGGATGGCTTCATGTCCTACGTCATGGGTGGTGAACAGCGGCACAAGATCCGCAGTACGTCGCTGTGGATCAGCGACTGCCGCTTCTACCTCGGCGGCTACTGCGAATGGGCGGATCACGAATTCGAGACGCCGACCATGAAGGTCGAGGAAATCGAGCAGATGGTCATCGAGGCGGCGGAAGTCGGGTACGTCGTGTGCAAGGAGAACGGCGAACCGGACGACGAGAAGATCGCGGCGGCGGAGAAGGCGATCCTCGACGCGCGAGGAGTGGGACACAGCAAGATCGTCCGCCCGGCGTAACGCACGTCGCTTGGTACAACAAGTAGGAGGGAGCATGGCCACACGCGCACAGGAAGTGACCGAAGCGCTCGCCAATTCGATGAGCGCCGAGGAGCAGCAGTATATGTTCGTCGCGCTGTTCGCGAGGCTCAGCATCGAGGACATCGCCGAATTGCTGATGGCGTACATGGACGCGCAGGACATCAAGGTCATTCGAGATAGGATCGACGCATGATTACCAAAGAGGAAGCGATGCAGTTGAAGCACGGCGATGTGATCTATCACGTCAGCGAAACCAATGCTGATGGCACGCCGCTACGCGCTCGCATCACAGGCAAGATCAAGGTGCTGAAGCGCCAGCCCGAGGTGTTTCGCATTCCGTTCAAGCACGGGCTGCGTATATACGGTGAACTCAACAACCGCAACAACACGCGGTGGGCGCTGAGCGAAGCGCGCGCTGTCATGGAAGCGCCGCTCGTCGACGAGACGCAGCGGGGTAACTTCAGGTAGGTATCGTAGTGAGCGCGCCCGATCCTGTGTACGAAAGCTGCTATTACTTCGATGGCAGCCTGTGGGTGTATGACGGCTTCTTGGATATGTGGCATGTGGCAGAGCGCACGCTATTCGGCACGTCGAATGTCGGGCGCAGACCCGTCGTGTTCGCCTGTGGGCGTGCAGCACCGGCAGACGTGCACGACATGAAGGTGCAGTTCGAGGCCCCGCCGCACTATCCGAGTATGACCATCTGCTCCGAGTGCAAAGTCGATCACCTAACGCAAGTGCTGCGGCGATAGCTCTATTCACGAATAGAGGAGACTCGTGACACACGCAGCGAAGTTCTTCCCGTTACCCGACACGCCTATGACAGCAGGCGAAGCGGAGCGTTTCGCGCGCAGGATGTATCGCTTCATGGTGGGTGAGACGTTCGCGGGCACCGTCCACATTGCACGCGGCACGCGTCGCCGCACGTACATCGAGGGGCACAAGGACGTGCCGACGCAGGTGCGCATCGTCGTCAACGCAGGGCAGGGCTGGCGCACGGTCGTGCGCGAACTGTCGTTGCACCTGTACATCATCGGCAACGGTACATGCTCGTCCGTCGAACACGAGTGGGCCGAGTCGAAGATGGTGGCCGAGGTGTGGAAGCGCGGCTATCTCGATGGTCGTCTGCAAGACAAACCGAAGGCACCGCCCACCAAGACTGATGTGCAGCGCGCTCGCTACAAGAACGTGCTCAAGCTCATCAAGCAGTGGGAGTCGAAGCGCAAGCGTGCGAACAACGCGCTGAAGAAGCTCAACACCAAGCGCAAGTACTACGAGAAGCAACTTGGCTAAGCGCACCGACAAGATCAAGGCGATGTTCGGCAACACCGAGCCGAACGAGCACCTCAAGTATGTAGGACTGTTTCGAGGTCGAGACGCTAGTGGTTGGCAAGAAGGCGTATCCTCGACCGGTAGTGTAGTTGTTGTCGTGAGCGCAGAGGGTAGCGTGAAGCACGAGCCGCGCACGTGTATGTGCGAACTGTGCTTTGCGTACAGGGTGTACGACTCGACGTTGGTTCTGTCAAAAGGCGACCGCATCCTAGCCGATAGAGCATTCGAGGATGCACGCAAAGACTGGAAGGAGAGGTATGCCATATCAACCGAGGTACGGGAAGGTGGAACTGCTGATGGTGCTGGAGAAGGCGCGCAGCAAGTCGACGAGCCAGTCGACCAAGGACGCGATCCGCCAAGCGGAGGAGATCGTGCGTGACCATCACCACACGCACGTCGAGGGTCGCCCGCCGTACGGTGAGGACGCTGCGCCGAAGGGTGCGGCGCTGTACCACGAACGCTAACCGCTCTATTCAGGAATAGAGCATCCAACAGGAGATACAGACAATGGCAACGCATCCGAACATCATGCTGGGTTCGCTCAGCATCGGCTGCTGGACAGCGCGCAAGATCGACCGCAAGAGCGCGAGCAAGACCGAGCAGGAAGCGGGCGCGAAGGCGGGCACGTCGAGCGCGAGCAAGCACCTGATGGCCAACGTCACGTCGTTCGAGCGCGTGACCAAGCACGCGTCGGCGACGCGCGCGTGGTGGGGCACGGTGACGCTGCCGTGGTTCGACGGACGTGGTGCGCCGCGCGCGGTGAACGCGAAGGGCGTGTGGGACCTGAAGCAACTGCTCGGCGAGAAGGAGCGGCAGTACCTCGAACTCGTCGACGAGTTCATCCGCGAGTACCCGTCGCTGCGCACGCAGCGGCAGTTCGACATGGGCGACCTGTTCGACCCGCGCGAGTTCCCCGAGATGCGCGACCTCAAGCGTCGCTTCTACTTCACCACGTCGTGGACCTCGCTGCCCAATAGCGAGGACATCAGGCTCGCCGATGGTCTCGACAAGCATGAGGTCGATGTGCTCGTGAAGCAGGCGGTCGAGAACGAGCGCTCGCGCGTCGAGCAGGCGATGAACCACGCTGCTACGCGTCTGCACGACGTGGTCAAGGCGCTGCACGAGAAGATGGCGATCCCCATCGGGGAGACCGGCAGCAAGTTCCACAACACCAAGCTGGAGAACATCAGCGAGTTGGTCGAGATCATCCCGATCCTGAATGTGACTAATGACCCGAAGCTCAACAAGCTGGCGCAGCAGGCGAAGAAGCTCGCCATGAAGTCGCCGGATGAACTGCGCGAGGATGCGGTCAAGCGCGCGGCGACGGCGGACGAGGCGAAGAAGCTGGCCGAGCAGATCGCCGGGCTGTTCGACGTGACGGTGACGGAGGACGATTGAGCGTCGAGCTACCTGCGCGGATGCAGATCAGCCACGACTGTGTGTATGCGAAGCACGGGTTGTGGCACATCACTCGTGGTGCGTATACGTATGCGTATTCCAACACCGAGGCGTGGATGGCGTACACGGTGTGCGATCTCAACGTCGCCATCATCATCACCGCCAACACTCAGGGCAAAGACAGCAAGTGGTGCCCTGAGTGCGTGAAGTGGGCGGCGGACCGCATCATTCGGCAGGACTTCTCATGAGTCTCCCCGAGGTATTCCCCGGCTTCAAGAAGGAGTACTCGTTCGCCCGCATTCAGGGTGACGACAAGTACCACGTGATCGCACCTGATCGTGAGCGAATGTTCGGCACGACGTTCAACATGGGCCAGATCATGCAGGGTAAGAACTGGTACGTGAAAACGATGTGTGGTGTGCAGGTGGACGGTTACCCACCTGCGATGGGAATCACGTACGTCGAGCCGTTTGACAGCATCTGCATGGGCTGTCGATCATGGATCGCCGACAAGATACTGAGAGGTGACTTCACGTGAAGCAGCTACCACTGTTCGAGGAGAACTTGCGCAAGCAGGACAGGCGCAAGCT
>CAYQUO010000029.1:0-26050 GCA_964420835.1 uncultured Anaerolineaceae bacterium
CGTTTCTCGGTTTGCGAATTTCGTTGCTCATACTGGCAAGGAATTTACTTTTTGCCACGCTGGCTGCTTCGGCGGACAATCGGGCTTCCTCCATTTCAGATCGAACCAATTCAGATACAGTTGCCTTGTTGAGCGCTGCATCAAGAAGATCGGCATTGTATAGGGATGTTGCGACCAGGGAACTAAGCGCCAGGAGAAATCCGCGGTCGGTATCTGAGAATTGCCTTAATGGGTGTTGCCAGTAGACGGACATGGTTCCAAAAGTCCTGTTATTTGCCACAAGTGGGGTGCTTATTGCTGTCCCTTTAATTTTGGGCATCTCATCCAGGTGACCTTTATGGTGGTTGTTCAAGGGGTTGTCAACGGGAATTTGAACAAGTTCCCGTGCATGAAAAGCACTTGTGCAGATCGTTTTCAGGTCTTGATGGAATTGGTCCGTACCGATACCATCCGTCATGGCTTGGAACAGTATGTCAAAATCGGCTGATCGGTCGTTATATTGGTATACAAGGAAAGCATCCGGTATTAAAAATCGATGAACTTGGCGGTTTATATGCTCAAAAAAGGCTGCATGCTCCAGGGGCAGGGAGAGGTTTTTCCCCAAATCGTCAAAAACCCCAAGGATTTTTTGCAGGGTATATTGGCTTGGTTTCATATTCATTTCATTTGCGTTAATGAAATTTTGAAGAATCCTTTTTATCCCTTTACGCTGGAAATGATTTAACCCATGTGCGAACCTACCGGTGTTAATTAAACACTAAATTTTCCAATTCTGTGCATTGGAATAATTGGTAGATGGAATGCGATCAATTTGACCTCACACATAAAAGGCATTGCTTCTTCTCAATAAATCATCAATCTTTTCGCCCCGCTTTTCCCTTTTTATTGTAGTGCGGCTCCGGCAGAAACCTTGAAAAGCGACAAGGGTTTCTGGTATATCAGGAATCGAATTCACGATGGAAGAATGGGGTTATTATCCTGAAAATTAAAATGGTATTCCTCCAATACTATAATTGTATTCAATAAATTAAAATTGATTTACGATACCCGGTTTGCATCGATTGATTTCTCTTTTCTTTAGAAAGGGCAGCTAGATAATGGATAAATATCCCATCCCAATGGTTCCAGGGCCTGTTTATGTTCCTGAGAAAATATTGCAAACCTACCAGGTCAATTATGCCTCAGCGGATTTGGAGAAGGAATTCATCAGCCTTTATCTTCGTGTTCAAGAGAAGATACGGACCATTGTTAAGACAAAAAACTCAATTGCCATTCAAACCGGTGAAGGGATGCTGGCGTTGTGGGGAGGATTAAAGAGCGTTGTCCAGCCTGAAGATCGGGTGCTGTGTATTGCCACTGGTGTGTTTGGTTACGGCATCGCCGACATGGCGAAAATGATCGGGGCGAATGTCCGCGTGATTGGTTTTCCTTACAACGAAACCCTGTCTGATCTAAAGAAGGTGGAGGAGGCGATCATCGACTTTAAACCAAAGATGATCACTGTGGTACATTGCGAGACTCCCTCCGGCACATTGAATCCGATCGCCCGGCTTGGAGCACTGAAACACAAGTACCACGTTCCGTTGTTATATTTGGATGCGGTATCATCCATTGGTGGTGTTCCTGTGCTCACGGATGAATGGCATGTTGACCTGCTTTTGGGCGGATCTCAGAAAGTATTGTCCATGCCCCCGGACATGTGCTTTACTGTGATCAGTCAAAATGCTTGGAAGGTAATTAAACAAGTGGGATATGCCGGCTATGACGCTCTTTTACCGTTTTGCACTGCCATTCCGGACGCATATTTTCCATATACACCGAACTGGCATGGCTTTGCCGCCATGGAAATGGCGCTGGATCTGATTTTTAAAGAAGGTTTGGAAAAAGTTTTTATTAGGCACAGAGAATCAATGGAATTTTGCCACAACCGCTTGAGGCAAATGGGTTTGCAGTTATTCCCCGCGCAAGGATCAATTCCATCTCCAACGGTCACCGCTGTATATGTGCCGGAGAAAATTAAATGGCCCGAATTTGACGCCCGTTTGCGGGAACAGGGGCTGTGTGTTGCCGGAAGTTACGGCCCACTTGCCGGCAGAGTATTTCGCATCGGTCACATGGGTTCTCAGGCGAATCTTCCACTTCTCGGTAAAGCATTGAATGTAATTGAGAAAGTCCTCGGGGGAAATGCATAATTCCTTCCTTGTTGGCAGGGTTGTGCGGGTTTGTGGCTTGGGTCAGAAAATGGATGGATATTTGTCACCGAGCCATTACTGAGGCAGCCGGTCCGCACCAAGGGAAAAAGTTAGCCTTCCATAAGTGATATCCATGATTCGATTGCGATCATTTCCTTGGCAGCTAGGGGGTTACGGTTATTACCAACTTTTATCTTTATTTTTTCCCAGAAATATGCATCCAGTATGCCTAAGGCTGGTTGGCAGGAGTCTGTTTGTTGGGATCCCCCCGGGTTGTTCCACGAACCCGTTCTCATAACGGGGATCTGTTACAAGTTTTTTTCAACCTGCATAATAATCACCTGAACCATTCATCCATAAATCCGGTGAATTCACCTGTTATAAGGTGTCATAAGGTAGAATAGGGAGTTTATAATAGATGGATTTTCCCGTATGATGACTTATATGTGTTGGAACTCATTTTGGATGAGGCTGATGGTTCTCATATAACTAAATTTATTTGGAGGAAGTATGTATAAACTGGTTCTTATTCGCCATGGTGAAAGCGAATGGAATAAGGAAAACCTTTTTACCGGCTGGACGGATGTCGACCTTTCCGAAAAGGGAGTTACGGAAGCCGTGGAGGCGGGGAAGTTGTTGAAAGCCAAAGGGTATGGTTTTGATATTGCTTTTACTTCCGTATTAAAACGTGCGATCAGAACCCTTTGGATTGTCCAAGACCAAATGGACTTGATGTGGATACCGGTCAGGATTTCCTGGCGCCTAAACGAGAGGCATTACGGTGCATTGCAGGGGTTGAACAAAGCCGAAACAGCCGAAAAATATGGAGAGGACAAGGTAAAAATATGGCGGCGGAGTTATGATATTCAACCACCCGCATTAACACTGGAAGACCCCCGCTATCCAGGAAAAGATCCCCGCTACGCGGCCCTCCAATCGACCGAGCTTCCGCTTGCAGAATGCTTAAAAGACACCGTGGCGCGCTTTTTACCCTATTGGCACGAAGAGATCGCTCCGGTTGTTCGTTCCGGGAAGAGGGTATTGATTGCTGCACACGGCAATAGTTTGCGGGCGTTGGTGAAATACCTGGATAACATTCCGGACGATGAGATCGCGGGTTTGAATATCCCAACCGGAATTCCCCTGGTTTATGAATTGGATCAAGACCTGAAGCCCATCAGCCATGAATATCTAGGTGACCCCGAAGCGGTTGCCAGATCCATTGAATTGGTAGCCAACCAGGGGAAAGCAAGGAAATAAAACCAATTCTTTTCCACGATCACGGAAGTGCTAGGACGGCCAGGCTCTTAACACCTGCCGTCCAATTTTTTTCCAATCCAAATAATTACACCTGCTTCCACCAAAGTGATGATCCCCACCAGGATGAAAGCGTCCTGCCAGAAGCGGATAGGGAACAAACGGATTAATGAGTCAGAATACAAAAAGATCCAACTGTCTCCTTGAAAGAATAGGCGGTGAAATTGGGTGAATAGCAGGTTAAAACTGGCAATCGTGAAAACGATGATGAGGAGCATTACCAGTACGGTCATCCACCCCCCGCTGCGCAGGATGGTTGCCAGGGAATTTTTGTCTTTTCGATAAATTAACAGGAAAATCCCGGCCAGGATGAATGCCCCTGCCAAACCACGCCACCACCATACCATGTGACTGAAAACATGCTTCACATCCTCCATGTGGGATAGTTCCCGTTCATTATAAAGGGGCGTTCCATTCGGCAGCCTCTGGTCGTTAAGGGCAATGCCCGGTCTATCCAGGACGTAATCGATCGAGATCTTTGACCAATGCAGGCGTTCTTGAAGTGAAAACCCGTAGAGGTCAGGCGGAAAACCTGGAGCCCGGTATTCCAACTGTGGGTATATAGGTGTGAAAACGATTTGTACGGCGGTTGTAAGGAGCAATATGGGTGTGAGGCCAATTAGGACCCACCTGAAAACCGTGGTGACAATTTTCATTGCAGATCCTCCAGGTCGCCTGAAACCAGGTATCCAAGGATCATGCTGTTTGTGATCCATTCGATCGGTGCCGAATCGTCCGTGAACACAAGTCCACCTTGCGGCGCGGGCTGAATATTTGTCGCTGCAAGATTGATTGAATCAATTAATAATTTGGGCGTTCCCGGAATTTCGGAGAGATACTCCAGGTTGGCAGTGAGGTTGGATGCTCGACTTTTCGTTGCTGTCGCAAATATCACAGAATTAAAGGTCTCTGGTATGTCGACGACATAAGCCGACGGGAATACCGTTCTTATGGTGGCGAATAGCGCGTCGATCAACCGGCGGTCGTTGGGCGCCCGCCCAACGTTAATAATCAGGCTGCCATCAAGTTCCAGGTGTTCCCGGGCGATCTCAAAAAACTCCGTGGTTGTCAGGTGAAATGGGATATATGGTGGTCGATAGGCGTCAACACTAATAATGGAATACTTGCTCTGACTGGTCCTCAATGCCCATCTTCCATCCTGGATGATTATATTCAGGTTTGGTTCATTCATGTCGAAATAGGTTTGACCGGCCTTGACGATCTTGGGGTCTATCTCAATGCCATCGATTGGGATGGAGCCAAAAACCGTTGTGATTTGCCTTGCTGTGGTGCCGGCAGCCAGGCCGACTATGGCGACTTTCCTTACCCGGTCAATGGGATGGGGTGGTTCATTGAAAAAAGGAGCCACAAGCACTTGTTCCCAGGGTCCTCGATAATCCATGATGGAAGGATGATATACCGAATGTATTCCTTGTCCCTCGTTCAGACGAAGAAAGCGATAACCATTATCTTCCAGGACCTGAATGTAGTTATACGCCGATTCGGTTTCATAGATCATTCCGTGGGTGTCCTTCTCCTTGGAAGGAAGCCCGAAATAGAGAACGATAACCAGGAGTATTGGTGTCCAGAGATAGGGGAGTGTCTTTTTCCACCCTGCCACAGCACCCAGGCTGATTAAGGATGGGATTAGGATGAGTGCACCAAAGAAAACGAACGTTCGATATGTGTTGATCAAAGGTATAAGCACAAGAACTGGGAGGAATGTGCCAATAAACGAGCCAAGGGTTGATATCGCATACACCCTGCCGGAGATCCCGCCCGCCTCATTCAGTTCCTGGATTGCGAGGCGGATAGCAAAGGGGGAGGTGGTGCCCAGCAGCGTCATGGGAACACATAACAGGATAAGAACGGATATAAAGGTGGCGGCCAGAATCCCAATATTCAGTTCGTCGAAGGCGTTTGCTGCTGATCGCAGGATTGGACCGGAAATGGCGGGGACGATTATGATGGATACAGAAGCCCAAATATAGATTTTCAGGAAGGTGCTGAACTGTGGTGAACGGTCCGCCAAGAGGCCCCCGATTAAATAACCTGCTGCCAGGAAAACCAGGATTAATCCAATGATGCATGCCCAAACCAGGTTGCTTGTGCCAAAATACGTTCCAACAAGCCGGGATGCGGTCATCTCGATTGCCAGGGAGGTCATTCCAGAAAGAAATACAAGAGAATAGAGAAGCCTTTTCATTTCTCACGTTCCAACAGGGATGGTCGCAATTATATCTTACTGACATCGGAAACCGGAATGGTGACCCGGGCACGGGCCTCGGGGTTTGTGCAGGGAGTTGTATAATTTGAGTGTTTGAATGAATGGAGGAAGAATGGCGATTAAAGTGGTGACGATTGAAGAGATGCGGGCGATAGAAAACCAGGCTGCTGACAATGGAATTTCATCGGACCAGTTAATGCTGCGCGCGGGAAATGGCCTTGCACAAGTGATCCTTGAGGAATATTCAAATATGGGCAGAAGTGTTTTAGCCCTGGTCGGTAAAGGGCACAATGGCGGAGATGCTTTGGTCGCCTTGGCGATGTTGGCCAGAGCAGGATACAAAGCCATGGCTTACCTGGTTCATCCCAGGGCTGAAGGGGACAAATTGGTTAATGGATTGCGTGATGTTGGTGGTGAAATACTGGTCGGATATGAGGATCCCGGAAGAACGGTCTTAAAACAAACCCTTGTGGAGGTGGATATCATCCTGGATGGCATTTATGGGACCGGCTTCAGGCTGCCGATGCCTCCTGACACGGCTTCATTACTCGCGTTCGTGAAGAACAATGTCAAATTTGCCCTCATTGTGGCCATTGATTGCCCGAGCGGGGTGGATTGTAATACCGGGGAAACCGCGGTCGAAACCATTCCCGCTGATTTTACAGTTTGTATGCAGGCGGTCAAAATCGGGTTGCTGGAATTGCCAGCCTACGAATATGTTGGGGAATTGAAGGTGGTGGACCTGGGCTTGCCGAAAGGAATGGAGACCCTGAAGCAGGTTAACCTGGAAATGATAATACCCGACTGGGTGACAAGATTGATGCCTGATCGCCCCTGGGGTGCCCACAAAGGCACCTTTGGGAAGGTGATGGTGGTTGCCGGTAGTATCAACTACCCCGGCGCGGCGCTTTTATCCTCTCGGGCAGCTTGCCTGGCGGGGGCGGGCCTGGTACAGGCTGCCGTCACCGCCAGGGTGCAAACCTTGCTTGCAGGCCATGCCCCGGAAGTTACCTGGTTGATCCTGCCTGATGACGATGGCGTGATCGCCGAGGACGGTTATGAAATTCTATTTAAAGCACTTAAAGGCACCACTGCATTATTGGTAGGGCCCGGGCTCGGTGAAGAACCTGCAACGGAGGCGTTCATCAGGCGATTGGTCAGTCATCGTTTTCCTGCCGCTTCCTCACAAGGGATTGGCTTCGTCCCCAAAGACCGGCGGGCAACTGGTAAAAATATACAGGAACTCCCCCCGCTGGTATTCGACGCGGATGCATTGAAACTCCTCGCCAGGATGCCGGATTGGCACTCGTTGCTTCCTTCTGATGTCATCCTGACGCCTCACCCGGGGGAGATGAGCATCATGCTTGGCAAGTCCGTAAAAGAGATCCAGGCCAACCGTGTTGAAATGGCCCGGCTGGCAGCTCGCTCATGGAAAAAGGTGGTTATGTTAAAAGGTGCCTTCACTGTGGTCGCAGAACCCGGCGGGAAGGCAGCCATTCTGCCTTGCGCCACGCCTGCGCTTGCCCGGGCAGGCACGGGTGATGTCCTGGCTGGGATCGTGGCAAGTTTGCGGGCACAGGGCATGAAAGCCTACGATGCGGCTGTTTCAGCCGCCTGGATCCATGGACAGGCAGGCTTGATCGCTGAAGATAGGATTCGGCAATCTGCCTCCGTGATTGCTGGCGATGTGTTGCAGGGAATTCCAGAGGCAATCTTTAATATTTTTCCGGAATAGGAATTGCCAACCGGGTGATGCACTGATCAACATTATTGGTTTTAAGGCGTAAAAAAAAACAACCAGCCTTTCACATGTTCAGCCTGGTTGTTTCTTTATTATATTTGTTGATCAATAAATTATGCTTTTGCCTGTTCGCCGCCTGATTTTGCCGGCTTTTCGGTTTTTTTGCTGATGGCACTGGCAATTTTCCCTTTCTGCTCTTCAAGGATCAGTGCCCCTTGCGATTTCAGTTCCTGCGCTCGTTCTTTGGTCATTTTTGCCAGGTCGTCAAATTTTGCCCGAGCTTCCAGTGCTGCAGATTCAGCCTGTTTGTAGGCCTCATCGACGGTGGCGCTGGCTTTGTCTTTAAGTTCAATGGCGCGGTCGTGGATCATCGTACGGGTTTCGCTTCCGGATTGTGGGGCGAGTAGTAAAGCTGTGACGGCACCAGCAACCCCCCCTACCAAAAAACCTACTAAAAAAGCTCCAAATTCATCTCTATCAGACATGTTATCGATCTCCTTTCATGAAATAATCAGATTTGTCCTGGGTTTATTTTCGAACAATTCGGATCAGGTCGAAAACCTTGCGGATTCCGGCAAGATATTCATTCATTTTTATGACCGGCTCGGTAAGGTTATTGCTTAAGAAACTCACTGTCCCCCGAAGGGTGTTCACGGTTTCAGTGGTCGAATTGAGGATGGGTTTGACTTCGTTTTGCAACAGGTTGATCAATATTGCGATCTGAACGCTAAGAATGATAAGTGCTGCACCGATAAGCAGAGCTTCCAAAGCCATCACGATGATAAAAACGTCCCGAATCTGGGCAGTTCGTGCAGCATCCGCTTGAAACAGAAATACGGAAAATGCGATGATGGCGGCAAGTAAAATAACTGCAACAAGTGCAACTACAACAAGAACCTTTTTGCTTTCCTTCCCAGTGCTGGTGGGTTTTGCAGGTGTATTTTGCTCTCTGCCATTGTCGGTATTTTGGATTTGTGTCAAGTCTTCCATGATGGATATTATTATAACATTCTTGTCTAAAAAAGAAGAACTGCATGGAAAAGAATAATTGCCAATCAATCCTCGTGGCCCCAGATAAGAACATGTAAGTTGGAAATACCGGATAAAAACGGTTATAAATTAGAGTAAAAATTTGATGATTATGAATTATAGTGATATAGTTACAGGTTATGATTCGTTTCCTTATGCGTTCATTGGTAGCCATGGGCGTGCTCTTTGCGGGGAATTTGAAACTGTTGCCTCTGGCGAGTATAAAAATTGAAACCCCAAGGCAGGGCGATGTCCTGCAGGGTGTGGTAACCGTCATTGGCAGCGCAAAGGTCAATGCTTTTTCATCGTATGAACTTTTATTTGCTTATGATGAAGAAAAGGTGGATACCTGGTTCCTTCTTGCACAAAGGAGGGAAACAATTGAATTTGGAAATCTTGGAACCTGGGACACAACAACCATTGCCGATGGCAATTATCAATTGAAATTGGTGGTTTATTTGCTAAGCGGCAAGCAGGAAGAGGAGATCATCCGTGGTTTGCGCGTGAGAAATTATTCACCCGTGGAAACCGGTATTCCAGCTGGTGTTCTTCTTCCGGCAGCCACGCAGGCGCCAGTAGTGACCCCGACCATGGTTCGGGTTGCAACGCCAACACACCTCGCTGCGAATCCGGCTGGTATTGATAAGAAAAGGGTTTGGAACAGTCTGGTCCTGGGTGTCTCGATTGCATTTTTCGCAATTGCTTCTCTGAGTTTGATTTTCTGGTTGAGGGGGGTGAAACGCAGGTAAAATGAGGTCTTTTATAAATAAAATCCTCCAGAAAAAGATCGAACCGCAAGGCAATGGTGATTTCTACCTGATTGTGGGATTGGGAAATCCCGGTCGGGAATACCGGTTGAACAGGCATAACGCTGGCTTTATGGTGTTAGATCGGTTTGCTTCCCGTAACATGGTGAAGTTTACCAAAAGGGAATCAAATGCGCTGGTTTCAATGTTTCGAGACAAGGGATTCAGTTTGATACTAGCCAAACCGCAAACTTTTATGAATCTTTCAGGGAAATCAGTTGCTTCACTGGCCAGATATTATAAGGTGCCGGATGAACGAATCTTAATTATCCATGACGATCTTGATCTTCCGCTTGGAACACTCAGGATAAGACCATCCGGAGGGGCGGGAGGACAAAAAGGTGTCAACTCCATTATCCAGGAACTTGGGACAGTAATATTTCCAAGATTGCGTGTGGGAATTGGTCGACCGCCCGGGCGCATGGATCCGGCAGCCTATGTGTTGCAGGATTTTTCAAGCGAAGAGGCATTGGTGGCAGACCAGACATTTGATCGTGCTGTTGATGCGATCCATTCATTCTATCTTGAGGGATTGCAGAAGGCGATGAATAAATTTAATGGAATACAGGAAGATCCTCCGTAATTTTCGGTCCCATTCCCTATACAAGCAGTTGCTTCAACACTTACAGGAGAAGAGAACAATCGCCGGGTTGGGTTTGTTAAAAGGTGCCCGGCTGCCGCTGATTGCCTCAATTTACGAAGACACTCGGGTTCCGATTCTTTACCTGACAGGGCGGTCTGATCGTGCTCTTATGGATCTGGATGAGTTGGCATTTTGGTCGGGCACGGATAATTGTTTGTTATTTCCGGAACCGAATCCAATGTTCTATGAGCAGGCCGCATGGGGAAATGTCAATCGTAGGGAACGGTTGCGGGCTTTAATCCGCTTGGCGGCATCTCATTTACCTCGAGCGGAAAGCTCGTCGTACCCTCCTTTGATCGTTGCACCGATCCGGGCATTAATGACCTGCACCATGCCAAGGAGGGATTTTCTAATCAACAGCCGATTGATTAGTCCCGGAATGAAAACCTCTTTTCATGATCTTCAAACGAGCTTTGCTCAGATTGGTTATGACCGCAACGATACGGTCCTTGAGCCAGGCCAGTTTTCCCGCCGGGGTGGTTTATTGGATATATGGCCTCCGGCTGAGGATCAACCGGTTCGTCTCGATTTTTTCGGGGATGAGTTGGAAACGATACGTCGATTTGATCCTGCCACACAGCGGACATCGACCGTATTGGAGCAAATCCTGCTTACACCGGCCCGAGAAGCGATCCATAAAAAAGCATCAGAAAATGACCTTCCTATTGCCCATTTGGATGAATTCTCCATTCCGCTTATTTACCCATCCCCTTCAACCCTATTGGATTACCTTCCCTCGGAATCCCTGGTGATATTGGATGACATGGATCTAATTCAAATGACTGCTGTCGATGTTGAAGAACAGGCGGAAAAATTTCGCAGGGAATGCATTTCCGAAGGTACTCTTGATCCAAATTTCCCACTTCCCTACCTTTCGTGGTCGGAAGTTTTTGATGAGATTCAAACCCTAAGATGGATTGAACTGGGAAGGGCAACCGCGGAGGAGGGGGGTGAATGGACACAAAGGTTTTACCCTGGATCAAGGTTTGGTGGGCGTGTAAGACCCTTCATTGATCACCTGGTCGAACGCTCCAACGCGGGTGACTCGGTTGTGGTGATCTCCCGGCAGGCCTCAAGGTTGTCTGCCCTATGGCAGGAAACAATGCCGGCGCTACCGGCGAATGCTGTTCCGCCTGAAATCCTGGAAGGGTCCTTGTCAGAAGGATTCACTTGTCGATCTGATGATGGTCTTCAGTGGCATCTCATTACGGATAGCGAGATCTTTGGTTGGGAACGCCCGAAGCCACGTCAAAGGCAATTAGTTTCAGTTGAGGCGCCTGAATCTACTTACTCTGATCTCCATCCCGGTGATTGGATGGTGCATATGGATTATGGCGTGGGAAGGTTCGTTGGGCTTGTTACCCGTACGCTGGAAGGTGTCGTACGCGAGTTCCTCTGTGTGGAATACGAGGGTGGAGACCAACTTTTTGTCCCCATCCACCAGGCTGACCGTTTAAGTCGCTATGTTGGCCCGGACGGGAATCCCCCCACGTTAACCAAGCTTGGCACATCGGAATGGATGTTGGCTCGCCAAAGGGTTCAAACGGCTGTCAGTGAGATTGCCGGGGAACTGCTTGATTTATATGCCAAAAGGCAGGTGGCGGTTGGTCATGCTTTTCCTCCTGATGGTGCCTGGCAGCAGGAACTGGAAGCCAGTTTTCCATATGTGGAAACTGCCGACCAGTTGTTATCCATTCAGGACGTTAAACATGATATGGAAATGGCAAGGCCCATGGACCGACTCCTCTGTGGCGATGTTGGTTATGGGAAGACCGAGGTTGCATTGAGGGCATCTTTCAAGGCGGTTATGGATGGAAAACAGGTGGCTGTACTTGTTCCCACAACTGTCCTCGCGCAGCAACACTTTGAAACATTTAGTCAAAGATTGGCGGCTTACCCAGTCAATGTGGAGATGCTCTCACGCTTTCGCTCCCCCTTGGAACAAGGCAGGATTCTGGATGGCCTTAATACCGGCGCAATTGATATTGTTATTGGCACCCATCGATTGGTTCAGCCTGATATCCATTTTAAAGACCTGGGCTTGGTTGTAATTGATGAGGAACAACGGTTCGGTGTGGCTCACAAGGAATACCTAAAACGGCTCCGTACTGAAGTGGATGTACTTACCCTGACCGCAACTCCGATCCCGAGAACTCTCTATATGGCGTTGACAGGTGTGCGGGATATCTCCACCATCAATACACCACCTGAAGAAAGACTTCCGGTGATCACCCATATTGGCCCATATTCTCCCCGGTTGGTCAGGCAGGCCATCCTTCGTGAACTGGAGCGTGGTGGGCAGGTCTTTATTGTCCATAACCGTGTTCAGTCCATTCTTGCCATGCAGGCGCATCTTAACAAACTGATACCTGAAGCGCGAATTGGCGTTGCCCATGGCCAGTTACCGGAAGCGGAGCTGGCAAATGTCATGCACCTCTTCACCCAGGCAGAAATCGATATCCTTCTCTGCACGTCGATTATTGAATCAGGTCTCGATATCCCGAATGCCAACACCCTCATTGTTGATCGGGCTGATACCTTTGGCCTCGCACAACTTTACCAGTTGCGTGGCAGGGTTGGTCGTGGTGCACAACGGGCTTACGCGTATTTCTTCCGGCATGGTAGGCGGTCTCCAACCCTGGAAGGTCAGATGCGTTTGGATGTAATTGCTGAAAACAGCCAATTGGGTTCAGGATATTCCATTGCCATGCGTGATCTTGAGATGCGTGGCGCTGGAGAACTTCTCGGCTCAAAGCAGCACGGTTATATTGCTGCCGTAGGGTTTCACCTATATACAAGAATGCTCGCCCAGGCTGTTCGGGAGCTTCGTTCAATGCGGGGTTTGTCGGAAAATGAAAAAACCCGCATTGACAGAGAGAGTATCCGTTTGCCGGTAACTGTGGATCTGCCATTAAATGTGGGTATACCGGCTTCTTATGTTCCCGAACAGTCGATCCGTCTTCAATTGTATCGACGGCTGGCAAATTTGCAGCATGTTCAGGAGTTGATGCTGATAAAAACGGAATTTATGGACCGGTTTGGTCCTCTTCCAGAAGACACTGAAAATCTTTTCTACCAGCTTTCCATTCGCCAACTTGCTGAGGCATCCGGATTGTCAAGTATCACGGTGGAGGCTGATCAATTGGTCCTTCGCTTCCCTCCGTTGCCTGAAGGCGTCCATGCCCGGGATCTTCCACAGATTCACCCTCAAGTCCGAACAGGAAAAAATGCCTACTGGATGCCCTTAAATGGCAACTCTCATTGGCGGGAAAGCCTCCAGGAAGTCCTCTCGGCTATAATCAGCCTATGTCCGTCATCCTGATCATCGAAGACGAGATCGAACTGACGAATATTTTACGGTCATACCTTGTGAAATCAGGCATGAAAGTGTTGATTGCCACTGGGGCCGACCAGGGGTTGTTGCTTTGGGAGACAGAAAAACCGGACCTGATTCTTCTCGACCTGAATTTGCCTGGGATGGATGGCTTGGACCTTGCCCGGGAGATTCGCCATTCGTCAGAGGTGCCGATCATCATGGTAACAGCCCGTGTGGAAGAGTCGGACCGTCTGGTGGGACTGGAACTTGGGGCGGATGATTATATTTCTAAACCCTACTCACCCCGTGAGGTGGTGGCAAGAGTAAAGGCTGTACTGAGGAGGACAAACCCGGCAATTAAGTCAAAGCGGCTGATTTCAATAGCCGGCTTGGTGATTAACATAGAAGAGCATACGGTGCAAAAAGGGGATCAATTTATTGAACTGACACCAACAGAATTCAATCTGCTTGCCACTCTGGCCGGGCAACCTGGACGGGCTTTTACCCGCATGCAGTTATTGGAAGCTGCCCAGGGTGCAGCCTATGAGGGTTACGAACGAACGATCGATGCTCATATTAAGAACCTGAGGTCGAAACTGGAAACTGACCCTCGCAATCCCTTCTATATCGAAACGATTGTTGGCGTTGGCTATCGGTTCCACCGGGTTTAGGGAGCGTAAATGAGTTTGCGTGTTAAGTTCGCCCTGGTTCTTTCGTTTGTGGTATTTCTTGCTATTGGTGGAACAGTTCTGCTGGTGAGACTGGACACCGGCGTTCGTGTGAATGAATACCTGTTCCGGGGCGGTATGATGGGGATGAGCCCATTTGTAAAAGTTCTTGAACAGTATTATATCAACCGAGGTGGTTGGGATGGTGTATCAGCCATTCTGAATGGTGATCCCGAAATGATGGGCTCCATGATGACCCCGGGGCGACATGGAATTCGTCGGATGAATGGACACGAACGACTTCAACTGGTCGGAAGGGATGGAAGAGTTGTTGCTGATACAGGTGAGCCGCCTGAAATTGGAAGGGTTGTAAATTCGACTTCTCTTGAAAATTCCATCCAGTTGAAAGGCAACCATTCTGAAATCATTGGCTACTTGCTGGTTGCCGGTGGCTCGAATCAATTTCGCCCCGGAGATGAGCAACCCCTTCTTCAACAATTAAATATCGCCGCCATCAGAGCCGGGTTGATCGCTTTGTTCGTGGCGCTTCTATTGGCGCTTTGGCTTTCCGGCCTCCTATTGAAGCCGGTCCATAAATTGACCCAGGCTGTACAGAAATTGGCTTTGGGAGATTACGAACAGAGGGTTGAGGTTTTCGGAAGCGATGAGCTTGCCATTCTTGGAAATTCGTTTAATGAAATGGCTGAAGCGCTACAAAGGTCGGAAATCCACCGTCAGGAGTTGACCGCAGATATTGCCCATGAACTGCGGACACCGCTTGCCATCCAGCGTGCACAACTTGAGGCATTGGAAGATGGGGTATATGCTCTGTCGTTGGAGAACCTGAAACCAGTCCTGCAGCAAAACCGGTTGTTGGAGCGACTGGTGGATGACCTTCGCACACTTGCCCTTGTGGATTCTGGTGAACTTGCCTTGCGGTGTACGGAAGTGGATGTCCCTGGCCTGATTTCCGGTATTCTGGAGCGTTTTAAACCTGCTGCTACGCGTAACAAGGTCATCCAGGAACTCGTAATTGTTCCTGGGGAATTACCACTTGTTGTGTGGGGAGACTCGGATCGACTGGCTCAGATTCTATTTAATCTCCTCGATAATGCCATGAGACACACACCTGAAGGAGGTCGTAATACAATCACTTTGACACAAAATAATGAGGTTGTGGAGATCCAGGTTAAGGACGATGGTCCCGGAATCCCGCCTGAATCGCTGCCATACCTGTTCGAACGGTTTTACCGAATTGACCGCTCACGCAGCCGCGGTCAGGGTGGGACCGGGTTGGGGTTGGCGGTCGCCCGTCAGCTTGCTCGGGCTCATGGCGGCAGTTTATCGGCTGAAAATCATATTTCTGGAGGGGCGGTATTTACACTCCGCCTGAAGAAGGATTTTCGTCAATAGAAAAATTTTCATTAAATCTTATCAATTATATTTTGGAGGCATGAATGAAAAGGCGAAATCTCAAATCTTTATTGGTAATATCGGTTATGAGTTTAAGTACCATGATGTGTGTTGCCAATTTAACACCGAAAGAAGGTAATTCACCGGAAATGCAACAACAAGTACAGGAAACAGTGAATGCCATGACTTTGGCAACAATGGTTCAATCAACCCTTCAGCAGTCGTCGGCGCCGGTTCAGCCAACCCGGGAATTGCCAGCATCCACGGCATCTTCCATGACGGGAAGCATCCAGGGGAGACTTTCTTACCCCAGTGAGATGGTGCCGCCATTAAGGATTGTTGCATTCAGGGTGATAAATGGTCAACAAACAGGAGATTATGAATTTATTAATACAATTGTGGGTCAAAATCAGTACCAGATGGATGGTCTTCCGGTTGGCTCCTATTGGGTGGTTGCATACACTATCAATGAACAGGGACAAGCCTCCGGGTTGGCAGGAGGATATACCAAGGCTGTCCCCTGTGGCTTAAGCGTGGAATGTTCGGATCGTTCCCTAATTCCTGTTGAGGTTCAGGCTGGACAGACTTCCTCGGCAGATCCGGCAGACTGGTATGCTCCACCGGGAAGTTTTCCGGCGGACCCTCTTTCATAAAGAAAAACAGGTCGCAACTATCTGCTCTTGGGTGAAGAAGAAAGGTGACATAACATAAATGGAATTTCACCTCCATGCCCCTTACCAGGCTACGGGTGATCAGCCGGAGGCAATCGGGCAACTGGTCGAAGGGATACAAAAAGGGTTCAGGCACCAGGTGTTGCTTGGGGCAACGGCCACAGGAAAAACATTTTCCATGGCGAACGTGATCACCCGCCTGCAAAAACCTGCCCTGGTTATGGCACATAATAAGACCCTTGCAGCCCAGTTGTATGCCGAGTTCAAGGAGTTCTTCCCTGAAAATGCCGTTGAGTATTTTGTCTCGTATTACGATTACTATCAACCGGAAGCTTATGTTCCAAAAAACGATCTGTATATCGAAAAGGAAACGGATGTTAACGATGAGATCGACCGTTTGAGGTTGGCTGCCACTGCAGCCCTTATGTCTCGGCGGGATGTGATCATCGTCGCTTCGGTTTCCTGCATTTATGGGTTGGGTAATCCGGAGTCCTATGGCAAGGGCTTGATCCACTTCGATGTTGGCAGCATTTACCGGCGAAATGCCCTGCTTCGTCAGCTTGTCGAAAGCCAGTATCAAAGAAACGACCTTGAACTGCGGCCGGGAGTGTTTCGTGTCCGGGGTGATAACATCGAGATCTTCCCGGCGTACGAGGAGAGAAAAGCATACCGCATCTCCATGTTCGGGGATGAGGTCGAAAAGATAATATCATTGAACCCGCTGACCGGAGAAGTCCTAGATTCCTTGGAGGTGTTGGATATCTACCCGGCAAAGCACTATATCACCATGGAGGAACGACTTAAACAGGCTTTGCAGGATATTGAAAATGAATTGGATGAAAGAATTGCCTGGTTCAAGGCGAATGATAAGTTGTTGGAGGCACAAAGGATCGAGCAGAGGACACGGTATGACCTGGAGATGTTGCGCGAAGTAGGCTATTGCTCCGGGGTGGAAAATTACTCACGACATTTGGATCAACGGCCTGCAGGTTCGCCACCTTGGACGTTAATGGATTATCTTCCCAGTGATTACCTGCTGATCATTGATGAATCCCACATGACGGTCCCGCAAATTCGGGGGATGTACCACGGGGATCGCTCCCGAAAAAGCATTCTATCTGAATATGGATTCAGGTTGCCTTCTGCATTGGATAACCGGCCTCTGACGTTCGAAGAATTTGAGGCTCACATGGGGTATACGATCTATACTTCTGCAACACCGGGGCCTTACGAGATGGAAAAGGCGAATCAGGTCGTTGAGCAGATCATTCGTCCCACCGGCCTGGTGGATCCCCGTGTGGAGGTGCGGAAAACCAGCGGACAGGTGGATGACCTGGTGGCAGAGATCAGGAATCGTGTTGACAAGGGGGAACGTACGCTGGTGACAACACTCACCAAGCGAATGGCAGAAGACCTGTCCGATTATCTTATTGAGTTGGGATTAAAAGTACATTATCTTCACTCAGAGGTGGAGACCCTTGAGAGGGTGGGCTTGTTGCGGGATTTGCGGCTTGGGGTTTTTGATGTGATCGTTGGCATCAATCTCCTCCGCGAAGGTCTGGATCTGCCGGAGGTGTCTCTGGTGGCCATCCTCGATGCGGACAAGCAGGGCTTCCTGCGTTCTGCCACTTCCCTTATCCAGACCATTGGGCGTGCAGCCCGGCATGTCAATGGGCAGGTCATCATGTATGCCGATGAGGTGACAGATGCCATGAAGACTGCTTTGGACGAAACGAATCGTCGCCGTGCAAAGCAGGTGGCTTACAACGAAGCCCATGGAATTGAGCCTGTCGGCATCGTCAAGGCTGTGCATGACCTCACCGAACGCCTGAGCATACCACAAGCGATTGGAGAAAGCAGGGGTACGTATGCCGCCGGCTCAACAGGTCGCAGTATGCCAAAACGGGAGTTGGTTCGGGTGATTAATGAACTGGAAAAACAAATGAAGGAGGCTGCCCGCGACTTGGAATTTGAGCGTGCTGCTGTTTTGCGGGACCAGATCTTTGATTTGCGTCATATTCTGGCAGAGGAATCGAACCTTTCCCCTTGGAGAAAAGCCTTGATCCTTTCTGGTGAAGAAAGTGATTAAGATGGCCTGGAAGTGGGTTCCACTCCGAACCGGGCATATCGACCGCTGGCTTCTTTCCACTCGTATTCAATATTTGTGACCATGGCCGCCCTTGGTCCCTGGCGAAGGAAAACCAGAAGCTTTTCAAGCGCATCCCGGCTGCCTTCTGCGAGGACTTCGACATTGCCATTCCAACAATTCCGTACCCAGCCGGTCAATTTTAGATCTTGGGCTTTTTCCAAAACAAAATACCGAAATCCAACCCCTTGTACCCGACCTTCAATTGTTGAGTGCAACATTTCCAAGTCATTTTCCATGTGGTGAATGGTATCATTTTTTTAGAAATATGGGTATGAGAGGGGTAATAATTAATACGAAAAAACCGGCAAACAGCAGTAAATAGGGGCTGAGATTGGAGAAAGCCTGCTTTTGGCTGGAAATTCCCAACTCTTCCAGTTTCCATTCATTCTCGAGTTGGACCAGCGTTGTTCCAAATACGGTATTAACTCCCTCGCCGCATCGAACCCCATCACCATAGGTGTGGAGTAAATTTCCCAAACCGCTTGAACCGTATTTATTTCGTAGAAATCGGGTAAAGGAATAGGATTGGGCATAGGAAAGAAATGCCGCTGAACCTTCCGGTGGAAAACCATTGCACAAACTGGAGATCGGCTGGAGTGAGCCGTCATCTTTGGCCTTCTCCAGAGCAACCTGGTACTCTGGGTTGGGGTTCAATTCAGAAAGGGTGGCTATCCCTTCCAGCAACCAGGTGGGAGCCTGATGAATTTCCTTCCCGAGGATTTCATATTCCAATAAGTGGGCAATCTCGTGAGGGATGTCGCGTTCCAGTGATGCGGTGGGATCGCCTGGGGATTGGATTGCGACAAGGATCGTCCCATTCTCCACGAGGGTGTGCCCTCCAACCCACGCCGGACGATTGTTCCCCAAAGCAGATTGCAGGTCTGATGCACTTGAATAGACATAAATCTTTAATAATTCAACATTTGGGTTCTGGGGAAAATTCCGCTGTGCGGAGGCCAGTCCCTTGGTGGCAATTGTGTGGATTGTCTTTCCCAGTTCTTCATCCTGAGATTGCCAATACACCCTGATCCCGGTCTTCTCAAATGCATTCCAATGGAACCGGTTGTCTTCATAACGGAAGAAAAACGGTTCGCTGGTTGCTTCGGTTCCATCCATATTCACCACTTCGAAGCGATACCGGATGTCGGAAAAAGGCTGCAGCGGTATGTTGGCAGTATTGAACACAAACCGGAACTCGTTTTCACCTTTTGAAACATCCATTTCGAATTGTTGCTCTTCCTCTGCTTGGACTTCTATAAGGAGATAAACATGAAGGATAGGATCGGGCGATTCAATTTGCACGGAAAAGGTCACCTGCCTGCCAAACTGGTAGACCACCTCCGGTTCCGAAAAAATGACAGCAGCCTGTTCGGGGTGCATTGGAATAGGCGAAGTCATCAGCAGCAGGAAAGCCAGGGTGAAGATCAGTTTGGTCATGCAAATGAGTCCAACCGGTCGGCAGGGCTATCTTCAATCAGGTTCATTCATCATCGAGGGGTTCCCCGTGCACAAGACCATCACTAACATCAAAATCATACAGATCCAGGTTAAGCGATTGTTCGGAAAAATCCAGGTTTTCCATGACCTGGTCAAAGAAATCCGATTGTTCTCCTTCGCCTAAAGCATCCTCCAATGCTTCAATGGCATCTCTCACCCCTGGACCGCCGATCTGTGATAGTGACCAGATAACAGCATCGACAACTTCACTTTCCAGCCCTTCAATATCCTCAACAAGCTCGATTAAAGGTTGACGCGCTTCAGCCAATTCCAGTTCTCCCGCTGAACGTACAGCACATACTTGTACTCTTGGGTCTGGGTTGCGGAGTTTCTCCAGGATTTGTGCTGACCAGGAATCATCTGCAGATCTGCCCATGGCTGTCAATGCAGAGCACACCCATGGAATATCCTTTGAATTATATGCATTTTGGATAAGTTCTGAAATTCCTTCTCTGCTTGAATAACCCAGGGATTCCAGGGCTTTTTCCCGCACTGCAGATGGAGCCTTACTGGCGATGATCCTCATAAGGCATTCTTCCACCTTATCCTGGTTATTAAGCGAAATCTCTTCCAATTCACCAAGGTAAACAAAAAAACCGAGGGCTTCGGCTGCAACAGCCCGAACAAGAGGTTCTGGATCCTGTTCCAACATATTAATGAATTGTGGAATGAGATGTGTGTCATCACATTCCTTTAACAGCCGAATGGCATTAATGCGGACGTGCGGATCTGTATCAACCAGGGCAAATTGGGCGAAACTTTCGAAAGAAAGAAGCGTGTCTGTTTCCTGTAAGCGGAGCATGTCCTCCAGGATGGTTATCCTGCGGGTTGCAGGGATTTTTGGCCATATGGCTTTAATTAATCCAAGTTCCTCTTCTTCAAGATCAGAGAATCGGGTCAATGAACTATCAGGCGCGATCTCTTTTCCTTTGGCCAGGCTGTTTAGCAGTTTCTCAAAGGATGCATGTCTGTTGGGCTTGAATTCAGCCGTTTCTTCTGTCATTTTAGTTGAACCGGGTTAAAAATATCCTGGGCAGTTATGATGGCCATTAATATCAACAAAAAAGCAATCCCATAGGTTAATAACTTCTGCTCAACAGCAGGTGGAAGCCGTTTTTTAATGATGATTTCCGGCAGGGCGAAGAGAATTCGGCTGCCGTCAAGTCCTGGGATTGGTAACAGGTTGGCAAACCCCAATCCAACAGAAAGGATCGCGATCAAATTCAGGGTCAACAGTCCCGGCATGGCCTTTTCACCTTGTTTGGTGGCTGCCTGGGCGGTTTCAATATCGGTTTCCCTCACCTGTTGGAATATTTGGAAGATGCCTACCGGGCCAACCGGTCTTGCCATTTCTTTTGATACTTCACCTCGCAGGAGCATCCCGGGCAGTTTAAGGATCAGGCGTATCTGATCCCAGGTGGCTTGAACCCCATAAGGTATTGCCTGGAGAACGTTGATTTTTGTTAAATGGTATGAAATGCTGACACCCAGTTCGCCGGAATCAACGTTTTCCAAAGGAGTGATCTGGATCGTCTTGGATTCCCTGTCCCGCAGGTATGTAAGGGTGATTTCCTTCCCTTTATTTGCTTTCACGATTGAGATCATTTCTTCAACTGAATCAATCGGTTCACCATTGATCTTCGTAATGATATCGCCGGCTGCCAGCCCGGCTTGCTTGGCTGGTCGCCCCTCCATGAGGCTCATAATCTCAACCTGGTATGGCTGCGCGACGATCCCTATCCGGGATATCATATAGGCGAAAAGGGTCACACCGACGAGCATGTTCATGACCGGCCCGGAAGCTGCAACGGTCAGTTTTTTCCACGGATTCGATGTCGCCAGCCCTCCGGGGACGGCTGGGTCATCTTCTCCTTTAGGCCGCACAAACGCGCCTACCGGAAGCCAGTTGAGGGTAAAATCCGTACCCTGAAAACTGAACAACTTCAGCATCTTGGGTGGAAGCCCAAAGCCAAACTCTTCTACTTCGATCTTAAATGCTTTGCATGCGATGTAATGGCCAAATTCGTGCAGGAAGATTAATACCCCAAAAGCAAGCACAAACTCAACAAGTGTTAGAAGAAAACTAAATATTGTGTTCATAAACCAACCTTGAACCTACCAATTCACCGGAGCGGAGGATGCAGCCGGATGTTTTCTGCATTATATTCCTTTTTGGGGTCAATTCCTTGGTTTCCAGGAAAATTCTAGCAAACAGAATGGGATGCTATAAAGGCTGTTACTAGGGTCAAGCCTGCAGGAGGGTTGCTCCTCCTCCGGGTGGGCACGGAATTACCAATTCCACCCCATCCATTGCGAGCAAAAGGTCCATGACCTTGTTGCGGTGGTCACTGGTTGTCAACACATGAACATTAGGCCCGGCATCGAGCGTATAACAAACTGGCCAGCCATCGTGGCTTCTTTTCTCACGGATTGCATTCATCACAACCAAAGAAGCTGGCTGCCAGTAAAACAATGACGGGGATGATGTCATCATCACTGAATGCATGATCGTGCTGTCCAGTTCGACGATAGTTGCAAAGGTATCAAAATCACGCTTCAGGATGGCTTGCCGGCATATGTCCAGTCTCCTTGGGGCATCTGTGACTCGTGCAGCCTGTAAGGGGCTGCTGTTCGCCAATTGATGGCCCTCGCTCGATCCGACTTCCTTGTGCCTCGTATGGACAATGGCTATGCAGTCATACAGATCCCAATGATCTGCAGGTGCGATGGAAACGGCGTAGGAATCACTGTCCTGGGTTCCAGCCATCCATTCGACGAACCCTCCTGGAATGGAGCGGCAGGCGGATCCTGAACCCAGCCTGGCCAGCCGCGATAACTCGGTGGTATTTAATTGCAATCCAAGGGCTGTGCTGGCTGCCAATCCAAGGGCTGCAAATGCAGCCGCTGATGAAGCAATTCCGGCACCGGTTGGGAAATTGTTCACGCTTTCCACTTCAGCGCTCATGGTGCTCCCGGCCAACCGACGAACTGCATCCAGGAATAAGGTCACCCGTTCACGCGCCTTGCCGCTGGATTCTAACCCGTTGATCATTAAGGTATCTTGTTGCAGATCAGGGTCAAAACGGACTCTTGTCTGGGTCTGTATTCCGCTCAGATTCATCGAGATCGATCCATTGGAAGGCAACCGAATAGAATTATCCCGATTTCCCCAATACTTTATGAACGCGATGTTCGGATGGGCAGATGCCACAGCTTCCATTGTTGCCATCATAGTCCCAGTAAAACACTCACACCATTTATTTAATTATATATTGTCACCCGGCCACAATGGGGCTTGTCAAACCTTTTCCATTGCCGGGTTCGTTTGGGCCTGATGAACGATAGAGCCATTGTTTATCAAAATGTCCATTCTCAAATATTGAACATATTAAGATTTACCGGGATGCCGCCATGGATCAATTTGATCACGTTTTCGGGTACCCCCAGTCCCAGGTTGGCGATTAGACGGAAATCGTTACAGAGAATTGCCCCCTTCCACCCTTTGAAATATTTCTTTAATACAGTACCAAAACGTGCATAAAGGTCGCGCAGGTCCCGGTTGCTTTGGATTCTCCGCCCATAGGGCGGATTGGTGACGATCCAGCCTGTGTGGCACGGAGCTTCCAGGGATGAGATTGCCTGGCATCGAAAATCGATCCGGTCCAACTGCCCAGCCCGCGAGGCATTCTCCTTTGCCATGCGTATTGCTCCGGCATCCCTGTCATACCCGGCCAGCAGGCAGACATTCCCGGTAATGTTTTTTTTTGCCGCCTTGACCGTCAGATCCCAGAGGTAGGGATCGAAAATCGGCCAGTGCTGAAATTGAAAGTCTCTGACGATTCCCGGAGGTATTCCCTGGGCGAACAACCCCGCTTCCACCGGTATGGTTCCTGACCCGCAGAATGGGTCAATGAGAGGAGCAGTGTTATTCCAGCCAGACAAGAGGATCATTCCTGCTGCCAGTGTTTCCCGTAGTGGAGCTTTTGCTATTGCCTGGCGGTAGCCACGTTTGTGAAGCATTTCACCGGATGAATCGATGTTGATTGAACAAAGATCGTGTGATAACCGAACCAGGATCAACTGGCCTCCAGAATGTTGATGCAAAGAGATGGCACCTCTATGATAAAAGTGGTCTGAAATTGCACTCAGGATGCGTTCGGCCACGGCATCAGAGTGGTACAGTTTGGATTTATGACAGGACACATGGATTCTTATGGGATTGCCGGGTCGCAGGAATAATTCCCATGGCAGGCGGCTGGCTTTTTTTCGCAGGTCCGAGAAGGAAGTGGTGAAAAATTCCCCCAAATGGATGGAAACCCGGCTTGCCGTTCGTAGGTGCAGGTTGCACCAGTACACGTCCTCCAACCTTCCGGCGAATTCAACCCCCCGGGTTTCTTCGCCGGCCAACCTGCCGGGGTCGATGTTTCCATTTGCGGGCACAATTTGCCGGGTTTGAATCACAGGAGCGATTTCATCGCGAAGCACTGTTTCCAATCCTGGAGCGCAGGAGGCATGGATTCTATAGGTCTCTTGCGTACTACCGATGGATTTATGATTCAGGGTTGGCTTGCTCATGTAATTGATTACTGGTCGAAATGGGTGGACTGTAAGTCCACGGTCGAAGGCCGATTAATAGGAATAGTGGCTGGCTTGTTTTGCGATTGAAAGTATATCATTCTGGCTGAAAAATAAACAATCACCGGCAAACCGAACCATTAAAAATTGTTGCCAAGATGGTTTTGGATATAATCCTAAAGAAAGAACTTTGAGCAGGAAATGAAGGACCAATTTTTATATCAACGGATTGCTAATTCCATTCGTATGGACATCATGGAGGGAAGGTATCGGCCGGGGGACCGCTTGCCCTCCATTCGCATCCTGGTGAAGAAGTGGGGTTGTACACCGGGAACAGTCCAAAGGGCATATTTGGAATTGGCTGGAATGGGACTTGTTACAAGCCAGCCGGGGAAAGGAACACATGTAATCAGCAGCCTGGATCCTCAGGTGATCGGCGGGGAAATTCCAATGCGCAGGGCAAGGCTGGTTCACGAAGCTGAAGCATTCATTCTGGCTTCTATTAGCACGGGGTATTCAACCCGGGAGATCCAGAATTCGATCACCCATGCCTTGGACCGATGGCGGTCGATTAAGAATGTCGAGAAACAATTGGAGGATTCCACAACGATTCATTTCTCGGGCAGCCATGATCTAGTGATGACCTGGATCGCTGACCACATGGAGGATATCCTCCCGGGTGTTGCACTGGAACTTCAATTTACCGGAAGCCTTGGCGGTCTGATTGCGGTTGCTGAAGGCAGGGCTGACTTGTCTGGCAGCCATCTTCTGGATTTTGAAACCGATACGTATAACCAGGCGTATGTTCGAAAACTTTTCCCGGGGAAGAAAATGGCCATGCTCGTATTGGCGGAAAGAAGGCTGGGCTTTATGGTTCTTCCTGGCAATCCCAAGAATATCCGTCAGATAAATGATCTCATTAAATCGGGAGTACGAATGGTCAATCGTCAACAGGGATCTGGGACAAGGGTCTGGTTGGATTTTGCCTTGGGTCGGAATGGAATTGATGCAAAAAACATTCTTGGATACCAGGACGAAAGGATGACCCATTCAGAGGTTGCCCGTTGTATTGCCGAGGGTGTGGGGGATGTTGGCATCGGTTTGGAATCGGCGGCTGCTGACTTTCGGCTTGAATTTCAACCCCTCACGAGTGAAATCTATCATATTGTTACAACGGTTGAACAAATGGAAAAACATCCTGTATCCGCTTTTATCGAATGGCTGCGTAGCAGCGCAAAAACCACCCTCCCATTAATTCCCGGGTATGACTATGACCAAACAGGTAATCTGTCCTTTGTAAGATGATACATTCCAATTTTGCATTATCGAAATAAACATCGAATAATCAAATGAACAGCCTGTTGACGAAAAACTTGGCAGGGGGCTTGGAAACCTGGTCTTGGTGACGTCCCATTGAGGAAGGGTTGATCAATCACGGGCAAATACCGTTCGTTGTTCCCTTCTGGTTGCCTGCCTTCCCGGGTATATGGTTTTAAGTGACCTCATGGCTGATGTAAGAATAATTGGTATAAAAACTCCTTCGCCATGATTGTATGCGCCCAACCTGCTAACCGTTACTGGCTGTGGATCATGGAGGGCAGGCTATCTGGTGCACATGTGTTGGCACAATGGGGGACTGGCGCCTGGTTCAGAATCATTTCCTGAAGGGATGATAGGCAGGGATTATCCTGGCTGGCCAGGAGAACTTTTTTGGATATCCAACGGTTGGATTTACTTGCTCCGGTTTTATCTTGTAGATTCAAGTCACAAGTGCAACTTTGATGGTTGAAAGAGGCAAGCTGGTGT
>CAYQUO010000030.1:0-19729 GCA_964420835.1 uncultured Anaerolineaceae bacterium
GAAGCAATAAGAAAATTCCAAAGGGGAAGAAAGAGGTAGGTTTTTTTCATTTTATTTTGATTGCAGCGGGAACGATGTGAATTGTTCCCGTTTTTTCTAATGAAATTCTAATATCTTCAAAGAAAAGACTGCGTATCTTTGTGGTACAATTTTTAATTACAATTTAATAAAAAGACCTATGAAGGAAAGTGAAACAAAAAAATGGAAGTTATTAATCAAGGTAAATGACGTAGACGATTTATTGTCCCTTGATGATTTTGTATTAGAGCTGTTTGAATTTAACAGGGCTGATATTGAAGAGGAAGATGATTTAGAAAAATACATAGACAGTTTGATTGAATTTGATGACTGCAGAAACTATTTGAATGGGGATAGAAATACAATATTTGATGATATAGAGTGGGAGAAAGAAGGGTATAAGATGAAACTGTACAGAACGGCTCGCAGAACAGACCATGATATTTTCCCCTCAGAAATAGTAAATTTCGAGATTTATGTTGATGAGAATAAATAATTCGATATTTTTTACTAAAAAAGATTAGGATTATTTGCAAATTCAAAAAGTCTTCGTACTTTTGTACAAGATTTTGGCAGAAATCCTAACGACATAGTATTATCGACACCATGTAACGGGTAGATATATATAAAAATGATTGAAACTTCTGCCAAAGTCTTCAATCATTTTTTTTATGACCGTATTTGTAAACAGCAAAGTATTTAGTAAAGTCAGGGATTACCAAGCCCTTGCTACTTATATTTTGATATTAGCCAAATACTCTCATAGAAGACTTACCTTCGGGAAGTCAAAAACCAAAGCACTGAAAGCAATATCTAATAATATAGGTGTGAGCGTTAATACCCTCCGTAACCACTTAAAGGTTCTGGAGGGTTTTAATTTATGCTACGAGCAGAACAACCAAATCGTTTTCCGCTCAAACAAAGAATTGCAGGAACTATTCCCAAGAAAAGGGGGTGCAAAATATGTATTTTTCGTTTTCACCAATAAACAACAGTTAAAAAAGCAAATTAGAGTACTTCCATTATGGAGTAGTGTTTCTAAACAGAATAAAGCAATAGAGAGAAGAGCCAAGTACGATACTATCAAAACATCTATTGAAAAAGGACGACCAATCTCCAAAAAAGATTACAACTTTTTCAAGAGGCAAAATACTGACAAGCTCTTTATCCCTAATGCCATCCTGACCACAAAAAAAGTCCTTGAGTTATCCAACAGACGCTCAAACGCTACTGCTACACGCAGGAAAAAAGAAGCCACTATAACGGGCAGATACAAGCGTAAGAGAGCCTACAAATACTATGGCTTCAACAGGACTTACACGGAGTTTAATGAGCGTAGAAGGGCTGGAATAATCCCTAATTACGCTAAATTCAACAACGGTACTATCTTCTGGGATATGCCTACTATTTTCACTGAAAATAAGGGTTATATACAGGAAAAAGCAGGACATATTCTAATAAAAAATACTACGAAAAATGGAAATTTCAGTAATTTTTTCTCTAATTCGAAAAAAAAAGAAAAGAAAAAAATCTACAAAGATGTTTAAGTAGTTATCATTTTTTGGAATAGTGCTTAAACTCAATGTTAAAGCCACTTAGTAAAAGAAATCAAATTCTAATGAGATTCTAATATCTCATATTCTCTTTATTCCTACCTTTGTAAAAAGAAAATCCTATGACAATATCAGGCAAAAATTACGTTTACATAAAAGACTTCTGGGAGATTGTAAAGCACAAGAGGCTTTGGCATGATTACAGCAACTTTGCTGCTTTTATTGGCACTTGTGATAAAAAGGGATTAATTACAAAAATGTATGAGAACCAGAAAGCATACATTGAGGAAAGATATGTGGGCTTCTTTCTAAACCTTCATTCATTAAGTTCTGTTTATCTATTACTAACTATACATAATAAATGTTAATGTTCGGTTTTTTGATTGGACTTGCTTTGTCTTGGATTGTTGGATACATTCTCTATGGGAATGGAGATGGTAAAATTAAGTAGTGTTATTCATAAATTGTGTGAAAAACAACAAGTCGGGAGATTTGTTGTTTTTTTTTTACATATTTGCAAAAAAAAGCCAATGGATTTTTACGCAGAAAATTACAATCCACTCCAGCGAGAACCCGACCTTACGGATTATCCTATATTCAGGAAATCTGAGTGGGAGGAACACAAGGGTCATTTTGATTCTATTGTCAGATTCATAGTTTACCGGTACAACCCCAAAAGCCCGGTATTCCTAAAAAGAAATAGCGAGAAGCGAGACGAAGAGGCAAGGGTTAAAGCCGAATTAAAGCCGGATATGTTTAAGTTGTTCTCCGATGGGGACAAACTGTTCCTTTCTTTGATTGTAGGGTATTTACAGCACATCAGAGACCATGAATGGTCAGCCTATACAATGGCGAATATTGCCTACATAGAGACCATGAGAAACATCACTGAGTACCGTACCCTTGACTTAAAGGCAAAGGATAAAGTAACGACCACCAAAGAATTAGGGGATATGATAAAATCCCTTGCTTCAATGGCAGAACAGTTAAAAACGATGGAGGCTACTTTGTTTGACCATGAGAAAGGGCAGGAAACGGCACTTTCTTTGCAATTACAGAGATTTGCCCCTAAAGTAATAGATGGGCTAACGGTTGATTTAATCCGTTTCCCGTGTGAGTATTTTGCTTCAAAAACCAGAGACACATTCTGTAATGAAACACCCAAAAAAAGGAACAAAGTCAGCACGAAAGAAAGTTGATGGCAAGCCTGTGATTGGGTTTGACACAAATAAACGGCTAAACACAGTCGAACACGAGAGGTATGTACAGTCGTGTATGAGACTACATAGAAATATTCGGGATGAAAAGGCATTACAGGATGAGTATATGCCAAACATGAAAAGGGAAACGGAGGTATGCTATGAGATTCATGTAGAACTACCTGAGATGCCCCCACCGAATGAGATGTTGAATTACGGGGTATTTTATGAAGAGCAGGTCTGGAAGCGGCAGGAAACCCTTAGTAAAACACAAATGGCAAAAGCCCTCCGATACCGGGGGTTTGATGATAGTGCCTTAAATGAGCATGAATACTACGAAATAGCAGAGATTATTTCCCGTGAACACAGACGGATAAGAGAGGGGGTTTGGATGATTATCGGAGGGATGCCCCGATACATCCCCGGTTCTTACTATTTCTACTTACAGGAGTGGAGAATGAAAGACGGGCGTTTCCCTACATTCAGGGAATCGGACAGAAAGTTCTTTCTTTTCATTGAACACGTTATCCGAGACCCAAAATCAAAGGGCTGTATTGATATGGAAAACAGGCAACAGGGGAAAAGTTCCCGATTTGCCTGTTTATTCTATTGGGCAACTATTCAGTGCAGGGATACAAGGGTTGGGATTCAGAGTAAGACAGAGGCGGATGCAAAGACGTTTTTTGTGGAATGTATTATTTCTTCATGGAGAAAGCTCCCGTTCTGGTTTAAGCCAATCCACGATGGAACGGATGACCCTAAGAAAGAGTTGGTTTTCAAGTCCCCTTCTGAGCAGATTACAAAAAGAAAACTTTTGGCGGGGGAAATTTCAGAACGTCTCCCTGAATTAAACTCTTCGATTGACTATAAACCTTCAGATGTTTTCAGTTACGACAGCCAAACGCTTTTATTCCACTTTGCGGATGAGTACGGTAAAACTCCGGGGGTGAATGTGGTGGAAAGGCTTCAAACTGTTCAACAGGCAACGATAAAATGTTTTATGGCTTCTACGATTGAAGACGTAGGAAAAGAAGGGCAGACATTGGAGCAGGCAACTATCCTATGGAATCAATCAAACCCAAAGGAGAGGAACGACAACGGGTTTACGGTAAACGGGCTATACAGATATTTCAAACCGGCTAATTTCTGTTTTGAAAAGCAGGGAGTTTCATTCATTAATAAATACGGGGACAGTCTTAGCAAAGAGGCGACACAATTTATATTAAATGCAAGAAAGCCCTTAGAGAATGACCAGGAGATTCTGATGAAGGAAATCCGGTTCAATCCGCTTTCAGTGGATGAAGCACTTATGCCACCACCGGGGTCAACTTCTTTGGATATACGGGCGTTATTAGCGCAGGAGACCAAACTAAAACAGTTGAACGTAGAGAGGAAAGATAAATGGGTTCGGGGTAACTTTGAATGGGTAATGGCAACCCCCCACGAGTTCAAGGAATACTCTATACCGGGAATGAATACATCGGTTGAGTTTGTACCTTCTCTTTCGGGGAGGTTCTGGGTCGTAGATATGTTGCCACTTAATAAAAGGAATGAAGTGCAATTCAGGGTAGGGAATAGCGTTTCACATCCATTGTATTCGCAACCTAACTATGAGTTTATTCCAATGAATGATGATATTTCCGTAGCCTGTGACCCGTTTGATTACCGGGTATCCAAGGGGGTTAAAGGAACGTCAAAGGGCGGTGGGGCTGTATTTCTTGGTGGGGACAAAAGAGACCCCGAAAAATACAGGTTTGCGTGTTTTTACCTTGCAAGACCCAAAAAGTCAGACACATTCCTTGACGATATGGCAAAAATGGCGTTTTACTATGGTGGGAAAGTGGTAATAGAAACGAATAAATCTATCCTTCTTGAACACTTTATCAATTTGGGGATGATGCCGTTTATCAGAAACAAACTGAATATGGGGACGAAGCAGACTTTCACGGCAAAAGACGTTCAGGAACTCGGAGAATACACCGATGGATTAATGCTGGACAAAATAACTGTTGCATTAGAGAAATATGTTTCCTATTATTGCGATAGAATATTGGTGCTGGAGGCTATTTCTCAATTAAAAAGATGGTCTCCTGAGAAGTCAAACACGCTTGACCTTGCATTAACGATGGGTTTGGCGTTACTTGGCAACGAGTATCATACATATAAAGATGTTGTAAATCCAAAATACGATATAGACTATAAAGGCTTATTGATAGTATGAAAAAAATAGATTATTTGAAGTTTATCCGAAAGGATATAAGCATTGGAGTTAATTCAACAGGGTTAGAGCCTTTCTTTGACCTGAGAAACCGTATTCCAAACAACCGAAACTATGCCAACGGGAGGCAGGAAGTGGGGCAGTTCCGTAGAGCCAAGGTAAACAAAGCAGACGGAGCAACCAAAGACATGATTGACCTGTGGGAAAAGATGGAGGAAAAGATTGATTGGACACCCCGGCAAATCCTTGCTCCAAAACTTAATGTAGCGGTGACTATTACCACCCAAAAAGAAAGAACATTTTTTACAAGGGCTGTGGATGAAGTTTCTGCCAAAAAGCGAAAAGACAGAGAGAATATGCTAAGGGGTGCAATGAATCTCAAACAGTCAGGGATTCCTGCGGAAGCGATTGGCATGGAGACCCCTGAAACAGAAGACCAGTTGCAGGAGATGGCAGCGGAAGCCACAATGCCTATTGAAAGAAGCACCAAAGAGGCGATTGAATATATCCTTCATTCTCAGAACAACTACTATACTGACATAGAGTTGGGGCTTGCCAGAAACCTCCTTACGGATGGTCTTTGTGTAGTAAAGGTAGAAATTGATGGGAACTTCAACATAGTCCCAAGAGTCTGTGACCCGGTAAATATGTACTTTTCTATTCCTGACAAGAAGAACTTCTCCGATTGCACTTATTTCTGCGAAAGGATTTGGCTAACCATGAATGAGTTGAAAGCCTTCGATAAAGAGAAAGAGTACAAAGACAGCGATTGGGCTTTGCTTCCACAGGGGAGTTTGTTTTCAAAGATTATGAAATACCCTGTATTGGATATAGAGTTCCTTGATACTGAAAAAGTGGATGGCGTTGAGATACCGGTATGGAGAAAGTGCAAATATGTAGAGGGTTCAAATGAGTTGCTGTTGGATTATGGCATAGTTGACTTTCAGGGAATGGGAGACAATATGCAGCAACCCCGCTCTTCATTTATCGCTTACACCCCTTATGTTCAGAACAGCATTAAATCAATTATCCCTTTGGTAGAAAAAGTAATTCCAGAGGTGGATAGCTACTACATCACTCAAATCAACAAACAGTTTGAGAAAGCTAATGCACCCACGAGGATGGTTTCCTATTCCATTGATGCACTGGCAAAGTCAGCAACGCTATTTGGTGTGACCCCAAAAGAGATTCTATTGTATCAGAGGATGTCAGGGATTAACTTCAAAAACGATTCAATGCCAGGTTCTCAGGGAGGCGACCCCGTTATTTTGGACGGAGGGTTATCAAGCAATTACAATCTTTATTTGACAGATGAGCAAAACGACATTCGGGCTATTCAGGATATATTGGGAATCCCTGCCGGAGTTGACGCTTCTATGCCTGATGCCAAGCAACCGGTTTATTCTCAAAAGTTGGCAGCCGGAGGGGCAAATAATGCACTTTTTGTAATAGCCGAAAGCCTGAATCAGATGTTTTCGATGACCCTTAGAAGCATTGCGCAAAAACTAAAGTATTTGGTGGTTGCTCACAAAATGGGGCTTATTAAAACTACTTATGCCAAGTTTTTCGATGACGCTCAGGAAGATATTATGCTGGAGGAGTTCATGGAAAGGGTGATTGATTTTTCCTTTGTGGCTATGCCATCTCAGGAAGCCATGGAAAGAATTGATGAAGCCCTGAATATCGCTTTGCAAGCCGGTCAGATTGACGTTACGGATAAGATAGAAATATTTATGCAGGCAGGATATGACCTTGAAAAAGCAAATGCCATGCTTGCCAAAAAGATAGCCGAAAGACGGGCGCAGGCGGAACAGGTTCAAATCCAGACAGCAAGCGCAGCAGCCGAAGCCAACGGGAAAGCGGCAACGGAGGCATCGGAAAAGGAGATTGAAAAAATTAAGCTCAAAGGAGAAATAGATGAAAGGCTACTCCAGATGAAAATCAATGCTGAGGTCAAAGAATTGCCGGAAATAGTCACCCGAACCCCTACCCTATTGAAGAACTCTTATTCGGTAAGCACAAACAACTTCATGCAAAAGCAAGTGGATGTGGTTGTTTCAGATACCCCCGACAAACTCTATGACTATGTTGGTCAGCCGGTAGGAGAACCCAAGAACTCCTATTCAGGGATGAAAGCCAACGGTAGATATTTCATTTTTATTACGGTAGATGCCACGGAGGAGTTATGTGCAGAGGAAAGTTACAATCTTATGGTGCTGATGAATGGGCTTCCAACGAGGGAAAACTATCGGGAATATTCCAAAAATGCAGCCAATTTAGCCAAAATGGTAGAAGAAGTTGCGGAAACTTACATCAAAGAAGAAAAAACAGAAAAATAATTTTGTTTTTTTGAAAAACTTTAACACGTTTGTAAAAAATAGGACGAATGACAGAAGAAGTAAAAGAAATCATCACAAATGACGCTCCAGCGGAGAAACAGGCAGAAACGCCTGAGACCCCAGAAGTAGAGGTCGTTTTACCCCAGCCCCCTTCATGGGAGGAATTAGGGGAGTATGAAGCCGTAAAAAGCGAATTGGCTGAGTTGAGAGAGCTTAAATCAAAAGTAGAGGGTTTGCCCCTTGAAAAGATTGAGTTTTTGAAGCGAGGCGGAGACCCTGTTGAGGAACTCAGAAAATACGAAAGGGCGTTTTCAACTGACTACGAAAAGGAAGACCCTGAATCATTGGTGAAAAAACACCTTATTGAAAAAGGGAAAACTGAAAAGCAAGCTGACTTTATCTTGAATCAGTTCAAGGATATGGATGAAGACCTTGACGATGATTTTGAGGAAAAGAAAGAACTGCTGGACTCTTATGTAAAAGAAGCAAAAGAGTACTTCCAGAAGATGCAGCAGGACAAAAGGGCTGAGTACGAAAAAGCGATGGGATTAGATACCCCTGTTGAACTTACCACTTTTGTAGAAAACACAAAGGAAGTTAAGTTGGAAGTAAACGGAGACGTGGCTATCTCTTACAATGTACCTAATGAGTACGTAGAAGAAGCTAAAACTTTGATGCATGCATTGCCTCAAATGAGAAATGTACCGAAAGAACAGTACAACGAAACCTTACAAGGAATCCTATGGTTAAACTCAGATGTTCGGGAGAAGATTATCAACGGTGCAGTAAAGGCAGCCGTAAAACAGACGGAGGAGAGATTCCAAAAGGAACTCACGGCGAAGGAGGAAAAGCACAAAGCGGAATTGCTCCGATTGAGTGGAGTTCCTGTAAAGAAAGCGGAAGAGATTCAAAACAACAATATCACGAGCGCAAAAGCGCAAGTGCCTGATATAAAGATTTAAAAAAAAGGGAAAGACGCAGAACCTTAACTTTATTTTAAAACTTTAAAATTAGATTACGATGCCAAGTAGTGGAACGAATTTAAATTTTTATAGGTCTGGAACAGGAGATGTTGATATTTCGACTCAGGTATTAACACTACCAACCTATTTTGCAAAAATGCTTGAGCCGTACCGTAAAGCGGATGCGGATTTATTTGAGTTGTGGGAAAAATTGTCGTGGGATGGAGCAGGCAAAGCCCCTCAGACAAAAGGGCTGATGGGAAGTATCGTACCGGGCAAGGATGGGCTTCACAGAGTATCAAAAAGAGGACGCTTGTTTATTCCCCTGGAAATTACTGACCTTGTAATTTCAGGGACTCCATCCACCACTTCTACCTATACGATTACCGGTACACAGAATTACAGTTCTGGCGGTACAGAATCTATGGGGTGGGTTGGACAAACGATTGACTTTCCTAATGCTTCCGGGGGATTGCCTATTCGTGGAACAATTACCGTAAAAAACACAGCTGTGAATAACGCCCACGTTATTACCGTAAGACCTATCACCGGTCAGACATTGCCTTCAGTTGCAGCCGGAACGCTTGTGCCTATTGGTACTTACAGTGCAGAAACCGGAGCAACCCCTGATTTTTTCACCCCGGTGAGAAATGAGACCGAATGGTACAACTGTTTCCAAAACATTTTGAATGGTACGGAATATACCGACCAGGCGGCTTACTATGCAAATCAGTTGGAGGTGGATTTGTCTGCCAACCCTGAACTTGCGATGTTGCTTTATCCTGATGGCAAAATTCCTGATAGCAGACACTATATGTATGCGTATGTGCTTGACTGGCTTCGCCTTCACTTAAAGCACGTAAAGGATGCAGTATGGTTCGGTCAGTTCGAGCAGCGTACTGTTGGTAGTGAAAGAAACGACAAAATGGAAGGCTTAATTCCAGCAATCCGTAACGGAGGACAGAATTACACCTACCTTGCCGGTACGAATACCACCGCTGTAATGACACAGTTGAGCCTTGACCTTGATGCTACCATGTTGAATGTAACTGAATACCTTCTGTATCCGGGCAATGAAATGAGAGCAACCCTTGCTTCTGACTTCATTCAGTACACGGACACTGCCGCTATCCGTTATGACTTCTTCGATATGGGAACAGAACAGAACCCGATGTCGATAGCTCAGGAGTTTGCATTTAAACCGCTTACCTGGAATGGATACACCTTCTTCATTTGTGAGAAATTCACTCCGTTTTATGACCCTTCCATTTACGGAAGCTCAGGTTTTGACATGAAAGGCGATGCGATTGGATTACCTATCGGTTATGCCCAGAAGGCAAATCAGGAATACGCTCAAAACTTCTCTATCCTTTATGCAACGGATGGTGGCGAGGGAACTCACAACCTTGTTGATATGAGAAAGAGTGCTGGTGTAATCCGTAACCAACTGGTTGAAACGAGCCGTAAAATGAATAATACGCACACACAGAAAACTCAGTTCTCTATGGCAAGTTGGTTGACAACTCGCTTATTGAATGATGAGGCTTCTTTCTACCTGCGTAGAGTATAATATGGGTGTGGTAAGGGGAGCAAAGCCGACCTTGCCACACTTTTTTTTAAAAACCAAAATATGATACAGACAGCAGCAGTTTTAAAAACAAATGACGGGTACGACCTGATTGATGACAGCGTAGGCTTCTCCGGTGAAACCCGTTTGTACGAGTTAGTCCCCACCGGAAGATTAAAAGGGATTATGATTGATGGCAAAACCATTCTTGTGCCTTCGTTCCCTACGAGACAGGATGTACCGGTTAGATACAATTATGTGTCTAAAAACGGCGAACAGGTGCGTAATTGGTACAGAAGCCCATTGCAGATTTTCAAAATTGAAAACGGTGTGGCAACCCCTGTAAATGATAAGGGGCAATACGCAATCAATCCGGCAGCAAAAATTCAATTTGTTGATGGTAGATTGACGGTTGACGCTTCCAATCCGGGGTTAATCCGGTTTCTTGACGAACACCCATCCAATGGAAGTAACCCTAAAGCTCCGGGTTCGTCTCCTTTATTCAGAAGGATTGATAGAACAGCAGAGCAGAAAGACGCTTTCAAATTAACGAAGCAAAAGAACGAGGCTATTGCAAAAATGGCACAATTCTTAGCAAATCAAAACGAGGAGGAGATGGGTTCAATCCAGACCTTTATTTCAGTGGTAGCAAAAATGTATCAATCAACGACAACAGAACTTCCGAATAGTGGTGTTGTGGATTACATAGGTGCTTATAAAGCACTGAGCGACTACGCATATAAATACCCTGTTCAAACGCTTGACGTGTTGAAATCTCTGACAGGAGACAACCTATCTGTTGTAATTACAGACTTTATTTGCAACGCTTTTGCGGCAAATGTATTAGTATGGAAGAACGATAAGAGAACAGGTGGAGGGGTAGCGTTCAGCAGCGAGGTTGTACAGAAAAACAACAAACCGGACGATACTTTCTACGGGTATGTGCCTGTTGCAGTGAACGACCGTATTTCTGTGGATGGGAAACCCGACGGACAGAAATTGACATCTTTGGCGCAATTCTACCTCTATTTGAGAGGGGTTTGGGCTACACCGGAAGGGGAGGAAATCAGAAAGTTCGTAGAAGAAAACAGTTCTGAGGGCAATAATGTCTTTACAGAATCAAGACCAAACCCATTGGCAGGTAAGTATTATAAAACTATCCGTGCGGAAAAAATGGATGAGCTAAGGGCAGCCGAATATTATTTTAAAAAACATAAAGAATGAGTTTAGCAGCACAAGTCACCGTCTTAGATGACGGGACTGGACAATACACCCTACTGGATGATAATGCCCTTAACCTAAAGGGCATTATCAAACTGGTACATAATGACACGTTAGCCACTGTTTATGAAAATGCAGGGTATGCAGGGAATAACTTTGGCGCACCTGATTTTGTTTATGATGGAGGTGAGCAGACCTTTGTCGTACCTCCGGTCTTACCGGACGGGATGAATGGCTTGTTTACCTTTTACGTGAAAAGGATAGATGGGCTTAATGTCGTAACCACAGAAACAAAGGAATCCAAGAGAGGGGAAAAGTTGATAGGAGAACTTGAGGCTGAATATAATTGCCAGGATGGCACTTTAACGGTAACTGATACGACTGTTTATCCTACTCCCACGTCAAATACTTCTCTTTCTTTGCTTATTGTTTATCCGACTGGAACGGTAAACAACCAGACAATTACCACAAATTCAGTAAATGACACATTTACCCCTTCGTATATGTACACGGGGGTTTATACATTTACTTTAACTGGGACTACGGAGGTTCTTCACAATACTGGTGGGCAGATTCCAACAATTACAATTTACTCAGTTACAGCAACCACCACACTTACGGTAAGTTGTTTTACTGATTTTTGCAAGTTGGTTTGTCTGGTAAAGAGTGTATGGGTGAAGTGGCAAAATGCAATCTTAGCGAATAGTAATGCAGGATATTACAAGGATTTGTTTATCCAGGCGCAGGCTATACTTGGATTGGCGTTAGCGGACACTACTTATTGTGGTGGAGACCTTACCGGTTATCAGACTGCTTTAAACAATCTAATTCCTGATTGTGATTGTGGTTGTGATGAAGCAGAGGGAAGTACCGGAGTATTAATCAAAAAATGCTGTGACTAATGACCATAAACGAAATAAAAGAGCTTGTGTATAGGGTATCGAACACCTCCATGTCTGGTAATGTATCCCCGGAGGACTTTAATCTGTTCTTAATGAGAACGGAAAACGCTTTATATGAGCAACTTTATTCTGAATATGAGAAAACGAGGGCAATTAGTGATTATCTTTCTCCGTTCAAAACTTCTCAGGTTTATATGCCTGTGCCAACTGGCAGTTATTCATATCCATCGGATTATCGTCATGCTACTTCTTTTGTAAAGTACGATAGTTCAGGGAATGAAACAACGATAGAAGAAGTTCCACAGGATAAGAGAGCGAATCGGGTAAACTCAGAAGTAATTCCAATAGCAAATTATCCGATTGTGGTACATCAATATGCAAACGGGTTTCAGGTAATACCAAAACCTACATGGGTGAAAATGTATTATCTGAAAATTCCAACTTATGCAAAATGGGGTTATACGATTGTATCGGGGAGACCTGTTTACGATGCCGGTACATCTATTCAAAGTAGTTTCCCTGAAGCATTACACCCTGACATAGCAATAGGCATTTTAAAGTATATGGGACTTGAATTAACCAGACAAGAATTAGCAGCATGGCAATAGTAGCTTTAACTAATCCAAAGAAAAACGGGGTCTCAATAGGGGCTTCTGTTTCTATTCCTTCAGAGACAATAGATTATTACAAGACAAAAGCCTTGTACATTGGTAAGGATTTCTATACTTGTTCTAATGATATTACTGTTGATGGGTTTGTCCCTTTGACGGCTGCTTCTATTCAACCCTATGGAAGGTTAAGCCCCATTACATTTAATCCTGAGAAGATGATAATGTTTATCGCTGACGGGGATGACGTAATTTATATTGGGTTTACCTGGGGGACAGTTCTTGTTGAGGCAGGCGAAATTACAAAAGCAGAATGTATTGCCCTTTATACAGAGGGATATGTAACGGCAGAAATTTCTGGTGGGAATTATGATGGGAACGATATTTTTGTAGCCCCTGATGCCTGTACTTATACAAGCACGGGGATTCAGATGATTTCACAATCTCCGATGGGAAATGTGATGTATGCTACCGCCAGTGCGCCTTCGGTTGTGACCCCTCCAGAACCAGTTCTTACTTACAAACTCCATCATTTTTTTTACCCGTATTTGAACCCTACTATCTCGCCTGCTGATAGTTTCAAGGGAGTAGTTATCAATGGCACTACTTATGCTACTACTATTACGATTACCGACACAGCAGCGATTAAGGCGTTTATTATTGCTTCATTGACAACCGAAGAGGAGACCTATACGGGGGTAAATGTGAACTATTCTGCTACAACAGTAGCAAACACTTATTCAGTATTGGCAATTTCTGTGACAGGGATGACCGGAACTATTGACAGTGCTTCTATTTCAATAGATGATGGGGCGGATACAGTGATTACGTTTACGGAGGTGGCTGATATAGATGGGGATTGCTATCAATTATTTACTTCATTGCAAGATGCCAATGTAGCGCAAACAGACACTTATCGGGGAGTTACGTTACAAAACCAAGAACTTGTTCTTCCAGCAAATATTAATTTGCTCCCTCAGAATTATGCTCAGATTCAAACGGATACAAAGAATCTAATTACTAATGCCGGTTATACATTAAGTGCGCTTGTATTTAATTTCCAGCCGACACCCATTAATTATGGTTTGGCAACATTCCGGTTTTTATTCATAGGGTTAAAAGGGGGTATCCCAAATGCTTTTCGAGTTGGATGGGGTGGTTTCACCGTGTATTCCTACAACGCTTCAAAATTAAACTATCTACCATGACAGGGAAACTATACGCCGAGGAGGTTTTAAGGAGGTTATCCGGGGGTAATATTTCGGATGACTTTGAAATTAAAGCGGAGGATTTATACCCTACGATTAATAATGCCTTAAAAGACACACTAATTCAATATGCAGCCCAAACAGGGAACAACCTGAATGGGGGGTGGGTATTGTCTTATCCGTGCGAAACTCTGACAGAAAGTTGTGTGTGCGGTTGTCCTGTATGGTATTGGGACTTGCCTGTTGATGTTTTACAACTCCCCAATGATGGTGGGGTTGTTTTGGTAAGAAACAAATATTATGCTGAATATACAAGAGTGTCTTTGGAGATGTTGCCCCAGACATTGGGGCTTCCGGTAGCTTCCGGTGCTAAATTATTCTGGATAGAGGGACAACGTTTGTTTTTTACAAAAAAAGATACAATCTTTGTATCTATTATTCCAACAGCAAAAGATGCTTTGGAATTAGCAGTTCCGGCAGGGTTCGGTCAGGTGTTTGAGAATCTTGTATGGGAACAGGCTACTAAGTTTTTCACAACTCCAAAGGACATTAGCAATAATAGTTCAATGGTAAATTTAACCAATAACGATAAATAAAATGCCAGCAGCAAATCCATTTTTAACAAATCCAACCCGAAATGGGTTTCCCTTGACAGGGACGGTCACAGTTCCAATGGAGAGTATCCATTATTGGTACACCACAGGAGGGGGGACGACCTTTCACACCGACAACGGGGTATTCCAAACAAGTGCTACCTCCTTTGACACAGGGGCTATTGCGCTTAATTGCAGAACGATTACCCGTAAGGGGGGTAGTGTATTTACCCCTGCTTATTCAGGGACTACCTATTTTACTGCAAACCAGTTACTTTATTTTGAATCCGTAGAAGGAAGAACGTCTAAGGTCGTGTTCGCATGGGGAGAGGTAACGCTTAATGGAGTAGCCATTAGTACTGTTGTTTCTCAATTCACTTCCCTAATCATAGGGAGAACATCAACGGGTTTTGTTTATGCAAACCCTGAACACGCACAGATTTACAAAAAAGGGATTTTTGTAAACGGGTCGTTAATTCAAACGACTGCCGCAGCTTCAATCGTTGACACGACCCCTAAGACGTACACCTTGTTTTCGGCATACGTTGACCCCGTAAAAGCAACAGTTGATGAATTATCCTCAATAGATATTTATGGCGTCAGATACACAGCAACCCCATCCATTGACCTCAATGACACGACTTCTGTGAAATCGTTTATTGAGGACAGTCTGGACTCCTACGGAGCGGCTTACGGAACGGTAAGCGTCAACTATACCATTTGCGCTGTAAATGGCAATAAATCCGTTTTATCTGTTACCGTATCGGAGTGCGACACAGCATTAGGGCGTATAATAATTTTAATTGACGGGACAACCCCTCAGAATATTTCATTTGCTGTGGGAGAATCTTCCGGCATTACTGTTCCATCCAGTAATAACTATCGTTGTTTCAACGCTTTTGCCGACCCGGTAATTGCAACGGCTGACACGATTACAGGAATTACGGTCGGGGGGGTAGGAGTGGTCTTTGCCTCTGCTGTAACTGTTGCCGTTAATTTTGAATCGGCGTTGGCAAAACAAATCAAAATGGCGTTGGCTTCTGCCGGTGGGGCGTGTTCGGACGTAGTCTCTTATGTGAATCCGGCGCAGGCGAATACCCGTAAAACTTCTGTTGAGATTCTTATTTTGGGGTGTAATGTTGTTGTAAACTCATTCCAATTAGATGTAGATGCCGGTACATTGTCAAGCCCAGCTTTTGTAGCAATATGATAGTCACCAATCCCAAAAGAAACAGTAAACAACTCATCGGCACATACATTGTGCCGGATGAGTCTGTTTATTTTGTGTATGGCGATAATCGTAAAACTACGATTCAATCTACTTTTGGGCTATGGGAGGTTGAGGATGACATAAGTGGATATAATACGGCTACCGAAAGAGTGAACGCAAGAAAAGTCTTATTTGGGGAGAACAATATCCTGTTAAATCAAGTTGAGTTCTATGTAAACAAGGACTATTTTGTTTTAGCCCATGCGCCACTTGACAACTCTAACAGGCTTGCCATTTCATATACAGGGGCGGTTGATAAGGCTATTTTCAAAGCCACTCACACATTGAGTGGGGTTGTTTTATATGAGAATATCGGGTTTAGAGATAATGATTTTGATAACCCGGATTGGCTGCCGGAGTCCCCTGATGTAGTAAAGAGCATCATTACTGGATATATGGGTGAAATATCCATTGAGGTAAAGACCCTTACCGGTGAGTCGATTGAAGAAAGCGAATTTACTCAGTTTCTGGCTGGTGGGGAAAATGCGATTATGCTTTTTGACTGGGGGGTTGTTTACTCAAAGTTTGGGGTTGGCAGCGTAATTCCTACCTTATCTTTGAGTACGTATCAGATAGAACAGACTACTCCAGGTAGAACCTTTGTGTACAATCCTATGAAGTGTTTGAATGACATTTCATTGAAGTTTATTGAAACAAACACAACGAGATTATTTTACAGATAATGGATACAATAGGACAAGTAATAGCAAGGGTAAAAGTTGAGGAGGCATACAAAGATATGTCTGAGGTTCAGTTATTGCAGTACGCAATAGATGAATACAAGCTCCTCCTTAGAAACAGGGATTACGCTGTGAAAAAAAGCGTAGTTCTTGCGGTGGATAGTGCTACTCAATCAGTACAGTTCCCTGACGATTATTTGTCTTATGTAAAATTAGCGGTTTGTGTAGATGGGGAGGTTGCCATTCTGGATTACGACCCTACTATTTGCAAAGCCCCTACAAAGGTATGTAATTGTGGAACTCCTGACCCAAGCCCTCAGTTGGAAGATGACTGGTATTTTTATTGTATGTGCGGAGGGTGGTACGGGAGCGTATTTCTTAACTTTGCCGGTGATTATGCTGTGGGATACATAGACCCCAGGTACGGTAAGTTGTTTGGGCAGTTGGATTTAAGAAATAAATACGGGAGATTCAACTTCATAGACGGGAAAATTGTATTCGGGGGGAATTTCCGGTATGATTTTGTGATTATGGAGTATTTATCTTTGGCAACATCTTTGTCTATCGACACGGAGATTGACCAATGGGTCGTCCCTCAGTTAGCTGTTGCTATAAAAATAGGAGCGGAGATGAGCCGTAAGCGTTCTGATTACAATAAAATAAATTACTTGAAAGAAGAGGCAAGGGAAATAAAACAAAACAATCTCATTAACAGGTTTAATTGGGATTTAAACGACCTTAGCAAAACATATAGAAGGGGCTTTGGGTTAATTAAGCCATAACTAACGTCAACCAATCATCCTAATAAAAAATTGAAAAAAAAGAGGAATATGGATGATACTTTTTTAAGCATTGTTTTAGCTGCTATAATAATAGCGGTTAATCAAATTATTTCCTTTATTCGTATGTATGTACTTGCGACCCAAGTAAAGGAGATAAAGAGGGATGTTCATTTAATAAAAACGGAGGTAATGCCAAACGGGGGGAAATCGCTGGCGGATAAAATCATCAAACTGGGAGATGGATTTGAACGATTCAAAGCCATAAGTGAACAGAGATGGAAAATAAGCCTTGAAAACACCCCTGTCCCTATATATCTTAACGATAAAAACGGGAAGTGTATATATGTGAATAAAGCCCTATCTACTCTTTTCAGAATGGATAGGGCTGATATGTTAAACGATGGATGGGTAAGAAGAATCCGAAATTCTGATATGCACTTTATTATATGGAAGAACTCCATTGAAAAGGGCATACCGTACATTGACCAGTACACTCTCGTTGATAACGATAAGGCTTTTGCTACTGTGTCCACGCAAGCCGATGAGATAAAAGACGAAGAAGGGAACTTTCTCTTTTACTATGGCACATGCCGGGATACAACAACGCTTTCCGGAACAGAAGTCAAAGAATCTTACCTCTAAACGGGAATCCAATACCCGTACTTCATTACGGTTTCAAAATGATGTCGCTGTTGGGTTACGTCTTTTGAGGTTGTTTTGGATTGGATAGGGCGAATAGTAATAATGTCATCTATGCTTATTTCGACCCTCCGACCTACGGGCTTTTTGGTATAATCAATACGGACGACTTTGTAAACAGAGTCGTCATTTTTGTTTTTATAGGTTTGGTTTATATTAATTTCCATTCTTCTTTTGGTACGTTCATTTTAAGCACCCCTTTTCTTGTATGGGCGCAAATTTTGGCTTTCCCGTCTTTAACTTCCACCCATTCATGTCCGTTCAGTTTGGTTTTGGTAGCATATATGTACCCATACCACTGATGGAATACGAATGGGGAGAAAGCAATGTCAAAAACTTCATATCTTTCCATAACGTTTTTTTGCAAAGGTAATAGGAAATAAAAACGAAGATATTAAAAAGTTATTAGAATTTACTACATTTGTAAAAAAAATAAGTATGTCAAAGCCAAACTCCATAGTCCCAGCTTTCATTGACAAGGATTCAAATCCTGCTGTCATAAAAGACGGGGCTGTACACGATATATTCAATGCTCGAATAACGTCCTTTGAATCTGAGAAAGAGGGGGTTATACAACCCGTATTAGGGAACTCGGTATTGAACATTTCTACTGTTTCAGGGACAGTAGGTCAGACAAAATGTATTGGCACATTCAGTAATATTGTTAAGGATTCAGTGATTTATTTTGTGTGGGACTACTTAGGTAACCATAAAATCCTACAATACAACCCTTCAACGAGTACTATTCAGACTCTTTTGCAGGGGGCAGCATTAAATTTTTCTTTAACAAGTCCTATTATCAGTGCTGATTTTTACGATAAATACTTGACATGGACAGACAATTACAACCCCCCAAGGTGTATTGACATAGAAAAAGGAAACAGGACGGGCAAGAACGTAGAAGCTACATTGTATTTTGGTGTCCCTGATGATGGTACAATAATCTTTGAGCTTGGGCAGGAGTACACCTTTGAGGCATTTGATATTAATGGGGTGTCTTTATTCTCAGAACTAATCCTTACAGCCGACGGGACGTATGAAGACGATGTTTTAACGGGAGCGCAAGCGTATTCAACTGCATTTAATGCCAATGCCACAGTAAATTCTTATTTCACCTCAGAGGTTTGTGCTTGCGGAAAGGTAAAGATTACAGCACTTGCAAACGTTTTAACTACCGGCACAAACACCTATCTTATAGCCCAGATGACCGCCACGGTTGGAGGGATTGGCTCACCTGCTCCTACTGTATTGGTTTACGACAATATCTATCCTAATGACTTCGATGAGTTCCACATGGCTATTCCAAAGTGGACTCCTAAGTGTAACCCAACAGCACAATACAAGAACGACCCGTTATTCCTATCAAATTTTGTAAATGATAAGGTATTTCAGTTTAGGTACAGGTATGTTTACAAAGAGAATGTAAAGTCGTGTGCTTCTCCCATTTCACCGATAGCCGTACCGGATTTGAATTGTCATGGAAGTGGTGGGAACTACATAGAAATTGATTTTACGGACAGCCAATTATCTGACCCATTATACATGAATGAGTTTGATAAGGTTGAATTATTGGTAAGGCAGAATAACGAAGGCGAATGGGGAATGATAGTTGCACTTGATTTGTGCGAGTTTGGAATCACAAGACAGTTCTATAAATTCTACAATAACGAGGCGTTGATTGCTGTGTCTCAGGCGGAGATAATCAAACCCTTTGAATCAGCCCCTTTTGTTTGTAAGTCTTTGGCATTAGGGAGCGAGGCGGATGCTGAAGGCACAAGGATGTTTATCGGGAACGGGATTGAGGGGTATGATAATATTTGTGGCGATTTTTCAGTTGTCAAGGATTCCTTTACACCTGACGGATGTCCTTATACCTATGACGTAACCGGCAAAATAGAAACATGGTCTGT
>CAYQUO010000031.1:0-14339 GCA_964420835.1 uncultured Anaerolineaceae bacterium
GTGGGGCGGGCTGTGCAGGGCATCAGGTTGAACTGTATGCAAAAAAAAGAGACCTACGCTTGTAAGCGTAGCTCGCTTTTGTGGGTTGACTACTTGACTATTTCATCGCGGCTAACGCGCTTGCGTATACTTCCGGCGTAATTTTTCCACTAGCAAACAAGTTATTCAGATTGTCGATTGCCAGTTTGCGCGGATCGGCGGGCGGTTGTGTGGTCGGTTGTGTGGTCGGTTGTGTGGTCGGTTGTGTGGTCGATTCCTTTGGTGCACTGAGAAATGCCTTCCATTCATCGCGCGTAATTGAGAATTGAACGGTTGACTCTTTTGAGTTGATCGTTACCGTGTTGCCACAATTCGCAAGTGCAAAAACCTTGTCAACGATCAAGGCAACGTCGCCACGCGCGTAGTACTTGCGTTCTTTCGTACCATCGACGCGATACTTTACTGCGCCAACCTTTGAGTAGACTTCAAACGTTTCGCCCATTGGCAAGCGAGAAAGGAACGCGTAGACTCCAACCTTATCGCTTGCCTCATTTGCCTTGCTTGCCTTTTCTGCCTCTTCCTTTGCCTTTTCTGCCTCTTTGCGTGCCTTGATTTCGGCGCGCACTTTGTTGCGCAATTCTTCAGACAGCCAAACTGTAAAGCCGGCGTGATCCACCTTGAAGGTTTTCCCTTCCGCGATCAACGCTGTAAGCGTTTGCGCAGGATTGGTTGTGGTTACTGCGATCCATTTCGTTCGTTCCTTACCGTTGATCTCTTCCTTGCCATCGGTGATCATGATCACGGATTCCTTAGTGAGTGCGAGCGCTTTAACGCTATCTGCGATCAATGTGTCGATTGTGGGCACGGTTGCGCTTACGGTTGTGTTTGGGGTGACGTTTGCAGTTTTCATGATTTTGTCCTTTGCTTGAATGCTCATTTTTGAGCGTTTTTGGTTGCTTAGGTTGCAACCTGTCCATAGCATACCATGATTTTTTCGCTTGTCAATAGGCAAAATGAGCAAATTTCAACGAGTTTTTTCGTATAGACGTTTGCACTGTGGTCATTATGCGAACTTTTACGTAAGAATTCTTGCGCGCTAGCTTACAGCGTGTTAGTGTATATTCGTGCGCGTAGTGAGCGCGTGAGCACGTGCGCGCAGGCGCATGTAGCGCGCTTACGTGCGTGCGCGTAGGCGCATTTGCAAGCTTGTCAGAATGGATATTTTGTCAAGCTATCGGTTGCACACGTAGGCGCGTAGGCGCGACGCAGGCAAGGGCGCACGCACCTGCCCGCACGCACACATGCGCGTATACAGTGCGTACCCGACCACGCACGCATTAAGGCTTTCGTAAATATCCGCAATGAGAGCTGGGTGAGACGATGGCGAAACCGCGTAGGCACAATAGAGGCAGTGCTAGAAAGTGGGACAAGCTGGAAGGAAGGCCGCCAGCTACGGACCATCTTCGCGGTGGGGTTGTCCTGCTGGGTCGCCACCCTCGTGGGCGCAAGGCCAAGACGCTGCTCGACTACAACAGGCTGGCAGCAAGCAAGCAGCTCGTCTTTGCAGCGACGAGCCTTCCACGCAACACCAATACATTCACCCTCTGGAAGTGCCTGCGTTGTCCACCTGGCACAGCTCCCTTCGTCCAAACCTATCAGCGCCTGGCGAGCGATGGTTATGGCTGTCCAGTCTGCAATCAGCGCGTGCGCAGGCGCACGATTGATCAGTATCGAGCGCTGGCGGACCTTAATCACCTGGAGCTGATCGGAGAGAAACCGACCGCACGCACCACACCGACGACCTGGCGCAAGGTGACAGGCGAGATTATTGAGTGCTCCTATGCTGATTTGGCAGAGGGCACCCCAGGAGTATGGTAGATGGCACGCAAGATTGACCCGACCGGCGAACAACAATACCAGATGACCGAGGCGCTACGCACCGGACGGTCGCTATCCTGGTGCATGTCACAGGTGACTGGCGTCAGCGCTGGCCTGGTGCAGCGCTGGCTGACCACCGGCGAGGGCGACGTGTCGAGTGGTGACGAAAAGACTGCCTGTGCGCAGTTCTACCTGGCAGTGCGTGAGGTGCGCAAGGAAATTCTGAGCGAGGCGGCAGACGCTGCCAAGCCCTACAGCGCCACGGTCGAGATATTGACTCCTCAACTCCAGAAGAAACTGTGTGACCTGGTCAGCGCTGGCAACTATCTCGACGTTGCAGCCTCGGCCTGTGGCGTGCCAAAGCGCGTGCTTAAACGCTGGCGCATGATCGCAGACCGGACCATCCAGGCAGCAGAGGCAGCGGAACGAGCTGGCCTCAAACCAGACATAGATCCGGAGCAAGATCCCTACGTGCTGCTCTTTGAATTCGCAGAGAGCGCGTCAGCCGTGGCGGAATCACGCAACATCTCGCTGATCTCCAGCGCTGCATTGGAGAGCTGGCAGGCAGCAGCCTGGCTGCTCGAACGTATGCACCCTGAGCGCTACAGCTCGAAGCGGCCCGTTGCGCCAGAGAATGAGAATCTGACCAAAGAGAAGGAGGCGACCAAGGCGATTGGGGCACGGCTACAGAAACTCTCTGTGCTACTGGCTGAGGCATTGGTGCCAAAGCAGATCATTGATGGTCAGGCGGAGGTAGTCGAGGATGGCGACGGTAGCACAGGCGAGGGTTAATCTCGCTGATCTATCACTGGCTGAGCGGCTCTCCCTGCTCCCCGAGGCAGAGCAAAAGCACTACATTGCAGAGCTTGCACCCACCCGCGAGGATGAGGAACGCCTGGCGCATTCGTGGGAGTTTTGGGGTAGACCCAAGCAGCAACCGCCACCGGGTAAGTGGCGCAACTGGCTACTGATGTCGGGCCGCGGCTTTGGTAAAACCAGGACGATGGCAGAGTGGATCATCTCCTGTGCCTACGAACCGGATGGTCCGCTGGCGATTGTTGGCCAAACTAAAGCAGATGCACGCGACACGATGATCGAGGTAGGTCCATCGAGCATCCTGAAAATCTCGCCACCGTGGTTTATGCCCACCTACGAGCCATCGAAGCGGAGGTTGACCTGGCCCAACGGTGCCATCGCCACGGTATTCTCTGGCGACGAACCTGATCAGCTGCGCGGCCCGCAGTTTTGGCGAGCCTGGATTGACGAGCTGTGCAAGATGGCCTATGCGCAGGAGACCTACGATAATCTGCAGCTTGGCCTGCGCATCGGCGCATCGCCAAGGGTGGGAATCTCGACCACACCGCGGCCGATTCCGGTACTCAAAGAGGTCATGAACGATCCTCGCACTGTGCTGGTTAAGGGCACCACCTACGAGAACATCGGTAATCTCTCTGAGGAGTACATCGACCACGTGGTGCGGCGCTACGAAGACACCACGCTCGGCAAGCAGGAACTCTACGGCATGCTGATGGGCGATGTTGAGGGCGCATTGTGGACCCGCAACCTGATCGAAAAGACCCGAGTGCGCAGGAAACCAGAGCAATTGGCCAGGGTAGTGGTCGGTGTAGACCCCAAAGCCAGCAAATCGGCGGTCTACTCGAAAACAGGCATCGTTGCGGCTGGCGCAACGATGGACAACCACGGCTACATCCTCGAAGATGCAAGCGTCGGCGGCGGACCCCAGCAATGGGGCAGGAAAGTCATTGCCTGCTATGAGTATTGGGGTGCAGACGCCATTGTGGTCGAGATTAACCAAGGCGGCGACATGGTCGCGGAGATCATCCGAGGCATCGACCAGAACGTGCGCATCATCGAGGTGCGGGCGACTCGTGGCAAGGCGACCCGAGCAGAGCCAGTGGTGCAGCTCTACGAGCAGAATCGCCTGCACCATGTGGGCATGCACGCAGACCTTGAGGACCAGATGTGTAGCTGGATACCGGGGGATGATTCCCCGGACAATCTGGACGCTATGGTGTGGTCGGTGAACGGCCTCAGACTACGGCCTGGCAGACAAATCTCCGTGGGGGCGTATTGAGGGTGCCCCCCCCTTTTCTTAATGGCAGCCCAGCTTTATCGGGCTGACCGCTGTTAATGGCTACACGAAGTCACAAATATAGGGCCGTCGATCGAAGCGCAAATATAGGGCGCATCATTCACCAAGGAGGAACCTATGGAGCAACAACCACAGGAAATGTGGGGACTCGTCAGTCTAATGGGACACGGCAAGACCGCAGGACGCATCTCAAAGCCGACCGATTGGGGCGGCCTATTGCGCGTCGATGTGCCCGAAGGCGACGGCTTCGCCACAGAGATGTACGGTGCAGCCGCAATCTTTAGCATCAAGTTCGTGAGCGAGGAGATCGCACGTGCGTACGCACAGCGACCGACCGAGATCGCTGTGTACGATAGCCCAATCATTACACGCGAGCAGCATGAGGAGGTTGTGCGCCTCCTCACCGAGCAGAAGACCGCACTGCGCCGCACAGTAAACGAGCTGCAATACAGGCTGACCGCAGTGGCGGCACTGCCACCACCTGACGAGGGTATCATTCCCGTAGAGCGGAAGATTGTGCAGTGGGATGGCAACCCGCCAGGAGGGCCAGAGACGGACGACTCCTGGGAGACCGACCAGGATAGGAGAGACTAAGGAACAACAACCCTCGTTTGAAGTCGCCAGCGATCATCCAGAACGTTACACTGTAACAACACAGCAAATGCTACAAATGTCCATAGTTCCACTCAAGATGTATCTATGGAAACCTAAGCCGGACATCTCGATCTACGAACTGGCGCTATGCCTGCCGATATTCCTGATCCGCAAAGATACAAGCATAGCAATCGAGGCACTGCCGGCAGAGGCACGCCGGCATTTTGAGGAGTTCAAGCAGGAGTAAAACCACATGGCCAGCAAACAGGCACGCTTTACCGACAAAGAGATCGCCACGCGCTGGGGCGCAGCCTACAGCTTTGGCAAGCGCAAGTACGAGGACCAACCGGAGTATTGCGCCGAGAAGATGCACGACCTCGACAGGTTCATGATTAACGCACTCGAACGGGAACCCTACCTCAGCGGCATGATTGCCAAGCTGATGAGTTCCTACGCCAATCGCGGCTGGACGGTAGTCGCTGGTGAGCGTGTGGCCAGGCTGTGCGCTGCCATGTTGCATAACTTTGATGATGGCGTAGGCTGGCGAATCGCCACTGAACGCCGCGCACGCAGCTACCTAACGCGCAACGCTGGGGCATTTGTCGAGATTGAGCGCGAGCTGGCACCACGACTGCGCAATAATCGCTGGCAACTGTGGCCAGCGACCAACCTCTACAACATGGACTCGTCGCTCGTGCTCTGGCGCACGTGGAATCACGACCTAATGCCCAAGCTGCCCATCGTCGGCCAGGAGCCACCGACCGCGGCGCAGCTCGAACTGTGGAAGAACGTCAACGATTTCCCGATCACCTATGACGCCAGTGATCCGTGGTGCAGGTACGAGTTCTACCACATCATGAGCACGCCGGATGACACACAGGACAACTTTCGCCTGGGGCGATCTGCGCTCTACCGCGCGTTCGAGCTGGTCAAGATCCTGGTGGCCATCTACGACTACGAGGACGGGCTACTGGATGAGAATTTCGTGGATGGGCTGCTACTCCTCAAGGGCGCGACCGCCGAGCAATTCAAGGCGGCGATGGACGCCAGGCGTGCGGAGCAGGGCAAAAACGCAGCGGCACGGCTGGCCATCCTTGGCGACCCTGATGGACTGATCGAGGCGCGCCTGCAGGCACTACGTGAAGTGCCTGTGACCTTCCAGCGCTACGAAGATCGGGTTATGCTCATCCTACAAGCCTACGCCTTAAACCTGGGCCACAACATTGACGAGTTTATGGTCACAGACTCGCGTCAAATCTTTGGGCAGAATCAGGGCGAGATCAACGCCAAGGAACGCAACACTGCCGGCACGGGCGGCGCTGGCTTCCACCTAAAGGACCAAGAGCAGATTCAGCGCATTCTTCCCACCTCTGCCCACTTCGCGTATGATCCGGCAGCGGTGGACGAACTGACCGAGATCGAAGTGCGATCGCAGAAAGCAGAGATGATCCGCCAGTTGTTTCTTGCTCAGCGTATCGCGCCCTTGATCTTCACGGACACACAAACCGCAGGCGGATCTGCGACCGACGAGGGCGCAGGACGCAGCGCCAGCGGCAGTATCCAGCGCAGCGAGCCGCTCTACTCGCGGCGCGCGCGTGGCGAGAACCTGGGAGCGCAGGAGAAATTTATCCAATGGCTGGTCGATGAGGGTATCTTTCCGCCCAACTGGACCGAAGAGAGCGAGAGCGTGCGTGTGGATGACCTGCTCACCGTCAAGCGCATGCGCGAGCTGGCCATGCAGACGCCACAGACACGCACACTGATCCAGGCCGTGCGCAGTGGCCAGGCCAAAGATGACCGCCTCGTGCGCTACCACTGGCACACGGACCGCAATGGCATCGAGTACAGGACAGAGACCACGCTGGCCGACAGCATCGCCGAGCTGAGCAGGCCGACTGTGTTCCCGACCCACCAGGTGCGGCACCGCAATCAGCGCGCCGACCCGCCACAAGACGCACCCAAAGGCACATCCTTAGACGGCATGGTCACCATGCAGCGCGAGCTAGAGAAGATTTGGTATGAGCTGCTCCAGGCGCAATATGCCGGCATCATGGACGCACTCGACGACCTTGACGCCGGCGACGGCGAGGAGCAGATTGTTGCAGCAGTCACCCAGCGCACCAAGGCACTGCGCGACCTGCTACGCGGATCGAGTCAGGCTGCTATGCTGGGCTTTATCTACCAGGTGCTCAACGCCGGCATGATGAATGCCTATGGGCAGGGCAGCGCAGGCAACCCAGCCAAGGCAGGCATCGACGTAGAAAAGCTCACCCCGACGCTACAGGCGTACGCACAGAAGCGCCTACTCTCTTTGCTCAACGAGAATAACGAGGAAGTCGGCGATCCCAGCATCGAGAACCCGCTCACCGGCACCACGCTCGACGCTGAGTCGATCAGCCAGATGATCCAGATCGTCAAACAAGCCTGGGCCGGAGGCTGGGTGACAGAGCGCATCCAGTCCGCCATTGACGAGATTATCCTGCGCCGCTCGCAGGAGATTGCCGCCAACGAAGTGGCCCGTCATTATGGCTATGCGCAATGGGAAACACTCAAACTCTTTGAGCCGCCAAAAAAACGCTGGGGCAAAACGAGCAGCGCCAACCCACGCATCGAGCACATACGCACCGTGGGCGAGACAGTGGATTTTGCGCAGAAGTTCAGCAATGGCTTATTGTGGGCACCAGGTGAGGTCCACGGTTGCCGCTGCGAGATTGAGCTAATTTGGAGCGAGGCAGAGTTATGAGACAGTTGACAGTGGCAGAATCACAAGTGATAGGACAGGTCGCCTATAACACCTACCGAGCCGAGCGCAATGCAAAAGCCTACGACGACTCGCCGATCCCTGAATGGGGCAACGTAGCGGTCGAGATTCGGCAAGCGTGGATCGCTGCCGGCAGAAGCGCGTACTATCACGGAGCAGGACTCAATCATGCGCTCCCGCTCGATGGCACGCTGATCGAGGTGGGCCGCAGCGCGCAGTACGGATGCTCTACAATCGTGATGGAGCTGAGCGACGAGTACAAAACCACCATCGAGATCCCCGTCAGCGATCGATTCGCCATGCAGATTGCAAGCAGCCTTTATACACCCTTTCGCCTGCATCTATTCGACCCCAGCATATCGCGCATTCCCCAGGAGGGCGCATGAGAAAAGAACTACTGCACGACGCCAGCGGCGAGCCTGTGATCTGGTGGCACGCGCGACGCGAGACCAAACCGCCTGGCGTGCGCGCCTGGCTCAACTTCTACGACAACTGTATTGGGGCGAAGATCACCTACCGACAGAAGGACTTTGCGCTGGGCATTGATGTTTCGGACGGGGCGCTGAGTGACCACCAACTCACACTGATGCTCAAGATCCCCTTCTGGTTTGCACTCTACCTCATGATTGACCGCTTGCCGCTCGTGCGCTACCTGCCTGGCATTACACGCAGGTCCAGCAGGCGCGGACGGGGCGAGCGTTCGCTAGAGATTTCGTGGATGGCAGAGGAGAATTTCCTACACTGGCGATTGTGGCGCAACCCCAACGAGGGCGACTCTAGGGACTGGCGCGACCGCGGCCTCTTCATCGACGACCTAATCTTTGGCGAAGCCACCTACACCAAAGAAAACCCCATCGAGGTGCAGTGCGTGGTGGCCCTGCCGGAGGGAAACTACGCCTGCACCGCAACGGGGTACATGGCCACCTGGACCCGTAAGCGCTGGAAAAAGCCGATCTGCCAGTACCGCATCAATCTCGACTTTGGCAACACGCCGGTACTGGTGCTTGGCGACGGAGAGAATAGCTGGGACATCGACGATGATGGCATCTACTCCAGTAGCCGCATCGCTGACAGCATCGATCATGCGCTGCTCGATTTTCAGGCAGACGTGATCGAGCAGCGTGGCGACTGGGTGCCACAACGAAAAGATTGAGCCATGTGGCGCGCAAAACTCGCCAGCTTTTTATTTGGATTCACGGCACCGTTGATTTTGGCGTATCTGCCCGTGCCAAACCTAGACAGCAGCGAGGGAATCCACTATATTATTGCAGGATTGCTCGTGCTCCTTGCGATAGTATTAATAGTGAGGGGCATCTATGTTGTATATCAGGCAACGAATCAAACAACTAAGGAGGAGTGAAACCATGACACCAATAATCACCGAGCAGATCGAAAACGTTACCAGCACACCGCACTACGTCCACACCAACAGCGCAGGCACGACGTACTACCTGCACGAAACCAAAACCGGCGGACGCACGCTACGCTATTTTTCCAGGCAGCTCAACGCAGGGAAGGCAATCGCCCTGCCGCTGGGCTACGAAGTGGTCGAGCATGGCAAGACAGGCATGCCGATGCTCAAGAAAATCACCAATGCCCATTGATGTAAAGCCTTTCATCAAGGGAGGGGGCGACTTCGGCGCGAAGTCGCTCCGATCCGAATTAAAGAACGTGCTCGAACGCCACGCAAAGAAGTCGAAGCAAGCACTAGAGCGACCCACCCAAACGTGGGAGCACGACGTAGACGCCAAGATTCGTGCGCCTGGCAGCATGGAACGCGAGATCACGGTGGAAGATGAAGCGTATCTCTTCGTCAACGAGGGCACGCAGGCCCACGAGATCGAGGGAGATCCGCTCGCCTACCAGAACAGTTTTAAGGCCAAGACCGTCGTCGGCTCGCTCAGCGCTCGACCTGGCGGCAAGTACGGCGATTGGGTACACCCAACCTCCGTCATGCACCCAGGTTTCGACGCTCGCCACTTCGATGACCTGACGCTCAAAGAGGTCGAACCTGGCTTTGCGCGCGACATAGACGCAGCCATCGACCGCTCTGTATCGTGAGAGACAAACAAAAGCGAACGATGTTCACTCGACCGAACATTGTTCAGACTCTGTTTTTTTTATGAAGAAGCACGACCCACTCTCCGACCTGATCGAGGCGCTCACGCACGCCACGCTCCTCCTGGCGCAACCTGGAGCAGACAACGGCGAGCGCCTGGCGCAGATCGGAGCCACCATCAAACGCCTACAGCGCACACAGAATCGACACCGCAGCGCGTGCGACACTTGCGACGACGCGACATTTGGCATGCTCAATCTCTGCCGCACACTCAGCAACGCCGCCATCAACACCATCGCAGCGGGCGATGGTGGGCACTACACAGGCGCAGCCATGCAGCTCTGGCGCACGACCGCAGAGCTACAGGGACTCGACAGCCGGGAACTACTCAAACGCACGAAGCGAGGGAAAAGCATGCTGCTACTCCTACCTTTGAGCCAAACCGAACGTGTGGCGCTCCTGACCGAGCGCGAGATGCAGGTGATCAATCTGCGCCGGCAAGGCAAGATGTTGAGCACGATTGCCCGCGAGCTGTGCATTAGTGCCTGCACCGTGCGCGGCCACTACACGCGCATCTGCGACAAGCTACAAGTGCCCGACATTTTGACCGCCGCGATTGTGGTAGACCGAGCTACCCAAAACCTCTCCAAAACCTCTACGCACCCTCTCGAATAGGTACTGAAAACAGTACCTATGTAGTCTATACGAAACCTTACAATCATAATAAGCTATCTGCATGAGCAAAGCAGCTGATGCAATAGCCGAGATCCGCTCTGCGTTCGACCGCTTTTTAGACGTTGTTACAGTTGTAACAGAGCGCAAAGAGCCACAGGAGCGCCTGATCTCACTCTCGATCGTCGAGCAACAGGTAGACGATCTCCTCAAACAACAGAACGCCACCATCACAGACAGCAACCAGCACAGTTGGCTACAGGACATCTATAGCGAGGATGGCCAACTCTACGCGGTGACTGTATGCAATGGCGAACTGTACCGCGCTCGCATCCAGATGGACGGCGACACCGTGGCCAGCCTGGACGCTGCGCAGCGTATGGAGATCAATTCAGAGCAGCCTAGCAATATGGTCATCACGCGCGCGCTCCCGCCTGCCGAGAATGGCCAGCAGATGTTTTTGAGCGTGATGTGCGTGACCGGCATCAACAAAATGAGCCTGGTTGACACGCGCAGCCTCTTCGACTCCTTTGTTGAAGGCTTCAAGGGCGACGGAACCGAGTACGTCAACCTGTTGCACCTGGGCGGCGCTGCGACGCGCGTCGGTGATATCCTGCACTTGTGGCGGCACGACAAGCTCTTAGTGGGCATTTGGCGCAGTCTGGCCACACCCGTAGCGAAAGCGGTGGCCATCAGCCTCAACGCCGACACAGAGGGAAAATGGGGCGGCAGCATCGAGTTCGAGGCGTTCGCCGGCGAGCCGCTCACGGTAGCGCCGGGCGTCACGCTCGAAACATTTCGTGAGGGGAATTTTCTAGGCTACAGCATTGCACCGAGAGACATCTGTGCCTCGTGGAACACGAGCAACCAACCGTTACCAAAGGGGAAACGCATGAGCCACACTCAGCAACGCGCTATCAGTGACGACTATCGTCAGATTTTGCTCGACCTACTCAAAGACGAGGCACTCGTCGGTGAGGTCGAGACCATGCTGGCCACCGAAAACGAGAAGGCCCACGACCCGGTCTCTCTCGCCTTGCGCTTGCGTGCGGTTGCCGCAGGCGATGCCGGCGCAGGCACTGACACAGGCGGAGGTATGGGCGGCGACCCAACCGGATCATCGCCAACCATCGCCTCATTGCAGGATCGAATGGACGCTTTTATGCGCGACCTGCAACAGATGCACATGCAGATCCAACAGCTCAGCGACGATCTGGCCGCAGCCAAACAAACACCGCCACCGTCACCCGCTCCCGATCCCAGCACGCAGCCCAATCCACCGGCGTCGGTCGCTACGATCACACTCGACACCGGCGACCTGGAAGCACAGATCAACAACGCCATCAATGCAGCCGCCGAGGAAATCATACAGCGCGTCGCAGCGCTGGAGGAGCAGGTGGCCAGCGCTCACGAGCAGACCACGGCCTTTGAAAATCGCTTCCGTGCGCTGGGCGTGGAGAGCGAGGACGCAGCGCTGCAACTGCGCGAGCTGATGCCAGCGCAACCACAGGTCCGCAGCGGCGTGCGACCCAGCCAGGCCAATGGTGGGCAAAACGCGCAGCCTATGACATGGAAACCGACCGGACTGTTTGGGAAACAACAACCCAGACACCGTTGACGTGCAACGTGCGGATCTCCGCATTGATCGCTTTTTTTACAGGAGAAATCAACTATGCCACGAGGATTATACGGCAGCGGATACGCACCCTCTATCGACTGCTGCCCGCCACTTTTTGGGAATTGCAGCGACGGCACCATCGGGATCTTCAATACAGGCGGTGAGTCCGAAGCCTTCCTACGCTGGATCGGCTTGGCCCCAGCGCGCACCATCAAAGAGGAGATCAACTATCTCCAGTACATGGGGGCCATCAAGAAGGGCACCAACACGTCCAGCCAGCGGCCTGGCGTGCCCCTAGAGATTTGTTTGCCCGGCGACCGCGCCAGCTATGGCGAACCATGCACCGCCATTCATAGCTGCTTTGGCGAGATCAAGAGCACTTCCGACCCCATCGTCGATGGCGGCTTACCCTACTGCGTGAATGACATCCGCTACACCATCGACGGCACCGTCATCACCGATGATGAGATGTGGCACGAGGCGAACGTGAGCGAGGCGCATATGAACGCCTACGCTTACAACCTGCTGTGGGGCATCAAAGACAACGCACAGAACAAGCTGGGCCACTATGGGTTATGGAGTCTACTGCAAGGCTACGACACACCAGCGCTCAACTTTCAGTACGAATGTCCTGAGTTGAAGCCCATGATCCTCGACTGGAACTGCAACGACATGGCGAGCAGTGACCCCATGCCTGGCATCACGCTCAACGGCGTAGCGCTCGCTCCGGAGTGGTGCGTCAACCTCTACGCCACACTGCGTGAGCTGCACATGGTCAACAAACGGCGCATTGCGCACACCAAAGGCATTGCGACGCCAGAGTTCGCCGTGGGCGATGTGGCGATTGTGGGACCATCCGAGACTTTTGACTGCCTGATGGAGACCGCCACCTGTTACACCGAGTGCGGTGGCAACTGTCTGCTAATGGACAGCCAGCGTGCGGCAGACAATCTGCGCGACCTGCAAAATATCGGCACCAACGTCGGCACCTGGGGCGGCTTGCACTTCCGCAACTTCACCGTGCCCTTCATCGCCTACGACCCGACCACCTTGATCGAGGATGCTGCCGGCGTGGTGACACCGCAGGGCAGCCTCGAAGCTGCTACGCCTGGCTGCTACCACCTGATGATGCTTTACCGCGGCTCAGGCAATCGCCGCTTTATGCAGCCGCAGTTCAATGCGCTCAAAGCGAACGGCTGGAACAAAACCATCCGTGACAACGGCTTGATTCAGGTCTACATGGATCATACCGACATCTGCGAAACGATGGGTATGCGCACCGAGTGGCGCTGGAATCGCCGCGGCTCGATGTTCCAGATCCTAATCAAGAACGTCAAGTGCGTGCCGCTGATGGACTACCGCATGAGCGACAGCTTCACACCTGTCGCTAACAACTGCTAATAGGCAGGAAGGAGTCTTTATGGGTATCCCTACTCGCTACAATCCTGGCTGCTCCTGTTGTGGCAGCAGCACCAGCTCCGATCCGCGCATAGCACTGCCAGGCAGCGCTATCGTTGTGCCATTTAGCGACGCAGCACCGATTACGCTGGGCACGCCACCTACTGGAGCAAATGTGGCAGAGATCCACGTCGAAGGTGGACACATGCGCTTCACCACGGACGGCCAAGCACCGAGCAACACAGAGCCGCGTGGCGTACGCGTCACCGACTATGGACGCATCGAACTCGAATCATCCAGTGAGATCGCAGGCTTCAAGGCGCTTGGCCAACCGGGTCAATCTGGAACACTGTACGTGGAATTTTTCACGGTACCGACGACCGGCAACATCTGATCTAGAGATCGCAGATTATAGATACAGCTACGAGTGAGACTCGCGCCTGTGTCCTGCGATCTCTTCTTCCCTTTCTCGCATTCAAACAAACAGGAGTAACCAATCATGGCTACATTTCAGTCGTATGCAATTCCAGTCATAACCTACGCGTATCGATCCACCTACTACCAGGCACTGATCAATGGTGCCGGGTTCAGCCAAGGCGACATCATCCGCCGCCAGGAGCAAATCAACGAAAACACTGGCGCAACCACCGGCGTTGAGAGCTGGTTCAACGTAGACACCAACCTTGCGCTTGCCGCCGCGCCCGTGGTCGGCACTGATGTGTCGGCCTACGACAGCAAGCGGAAGAAATTGACCGCCGAACAATTGACCGTTGGTGCAGCAGCGACCGTATTGGCTACCATTCCAGCCGATGCCAACCTGGCTGAGGTGCATGTATGGGAAGCTGACGTAAGCATCACGCTCGATGGCGCAACCGCGCCGACCGCAACCGTAGGCATTCGCCAGGGTAACGGGCAGACCTTTACACTCGAAGGCCGCGACGAGCTGACCAAATTCAAGGCGATCCGCCTGGCCAAAACCAACGCTCGCCTCTACATTGAGTACAGCCGCGCCTTTGACTACGAGAACTAGACAAGACGGAGCGTACTCACCCATCGACTTAATGGGATAACGCAGCGGAGGAGATTACCGTGGCCATATTTAAAGAGTACCCTGGCAATGCGGACTTTTTCCGATCTGGCACAGTGGCCAAATTACCGGATGGCACAGGCGACACAACCGAGGATGTATCACGTCCCGGCAACTGGGGCCTTGGCATCGCCGATCCAACAACTATAGCGGCGAAGCTCGAGGTTGCCGGATGTGCAG
>CAYQUO010000032.1:0-11461 GCA_964420835.1 uncultured Anaerolineaceae bacterium
CAGGAGGCATTCGGCTTTGAATTATGTTTCTCCTCTGGAATATGAGAGGAAACATACGCACCTAGATGATGGCTGTTTAGTCGGCATAGCTCTATTATCGTGACACAAAGAAGAGGCTTTTTGCAACATCGATCTCATGGACACTCCCTTGGGTTTTATTTGTTTTTGGTCGAATATATTCTACCTGATTGAGGCTCCCATTTAAAAGGTATTTTGGACAGATGTGATAAATCACGACAAAAATCGCAATTCTTTGGTTTGAATTGAACTAGCCATTAATGACATCTTTGCCATGATACCTTAGAACGATCTATTTTCTGATCAGTGACAACCTTTATCCAGGACAGCGTTTAAGAATAGGTAAGCCAGATGAAACTAACGAGATGCCCCGCCGGTAATGAGAATACCAGACTTTGCATGGTAACCTCCTTCTTTCCATTGTACTGCCAGAAATGATTGCTATAGGCAGTTGCGAATAGCAGGAACATGGGGCGTGCCAGCCCGTCTGGATTTGTAATGAAGCCACATGCCAATAACCACATGAACAATCATGATGAAGCCAGAAAAGATGCCCGAGGACAAGATCACAAAGGAATACGTGGATAGCCCGAACGTATCTCCTGGGGCTGTGCCAAAAGATACAGCTCGACAAGTCTTTCGAGGCATTGCTTGGATAGGAACAATGCGGTGGGCTAGTCAGATTGTATCCTGGATAAGCACCTTCATGGTTATGCGCCTGCTTGGCCCGAAGGATTATGGATTATTTGGCATTGCATGGACTTTCATATTTTTTGCACAAGGGTTTGCGGAAGCTGGCATCGGAAGCACGGTAATGACCATGCCTGGAATCAAAGAGGAAGATGAAGTACAATTGCATGGGGCGAGCATTATTTTTGGAGTATGTACCTTTATCATAAGCCTTGGTCTAGTTTATCCAATTAGTATTTTCTATCGAGCGCCACAAGCGGTGTCCCTGATAGTTGCCTTGGGAGTTGTCCTTATACTTAACAGCGCTGCACAAGTACCACTTGCACGTGCAACAAAGGCTTTGGATTATAAGGGGATGGCAATTGCGGATATGTTGCGGAGCGTCATTTCGGCGATCGTATCAGTAAGTTTGGCGTTCTCAGGCGCTGGTGTGTGGTCGCTTATTGGCGGACAGATCACAGCAGCAGCAGCAACAACAACATTCCTGCTCTTTCATATCAGAACTGCTATTAAGTTCCCACGATTTGCGCAACTAAGGATCCCGCTGAAATACAGTGGAGAGATTTTAACGGCACGGTTGGCATGGTCGATATACACCTCTCTACCAGTTATAATAGGGGGTCGCATCTTAGGACCGACCGGGCTTGGTATTTACATATTTGCATGGACTTTAAGTTCGATGCCAGGTGAAAAATTGGTAAGTATTATCATAAATGTTATAACTCCTCTGCTGGCCAGGGAGCAACGGGATTTGGAGCGGCTGCGTGTTTTGCTTTGCAATAGCATTGAAGGTATTGCATGGGTGGTGTGGCCTATATTGGTCGGCCTAGCCCTTACAGCTTCACAAGGCATTAGTGTTTTTTTTGGAGAGCAATGGAAAAGTGCTTCAGAGGGGATCAAAATTCTCGCAACTTATCAGATGATTAGCACGGTGATGACGCCCTTCAGCCAAATCTTTCTGGTAAGCGGACAAGCCAGACGCAATCGACAAATCATGATAGTGTGTTTGATTTGTCTTCCAGCAATTTTCTTTGTGGGTGCTCTTTTCTGGGGGCATAATGGATTAGCTGCAGCTTGGTGGGCTTCAGTGCCGCTCTTATTGGTACCCTCGCTTGTTTTTTTGAAGCAGGTCATAGGATTCAGTGTTGGCAATTTTATTGCAGCATTGAGTGCTCCAGCGTTCTTTACAACCGTGATGGCAGTAGGAGTTTTTTTGTTTTTACAGGTTTTAAAAGTTTCAGAGTCGATCCATCTGTTGGGCGCAATCAGTTTCGGCTTCATAATTTATGTGATGACGGCGGGTTTCACAAGAAGACATAAGTTAAGAAAATTGTATTCAGATTTCCGATATGGTAATGATGAGTCAAATGCAAGCTAGATCTTTGATAGGAAAAAGAATAGTATTTAATTGAGGCTCTACTTTTCTGAAAATCAGCCATCACACAGCGCCAATATAAATGTGAAATCCACCACGCGATAAATTATATGTTTCAACTTCGGCGTATCAAGGTTGCATTTTGCATTGATTCTTTCGGAATAGGAGGGACGGAGCTAAACGCGGTGCGAACAGCTGAAGCACTTGACCCTGACCGATTCGAGTTATACGTGATTCACCTCCAGCATGATGGTTGTCTCAGGGCGCGATACGAAAAGTTGGGTGTGAACATGGCTCACTTCCCCATTCCAAATCTGTATTCAACCCAGACTGCGCGTCAAGGGATAAGACTTGCAAGGCTGTTGCGGAGCTGGGATGCAGATATCGTTCATACACATGACATCTACACAAACATTTTCGTAGTGCCTTGGGCTCGCTTATTCAGCAATGCCATTGTAATTGCGAGCCGTCGGTGGTGGTACGAAGCTCCTCGTCCCGGACTAGTGAAGCTTAATCGTTGGAGTTGTCTTTTTGCTAACGGCATCCTTGCAAACAGCAATAGCGTAGTTTCACTGCTTAATAGCGAAGAAATGGTGCCGCTGAGCAAGATTATAGAAATCCCTAACTTTCTGGGGAAGAACGCATTTGAATATGTTGACAGGGCATCATGCATTGCACAGCGACGAACTTGGGGTCTTCCGGATGATGCTTTTGTCATTGGAACTGTAGCTCGATTGAGTCCAGTCAAGAACCACAGCATGCTCTTGAGGGCTGCCTCACGACTTGATTCGCGATTTCATCTGGTGCTGGTCGGTGATGGACCCTCACGTGCGGAACTTGAAGGGCTTGCACATCATTTGCGTATCGAATCTCGTGTCCATTTCGTAGGTGAAGTAATTTCACCCGTCAATATACACCAGTTCTTCGATGTAAGCGTACTTTCCTCCGTAAGCGAGGGGTTTCCAAATTCTATAATAGAGGCAATGGCGGCGGCAAAACCCGTTGTCGCCACAGCGGTAGGAGGAGTGCCCGATGTATTAGTAAACAATGTTACAGGTATCCTCGTACCTGTGGATAAAGAGGAATGTCTAGTAGAAGCCTTGTGTGCTCTTGAGTACGATCCGATATTGCGCACACGGCTTGGTGCGGCTGGTCGTGCGGAGGTAAGACTCAGATTTTGTCAAGACACTGTAATCGAAAAATTATCTACAGTATATCAAACGCTGGTGAAACGCCGGCTTTCAAAAAGTCATGGCTTGTAGACATTTGATTGTCAATTGCTCGATTGTTGCTTGATAACGAAGAAAAGGTTGCACGCGATATAACAAAAAAATGAGCTTACGCTTAGAATATATAAGGCGTTTTCGTAAGGCATTAAATAGCTCGGCACAAATCATGAGATTGGGTCAAAAGTGGTATGTGATGGGATGAACTACTGAGATGATAATAAATTCGCTTGCCTTTATTCATGCGTAGCCACCTATTTTGAGTTACCTATATGCCAAAACAAGAATGTAACAAATTTCCGGTGGCTGCGTATGCACAATCAATGCGCGTCGCTAAGGCAGTCTTATATATTTTAGGATATAGAAGGAGATCTTAAAGAATGTGTGGTATCTGTGGAATTGCCTTACCTATAGGCTCGCAACAAGCAATCAGCAAAGAGCTCATCATTCGCATGCGGGACACTATGGTTCATCGTGGCCCGGATGGAGCTGGCCTCTTCATGGGGGTGGGTGTTGCCCTGGGCCACAGACGTCTCAGCATCATTGATTTATCAGGTGGTGCACAACCGATGAGTAGTGTCGATGGCGACTTGCACATTGTCTTTAATGGTAAAATTTTTAATCACCCTGAACTCAAGTTAAAATTAGAGCAAAGTGGCGTTCAATACAGAACGCGTTGTGATACAGAAACAATCCTTAGGTTATATGAACGCGAAAGAATAAATTTTGTGCATTTGCTTCGAGGCACGTTTGCTCTTGGCATTTGGAGTTGTGCAAAGCACGAACTCATACTTGTCCGTGACCGCTTTGGTGTAAAGCCTCTTTACTATGCACATAAAGCTGACGGGACGCTCTATTTTGCTTCTGAGATTAAGGCACTATTGGAGGCAGGGGCAGTACGTGCGGAACTTAATCTTTTAAGTTTCCCTGATTTTCTTGCCAATCATGCCCCCTCAGGGCAGGAAACAATGTTCGAAGGCATTCATAGATTGCCAGCTGGGCATATGCTAATTTGGCGGAATGGAGAAACTGAGATCCGACAGTACTGGGATCTTCGCATGGCGGATGAAGAAGAGGATGTACGCCCTGACTGTGACTTGTGTGATGAGTACCTAGCACGATTGACTGAATCGGTCCGGCTCATGTCAGATGTTCCGCTCGGGGTTTTCCTCTCTGGTGGCATTGATTCTGCCGCGATCACTGCTATCACTAGCAATTTAATGCAAGAGCCAATTAAAACTTTTTCAGTAGGTTTTGCCGAGCGTGAGGCCAATGAGATAGGTTACGCTAGACTGATGGCGTCGAGGTACGGCACTGATCATCATGAAGTTACTTTAAACCCAGAGGAGTTCTTTGCGAGTATTCCAAGACTAATTTGGCATGAGGATGAGCCGATGGCTTATCCTTCGAGCGTCGCACTTTATTTTGTTTCAAGGCTAGCATCCGAACAGGTTAAGGTTGTACTTACAGGAGAAGGTAGTGATGAGACTCTTGCAGGTTACAACCGTTATCGTATAACACTTATCAACACTCAAATAGGGCAGGTTTATCATCGAGTGACACCCCACTTTATGCGGCAACTGATTCGGCTCGCAGTGCAGTCATTGCCCGATACATCAATCTTGAGAAAGAGGCTTGATCGGACTTTTTTGACGCTACCCCCGACTGTGGACATGCTCTATTTCGAGAACTTTGCAGTTTTTTCGCGTGAGTGGCAGGCGCGATTGCTTGAGGCTACCTTACAGAAACGGTTGGCCAGCGTCGATGCTTATGATACTTTACATCAATTGTTTGAGGAGGGTAATGGACGAACGATGCTTGACCGGATGCTTTATACTGATACTAAGACCTACATGCAAGAACTTCTCATGAAACAGGACCGGATGAGCATGGCGGCTTCCATAGAGAGCCGAGTACCCTTTCTCGACCACCCGTTAGTGGAATTTGTTGCAAGATTGCCAGATCGACTGAAACTACGGAATTTGACTACCAAATTCATACTTCGGCAGGCAATGCAAAAATATCTTCCAGACGCTATCCTTAAACGAAAAAAAATGGGGTTCCCCGTACCAGTCGGGCCATGGTTACGTAATCGGTTTCGTCCCCTTCTTGATGATTTCATTTTAGGCGAACGAACTTTAGCCAGGGGGCTCTTCAACCCTGAAGTCTTACGTGAACTCGTAGCCAATCATGATGCTGGGAAAGGTAATCACGCAGAGCGGCTCTGGTCACTCATAAACCTCGAGATTTGGCACCGAGTGTTCATCGACCACGAACCGGTGGACGATATCCTTCCGGATAGAAGAATCGCCTTCATGAGGAGAACCTTGTGATACGTATTCTCTGGTTGAAAACTGAATTGCTCCATCCTCTGGATAAAGGGGGGCGCATACGCACTTACAACATGTTGCGTGAATTAAAACGGCATTTTTATATTACATACTTGACGTTGGATGATGGACGGGCCTCTCCAGTTGCAGTTGCTCTAGCTGATGAGTATTGTAACGAATTGGAACGCATACCTTTCCATACAACATCGAAGGACTCACCAAGACTATATTTTGAGTTGTTTCAAAATCTTTTTTCACTGCTTCCGTATGCCGTGGCCAAGTATAAATCCACGGCAATGCGTCAACGCATTACAGAATGCCTTGCCAGTGGTAGATATGATGTCGTGGTGTGCGATTTTCTTCACCCCAGCATAAACATGCCCAAAACAATAGGATGCCCTGCTGTACTTTTTCAGCATAACGTGGAAGCTAAAATCTGGTTTAGGCATAAAGATGTTTCGTCGATGCCCCTTCGCAGACTTTACTTTCATGAACAATGGCGTCGAATGGAGATATTCGAGCGACGGGAGTGCCAACGGTATGATCATGTCATAGCGGTGTCCAAAACGGATGCAGAACAATTACAATCCAAATACGAACTATCTAGTGTATCGTATGTGCCGACCGGGGTCGATACTGCTTATTTTGAACCATCCAAAACCACGGTCATAAATCAATACGAAATGCTCTTCGCGGGCTCGATGGACTGGCTGCCGAATGAAGATGCGATAGTCTACTTCGCTGAGGAGATACTACCGCTGGTTAGAAGGTCAGTGCCAGAAGCCTACCTATCTGTTGTAGGACGTAATCCCACCAACCGCCTCCGGCTTATGGCTAGAAAAGAAACAGGTATACGTCTTGTGGGATCCGTACCTGATATCCGGCCTTACATGCAGCAAGCTGCGTTGTTCGTTGTACCCATCCGGATCGGAGGGGGAACACGATTAAAGATATTTGAGGCGATGGCTATGGGAAAACCGGTAGTTAGTACCAGTGTGGGTGCTGAGGGTTTACCAGTAGTACATGGTGAACACCTCCGGATTGCAGATAGTCCGAAAGCTTTTGCAGGGGAAATTGTCGAACTCATTAACTGGCCGGAGCGAGCCACATTGATTGGCTCCATTGGTGCAAGATATGTGCGCTCCCAATTCGGTTGGGATAGTGTAACAGATACTTTCAAAAAAATATTGGAAGAAGTTGCGATAAATCGGAACAAAAATAGGGTTCGACAGTATAAGTGATAGTATGTATGGCTTGAAAATTTAATTGTCATGCTTGAATTTGAATATACAGACGACGAAAATATCATACGAACATGAATAAAATATGTAAAGATGAATTTGCCCGAGAAGGTAAAACTGTTGCTAATAAACTACGTGAGGAAACAGTTCAGACTAACCGCGAATCTATACGGTGGTTGTATCGCCCGGGTATTTCTTGCGTGGATTGTTCGCTTACTCTCATTGGACTCTGCCTCTACACGCTGGTAGTGGTTACATATAACTTGAATATCGCATGGTTTGGTATTGTTCTTGGCATTATCGGGTTGCTTTTCGGACGCGGACGCGTACAAGTTCCTCTCCCTATATGGGTTTATGTATTATTTTTGATTTGGGCTTTCTTATGTTCTTTCAAATCACAATTCCAGAACGTAGCTCTTGGTGAAGTGATTGAACAGAGCAAGCTCTTGGTAATTATGCTCATTACCATCAATGCGCTCAAAAGTGAGGGTCAATTACGATTTTATCTTCTGTTCTTTCTTTTTTGCTTTGTCATAACTCCAGTTCGCTCTGCACTGGTAAACTATGTAAGCGGCTATACGCTCTTTGGTCGGGCCATTGCTGGTTCCATCTACGCAAATCCGAATTACTTGGCAGCACTTAGTTTAATTGCCCTTGGGGTGAGTCTTGGTGTACAAATGACGAAGAGTGCCCAAACTAGCCTGCGTATTGGTGCGTGGTTCAGTTCTGCACTTCTGCTTGTTACGATTTTACTGACCCAATCACGGGGTGCATTTTTGGGATTGGTTGTTGCTATGGGGCCTGCGTTCCTCAGATTTATATTTAAAAGAAAAGGATTTCTTGTATGGGCAGTCATTGCCCTATTTGTGATTTGGTTTGCGGTTCCTGTTCATGTTTGGGATCGTTTATCTGGAATTAAGAAACTCACTAGCGTGTCAACAATCGGGGAGGCTGACCCTGAGGGATCAGCAGCGGAGCGCTTCGAAATACAAAAAGCGGCATGGAGAATTTTCCTTGATCATCCTGTTTTTGGCGTAGGGTTAGGTGTTTATGGATTAGCAAATGCAAGATATGCACCCCATATTGGATATAGAGATACACACAACACTTATTTAAAGTTGGCAGCTGAAGTTGGCATGATTGGGCTGGTGCTTTGGTGTGTGTTTGTTGGATCGACGTTATTCTATGCTTCGCGTATGAGACGGCGCGCTCATGAGACTGACTTGGCAAGTCAGCAATATTGGATGGAGGCTGGTTTTATAGGCTACCTTGTTGCCGGAATATTTAGTTCCTTCTCAACGATAGCCTTTCCGTATCTTATAATCGCTGCACTCTGGTGCTCTGGGAACCTTCTTGAATACCTTTCAGAACGCGGTCCTCAGAAATCAAACAGGTTTTGAGATGTGCGGTATAGCTGGTTTTGCCGGTTGTAAAATTTCTGGGCAAGATGCTGGGAATCTCTTGCGTGCAATGTGTGATGCTGTAGCACATCGAGGACCTGATGATAAAGGTTATCACGTAGCTGATGGAGTGGCCTTGGGGATGCGGCGTCTCAGCATAATTGATGTGGCAGGGGGCAAACAACCCATTTACAATGAGGATGGATCAATTGTAGTGGTTTTTAATGGGGAGATTTACAACCATAATCTTCTTCGTCGTCAACTTGAAGCTTTAGGTCACCGTTTCCGAACGAGGTGTGACACAGAGGTGCTGGTGCACCTATACGAAGATGAAGGAGCTGAAATGGTCCAGAGGCTGCATGGAATGTTCGTTTTTGCGATCTGGGACTCACGGAACAGAAGCCTAACGATCGCTAGAGACCACACCGGTATGAAACCAATCAGCTATATGGTATTGGAGGGTGGTCTGGTATTTTGCTCGGAACTGCGCTCCTTGTGGGCTTTCAAGCCCGATTTGTTACGTGTTTCTTCCCATGCGGTAATGCAGTACCTGGCTTTCGGATATGTACCTCATCCAGCCAGTATTTTCGAAGGGGCGAAGAAGTTACCGCCAGGCTGTCTACTTTTGTGGAGTGTAGATAAGGGAGTCGAAATCCGAAACTACTGGATACCACCCCAACCTCAAATATTGACCATGAATGAACAGGAACTGATTCAGGAACTCCGGATAAAGCTTGATGCGGCTGTAGGTTCTCATATGGAATCTGAAGTGCCTCTTGGCGCATTCCTTTCTGGTGGCCTAGATTCGTCAACAGTTGTTGCTTTGATGACTCGTCATAGAACAGGCCGGGTGCGTACCTTCTCGATTGGCTTTGCAGAACAGAAGTATGATGAATCAAGCGTTGCAAGAACTGTGGCAGCCCAGTTAGGAACTGACCACACAGACTTGATTGTTCGTCCAGATGTTGAAAGGATGTTTGAGGCTGTTGCTACTATGTTTGATGAGCCCTTTGCTGACTCATCCGCAATTCCCACATTCCTTGTGGCGCAACTTGCTAGAGGCGCGGTAACAGTAGCACTATCGGGTGACGGTGGTGATGAACTCTTTGGAGGGTACACGCGGTATCGAGAGATACTAAGGCGCAGGAATTCAGGTAGATTTTTTTTGAACAAAATGTTGGCGAGTTTTGGTCTTATGTTGCCCCATATCTTCCCTGGGAGGAATCGCCTTGTCGATCTCGGGCGAACACTGTGGGGCCGATACGCTGCGACAGTTGTTCAGCCCGTTCGTCTTGATGAGGGGGGGGTAGCACGTTCGGATCAATTGGGTGGGACTGTGTACATTGCTGATCAGTTACATGACTACTTTACTAAGATAATGGGCGAAGACTTTGCTGCCGCCATGATGCAGGTCGACCTCGACACATACCTTCCTGGTGACATCTTAACGAAAGTGGATCGCACGAGTATGGCTGTGTCGCTAGAAACTAGAGTACCTTTATTAGACGTAGACCTTGTCAATTTTATGCTGCAAGTACCGGGATATTTACGAGTTACAGTTGATGGAAGCAAACGCCTGTTCAGGAGGGCTGTAAAGGGACTTGTACCAGATTCCGTCTTAATGCAGCCCAAGCGAGGTTTTGAGGTTCCTCTTGGAAGTTGGTTTCGAGGACCACTTCGACATCGTATTGAAGCCCTCCGCAATCCTTCGGTGAACCTCCGCCAATATGTGGATACCCGTGCTGTGAAGCGCCTTGTATTTGAACACCTGATAGGTAGAAGGGATCATAGTGGTATGCTGTGGAGGCTCATGGTGTTGGATTCTTGGCTTGAGGCGCTAAATAATGGGTACCTGGGGCGGCCACCAGTTTTGCCAGCGCTGTCTTATGACTATGACGTGAGAGGCCTGTAAGGATGTGCATGTAAAGGAGTGGGAGATTGAGAAAAATTAGAAAGGAAGTTGCGAGTGAGGATAGGTTTCCGTTTGGAAGGAACTGGTTACTTTTTTTGTCATTACTATAAGGAAAGCCGCATTGCGGTGACGGAACAATAGCTCAGAAACATGCATGAAGAAGAGGATTTGGTAGGAAAACGATTTTTAGATATAGGTTCAGGGAGCGGTTTGTTCAGCCTTGCGGCGTGTCGCATGGGCGCAACCGTACACTCCTTTGATTGTGATCAACAGTCGGTCGCTTGCACACGTGAACTGAAACGTCGCTATTACCCAGATGGCGCGAGGTGGACAATTGAAGAAGGATCAGCGCTTGATCAGGATTATCTGAAATCGCTTAGCCAGTTCGACATTGTCTATTCGTGGGGCGTCTTGCATCACACAGGCCAGATGTGGCGCGCACTGCATAATGCCCTCCTATCGGTGGCAAGTGGTGGCAAGCTGTTTATTGCAATCTATAACGACATGGGGAGTCAGAGCATACGCTGGAGATGGATCAAGCGGACATACAATAAACTGCCCCGACCCTTGCGTATTCCATTTGTGGTCGTGGTCTCTGCGCCGAGTGAGATTAAAGAAGCACTGAAATCCCTAGCTTTGCTGCATCCACACAAATACTTTTACTTGTGGAGAGATTACCATCAAGTGAGAGGCATGAGCCGTTGGCGTGATATTGTTGACTGGGTGGGAGGCTATCCTTATGAAGTCGCTCGACCGGAAGAGGTTTTTGATTTTTGCCGTGCCAGAGGATTTACCTTGACTAAAATGAAGTGCGGTAGAGTTGGGCTAGGCTGCAATGAATTCGTGTTCAAAAATGACCGGATTTCCTTCGATTCAATTTTTTCAGGTCGAAGAGATGCGCTATGATAAAAACAGCTTTTATTTGCCATCCGGAAGATGAAATAATTTGATTTGCAATGCCTAGCTGAGTTGGGACCATTTTTTGTATTTCATAGTGGTTCCAGAGGTGGATGAAACTGAATCGATAAAAGGTGTAAAAGATTGAACCATATAAGGTCTAAGGTGACCAGAAACAATTTTTTGACAAAAGCTTGTTTATCCCTTGGGCCCGATCCTCATCTTCCTGTTGGAGTTTTAAGTGGATGAGCTAAGATCATTATAGCTTCGCCCAGCATAGCCTAGCAAAGATAACTTAGCAGCGCAAATGCTGGAATGCGAATTGCCTCACATTAAATCTTACCCAAGAGCTTATGAAAAAGGGATCATTGA
>CAYQUO010000033.1:0-10452 GCA_964420835.1 uncultured Anaerolineaceae bacterium
GGAGATACGTGTGCGCCGATCAGCATCGCCCACCGTTCTAGCGCACCGCACGACTGACTAGCATCGCCGCCCTATGCGTCTGCGCTTCGCTCCCTCCCCGACAGGTGCCCTCCACATCGGAGGCGCACGTACCGCGCTCTACAACTGGCTGATGGCGCGCGGAAACGACGGCGCCTCGCTCGTGCTGCGCATCGAGGACACCGATCGCGAGCGCTCCACCGACGAGAACGTCGAGCAGATCCTCGACGCGCTGCGCTGGCTCGAGCTCGACTGGGACGAGGGTCCGATCTCCCAAGCAGGGCGAGCCGAGCGGCATGCGGAGGCGCTGCAGCAGCTGATCGACAGCGGAAAGGCGTACCGGTCAACCGCGAACGCCGACGACGTCAAGGCCTACAAAGAGGCCCATGGTCACGACCGCGGCTTCCGCGGTGAGGACACGGGGGAGGGGGCTGTACGGCTGCATGTGCCCGACGACGGAGCCACCGCGTTCGACGACCTCATTCGCGGCGAGACCGTCTTCCAGAACGTGCACCTGGACGACCCCGTGATCGCTCGCGCAGATGGCACCGTGCTCTACAACTTCGCGGTCGCCGTTGACGACATCGACTCGAACATCACCCACGTGGTCCGCGGGGAGGATCACATCTCCAACACGCCTAAGCAGCTACTCGTGTACGAGGCGCTCGGCGCTGAGCCGCCCAGGTATGCACACCTGCCGCTGCTGCATGGCCCGGACGGCAAAAAGCTGTCCAAGCGGCACGGTGCCGCCTCGGTCCAGGAACTACGCGACGCGGGCTACCTGCCAGAAGCAATCCGCAACTACATCGCTCTACTCGGATGGGGCGCTGCTGATGACCAGACGCTCCTCAGCACCGACGAGCTGATCGCTCAGTTCGACATCGGGCGCGTCCAGAAGAACCCCGCGCAGTTCGACGAGAAGAAACTGCGCTGGATCAACGGCCAGTACATCCGGGCAATGGGCGTAGATGAGCTGACCGAGCGCGTGGAGGGCTTCACGGGCCGGACCGGTCTACGCGAAGCCGTTGAGATCTCCCAGGAGAAGTTCGCGACCCTCGCTGAGTTCTGGCCACTGGCCGGCTTCTTCTTCGATGGGCCGATCGAGGACGAGAAGGCACGCGCGAAGTTCCTCGGTGACGACCACAAGGGGCACCTCGCCGAAACCCTGGCACGGCTAGAGGAGCTAACTGACTGGACCACAGAATCGATCGATGTCGCACTACGCGACCAAGCAGAACAGTCCGGAGCGAAGCCGAAAGATGTGTTTCAGCCGATCCGTGTTGCGATCAGCGGAACCACCATTTCTCCAGGGGTTTTCGAGTCCCTCGCGGTGCTCGGGCGCGATCAGTCGCTTGCTCGCATCCGTGCGGCGCTGGCCTGATCTGGAATCTCACTGGCCGAACGTTCAATTCAGGCGGTCGCGCGCCGATAACCGGGCAGACGGGTGCAGGAAGCACCTGGACCGACCCACGGATCGACGACACCGCCATGACGCCTGCCGAAGCTCTCTCGCCGGACCCCGACAACCCCAGCGGCCCGAACGCTGACGTCCAACGACGTCACAACGAAGGTCATGGACGCCGGCTTACAGCCGCGTTCGAAGCGCTGGAAGCGTTCCCGGCTCTAGCCGAGTCTCGCAACCGCCTTCTGGCCGTCGTTGGCCAGGAGCGCGTATCTACCGGCGAGGTAGTCGCAGCCGTCGAATCCGACGTCGCGCTCGTGATCGCAGTCCTCAGGCTGGGCAACCAGATCGAGGGGAAGAACCAGGGCCGCGTCGAGTCCGTCGTACAGGCCGTCGAGCTGCTCTCGCCCGACGCCGTACACGCGCTGGCCACCCGCACCCGCACTTTCGACTTCTTCGAGCGCACGTCTGTCTGGGACGCAGCGCCCGAGCGCTTCCGCCTGCACGGCATCGCCACGCAGCGCGCAGCCGACCGTCTCGCAACGGAGACCGGCTACGAGAACCGTGACCGCCTGATGGTCACCTCGCTGCTGCACGACATCGGCAAGCTGGTGCTGATGCACGCGTACCCGGGCTACCCGGGCCAGGTGCACCTCAACGCCCGTACGCCGGAAGAGCGCATCCACCGCGAGCGCCGTGAGCTCGGCGTCGACCACGCGCTGGTCGGTGGCGTCCTCGCACGTCGGTGGGGCCTGCCCAAGGCGATCGCTGCCGTCATCGAGCGTCACCACGCTGAAGACGGTGACGGTGAGACCGCTTTCGTCCGCCTTGCGGACATGCTCGCGCACTACTCGCAGGGGAGCCCCGTCTCTCCGACCGAGCTGCTTCGCTGTGCCCGCCAGATCGGCATGGGCCCGGCAGAGCTGCGCAGCGTCATGTACGACCTGCCGTACGCCGCCCAGGGCGGTCGTTCGCGCCACGTCGACCCGTGCCCGCTGTCTGCACGCGAGCTCGAGGTCCTCAAGCGCCTCGCCGAGGGCAAGGTCTACAAGCAGATCGCTCTAGAGCTCACGCTCTCAACTTCCACGGTGCGCACGCACCTCCACAACATCTACGGCAAGCTGGGCGCCGTGGATCGCGCTCAGGCTGTGTTGATGGCCACCGAGCGCGGCTGGCTGTGATTCGGGCTCTGGGAGCGGTGGTTGGGCGTGTGGGGCACACCGCCCTGCGCGGCCGCATCCCTCCATCCCGTCGGGATGCGGAGTGCCGCGGCGGGCGGCGTGCCCCACACGCCCTGCTCGGTCCCGAGCACGGCCTCACGCAGCCGAAGCGGGAGATAGCATCGGGGTGTGCTGTCGATTACGTCCAAGAGTCCGTACGCCGTAAAGGCGCTCGTTGAGCTTGGGCTGCACGGGGGTGGGGACCCGGTGTCGATCGCTGAGCTGGCTCGCAAGCGCGATATTCCGGTCCAGTTCCTCGAGCAGCTGTTCGGCGTGCTTCGGCGCGCCGGCGTGCTGCAAAGCCAGCGTGGGGTCAAGGGCGGCTACAGGTTCGCGAAGGACCCAGCGGAGCTGACGGTGCTCGAAGTTGTCGAGCTGCTCGACGGACCGCTTGGGGCCGACGCGGACGGCGTATTCGCCGAGGCGGTCGCCGCCACACGGACGGTGCTCGAAGGCACAACGATCGCGGAGCTCGTAGCGGACGAGCAGCGCGACGCCGGCGTGTCGATGTACTACATCTAGAGGCCTAAGCGGTCCCGACGCCGGGCGTCACTTCGGACTCGGAGTCCTGCTCCTCGCCCGATGGCCCGCGTCCTGGAAGTGGCGGCACCACGCCCTGTGCAAGCTCGCGCGCTTTGCGGATCGTGAGCTCGCTGCGGCCGAGCGCGCCTCGAGCGGCCTCTGCCTGCAGGCGGCGAAGCTCTCGCGCGTAGCGCCGGGTCAACTCAAGCTGTGCTGATGGTGAGGGAGCCATATGGAGCACTGATCGACAGGTGGTGCTGATTGCCACAAACAACTTTGCCGCTTTGGACACACGTCCGCAAGCCAAATGGACGAATCGCTAGGCTCGCAGCGTCCCAATGCCCGCAATTTCCAACGATGTCGCGTCGCTGATTGGCGATACACCGCTCCTGCGGCTGAGCAGGCTTGAGCCGGAAGGCGTGCAGCTCTACGCCAAGCTCGAGCAGTTCAACCCCGGCGGATCTGTCAAAGACCGCATCGCGCTCGCGATGATCGAGGCAGCCGAGACATCCGGCGACATCGCTCCTGGGAAGACGACCATCGTCGAGGCGACGTCCGGCAACACCGGCATCGGGCTGGCTTTCGTATGTGCCGCCAAGGGCTACAAGCTGAAGGTCTTCTTGCCGCAGGGCATGTCACGCGAGCGTGAGGTGCTTCTCCGGCTCTACGGTGCCGAGGTCGACATCGTTGAGTCGATGGGCGGCATGGACGAGGCCGTGCAGGCCGCCCAGCAGGCTGTCGCCCAGCCAGACCACTGGATGCCAGGCCAGTTCGAGAACCCCGCCAACCCGGCGATGCACGAGCGCACAACCGGGCCTGAAATCCTCAAAGCGCTCGACGGTGCCGTGGATGTGTTCGTTGCCGGCGTCGGGACCGGCGGCACGATCACCGGCACTGCCAGGGCGCTGCGCGCCTCAAACCCAGTTGTGCAGATCGTGGCGGTTGAGCCCGCAGGGTCTCCCGTTATCAGCGGCGGCCGCCCTGGCCTCCATCGCATCCAGGGCATCGGCGCCGGCTTCGTTCCAAAGGTGCTCGACAAGTCTCTGCTCAGCGAGATCCTCCAGTGCAGTGACGAGGCCGCGATCGACACTGCGCACGACGTTGCCGCTCAACAGGGCGTACTCACCGGAATGTCGGGTGGTGCTGCGCTCTGGGCTGCGCTGCAGGTTGCCGCGCGTCCGGAATCTCAGGGCAAGAACATCGTGTGCATGCTCCCTGACTCGGGCGAGCGCTACGCCTCCGCGGCATTCTTCGCACCGGAATAGGCGTACGATGCGGCCATGCGTCGCTCGCTCCTGACCGTAAGTCTGTTGCTCGGAGTGCTCGCGCTCCCGTCGGTGGCCGCTGCCCAGCTACAGACCTTCGGCAGCACTCTGCAGAACCCGTCAAACCTGACGTTCGGCTGCGAAGCGATCCCGACGATCGTGGACGTGAGCGGCAACCAGGCTCCGGTTGCGTCAGGCCAGCCCGACTGCACGTGGGCGAACACTGGCGGCGGAACGGTCCCCGGCAACGGCACGGTCACGAGGATCACGATCAAGTCCGGCCCCAACCCTGCGCCGATCAGGTTCGTGGTGCTGCGCACTCTTGCCCAGCCGGGACAGGGCAGCTTCTGCTGCTTCTTTGTGGCCGAGACCTCCGTCTCGCAGCCGACACCCAACAGCGTTCAGTCCTTCAACGTGAACCTGCCCGTCGAGCGGAACACCAACCCCCAGACTCAGGTCATCTCTCAGGACAACATCGGTGTCTCGGCAGCTTCGGGGACCGGCACGCTGCCGGTGTTCGACAACGGCCGTCACAACATCCTCGATCCGATCAACCCTGCGCTCAACGCGAGCTTCTGGCACCCGCGAGTCTCCTCGACGAACGACACCGGCAGCGGCATCAGGCCCAGCGGTAGCGCGGGCGGCTACGAGGTGTTGCTCCAAGACCAGTTCTGCCCCGCCGGGCAGGAAGCCGCCTGCGGGATCGGCGGCGGTGGCGGCGGTGGCGGAGGTGGTGGCGGCGGCACGGACACCACCGTCCCCGGGATCGCCCAGCCGCGTGTGCAACCGAACGTGTTCCGGGTCGGCAACGCCGCTACCCCGATCGCAGCCGCAACGACAGGCACGAAGATCAAGTTCGTCCTCTCAGAGATCGCGACAGCGTCGATAAAGATCACCAAGCCCTCTACCGGCCGCAAGGTCGGCAAGACCTGCAAGAAGCAGACAAAGGCCAACCGATCGAAGAAGAAGTGTTCGCTCTGGACGGCGGCCGGAAAGACGCTGACGCGCAAAAACCTCCCGGCCGGGCAGAACACGGTCGCATTCACGGGCCGGATCGGCAAGAAGGCGCTCAAGCCCGGCAGCTACCGGGTTGAGGTGACTGCGAAGGACGCGGCAGGCAACAAGTCCAAGGTCTCTACAGCGAAGTTCAGGATCGTCCGCTAGCGGCTGGCGACGACCGCGGCCGCTCCTATCCTGAAAGGGTGGCCGCAGAGACCGTGGGCGCTGGACGCGCCATCGACCTCCTCGAGGGCCTCAACGACGAGCAACGCGCCGCGGTGCTGCACGGTGAGGGCCCGCTGCTTGTGCTGGCCGGCGCCGGATCGGGCAAGACCCGCGTCCTGACACACCGCATCGCCTATCTGGTCCACAGCGACCAGGCGCGTGCCGGCGAGATCCTCGCGATCACGTTCACCAACAAGGCTGCGGGCGAGATGCGTGAGCGTGCCGAGCGCCTGTTGGGTCACTCCGCACGATCGATGTGGGTGATGACGTTCCACGCCGCCTGCGCCCGCATCCTGCGCGCCGAGGCCCCACGCCTCGGCTACACGCGTCAGTTCACGATCTACGACGCAGCCGACAGCCGCCGGCTGGTCAAGCGCTGCCTGGACGCCGTTGGGGCGGACCCCAAGAGGTTCACGCCCGGCGCGGTAGCGGGACGGATTTCAGAGGCGAAGAACAAGCTCCAGTCAGCGGGTGACTTCTCCGACGCACAGGGCGATTGGTTTGAGCGCACGGTCGCCGAGGCTTACGCGCTCTACGAGTCCGAGCTCATGCGGATGAACGCGATGGACTTCGACGATCTGCTGATGCGGACCGTGAACGTGCTTGAGCTGTTCCCCGAGGTACTTGCCCGCTACCGGGCCACGTTCAGACATGTCCTTGTCGACGAGTACCAGGACACCAACCACGCTCAGTATCGGCTGCTCCAGCTGATCGCAGGCGAGCATCGGAACCTGTGCGTGGTCGGCGACGACGCACAGTCGATCTACGGCTTCCGCGGCGCGGACATCCGCAACATTCTCGACTTCCAGGACGACTTCGCGGTCGACGGGGCCCCGGTGAAGGTGATCAAGCTTGAGCGCAACTATCGCTCGACCCAGTCGATCCTGACGGCGTCCAACGGCGTGATCGGCCACAACCGCGGGCAGCTGCACAAGGAGCTGTGGACCGACGTGGGCGAGGGCGCCCCCGTAGTCGTCCGCGAGCTGACCGACGAGCACGCAGAGGCACGGTTTGTCCTCGGTGAGATCGAGCGGATGGTCGACGAGGGCACCTCGCGCGCTGACATCGCGTGCTTCTACCGGACCAATGCTCAATCACGAGTACTTGAGGACGTGCTCGTCCGCAGCGACGTTCCCTACCAAGTGATCGGCGGCACGAAGTTCTACGAGCGAGCAGAGATCAAGGACGCGATGGCGTACCTGACGCTCCTCACGAACCCAGCAGACGTCGTCTCCTTCTCGCGTGTTGTCAACTCGCCGAAGCGGGGGCTAGGACAAACCTCCGCTGGGCGGATCCTCGCGCACGCAGAAGCGATAGGCGAGCCCGTGCTCGAGGTCGCGATTGAGCCCGAATCGATTCCGGGCCTCGGCAAAGCGGCCGTCACTGCTCTCGGCCGCTTCACGGCTTCGCTAGCCACTCTGCGTGAGAGGGCCACAGACGGAGTGCCCGTCGGCGACCTGCTCGACTCGCTGCTCGATGAGGTCGGCTACCGCGACGCGCTCGAGGCCGAGCGGTCGATCGAAGCCCAAGGCCGACTAGAGAACCTCGATGAGCTCGTCGGCGTGGCCCGCGAGTTCGATGCCGTCGACCAACGATTCAGCGCGGGCGACACCGACACCACAGCGCTCGATCGGTTCTTGCAGCAAACGGCGCTGCAATCCGACAGCGATGGGCGTAAGGACGACGCTGGGCTCGTCACGCTGATGACGCTGCACAACGCAAAGGGCCTGGAGTACCCCCACGTGTTCATCATCGGCTGCGAGGAACAGCTCTTCCCGCACTCGCGATCGATCGAGCAGGGAGACGTCGAAGAGGAGCGCAGGCTTTGCTACGTCGGAATGACGCGGGCGATGCGCACGCTCACACTCACGCACGCGCAGCGGCGCAGCATTTTTGGCTCTACGTCGTACGGCATGCCGAGCCGGTTCCTCGGGGAGATCCCCGACGATGTCACCGACCGGCAGACCGCACCTGGGCTGCTGGCTCAGGGCGCCATGGGAGGCTCCGCGACGCGGCCCCGCGCGCTCGCATCGTGGGCACAGATGCAGGCCGACGCCGAGCCGGCGCAGGCCGGCGAGTTGGGGGCGCTCGCTGCCGGTGATCGCGTTCGGCACGCAGCGTTTGGCGAGGGCGTCGTGACAGCCGTGGAGCCGGGCGGGGTCGTCAACGTCAACTTCTCTGGCTCAGGTGAGCGCAAGCTCATGGCCGCATACGCGCCGCTAGAGCGGCTGTGACCGCTCGCCGGTAAGTTGCATCCCGTGACGGCAAGACTGATCGACGGCAAGCAGATCGCGGCGGCAACTCGAGCCCGAGTGGCCGACGGAGTCGCCGAGTTCCGCGAGCGCAACGGCCGAATCCCGGGGCTCGCAACCGTGCTCGTCGGTAGCGATCCCGCGAGCGAGATCTACGTCGCCAACAAGCACAAGGCCTGCGCAGAGGCAGGGATTGCGGCATTCGGGCACGTGCTGCCGGCCGACTCCACACAGGACCAGGTCGCTGCGGTGATCGAAGGGTTGAACGACAACCCGGAGGTCGACGGGATTCTCTGCCAGCTGCCGGTGCCAGAAGGGCTGGACGGCGTTGCTCTGACAGGCTTGATTGATCCCGACAAAGACGTAGACGGCCTCACCGAGGTGAGCGCTGGACGGCTTGCGCTCGGCGAGCCCGGGCTACGGCCGTGCACACCCTCCGGCGTGATGGAGCTCCTGCGCGAGACCGGCGTCGAGGTCAGCGGAGCGAACGCGGTGGTGGTGGGCCGTTCCAACCTCTTCGGCAAGCCGATGGCTCAGCTGCTGCTCGCCGCCGATGCGACGGTGACGGTGGCGCACTCGCGTACGCGCGACCTCGCCGCGGTATGCCGCACAGCTGACGTGCTGATCGTTGCCGTCGGCCGCGACCGCATGGTCAAGCGCGATTGGGTGGCTCCCGGTGCAACGGTGATCGACGTCGGGATCAACCGCGGGGCAGAGGGCCTACATGGCGATGTCGACTTCGACGAAGTGTCCGAGGTCGCGGGCGCAATCACTCCGGTGCCTGGGGGAGTCGGACCTACGACCATCGCGATGCTCCTCAGCAACACGCTCCAAGCGGCGATCGCGCGCACAGAGCAGGGGGCGGTCGCATGAACCGGCCGCGCGTTCCTGAAGTAGTCGTATTCGTAGCTTCGGCGCTGCTGCTCGGCTCGCTGTTCCTGCGTTGGTACGACGTCCCACCGGCCGTCGACGACGTCGCAAGTACCTCTGGTTTCGGGGCGATGGGTGTGTGGATTTCGATCCTTTTGGTCGCTGTGTCCGTGCTGGGACTCTCGCTTGCCGCGACCACGCTGCTGCGCAAGTCGCCATCGCTACCGGTCGCGCTCGGTGTGCTGACCTGGGTGATCGGGTCGCTCGTGTGGGTGGTGTTCACCCTCCGTCTGCTTTTCGAGCCCGCCCTCGACGCTGGCCTTGGCAGCGAAGCGACCCTCACGGCCGCTGGCTACGTTGCCTACTTTGCGGCGACCGTGATCCCGACCGCGGCCCTGCTCTCGCTTCGCGACGAGCGCACCGACGCGCCGGAGTCGCGCTACACGCCACCAGAGCCGCGTCCGATCCCCGCGTCGCCTCCTAGTTCCGACTGAGCGACGCTCGGTCGGCACGTAGACTGCCCCAGCGATGATCGATCGGGCCCAGGTGGAACACGTCGCGACCCTCGCGCGGCTCAAGCTCGAGCCAGATGAGGTCGACGCGATGGCCTCGGAACTCTCCTCAGTCCTCGGACACATTGAGGCGATCTCCGCACTTGACCTCGACGGCGTGGAGCCCACTGCTCGGATCGTCGATCCCGGCAACGCCCTGCGGGCGGACGAGATCCACGACTCGCTGCAGCGCGAGGTGATCTTCGAGCAGGCACCAGAGGTATCTGACGACGGCTTCCTCGTCCCGAGCCCGCAGGCGTCATGACCGACCTGCTCTCGCTCTCGGCCCGCGAATCAGCGGCGGCGGTCGCCTCCGGTCAGCTCGATCCGCAGGACCTTGTGGATGCGTACCACCGGGCCGCGAGCGCCGATGCGCTCGGTTCGTACGTCTACGTGCCGGACGCAGCGCCGAGCGCGGCAGACAACGCCGGCGAGCTGCCTCTCGCTGGCCTTCCGCTGGCCGTCAAGGACCTGTTCTGCGTCGAGGGACAGCCCACTCAGTCAGGCTCGCGCATCCTCGAGGGCTACCTGCCGCCCTACACGGCGACCGTGGTCGACCGCCTGCAGGCATCAGGCGCGACGGTGCTCGGAAAGACCAACCAGGACGAGTTCGCGATGGGCTCGTCGAACGAGAATTCAGCCTTCGGACCGGTAAAAAACCCGTGGGACGAAACCAGGGTCCCTGGAGGCTCGTCAGGCGGGAGCGCCGCGGCAGTGGCCGCAGGCAGTGCCCTGTGGGCGCTCGGCACTGACACCGGCGGCTCGGTCCGCCAGCCGGCATCACTTTGCGGCGTTGTCGGCCTCAAGCCCACCTACGGCTCGGTCAGCCGCTACGGCATGGTCGCGTTTGCAAGCTCTCTGGACCAGGCCGGGCCAATCGCACGCGACGTTGCTGACACCGCGCTCCTTTACGCGCACATGGTCGGTCACGACGACCGCGACGCCACGTCACTCGCGTATCCCGGAGACGTCCAGATGCCGACGGCCGAGCGGCTCGACGGGGTCAAGATCGGAGTGCCCGAGGACGTCTACGGAGATGGGATCGAACCCGGCGTGTTGGCCTCCTTCGAGGCCGCGCTGGATACGGCCCGAGGCCTCGGCGCCACGATCGAGCGGATCGAGCTACCG
>CAYQUO010000034.1:0-9967 GCA_964420835.1 uncultured Anaerolineaceae bacterium
TTGTCAATCACCCCGCAAAAGCTCCATTACAACTAAATGAAAATGATTATCATTACTTGACATCTGTGATACAATGTATCCGTAACGCTAGAGACCTGAAAAGGTGGCGTGATGAGCAAGCCCCGTAGCTGCGGGATACTGCGCATCATGCCACCTTTTATTTTATGGAGTGTGACCGATGCCTAAAAACGTACCGGCTGAACTGGAAGATAAATTTAAGTCATGTGTGGAGCAGGTCATGGCGGACGGGCAAGACGAGGCCGCCGCTCATGCCATCTGCTATACATCCATTGTCGAAGGTAAAAGCCTGGCAGAAGGCTACACCCTGGCCGGGCTGAAAATGGGCGCACGCAACAGCCGCCCGGACACAGACCGGTTGCGCAAAATCCGCGCCTTGCTGGACGAGCTTGACCCGGACTGGGACAAGCCGGAAGATGAAGGCGAAGAGTACCCGCCCGTCAAGTCTGCGGCCAGCACGCCGCTGGTTACAGCCTACGGTGGCGAAATCAAATCCGTTACGGATGCAGAAGACGGCGTAAAGGTCAGCGGCTATCTCGTCCGCTTTGACAGTCCCGATATTACCCCGCTGCGCGATGTGTTCACAGCCGACACGCGCTACGGTTTTACCGGGCGAAAAAGCGTTCCCGTGTTCTTCCATCACGGCCAGCCGCTGCCGGTCAAATCTGGCAAGCCGATTATCGTCCGTGACGAAATCGGGACGGCTGAAATCTGGAAGGATGACACCGGCGTTTTGATTGACGCGATCATCTACAACCGGGAGGCTTACCAGCAAGCCATCGGCGGGCAGGTCAAATCATTGGGCTGGTCATCCGGGGCGCTTGCGCACCTGGTGGATCGTGTGCCGCTTGATGACGGCTCGCATTTCGTCAAACGCTGGATTATCGGTGAGGCCAGTTTAACGCCGACCCCTGCCGAGCCGCAGAATGACGCGGCCTATAAATCAGGTAATACCCCGCTAGAGGGTGTGTCGCTCGCACCGGCGGATAAAAACTTTGCTCAACCCAAAACTGTAGAAGGAGCTTTCCCCATGTCTGACGAACAGACCCCAAAGGTTGATGCGCTCGAGGCCAAGATGAACGCCATGAGCGACCAACTCGCCCAAGTCCTGAAATTCATGCAGGACGCACCCGCGACCAAGAACGCGGGCTATTACTCCCACGATGGCGGCAAGGCCGACACCAACGTCAAATCGTTCGGTGACTGGCTCATCGCTGTCCAGCGCGGTGACGAAGCGCGGTTGCGCAGCGTCTACGGCTCGACCAAAGCCCTGAACGAATCGAATGGTTCTGCCGGTGGCTTCATGGTTCCCGAAGAGTTCAACGCGAACTTGTTCACGGTGGCCTATCAGGCCTCCCCGCTGCTCAATCTTGTGACCCGCGTCCCTGTCGGCACCAAGAGCGGCACTTATCCCGCGCTTGACGTGACCGTCACCCCGACCGCCGGTAGTGGGCAAACCGCCCTAGCCGCTGGCGTGAAGGGCGTGCGCCGCGCCGAAGCGGGTGCGTACTCCGAGACCGAACCCGGCTTTTATGAGATCAAGTGGGATGTCAACGACTTCGCATCCGGCTACACCCAGACCAGCAAAGAGCTTAAGATGGACAGCCCCATCGCCATCGAAACCCTGCTCACCAGCCTGTTCGGGATCGCCGTTGCGTCGAAGCTGGAATACGGCATCCTGCGCGGGACTGGCATCGGCGAGCCGCTGGGCATTCTGAACGCCAATGCCAAAATCGGCATCACCCCCGACACTAACAGCGTTTTCGCCTACACCGACGCCGCCGAGATGATGAGCCGCGCCAAGATTTTCAATCCTGGCCGCACCCGCTGGGTCTATCACCCGTCGATCATCACCGACTTTAGCTCCTCGTCCTGGACGCAGGGCAACAACATCATCAACATCGGCGACCTGGGCTATGGCAACGGTGTGACTTCCGAACACCTGCCCCAGGCCGACAATTCCGGCTGTGTTGTCCTGGCCGATTTCTCCGCCTACCTGCTGTTCCTGCGCGGCACACTCGAAGTGTCGTACAGCGAACATTATGGCTTCATCAATGGCAAAGACACCTGGCGCTTTAGCCAGCGCGCCGATGGTCACCCCTGGCTCAAGGCCCCGATCACCCTGGCCGACCCGCAGGGTTCCTTCACCCAGTCGCCGTTTGTGTACTTCAACGACTAAGGAGATTTTTCCATGCGCCCCATGACCCCTGAAAACCTTTTGCCAGTCTTTTTGCTGGCCCCCGCCGCTGATGCTGCGGGCCGCACGTCCACCGCCTACATCGACGTGACCAACGCACGCGGTCGCATCCAGTTGCATGTGTTTGTCAACCAGGGCAACGCGGCCACAGTCCAGATTGACCCGGTACAGGCTACCGCCGCCGCTGGGACTGGCTCGAAGGCCTTGTCCGCCAACGTTGACATCTGGTCGAACCTTGACATGGCCGCCGACGAAGACTTCACCCAGCGCACCGCCGCCAAGACCTACACGACCGACGCCGGTCTCAAGGTCAAATGGGTTGTCTTCAACATAGACCCTGCCGCCATCGACGCTGAGAACGGCTTCAAGTTCCTCGGCGTGACCACCGGCGCGAGCAATGCCGCGAATATCACCAGTGCCTTCATCCTGGTGGAGCCGCGCTACGCTGCCGAAGTGCCGCTGACCTACTAAGTCAGGAGATAGGGGCGGGTGGAAACGCCCGCCCCTTTTTTATCCTATGGCGATCACCAACGGATATTGCACACTCACCGAAATCAAAGCCGCTGACGCGCTCGACCTGGCGGACGCATCCTGGGATGCCGCCCTGGAACGGGTCATCGAAGCGGCCAGCCGTGCGGTTGACGCGCATTGTATGCGCCGTTTTTACGTCAACACGGACGACGAAACGCGCTATTATGGCAGCGAAGACGGCAGGCTGTGCTACACAGATGATCTTGTGTCAATCACCACACTGGCCACAGACGACCAGGATGACCGCACTTACTCAACGGTGTGGGCCGCTACCGATTACGACATGGAGCCGTATAACGCCGCCGTTCAGGGCTGGCCGTATATGTATCTCAGCGTAGCCCCAAGCGGCAATTACAATTTCCCGATCATCCGGCGCGGCGTAAAGATCGCGGGCAAATTCGGTTTTCCAGCCGTGCCCGTCAAAGTCCGGCAGGCCACGCTACAGCAGGCCATGCGCTTCTGGATGCGCGAAAAGACTGTCCTGGGATCGTCCGCAATGGGCGCTCTCGGTGAGATGCGCGTCAACATGCCCGGACTAGACCCCGACATCCAACAGATGCTAATTGAATACCGGCGGCTCTACCTATGACCGAACCCCTGCAAAACCTGTGTATTGAGATCGAAACGGTACTGGATGGTATTGCGTCCATCCGCAAAGTCAAGGCATCCAACACCGCCGCCGGGTGGCCTGTTGCGTTTGCGTTCCCGGCTTCCGGTACGTTTGATGCCGGGCCAATCGGGACGCGAAAAGGGCTGCATGATATTAGCATCTGGGTACTGACCCCCAAAGGCGACATCACCCGCGATAACGACATCCTGCGCCCGCTAGTTGACGAAGTACCCGCCGCGATGCTGGCACAGATGACCGAAAACGGCGCGCGCTTCAACGGCGCACTCAGCACATTCGGCGGCGTGCGCTATCAGGCGCTATCTGTCCAATATGCGGGTGTAGATTGCCGCGGTTATGAATTTGTTTTGCAGCAATGCAAAATCCTGACCACCTGAAAGGACTAGACTACTATGGCCGGTGTAAAGGCTTTACGAAAAATCCAGATTGGCCGCGAATCTACCGCCGGGACTGCCGTTCCTGCTACCGAGATTTGGCGCGGCGAAGGCGTGGGCGAAGATCAGCGCACGGTGGTATTCCCTGTCGAGGACGTGGGCTATCTCTCCGGGGTGAATCGCTCCTACACTCCCCGCGTCTATGGTGCTTTGGATATGAGCGCCACCCCCGCCACGTTTGAGCAGCTTCCGCATGTTCTTGAAGCGGGCGTTAAAACTGTTTCACCCACAACGGACGGAAGCGGACAGGTCCGAACCTACCCGCTGCCGACTACCGCCGCCAACACCATCAAAACCTACACGCTCGAAGCGGGCGATAACCAACAGGCCGAAGAGATGGAATATAGCTTCGTCGAGTCATTCGCGCTCGAAGGCCGCGTGGGCGAAGCCTGGAATATGTCGGCAGCCTGGCGCGGGCGGCAATGGACGACTACCACCTACACCGGCGCGTTGTCACTCGTGCCGGTCGAAGAAATGTTGTTCAGCAAGACCAAGCTCTACGTTGACCCGGTTGCTTCGGCTTTCGGCACAACGCTGAAATCTGATACCTTGCTTTCTGCATCCCTGGCCGTGACCACCGGGCTGATGCCCGTATTCACCGCTAACGGCGAGCTGTATTTCTCGTTTACCAAAACCGTCATGCCGGAAGTCGTTTTGACCATCACGTTTGAACATGACGGCACATCGGTGGCCGAAAAAGCCAACTGGCGCAGCGAGACCGCCCGCAACATCCGCTTGATTTGCGAAGGCTCTGCGCTGGGCACTCCGGGCGCGACCTACTCCAAAAAGACGATGGTAATCGACCTGTCCGGCACGTGGGAGAGTTTCGCGGCCCTCGCGGACGAGAACGGCAATGACACCGTAACCGCCACCTTCCGCGCCCGCTACGACACCACCGCCGCCCATTTTGCGACCATTGTCGTGGTCAACGAAGATTCGAGCCTATGACAATCAAAATCGTGGTAACGCCGGAAAAGTATGATGAGATTTTCTCGGTGGACGAAATCATGTTCTGGGAAGATTTAACCCGGCGTGATGTCTACCTGAAAATGTTGCAGTGTGTCACGGACGGCGACGGGAACTACCTACCAGTCAAAAAGGCCCGCGAATTGTTCCAGGCTGTGAAGCCGAGCGAGCTAAACTCTTATATTGACCAGTTCTTTCGAGCCGTCCGTGATGCCGCTGTAAACCCTACGAGCGGCGACAACTGAGACAAGCCCTGCTGACGGGTGCGAAGGTTGCGCCCTGGTGGGTTGCTGTTTTGGATGCCGCCGCTGAATGGGGATGCCCGCCCTGGGCACTGACGGGCCGGGATGCCCCCGCAGAGCGCCGCCGATGGTGGGAACGCTGGCAGGCTCGCAGGCACGCACGGGCGGACGTGATGAAGCTGCAACAGGAAGAGCGCGAGCAAAAAAAGGTGAGAGATGGCCGAGCGCGTTGAGATTATTGTTACCGCAAAAGACACCGCATCCCAAGTTTTACGGGGTGTGGCGGGTTCGTTTGGTCAGATTGGCAATGCTGTGCAAATGCTGACCAGCGGCGGCGGGCTGGAAGCCCTGACCAGCGCGGTTGTACAGTTCGGCAAAGAGAGCGTTGACGCTACGGTTGCCTACGCCAACGAAGTGCGCAACCTGAGCAAAGTATCCGGGCAGAGCGCGGAAGAGACAAGCCGCCTGATACAACTTGCTGATGATTACAAAATTGGAACGAATGACCTGACATTAGCCGTCCGCAAATTGGCCGCCGACGGCCTGACCCTGAACGTGGAAACGCTCGCCAAGCTGTCTGATGAGTACAAGGCTCTCAACCCTGGGCAGGAACGGGCCGCGTTCTTGATGGACAAATTTGGGCGGGCGGGCGTGCGCTTTGCTGAAATCATGGAACAGGGCGGCGACAACCTGCGGACACTGAACAGCGAGATTGATAAAAATCTCATCCTGACCGACGAAGCCGTGAAGGCCGCCCGCGAATACGAAATGGCAATGGATGCATGGGACGAGCAGACCCAGAAGCTGCAATATAGCCTGGGAAATGCCCTGCTGCCCGTTCTGACAGATTTCCTAAACATTACCAACGAAACGATTGATAAAAACCGTGAGAGTCAATCCGCGTGGTTTTTGCTTTTCCCGCCTATCAATGCGGCTATCGGCGCATATAACAACGTTACAGCTGCCATCGAAGTTTATAACACAAAAGGCGAAGAAACTGTAACGGTCACTCAGGAAATAGGAAACCAAGCAGCCTTGACCGATGAGCAAATCACGGCGCTTGGTAAGGATTTCTTGAACGTTGTTCAGGAAATGTCGCAAAGTGAGCAAGACTTCGCGGCTACACTGGATGGCATCCAGTCTAAGCGCATGGAAGTTACAGCGGCACTTAATGCAGAAATCGCAAAGGGCGCTGAAGGAAGCAAGGAAGCCATCCTGGGGTATCAGAACCAATTGGCAGACCTTGCGCAACAGGAATACGCAGCCGCGCAAGCCGCAGAACTGGCCGGGCGCACACGTATTCTGTCCATGCTCGAACAGCAACTGGCAATCGATGGCCTCGACCAAAAAGAAACCGACTATTTGCTAAATCTTGGGCTAAAGTGGGGCATCTACTCGGATTCAGCTGTTGAAGCGGCCCGCAACGCGTTCAAGGAAGTCGAAGCCCTGAAAAATCAATTTGAAGGCTTGCCAACCGAGAAAACAATGACGGTGCGGCTAACGTATCAGCAAATGACCGAGCAGGGTTATAATTTTAGCGGGCGGGCCAATGGCGGCCCCGTATCTGCCGGGCAGCTTGTGCGCGTCAACGAATTCGGCGATGAAGCGTTCCAGCCCAACAGCGGCGGGCATGTTGTGCCGATGTCATCCGGCGATAACGGCGGCGGGACGGTTGTAAACGTGACCTACGCACCACAGGTATCACTGGGCAACCGGGCAGAATTTGAAAATATTTTAGTTCCGCTTGTACGCGATGCGATGCGCAAAGGGTCAAATTTCTAATGGCGAGATACTCTACTTTCAAGTATGGCAGCGGGAAAAAATACGGGTTATCCACAAATAACACCGTAGGCTGGGCCATTCAGGTAGACTGGAATGGCTCCGGTGATTTTTCATCAAATGACTCGGCCTACGCAACCGATCTTGTCATTCAGCGCGGTAGGGATTTTTATATCAGGCTGGTTAGTGGGGATGCAGAAGGCTTTGAGTATGTTCGCCCTGGCCGCGCATATGTCACGCTGGACAACAGCACGGGGCGCTATAATCCATTCAACACATCCAGCCCGCTATACCCCAATATACTACCAGGCAAATACATAAAAATTCGCTCGCGCTACGGGGCCACTACTTACGATGTGTTTAGCGGCATTGTGACCGACATCCAGCCGGTATCTGGCGGCATGGAGCAGGTACGGTTGGAATGTATAGACGGGATGCAATACCTGAACGACCAGGGTGTAGATGTAAATATTCAGACCAGTATAGGCGTTGACGACGCGGCCAATCTTATTTTAGACGCGGCTAATTGGCCCGCGCTATGGGGGCGCGATATTCAGGCCACTACTGCCGCCCTGCCGTACTGGTGGACACGCGGAAAACGCGCACTATCCGAGCTAAACGACCTGGCTGATTCTGTAGCGGGTGTATTTTATTGCAAGGCAAACGGCGCGGCGCGTTTTATGACATCGGCTTATTCAGGCGCTGCCGCTGCGGTCATTACGCAATCCGAAGTTTTGCGGCAAATTGTCCTGCCGCAACCCTGGGAAGTCATCCGCAACTATATCAGGATTGGGGTTAACCCACGCTCAACACAAGCCGCCGCTGTATTGTGGGAGCTAAACGAAGTTCCATCCATCCAGAATGATGAAACGCTCGAACGCTGGGCGACATATTCATACAATAATCAGGAAGTCCCGGCGAGCGTAATTATAGAACCGGTTGCCACGACAGATTACACAGCCAACAGCGCAGCGGATGGGTCGGGCACAAACTACACCGCTAACATCGTCATTACTCGCACATCGGTAAACGGAACAACCAGTAAAATCGAGATATACAACAGCGGCCCCGCAGCTTATATTACGTTTTTGCAATTGCGCGGAACAGCGGTATACATTAACAACTCTTTCGAGATTATCTCACAGGATGCAGTCAGTCAGGCGCAATACGGACGGCGTAATCTGCGCATCAATTCAGACTGGATACAAAGCACATTTGACGCGCAAATGCTGGCAAATTGGCTTATCGGGTATCTCCCGAATTCGTTATATTTTCCAATCGTAACGATTGAGAACAGGCCAGATATACAATTTTCTGCTGATCTGTTTGATACGGTTCAATTTTCATCAACAACGCTGGGCATCCCGCCTACTTATTATCGTTGTGGGTACATAGAACACCGCTGGGCAGTGGAAAATGGAAACTCGACCATCACGACATGGAAGCTTGAAGGCGTCCCAGTAGTCGTTGGTGACTACTGGACATTCCCCACTCAAATTGGAGTAACGTCAATCTTCGGACTATAAAACTATGGATAAAATTTTTGATGCAAATGACCGTGCTAAAGAGCTTGGCTTCCCCGACCACCGCGCTATGTTTGTGAGCTTTGCGCAGCGCAACCGAAAACGATGGACTGGAAAAATTGCACAGCGCGAAGTGTTTGCCTATGTCGCGGAGGGGCGCTGGCTTGCAGATTGCGCCGCGTGTCGCGAGCCTGCATACGTAGCGCCATCTGACCCGATTCACTTTTGCGCGGTGTGCGGGAACGCGTACTTGGCTGGAATGGCGGCGCGGGTTGTATTTCCAGAAAATCGCGCCGAAATTGAAGCGGCGCTACTTGAACGCCCGGCGGTGCAGACTATGGGCGCACAACAAACCGTGTCGCTCCCTGCTGACTACAAAACACCGGCGCGAAATTGGCGTCCCGGTGAAAATGCAAAGACCCTGCGTAAACAGGCGAAAGGTAGGAAATAATGGCTTATACCGCAGTTCCGACGGTTGCAACGGGTGACACCTGGACGGCAACGCAACATAACACTTACCTGCGCGATAACATGTCCGCAATTTGGGTAGGCACGGCGGCGGGCGAGATGGACTATTACACGTCCGCAACAGCAAAGAGTAATATCTCCGCGCCAGCGTCTTATGCGCTTTTATCCCACGATGGTTCTACGCCATCGTGGGCGGCGGCGGTTGGTATGTCGTCACGTGCATACCGGTCGTCAGATGCAACCTGGACAACAAACGTAACAATTCAGTGGAACGCAAATTCGCAAGATACAACCTGGCACAGCACCAGCACGAACGCCGACCGGATTACGGTCGACTCAAGCGGTATTTATTTAGTCTCGTCGGCTGCCTATATTTTGACGCCGGTAGGGGGCGGAGCCAGTTACAGCATCTCTTTATTGGTAAACGGTTCGACGGCTATAGCAACCGCAAAGGTGACAGTTGCCGCCAGCGAATACGCAGAGTTGATTATTCCGGCATTGCGACTCTCATTATCGGCTGGACATTACCTGACCATAAGGCAGTTTGGCGCACCACTCAGCGGGTTTACTACCTTGCTTACAGATTCTTTTTTCAACGTCGTTAAAATCAAATAGGTGATTTATGACCGCAACTTTCCCAGGCGCAGTAAAGATTTTTGTAAATAAGATTGATAACTTTGATGATGTCATGGCAGACGATATAAACTCTGGCTATGACGAAATCACCGCGACGCAACAAGAGATTTTCCGGCGGCGCGATACGAGCCGCACGTTTACAGAGCATTTTGAAGGCGCGGCGTTGCCGGATGGCTGGACAATCCAATCCAGCGGCGGCTTTACTACCTTTACACCAGATTTTGCAACCAATCCGTCTCTCCTGCGTACAAGCACACTCTCGTCAGGCAGCGTGTACTATGTCACCCGCGCAAGTGCCCCGTCTGCGTTCCCGGTGTTCATTGCGTGCGGATGGCTCGCCGGTTACGGTTTTATTGGTTATCGCATTGACGATGGTTCGGACAACAATTATGTCGAAACTGGTCTGTTCGTCAGCTCGTCCAATGTATCCAATCGCCGCATCCGCTACCGCACCGGCGGCGGGTCTGTTACGACTGTTGACAGCACCGATACAATTACCCTGCCAAACGGTTTTATCATCCTGAAGCAAGTTACGGGGACGCAGT
>CAYQUO010000035.1:0-1572 GCA_964420835.1 uncultured Anaerolineaceae bacterium
GAGTTGACGATGCGCGTCTCCTCGCCGATGATGGCCGGGCCGCGCACCACCGAGTTGATGATCTCCGCCCCCTTCTCCACCGTCACCTTGCCGGTAATACTCGAGTCGCGGTCGATGTAGCCTTGAATGGTCGGCTCCAACTCATCCAGCACGCGGGCGTTGGCCGCCAGCATATCCACCGTCTTGCCGGTGTCAATCCACCAGCCGCGATGGATGTACGGGTGGACCTGGTAGCCGTTGTCGACCAGCCACTGGATGGCGTCGGTAATCTCGAGTTCGCCGCGCCACGACGGGGCGATGCTGTTGACGGCCTCGAAGACGTGGGAGTCGAACATGTAGATGCCGACGAGCGCCAGGTTACTGGGCGGCACGCGGGGCTTCTCGATGAGACGGATGATGCGGTCGTCCTCGACAATCGCCACGCCGTACTGCTCCGGCTCGGCCACCGCCGTCAGGACGACCTGGGCGTTCCAGTCGCTGTCGGCGAACTCGCGGATGAGTTGGTTGATGCCGCCCTGGATAACGTTGTCGCCGAGGAACATGACGAAGCGGCTGTCGCCCAGCCAGGGCTGGCTGATCTTGACGGCGTGGGCCAGGCCCAGCGGCGCGTCCTGCTCGATGTACTCGATGTGGACGCCCCAGCGGCGGCCCTTGCCCACCGCTTCCTTGATCTGGGCCGCCGTGTCGCCCACGACGATGCCAATCTCGTCGATGCCTGCCGCCTTGACCGTCTCGATGACGCGAAACAGGACGGGCTTGTTGGCGACCGGCACCAGTTGCTTGGCGCTGGTATACGTGAGCGGGCGCAGGCGCGTGCCCTTGCCGCCGCTCAGGATGAGAGCTTTCATGTCTACTCGCCTTCGCTCCCGTAGTAGCTCATACTACGGTCGGGCTTGACGTCGGTCAGGACCGCCCCCACGAGGTGCGCGTGGACGCGCTCTAACTGCGCCTTAGCCCGCTGGACGTGCTCGCGCTTGGTCTTCTCCGCCTGGACGACCAGGATGACGCCGTCGACCCGCGCCGCCAGGACGGCCGCGTCCGAGACGGCCATGAGCGGCGGGGCGTCGAAGAGGACCATGTCCGCCTCCTCGCGCAGCCGCTGGAGGATGGCCTCGATGCGGCGCGACGCCAGCAACTCGGCTGGGTTGGGCGGCAGCGGCCCGCTGGTCAAGACGCGCAGTCCCGGCGTCGGCCCCGCCTGGAAGGGCGGCTGCGCCATCTGGGCCTCGTCGAGGAGCATGCTGGTCAGGCCGGCCGTGTTGGGCAGGCCAAACAGGGTGTGCAGCGACGGGCGGCGCAGGTCGGCATCGACGACGGCCACGCGGCGCCCTGCCTGGGCCAGAGCGACGCCCAGGTTGGCGAGGGTGGTGGACTTGCCTTCGTCGGACGTGGCGGACGTGACGACCAGGGTGGTGAGAGGGTGGTCCAGGCTGGAGAATTCCAGGCTGGTGCGGAGGGTGCGGTAGGCTTCCGCCGCGGCGCTGCGCGGTTGGGTCAGGGTGACGAGGTCGAGGGGTAAACGATTGTCAGCCACAGGGCTTCCTTATAGGCGACGATGGACGATGGACGGCG
>CAYQUO010000035.1:1672-7547 GCA_964420835.1 uncultured Anaerolineaceae bacterium
GTCCATCGTCAGTAGTCCATCGTCATTTGGCGGGCGAGGCGCGCGTACCCGCCGCCTGGCGGGCCGTCGGCGGCGCGCCCCGCTGGCTGCCGCGCGACATAGCGGGCACGCTGGCCAGGACGTTGGCGCCCAGGTAGCGCTCGATGTCATCGGCATCGCGCACCGTCCCAGCCGCCGCGTACTCCAGGGCGAAGACAATGAGCAGGCCGAGCAGCCCGCCCAGCACCACGCCGGCCAGGGTGTTGACTTTCGTTTGCGGCTTGAAGCGCTCGCCGTCGCGGGCGTTGACGGTGATGGAGGCCAGGATGCGGTCGCGCTGGTCCATCTTGTTGTTCTCGACGTCCCGCGCCTCGACAAACGTCTGGGCGAACGCCTGGGCGATCTGCTTGGCGATGATGGGGTCGCTGTCAATGCCACGAATCGTCAGCGTCAGGTTGAGTTCGTCGGGGTCAACCTGGATGCGGCCCTTGAGGGCATCCGGCGGCAGGTCCAGCTTGAGCCGGTCGGCGACGCGGGCGGCGATGTCGTCGTTCTTGCGAATCTGCTCGGCAAAGTTGTTGAGCATGCCCTTGACGCCCTGCCCCGAGCCCCAGTCGGCGGAGCGGGTCGGCAGGACGCTGATGAGCACCTGGGAGCGATACTCAGGCTGGATCAGGAAGCGGCTGACCAGGAAGGCGCTGAGCGCGGCGACGGCGGCCACCAGGACGACAATCCAGCCTCGCCGCGTGAGGATACGGACGTAGTCTCGTAGTTCCATACCAAGCCTCCTTCGGCCTTCTATTCTAGCATAGAACGGACCCTGGGGGAAGTTTGGGAGTCTGAGCCGAAAGCGTGCTATACTCTGGACAGGCGGGACGTAGCGTGTGCCCCGCCCTGTCCTGACACCGGGAGAGACCTATGGACCGTGTTTTCTTTGCCCTGGGCGCGCTGGCCGCCCTCCTCGGCGTCGCCCTGGGCGCGTTTGGCGCGCACGCCCTCAGCGGACGCCTGACGCCTGACCAACTCGGCACGTTCGAGACGGGCGTGCGGTACCAGATGTACCATGCCTTCGCCCTCGTTGTTGTCGCCTGGGCCGCCACGCGCTGGCCCGGCTCCCTCGTCACCGCTGCCGGCTGGCTGTTCGTGGCGGGCATCCTGCTCTTCTCCGTCAGCCTCTACCTCCTGAGTCTGACGGGCATCCGCTGGCTGGGCGCCATTACGCCCCTCGGCGGCGTCGCCTTCATCGTCGGCTGGGCGTGCCTGGCGTGGGCTGCCTGGCGGTAGCGACGCGCGAGGCGCGATTGTGATTCGACGTTCGGCCACCTATAATCATAAAGGATACCGGGCCACTCCCCAGTGGCCCAAGGAGACTGACCTGCGATGATCCAACTGCGCGACAAGGCCAGCGGCGCGCCGCTGGGGACCATCAGCGATGAGCAATTCCAGTTCATGGTGGACCAACTGGAAGAGGAGTCGAGCGCGGACACCGACTACTACATCAACGGCCCGACGCTGGACATGTTCGAGGAGAACGGCGCTGACCCGACGCTGCTGGCAGCGCTGCGCCAGGCGCTCGGCGCGCGGGAGGATATGGAAATCGTGTGGTCCAGGGCGTGAGGGCGTTGGGCGCGGGGCTGACTCAATTTCAACCAGCGGCAGGCCATGACTTTGGCCCGCGCGTGGGGTTCTAACAGGGTGCGGGCAGGTCTATGACCTGCCCGCCGCCGGAGTGCCTGTCTCTGCCGCCTCGGTCCTTCGACTGTCACTGTAAGAAGGCCATGTCGCCGATGACACGCGCCGGAGCAAGAACCCTCAGACCGTCATGCCAAGCGGAGCGAGGCATGACCCTGTAGCGGGTTATGCGCCGCGGCCCGTCTTCTCTTGTAATTCGTCGATCTTCTTCGACGCTTCCGCCTTGGTGAGATTGTCGTCGACCTCTTCACCGGCCTCGTCAGCCAGGGTGTTGAGATAGGAGCGCTGCGCGCCGGTCATCGGCTCGTCGCCCGTCTTCCACTCGTCGGGGTCCTTGATCGTGTTGTCGCCGCGCAGGTCGTCGCGCGCCTGAGTCTTGTCAGCCATAATGGTTGCCTCTCCTTCTAGTTGGTAGACTACCTTACGACTAGCAGGATGTGTGCCACAACAAAACATTTGTTCTGTTTTGCCCCGGCCCCCCGATGGGCCGAGACAAAAGTGAAGGAGACACTATGTCGGACAGGCGTCGGGTCACGCTGGCCTATGGCGACGGTATTGGCCCGGAGATTATGCGGGCGACGCTGCGTGTCCTGGCAGCGGATGACGTCCCCCTCGACTATGACACCGTCGAGGTCGGGGAAGCGGTCTATCGGCGCGGCATCTCGTCGGGCATCCCCTCTGAGGCGTGGGACGTCATCCGCCGCAACAAGGTGCTGCTCAAAGGCCCGATTACGACCCCCCAGGGCGGCGGCTACAAGAGCCTCAACGTCACCTTGCGCAAGGCCCTCAACCTGTTCGCCAACGTCCGCCAGTGCAAGTCCTACAGTCCCTACGTCGCCTCGTCGCGCCCCGGCATGAACGTCGTCATCATCCGCGAGAACGAGGAAGACCTGTACGCCGGCATCGAGCACCGCCAGACCCGCGAAGTCGTCCAGACCCTCAAGCTGGTCAGCCGCCCCGGCTGCGAAACGATTGTCCGCTACGCCTTCGAGTACGCCCGCGCCTACGGCCGCCGCAAAGTCACCTGCATGACCAAAGACAACATCATGAAGTTGACCGACGGCCTGTTCCACCAGGTGTTTGACGAGATCGCCGCCGAGTACCCCGACCTCCAGTCCGAGCACCAGATTATCGACATTGGCGCAGCGCGCGTCGCCGCCCAGCCGGAGCGCCTGGACGTGGTCGTGACTCTCAACCTGTACGGCGACATCCTGTCCGACATCGCCGCCCAGGTGGCCGGGTCCATTGGGCTGGCCGGCTCGGCTAACATTGGGCGGGAGGCGGCGCTGTTCGAGGCCATTCACGGCTCCGCGCCCGACATCGCGGGTACCGGCGTCGCCAACCCATCGGGCCTGCTCGTCGCGGCGACGCAGATGCTTGTCCACATCGGCCTGCCGCAGCACGCGGCGCGCATTAAGAACGCCTGGCTGTGTACCCTGGAAGACGGCATCCACACGGCGGACATCTACCGCGTCGGCCTCAGCCAGCGCTCCGTGGGCACCGAGGCCTTCGCCGACGCCGTCATCGAGCGCCTGGGCCGCACGCCCCAGCAGCTCGACCCCGTCGAATACCACGGCGCGGGCATCAACATCGACGTCACGCCCACCGCGCCCAGCCGCAAGGAACTCGTCGGCGTCGATGTCTTCCTGCACTGGGACGAGCACGAGCGGGACGCCGACGTCCTCGGCCGGCGGCTCGAAACCCTCAACGGTGACGGGCTGGCCCTCAAGATGATTACCAATCGCGGCGTCAAGGTCTACCCGGACGGCATGGCCGAGACGTTCTGCACCGACCACTGGCGCTGCCGCTTCGCCGCCGCCGCGCCCATCGCCTACGGCGCCGTCCTGGCGCTGCTGAGCCGCCTCCACGAGGTCGGCTGCGACGTCATCAAGACCGAGAACCTCTACACCTACGACGGTCAGCGCGGCTACTCCCTTGGCCAGGGGGAGTAGGACGGATTTATGTATATCCCAAAGCCCTACCGCATGGAGGACCAGGACGCCCTTGTCGCCTTCATGCGCGCCCACAGCTTCGCCACGCTCGTCTCGGTGGTGGACGGCGCGCCCTTCGCCACCCACCTTCCCCTTGTCGTCACGACCGAAGACGAGGGCGTCACCCTGACCGGCCACCTCGCCCGCGCCAACCCCCACTGGCAGGCTTTTGGTCAGGGGGAGACGCTCGCCATCTTCGCCGGCCCCCACGCCTACGTCTCGCCCTCGCTCTACGAGAAGCGCGAGAGTGTTCCCACCTGGAACTATGTCGCCGTCCACGCCTATGGCGTGCCGCGCGTCCTCGACTTTGACGATCAGCCCGCCGCCGTCGCGGCCATGCTCTCTGACATGATCCAGACCTACGAGAGCGCCTACCTGGCGCAGTGGGATGATCTCTCGGAACGGTTCCGCACCGGCATGATGCAGGGCATCGTCGGCTTCACCATGCGGGTCACCCGCCTCGAAGGCAAGGCCAAGCTCAGCCAGAATCGCAGCCTCCACGACCAGGCGGCCGTCGCCCAGGCGCTCGCGGTGAGCGATGACGCGGCCGCCGCCGAGACCGGGGCCATGATGCAGGCTCAATTGACACGCGGGGAGAAGAACTGAGGGTAGCACAAGAAGCGGGAGCGGCCCGACTGCGCAAGACAGTCGGGCCGGTTACTTTATGCAACACCTACGACGGTCACCCCGAACGAAGTGAGGGGTCTGCTCTGGAAACGCAGGCAGAGCAGATGCCTCACTTCGTTCGGCATGACCGTCGTAGCGGTTCTCGCGTCAGCGCATGTCGTTCTGGACATGGCATTCTCGGCATGACAGTCGTAGGCGTCGGCACAAACACCGCGTTTGCCAGCGTCTCTAGACCACCGCTTCCTCGACCACCGGCTCGACGTGGCCGTCGGTCGAGGTGAGGTGCTCCTTCACCGCGCCCATAAAGGCCAGGAACAAGGGGTGGGGCCGATTGGGGCGCGACTTGAACTCCGGGTGGTACTGGGTGCCCAGCATCCAGGGGTGGTTCGCCAACTCTGAGATATCCACCAGCGCCCCGTCGGCGCTCGTCCCGCTCACCACCAGCCCCGCCGCCTGGAGCGCGGGCAGGTAGTGGTTGTTGACCTCGAAGCGGTGGCGGCGTCGCTCCGAGATGCGGTCGCAGCCGTAGGCCGCCCACGCCCGCGTCCCCGGCACAACCAGGCTCGTCTCCGCGCCCAGCCGCATCGTGCCGCCCATCTCGGTGATGCTACGCTGCTCGGGCAGCAGGTCGATGACCGGATGCTTCGTCGTCGGGTGGAACTCGGTGCTGTTGGCCGTCTCGTTGCCCAACGCATGGCGGGCTAGTTCGATGACCATAATCTGCATCCCCAGGCACAGGCCGAAGTACGGGATGCCGTTCACGCGGGCGTAGCGCGCCGCCGCGATCTTGCCCTCGATGCCCCGGTGCCCAAAGCCGCCCGGCACCAGGATGCCCTGCGCGCCGCGCAGCCGCTCCGCCACGTTGGCGCCTTCCAACTCCTCGCTGTCCACCCAGTCGATCTGGACGTCCACCCCCTGCGCCACGCCCGCGTGATGCAGCGCCTCCTTGACGCTCAGGTAGGCGTCGTGCAACTCGACGTACTTGCCGACGACGGCAATGGTCACGGCGGGCTTGGGTGCGCGGATGCGGTCCACAAGACCGCGCCACTCCGCCAGGTCCGGCCCGCGCGCCGCCAGGTCCAGCATCCGCACCAGCAGGTCGCCCAGGCCCGCCTCTTCCAGCATCAGCGGCACCGCGTAAATCGTGTCCGCCGTCACCAGCGGAATGACCGCCTCGGCGTCAACGTCGGTGAACAGGGCGATCTTGGCGCGCACGTCGGGCGCGAACGGGAAGTCCGAGCGGGCCAGGATGACGTCGGGCTGGATGCCGATGCCGCGTAGCTCCTTGACGCTGTGCTGCGTCGGCTTGGTCTTGAGTTCCCCCGTCGCGCCGATGTGCGGCAGGAGCGTGACGTGGACATACAGGACGTTGTCGCGGCCTACGTCCTTGCGCATCTGGCGGATAGCTTCCAGGAAGGGCAGGCTCTCGATGTCGCCCACCGTGCCGCCGATCTCGACAATCAGCACGTCGAGCTCGTTGGCGCGGGCGGCCATCACAATGCGGCGCTTGATCTCGTTGGTGATGTGGGGAATGGTCTGGATGGTCTTGCCCAGGTAGTCGCCGCGCCGCTCCTTGGCGATGACCT
>CAYQUO010000036.1:0-7238 GCA_964420835.1 uncultured Anaerolineaceae bacterium
GCGAGTGGAAGCCGGGGTTGGACTGGAAGAAGGTGTCCATGCGGTCCTTGTAGCCCGCCAGAATCACCACCAGGTCCTCGCGCTGGTTCTCCATCACCTGCAACAGCATCTCGATGGCTTCCTGGCCGTAGTCGCGCTCGTTCTCCGGGCGATACAGGTAGTACGCCTCATCGATGAACAGCACGCCACCCATCGCCTTCTTCAACACTTCCTTTGTCTTGGGCGCGGTGTGCCCAACATACTGCCCCACCAGGTCGTCGCGCGTCGCCACGACCAGGTGGCCGCGCCGCACATAGCCCAGATGGTGCAGAATCTTCGCCATGCGCATGGCAACGGTCGTCTTGCCGGTGCCGGGCTTGCCGGTAAAGCACATGTGGAGCGCGGGCGGCTCGGTGCTGAAGCCCATCTGCTCGCGCAGGCGGGCCACCAGCAGCAGCGCGGCGATCTCGCGGATGCGCGTCTTGACCGGCTTCAGCCCCACCAGATCCCGGTCTAGCTCGTCCAGGATGTCCTGTACATTCGACTCGCGATAGACGACATCCAGATCTATCGCCGTGTCGGCGGTCGCTACCTGGTCCATATTACTCGTACCGGCTCCCCGACGGCTTGTCCGCCGCGTACGGGCGCAGCGTATAGCGCACCTGGCGGTCCGCCACTTCCTGCCGTTCGAGGTAGAAGCCCGGCTCCTCCTTGGGGCGGTTGACGATAAAGCTGAGGGCGGTGGTCTGGCGGCCCAGGCGTCGGTCGTAGCCGTTGACGCGGATGTAGTGGTTCGGGAAGGCCGCGCGGCAGGCGTTGATCTCATTCATCACCCCGGCCGCGTCGCGCAGCTCGAACATGGGCATGCCCCACATGTCCCAGTACACGTTGCGAGGGTGCGGGTCGTCGGTGTACTCGACGGACACCGGCCAGTCATTCTCCAGGCAATACTGGACCTGGGCCTTGATCTGGTCGTCAGTCAGGTCAGGCAGGTAGGAAAACGTCCCCTGGGTGAGGCGCATAGTCATCTCCTCTTAGAACGACGGCGTCACGACGACGTCCGGGGTATCGGTCGACTCAAAGTTGAAGGTAATGTCTTTCCAGACCTCGAGCGCCTTCTGGAGCGAGGGCGACCAGCGGGCGGCGCGGGCCAGGATATCCGGCCCCTCGTTCACGTAGTCGCGCCCCTCGTTGCGCGCCTGGATCATGGCTTCGACGGCAATGCGGTTGGCCGCCGCGCCCTCGGCAATGCCGTCGGGGTGGCCGATAGTGCCGCCACCGAACTGGAGGACGCAGTCCTCACCCAGCAGGTTTAGCAACTGGTGCATCTGCCCGGCGTGGATACCGCCTGACGCGACGGGCATGGTGCCCGGCATCGACGCCCAGTCCTGCTCGAAGTATAGGCCGAGCATCGGGTTGGCTTCGAGCTTATCCTCGCGCAGCGTCGCGTAGTAGCCGCGCACGTTGTTGGGGTCGCCTTCCAGCTTGCCGACGACGGTACCGGCGTGGATGTGGTCAACGCCGGCCAGGCGCATCCACTTGGAGATGACGCGGAAGCTGACGCCGTGGCTCTTCTGGCGGGTGTAGGTGCTGTGGCCCGCGCGGTGCAGGTGGAGAATCAGGCCGTTCTTGCGCGCCCACTTCGCCATCGACTGGATGGCGGTGTAGCCGATGGTCAGGTCGATCATGATGATGACGCTGCCGATCTCCTTGGCAAACTCGGCGCGCTCGTACATGTCCTCCATCGTGGCGGCCGTGACGTTCATGTAATGGCCCTTGATCTCGCCCGTCTCGGCCTGGGCCTTGTTGACGCCCTCCATACAGAACAGGAAGCGGTCGCGCCAGCGCATGAAGGGCTGGCTGTTGATATTCTCGTCGTCCTTGGTGAAGTCCAGCCCACCGCGCAGCGCCTCGTAGACGACGCGCCCGTAGTTGCGTGCCGACAGGCCCAACTTGGGCTTGACCGTCGCACCCAGCAGCGGCCGGCCGTACTTGTTGAGGTACTCGCGCTCCATGACGATGCCGTGGGGCGGCCCCTGGAACGTCTTGGTGTAGTGGGGCGGGATGCGCATGTCCTCCAACCGCAGCGCCTTCAGGGCTTTGAAGCCGAAGACGTTACCGATGATGGACGACGTCAGATTGGCAATCGAGCCTTCCTCGAACAGGTCCAGGTCATAGGCAATATAGGCGATGTGTTGGTCGGTGCCCGGGACGGGGACGACCTGATAGCACTTGGCCTGGTAGTGCTCATAGGCGGTTAAGCGGTCGGTCCAGACCACGGTCCATGTCGCCGTCGACGACTCGCCGGCGACCGCGGCTCCCGCTTCGATGGGTTCGATGCCCTCCTGAGGCGTGATGCGGAACGCGCACAGAATGTCAGTGTCCTTCGGGGTGTAGTCGGCGTTGTAGTACCCCATTTCCGCGTACGGGGTCACGCCGGCCGACCAGCGACTCTTGTTACCATTGGTTGCTTTAGCCATTGCTAGACCTCCTCAGGGTCAAAATAGGAATGACAATTCGCGAGCACAGGCCGCGCTCTCTGCTCCCAGTATACAACTAAATCCACCAAAAATGACCACCCAAATATGCTGCTTTGCGTCATAAATGGGCTAGAAAGCCAAATTCGTTGCCTATTCCAACGGCTAGTCGCTCGCTCGCTGTGGCTAGCCGCGACCTAACCATCCCTCAGGCTACAACTTCCCGCCCCAGGCTGCGTAGTGTAATCAGGCAAGGTATGTAAGGAGGAAACAGAATATGGCGACCCAGAACAAGTTGCGCCGGTCACGACGTGACCGCATCATCGGCGGGGTGTGTGGCGGATTGGGTGAGTTCTTTGGCCTCAGCCCGTGGATTTTCCGCATCATCTTCCTGTTCCTGCTGTTGCCCGGCGGCCTGCCCGGCCTCGTCCCGTACCTGATCCTGTGGCTGGTCATCCCGGCGGCTGATTAGAGGGGAGGCTGTGGCTTGGCGTTCCGTGGCGATGGCGCTACAATAGCCGTCTTGTGAACACCACGCACTTCCCCGCGCCGCTGTTGCGCGCACGCGCTCGCCTGCCCGCCGTGCTGCTCGCAGCGGCGCTGGCCCTTCTCTACCTGGCGACTCTCCAGCGCGACATCAACGGCAGCAACGACGAGTATGTCAACGACACGGCCGAGTTCCAGAACGTTCTGACTCAGTGGGGGACGGCCCACCCGACCGGCTACCCCCTCTACTCGCTGCTCGGCGCGGCCTTCACCTCGGCCGGGCGGCTCGTCGGCGCGCCACCGGCCGCCGCTGCGTCGGCCTTCTCGACGCTGTGGGCGCTGGTCGCGTTGCTCGGCGTCTACCTTCTGCTCCAGCGGCTGGGTGTCCGCCCCTGGCTGGCGGCTGCCACAGCGCTGTTGATGGCCGCGCTGCGTCCCGTCTGGATCCACGCCGTCGTCGCCGAGGTGTACGCCCTGCTCGTGGCTCTCCTTGTGCTGGCCTTCCTGGCGGCCTCCCAGTGGTGGCGCAGCGGTCAGCCGCGCTGGCTGTACCCCCTAGCCTTCGTCATGGGGCTGGCCGTTGGGCACCACCGCCTGGCCGTCCTGGCCGCGCCCGCCCTCGCCGTCTACGTCGCCCCGCTGGCCCTCTCCGCCCTGCGCGCCCGCCCGGCTCGGCTGGTCTGGGCCGCGCTCGCCTTCGCCCTCCCCTTCGCCGTCTACCTCTATCTGCCCTGGCGCGCCTGGAGCGGCGCGACGTGGCTGTACGGCCAGCCGGGGACGTGGGACGGCTTCTGGGCCATTGTCACCGCGCGCGAGTACCAGCCCCTACTGGCCGAGAGTGGCGCCCGTCGCCCGGCGGGCCTGGACATCGCCCGCGCGACACTGGACACGCTGGGCTGGCCGCTGGCGCTGGTGGGGATGGTAGGGTTACTGGGGAGGGTGTGGGGAGACCGATGGCATGACAGGGGCGAACGCTTCTGGGCCGCGCTCGCCTGGCTGACGCTGCTGGGGGCGAACCTTGTCTTCGTCGCTGTCTACACGCGGGCGGTGTTCTTGCCTGCCGCCCTGCTGCCCGCGCTGGTAGCGTTGGTCATGGGCGTTGGGCTGGCCGCCGAAGGGTTAGCCGAGCGGGGCCGCGTTGGGCTGGGGCTAGCGGGGGCGGGCCTGGTGGCGGCCTCCGTTGCCCTGGTCACCCAGAACGGCCTGTGGGTGCGCAGCATCACCGCCGACCCGTACAGCCGCCAGCGCATCGAGGCTGTCGCCCACTCCGGCTTGCAGCCGCCGGACCCGATTCTGATGACGACGTGGGGGCGCGACCTCTTTGCCGTTGGCTACGGCGAGGCGACAGGGGCCCTGCCGCCGCTCACCCTGGTCGACCACCGCGCCGACCTCAAGGCGTTGCTGGCGAGCGGACGGCCGCTGTACGTCATCAGCCCGACCTTCTACACGCTGCCCCTCAAGTGGTGGAACGAGCGGCTGGGGCGCGCCTACCTCAGTGGCTACTCGGACGAGTTGGTACGCGTCTCCGACCAGCCGGTCCTGGACGACGCCGACGTGCCGCCGGGCCAGACGCCCATCGCCATGGGCCCCATCAGCCTGCTGGCCTGGCAGGTGACGCCGCGCGACGACGGGCGCTCGTGGCGCCTAACCCTCTACTGGCAGGCCCAGGAGCGCCCGCGCCGCGACTACAGCGTGTTCGTCCACCTCTCGGACCGCGACCGCATCGACGGCCCGGACGCCATCATCGCCCAGGCCGACCGCGTCGCGCCCGTCTACGGCTGGTACCCGACGTCGCGCTGGCGCTCGAAGGAGATCGTCCGCGACGACTACGCCATCCCCGTCCCCGACGGCAAGACGGCGCGCCTCGTCAGCGTCGGGCTGTACGCCCAGGACGACGCCGGCCAGTTCCAGAACCTCGGCCAGCTCGACATCCCCCTCGCACACCCGTAAGCCTCGCTCTTCCTGCCGTCGCTACGGAGCCGAATGCCGCCAAACGCTTGTGCTATTGACAGAGCGCATCAGCTGTGCTATAATATAAACCAATCGTTCGATTTATTTAAGGATAATTGATGCCTAAAGTAAGCCAGGAATACAGCGCGGCGCGGCGACGCCAGATCATCGACGCCGCCTACCAATGCTTCGCCCGCAAGGGTTTCCACCAGACGACGATGCGCGACATCTACGAAGAGGCGAAGCTCAGCCCGGGCGCCGTCTACCATTACTTCGCCAGCAAAGATGAGATTATCCAGGCCAGCTTCGAGTTCGACTACGAGCGCAGCCGCGAGCTGTTGGCCGCGGCCATTGCCAGCGCCGATCCGATGCAAGCCCTCCATGATCTGATCGATTTCTTCTTCCACGGGCTCCAGGGGGCGGCCACCCTGGGGGCAGGGCGCGTCAACGTGCAGGGCTGGGGCGAGGCGTTGGTGAACCCCAGCGTGCGGGCGACGGTCGAGCGTGTCGTGGACAGCTACCGCGAGACCCTGACGCAGATCGTTGCTAAGGCACAAGCGGCCGACCAGATCGACAAGTCCCTCGACCCACACGCCGTCAGCCAGCTCGTGCTATCACTGTATTACGGGCTGGAATTGCAGATGGCCCTCGACCCTGAGCTTAACGTCGAGACCTATGCGGCGGCCGCCAAGAGTCTGCTGCGTTCGGCGTCGGCTCAAACTTAACCGAGCCACTGAGTTCGTCGCGCGACAAGGAGGTAAAGCCGTGACCGATACATTGGTATATGCCGTTCAAGCCGAGGCTGTTGTGGATCGCGAGGCGTTGCGGGCGGAGCTTGAAGCGACACGGCGGGCGTTCCACGACCGCCTGGCGGCCGTTTCGGGCGCTCAATGGCGGCAGAAGTATCCAGGCAGCGCCTGGACCGTGGCCGAGGTGTTCACGCACCTGACGTGGTCCGTGGAGTACCTGCCCCAAGAAGTTGAGAGCGCGCGGCGCGGCAAGGGGATGTTCAACATGCCCAGGCGACTGCGCGACCCGCTGAGCTACTGGTACATGCGCCTATTGGCGCGCAACAGCACCCCTGACTCGGTGCGGCGGCGCTACGACGCCGCGATGGATGCCACGCTCAAGGCGCTAGAGACAGTACCGGACAGTGATTGGAACCTCGGCGCTAACTTCTACGGGGAGGGGCGCCATACCGTCGCCCAGTTGTTCCGGACACCCGCCCACCACCTGGCCGAGCACACCGCCGAGCTAGCGCCTTGAGAAAGAGGCTTGCGCCTATGCCCAGCAAGGTATTCGTCGCCACGACCGGCGATGGTATTGCCAGAGCCGCCATGCTGGAGTCAGGCGAGTGGCAGGTCACGTGTCCTGTTACTGACCAGGCCGTTGCCTGTCTGGCGGGCGACCCGCTGAACCGTCAGACGGTGTATGCCGGTACACAGGGCGCGGGGGTGCTGCGCTCGGATGACGCGGGGATCACGTGGCGCCCAGTCGGCCTCGCCGGGCAGATCGTCAAGGCGTTGGCCGTCAGCCCCACCCAGCCGGGGGTTGTTCTGGCCGGGACGAAGCCTGCCCGCCTGTTCCAGTCGGCAGATGGGGGCGGGACATGGCGTGAGATGCCGTCGTTCCGGCGGATACCGGGGCGGCGGCTGTGGTTCTCACCGGCCGAGAAGCCCTTCATCGGCTATGTTCAGGCGATAGCCCTCTCGCCCACGGATCCCCATCGTATCGCCGTCGGCATCGAATTCGGCGCGACGGTCTTGAGCCTGGACGGCGGCCAAACCTGGCTCGGCCACCGTCGGGGCGCCTTGCGCGACTGCCACTCGCTGGTTTTCAACGCGAGGCGCGGCGACTGGCTCTATGAGGGCGGCGGAACAGGGGGTGGTCACGCCTTCAGTCGTGACGGCGGGCGGACCTGGCTCCGGACGCCAGAAGGTCTGGACCGCACCTATGGCTGGGCAGTCGCTGCCGATGGCGAGCGCCCGGAGGTATGGTATCTCTCTGCCTCCCCCGGCGCGACCAAGGCGCACAGCGAGAACAACGCCCAGGCGGGCATCTTCCGCCATGATGGGGCGAGATGGCAGCGCCTCGGTGGCGGCCTACCCCAGCCTCTCGATGCCATGCCCTATGCGCTGATCACCGAGCCCACTGAGCCGGGGCATGTCTATGCGGGTCTCGGCAATGGGGAGGTCTGGCACAGCGCCGATCATGGGGATCGCTGGCGCCGCTTGCCCTTCCGTCTGGGCGCCATTCGCCGCGCCCTCGTCGCGCTCTGATGTCATGACCAGCCGCCGAGGCGGCGGCATGACGAAACGCGCAGCTTACGTGTAACACACCGCTAGT
>CAYQUO010000037.1:0-5510 GCA_964420835.1 uncultured Anaerolineaceae bacterium
GACTACCTGGACAAGCTGGCCGCCGGGGCTGACGTGGTGCAGTTCAAGCGGGCATGAAATTCTGAAACCCCCCCAAGGGGCACGCTACAAAACCTACAAAACCAGTTTGACGCCACGCCTTACCCGACGGGGGACAACCGGGACACCCTGACCCGGCGGCGCTGGCGACCTTTTCAGGGGTGCGAGACAGGGGCTGCCATGACAAAGAGAGAAGCCGACGACCCAGAATTTGAGGCGCTAAGGATGCGCCACAAGGCCGACATCGAGGCTAGCGGAATGACGCGCGACGAATTGGTAGACCTTTTGGCCCGGAATCTCGCGTCGTACAACCTTTTGTGCCGGAGCTATGAGAACAACTGTCGTCAGCTCGAAGGGGTCATCAAAATACGTACAGAGCTTTGTGAACTGCTGGAGCAGCAAAGCGCGGAGCACAAGCGCAAACTGCTGGCGACAGTCGGCGCATTGCCAAAAGTCATTGAGGAGAGCTTGAGGGCTGGGGGCAAAGCGCTTGTGACCAAGGCGGGGCGGAAAGGAGCGACCAAACGACATGCGCCCGTTCGCGAACTGAAGGAGTGGGCCGTTCAAGAGGCGACAACGAAACGAGGGTCACACAAAGGTATCGCGCGAGAACTCGTAAAACTAATACCGAAGCATCTTGCGGGAATCTCTAAAGACCCTGAGCGGCTTATCTACGACACGCTACGCGCCACCAGCAAACCATCTGCGCCGAGGGCCGCAAGGGGGTTTGTGCCGTTTACGCGTGGCCGCTAGCCGTAACGTGTGACGGCCAGTCGTAACGGCTAGCGGCTTGCCGTAACACAACAAGGCTGAGACTCGGAAAACTGCCACCCATCGCAACACCGGCAACCAATGCCGTGAAAGGATGGGCAGCAATGGCACTTTGGAGAATCGACGCCTGCAAAGGCGAGGCGGGATACCGCAGCAGCACCAGCGTTTACAACGACATTCGGGACGGACTTTGGACGAAACCCGTAGCCATCGGCCAGCGTGCCAAGGCGTGGCCTGACTACGAGGTCAAGGCCATTGTCCGGGCGCGCATCGCGGGGCAGACAGACGATGAAATCCGCGAGCTGGTGAGCCGCCTGCATGCCAAGCGGGTAGATCAACTGGCGACGGTTTGAGGGGGCGGATATGACCCAGTCCCAAAACAAAAACGCCCTGGAGCTGGCGGGCTCCAAAGGCGCTATTCAAAAAACGGACAACGCTGATTTTACCGCCCTGCAAGCCGCATTCGCCCAGCAGGGACACCGCCTGCACCACGTCACGGCACCGGATGGCACCGGCCTCTATTGGGCCGAGCGCTGGGGGCTGGTGCGCTACCTGCCCACCTTGCACGACGTAGGGCGCTTTCTGGCGCAGATTGGGGGACGGCTGTGAGCGCAATCGAGCAATTCCAACAAGCCATGGCAGGCGCTGGATTGCCCGTGCCCGACGTGATCCACGGCGACGGCGCGTTGCACCGATTCAGCAGCAACGGCAAGCGCGCGGATCAATCGGGCTGGTACGTCCTTCACGATGATGGTGACATGCCCGCCGGGGCTTTTGGTGACTGGCGCAGCGGCATGCAATCGACCTGGTGCAGCAAGGACTTCAAGGTCATGACCCAGGCCGAGCGCAGCGCCCACCAGCGGCGCATGCAGGCCATTGCCCAGCAGCGCGAAGCCGACACCGCGCAGCGCCAGCAGGATGCAGCCATAGCGGCGGCAACACGCTGGGAAGCAGCAACACCGGCACCAGTAGATCATCCCTACCTGGCGCGCAAGGGCATACAGCTCCATGGTGCAAGGGTTGAGGGCGAGGCGCTGCTGATCCCTTTGCGCGACACCACGGGCACGCTGCACAGTCTGCAAGCCATTGGCCCTGAGGGCGACAAGCGCTTTCAACCAGGCGGGCGCATCAAGGGCTGTTACTTCGGGATCGGCAAGCCCAATGGCGTGCTGGTGATAGCCGAGGGCGTGGCTACTGGCGCATCCATTCATGAGGCGACCGGGCACGCGGTTGCATGCGCGATGAACGCGGGCAACCTGTTGGAAGCCGCTCAGGCGCTGCATGCCAAATACCCGGCCCTGCGCCTGATCCTCGCTGCTGACGATGATTGGAAAACCGACGGCAATCCGGGTATGAGCAAGGCGCGCGAAGCTGCCCAAGCCGTGGGCGGGTACCTGATAAAGCCTGACTTTGGAAAACAGCGCGGCGACAAGGACACCGACTTCAACGACCTGCACCAGCGGGCAGGATCGGCGGCTGTGAAGGCGTGTTTTGATGCGACTGTGGCCGTGTTGGATGATCCCGTGTTTCCGCCATTGGAGGACGTGGCCCACGGTATCGACATAGACCCGGCCACCACCGCACCCGAGCCGCTGCGCGCGCCACTGCCACCTGGCGAGGCGTACCCCGTTGATGCGCTGGGCGCCGTGCTGGGTGGCGCTGCGCGAGCTCTTCACGAAGTGGTCAAAGCACCAATGGCGCTGTGCTGCCAGTCTGTGCTGGCCGCTGCCAGTCTGGCCGCGCAAGCGCATTTTGATGTGCAACTGCCATGGGGACAGCGCAAGCCGCTATCGCTCTTCCTGCTGACCGTGGGCGAGTCTGGCGAGCGCAAGAGCGCGGTTGATGATGTAGTTCTCGGAGCGGCAAAGGCCCATGAAAAAACCGCCATGGCCGCCTATCAGGAGGATATGGAACGGCATGAAGCGGATATGGCTGCATGGAGCAAGGCCACCGAGGTGGCGCGCACCGCTGCCACCCAGGGCAAGAAAGGCACGGCCACCGCCGAGCAGATACGCGATGCGGTTGCAGCCGTCGGAGACAAGCCTGTTGCACCCATTGCGCCATTGCGGTTTGTGACCGACCCGACGGCTGAAGGGCTCTACAAGCTGCTGGCTATGGCGCAGCCGAGCGTGGCGCTTTTCAGCGACGAAGGCGGGCTACTCATTGGTGGGCATGCGCTGAACGGCGACAACTTCCTCAAGACCATCACGCGCTGGTCAAAGATGTGGGACGGCGCACCTTTTGACCGCGTTCGTGCTGGCGATGGCGTGGGCATCCTGTACGGGCGGCGCATGGCCTTGCACCAGCTGGCGCAAGGGGACGTGATGGTCAAACTCTTGTCCGACCGGCTGGCCAATGGACAGGGGCTGCTGGCGCGCTGTCTGGTGGCGTGGCCCGCGTCCACTATCGGCACGCGGCACGCTGATGCATTCGAGTGGGCAGGGGCACGACCCGAGCTCAAACGGATGTTTGCCGTGCTGTCTGGCCTGCTGGAGACTGAGCCGCGCACGTCGGAGAAAAACCCGCAAGAACTTGATCCCCTGGAACTGCCGCTGTCGGCTGAGGCCGGTCAATTGGCGCTGCAAGCGGGCAACCAGTTCGAAACATTGATGGCGACCGGGAACGACCTGAGCGAGCTGCGCGACCGCACCGCGAAGGCGGTAGAAAACGCCTGCCGCATTGCTGGCGTACTGGCTGCAATTGAGGGCGGCATGGGCACCAGCGAAATTACTGCTGACCACCTGGCGCGCGCCCTCGTGCTGATCCAGTGGTATCTGGCCGAGGCGCTGCGCATTCGTGGCGCAGCTGCTGTACCGCAGTCTGTGCAGGATGCCGAGGCGCTGTCGAACTGGCTACACGCGCGAGGCATGCGCAAATTCCGAACCCGCGATGTTCTCAACGCTGGCCCTGCGCAACTGCGCAACAAGGCGCGACTGATGGCGGCGATAGAGCAGCTTGTCGAGGCCGGGTACATCACCGTATGTCCGGCAGGGACGGAGATTGACGGCGTGAAGGCGCGCAAGGCGTGGGAGGTGCATCACCATGTGGTTTGACCCTCAAACCCTGCTGGCGCGCTCTTACCCCCCTGCGACTTCTGCGACTTCTGCGACTTCTGCGACTTTCGAGGTGCAGGCAGGGACAAAAGTCGCAGAGTCGCAAGAGTCGCAGCAGGCCGCGAACGATGCAGCCCTCGACCCCGACAGCTATTGCTGGCCGCACAGCAGCGCCTGGAACACCAGCGAGATAGCGCTGTTCAACCGGCGCGCGGCGCTGTTCGTGCGGCGTGGCGCCAGCGACACCGAAGCCGAGCGGCTGGCCGAAACGCTGGTGCAGTGTGATCGTGAGGGCGACAGCATGCACGCCTGCATGGAGTGTCGGCACCTGCAAACCAGTGGGCCCTGGCGCTGTGGCAACTGGCAATCGGCTGGTGTAGCTGGTCGTGCTGTCGATGCGAGCCTGGCGCGCACCATGGTCATGCAGGCGCAGCGCTGCCCAGGCTATGCGGCGGCTGCCCTGCCAGCGACGGCACCGCCATTCGTGGCCGAGCCGGAACCACCACCACCTGCAACTGCACAGCCCCAGGCCAGCAGTCCCGACCGTTGGCCTGCTGCGCCATGGCGGGAGTCTGACCGCGCATACCTGGCCCACCATGCCGAATGCACTGCATGCCAGTGTGCAGGCCGTGGCTATGGCGTGCGCTGCACCGTGGGGGCTGAACTGTGGGTTGCCTACCTGGCTGAGTGCTCTATCTGACAAATGATGTTTGACATAAGACTTGATCGAGAAGCAGGAAAGGAAAACGACGATGACAAAAGCAAAGCAAGGGCTGATCCGGGGCATGGGCACCAACCGGCGCACCGAGGGCGATTACATGGCCGCGCTGCTGGATACCGTGACCTTGGACGATTGGCGCGACGTGGTGGCGGGGGCGCTGCAATTGGCTAAAGGCGGCGACGCTCAGGCGCGCGCTTGGCTGGCTCAATACCTGGTGGGCAAGGCATCCGCCAGTGCGCCTACGGCGTTGACGGTGCAGGTCAATCAGTGGAGCGGCAAAGACCCATTGGCCGAGCGGCTGGCACGCCCGTTGATTCAAAGAGAGAAATTCCCGGTGCTGGCTGGAAGCGATGCGCGCGAGGCCGCTATTCAGGATGCCATCACGACAGAACTGGTGCGCAAATTGCCAAGCGCGGAAACCACTGCAAAGCCAGCAACGGCGCGGGTTCGCAGCGATTCTGACGATGAAGCGGTAACCATACTTCCCTGATCCTTTGGGAAAATTTTTGCGCGTGCAAAGAAGCGCGTAAAAGCAGGACTGGCGACAACGTGCACGGTGGCAAGGACTGTTTCTTCATCAGCTGTGCGTGCGGAACAAGCTGGCCTGCTTGTCCCCCTGGATTTGTTTCATCTCGCTGGGCATATCGAATCGTGTGTGCGTCCCCAGGCCGAGCAGGATTTCAACGGCCCCGGCCGCACGCATGATTTGATAGACATCCAGGCCGTCTGTCGTCGTGCTCCTGCCAACAAAGTTCGACAGGTAGGTTTGAGATTTGGCCTGCACGCCGTTGCGCTCGCAAACCAGGTACGCAACCGATTCCGCCTCCAGCTCTTGTTGGGCGTGCGTCAGCCGGGGGCGCTGCGGGATGTTCAGCTTTTTGTCTGGCCCAAGGTGACCGAGTGTGAGGTGAGCCAGTTCGTGCGTCAGCGTCGTGAATTGGGCCGGG
>CAYQUO010000038.1:0-3544 GCA_964420835.1 uncultured Anaerolineaceae bacterium
AGGCCGCCGAATCGTCTTCAAGCCCCAGCGGATCGTGGGTGTGCCCATTGCCGTTTCCGTTGAGATTGACGAAGGCCACCACGCCGCCGTACGTGGCCCGCAGATTCTCGTCGGTGAAGACATCGTCCACTGGACCGCTTGCGATCTTGCGAACATTGAGCAAGGTGACCCAATCGAAGTACTCCGGCACGGTCTGCAAATCATGATGCACCGCCACCACGGTCTTTCCCGCCGCCCGCAGCTCGCGCAAGAGCTCGATGATCGCTCGCTCGGTGGTGGCGTCCACCCCCTGGAACGGTTCGTCCATCAGGTAGATATCGGCGTCCTGCGCCAATGCCCGTGCCAGGAAAACGCGCTGCTGCTGGCCGCCCGAGAGCTGGCTGATCTGCCGCGTGGCGAAGCTCGCCATGCCGACCTTTTCCAGTGCCTGCAACGCCGCGTCGCGCTCTCGCTTGCCCGGCCGCTTCAGCCAGCCAAGCGCGCCATAGCGTCCCATTTCGACGACATCCAGCACATTGGTCGGAAAGTCCCAATCGACGCTGCCGCGTTGCGGCACATAGGCGACTTTTTCTCGTTGTTCCTTGTATGGCTTCCCCTGAATCTGCACGCTCCCCGCCACGGGCTTGATCAATCCGAGAATGCACTTGATCAGCGTAGTCTTGCCCGCGCCGTTCGGTCCCACGATCGCCATCAACACTCCGGCGGGCACCTGCAGATCGACGTCCCACAGCACCGGATGCTCGTGATAGACCGCGGTCATGTCGGCCACATCGATAGCCGGTCGTTGCTCGCTCATGATTCCGCTGCTCCATCCTGCCTGAGTGCGTGCGCAATGGTGTCGATGTTGTGCCGCACCATGCCGATATAGGTTCCGTCCGGGGTGCCTGGATCGCCCATGGCGTCCGAATAGAGCGATCCGCCAATCTGCACGTCGTAACCCTGCGCGCGCACCGCTTCCTGCAGGGCGCGCACTGTGCGCGGGGAAACTGAGCTTTCCACAAAGACTGCCGGAATCTGGTTCTCCACGATGAAGTTGGCCAGCGACTGCACATCGCCCGCGCCTGCCTCGGTCGCGGTGCTGACGCCCTGCAAACCCAGCACCTCGAACCCATAGGCCGCCGCGAAATAGCCGAACGCATCGTGCGCGGTAATCAACACCCGTTTGTCCTCTGGAATCGTGTTCGCTTCGGCGCGCACGTATTCGTCCAGCGCGGTCAGCTTTTCCTGATAGGCCTGGGCCCGCTCGTCGTACTCAGCCGCGTGGGTGGGATCGACCTCGACCAGCGTGCGCCGCACCGACTCGACAGCATCCGACCACATCGAGACATCGAACCAGACATGCGGGTCATAGGTCGATGCCCCAGACCCAACCACATGCAGCTCGCTGCGCGGAATCAGGTCGGTGACGGGTACCGTCACGATACTGTCCCCCATCTTTTCGAAGACTTCCGCCAACTTCGCTTCCAGATGCAAGCCGGAATAGAAGACGATATCGGCTTCGTCCAGTCGCTCTACGTCACCTTCGCTCGCCTTGTAGAGATGGGGATCGACGCCTGGGCCCATCAGCGTCGTCACGTTCAGGCGGTCTCCCCCAACCTCCTTCACGATATCGCCCACCATCCCCGTGGTCGTGACCACGTTGATCGTTCGGTCGGAGAAGTCGGGGGTCGTTTTCTCGGGAATTCGCCCGCATCCCGCCAGAATCAGCACCGCCAGCAGCGCAAGCAACGAAAACCGCCAGCCGCTGGCAACACCCCGCAATCGAACCCGATTCATGAACATCTTTTCTGGCAGTTTGCCTGCGCGCAGACTGCATCAAACGAGGGAATACCGCGAACCGCCGCACCGGCGCCGCGGTTTAGTCATGACTAATTTTCCATTTCCGTTGCCAACTTGTCCAGCCCTGTCGATACAAACCTGGTTCTGGGAGAATTGACGCGGACGAGCGAATCTCCGCCGACGCCCACCTGCTCGGTGATTTGCTCCCAAAATGTTGGCCGGCCACACGGACGATGTGGCCGCGCCCCGGTTCCGCGAAAGGCTCTCACGCTCTCTCTATGACGCGCCTGTTGGTCGAACTTCTCGTCGTCGTGTTGCTCCTCGGCGTCAACGCGTTCCTGGCCGCTTCCGAGCTTGCGCTCGTCTCCGCCAGCAAACCGCGCCTGCGAGCACTCTCCGAAGAGGGAAACAAGTCCGCCGCGCGCGCGCTCGACCTGGCCGAGAATCCGGGCCGCTTTCTGGCGACCGTGCAGATCGGCATTACCGTAGCGGGGTTCTTCGCCGCCGCGGTGGGCGCTGTTACCTTGACCAACTATGTCGACAATGGGCTGAGCGACGTTCCTGTGGGGTTCATCGCGAACAACGCCGCGGCCATCGCCTTCGTGGTGGTGACCATTCTGCTTTCGTTCTTCAGCATCGTGTACGGGGAGCTGGTGCCGAAGACGCTCGCGGTCAGCCATGCCGATTCGATCGCTCTCAAGATCGCCAAGCCCATTCACATTCTTTCCCGTCTCATGCGGCCCATTGTGCTGCTGCTCACGGGGGTCACCAATTTCACCCTGCGGCTGCTCGGCACCGACAAGCGGTCCAACATGCCGAGCGTGACCGAGGCCGAGATTCTCGCCATGATCGAAACCGCGCACGACGAAGGCGTGGTGGAGAAGAGCGAAGCCGACCTGGTGGAGGAGGCGCTCTCCTTTGGTGGTATCCAGGTGCGCAGCGTGATGGTGCACCGGGTCGATGTCGAGACCATTCCCGGCGACATGTCGTTGAACGAGGCTATGCGTATCTTCTTCCGCACGGGTTTCTCACGCTTGCCCGTCTACCGCGACACCCCAGACGACATCATTGGCGTGCTGCACATCAAAGATTGTTTCCGGCTGCTCTTCGACAATCCCAATGCCGGCGCGATGCCAGCCGCAGAGCTGGTTCGCCCCGCGTTCGTCGTTCCGGAAACGCGCCCGATCGACGACACCTTGCAGGACCTACGCTCGCAGCGCACCCACATCGCCATCGTGGTCGACGAATACGGCGGCTTGGCCGGGATCGTGACGCTGGAGGACCTGATCGAGGAGCTGGTCGGCGAGATTTCCGACGAGTTCGACCCCGGCTACGAACCGCTGCATGAGATCCAGCCCGATGTCTTCGACGTGGACGGCCGGCTTTCCTTGCTCGACCTGCTCGACCGGCTCGATCTCTCCCGTTCGGCGCTCGGGGAGGTCGATGCCGAATCGGTCGGCGGTCTGGTCACCGATGCTCTCGAGCGTATCCCCGTCACCGGTGATGTGGTCACCATCGGTCCGCTCATCATGGAGGTCAAAGCCATGGACGGCTACCGCGCCGCCTTGGTCCGCGTCACCCACCACCATGAGGCGGCCGTCGACGACGCCGAACAGCCGTTGCTGGACGCGTAGGGGTTGGGGTCCGGAGTCCGGAGTCCTGAGACGGTCGAGTTGCTCGTTGCTGGTCATCAGTAGTCAGTCGTCAGTAGTCAGAGAAACACTCAAGCCCGGATACGCGGAAACGTCTCCGGACTCAGGACTCC
>CAYQUO010000039.1:0-2588 GCA_964420835.1 uncultured Anaerolineaceae bacterium
GTCGCATGGTTTTGCAAGCGGATCTTGAGGCGCGCCCTGACGATTTCGATGGTGCGCTCATGCCGTCCGGCTAAGCCGCGGGGCTGTGCGCTCCGCCGAGCCACCGACATCGTGGATCAACCCGAACTCGTCGCACAGCGAGTGGCCTCATGCCGATCTGGTCGGACGGAATGTCAGCGCGTCGCCGCGCCAGGCCTGAAAAACGGCCTCGTGTCATGCATGATCCGGGCTAAAATGCGCGTCTACCCACGGAAAACTAAATGGCCGGGCAACCCTTTATATGTCATATGTCCGTTCGATCGAATTGCCTCTCTTGCCAGAGATTAAGAGCCAAAGGGATGGGGTCGATTTTGACCGCCTGCCACCAAGCCGCTTCGTCGCCTCGCCGGTGAAGCTCACGGTGGTGCGTACGACAGAGCGGCACGGTGAGCTGGTCACTGACCCGTCGACCGAGGGCGCGGGGCTGAGCGAAACGCAAATGGTGCGCGTCGCTTGGTGCTCGCCCGCACACAAGACATGGATGGCTTGCAACAAATTTCAGATGTTGTTTGTCGCGCAGACGAATTCCTTTCTGCGGGATCGGTCTCCTCTCGGAGGCGAGAAGGGCCTGGGCTGTCTGCGACGCGGCGGTAAGCTCTGTTGGGTCAGCGGTATTATCGGCGGCGGGATTGCCTGTCGGGGCAAGATCGAGTTCAGAAAGCTTCTTCGCAAATGCGTCTTCGACCGCGGCCGCGTCAGCCGCCATTAGCTTATTCTTGGCGGTCAGGTTGCGATGCGCCCACACGGTTGCATCGTCCGAGGAAACGAGACGCTCGAGCTCGGCGATCAATGAGACCCGTAGCTTAGCCGATTGCCCCGCGTCAAAGGTCGGCGCTGCAGCGACCGAAGCGCTCGGTTTGGTCCGGGATATGCCGGTTCCGGCCGTTCGGTTGCTTCCCGCTGCGCTCTGCAAATTTGGGAAGGCTGTACGGGATGAATTCAACCCGGCGCTTGGTGCCAATAGGCCGGGCGTATCTAGATCGTCCTCGCCGGCGATACCAACGAGGGTGAACAGCGCGTACCGGCGGGCATAAGTCAGCGCGGCGCCCATCTGGTGGGGCGCGCCCGTCTCAGCGATGGGGCACACCGGCCAATCCGATGACACCCACTCGCCGGAGGCATGGGCTAGCACCGTCGTGAGGCAAATGAGCCCTGTTTCGTAATCGATCGCGGTCGTTTGCAACGCTGCGATCTCATGCCGGCCAAGGCATTTGCGCACGATCTCGAGCCCGCTGGACAATGGTGCATAGCGGAAACTTCGGTTTCCTTCTCCAGGAGACAGCGAGGGGAGGGTGGCAGTTACCGACTTCTCGGGATTCGTGAGCTCGGCTTGCGCCTTGGCAAGTGCGCCTGCGATTGCGCCGATCGTCTCACTGGATCGGTGCATGGCCCGCCTCTATCTCGAGCAGCTCGAAGCTGATCGCGCCCGATTTCGAACGTTTGGCGCGCACGCCGTGCCCGAAAACTTCCTTCGCATCCTCTGGCATCAATCCTTTGAGTTCCGCCTTGGCACGCTCGTGTTCGAGGAACGCTCCGCGCGTGCCGCGGTATATGGTAGCGAACTCCGCCCAGGCATTCGACGCGCTCATGTCCACCGTGCGCACGGCCGCGATACGCGGCTGCGACGGCTCAACGCCGAACAGGCGCGGGGGCTCACCGCTTTCGACACAGCGCCAGAACTTTTTCTCTGCCGTAAGCAGGAGATGTTGATAGAGCGGGTCGGCCGTGATCTCGATCTCGATCCACTTGCCGCCGCCGGTAATGATCGACAGCGCGGAGAGTTTGGCGTTGGTCACCCACATATTGTGCTGCAATTGGGCCATGTGCTTTTGAGCGGCCCCCTCTTCGGAGAATGCCCAGGGCAGCATGAACTTGGTTTCGAACACCGCCCCAGTCGCCTCCACCCTGCCGTCGAGGGTGGCGGCCATCCATGTCAGCACTGGATGTTTAACCCGGCGCTGGATGTCGACGACGACCTGGTCGGTGTTGCGCTCGAACCAACGCCGGTTGAGTTCCTCGGTCGCCATCCCGAGCTGGACGACGAGATCGTCGGCGAGATCCTCGGGTCCAATCTCACCGCGCTTCTCACGCCAGAGCCGAAGAAGTGCGCGCTCGTCCTCGCCCATGATAATCCGCGCGTCCGAGCCGCCAATGAAACTACCCCGGTTTCGGCTTTCGACTGTCCATGCGCTCATTCTCAACTTCTCCTAGTCGAGGCACAATCAAGGGCCAGCGAATCATTGTTATCAGCGGTGTATCAAGTGATATTACGCATATCAAATAATATCAAGAACGTCAACCATAACAAGTCTCCGGCCTTGACTGGCGCCCAAATTCGCGCGGCTAGGGCGTTGCTACGATGGCGCGCAGAAGATCTGGCTCGCTCGTCTAACGTAGGTGTTGCTACGATTCGCCGTGCCGAGCTTGTGGACGGGACGACTACGATGACAGCGCCAAACGATATGGCAGTTCGTCGAGCGCTTGAAGCCGCCGGGGTTCAGTTCATCGACGAGAATGGCGGAGGGCCGGGCGTTCGTTTGAAAAAGGCG